>JACKJV010000004.1 GCA_020637775.1 Brucellaceae bacterium | reverse complement strand
GACACACGTTCGAGCCGTACATCGCGAACCTTCAGCATCTTGCCACGCGGAATGGTAATGGTCACGGTCAGGCTATATCCAGTTTCATGACAACCGGGCAATGGTCCGACGCCTTCGGCCTGTCCCAGCCCGTCCGCGGATAGCGGTCGGTTTCCTGTTCCGGCGGAAAGATCGTCCGCCAGGGCTGGCCGGACCGTATGATTTCGGGAACCCGCCTGGCATTGCGCTCAGCAAGACGAGGCGAAAGGAGCAGATAGTCCAGTTGGCACAGATGCCGCTCCTCCGGACCGCGGGTGTGGTAGAGCGTCCATCGCTCCAATTCAGGCAACCGCCGGCATGGGTCCACCGAAAAGCCGTCGTCAAGCAGCGCGTCGAGGCTGCTGGCGGCTTCGATGACCGGCTTGAAGGCATAGCCTGACCGCCGGTCGCCGGAAATCAGGATACGTTCGCGATAATCGTTGAAATCCCCGGCGACAAGCCAGCGCTTTCCGGCCGTGCGCCCGTCGAACTTGTCGGAAATGATCCGGCGTACGGCCCTTGCCTCTGCGAGACGCACCGGCATCGTATAGTCGCGTCCCGGAACACCGTCCCGGCTGCCCCCCATCGACTTGAAATGGACCGCGAAGACGGTGAAGGGGCGCCCGCCTATCGTCAGGTCGATCTCCAGGCAATCCCGCCTGAAAATCCGTTCATGGGCCTCGATGCCCATTTCGGCCAAGGCCGGATTGTGCAGGCCGAGATCGCCAAAGGTGACATGCGCGTGGCTTTGCATCGCCTGGAACTCGATTGGCTGGCCATCCCGGGTCTTGTCGCGCATCATGACCGCCACATCGATGCCGCGCCCGTCATTGCCGGGCGCCAGATACTTGTGGCGATAACCGGACCCGACCATCTTGAACAGGTATCCGTATTCGAAGGCATGCAGGGCATCGAGATTATCCACCTCCTGCAGGACCACGATATCGGCATGGGTATCGGCAATGGCCAGCGCGGAAAGCTGCCGCGTGTCGTCTGTATGGGCGATCGTGCGCGCGGCCTCCAGCCGCTTGTACTGCTCCTCATCATCGATCTTGTAGAGGGCAAGCGTCCGGTCCTGGTTGAGATTGTTCCGGTAGCCGGAAAAATCGAACCGGTTCATCAGGTTTTCTATGTTGAAGGTGGCAACGCGAACTGACATGCGGCGAGTTTGGACCGCGGATCATGTGGCCGCAAGTTGTATTCCATGCTGTTCACGAAAAGATCCGGCGGCAAGGGTCGTGCATCCCTGGCCGCAAGGCGGGCCCTGAAAGATGGGGCCGACGGGACATCCCGGTGCCGACGGATGGACCTGTGGCGGCGGCCAGGCGTCACTCCTCGAAGCGTATTCCTGCACGAACGGGCGTGCGCCAGCGGATCGTGGCCTGCTTCGGCGCAAGGCCGCTGATCCGCACTTCGAACCGTGTCGGAATACCTGCGGTATCGCCCATTGCCAGCAGCGCGCCTTGTCCGGAAACGTTCCGCACCACCGCATCCAGCGACGAATAGCCACTGTTGAAACGAAGGACGGCTCCCTTGAAGGCACGTTGACGATGTTCGGCGCGCCGTCCCAAGTCCCCACCCGTCTTTTCCGCCAGTACCGAATGATGCTCCATCATGATCGCCTTTCCTGTCCTGCGCCAAAACGGCCACCGGAAACAGAGAGCATTTTCCGGGCCAAGCCGTTCCAGCCGCCCTGAGAGGCGCTCAAACGCCCTCGGTACGGCCAAGATGGGTTGGGACGAACCAGACGCTGTCCCCGGATGGGACACCCACGTCATCCTGTCGCACGGAAACGGCAAGATCGGCACACGCCAGTTCAAACCGGGAGCGACCCCTTGACGAGCGCACCCAGGCGCTTCATCCCCTCGTCAATCATCGTTTCCGTTGCACAGGAAAACGACAGACGCAGTGTGTTCGCGCCCGAACCATCGGCGAAGAAAGCCTGACCGGGAACGAAGGCAACATTCGCTTTCTGAATGGCTTCCTCCAGAAGGCGCGCACCGTCGAGCCCCTCCGGAAGCGTCACCCAGATGAACATGCCGCCCTCGGGATGGGTCCAGGTGACGCCATCGGGCATCTCCCTCTTCAGCGCCGCAAGCAGATGATCCCTTCTTGCAGCATAGACAGTCCGCAGCCTGTCAACGTGTTCGGGAAAGATCGAACGCGCGACATGGTTCATGGCTGCCTGGTTGATCGTGGATGTATGGAGGTCACCAGCCTGCTTGAGGATGACAAGCCGCGAAATGACATCGCGGGCAGCACAGACCCATCCGATCCGCAACCCCGGAGCCAGCGTCTTGGAGAACGAACCGCAATAGATCGTTCGGCAAAGATCGATATTGCCATTTCGTTCGATTTCGAGGGCCAGCACCGGTGGAACGGATTCGCCGTCGTAGCGCAGGGCCTGATATGCCCCGTCCTCGATGATCGCGATATCGAGTTCTTCAGCCAGATCGAGGACACGATGGCGCTCCGCCAATGTCATGGTCTGGCCGGTGGGATTGGCGAAATCAACAGACATATAGGCAAACTTGACCGCCCCGCCCCGCGCCTCGGCCAGATCGCCATAGTCACTTCCGGCCCGATTCCCCATCGGCTCCAGCCTGTCGAAGAACGGCTCATAGGCATTGAAGGCCTGAAGGGCACCCAGATAGGTTGGCCATGAGACGAGCGCCGTATCGCCAGGCGAGAGAAACAGCTTGCCAAGAAAATCCAGGGCCTGCTGGGAACCGGAGGTGATGACGATATTGTCGATCGTGCAGGCTACGCCAAGGGACGCCATCTGCCCGGCTATCCATTGGCGAAGGCCGACATGCCCCTCCGAAGGAGAATATTGCAGCGCTTCCGCGCGGCTCCCCTGTACAAGTGCAGCGCCATAGGCGTCACGGAACGCGGCTGCCGGAAACAGGTTGACGTCGGGAATCCCGCCGGCAAACGAAATGATGTCCGGCCGGTCGAGCAGTTTCAGCAGTTCACGTATTTCAGAAGCCTTCATCCGGCTTTCCCGGGAGGCAAATCGCGTCTCTGTGGCCATGGCGGGCTCCTGCGCAACAAAGTGGCGTGGGATATGCGCCCAATGGCAATTTATGTCAATAGTGCTGACCTATTTGCAAAACAAAACACACTCCGCCTGAAACGGCAAAGGGCCGTGACGTTTCCGCCACGACCCTTCCTGCAATTTTTCGCCAGTCACTAATACTTCGGCGAAATCAGTTCTTTTCCTTGTCCACCAGCTTGTTGGCGGAAATCCACGGCATCATGCCGCGCAGCTTCTCGCCAACTTCCTCGATCTGGTGGCTGTCATTGACACGGCGGATACCCTTGAAACGGGCTGCACCGGAATGCCACTCCTGCATCCATTCCGAGGTAAACTTGCCGGTCTGGATATCCTTGAGGACACGGCGCATCTCGTCCTTCGTCTCGTCGGTGATGATCCGCGGACCGGTGACGTATTCGCCCCACTCTGCCGTGTTGGAAATCGAGTAGTTCATGTTGGCGATGCCGCCCTCGTAGATCAGGTCCACGATAAGCTTCACTTCGTGCAGGCATTCGAAATAGGCCATTTCCGGCGCGTAACCGGCCTCGACCAGCACCTCGAAACCGGCGCGGATCAGTTCGACAAGACCGCCGCACAGGACGACCTGTTCGCCGAAAAGGTCGGTTTCACACTCTTCGCGGAAATTGGTCTCGATAATGCCCGAACGACCGCCGCCGACCCCGCAGGCGTAGGAAAGGCCAAGGTCGAGCGCATTGCCGGATGCGTCCTGGTGGACGGCAACAAGGCAAGGCACGCCGCCGCCCTTGGTGTATTCACCGCGAACGGTGTGGCCGGGGCCCTTCGGCGCAATCATCAGGACGTCGACGCTGGACTTCGGCTCGATAAGGCCGAAATGCACGTTCAGGCCGTGAGCAAAGGCAATCGCTGCGCCATCGCGGATGTTGCCGGCGATTTCATTCTTGTAGATGCCAGCCTGCAATTCGTCGGGAGTGGCCATCATCATGAGATCGGCCCAGGCTGCGCCCTCGGCAACGCTCATGACCGTAAAGCCATCGGCTTCGGCCTTTTTCGCGGTGGCCGAACCTGCACGCAGCGCGACGCGTACGTTCTCGGCGCCCGAATCCTTGAGGTTCAGTGCATGGGCACGGCCCTGCGAGCCATAACCGATGATGAGAACCTTCTTGCCCTTGATGAGATTGAGATCGGCGTCGCGATCGTAGTAAACGCGCATGAGTCCCGTCCTTTTGTCTGAAACGGCCGTGACAAGAGCCCTCCCCCGCCCGGCCTGATGGTCGAAAAAATCCGCGCGGTTTTAGCGGCATCGGATGGCCATGGCAATGGCAAAGCCGAACGCAGCGTCACGCGGAACCTTGCCGGCGTCGCAAGGCCGACAGGCCAGCGGCAACATGTCTGCAACCGGCAGTTCTAAGGCAGCTTCCGCACGTAGGCCTCCGGTCCGGCCGGCTCCTTCTTGTCGACAGCGCGGTCTAGCCGTTCGAATGGAGCCCGCAGATCATGCCCGAGCATGGCAGTCGAAACAAACATGCCAAGACTGACGAGTGCGGCAAGAATACCGTATTCGACCGTTGTCGCCGCCGCTTCAGACCTGCCAAGGTCAATACACCGTCTGAAATTGGAGCGCATGGGAACCCTCTCCGGCCACAGTTGGACGGGCCGGAGAAGAACGGTAAAAATCAGAAGTTCGTGCGAACAGCTTGTTCCCGCCATGCGCGAGCCGGGTTGCATCCAGCGAAGGATCAGCCCGGTTCAAGAGCGTTCAGAAACCGCCGGACAGTTTGCGCCATGCCGAATTCAAGCGCGTCAGCGGTCAATCCATGCCCGATGGAAGCCTCGCTCAGCATTGGCAATGCCCGCACGAGTGGCGGGAGGTTGGCGACCGTCAGGTCATGACCTGCATTCACGTCCAGCCCTGCCGCCTGCGCCAACAGGCCAGTAGCCTCCAACCGCGCCAGTTCTGCCGTTGCCGCCGCCGGATCGTCATGGCAGGCGCCATAGGGACCGGTGTAGAACTCCAGCCGGTCGGCGCCGGTTTCCCGTGCCGCCGCTACAAGATCCTCAGACGCGTCCGGGTCGCAGAACAGCGAGACCCGCATGCCCTTCCTTTTCAGCCGCGCGACAACGGAGCGGAGCATGTCGCGCTCGCCTATGAAATCCCAGCCATGATCGGAGGTCGGCTGAGCCGGATCATCGGGCACCAGGGTGACTTGTTCAGGCTCGGCCTGCTCGACAAGTTGCAGGAAATCCGCGGTCGGATAGCCTTCGATATTGAACTCCGCGGATGGAAATTCATCGTCGATCAGTGCGCGAATGGCAGGCACATCGGAAAACCGGATGTGACGCTGATCGGGACGCGGATGCACGGTCAGACCATGGGCACCGGCTTCAAGCGCAACTCGTCCCAGCCCGGTAACGCTTGGCCATGGCAGGTCGCGGCGGTTTCTGAGCATGGCAATGGCATTGAGGTTGACAGAGAGATTGGCGGGCATGGATTTATCTTCCGGCTGCGACATACAAGAGGGTTGGTCCTTGCGGTTCGCGAAACTATTGTAGCAGCGTCGTCCGACGCAACCGGTTTCAAACGAGTGTCCCGATGTTTCAAGCGAATGTTCCCTCAAGCAAGGTCGATGAACACCTCCTCCTTCCCGGCGCTGCGTGGCTGGTTGCGTCTGTCGTGCTCGCGATCATTTCCGGCATGACAACCTCCCCGATGAGCCTTCCCCATGCCTATGCCTTCATGGCCGGTTTTTGCGGCTCGTCGGTGATGGGCCTGACCTATCGCCTCTTTCCCGGCATGAAGGCGTCTCGCATGGCAAAGCCCCAGCTCTGGATCTGGGAAGCGGGTGTTGCCCTGCTGGTCACAGGCCGCACATTGCAGGACCTGGATCAGGGCGACGGCGTGTTTCAATTCGCCTCGATCGTGGCGGGTTGCGGCGCGCTGCTTTTTGCCGTGAATGTCCTGAGAGGGCGAACAATTCGATCCCAGGTCCAGCCCTGATCGACTTGCCGCACCGCCAGATTTGCCGTCGTTCAATATTTGTTGACCAATAACGGCGAACCTCGGTTCTGGTATTAATCCGTTGGCTTGAGTTTCACCCTCAAGGGTCAAGCTTACGGAACTTGCGGGAAAGAGGGTCTGGGCATGTCCAGGTTGACGGATCTTTTGGGTAGAGCGAAGTCGAAGACAGATGTTCCGTCCTACGCGACGGAAGACAAGGCAATGCTTCGCAGGCGGATAAGTTCGATCCTGGCCCGCCCCACGCGCAAGGAACTGAATCCGCCTGACCTCGCGCCGCAGGATACGGCGCTTGACGGTATTGCCGAACAGCCTCCGCTGGCACCGCTGAACGATGAAACCGCCTGGCAAGAAGAAATACGCAACGTCTCCGGGGATCAGGTTGACACGCGATCCGGACCCCAGGCCGACGAAGTCACTGTACCCGGCGATGTCGGCATTGCGGATACCGGCATTGCGGATACCGGCATTGCGGATGTCGGCCCGCGGGACGAAACGGACGCAATGCCTCCAACTGCGCCCGACGGGGCCGATTTCGACATGGACGGCAACGGCGACACGCTGGAAAGCTTGCGCGATCGCCTGAGGGAACGGCTCGAAGCCCTTCGCCATGAGAGCGGCGAAGAAGAAGTACCGGCGTCCAGAGACAATGGTGACCCGGCGCCAACCGGCAACATCGCGGACGGTTCCACCGACGACGCAAGCCCCCCGATACCGGCTGCATTGTCGGACGTCTTGCCCGCACCTGCGGATGAGAACACCCCGTCCGGTACTGATTCGGAAATGGAAGCTGCCGGTTCTCTTCACGCCGGCAACGGCGCGCCGTCATGGTCCCGCGACACGATCGACCTACCGCCATTGGCTCCGGATTCGCAAGGTCTTCTGGTTTCCCATGAAGCCACAGCCATGCAGACCGCCGAAACCGAAGCAAACGCGGTGGCCTTGCCCTTGCACGACGAAGAAGAAAGCGACGACAGCGCTCTTCCATCCGGGCCGGAGCAGGATACCAGGGTCGCGCCTGTCAAATCCATCCTGCTGCCCGCTTCACTGGCAGATCAGAATGATGGAGAACGGGCAGCGGAACTGGCGGTCAAGGTTGCCGACTACCTCATGTTCGATGCCGGCTACTATCCGGAGGAATTGCCGAGAGCCGCAGTCATGCTGTGGTGCATGGATTTCCTGGTCCGGAACGTGGCGGAAAACGGGCTCGGTGCCTTCGTCTACAATGCCTGGGGCCAACCGGACCTCTGGGCGGCCTGTTCAGAGGGACTGAATGCCTGTGGAGCCATCCGGCACCTGGAAGCCTTCGAGGCGCTGAGCGAACTCTTGGTTCACGATGGAGGCCTGGCCGTGGAGCTTTCCGGGGACCCGGCTGCCGGATCGGATGACCAGAACTTCGCCCGGATCGAACAGGAATTCATGGAAGCGGAGAATGCTGCGCCGCTCGCCAAACAGGCCGGTGACTGGCTCCTGACGCAGGATAATATGGAGTTCGTGGACGATGCCCTGTTCCAGGAGTCCGTATCGGCATTGGGCGACGCTCCCGGCCTTGAAAGCCGCCGCCACGAAGCGACCTGATACCAATAGGCTATTCGTTTCGCCAAGCGACCGGTATTTACAGTCCTGCAATCGGATCGCCACCGCCACGGAACATGTCCGGGAGCAGCAAGGCCGCTAGTCCAGCCATACCGGCGGCCGCTTGAATGGTCCGCCGAAGCGGGAAAGCCAGAGGCTGCGGCCGATGCGCCGGGCTGCGGAAATCACGTGCGGCGCAGCTTCTGGATGAAAGACGCGCCGGACTGTTTCTTCAAACAGTTTCAGCCATATCCTGAAATCGTCCTCACGCAACTCATTGATCGTCATGTGGACAGCGACCGGCTGCCCGACATACTCGCCGGACTTCAGCAAAATGGATCGCCAGAAGCCCTTCATCCGCTCCAGATGCGCATCCCAGCGCCCCTGAACACGTGCCTCGAAAAGCGGCCCCAGCCTATGGTCGGTACGAATTGAAGCATAGAATTCCTCGACCAGGGCAGAAATCTGCTCCGGCGTGATTGAGGCGAATTTCGGCTCGGGAACACGTGGCGGGCGGCCACTGAGAGGCGCAATAGTCATGGTAGCTGCAAACTGGATTTGAATACTGAATTAACCTTTTCTATTTACTACCATATACAACCCTAGTTGGCAATCTCAAAGCTGCGACAATCGAGAGAAACCACCTCGCCTTTGTGCGCCGAATCGGGCAGTGAATGGGCATGATTTTTTCTCCGGAACAGGATGAGGCGCTCAAACGCGTTGACGACTGGTTGAAGGAAGGGCGCTCGCCACTCTTCCGCCTTTTCGGTTATGCCGGCACCGGAAAAACAACCCTTGCGCGCCATTTCGCGGAAAACGTGGCCGGAGATGTCCAGTTTGCGGCGTTCACGGGCAAGGCAGCGCAGGTCCTGCGGTCCAAGGGCGCAACGAATGCGCGCACCATCCATTCGCTGATCTACCGGCCCCGTGGCGAGGAAGCGGTCGAGGATGAAACGACGGGCAAGACTTCGGTCTCACCGACCTTCTCGCTGAATCGTCAAAGCGCCGTTTCACGCGCCAAACTGATCATCGTTGACGAATGCTCGATGGTGGATGAGGCGCTTGGCAGGGATTTGATGAGTTTTGGAACACCGATACTCGTGCTCGGCGACCCCGGACAGTTACCGCCGATCTCCGGCGGCGGGTACTTCACCGAACACGAGCCGGATTTCCTGCTGACGGAGATCCACCGCCAAGCCCGGGACAATCCTATCATTTCCATGGCACTTGATGTCCGTGAAGGCCGCGAGCTGATGCTTGGCGACTATGGCACAGCGCAGGTCATCTCCAAGGCGCAGGTCACGCAGGACCTTGTACTTGATGCCGACCAGGTGCTGGTTGGAACAAACCGCACCCGCCGCCGGTACAATGCACGGCTGCGGGAACTCAAGGGCTTTTCCGGATCTCTGCCCCAGGCGGGCGACAAGATGGTTTGCCTGCGCAACGACCCGGCAAAGGGGCTGCTGAACGGTTCCTTGTGGAAGGTCATGACGGCGAGCAGGGAAACAGTGAAGCCGGGTATCAATCTGCTGGTCTCACCGGAGGAGGATGATCCCGATCGCGGCGTTGCCAAGATCAAGCTGCTCAAGTCTGCCTTTGAGACGCCGGAGACGGAAATCCCCTGGCAGACAAGGAAGCGTTTCGACGATTTCGACTATGGCTATGCCTTGACCGTCCACAAGGCACAGGGTTCCCAATGGGACAATGTTGTCCTGTTTGATGAAAGCTACGCCTTTCGCGATACCCGTGCCCGCTGGCTCTATACCGCGATCACCCGAGCCGCGGAGCGTCTGACCATCGTGAAATGAACCGGCTTGCCGTGCCGGTCTGCTAGATGCGGGCGCCCGTGGAGCAAGTCATCCTCTCCGCGAGCTACCCCGGCACGGCACAGACAAACGGCCCGTCCCTACATTCCCTGATCGCCACGATTGAGCGCCGCAATGCCGGTTCGGCACACTTCAATCAGGCCAAGCGGTGCCATGATGGCGATGAACTGATCGATTTTGGAGGGTTTGCCGGTAATCTCAAAAATGAAATGCCCGACATTCGCGTCGATCACGGATGCGCGGAAAGCGTCTGCCAGGCGAAGCGCCTCCACCCGCTTGTCGCCGGCGCCGGCAACCTTGATAAGTGCAAGCTCCCGCTCCACCGGCTTGTCATTGCCCAGTTCACGCGCCCGAACCGTGAGATCGACCACCCGGTGCACCGGCACGATCCGTTCCAGTTGCGCCTTGATCTGGTCCAGGACATGCGGCGTCCCCGTCGTCACGATCGTGATGCGGGAACGATGCCGCTCGTGTTCTGTTTCAGAGACGGTCAGGCTGTCGATATTGTAGCCACGCCCGGAAAACAGGCCGATCACCCGTGCAAGCACGCCCGGCTCGTTATCCACCAGCACCGAAAGCGTATGGGTTTCCGGCTTTTCCATGCTCTTCTCGATGAAGTAGGCGGAACCGGTTGGCTGCAATTGCGCGTTCATGATCGTTATCCTTCAGGCGACACGTGATGGTTTTTGCGCCGATTGGCGCGCGATGACAAGACCGGTGAGAATGACGCCGAGCGCGGTCAAAGCCCGCGGATCGAGCGCTTCCCCCAGAAGGGCGACAGCCCAGACAATGCCGAACAGCGGCACCAGAAAGTTGACATTGCTGAAGAAGCCTGCGCCCTGGCGCTCAAGCACGATGAAGACAAGCAAGGACGCCATGGCCGTCGGAAACAGGGCCAACAGGACAACTACCGTCGTGCTTGCGCTGCCCGGCTCTATCGCTGACCAGTCTTCCGATAGGAGCGAGACCGGAAAAAGCGTCAGCGCCCCCGCCAGAAGCAGCGCCGCCGCGGCAGCCCTGCGCGGCTGGTGGAGCATGGACTTGGTCAGAACCGCATTGATCCCGTAGGAAATCGCCGCGCCGACAATGGCCAATTGCCGCACACCGTCATCGCCCAGCCGGTACAGGACGGATGGCCCGACGAGTATGGCAAGCCCGGCCAATCCGATGATTGCGCCAACGACCTTGCCAGCCGAGAGCGGCTCATCGCCCCCGGTAAAGAAATGCGCCAGCAGCAGCGTGGCCAGTGGCATGATGCCCATCAGGATGGAGGCGAGGCTCGCATCGACCACTTGCTGCCCCCACGCAATCAGGCTGAAAGGCAGCGAATTGCCGAAAATCCCGATCAGAAGAAGCATCCAGGCTGTCCGCGCAGACCATTGAATCCGCTCCCGCAAGAACAGCGCGATACAAAGCATGACCACGCCTGCGATCGCCAGGCGCACCATGCTCATGAAGGCGGGCGGGTAGTCGCCAACCGTCTGCTTGATGAGTGCGAACGAACCGCCCCAGAAAGCAGCGAGCAGAAGCAGGAGACCGTAGTCGATCCATCCGGGGAGTGCCCTTGATGTCATGACATGGCTCGAATGTGTGCCGGCTTCACGACCTGATGCAGGTACAGGCCGAACCGGTCGAACTCGGCCTGGTTCATGCCTTTGAGCTGCATCAGCGCGCCGATCCGTTGCGCTGCCCTGCGGGAAATGATGGCGCTTCGCGCATCGGCCTGCCGTCCGGCCGGTTGCGCCCGCCCCTCTTCAACGCTCTTCGACACGGCGAAATCCTGCGCGGCGCAGACCTTTGCATCGGCAATCGTGGCACGCGGTTCCTGTGCACGCTCATAGCACTGGAAAACGGCATCCATGGCCGCAAGCGTTCCCTGCGCCTTTTGCAGCCGCCCGATTCTCACGACAGCGGTGAGGACAGGATCGCTGCTGTCCCGTATGACAGGCTTGCCCGCCCTCTCGGCGACGACGCCTCCCGGCGTCGGCTGGAGCGACGCGACGCCTTGCCGCTCTGGAGCCGCGTTCATGGCTTCCGCCCGTGCCGATTCCAGTGTGGCTGACGTGCTGTTGCCGCCTGCCGTCTGGCAGGCGCCAAGCGCCAGCAGCAGCATGGATAGGAGCCAGCCGCGCATAGCCAAGTTACACCAGCGCCTTGCCTTCCGCGCCGATGGCATTGGCAACCGCCTCGTCCGTGGCTTCATCCGGCAGAAGCATTTCGTTATGCGCCTTGCCGGACGGAATCATCGGAAAGCAATTTGCCAGATTGGCGACTTCGCAATCGAAGATGACCGGCTTCTTCACATCGATCATCTCCTGGATCGCGTCATCGAGATCGCCCGGCCTGGAGCAACGGATGCCGTGAGCGCCGTAAGCCTCTGCAAGCCTGACGAAATCCGGCAGCGCCTCGGAATAGGAATGGGACAGGCGGTTTCCATGCAGCAACTGCTGCCATTGGCGAACCATGCCCATGTAGTGGTTGTTCATGATGAAGATCTTGATCGGCGCACCGTACTGCACCGCTGTCGAGATCTCCTGCATCGTCATCTGGACGGACGCATCGCCACCGATATCGATGACCAGCGCATCCGGATGAGCGATCTGGACCCCGAGCGCTGCGGGCAGGCCATAGCCCATGGTGCCGAGACCGCCGGACGTCATCCAGCGGTTCGGCTTCTCGAAGCCGTAGAACTGGGCCGCCCACATCTGGTGCTGGCCGACCTCCGTTGTGATATAGGTGTCGCGATCCTTGGTCAGTTCATAGAGCCGCTGGATGGCATATTGTGGCATGATGACCGTATCGTTCGTAGTATAGGCCAGGCTGTTGCGCGCCTTCCACTTCGCAATCTGCTCGTTCCAGGGTTTCAGCGCTTCGCGGTCGGCCCGCGCGGTCGCCCTCCACAGCCGGACCATGTCCTCAAGGATTCGTCCCGCATCGCCGATGATGGGAATGTCGACGTGAACATTCTTGTTGATCTGGGAAACGTCGATATCGATGTGGATACGCTTGGAGTTGGGCGAAAACGCATCAAGACGGCCCGTGATGCGGTCATCGAAGCGCGCGCCGATGCAAACCATCACGTCGCAATCATGCATGGCCATGTTGGCCTCATAGGTGCCGTGCATCCCCAGCATGCCCAGCCAGTGTTCACCGGAAGCCGGATAGGCGCCAAGGCCCATCAGCGTCGAGGTGATCGGAAAGCCAGTCAGATCGACCAGTTCGCGCAGCAGGTGACAGGCCTCGGTACCGGCATTGATGACACCGCCACCCGAATAGATGACGGGTTTCCTGGCCGACGCCATGAGCTCGACAGCCTTCTTGATCTGCTCGCGGTCGCCCTGCACCCGTGGCTGGTAGCTCGGTCGGGAAATCTGTTGCGGCGGCGTGTAGCGGCCTGTGGCGAACTGGACATCCTTGGGAATATCGATGACGACGGGACCGGGCCTGCCGCTGGTGGCCACCTTGAAGGCCTCATGCAGGACGCGCGGCAAGTCGTTCACGTCCTTCACCAGCCAATTGTGCTTCGTACAAGGCCGCGTGATACCCACCGTATCGCATTCCTGGAAACCGTCGGAACCGATGAGCGACGTCGGCACCTGGCCCGTGATGCAGACGAGCGGGATGGAATCCATCAGCGCGTCCTGCAGCGGAGTGACCATGTTGGTAGCCCCCGGGCCGGAGGTGACCAGTGCAACGCCCGGCTTGCCGGTCGAGCGGGCATAGCCCTCGGCAGCGTGACCGGCCCCCTGCTCGTGACGAACGAGGATGTGCTGGATCTTCTCCTGCTGGAAGATCTCGTCATAGATCGGGAGAACGGCGCCGCCGGGATATCCGAAAACGTGCTCCACGCCGTTGTCGGCCATTGCCTGCAAAACCATTTCGGCGCCCGTCATTTCACGTCCGGCGCCCGTTTCATTTTCCTGTGCCATGGTCAGTCCCGTCTCTTCGTTTCTCCAGCAGCGGCTGGTCGTTTAGCTCTAATCCGGCCAATAAAAAAGGCCCTTGGGAGGGCCTGGTGATGCGCATGGGTGGCTGTCGCCGGAGGGTTACGCCCTCCTGCCCATGCGCAAACGTACTACGAGAATGTTCGTCCGTGTTTTCATGGCTGATATTTATGCTTGAGACTGCATGGGCGTCAACCGCTCTTTTGCGATCAACGACCAACGGATTATGGCTGCCGGTGGTGCACAAGGCCTTAACCTCTTGGCCATATGCTTTCGCGGAAAAATCGGGGAAACGGAATGAATGACGTTGTTGCCGGCGGCGCACCAGCTTTCCAGGACAAGGAACCGAAAATGCCACTCGTTCGAAACAGGACGGAAGGGCATGTCATCGGCTGTGATGGAGAAAGGGCAATCATTGCCGCCGAAGCTGGCAAGCAGGCGGCAGGCTCTGACGATTATTGGGCCGTCGGGCAGATGATTTCGATCAGGGTGGGGGATTCACGCCTTGTCGGCCTGATCTTCCACGTCGATGTTCCCGGCAAGGCATGGCACGGCGAGACGAAGAACACCATTCATGTCCATGTCGAACTTGTGGGGCAGGTTTCTGCGGATAGTGACGGACAGCTTCAGTTCTCGACCGGCATCGCGAACTATCCCTTCATGGGTGCGATTGCACATCGCATCCGCGCGAGCGACCTGAAAGCGATCTATGACAATGTGGCGCCCAACGCCGTTGCGATCGGTGAGTTGACGCAGGAGCGCAGCATTCCCGCGCTGATCGATATCGACAAACTGCTGGCGCGCCATTTCGCGGTCGTGGGCACGACAGGCGTCGGCAAGTCGACGGCGGTCACCCTGCTGCTGCGCAAGGTTGTGGAGAAACGGCCGGATATTCGCGTTCTGCTTCTTGATCCGCATAACGAATTCACCACCGCATTCGCGGACAAGGCGATCACGGTCGATGCCAACCGGCTTGATCTTCCCTTTTGGATGTTCCGCCTTGAGGAGTTCGCGGAAGTCATCTTTCGCGGACGCACTGCGATCCCGAACGAGATAGACGCCTTGCGCGATCTCATTCCCCTCGCCAAGGAGCGGTTTCGCCGCGGCGAAGGCAATGCCGCATCACCGTCAATGCTGAAAAAGGACCGGGAGGTTACGGCGCTGACGGCCGACACGCCCGTTCCCTACCGCATGGTCGACCTGCTGCAACTTCTTGACGAGCGGGTGGGCCAACTGGATGGCAAGGCTGACCGGCCTCATCTTCGCGCGCTGCGGAACCGGCTGGAATCGCTGTTGAACGATCCGCGCTTCCGGTTCATGTTCGGCGCAAAGACTGTCAGCGACACGATGCCGGTCATTCTCAGCCACGTTTTCCGTGTGCCGCAAAACGGCAAGCCGATCTGCGTATTCGATATGTCGAACCTGCCTTCCGAGGTGGTGAATTCGGTTGTTTCGGTCTTCTGCCGTATGGCCTTCGACCTGGCGCTGAACTCGGATGGCGGCCTGCAAACCCTTGTCGTATGTGAGGAAGCCCATCGCTACATACCGGCGCACAACGAAAGCGGCTTCTGGCCCACCCGCCAGGCAATCGCACGCATTGCGAAGGAAGGCCGCAAATACGGCGTTTATCTGGGCGTCGTGACCCAACGGCCAGGCGAACTGGATTCGACCATCCTGTCCCAGTGCAACACGATCTTTGCCATGCGTCTCGGCAACGAAAACGATCAGGCCATCATCAAGCTGGCGATCACGGGCGCGGCACGTTCGCTGACGAACTTCCTTTCATCGGTCGCCAACCGGGAATGCATTGCCTTTGGTGAAGCGTTCCAGTCACCCATGCGCATGATGTTCGAAACGATCGCAAAGAAGGATCTCCCCGGGGCGCATATCTACGAACACCAGGCCAGGCTGCAAGCCGGACATACCGAAATCTCCCTTCCGGATGTCCTGCGCAGGATGCGCAACATGGCCGATTGTGAGGCCGATGATTTTTCCACGGAACTGTTTGATGCGCCGGCACAATCGGCCGGTGCCTTCGATCGCGAGGCCCTCCTCGCCGCTGTCACCACACGTTTGAACGCAGGTGACGACCGACGGGGTCTCAGGGAAACGGTGCCGCCTCCGGCGCGCCCTTCGCCCTCGGGCGGCATCGCGTCCAGCAGGGGTTTCCCTCAGGAGCGGTTCGATCCTGCCGGAGTCGAAAGGGACAGCACCAAATGGCGAAACGATGCCCGCCTTGGCTTCCGGCCAAATGACGGCGATGGCACCCGGAAACCGAGGACGAACGCGCCCGCGCCGGAGCCGGACTTGCAGGACGGTGATGGCAGGAAGGGTAACAGCCTTATCCGGGATTTCCGGTCCCGCCGCTGACCACCCTTTCGAGTTTCGGGATTCACGCTGCCGCTCGGCCATGACGGGTCGCCGATGCTTTCAACGGAAAGGAAGGGTGGCTTGCCCCATCCGGATTTCGGCCGCGTTATGCGGCTGCGCAAACCCGATTTCGCCCGTCTCGCTTCGCCTTGTAAAGCATGGCATCGGCGCGCCGGAAGAGATCGTCCGACCCTTCCCTCCCGTCCCAGATGGCCACACCCACACTCACTGTAACGCGGATACGGATGTTGCCGCTCGAGATGGTGATCTGCGAGACAGCCATGCGGATGCGATTGGCGAACTTGGTCAGCGTGTCGGCATCCATGTTCGGAGCCACGATCGCGAATTCCTCGCCACCCAGGCGTGCAACGACATCGTGATACCGCGTGAACTCCCGCAGGCAATCCGCAACGGCCCTGAGCACCTCGTCACCGGCATCGTGACCATGTGTGTCGTTGACCGACTTGAAATGATCCAGATCGAGGATCATCAAGCCAACCGGGCGGTTGATACGCTTGAACTCTTCGAGATACTGCGCCAGCGCATCGTCGAAATACCTGCGGTTCTGCATTCCTGTCAGACCGTCCGTCAGTGCGGCGTGTTGCAGGTTCTCAGAGCGCTTTGACAGGGATTGCGTCATGGCGCGCAGTTGCATTTCCTCACGAACCAGCTGGTGCAGGACAGGATAGAAATAGCCGAGACCGAAAACGATGGTGGCGCCGTGAACCACAAGTGCCGTCGTCGCGGGATGCCCGGGCTGCAGCAAGTCCGTCCGGTAAAGCCACGCAGCCAGTATCCCGGTGCCGCAGACAAGCAGCGATACAAGGATGAAGAAGGCCAGCTGTGCCTTGTGAAAACGCATGCCGCGCGCCACTCCTGCCACGAGTTATGTGACCATGGATGTAAGCCTTGCATCGCTAATCAGGGGTTAAGGTAGACTGGCGTGGCATGGAAAAATACAACCGCAGGACACTTTCGGGCCTTCTAGTTCCGGCAATGGTTAACGTGCCGCTTCCCCACAACTTAAGAAGCCGGAATTCGCTCCCAGTCCCCGTCCATCTGGTTGCGAAACCACGTCATTTGCCGCTTTGCATATTGGCGGGTTGCGGTGATTGCCGCTGCCACGGCATCGGCCATTTCCTGCTCTCCACGCAGGACCGAGGCGATTTCCGGCACGCCGATGGCTTTCATTGCAGGCAAGGAAGGATCGGGCGAAAGGGAAAGAAGCCTCTCGACCTCCTGTACAGCGCCCTGTTCGACCATTGCGTGAAAGCGACCGGCAATCCGATGGCGAAGCACCTCTCTCTCAGGTTGCAGGATGATCCGCCGTGCCGAGGCGGGATCGATTATCGCCGCACGCCTCCTGGCCTGCCAGAAACCGATCGGCTGGCCGCTGGCCTCCATCACTTCCAGCGCCCTCAGGATTCTCTGTCCGTCCTGCGGATGCAGCGAACGGGCCGTTTCCGGATCACGACGCGCCAGCAAGGCATGCATCGCCTCAGGCCCTGCCGCCATCAATTGCGACCTGAACGCCTCACGAACCTCGTCTGGCACGTGCGGCATGTCCGAAAGACCACCGAGCAACGCCTTGAAGTAGAGCCCCGTTCCCCCGACGAATACGGGCTTCCGCCCGTCCAGTTCCGTGTCCAGGACGTGGAGGACATCGCGCATCCATTCCCCTGTGGAGTAGGCACGCAACGGACTGACATGGCCGAACAGGACATGGGGCGCTGCCGCCAGTTCAGCCTTGGAGGGTCGCGCGGTCAGGACATGGAGAATGTCGTAGACCTGCATGGAATCGGCGTTGATGACAAGACCATCGTGCCGTCGCGCCAGCTCCACCGCCAGAGCCGTCTTGCCGCTGGCTGTTGGTCCGGCTATCAGGATGGCGTCTTTCGCAGCTATCCGATTTTCCGGGATTTCATCCATGAGCCTTGTTGCCACCCTGATCGCCAATCCGCGCGAGCCTGTCCTGTCACCTGCATTGGGGGATAAGGCTTTTTCTGCAGTGAACGCAACCGCGCTTTACTGGCTTGCCGACGGCATCGCGTGCGACATCGCCCTGAATGACGGCTACTCCGCGGCAGAGGCTGAGGCGGACCTCCGTGAAGCTCTTCAAGCTATGCCCGTGGATGTCGTTGTCCAGCATGCGGAGAGCCGGCGAAAGAAGATGCTGCTGGCGGACATGGATTCAACGATGATCTGCCAGGAATGCATAGATGAACTGGCCGATGTGGCCGGGATCAAGGCGCATGTGGCAGCGATAACCGCGCGGGCCATGAATGGCGAAATCGAGTTCGAGCCGGCCCTGCGTGAGCGCGTCGCCTTGCTGAAGGGTCTGCCGGTTGCCGTCATCGACCAGGTTATCGAAAGCCGCATCACGTTGATGCCCGGAGGCACGGAACTCGTGCAGACCATGCGGGCTCACGGAGCATATACGGTTCTCGTTTCCGGTGGCTTTACCGCCTTCACCGCGCGCATTGCCGAGATGATCGGATTCGATGAAAACCGCGCGAACAGCCTCCTGGAAGAAAACGGGTTGTTGTCTGGCAAGGTAGCCGAGCCAATCCTCGGAAAGCAGGCCAAGCTCGACACGCTGGAAGAAACGGCCGCCCGGCTCGGTCTGAGGCCCGCAGACGCCATTGTGGTCGGCGATGGCGCCAATGATCTTGCCATGATCGAGCGCGCCGGTTCGGGCGTCGCCCTGCATGCCAAACCGAGTGTTGCCGCAAAGGCCGGCATGCGGGTTGACCATGGCGACCTGACTGCCCTTCTCTACATCCAGGGCTATCGCCGGACCGACTTCAGAATGAAGGAATGACCGCTGAAGGTTGGTTGCAGTGGCACGGACGCATGGCCGGCGCTGCATTTGCGTCTTCTAGTCCATCCGGATCGTGACGAACCGCAATTCTCCGGTCTTGGATGACAGCATGAGAAGCGCATTCTTGCGCCCCTGGGACTTTAGTTCCTCGATCCGGTCAAGAACGTCCTGCGGATTGTCCACGGACTCCTGGGCGATTTCCGTGATCACGTCGCCTGCCATGACACCACGTTCGGCGGCCAGAGAATTCGCGTCCACAGCGGTCACCAGAACCCCGGACACGTCATCGTTGATGCCGTAACTTTCACGCGCGGCATCGTCCAGTTCACCAAAGGTCATCCCGAGTGCCGCCGCTGTCGCGACCGGGGCGTCTTCGGCGGAGCTCTCAGGGTCTTCTGCCTGTGATGCCGCAAGCTTCTCGCCATCTTCAAGCCGGCCAAGGGTGACAGTCAGGTCAATCTCCGCGCCCTTGCGGACAACCTTGACGCTGACCTCCTTGCCGACCGGGCTTTCCGCCACGATGCGCGGCAGGTCGCGCATGTTATCGACACTGCGCCCATCGAACTCGACAATGACATCGCCGGCCTGAATGGAACCGTCATCCACTGGCCCGCCCTTGACCACCCCGGCGACAAGGGCCCCCCGTGCACCGTCCATGCCCAGGCTCTCGGCGATATCGGCGGTCACCGGCTGTATCCGGACCCCGAGCCAGCCGCGTCGGGTCTCGCCGAATTCCCGCAACTGATCGATGACCGTGACGGCGAGTTTGGAAGGAATTGAAAAGCCGATCCCGATGGATCCACCGGACGGAGAGATGATGGCCGTATTGATGCCAATGACCTCACCATCCATGTTAAACAACGGGCCGCCGGAATTTCCCCGGTTGATGGCTGCATCCGTCTGGATGAAATCGTCATACGGCCCCGAATTGATATCGCGGTTTATCGCCGAGATGATCCCGACCGTAACCGTGCCACCAAGGCCGAACGGATTGCCGATGGCCATGACCCAGTCACCAATCCGCATCCGTGTCGAATCGCCGAACGAGACCTGCTTGAGGGCTCGCTTGTCCGGGTCGATCTTGAGAACGGCAAGGTCGGTTTTCGGATCGGTTCCAAGCAATTCCGCGGCGATCTTCTCGCCATCGTTGAAGACGACCTCGATCGCGTCCGCCCCGTCGATGACGTGATTGTTGGTCACCACGATGCCTTCCCTGGCATCAATGACGAAGCCCGACCCGAGAGAATTCTGTTTGCGCGGACCGCCGCGCCTGCCGCGGTCGCGAAAGAACTCATCGAAATAGTCCTTGAACGGCGATCCTTCTGGAATGTCGGGAACCGGAACATTTTCCTCGTTCCCGCCCGTGTTCTGGGTTGTCGCGACATTGACCACCGCGTCCAGCAACTTGTCGGCAAGGTCCGCGACCGAAGCGGGCCCTCGTTGCTGCGCCAGCACGGGTTCGGAAAGCAGCGTCGCAACCGGAGAAGCGGAAATTGCCACGGCGCCCATGGCCGCAATCAGGGGATAACGGAGGCGATTGAACACATTGGCAAGCATTTGGTTGGTTCTCCGGTCAGCGGCGATCCGGTCAGATTGCCGGATGGTTGGCACAAGATTAGGGCGGTCTCACCTGTTTTCACAGAGGCGAAACGCACAGCCGTCTGACAATCGCGTTATCCGCGGACAATCCACACGAGCAGGACGCCCGCAGCCACGGCAACCAGCCCTGCTGCCCGCAACATGCTGTCGGGCATGAACTGCAGTTGCTCCGCGAGCCGGCGGACCAGTTTGGGAAACCCGCCATAAAGAACGCCCTCGAACACCAGAAGGAGTCCGAGGGCGGTCAGGAAGTCATTCACCGCAATGCACCGGTCACTGGGCCGACTGCGATGCCGGTGCCGGGGTGCTTGCCGGTTGGGCAGGCGCACCTGACGCGCGATTGCCGTTCGCCGGCGGCGCACCATCGCCGTAACCGAAATACCGGAAGAATTCGGATTCCGGGGACAGGATCATCGTCGTCCCGTCCTTTTCGAGCGCCTTTTCATAGGCGCTCATCGAGCGATAGAACTCGAAGAACTCCGGATCCCGGGAAAATGCTTCGGCAAAGATCCGGTTGCGTTCGCCTTCGCCTTCACCGCGCAGAATCTCGGATTCCTTGCGCGCTTCGGCAACGATCTCGACCACCTGCCTGTCGGCGCGCGCCCGGATCGTCTGTGCGGCTTCGCGGCCACGGGCCCGCAGGCGCTCGGCCTCGGCAAGACGCTCGGCCTTCATGCGATTATAGGTCTGCTCGGAGACCTCCTGGGTAAGGTCGGTTCTGCGGATGCGAACATCCTCTATCTTCAGTCCCAGCGAAGCAGCGTCCGGCGTCAATTGCTGCGCCACTTCACGCATCATCTCGGTGCGCTCTTCCGAGAGCGCCGCCTCGAAACCGCGCAAACCATAGACCCGGCGCAAGGCCGCATCCATGCGTGTCCGCAGTCGCTGCTCGGCGAGCGTTATCGAACCGGAGACCGCTTGGCGGAAGACGCGCGGATCTTCGATCCGATAGGCCATGAACGCGTCCACGACATAGAACTTGCCGCCCGAAACCTGGACACGGATGTCTTCGAGGCTGAAGCGCAGAATACGGTCTTCAATGATCTGGACATTATCCGCGCCAGTGAAACCGAATGGCAACTTGAAATAGATGCCCGGATCGGTTTTCACGTCCACGATCTCGCCAAATCGCAAGACGATAGCCTGCTGACGCGCATTCACGACGAAGATCGACGAATAGACGACAATGGCCACGACAGCCAGCGCGCCGGCAATGATGGGAAGCCTGTTCATCGCTGTGCTCCTCCCCGCGGCGTCAATTCGTTGAGCGGCAGATAGGGGACGACACCGGAGCCGCCGCTACCCTGTTCGATGATGACCTTGTTGGAATCGCCAAGGACGTTTTCCATAGTCTCAAGGAACATGCGCTTGCGGGTCACCTCGGGTGCCTTCTCATATTCATTGAACACAGAAATGAAGCGTTGCGCCTCACCCGTCGCTTCCTGCACGACGCGATTGGCGTAGGCCGCAGCCTCTTCGCGAATCTGCGCCGCTTCACCGCGAGCCTGGCCCAGCTTCTGGTTGGCGTACTGGTTGGCTTCCTCGCGGAAGCGGTCTTCGTCCTGCTCGGCGCGCTGCACTTCATCGAACGCGTCAGCCACTTCGCGCGGCGGAGCGGCATCCTCGATCGAGATTGCATTGACGGTCAGGCCCGCGCCGTATTGCTCCATCGCGACCTGAACCGTCTGGCGCACATCGTCGGCAATGCCTTGACGGTCATCGCGGAACACATCCTGAGCCTCGCGGCGTCCGACCACTTCGCGCATGGCGCTCTCGGACACCGAACGAAGCATCTCGTCCGGATCGGCCACGTTGAACAGATAGGCCTTGGGATCCGCGATCTGGTAGGCGACGGAGAATGTCACATCGACAATGTTCTGGTCGCCCGAGAGCATAAGTCCCGAATTGGCGCGGCCGCCTGCCCCGGATCCGATCGTGACGAGTTTTTCCGCTGTGGTCGCCTTCTCGACGGTTTCCACCGGCCAGAAATGGAAATGCAATCCGGGTTCGGAGATCTCGTTCTTCGGCTCGCCGAACCGCAACTCGACGCCCAGCTCATCCGGCTGAACCGTATATATGGATTGGAACAGCCACAAAACGACGACGCCGGCGCCAATCAGGCCGAAGAGGGCCGGGCCGCCACCGCCGCCAGGCATGGCCTGCTTGAGACGATCCTGTCCCTTTCGGATAATGTCTTCGAGATCCGGGGGCGATCCCTGCGGACCGCGCGGTCCCTGGGGCCCCTGCCCCCATGGGCCGCCGCCGCCGCCATTGTTGCCGCCGCCCCACGGGCCGCCGCCTCCACCTTGATTGCTCCAGGGCATCGATACTCCTTTGTCCTGCTTTGCCCGCAGGGTGTCAAAAACCCGATCGTGTTCACGTTATAGGAAGCCGCCCGGCCGCTTTCAACGACACCGGTCGCAAAGTCGTCACGAATTGCGCGATTTCTGCGAACGACAGCGGCAACCACCGGACCTGGGCACTCAGCCTGCCCGGTTTCGGGTCCAGACCTCGTATCGGGTTGGATGGCTGTCGGCAGGCCCGGCCGGAATGTCCTCTGTCGCAACCAGCGCCCAGTCGCCCACCGCCAGCGGCGGAAACACCGTATCGCCTTCCACATCGGCCAGCACGCGGGTGAGGTGTATCGTATCCGCGCGCTCCATTGCCTGGGCATAAATCTCACCGCCGCCGATCACGCAAATGTCGAGATCCGGCGGGGCTTCTCCCCTGTCCTCCGCCTGGCGGCAGGCAGAATCGACATTGGCCGATGCCAGTTCAAGAGCGGTTTCGAGAGACGCGACACGCAAGGCGCCATCGGCCTCCCAGTCGAAATCGCGCGTCACCACGATGTTGAGCCGCCCCGGCAACGGCTTGCCTATGCTCTCGAAGGTCTTTCGGCCCATGATGATGGGGCAGCCCATCGTCAATGCCTTGAACCGCTTGAGATCGCTGGACAGGTGCCATGGCATGGCGCCGTCCCTGCCGATGACATTGTTCAGCGCCGCAGCGACAATGATGACGATATCATGCATGGCTGCATTCCGGTGTCTTGAAGAAAGGGGTCTGGGCGCAACAGGCACTGGCGAAATGAATAGGCATGTGGTGAATACCTGTCTGCACAGATCAGACAGCGATCGGTGCCTTGATCGACGGATCGGCCTCGTAACCGACGAGTTCAAAATCCTCATAGCGGAAAGCGAAGAGGTCGCGAACCGCGGGATTGAGCTTCATGAACGGCAAGGCCCTCGGAGTGCGCGTCAATTGCAAACGGGCCTGCTCGAAATGATTGTGATACAGATGCGCGTCGCCAAGCGTATGAATGAAATGCCCCGGTTTCAGGCCGCTGACCTGCGCGATCATCATGGTCAGCAACGCATAGGACGCGATGTTGAAGGGAACGCCGAGAAAGATATCCGCTGACCGCTGATAGAGCTGGCAGGAAAGGCGCCCTTCAGCGACATAGAACTGGAACAGGCAATGGCAGGGCGGCAATGCCATGTGATCGACTTCTGCCGGGTTCCAGGCCGAAACAATCAGCCTGCGGGAATCGGGATTGCGCCGGATCTGGTCAAGAAGGCCTGTAATCTGGTCGATCGTGCCGCCCCTGCCATCAGGCCATGACCGCCATTGCGCACCGTAAACAGGTCCGAGATCGCCGTTCTCGTCTGCCCATTCATCCCAAATGGAAACGCCATTGCTGTTCAGATATGCGATGTTGGTATCGCCGGAGAGAAACCAGAGCAATTCGTGGATGATCGAACGGAGATGCAGCCTTTTGGTTGTCAGGACCGGGAAACCGTCATCGAGATCGAAACGCATCTGGTAGCCGAAAACCGACCGCGTTCCGGTACCTGTCCGGTCACCACGGTCGACCCCGTTGTCCAGAACATGGGAAAGCAAATCGAGATATTGGCGCATCGTGTCCGATCCGGGCTGATTCCTGCCCGCAGCCTAGCCTATCTGCCTTGCCGTACGAAGAGCGCGTTGCCCCGCCATGTGGCTTCTGCACAGGCTTGCGGGGAAAAGGCCTGCCTCGCTCTGCGGCCTTCTCCACCAAGCAATCGGCCTGCCAATTACAGTTCGCCCAGTTTTCCCAGTTCCTTGGCGACCAGATAGTAGAATGTCACGCGGGATTTGGAGCGATCGTCGCTCATCAGGCCGCATACCGTCTGGACTGCGGAATCGGCGGCCTCACCGGTAACGCCGAGCTTCTTGCCGCACCATTTCTCCACCACGCGGTCCAGTTCGGACGGATCGGAACAGGAAACCAGCGATGCGTCTCTCGACCGCAACGCAATACCCAGATGCTTGACGATCTTGCCGACAACCGCTTCGTCAGCGCCTGCATCGTACTTCTTCACGTCCGCAACATAGTCTGCCATGGTTTTTCTCCCCTTTGGCGCACCGAAAAGCCGACAGCGGCTGTCCCCGTTTCCTGCATGTCGATTCTGCCAGTCTGGCAGGCCTGACAAGATCAGAGGCTACAATCCGGCTCCCGCAAGTCAATCCCGCAAGCAACAAAGTCAAAGTAGCCAAGCAGGTAAAGGCGAATACACAAGCCGCCGGTTTCGCGCCGCTTTCCTGCCGCCGCCCCCTTTCTTTTCCGCCGCGTCATGCCTATATCTGGGCGGTCAGCTTGTCTGACTATGGCGATAAACGGCCGATGTAATAAGCCATTCGGACCCGGGGGCGGTACCCGGCGCCTCCACCAGAAGATGCCGGTCGCGGCATTTTCTGATGGGGGCGAAACAGGATCGACGAGGGTGTAAAGATCGGACTTTCGCTCGGCATGATACCACCGTTATCGGGTCACAATTATAGTTGCCAACGACAACTATGCTGAGGCTCGTCTCGCTGCCTAATGGCGGTGCGACTGCTTCGATCTAAGTCCTGACGGTTAGCCCCGTCAGGCGGGGCCCGGAGGCGCCTGGCAACAGAAGCCTCCACTTTTCTTTCTTGTTTTTTGTGCGCCGAAACCGACGCGTGAGGGAATGAAGCCTTTGCGTGCCGACCCTACATGTTCTAAATCAGTGGCGAACAGGAATCGAGGATCAGGCGACGATGGCTCAGGACCACATCCGCTACGACATTCTGGCGCAGGACGCGCTTCGGGGCGTGATGCGGAAAGTATTGACAGAGGTAGCCAAGACCGGGCTGCCCGGAAATCACCACTTCTTCATTACCTTCCTGACCCAGGCTCCTGGAGTCCGCATCTCATCGCGGCTCATGGAAAAATACCCGGAGCAGATGACCATTGTTCTCCAGTATCAGTATTGGGACCTGAAGGTCGCCGAAAGCGGCTTCGAGGTCGGTCTCTCCTTCTCCGACATCCCGGAAAAGCTGGAGGTGCCTTTCTCGGCCGTGCGCGGTTTCTACGACCCTTCGGTCAATTTCGAACTCGAGTTCGATGTCCGGCTGGAAGAGAACCAGGTCGCTGAGATCACCGAGTTGCAGACCGCGCCTGCGCAAGAGGATGTGCCGGATGAAACCGCGCCTCCGCCCAAACAGTCCAAGGCAAAAGGCAAGGCAGCACGACCGCAAAAGGAAATAGCCAAGGACGCGGAAGATGCGGAAAAGCCCGCGGCCGACATTGTCTCGCTCGACGCGTTCCGCAAGAAGAAATAGGTGAAACCGCCCGACACGGCTGAAGACTGGACAACGGGATCATGGCCGAAATCGTCAATCTTCGTCAGGCGAGAAAGCAAAAACGGCGCAAGGACGCGCAGAAGGTGGCGGAAGCCAACCGCTTGGTCCACGGAAGGACGAAAGCGGAGAAGAAGCAGGACAAGGCTTCACGGGCGTTGCACGAAAGGCACCTGGATGGCCACAAGCGTTGTTCGGACAAGCCTGATCCATGAGCGCCATCCGGAAGTATTCGGTGTCCATCCAGGGACACCGGACCTCCTTTTCGCTTGAAGAAGCATTCTTTCTGGAACTGAACCGGATGGCGCGCACGCGTGATCTTGCACTTGCCGCACTCGTGGCGGAAATCGACAGCTCACGGCCACGGGATTCAAACCTGTCGTCGGCCTTGCGGCTGGCCGTGCTTTCCGACCTCAAACGCCATGCCCAGGCGCCCTGCCAGTGATCTACGGTCAGAATTCGTTGTTTGATCTCAGGATTTGTTCGATTGAAAACGCGTCTCTGTCAAAAATCGAATCAAGTTCTTCCGAAGGACCGGGCTGACGTTCCGGAGGCGCAATCGGCCTGCGAATGATGCTGCTACCCGCCGCGTCGGGTTCCGCCGATGGCGTTGAAGGTCCAGCTCCATCCTGAAGGTGAATCTGCTGCTCTGGCTCATTGCCGGTCTGGAGAGACTGCTCCTCTTCCGCTTGTCTGCGAGCATCTTCCTCGGCCTGGCGGCGTTCCTCCTCGGCCCTGATTTCGTCCCGCTGGCTCGCAAGCGCGGCGAAGTAACCGGCTTCGCGCCTCAGCCTCTGTTTTTCCAGAAGCAGGGCCTGCATGGCCTCTACCCGAGCCTGTTCGCGTTCGAGCGCCCGTTGTGTGAGGTATTGGGTCAGAGGGCTTATATCGAGGTCAAGTCCGCTGGCGCTATCCCATGCGAACCGCACCACGGGTTCCGATCCCGCCAGTGCCTCTTCACCAGGGTCAAAGACAACGTTGCCATTGGCCTGCTTTTGGCCAGTCGCAAGATTGTGCCCGAATTCGGCGGTCAACGTGGCTTCACCGGTCTGGATTCGAACGGGCGCGCTTCGCACCACGCCACCTGCGACCGTGAACGCGAAATCGGCGCCGTCGATTCGCAGGCTGCCCTGCTTCAGGAGTGGAACAGCAAGGCCCGATACGGCCGCCTGATCGATTTCAGGTCCGATCGCGTCGGCGGCATCAACGATCTCGGGATAGGCTCCCGTGTTGAAGCCCTCCAAGACGACCTGCGCGACATCTGCCGATCCGGACCCCGACAGGGAGGCTAGAAAACTGCCAGGCGTCTTGCCACTTCCGGAAATGTTGGCCGAAACATTCGCGACACCCGCGGCGAGATGCTCCGGATACAGTGACGCGACATTTGCGCCGCTCATGCTCAACTGCGAGGAGACAGTCGCGCTGCCGGATGCATTGGCCACTTCAACAAGGGCCTGAATTCTGCCCCCCGCAAGGCCCGCATCGAGATCGGAAATCCGGATCCTGTCCCGCTCGGCCGTGAGACGCATATTCACGTCTTCAAGGGGAAGCAAACCGGCAAGGGTGAGCTTGTCGGCTTCCAGCGTCAGGCCAGCATTGATCGGCACTTGCCCCTGTGCGGTAAACGGCTGATCCGGCCAGGCCTCCGTACCGGCGAGGGCGACCGCGTCACTGCCCAGTAGCAGGCCCGCAATCCAATCCATTGCCAGCGTTTCGATCTTGAGGCTACCGGTCAGTCTTGGCCGTCCCTCCTCCATGCGCAGTTCGGCAACCCCGGTCACGCCCTGGCCGGCAACATGTCCTTCCAGCCCGGCCAGGCCGAGTACGCCATCCATCAGGGTGATAGGCGCCTCAAGCACAACCGGGAGACCGAACTCCGCCCCCGGGATTCCGTAGCCTGCCGCCATCAACCATGGCGCAAGATCCTCGCCCTTCACCTCACCATTGCCTGTAAGTCGCACCTGGTTGCCGTCGGTTCGAAGGTCACCAGTGACGCGAAGCAAGGCAGTTGGACCGGAAACCGTTGCAGAAACGGAAAATCCGTCCCCGGGAGTGCCGTTCATCTGCAATCCGGTCTCCACCCTGCCTGCCAGGCCGATGGGCAGCACAGGCACCCCCCAGGCAGCCAGCACGGCTTCGCCCTCGTCATTGGCCGCGGTGACGGAAAGTTGCATCCGCCCCTCGCCGGCCAGAAGGCTGCGCGCGCCGGCAACCCGGAAATCGAAGCTGGTCCCCCCTGCCCGTCCCTGCCCTGAAAGGCGGGCACTGTCGGGGTCGAGGCGTCCGGTGAAGTCGATCCGCGTTCCTGTAAGCAGGCCAGGAAACGAATCGGCGCGCGAAACGAGTTCCTGTAAAACGACATTGTCCGGATAGCGGTTAGCCAGGAAATCCGCGAGATCGTTCAAGTCGCGCCCGGCGATCGAAGCATCGACGGAGCCGGAGGCGATCTCCGGAAATCCTTCGAAACGGCCGGTGGCGGAAAGATCCGCACCCTCAAGGCCTCTGACCGCGAAGCGGTCTATATCAAGCGTTCCCTCCTTGAGACGCAAGCCAAGGTCCACAGCCTCTGCACGTGTGCCCGAGACATGGACGGGGCCGGCTTTCAGCTTCAGGTCCAGATCGTCGCGGGCAAGGCGGACTTCGCCCGCTTCACCAAAAAACAGCGCCGCAAGGGCACGAAAACCCTCGACATCCAGCGCCTGGCCTTCAAGCTCCAGAACGGTTGCCGCCTTTTCGCCTTCTGGCGAAACCCTGTCGAACAGTCCGGTGAACTTCGCACCGCCCAGAATGATTTCAAGATCACGCGCACTTTGCCGATTTTGTGAGAGATTGACAGCACCTGAAAAGCCTGCAGACCCCAATCTGCGGATCGCCTCATCCACGTCATCGGTCAGCCATGCGGCAAAACCGGATGGCTGGGCAATGGCAAGCAACAGGTTTCCATCGAACGAAACCGTACCGGCATTGCTCAGAAGGCCTGATGCTTCAAGCGTCGTCCGTCCCGGCAGATGCGCAGAGAAGCGGGAGATGTTCCAGCCTTCGGGTCTGGGCTGCGCAGCGAAGGACAGGTCCCTGATTGTCGTGTCACCGGCGACAACGGCCGGCAAGGACATGTCAATGGTTCCCGGCAGCGGCGGCTGGGGCAATTGGTCGAGAAATGCCCGGAATGCAGCGACCCTGGTCGGAAACGGAACCGGCGATCCGGTGGTGTCTTTGGCCGCCAATTGCACCTGGCGCCCTTCCAGTTTGAGCGCGAAACGCGGCTCAAGCCCCAGATCGATGAATCCTGTGCCTTCCGCCGTGTAGGGATCCTCCTCGGGGCCGCTTTCGAGGCGAATGGTATCGAAGGCAAGCAGGCGGTTTTCCAGCGTGAACTCGCCGGCAAGGCGCAGTTCCGTCCATGGATTGTCCGACAACACCGAAATGGAGAATGCCTCGCCTTCTTTCTCTGGCTCATCAACGCGCGGACCAACCGTGAAGGTGCCGCTATAGCGCGGCGCACCATCAATAAGCGCGGCACGGCCGTCGGCCTCCAGCGTCAGCGCGAGTTCATCAGGCTCGATGCGCGAGCGTAGCCTGATCCGACCATCTTCAGTGACAGTGCCCGTCGAAAACACGAACCGTCCTGAATGCCCTTCGACACGGCCTGTTCCCGCGACGCGCCAGGGACCTTGCAAGGTCTCGGCCGAAACCGTGGCATTGATGGCCTCGACCGCCGTCCTGGAACCGCTGGCCGCATGAATCACGGTCACTTCGCCATCCATGATCCGGACCTGTTCCAGCGTGATCTCCTTGACGGCCGCCGGCGCCTGCGGGCGAATGGCCCAGTCGAGAATGCCTTCATTGTCGATGGAAACGGTCAGTTTCGGCTTTTCCAGCCGCATGTCGAAGATCAGGATTTCCCCGCGCAGGAAAGGCGACAGTTCCGCATCCATGGAAAAACTGTCTGCTGTCATGACAGGCTCGCCGCCATCGGTGCCGGCCACGCTGACGTCGGTGAAACGGACAGACGGGAACGGCAGCAGGCGGGCCTGGGCCTGGCCGCTCACAGTGACCTGACGGCCCAGGAGGCGGCTGGCCTCGCGCTCGAACTGGGTCCGATAGTTCGACCAGTCAATGAAAGGTGGCACCAGGACGGCTGCGGCGAGTACCGCGACGACAAGACCACCGATGATGACAAAAAGACGGTTCAGGACATGGCTCCCGATCTTGTTTCAATGGCCGAAAGCTTAACGCGCTCAAGATGACCGGAAAGTGGCATCATGCCGGCGGCATCACCTTGCCCGGATTCATGATGTTGAAGGGATCGAGCGCTTGCTTGATGGCGCGCATCGTATCCACTGCCGCCCCCAGTTCGAGTTGCAGGAACCGCTGCTTCCCCTGTCCGATCCCATGCTCTCCGGTACATGTTCCTTCCATCGCGATCGCCCTGAGGTTCAGGCGTTCCACAAACGCCTCGGCAGCCTCGATTTCGGCAGAATTGTCCATGTCGAGCAGCAGCAGGACGTGGAAGTTCCCGTCGCCCGCATGGCCCACGATCGGCGCGACAAGGCCGCTCGCGGCAATATCGGCCTCGGTTTGCGCAACGCATTCGGCCAGCCTCGAGATCGGGACGCAGACATCCGTCGAAATGCCACGGCAACCGGGACGCAATGCAAGCCCGGCGAAATAGGCATTGTGCCGCGCCTTCCAGAGCTTGTTGCGTTCTTCCGCAACCGTGGTCCAGAGGAATGGTCCGCCGCCCAGATCCCCGGCTATCTCTCCAAACATCTCCGATTGCTCTTTGACGCCGGTTTCCGATCCATGGAACTCGACGAAGAGACACGGGCTCTCGGGATAATCGAGATGGGAATATGCGTTCAGCGATTTCATCGACAGCGCGTTCAGCAATTCAATTCGCGCCACCGGAATGCCCATCTGTATTGTCATGATCACGGCCTGACAGGCTGCCTCAAGGGACGGAAACGGGCAGACACCGCCCGAGATCGCCTGAGGTATACCGTAGAGCTTCAGGGTCAGGGATGTGATGATGCCCAACGTACCTTCGGAACCGACGAGCAGACGCGTGAGGTCATAGCCTGCCGATGTCTTGCGCGCCCTCTTGGCCGTGGTGATTTCCCGGCCGTTTGCCATGACAGCGCTCAGGGCAAGGACGTTTTCGCGCATCGTTCCGTAACGCACGGCATTTGTGCCGGAGGCGCGCGTGGCTGCCATGCCGCCAAGGGAGGCGTTGGCGCCAGGATCGATGGGAAAGAAAAGCCCCGTGTCGCGCAAATGTTCATTCAGTTGTTCGCGTGTGACACCCGGCTCGATGACCACGTCCAGGTCATCCTGGTTGATCCTGAGGATCCGGTTCATGCGGGAGACATCGATGGAAATGCCGCCGCCAGGCGCATTCACATGCCCCTCCAGCGATGTACCGGTTCCGAACGGAATGATCGGCACGCGATGATCGAGGCAGACTTGCACCGCCTCCTGCACATCGCCGGCCGATTCGGCAAACATCACGCCGTCCGGCAATTGCGCCGGCAGATAGGTCATCGTGTGGGCATGCTGCTCGCGAAAGGCCTGGCCGGTCTGGAACCGGTCACCGAACCTCTGCTTCAGGATTCCCAGGGCCGTTGCGATTCCCGCCTCGTTCCGCTCGACAACGTGAAGATCGGCAAGGGCCATGTTGTTTCTCCCGGTTGTTTTTGTTCCGTCATGCAACGACAGGCCAGAGGCCGCTTGTGCATGCCTTGTGCAATCTGGCATGACCGGATACGCGAGAAAAGCATGCTGCGCCAGTCGAACGCGGCAACCGGAGTGCCAAGGGAGGGAAAATGGCCAGTCAGGAACCGTTCATCTCATCTGTGTTTTCCGTCGATCCGGCCTGGATCGACTACAATGGCCACATGAACATGGCCTATTACAACGTCCTGTTCGACCGCTGTGCCGACGAGGCGTTTTCCGAATTTGGCGTCAGCGCGGACTATGTGAAGGAGCGCTCGATGAGCGTTTTCACGGCAGAGATCCACGTTTGCTACATCCGGGAACTTCACGAGGGCGACAAGGTGACGGTCAGCTTCCAGATGATTGATCACGACGAGAAGCGGATCCGGGTCTACCAGGAAATCCGCCATGAGGATGGCTGGCTGGCGGCAACCGGCGAGGCGCTTTCGCTTCATATCGACATGAGCGGACCCCGCGTCGTGGCCTTCCCGGACGATATTCTCGAAAAGGTCCAGGCGATGCAGTCGCGGCATGCCACGCTGCCCATGCCGGAAAGGGCCGGCCGGTCGATTGCCTTGAAGGCCAGGAAGAACACCTCTCCCCAATGACCGCGGCTGTGCCAAGGCCGTGACCAGCTTTGCGTCATCAAGGCGCTGACGGCAGCGCGCCAGCGCGCGCTCCGATGTCAGTTGTAGTGGTTTCGGATCAGGGCCGTTGCCAGTTCCTCGCGATCGATGACGCCCATCACGTCCTCGGGACGAGGCACCCCGACATGCGCGCCGTCGATCACGATTGCGCATGTTCGTTCACGCCGGCTCATGCGCGTAACCACGTCATTGAGAGTATTGCGATGGGTCGCAATCACGAAATCGGTGCGCATGATATCGCCCAGCGTCTGATTGGTGAACCGGTCCGCCCTGTAGGGGATGGTGCCGAACCGGACATAACCGCCAATGCGCGGCCCGCTTGCAACGATCACTTCCTTGACCGGATCATGCCCAAGCTGATCGAGTGCTTCGCGCACAGGCATCTGTGCCGGCAATATGTGAAAATCCTTGTTCATGATTTCGCGTGCCTGCTGCACGAGAAGCATGTTGGTGGTCCTGTCCGTTGGGATCGCACGGCCACGCTTGCGGAGCTTGATCGTGTAGATGTCATTGGAAACCAGCGCCCTTCGGATCCCCAGAGCGATAGCAACGGCCAGCACCAGCGGCAGGATGATGTTGTAGTCGCGCGTCATCTCGAAGATCATGACGATTGCGGTCATTGCTGCGCTTGTACCGGCGCCGACCATGGCCCCCATCCCGATCATGGCAAAAACCTCAATGGAAAGGTCGGCATTGGGAAACAGGGCCATTCCGATGACACCGATCGCCCCCCCGAGCGTCGCGCCCATGAACAGACTCGGAGAAAAGATTCCGCCGGAAGCGCCCGCGCCAAGGCTCACCGTTGTGGCAAGCAGCTTTCCCAGGAACAGAAGTATGAGAAGGCCCGCGGCCATCGCACTGTTCGAAAGGATTTCCTGGATTGTCGCATAACCGACACTAAGGACATGATACTGGCCGGTAAACATCATGAAACCGTAGCCCATCAGTCCGACACAGGTCATCCCGATGACATTCTGAACATAGGGGCCGCCGGGAATCCGTTCGAAATTGTCCTCCATGTATTCGAGAACGATCACGAAGAGATAGGCCGCGAAACCGATGGCGACGCCAGTGAACGCAGCAAGCCCGATTTCGGTGAAGTTGACGGCAACCGGCTGGGGCAGCTGCTTCCACAGAGGGATGTAGAAAGTCGCCTCGGCCCCGATGATGAGGCGATAGGCATAAGTGGACGTCGCTGTGGCGGCAACGACGGGCAGAAAAGAACGCGGCGAGATCTCGGGCAGCAGGACTTCCACAGCAAAGAGCACGCCGCCCAGTGGCGTGTTGAACGTGGCCGCGATTCCAGCGCCAGCTCCGGCGGCGAGCAGGATGATTTTTTGTGACCGTATCAATCCGAGCCGGCGACCGAACGTCGAGCCGAATGACGAACCGATCTGGATGATCGGTCCTTCCCGACCTACGGATGCGCCCGTTCCGATCGATATTGCCGACGCAAAGGATTTCGCGACGGCAACGATGCCTCTCACGTTTCCGCCCTTGTGATAGATGGCGAACATCACTTCGGGAACACCGTGGCCTTTGGCTTCCGGCGCGAATGTCTGCACGATCCAGACGACAACAAGGCCACCGATCACGGGAACAAGAATGATCCAGGCGCCCCAGATGCTCGGCTCGCCATACTGGTTCGGCTCCAGCTCGAAGGACAGGATGCCGTAAAAGGCGAGGTTATAGATGAAGGCAATAAGCAGTTTGAAACCGATGGCGCCGGCTGCGGCCACCAGACCGACCAGGAAAGCGAAAAATGTCAGGGTCGGAAGGGTCGCCTCTCGCTCGCCCGGCTTCTGAGAATCGGTATTGGCTGTAACGGTTGCGCTTTTGGTCATTTCTGGAATCGTTTTTGTGGAATGAAATTCTCACGGTCAGAACCGGGTCACTCCGGTTAGAGCAAGCGGCATGACCGAAGCAAGGGCGGATTGCCCCTTTTGGCATTGTTTTGACCGGAATTGGCTGCTCATACACCTTGCTTTGCGAATTTGGTGCCATTTTCCTGGCGTTTCATGGTGCATCAAACCACCGGCCCTACCCTTCCTTTCGACATCGAATTGAATTAGGGGAAGCGAGTTTTCGTATTCTGAGATCAATGACCGAATTCATTTCTACAGCCATTCTCAAGCGCGATGTTTTCTCGGAAACCCACAAGGGTTATCTGCAGGACCGGTCCGCCGATCCGGTCATACGGCGCATAGTCTCAGCCGCGCCCTGGTGGAGCAGGCCGGTTGCCCGGTGGCTGGCGCGCCGCGAGATCCGTGCGCTCGATGCTGTAAAAGGCATTGCCGGCACGCCTGAACTTCTCCGCGTCGATGCTGATGGCCTGCTTCGACGCTGGTGCGAAGGCACGCCGCTGCATCTTGCCCGCCCCGCCGATCCTGCCTGGTATCGCGATGCGCGCCGCCTGCTGCTCGAAATGCGCCGCCGCGGCGTCACGCACAACGATATTGCCAAACCGCAAAACTGGCTGTTGCTGCCCGACGGCTCGGCTGGCGTCATCGATTTCCAGCTTGCCTCGCTGCACAGGCGGCGTGGCCGCCTTTTCAGGATCATGGCCTACGAAGACCGCCGCCACCTGATCAAGCAGAAGCGCGCCTTCGCGCCTCACCTCCTGACGGCAAGGGAAAAGCGCATCCTGGCGCGCCGGTCGCTGCCCTCCCGCATCTGGTTTGCCACGTTCAAGCCCGTCTACAACCTTGTTACACGCGGCCTTCTGCGCTGGTCGGATGGCGAGGGAACACAGGATCGCATCGATCTGGAAGGCCCCGGCATCAATTCGGCATTCATGCAGCATCCGGCGGTCACCGACGTTGCCCTTACGGTATGCCCCTTGCCAAGGAAAGGCATTGGCTTGTACGCCTTCGTGGAGGCGCCGGAAGGCGTTGATGCCGCCGAACTCGAAAAGCTGCAACGCCTTCGCATGAAGCGCGGCGGCGCTGACCTGATCCACCCGTTGCCGCGAATGCCCCGCTATGCCGATGGCAGCCCGCGCGACGACCTGCTGCGGTTGATTGCCATGAACCAGATGACCGAGCTGGATGCGCTGGTGAGCCGGGAACCGGACCTTGCCGACCTTGCACACGACATAGCTGCCGGCAGACGGAATTTCACCGATCGCAGGTTGTCGAAACTCGAAAAGAAGCGCGGCTGAAACCGGTCGCGGCTGTCAATGTTTGCGCTCTGTTCTGGCCTTTTGCTGTCGAATCGCTACATTGCAGGCAATGACAGATTTTCCGGACGACGACGATATCCCGTTCTTCGACGGGCCGGCCGCGCCGCCACCCCAACGCGCCGGCGGCCTTGCCGCACGCGCCATGGCCGCGCGTGAACGCGAACGCAGGACTGCACCTTACCTCGAAACCATGAATCCGGAACAGCGGGAGGCGGTCGAGACAACGGAAGGCCCCGTTCTCGTGCTTGCCGGTGCCGGAACCGGCAAGACGCGCGTGTTGACGACACGCATCGCTCATATCCTGAATCTCGGCCTCGCCTTCCCCTCGCAAATTCTTGCAGTCACCTTCACCAACAAGGCTGCCCGTGAAATGAAGGAGCGCATCGCGCTGCTCGTGGGCGAAGCCGTGGAAGGCATGCCCTGGCTCGGCACGTTCCATTCCATTGGCGTGAAGATCCTGCGCCGCCATGCCGAACTGGCCGGCCTCAAGTCGAATTTCACGATCCTCGACACCGACGACCAGATCCGCCTCATCAAGCAGTTGATCCAGGCTGAAGGCATTGACGACAAGCGCTGGCCGGCCCGGCAATTTGCGCAAATGATCGACGGCTGGAAAAACAAGGGCCTGTATCCGGCGCAGATTCCCGAGGGCGACGCCCGTGCATTTGCCAATGGAAAAGGTCGCGAGCTCTACACCGCCTATCAGGAGCGGCTGAAGACGCTGAACGCTGTCGACTTTGGCGACCTGCTGTGTCTGCCCATCCGCCTTTTCCGCGAGAATCCGGATGTGCTGGCCGATTTTCATCGCAGGTTCCGCTACATTCTGGTCGACGAGTATCAGGACACAAACACGGCGCAATACATGTGGTTGAGGCTGATCGCTCAGCGGCCACAACGCAAGGACGCTGCCGACCGCGTGGACAGCGGCGACGCCGGCAGCAAGGCAATCCAGCCAAATATCTGCTGTGTCGGCGATGATGACCAGTCGATCTATGGCTGGCGCGGCGCAGAGGTGGACAATATCCTTCGGTTCGAAAAGGATTTCCCAGGCGCCAGAGTCATCCGGCTGGAACGCAATTACCGCTCGACCGCCCACATTCTGGGCGCCGCATCGCATCTGATCGCGCACAACGAAGGCCGTCTCGGCAAGACCCTGTTTACCGAAATGGCGGATCCCGATGATGCCCGCGTTCAGGTTCATGCTGCCTGGGACTCGGAAGAGGAAGCCCGGGCCATCGGCGAGGAAATAGAGGCGGTTCAAACCAGGGGGCATCGCCTCAATGACATGGCAATCCTTGTGCGTGCCTCGTTCCAGATGCGCGAATTCGAGGACCGGTTCGTCACGCTTGGCTTGAATTACCGCGTCATTGGCGGCCCGCGATTCTATGAACGCATGGAGATCCGTGACGCGCTGGCATATTTCCGCGTCGTCTGCCAGCCGGCCGACGATCTTGCCTTCGAGCGCATCGTCAACACGCCCAAGCGCGGCCTTGGTGAGGCTTCCGTCCGCCTTGTCCATGATACCGCCCGCGCCCGCGCCTGCCCCATGCTGCAGGCAGCGGCGGATCTTGTCGGCACCGAGGAACTGAAGCCGAAACCCCGTGCTGCATTGCGCGAAGTGGTCGAGAACTTCCGCCGCTGGCAGGGGTTGCTCGACAACACGCCGCATACCGAACTTGCCGAGCAAATCCTCGACGAAAGCGGCTACACTGCCATGTGGCAGAACGACCGCTCGGCCGAGGCGCCGGGACGGCTGGAAAACCTCAAGGAGCTGATCCGCTCCATGGAGGACTATGAATCCTTGCGTGCGTTTCTCGAGCACATCGCACTGGTGATGGATGCCGAGCAGGCCGAGGAAATGGATGCAGTGTCAATCATGACCCTTCATTCGGCCAAGGGACTGGAATTCGATACCGTTTTCCTGCCCGGATGGGAGGAAGGGCTTTTCCCCCACCAGCGGGCGCTGGACGAGGGCGGCAGGTCAGGTCTGGAGGAAGAGCGCCGGCTTGCCTATGTCGGCGTAACGCGTGCCAAGCGGAACCTGCACATCTGGTTCGTCTCGAACAGACGCATTCATGGCCTCTGGCAATCCACCATTCCCTCACGTTTTCTGGATGAACTTCCCGAAGATCATGTGGAAGTGGCCGAGACAGGTACGTCCTATGGTGGATATGGCGCCGGGGCCATGGGGCAGTATGGAGCAAGGCGCAAGCCCTATGGCGAAAGCCGGTTCGACAGAATGGGCGGCGAAGCCTTTTCCAACACCTATGCAACGCCCGGCTGGCAACGCGCGCAGGCCAATCGTACGGAGGCCACCGCGCGCAACTGGGGCAACCGGTCCGGTCATGCAGTTGAGCGCATCGGCTATGGGGAGCCGGATTCCGGGCGGGGCGCCGGCCGCGGATCGCCCCGCATCCGCACGATTGAGGGTGAACTGGTTGCCAGGTCCGTCAACGATGCACCATCGGCCTTTTCGATCGGTGACAGGGTCTTTCACATGAAATTCGGCAACGGCAATGTTGCCTCAGTGGACGGAAACAAGCTGACCGTCGATTTCGACAAGGCCGGGCAGAAAAGGGTTCTGGACAGTTTCGTGGAAATCGTCTCACCGAATTGATATTGTATCTAATTTCCGGCTCCGCTTTAAATGGCAACGGAACCGGGAGACAAGCATGCGCAAGTTCATCTTTTCCTTGGCGATTGTCGCATCCGTGCTGGCACATGCTTCATCAGGCGCGTTGGCCGCAGATGTCTACGTCATGCGGGGCCTCGCGGGTTTCCTGTTTCCGAATGTCGTCTATCCCCTGGCCGGCAGCCTCCGTCAAAGAGGCCATGACGTTGAAATGACATCCTACCAGGCGGCAAGCCGCATCGCTCTGGAGATCACAGCGAAGAAAAGGAAAGACCCCAGGCGTAAGATCGCCATAATCGGCCATTCCCTTGGCGGCAATGCCGTGACCACGATCCTGCAAAAACTGGCAACCGAAGGTATCACGATCGACTATGCGGCCGTGATCGACGCTCCGAACCCAAAGCCCGTTGCGCCTGCGGTTGTTATCGTGGACAACTTCTACCAGTTTGAAGGCGCGCGAAAACCCGTTCTCGTTGCTCAGAATCCGCGCAAGACACGGATCAACCAATACAATTTCAGGGGCAGACGGGGACAGGATGGCGGCGAAGGAACCATGAAACCGAAGAGAGGGCATCTCTCGATCGCCACGGACTCCTTCGTGACTCACCGGATCATGACGATGGTCGACCGGTTGGGAAGGTAATTGTTCACAGCGGAACGCCTGCGAATGGCATATGCCGTCACGCCCGCGGCTTGCCCTCACCCGTATCGCTCGACAAAGTTCCTGAGAATCAGCGCGCTGGCCTGCCCGTTCCCCTTGCGAGCATTGGCTGTCAGCACATCGGCATCCTCAGGCCGGAAATAGCCCTTGTCACGATAGATGCGAATGCGCAGCGCAAAGACCTCGCCGTCTGCTTCGGGATGGAATTGCGTGGCATAGACATTGCGGCCATGACGGATCATCTGGAACGGGCAATCGGGACCTGAAACCAGATGCACGCATTGTGGAGGCAGCGCCTGCACAGCCTCCTTGTGGCCGACATAGGCGTCGAATTCATCCGGCACCCCCCGCAGAAGCGGATCGGATCGCCCTTCTTCCGTCAGCCGGGCCCGTGTCACGCTCACCGGCTCGCCATATCTGACCTTGGAAACACGGCCGCCAAGATGATGGGCCAGGATGCCGATTCCATAGCAGCAGCCGAGAAACGGAATATCGCGCGCCGTGATCGCAGGCATAAGACCCATGACCTCGTCTTCGATGCGCCGTTCCATCTCCGGCTTGCTGCCACGCGGATCGGAGACACAGCCAGGCCCGCCACCGACAATGACCCCTGCATAGCCGGCAAGGTCGAGGTCCGCCGGCATCGCCTCGCGTTCAAGCCTCATCCTGTGGACACGGTCCGGCGCCAGCCCGCCCTTGGCGAGGAAGGCATCGAACTCGTTGTCGGATGCTTCCGCCTCCGGCCGCAACTGGATGATGAGAAAGGGCTTCATGACAACACGCCAGATTGAATGCACACCGGAGCCCTATGCTTCAACGCACGGGAAAAATCAAATGAAGGCGACACCAACGAGGCAAGACAATTGTAATTTTTTTGACTTGTTTACAGCGCAAATTGACAGGTCTTGACACAGGCTTACACGAATTTGGTGCAGTGCAACCAGAGTTTCCGTGACAATTTCGTACCTTTGCGTCATTTCAACTTCTGAAAGATCGGCGAACCCGAGTGGCAGAAGCCAAGGGAATTTCGTGACAGGTTTTACAAACTGACCAGATCAGCAGAAGAAGAAGGACATCTGCAATGTCGTATTCGCAGGACATCGAAAAGGCCCGCTCCCTTATCACGAGCAAGAACGGCACCTGGAACGCCATCGACGCCGAATCCGTGGCCCGCATGCAGGCCATGAACCGCTTCCGGACCGGTCTGGACATTGCGCGCTATACTGCAAGGATCATGCGTGAGGACATGGCGGCCTATGATGCCGATCCCGCGAACTACACGCAGTCGCTCGGTTGCTGGCACGGCTTCATCGGCCAGCAAAAAATGATCTCCATCAAGAAGCACTTCGGCACGACCAAGAGCCGCTACCTCTACCTTTCCGGCTGGATGGTTGCTGCCCTTCGCTCCGAGTTCGGCCCGCTGCCGGATCAGTCCATGCACGAGAAGACATCGGTTCCGGCTCTGATCGAGGAACTCTACACCTTCCTTCGCCAGGCCGACGCCCGCGAACTGAACATTCTCTTCCGCGATCTCGATGCGGCCCGTGAGGCGGGCGACACCAACAAGGCAGCGGAAATCCAGCACAAGATCGACAATCACGAGACCCATATCGTCCCGATCATCGCCGACATCGACGCCGGCTTCGGCAATGCGGAAGCCACCTATCTGCTGGCCAAGAAGATGATCGAGGCTGGCGCCTGCGCGCTTCAGATCGAAAACCAGGTTTCGGACGAGAAGCAGTGCGGCCACCAGGATGGCAAGGTCACCGTTCCGCACGAGGACTTCCTGCAGAAAGTGCGCGCCTGCCGCTACGCGTTCCTCGAACTCGGTGTCGAGGATGGCGTCATCGTCACCCGTACCGACTCGCTCGGTGCAGGCCTGACCAAGCAGATCGCCTATTCCGCCGAACCGGGCGACCTGGGTGACCAGTACAACGCCTTCCTCGATTGCGAAGAGGTCTCGGTCGACGATCTCAAGCCGTCTGATGTCGTCATCAAGCGCGATGGCAAGCTGATGCGCCCGAAGCGCCTGCCATCCAACCTGTTCCAGTTCCGCCCCGGCACGGGGGAGGATCGGTGCGTGCTCGACTCCATCACATCGCTTCAGAACGGTGCGGACCTCATCTGGATCGAAACGGAGAAGCCCCATATCGGCCAGATCGGCGGCATGATGAACCGGATTCGCGAAGTTGTTCCGAACGCCAAGCTCGTCTACAACAATTCCCCGTCTTTCAACTGGACGCTCAACTTCCGCCAGCAGGTTTTCGACGCCTGGAAGGAAGCCGGCAAGGATGTCTCGGCCTATGACCGCGCCCGTCTGATGAGCGTGGACTATGACGCGACGGATCTTGCAATTGAAGCCGACGAAAAGATCCGCACCTTCCAGGCTGACGCAGCCCGTGAAGCCGGAATTTTCCACCACCTCATCACGCTGCCGACCTATCACACTGCCGCGCTGTCGACCGACAATCTTGCCAAGCGCTACTTTGGCGAGGAAGGCATGCTGGGCTACGTTCTCAATGTCCAGCGCGAGGAAATCCGGCAGGGCATCGCCTGCGTCAAGCACCAGAACATGGCCGGCTCCGATATCGGCGACGACCACAAGGAATATTTTGCCGGCGAGGCGGCCCTGAAGGCCGGCGGCAAGGATAACACGATGAACCAGTTCGCTGCCTGATGGCGCGAACAGGAACCGGCAGCCACCATGGCATTGCCGGTTCCGGGAGGAGGAGGATGGGCGGATTCGCAAGAATCCGCCCTTTCCCGTCAAGGCCTTGCGCCTCGCGCGCCCCTTGCTCAGGCCACCATGGCGCGGGTGACGGCATGAAGCGGTACACCGTCGCGCTCGAAGGCGGTGAGATTGGCAATCGTCGTGGAAGCAATTGCTTCCATGGCCTCTCGCGTGAAGAAGGCCTGGTGGCCCGTGATGAGTACGTTCGGAAAATTGACGAGTCGCGCAAACAGATCATCGCGGATCACGGTTGAGGAGAGATCGCGGAAGAACAGGTCGCCTTCTTCCTCGTAGACATCGAGCGCCAGAGCACCCAGATGTCCCGACTTGAGCGCTTCCTTTGCTGCAAGTGCATCCAGGACGGCGCCACGCGACGTATTCACCAGCATTGCGCCCGGCTTCATGGCCGCAAGCGCGTCTGCATCGATAAAATGATGGGTGGCCGGCGTCAGCGGGCAATGCAGCGTGACGATATCGCTTTCGGCCAGAAGCCGGTCCTTGTCGACATAGCGCGCGCCGAGCGCTTCCACCGCAGCATCCCGCACTGGATCAAGCGCGAGAATGTTGCAATTGAACCCCTTGAAGATCGCGGCGACACAGACGCCGATCTTTCCCGTACCGACAATGCCCACCGTCTTGCCGTTCAGGTCGAAGCCCAGCAATCCGTCAAGTTCGAAATTCCCCTCGCGCACACGGTTGTAGGCGCGGTGAATACGACGGTTCAGCGTCAGCACAAGGGCCAGGGTGTGTTCGGCGATGGCATGCGGCGAATAGGCAGGCACCCGCGCCACCGTTATGCCAAGCCGATCCGCGGCATGCACATCCACACGGTTGAAGCCGGCGCATCGCAACGCCACCAGCCGGACACCGGCTTGTCTGAGCAGCCCGAGCGTTTCTGCACCCAATTCGTCATTGACGAACACGCAAACGGCGTCGCTGCCCCGTGCCAATGGCGCGGTAACCTCCGTCAGGGCAGGTTCGACAAAAGCGAGGGCATGCGCACGGCCATTTGCTGCTTCCAGGAAGCGCAAGTCATAGGACTTGGCTGAATAGACCGTGACACGCATGACAACCTCCTGCCAGACCATGCTGCAGCGCAACACAAATGGCATGGTCTTGCAAGCCTGGCCTCTTGCATTGTTCCCGAAATGCCCTCGCCTTCCCGGTTGAATGGCGTTAGACCGAAGGCGCAGGATCGACGGAGAAAGCAAAATGGACGTGAAGGATTGCAACGGTACGCTGCTGGCGGAAGGCGACAGCGTGTCAGTCATCAAGGATCTCAAAGTCAAGGGATCGTCTTCCGTGGTCAAGCGGGGCACGACATTCAAGGACATTCATCTCTCCGATGATCCGGAACTGATCGAAGTCCGGTCCAAGCAGATCAAGGGCCTGATGCTGCGCACGGAATTCGTGAAAAAGGCCTGATCAACGCGAATGCCATCCCGTTCCAGCATGCATGATGTCATCGTACTTGGTGCCGGGGCAGCAGGGCTCATGTGCGCCGCTAGGGCCGGACAGGCAGGGCGCAAGGTCGCTCTCGTCGACCACATGGATGCGCCCGGAAAGAAGATTCTCATCTCTGGCGGCGGCCGCTGCAACTTCACCAATCGCGACGTCACCGCGGCAAACTTCATCTCGGGAAATCCCCATTTCGCCAAGTCTGCCCTGGGCCGCTATCGTCCGGCCGACTTTGTCGCGCTCATCGAACGCCATGGCATCGCCTGGCACGAAAAGACACTGGGCCAGCTTTTCTGCGACGGTTCGGCACGCCAGGTCGTCGACATGCTGCTCGCTGAATGCCCGAAGGACAGGGTGGATATCCTGCTGGGCCATCCGGTCTCGGTTATCAGCCACGATGGCAGCCGCTTCAAGCTGACCTGCAACGCGACCGAAGTGGCCGCGCCGGCCCTGGTGGTGGCCACCGGCGGTCTTTCGATACCGAAACTTGGCGCAACGGGTTTGGCCTACGACATCGCGCGCCAGTTCCGCTGCAAGGTGGTGGAACCGCGTCCTGCACTTGTGCCCCTGACACTTTCAACGAGCGACGCCCTTTTTCGCGAGCTTTCGGGCGTCGCGGCGCCCGTCATTGCCCGTGCCGGAACGGCCAGTTTTGCAGAAGCGGCTCTTTTCACCCACAAGGGACTGTCAGGACCGGCGATCCTTCAGGCGTCATCCTATTGGAAGCCTGGCGGGGCCATAGAGGTCGATTTCCTGCCCGGCCTGCAGCACGGCTGGCTTCGCCAGGCAAAGCGAGACCGGCCCAAAGCCCAACTCAAGAGCATCCTGACGACCCACCTTCCCGAGCGGCTGGGCATAGCGCTCGGCGAACGGATCAACTGTTCCGGGAACCTGGCCGACATGCCGGACAGGAGACTTGCGGAAATCGAGAACTCGATTGCAGCCTGGCGGTTCCTGCCGAGTGGCACGGAAGGTTTCGGCAAGGCGGAAGTGACCTCCGGCGGCGTCTCCACCGTTTGCCTTTCGTCAAAAACCATGGAAGCGAAACGCTGTCCCGGCCTGTTTTTCATCGGCGAGGCGGTGGACGTGACCGGTTGGCTCGGAGGATACAATTTTCAATGGGCCTGGGCCTCGGCCGTTGCCGCGGCCACGGCGCTTGCAAAGGGAGTTTCCGCGCAATGACACAGCCGACCCTCGTGCTCATTCCGGGGCTGCTATGCGACTACGCGAGCTGGTCGACGATACCCGGACGGCTGGCCGCCCGCCTGCCGGTCTCCATGGCTGACATCACGAGGCAGGACAGCATTCCTGCGATGGCACAAGACATCCTGGACCGGCTCTCCGGCGATTTGCTCGTGGCCGGGCATTCGCTCGGCGGCCGGGTGGCATTCGAGATGTGGCGATTAGCGCCGGAACGCATCGGCGGCCTTGCCGTTCTGGACACCGGCATAACAACCTACAAGCAGGGTGAGGAGAAAATCCGTGCCCGCCGTGTTGCCTTGGCCCATGAAAAGGGCATGCGTGCATTGGCCGATGACTGGCTGCCGCCTTTCGTCCATCCCGCCCGGCACGTCGACCTCGCCCTGATGGGCTCACTGGCTGCAATGGTGGAGCGGATGACGCCCGAAATCCACGAACGCCAGATCAAGGCCCTCCTTTCGCGGCCCGACGCAGGTCCGGTCCTGCCGACCATCACATGCCCTGCCCTCGTTGCGACAGGAAGCCATGACAAGTGGAGCCCGCCAGCCGACCACGAAGCCATGGCCGCTTCGATGGCGGACGCGCGCCTTGTCACCTTCGAGGAAGCAGGGCATTTCACCATCACCGAACAGCCCGACAGCGTTGCCTCCGAAATGGAAGGCTGGATCGACCGATGCCTGGCAACTTGACGGGCCGGTGCTGGCTGACAGCACCCCCATCACGCCTGCTATGCCAGCGCCTCGCCTGAAGCCGGCTTCACGGTCTTCTTGTACAGATGCCAGGTCGCATGGCCGAGAACAGGAAGCACGACAAGATGCCCGAGGAACAGCGGCACGGATGCCAGCAGGACGGCGAGCGTGACAATGATGCCCCAGCCAAGCATGACAGGCGGATTTGCAAGCACGGCCTTGAATGAGGTGATCATCGCAGTCACGATATCCAGTTCCCGCTCCATCAGGAGGGGAATCGATATCACGGTCACGCTGAAGAGGATCATCGCAAGGACCGCGCCAACGACATGGCCGATGGCAAGGAACAGCCATCCGGTGGGCGTCGTGAAAACGATCTCGAGGAACCGGTCCAGCGTCGAAAAGGACATGCGCCCGAGCACAATCGCGATCAACAGCCGGATCTGATACATCCAGATCCAGAAGATGAAGAGCATGACAAATGCCATCCATGAGAGTTCGCGAAACCTCTGTTGCCAGACGAAGCCCAGGACCGCACCCCAGCTCAAGGGCTCCCCGCTTTGCAACCGGCGGCTGACTTCATAGAGGCCGACTGCGGCAAAGGGACCGACCAACGGAAACCCGATCGCGAACGGATAAATGAGCCAGGGCATATCCCACCGGGTCACCGCCAGGATAATGAGCAGGCCGGCCAAAGCGAACACACCGCCAAAGAACAGGCCATACAGGGGGGCCCGGCCAAAATCGGCAAGTCCCTGCTTCAACGCCGACTTCAGATCGGCGACGCTGATTGCGTTGACTTCCGGCATGGACGGCGACGACGCCGCAGGTTGTTCTTGCTGGTGATCGGAATCAGCCATCGACATTTCGAGCCTCCCATTGGACGCATCCCTTCGGTAAAAGGGTCCCTCCGCGTCCATATTGCTGCGGAATTGAACGGATTCGCGGCACGGGTTGCAAGTTGTATCTGCAAGAATCATTTCCGCATTGCAGCATCCCGAAGGCTCACCAACGTCAACGCAGCAAATATTTTCAGTCGATTAGGACCACTTTTTCACGAAATCCATTGGTTGCAGAGCCTGCATGTCCGGGATGGCCTCGAAGAGTTTTTCGACTGGCCAATCCCACCATGCAAGCTCTAGAAGCGCCTGTGCCACAGCAGGGTCGAAACGCTGGCGGATGATCCGGGCGGGAGCGCCGGCTACAATCTCGTAAGGGTTCACATCGCGCGTGACGACGCTGTTCGCACCGACCACCGCGCCAGTACCGATGACGACGCCGGGCATGACAACCGCTCCGTGACCGATCCAGACATCATGCCCGATGGTTACGGGTCTGTCCTTCCGCCGCTGCCGGAACTCCTGGTCCACAGGCAGGAAACGAAAATACTCGTTGGGCCGGTAGGTGAGCTTGTGGCTGCTGACCCGTTCGACCGGATGCTCCAGTGCGTTGATGCGGGTATTGGCTGCAATGGAACAGAAGGCCCCTATGTCTGCATGGGCTGCTTCCGCATGGCGCTCGAAATAGGAATAGGGACCGAGGATCACATCACGCAGGATCACTCTTTCACCGATCACGCAATGGCGTGCCAGCCGGCACCCCTTCATGCTGGCCGTTGGGTGGATCTTGGGTTCGCTGTCGCGAAATCGCAGAGGGCCGGCATCGTCTTGCGTCATCGCCCAGCCATAAGCTGCCTTGCATCTGCCCGCAAGGCGCCCTGCCCCCCTATTCCGGCTTGCCGTCACGCCATTCCACGGTTTGACCGTAAAGCGGAACGGTCGAGATCGACATCTTGGCCGATCCATCCTGAACCTGCCTGGAATGTGCAAGATAGATCAGGGTATCATTTGCCTTGTCGTAGATGCGCTTGACGACCAGTTGCTTCCAGATCAGCGATTGGCGCTGCTTGAAAACCTCTTCACCATCCTCGTCGAGATCGATTGCTCCGACCGAGATCGGCCCTGTCTGCCGGCAGGCGATGGAGGAGTTCGATGGATCCTCGAACCAGTTTCCCTTCTGAAGGCGGTCAATCAGGCCGCGATCGAAATAGGCGACATGGCAGGTCACCCCGGAAACCTCCGGATCGCTTATGGCCTCGATCAGGATATCGTTGCCAAGCCAGTCGACTCCCACCTCGCCAACCTGCTCCGCCTTCGCGTAACTGGCTGCCCCGGTCGCTGCCAATGCAGCCACCACAAGCATTTTCAAGGTCTTGTGCATCGTTTCTGTCCTCTCACTGAAGCCTGGCACGTCCGAACTGGCCGAGGGCCGTCCTCCCTTGATATGGGAACAGAAGAGGCCGGGCGCCACCCGCGACGCTTGGTCCTTTGCGGTTGCCGGCAATGCGCGATATAGATTTGCCATGAAACAGACTTGGCACAAGACACAGGGAATGCATGTGTGGGGAGCCGCCGTCCTGATGGCCTTGGCCGGGATTTTGGGACTCGCGCTTGCAGGCTGGATCGATCACGGCGCCTCGCTCTTCCTCTCGCTGGCCGAGACCGGCCTGTCATGGTGCCTCTGAGATCAGGATTCTGGAAAGAAATTCAAAATGATGCGTGGAATACTCTATGCTGTGCTTGCCGCAGTGGCGCTCGCAACCGGCATCCTCGGTTATACCGCCTACAATGCAATGAACCAGGGCGATGGCGCGTTCGGCGGCCCTTTCACCTTGACCGACATGTATGGAAACGAGATCACGGAACAGGCGTTGCGCGGTCAGCCCGTTGCCCTTTTCTTCGGCTTCACCCACTGCCCCGAAGTGTGTCCGACAACCCTTTACGAGCTCAATGGATGGCTGACGCAGCTGGGTCCGGAGGCCGGTAACGTCAAGGCGTTCTTCTTCTCGGTCGATCCCGAAAGGGATACGCCGGAAATCCTCAAGGACTACATTTCCAACGTCACCGATCGCGTTGTCGGCGTCTCCGGCGATCCTGACGAGGTTGCCAAGGTCATTCGCGACTACAAGATCTACGCAAAGAAGATTCCCACCAATGACGGGAACGACTATACGATGGACCATACGGCATCGATCCTGCTGCTGAACGCGAAGGGCGGCTTTGAAGGCACCATCGCCTATGGCGAAGATGCGCAGGCCGCGATGGCGAAATTGAAGCGGCTCGCCGAAGGCTAGGCGAATCCGGGAGGTGGATCCACTTCCGGTTGATCCCAACCGGAAGCCAGCCAGGTTACGCCCATGTGCGGCAATGGCTTCCTGCAGGAGTTTGAAGAATGGACATGGTAGGCTTCAAACTCGCCAGCATTGCTGCTGCAGGCGTTTTCGCCCAATGGCTGGCATGGCGTCTTCGCATACCCGGCATCGTGCTGCTTCTTGTCGCTGGCGCATTGATCGGCCCGGTCACCGGTTTCATCGATCCTGTCCGCGACTTTGGCGATGTCTATCGTCCAGCGGTTTCCCTTGCCGTTGCCATCATTCTGTTCGAGGGCGGGCTGACCCTCAATTTCAGGGAGATCGCGGAAACTTCGACAGCCGTGCGCCGGATGATCATTCTGGGCGGTCCCCTGGTCTGGGGCATGACAACGCTTGCAGCCCACTTCGTGGGAGGCTTGTCCTGGCCCACTTCAGCCGTTCTGGGCGCAATCCTTGTCGTCACCGGTCCTACGGTCATCATGCCGCTTCTGCGGCAGGCCAAGCTGACCCAACGGCCGGCTTCTCTCTTGCGCTGGGAAGCGATCGTCAATGACGCGATCGGGGCGCTGTTTGCAGTTCTTGCATTCGAGGTTTTCCTCGTGTCGCATGGCACGCATCACGCCGACCGGCTGGTCATTTCCGTGATCGTGGCCTTCGTCACAGCCACCGCCGGTGGCATTCTTTTTGGCCGCTTCATTGCCTGGTTGTTCATTCGCGGCCACGTACCCGAATATCTCAAGGCCCCGGTAATCTTTGCCGCCGTCCTTTCCGCATTCGTCTCAACCAATCTCATTCTTGAGGAAGCCGGCTTGCTCACCGTGACGGTCATGGGCATCACTCTGGCGAATACGCGCATCGCCAGCCTGGCGGAAATGCGCCGGTTCAAGGAAACCGTGACAATCTTGCTTGTATCGGGGCTTTTTGTTCTGCTGACAGCAGCCCTTGATGTCGATGCGGTTCTGGCCCTGGACTGGAAGGCGGCCGCCTTTGTGGTCCTCGTCATGTTCGTGATCCGGCCGGCGGCGGTCCTTGTCGCGACCCTGGGCACCGGCTTGTCCCTCAAGGAACGCATCTTTGTCGGCTGGATCGCCCCCCGCGGCATTGTCGCGGTCGCCGTCTCCGGCCTTTTCGGCGCCGCCTTGGCCGACAACGGGGTTGAGGACGCGCCTCTCATGGTTGCCTTCGCCTTCGCGGTTGTGGTGACCACCATCATTGCCCACGGCTTCACCCTGTCGCCACTCGCCGGACTTCTTGGTCTCAAGTCATCCGAAAGCCCCGGTGTCCTGATCGTCGGGGGCTCGCGATTTGCGACCAGCCTTGCGCGCAAAATGAAGGAATTGAAGATTCCTGTGCTCGTCGCCGACACGGAGTGGGACCGTATTCGCGAGGCGCGTCTGGCCGATATTCCCGTCTATTTCGGTGAAGTCCTGTCGGAGGACGCCCATCACTCGCTGGCCCTGAACCGATACCAGAACGTCATTGCCGCCACACCGAACGACGCTTACAATACGCTCGTCTGCACCGATCTCGGGCCGGAAGTCGGCCGCAGCCACGTCTTCCAGATCGGCAGTGCGAAGGAACGTTCCGAACGGTTGGCGCTCAATTTCACACTCGGCGGCCGTCCCCTGACGCGCGAACCGGCCCTTGGCTGGTTCGATTTCCAGATCAACATGACCCGCGGCTGGGGCGTGCAGGCGACCAGGATTTCAGATGAGTTTCCCTTTGACAAATATCTGGAAACCCGGGCAGAAGGCGCTCGCATGATCCTCTGGCGCAAGGCATCCGGGCAACTGGTCTTTGCCTCCACAGCGCCGGAGGGAAAACCGCAGCCTGGCGACACGATCCTGTCCTTCGCCCCGCCAAAGCCGGAAGGCCGCGCGGGTGATCCGAGGAAGGGAACGGCTGGAGCCGAAAAACCGGACGACCAGCCGTGAGCCAGATTCGCTATTTTTTCACCGCTACGCGAGACAAGGCCTATGCCGCAAGTGATCGCCTGGAACTGGTGTTTGAGGATGAGGGCGTCCCGATCGCCGTTCTTGAAGTGGACGAAGCCGCCGACATTCATGAAGTCTCGGTCTATGCCGGCAACGAGACGCGGCATGACATTCAGGCGATGATTCGCGATGTTCTTCTGGAACTCGGTATCGATACACAAGCCCGTACGGAAGAACTGCCTGACATCGATTGGGTCAGCAAATCGCTGGAGGATCTTGCGCCTGTCCACGCCGGGCGTTTCATCGTCCATGGCAGCCATGACAGGGACAAGATAAAGCCCGGCAATATCGCCATCGAGATCGAGGCAGGTCAGGCTTTCGGTACAGGCCATCACGGCACCACGTCAGGCTGCCTGATCATGCTTGACAGGATCGTTCAACGCGAACGGCCCAGGAAGGCGCTCGATCTTGGCACCGGATCCGCCGTTCTTGCGATCGCCTTGGCAAAGCGGGCGCGCATTCCGGTTCTTGCCACCGATATTGATCCGGTCGCTACAAAGGTTGCACGCGAAAACGTGCGGCTGAATGAAGTCGAACGGCTAGTGACGTGCGAAACGGCGGTCGGTTTCCGAAATCGCGCGCTGATCGAATCGAAGCCGTTCGATCTGATCATCGCCAATATCCTGGCACGGCCACTGATGAGCCTTGCACCGGAAATGGCCCGCCATCTCTCACCTGGCGGCTCGGTGATCCTGTCGGGCATTCTTTCCCGTCAGCGCGAGAGCGTCATTGCGGCCTATCGCAATCAAGGCTTCCGACATGTCCGAACGATCTGGCGCGAAGGCTGGGTGACAATCCACATGCAGCGTTGACCGCTCGCTCATTCTAGGGCCGACGATGTCACCTGCCTTCCCCCCTTCGTGGCAGACTTCCCGAAATAGCAAAAGGCGGCCCGCCATGGACCGCCTCGTGCTCGGACCGCTGTTAGGGTCGATCAGATATAGAAACCGGAAGAACCTTTCCGGCGCAGTTCGGCACGGGAATAGCCACGCGCCTTCAGCGTTTCGTCATCAAGCATCAGCAGTGCGCCATTGACATACTGGTTTGCCTGCCGCTGACGGGCTTCCAGCATCGCGTCATAGGCATTGCGGAAAAAGCCACGGGTCTTGTTCGGCATCGTTCTGTCCTCACTGGGTTGAACCAAAATTCATCGTTGACAAAGAGATAGGCCCCTTCCCCGCCTCCAACCAGAGCCATTGCTGCATGGCACCCTTGCGTGTTGTGCATATGCGAAAGAAAAATACTGCAGCGCAGCATGAAACGCTGGGCATGACCGATGGACAGCCCGTCGCGGCTTGTTTACCGTCGCCGCGAAAAGGATGCGGTCCGCCGGCCGCCCAGAACAGGAAACTGCCCATCATGCATTCTCCGCTCTTCCAATCCTTCGAGAGCACCTCGGATCCGACACACGCAGCCGAAAGAGTGCAGAAATTGCGGTCCTTGCTTGCCGAGCATGGCATTCAAGGTGTTCTGGTTCCCAGATCCGATGAGCACCAGGGCGAATATGTCGCCAACTATGCCGAACGCCTCTCATGGCTGACCGGATTTACCGGTTCGGCCGGTTTGGCATATGTCGGCCGATCCAATGCGGCCATGTTCGTTGATGGCCGCTATACGGAACAAGTGCGGCTGCAGACCGATCCTCACCTGTTCGACTATCAGGACCTCGTCTCAAATCCCCCGCCCAGATGGATCCGGACGCACTGGAAGAGAGGCGACCGTCTTGGAATTGATCCTTGGCTCCACACGATCGGCGAGGCGGAGCGGCTTCGAACGGCTTTGGAGGACGCGGGCGGCGAACTCGTCATGCTTGAGTTCAATCCGGTCGACGCCATTCGCCTTGATCGCCCTGCTCCCCCCCTTGAGCCGGTTGTCCTTCATCCAATAGAACGAGCCGGCGTTCTGGCACGCGACAAGCTTGCCGCCTTGGCGAATGAAATAAGCGAAGCCGGGGCCGATGCCTGCGTCCTGACAGATCCATCGTCCCTGGCATGGGCATTCAATATCCGCGGTTCCGATGTTCCTCATACGCCGCTGGCGTTGGGTTTTGCGATCGTTACAGCCAAAGGCAATCATCAGCTCTTCATGGACAAGCGGAAGATGTCGACCGCGGTCGAAGCGTATTTGACGCAATTGTGCAGCATCCGGCCGCCTTCCGAACTCGATGAAGCCATGGTCGAATTGGCTCGCCAGGGCAAATCGATCGGTCTGGATCCGCAGATGGCCGCAGCGAAGTTATACGCCCTGGTAAGCGAAAACGGTGGCCGGTATGTTCCGATGCCTGATCCGGCCCGCCTCCCCCGGGCCTGCAAAAACCCGACAGAACTGCAAGGCGCCAGGGCTGCACACCGCCGCGACGGTGTTGCCATGGCCCGGTTTCTGGCCTGGCTCGACCGCCAGGAACCCGGCACCGTGACGGAAACGAGCGCAGTCGTGGCGCTGGAAAGCGCCCGTGTGCTTGCCGGTCAGGAAGCGCAGATGCCACTCAAGGATGTGTCATTTGACACGATATCCGGCGCCGGCCCGAACGGCTCGATCATGCACTATCGCGTGACCAACCTGTCTTGCCGCACACTGACACGCGGCGAACTCTACCTGGTCGATTCCGGAGGTCAGTACGAGGACGGCACCACCGATATCACGCGCACTGTGCCCGTGGGTGAGCCGACTGCCGAAATGCGTGAGCGCTACACCATCGTGCTCAAAGGACTCATTGCTGTCTCCGACATCCGGTTTCCTTCCGGGACACGCGGCTGCGACATCGACCCGCTCGCGCGCGCGGCACATTGGAAGGCCGGCGTGGATTTCGCCCATGGCACCGGCCATGGCGTGGGATCCTATCTTTCCGTTCACGAGGGACCTCAGCGCATCGCCCGCACGGGAACCCAGGCCCTTCTGGAAGGCATGATCCTTTCCAATGAACCGGGATACTACAAGCCCGGCCACTACGGCATCCGCCTTGAAAACCTGGTTGCGGTGACGCCAGTTGAGGAACTGCCGGGTGGCGAAATCCCGATGCACGGCTTCGAAACGCTGACACTCTGCCCGTTCGACCGCAGGATGATCGTCGTTTCTATGTTGTCACACGAAGAGATCGGCTGGCTCGATTCCTACCATGCGCAGGTGCTTGACCGGATCGCACCGGCACTGGAACAGCCCGATCGCGACTGGCTGCAGGCAGCCTGCGCCCCGCTGCAGGATCCTGTCAGCCCCCGATCTGCCTGAACCCGATGATCAGCGCCCACCCGGCGGCAAACACGGCAAGTCCGGGCAGGCGCAAGGTTGCCGCTGCCACGAAGGCAAGCGTCAGCGCTTCACGCCAGTCGCCCTTCATCAAGGACGGTGCGACAAGGGTTGTCAGCACGGCAGCAGGCACAGCGTTGAGTGCCCGGTCTACCCGGCGGGGGATTCGCTCGAAGCGGGACAGAACGATGTGGCCACCGATGCGCGTGGCATAGGTGGCGAGGGCGCCTGCGATGGTGATCCAGAAAATCGTGCTCATCGGTTCACCGGGTCCGATGCCGCCTCGTCTTTCGGAATCGGCATGGCCATGGCAACGGCAATTCCCGCCAGGGCGCCGATGGATACATGCCACGGGGAACCGACGAGGTTTTCCGCCAGGACCGCACAAATGCCGCTGCTCAGGACCACGGGAATGAAGCTCTTGCGCTTGCGGAAGCCCATGACCATGATCAGGAAATACATGGGCAGGACAAAGTCGAGTCCCAGCGCATGGGGATCGGATATCAGGTTGCCAAAACTCGCCCCAACCCAGGTATCCGCGATCCAGAACACATAAACCGGCAATCCCATCGAGATGTACCAGCGCCATGTGACCTTGCTGCCCCTCTCCCGGCGCCGTTCGGTTTCCGCGAACTGCGGGTCGACAAGCAGGAAGAATGCAACCGCCATCCGCACCGTGCCCCATGGCCGCAACATCCGCCCGATCGCCGCCGAATAGAGCACATGGCGGAAATTCACCGCGAAAATCGAGAGCACGATCAGCCAGGGCGCAACTGTCGTGCCGAAGAGCTCAAGGCCAACCATCTGACTGGCGCCCGCAAAGATCGTAGCGCTCATGAACACGGCTTCGAAGGTGGAAAAGCCGTTCTTGACTGCAATCGCCCCGAACAGCAGCCCGAAGGGCATGGAAGAAAGAACGACGGGCATGCTGGCCTTCAGACCGTCGATGATTTCGGTTCTGTCGGGGTTGGAATTCGTCAAATTGCTCATGGTGGCCGGACGATAGGACAGCCTTCCTGACCTGTCACGCCAATAGTTCTGATGTGAACCACAAGCATGCCTGAAGGGATGGCTCAAATGGCCTGTATTCCCCAGTCGAAGAGCGGTTGGGCGCGTCTGGCGAAGCTGACACAATCATCCGCCAGTTCCGGCAAGACGATGCGGGCCGGATCCATGTCGGCGCGGGTGATGAAGTGGCGGTTTCTCACGCCTGCGGCCAGGTCGTCGTCAGAAACAGCCTCGAAGCCGCGTGGCAGGCGCTTCAGGGAATCGCTCATGTCCAGTTCAAGGCCTTCGCGCGCCAGAGCTTGGATCATGCCGCGATACCGGCCCGGCCACTCCATGATCGAGGTGCGCATGCGCTTGAGCGCGTCCGGCGCCGGAGAATGAAACGCGACGGCCATGAAACAGCCCTCCAGTCCCACATGGAGATAGAAGCAGCCGTCGGATCGCTTTGTGCCGTCCGGTGTGAGAATGATCGACACATGGCGATTGAACGGACGCTTGTCCTTGGAAAAACGGATGTCGCGATGGATCCGGAAAACCGATCGCTTGGGATCGCCCCGGTAGGGTAGCCCTTCACCGGCAAAGCGGCTGGTCAGTTCCTCGATCAAGGCCCGGCGCGGCATGTCGAGCTCGCTTTCGTAGAGATCGCGGTTTTCCTTGAACCACGTGCGGTCCTGATGGAAGTCCAAAGCCTTCAGAAAGGGAATTGCCTTTTCGCCAAAGCCGCGAAAATCGCTCATCCGCCAACCCTCTCGAACCAATCGTCCTCGGAGATTACCTCAACGCCAAGGTCTGTTGCCTTCTTGAGCTTGGATCCCGCGCCCGGGCCGGCCACGACCAGGTCCGTCTTTTTGGACACCGATCCGGCCACCTTGGCGCCAAGACTTTCCGCCATGGCCTTGGCCTCGTCGCGGCTCATTCGTGCCAGTGACCCGGTAAACACGACCGTCTTGCCGGAGACAGGACTGTCGCCTTTCGGCTTCTCAGCCTCCTGAACATGAAGTTCAGTGACCAGATCATCAACCATGGCGCGGTTGTGCGCCTCGGAGAAATAGCGCGCGATCGCCTCAACGACGGCCGGGCCGATATCATCCAGCGCATCCATGTCGTCGGTTGCCTGCCCGTCCCCCCGGGCGATGGCAAGGGCAGCATCTTCGAACGCGCTCCAGGTGCCATAGGCACGGGCGAGCGTCTTGGCTGTCGTCTCACCCACGTGGCGGATACCGAGTGCAAAGATCAGCCGTTCCAGCGCGATTGTCCGCCGAGCCTCGATGGCATCGAACAGTTTCTGGGCCGACGTTTCGCCGTAGCCCTCCCGGTTCTTCAACTTCTTCAGGCTGTTGGAGGCATCGCGCCTCGCCAGCGTGAAGATATCGGCCGGCGTGCGTATTGGCAGGTCCGGGTCGTCGTAGAAATACTCTATCTGCTTTTCGCCGAGCCCTTCGATGTCGAAGGCCTTGCGCGATACGAAAAGCTTGAGATGCTCCTTGCGCTGATAGGGGCAGGCGAACTCCCCAGAGCAGCGGCGAACCACACCTTCCACACCGCTGGCATTGGCTTCGCGTATCACCGGCGTTTTCAGTTCACAGGGGCAAACCACCGGGAAAACGAAGCTTTCTGCATCATCGGGGCGCTTCTCCGCCACATACCCCAGAACTTGCGGAATCACATCACCGGCGCGCTGCACGATGACCGTGTCGCCGATCTTGATACCGAGACGCTCGATCTCCTCGGCATTGTGCAGGGTGGCATTGGTCACGACCACGCCGCCCACCGTAACGGGCTCCAGCCGTGCCACAGGCGTCAAGGCTCCCGTGCGCCCCACCTGGATGTCGATCCCCTTGAGTGGCGTCATGGCCTTTTCGGCCGGAAACTTGTGCGCAATGGCCCAGCGAGGGCTGCGTGAAACGAACCCCAGCCGCCGTTGCAGGTCGAGACGGTCAACCTTGTAAACCACACCATCGATATCGTAGCCGAGTTCACCGCGCTGTTCTTCAATGGAATGATAGTGCTTGAGCAGCGCCTCCACGGACAGGAACCGTTGCATCAGCGCGTTGACGCGGAAGCCGAGTGTTGCGAACCATGTCACCATTTCCATCTGCGTCTCGTGCGGAATGGTGCTGACCTCACCCCAGGCATAGGCAAAGAACTTCAACGGTCGCGCCGCTGTGATCGAACTGTCCAGTTGCCGCAGCGAACCGGCCGCCGCATTGCGGGGATTGGCAAACGTCTTGCCGCCGATCTCGGCCTGCCGCGTGTTCAATGCCTGAAAATCGGCATGGCTCATGTAGACCTCGCCACGCACTTCCAGCACATCAGGCAGTTCGCCAGCAAGGCGGCGCGGGATATCCTCGATCGTCAGCGCATTGGCTGTGACGTTTTCCCCTGTCTGGCCATCCCCACGCGTCGCCGCGCTGACCAGTTCGCCTTTCTCATAACGCAAGTTCAACGACAGGCCGTCGATTTTCGGTTCTGCGGTCAGCGCCAGTTCGGCCCCTTCCTCAAGGCGTAAAAACCGGCGAACGCGCGCGGAGAAGTCCCGCACATCGTCATCCGAAAAGGCATTATCGAGGGAGAGCATGGGCACCGCATGGGCGACCTTGTCAAACTTCCCGGAAACCGTCGCCCCAACGCGAAGCGAGGGCGATTCCGCCAGAACCAGATGCGGGTAACGTTTCTCGATCGCCTCATTGCGCTGTCGCAACGCATCATAGGCAGCATCGGAGATCTCCGGCTGGTCGTCGCCATGATAAAGACGGTCGTGATGCGCGATCTCGTCGGCGAGGCGCTTCAACTCCGCCTTGGCCTGCAATTCTGTCAAGTGTTCGACAGGAATGGATGTCTCGGACATGACGCCTGTATGCCTGTTCTTCTGGAACCCGCGGTTGCCCCGGCTTCCGCCCTCCGATTCACGTTTCACACAAACGCCGTACTGCGCAAGAATGTCCAGCAGCCTGTCGTGAAAATTCCTGTTGGCTGCGGCGATGGCGGCCGTAATCTCACCGATGGCGCTCTCGACCGGTCTGCCGGCAATCGTGACCGGGGTTACGTGACCTTTCCGGTCGAGGCCTGGCCGCGTCCATCATTTCACCTGTGCATTCTCGCGCAACAACCGTCCGGCCGCCGCCCTCGCCTCATCGGTAACCGTCGCGCCGGCCAGCATGCGGGCCAGTTCCTCTGCCCGCTCATCCTGGTTCATCACCGAAATCCGCGTCGCCACCCGTTCGCCATCGCCACCCTTGGCGATAAGGTAATGGGTCGTGGCGCGTGCAGCCACCTGCGGCGCATGGGTGACCGAGAGAACCTGCACCGTCTGTGCAAGGCGAGAGAGACGTTGGCCGATGGCATCGGCAACCGCCCCGCCGACACCGGTGTCAATCTCGTCGAACACGAGCGTCGGGGCCGAACCGCGATCGGCAAGCGCCACCTTCAGCGCCAGCAGGAACCGGGACAACTCGCCTCCGGACGCGACCTTCATCATCGGGCCCGGCCGGGTGCCGGGATTGGTCCGGACCCAGAACTCGACCGTATCGCAACCTTCGGCCGCCCGGTTCTGCGGGTCGCTCGTCACCTGCACGATGAATTCGGCCCGTTCGAGCCGGAGCGCCGGCAACTCCGCCATCACCGCACTGGCCAAGACCGATGCGCTTGCCCGACGACGCTCCGACAATCGGGCGGCAAGTCGGTCATAGACCGCAAGCGCTTCGCTCGCCGCCGTTTCGAGTTGCGGCAAACGTTCAGCGCCCGCATCAAGATCAGCCAGATCCGCCGCCATGCTGTCGCGCAGTTCAGCCAACCGGTCCACCGGCATGTTGAACTTGCGACCGGCAGCGCGCAACGCAAAGAGCCGTTCTTCCGCCTCTTCCAGCCGCCGCGGGTCGTATTCGGTAGCCCGCATCGCCTCGTCGATCCCCTGCGACGCAGCGTCGAGCGAGATGAGCGCTTCGTCCAGCGATTTCAGAACGTCATCGAGCATGCCCGGCACTTCGGCCGACTTGCGCTCAAGGCGCCGCAAAAGGGCAGAAAGCTGCGGTATTGGCGAACCGTCGCCCGATAGCGCCGACTGGGCATCGGCAATTTCGACTGCGATCTTCTCGGCACGCATCATGCTCGCCCGTTCATCGGCAAGCGCGGTCTCCTCACCCGGCTGCGGGTCCAGCGTTTCGAGCTCTGCCACGGAAGCGCGCAGGTAATCGGCTTCCCGGGCTGCCTCCTCCACTTTCTGGCGATGCTTGCGCAAGGCAGCCTCGGCCTTTCTCCATGCAGCATGTGCATTCGCCACCTTTTCAGCATCGCCGGAATGCCCGCCGAAAGCATCAAGCAGCGCACGGTGCGCCGCCGGATCCACGAGCGCGCGATCATCGTGCTGGCCGTGGATTTCAACCAGTGCCAGTCCCACCTGGCGCATCAACGCAACGCTCGCTGCCTGATCGTTCACGAAGACACGGGTTCGCCCGTCCGCGTTCTGGACGCGCCGCAGGATGATGTCCCCGTCATCGGAAATTTCGTTGGCGGCAAGGATTGTCCGGGCTGGATGGCTGGCAGGCACGTCGAAGACAGCGGTAACCTGGCCCTGGGAAGCGCCGTGACGAACGAGCGACGCATCGCCTCGTGCGCCCAGGGCAAGCGACAAGGAATCGAGCAGGATCGATTTGCCCGCACCGGTCTCGCCCGTCAGCACGGAAAGACCTGCGGAAAACTCGATATCGAGCCGTTCGATCAGAACGATGTCGCGGATCGAAAGTTGGCAGAGCATGGCCCGCCGTATCAGCTCGCGCTTGCTGTCAGTCGGCGTGCTGCACGGGAAATCCAGGAGCCCTGATTTTCCTCAGGCGAATAGCCACCCTTCTCCAGCAACGTATAGGCATCCTTGTACCAGTTGGAATCCGGGTAATTGTGACCCAGCACAGCGGCGGCGGTTTGCGCCTCATGCACGATTCCCATGGCAAGATAGGCTTCAGTCAGCCGAGCAAGCGCCTCTTCAATATGCCGCGTGTTCGAGAATTCCTCGACCACGGTCCGGAACCGCTTGATGGCCGCGATATACTCGCGGCGCTCGAGGTAGTACCGGCCGACCTGCATTTCCTTGCCGGCGAGCTGGTCGCGGCCAAAGCGGATCTTTGTCTCGGCGTCCGGCGCATATTCGGAGTCCGGCCAGCGCTCCACGACCTCGTTCATCGCCTGGATCATCAGCTTTGTTTCACGCTGGTCCTGTGTCACGTTGCGAACCTGACGGAAATAGTTCAAGCCGACAATATACTGCGCATACGCCGCGTCTTCGGTATTCGGATAAAGCGTCAGGTATCGCTTTGCGCTGTTGATGGACTCGTCGTGATTGCCCTGCCGGTACTGGGTAAACGCGTTCATGACGAGCGATTTGCGCGCGTACTCGGAATAGGGATGCTGTCGGTCGACCGCCGTGAACTTGGCCGATGCTTCACCAAGCCTGCCGGCTTCCAGATTGGCCAGGCCCTGGTTGTAGAGCTGATCGGCCGGATCGGTTTGCTCCACATAGGTCGACAGATCGATATCGTCGTCCGACGAACAACCCGCCAGCAGAAAAGGAGCACAGGCCAAAGCCAGAAACGCGGGCCGCAGCAACGACCGCGACGCGTCCTTACGAGAGAATACAAGAGCCATGCATCTGTCCTGCCGGTAGAGCGATAACGTCACCATCGCCATTAAACATATCACCGCATGAGCGGCAATGCCGTCCGACGCCAATCGCTCAACAATGTGGCGCAAAAACGAAACGCCGTCCTTTGGACGAATTCCGCCTCGCGCACATGGATAGGGAAGTCAGAGTACCCAGGGCGCATGAACCGGGGCCCGCACGGCAACCAGTTCCGCTCCCCGGCCGACAGATCTGCGATTGGTCTCGACAATTTCGAACGCCGATTCGTCGCTCAACAGGGTGCGCAGCGCCCGGGCATTCAGCTTGTGGCCACCACGGAATGAACGGAAACAACCAAGAATGCGCGCACCGGCCAAGGCGAGGTCTCCAAGGGCATCCAGCGTCTTGTGGCGGACAAACTCATCCGGATAGCGCAGACCTTCCATGTTGATGACCTTGTGATCGTCACCGATCACGACGGAATTCTCCAGAGAAGAACCCAGGGCATATCCAGCCGCCCAAAGGCGCTCGACATCCTTCATGAAACCAAACGTGCGCGCCCGCGATACCTCGCGCCGGAAGGTCTCCGGGGTCATGTCAGCGCCGAATGCCTGACGGCCGATGGCCGGGCTGTCGAAGTCGATCTCCACCTCGAATCGCGTGCCGTCAAAGGGGCGGAACTCAGCCCAGGACGGACCGTTTTCCACGCGAACCGGTTTCACGACACGAATGAAACGACGCTTGGCTGCCTGGCTGACGAGACCCACTTGTTCGAAAGCATCAACGAAGCAAATGGAACTGCCATCGAGAATCGGCACTTCCGGACCATCGATTTCGATCGCGAGGTTGTCGATACCCATGCCATACAGGGCCGCCATGAGATGTTCGACGGTGGCAACGAAGACACCGGCCGGATTGCCAAGGACCGTCGCAAGGTCCGTCGCACCGACTTCGGATGCCAAGGCCTTGATTTCAAAAACCTCGCCATTCTTGTCAGCGCGATGAAAGACAATTCCCGTATCCGGATCCGCCGGCTGGCAATGTATGGTGACGGGCTTGCCGCTGTGAACGCCGATACCGCTGAGTGAAACGCGAGATTTCAGGGTTTTCTGGAAATCCGACAAGACTGTGCCCCTTGACCCCTGCACGATAGCTTCGCCGCGCATGAAGCGGAGAAACTTGTGTGTGTTAACAGGCTCGCAGCGATCCCCAACATCGGCTGCGACCCCCGCCTGATCGGGAGAGACATTACTGTGTCGCTACAGCCAAACCAAATCACGGTTTCTTACTTTTTGTAACGCTTGGCAACGGATGCCTCTCGGCGTCTATCTCACTGATTTCACGAGGCAATCGCAGCAAGGGCGGCAATTTCTTGCCGCCCTTGTCACGCTATCTGAAACGCAAGGGAACGCGATCAGTTGGCCTGCCGGCGCAAGAATGCCGGGATTTCAAGCTGGTCGTCGTCCTGCGCCGAATGCGCGGCGGGCACGATTCTCCCGTTGCCGTCATGCTGGCCGCTGCGCGGTGCGTAGAGCTGTGACTCCTGATGCCCAGCACGGCGCATTTCCGGCGCAGCCTGGCGAAGCTGCGGCTCACGGGGAGCAGTGGTTTCAGTTGCGGGCTTCAGGGAGGCGGAAGGTTCATCTTCGCGCCGCGAAAGGCCGTTTGTCAGCCGCTTCAGCAATCCCATGGGGCCACGCTCTTCATGATCCATGGCAGGCGCATTGTTGCGTGCCTCCATTTCCGCCTTCACCACCGGCGGAAAATCCTCGACCCGCGGCATGCGGGGCGCGGCGGCAGCGGGAGCCGGCTGCGGCGCCGGGGCCGCAGGGGTCGCTGGCGTTTCAGCAACATGATCGCGCACCGGGCCAGCCGGTGCCTGCGCCGTCGCCTGCCTTGCCACGACAGGCTGCGACGCTTCGGGCTGCCCCTGGAACAACCGGCTGGCGGGACGGAAATCGTCCGCTTCCGGTTGCGTGGCGAATTCCGATTCGGCACGGGCAATGGCTGAAGCCACGGGATCGACCTGTGCCTGCCGCGGCGCTTGTGCGGCCGCCGGCTGCGGACGAACCTGCGGCTGCGGTGCAGGTGCCTGGGTCGGCGCAGCAGCAGCCGGCTGCTGAACCGGCCGCGCCATGGTGCGAACCTCGTTCGGCAGTGCCTTTGCTGTACCAGCCGTATTCTCGATACCGGTCGCGACGACCGAAACACGAATCACGCCTTCCAGATCCTCGTCAAACGTGGCGCCCAGAATGATGTTGGCGTCTTGGTCGACCTCCTCGCGGATGCGGGTTGCCGCCTCGTCGACCTCGTAGAGCGTCAGGTCGCGGCCGCCTGTGATGGAGATGAGAAGCCCCTGGGCGCCCTTCATCGACGATTCATCGAGCAGCGGGTTTGCAATCGCCGCCTCTGCGGCGGCCATCGCCCTGCCCTCACCGGACGCCTCGCCGGTGCCCATCATCGCCTTGCCCATCTCGCGCATGACCGAGCGAACGTCGGCAAAATCGAGGTTGATGAGACCTTCCTTCACCATCAGGTCGGTGATGCAGGCCACGCCGGAATAGAGCACCTGATCCGCCATCGCGAAAGCGTCGGCGAACGTGGTCTTCTCGTTGGCGATGCGGAACAGGTTCTGGTTCGGAATGACGATCAGGGTATCGACGCATTTCTGCAACTCCTCGATACCGTTGTCGGCCAGCCGCATGCGTCGCTGGCCCTCGAAGTGGAAGGGCTTGGTCACGACTCCAACCGTGAGAATGCCCTTCTCGCGCGCTGCTTGCGCGACCACGGGCGCAGCCCCGGTCCCGGTACCGCCACCCATGCCGGCCGTGACGAAGCACATATGCGTATTGGACAGGTGATCGACGATCTCGTCGATGCATTCTTCCGCCGCCGCGCGGCCCACTTCCGGCTGCGAGCCTGCCCCAAGCCCTTCCGTGACATGGGCGCCAAGCTGGATGAGGCGCTCCGCCTTGGACATGGTCAGGGCCTGCGCGTCGGTATTCGCGACAACGAACTCAACGCCGCGCAAACCGGCGGTGATCATGTTGTTGACGGCATTGCCGCCACCGCCTCCTACACCGAACACGGTGATACGGGGCTTCAGTTCTGTGATGTCGGGTTTTTGAAGATTGATGCTCATGGTCCTGTCCTTGTCCGCCTTTCCGTCTCGCCGCCGCGTGCCGATGCGGCCTGTTTCTCTGAGGGCTCGCCGCCCCCGTATTTCGCCTAGAGGTTTTCCCTCAGCCATTGCCCCATCCGGCTCAACCGGCCGCCAGTACCGGTCAACTTCCGGCTCCACCTGGAATGCTTCATTGCACTGGTCTCCAGTCCTGCAACCTGGGGATAGATCATCAGGCCAACAGCCGCCGAAAACGCAGGCCCCTTGGCAGCCGCCGGAAGGCCGGCGACGCCGAGCGGTCTGCCGACCCGTACGTTCCGCCCCAGAATCCTGCGGGCAACCTCCGGCAGGCCATTGAGTTGGGAACCGCCACCCGTCAGCACCACCCGGCGGCCGACAACAGCGCCGAAGCCTGATGCATTCAGCCGGTCCCGGACATGCTCCAGCATTTCTTCCGTACGCGCCCGGATGATGCGCGTCATGATCGCGCGCGGCACCTGCTGCCCTTCTTCATTCTCGCTGCCACCATCGTTGATCGCCGGGATCATGACGACGTCGCGATCATCCGCCGCACTTGGCAGGGCGGAACCCTGCATTGCCTTCAACCGCTCCGCCGAGTCGACCCGAGTCGACAGGCCACGCGCCAAATCCATGGTGATATGCCGCCCGCCCATGGGAATGGAATCGCCATGCACGAAACGTCCGTTGGCAAAGACGGACATCGTCATCGTGCCACCGCCGATATCGATGCAGGCAGCGCCCATTTCGGTCTCGTCGTTGACGAGTGCCGCCAGACCGCTGGCATAGGGTGTGGCAACCATGCGCTCGACCGACAGATGACAGCGATTGACGGCCAGCTCCAGATTGCGCAACGGCGCGGCATCTCCGGTCATGACATGCATCTCGACGCCGAGCGTATCGCCGATCATGCCGAGCGGATCATGAATGCCGCGCTCGCTGTCCAGGGCATATCCCGTGGGAAGGGAGTGGATGACCTGGCGCTCCACCGCCTGGGCCTGACGTGCGCCGGCGTTCAGCACCTTGCGAATGTCACCGGCATCCACCTCTTCGCCACCCAGGTTGACGGTCGCGGCAAAAATCTCGCTTCTCAGGCGGCCGGCGGAAACATTGACGATCAGGGAGTCCACCATGATCCCGGCCATGCGTTCGGCCGCATCCACCGCATGACGAATCGCTTTTTCCGCGCCTTCGAGATCAATGATCACGCCCGATTTCACGCCTTCCGAGCGATGATGGCCGATGCCGATCACGCGGATGTCGTGAGTGCGTCCACGAAGAAGTTCACCCTCCTCCCGCGGCATGAGCCGCGCGATGATGCAACAGATCTTCGAGGAACCGACGTCCAGAACGGTAACGATTCCCGCCCGCCGCGCCGATGAACCGGAAGCTCCCGAAAGAAGGCTCATGTCCGCCCCCGCTGCTTTTCCTCTTTCAGGAGGCTTTCCATCCGCTCCCTGTATTCCTGCGACGCCGCCTCGCTGAGACGGACAGAGATACGCTCTTCCAGTCGCAAGTCCACAGCCACGATATCCTTGTCGAGCAAGCCCTGACGCGCCTGCAAATCGTCCAGGCGCTGGACCGCGGCAAGCTCGCCGCGCTCCGGCAGCTTGATGGTCACACCATTGGAAAGGATCAGGTTCCAGCGGCGATCGGCAATGCGGACATAGCCGCGCACACGCTCCGCGATCGCGGGAAAACGCTGCATGCCGGCGATGAACATGCCGGCTTTATCGGCGGCCCCCTCACCAACCACCAGCGGCAGGTCCGAGAACTTGCCCTCGCCATAGGGAGCGATGATCTCTCCATCGCGCTGGATGACCGCAACACTCTCTCCCTGCTGCCACAGGGCGAAGGGCTTGCGCTCGGACAGTTTCACCTGGAGCGTGCCCGGATAGACCTTCTGCACTGACGCTTCGCGAACCCATGGAAGTTCCGCGATGCGCTGCCGGGCTTCTTCCGGCGAAAACCCCGGCAAGGCGGTCCATCCGGTCAAACCGATCGCGCCCATGACATCGATCTCGGATGTCTCCGAATTGCCGGTGATGTCGATCTGGGAAATGGCGAAACCGGTTCCAGATGCAATCGTCGAAACGATGGCTGGGACATGCCCGCCCACGACTGAACCATAAACGACCGCGCCGGTCAGGAAACCGGCAGCCATGTAGCCGAAAGCGTGGCGAGGAACAACGACGTCGCCCGAAACGAGACGCGCGACATGACGGACAGGACGGCGCAGCAATCGCGGCAGCACAAGCCGCCCGGAAGCGCCGGCCCCGTCCGGGTGTCCCGGCCTCGCAATTCCCGCCGCTCCTCGCTTCAGCGCATGCACGATGCGTCCTCCACCATCCAACTTACGAACTCACCGAAACTGTGACCCGCATGCCGCGCCAGTTCCGGCGCCAGCGATGTTTCCGTCATCCCGGGCTGCGTATTGACCTCCAGCCAGATCAGCTCTCCCTTCTCGGAGTGCCGGTCGTCGTAGCGAAAGTCAGATCGGGTAACGCCACGGCACCCCAGAATCTGATGAGCCTTCAGCGCCAGTGTCTGTATTTTTTGGTAAATATTTGGTGAAAGCCGCGCCGGGCATTCATGCCTCGACCCGCCCGAGACATACTTGGAATCGTAGTCGTAGAACTGGTGGCCGACCGGAACGATCTCGGTCACACCGAGTGCCACATCGCCCATCACGGTGCATGTCAGCTCGCGGCCGTGAATGAAGCGCTCGACCATCACCCGGTCGCCATATTTCCAGTCACCGGAGGTAATGACCTGCGGGGGATGAGCTTGATCTTCCTTGACGATGACGACACCGAAACTGGAACCCTCGGCCACCGGCTTCACCACATAAGGCGGCCTCATGGGGTGAGCTGACGTGATGTCGAAGCGGTTCATCACACGCGACTCGGCAACGGGAATTCCAGCCACCTTGGCCAGCTTCTTGGATTTTTCCTTGTCCATGGCCAGGGCGGAAGCGAGCACGCCCGAATGCGTGTAGGGGATCTGCAGGTATTCCAGAACCCCCTGGATGGTTCCATCCTCGCCGAAGGGTCCGTGCAAGGCATTGAAGACGACGTCCGGACGCAAATCGGCAAGCACCTGCGCTATGTTGCGCTCCACGTCGATACGGGTCACGCGATAGCCTTCGGCCTCCAGCGCATCGGCGCAGGCCGTTCCCGAAGCCAGGCTGACGGGACGCTCGGACGAGAAACCGCCCATCAGCACCGCCACATGCTTGCCCGCCATCACAATCCCCTCTTTCGCGCCACGATCAATGCGCAACAAGCCGACGGCCGGACCGAATGTCCGGTCGCGCAACACGCGCGCAAACGCGACTCAATGGTGAAACCCCTGTCACCAAGGAATCAGAGAGTTGATTCCGTGGCAAGTCCGCAGGAAAAAAACCCGAATCGCATGAGTGCCCATGCCTTGCCGGACAATGCGGCCCAGAGCGTTAACAGTCCGTTTACCTTGTTGGACAAGCCGACCGGAAACGTCACGAAACGTTCATACCGGTTTCAGGTCTGGTCGCGGAAAAGCCATGCGAAGGCATCGGGACGGAAATCGACAAGACGGTAGACGCCGGAGGGATAAAGGTGATCCCGGTCGCGAAAATGCAGAACGCCATCCGATGCCGGCCGGCATGTCCGCGAATCGCAGAATGCAGGCAAGGCATCGATCGCCTGAACGCCCGCGTTCGCGGCAGCGATCGTGTTCAGGAACGGCATCGTTCCGGAAAACAGACTGTCGGTTTCTTCCCGTGAGACATTGCAGGCGTCGGGCTTGCGCCCCAACCGGGACGCCTCGTGGATGCAGATGAGCGCCGGCTTGCCGAACCGGGGCACGGGTCCGATCAGAAGAACGCGAATACCGATATCGGTGAATTGGCGAACGAGCGACGTCATTGCGTTTCTGTCGGGCAATGTGCCGGGAAAAAAGGCCGACGTCATCACCACCGAACGCGGCCGTTTCGCACCGCTCATCAACTCGTCCAGAGCCGCTACAAGGTTCAAACAGCGGTGGTCCTCGTTTTTCCGTCGGGCTTCAGGCGTGAACCACTCGAGCCGGCATCCGCCGCGTGCAAGCGAAACCGTGTTCAGAGCGTGTTCGCCGGCAAGTTTCGCCAGCGCCGGAAAAAGCGCATCCGCGTGGGAATCCCCGAGAATGAGAACATAATCCCGGTTCACGCAATGCTCGGGAACGTGCCGAACAGTCCGAAGCCTGCAACCGGTATCGAGCGTACCCCGTCCCTCTGTGCCATAGGCCTGGTGTATGTGCCGTTCGTTGGCCAGATATCCAGCATATGTGACCGCACCACCAAAGGCCGCCACGATGAACACGGATGCGAAGCCGGCAGCGAATATGCGCCCGGCTGCTGCTTTGACATGCCCGCGTTTGCGCCAGCCGCGGACCGGTTTTTCGACCAGGAAGTAGCTTGCAATCGCAAGCATGAGTCCGAGCCCGACGCCAAGAAACAGGTCGGCAACGAGACTGGCTTCATTTCGCCACATGCGCCCGAAAGACAGAAGCGGCCAGTGCCAAAGATACCAGCCGTATGACACCAACCCGATGGCCACCGGGAGCCGGAAGGAAAGCAAGCGGGCAACCAGGATTTGAGGCCTGGCCAGCGAAGCGGCGATGACAAGGCATGTCCCCCCGACGGGCAACAGCGCCAGCCAACCCGGCCACGGATCGCTTTGCGAAACGCCGGCAATGGCAAGAACCAGAAGCCCGGCGCCAGCCAGCCCGATGATTTCCAGCATCATGCGGGGCATCCCGGCAAGGCTGGCCACCACCTTCGGAACGATCAGGCCGCCCGCCACGAATTCCCAGGCTCGAAAGGGCGTCAGGTAGAAAGCCGGATTGCGATCGCCGCCGCCCGTCCAGACGACGCACGCAGCAAATGACAAAGCGAAAATGGCAAGTGCTGCGATGACTTCCACCCGGCTTCTGCCGCCTCTGTTAAGCCCCGCGAGGACAATCAGGAGGACAGGCACGACGAGGTAGAACTGCTCCTCGACGGAAAGGGTCCAGGTATGCAGGAGCGGTTTCAATTGCGCAGAAGTGTCAAAATAGCCCTGCTCCAGGAAGAACAGGATATTCGAAATCATCAAAGGCGCGGCAATCGCGGACTTGGCAAAGCTTTCATAGGCATCCGGTATGAAAAGGACGAATGGCGCTGTCAGGTATGTGAATGCCAGGACCAGAAAGAAAACGGGCAGGATGCGCAATGTCCGGCGTGCATAGAAGCGCAGGATTGAGAAGTCGCCGAGCGCTGTTTCGCTGCGTATCTGGCCGACGATCAGAAAACCGGAAATGACGAAAAAGATGTCGACACCGGAAAAACCGCCGGAGAAGCCCGGGAAATGAGCATGGTTCAGGACGACTGCTATTACTGCAAGGGCACGAAGCCCGTCGACAAAGGGCATGTAGCCGGTAAATGCCACGGCGTCAGGTTGGCGGCCTTGACGCATCACGCCTCACCGCTTTCCATCGAGAAAAGGTGCGATCTCCTGCCCCGGAACGAAAGACCCCAGCCTTTTGATTTCCCAGTGCAAAGCAACGCCGGAGGCCGACAGGACCTTCGCACGCACCGTCTCGCCGAGCAATTCAAGGTCATGACCGGTTGCCGTGCCCGTATTGATCATGAAGTTGCAGTGAAGTGGCGACATCCGCGCCCCGCCGATCATCAGTCCGCGCCCGCCCGCCCGGTCGATTTCCTTCCAGGCCGACGACCCTTCCGGGTTTCGGAAAGTCGACCCGCCTGTCTTCTCCCTGACAGGTTGCACGGTTTCACGGTGGTGCTGCACGGCGTCCATGGCCGCCTGGATTTCGGCCTTTTCGCCCTGCTCGCCCCGGAACAGGGCTGACGTGAAGAACAGATCTACGGAAGCCTGCGAATGACGATAGGAATACCCCATGTCGGCATTGGTCAGGACATGAAGATCGCCCTTGCGGTCGATGGCACGCACCTCGACCACGCGATCCTTGGTTTCCACCCCGTTGGCACCGGCATTCATGCGCAGGGCCCCGCCGATTGCACCGGGAATGCCGTGATAAAAATGGAAACCGGCGATTTCCGCATCGCGCGCAGCCGCCGCAAGCATCTTGTCCGGAACCCGGACCCCGGCGCGCAGTTCTAGATCGCCGGCCCGCTCGATCTGGCCAAAGCCCTTCACCGCCGGCCTGATCACGAAACCGGGAATGCCGCCGTCGCGAACGAGCAGGTTCGAACCCACGCCAACGGCTGTCACCGGAATGTCTTCCGGGATCGCACGCATGAAAGCGGCAAGATCCTCCTCGTCAGCGGGCTGGAAAAGCACCTCCGCCATGCCGCCCGCGCGAAACCAGGTGATCGCATTCATCGCTGCATTGGGTGTCAATGACCCGCGCAGCCCCTCAAGGCGGCTGCCCAGCTTGGCCAGCAGGGCTTCACCATCCAGAACCTCCATCAGGCCGACTCGCCGTTGAGTTCCTTCGGCAAGGCATAGGCCCAGGCGGAGATGTTGCCCGCGCCGAGCAGGACGACATAGTCGCCAGCCTTCGCATTCTCCCGGACAAACGGCGCAATCTCGTCCGGTCCGGCAAGAATCCGGGCATCGCGATGGCCGCCAGCCCGGATTTTCTCGACAAGCGTTTCGGAACTCACCCCTTCGATGGGATCTTCTCCCGCCGGGTAGACCGGAACAATGCCGACCAGATCGGCATCGTTGAAACAGGCTGCGAAATCGTCGAAAAGATCGCGCAACCGGGTATATCGGTGCGGCTGTGCAATGGCGATCACGCGTCCCTGGCAGGCGTCGCGCGCAGCCCCAAGCACGGCCCGGATCTCGACCGGATGATGGCCATAGTCGTCGAAGACCTCCACCCCTTCCCAGGTCCCGGTATGGGTGAAGCGCCGCTTCACGCCGCCGAATGACAGCAAGCCGTTCCTGATATCTTCCGGTGAAATACCGAGCTCGTGGGCCACCGCAATGGCTGCGACGGCATTGGAGACATTGTGCCTGCCGGGCATGGGCAGCCGCAATCCGTCGAGACGCGTCTCGCTACCGGATTGACGCTCGCGGATCACCACGTCGAAAACGGAAACGGCCCCATCCATCCTGTGATTGGAAAACCGTATATCGGCTTGCGGGTTCTGGCCGTAGGTCAGAATCCGGCGGTCCTCGATCCGCCCGACCAGCGCCTGAACTTCCGGATGATCGATGCACATCACGCCGAAGCCATAGAACGGGACGTTCTCCACGAACTGCTTGAAGGCCTCGCGCACTTTCTCGAACGAGCCGTAATGGTCGAGATGCTCCGGGTCGATGTTGGTGACCACGGCAACGTCGGCCGGCAGTTTCAGGAATGTGCCGTCGCTTTCGTCGGCCTCCACCACCATCCACTCACCCTCGCCCATGCGCGCATTGGTGCCATAGGCATTGATGATGCCGCCATTGATCACCGTCGGATCAAGGTTTCCGGCATCGAGCAACGTGGCGATCATCGAGGTGGTTGTCGTCTTGCCATGCGTGCCGCCCACGGCCACGGCCTGCCGGAACCGCATCAATTCGGCAAGCATTTCCGCACGGCGCACAATGGGAAGAAAGCGCGCCCGCGCGGCCTGCAATTCCGGGTTGGTCTTGCGGATTGCCGTCGACACGACCACCACTTCCGCTTCGCCCAGGTTTTCCGCCCTGTGACCGATATGGACGGCGATACCCTTTTCACGAAGGCGTTGTACATTGGCATTGTCGGCCTGGTCGGAACCCTGAACAGTGTAGCCGAGATTGTGCAGCACCTCGGCTATGCCGCTCATGCCGATCCCGCCAATGCCAATGAAGTGCACCGGGCCGATATTCTGCGGCATCTTCATGCGCGCACTCCCTTACAAGTCCGGATCAAGTCCTGTTTCCCGAGGCAATAGCCTCTGCAAGATCGGCAAGCAACTGTGCGGCCTGCGGTTTGCCGGTTCGTTTTGCCGCATCGGCCATGGCAGAAAGGCTATCCGGGTCGGACAACAGCGACACGAGGCTGTCGGCCATGCTGGCAGGTGACAGGTCTTTCTGCTTGCAAACCACCGCACCGCCCTGGTCGACCAGCGCCTGCGCGTTGGCTGCCTGGTCATGGTCAAGCGCGTGCGGATACGGGACAAGCAGTGCCGGCCGGCCGACAACCGCGATTTCAGACACCGTGGATGCACCGGACCGGCAGATGACCAGATGCGCTCGCCCGATCCGGCCCGCCATGTCGTCGAAAAACGGCGAAACCTCTGCCGGCACACCGAGACGCTGGTAGGCATCCCGTACACGGACCTCGTCCTCCGGTCGTGCCTGCTGCGTGACGACCAGCCTCCGGCGCAGGTCCTCCGGCAGCAATGCGACAGCTTCAGGAACCGTGTCGGCGAAGAACTTAGCGCCTTGGCTGCCGCCGAAGACCAGCACGTTGAGTGGTCCGCCTACAGGCGGCACATAGGCCGCTTCCATGGCTTTCAGGACATCCGGACGAACCGGATTGCCGGTGACGTGGATCACGGGACCGCCACTGTCGGACTGCGGGTTGAGGAAACCGCCGGCAATGGCATTTACCCGTCTGGCCAACGCCTTGTTGGCGCGGCCCATGACCGCATTTTGCTCGTGGATCATGGTCGGCAGGCCAAGGCGCGTGGCGGCATAGAGCGGTGGCAGCGTGGGATAGCCGCCAAACCCGATCACGGCGCGCGGCTTGATTCTGGCAAATATTTTCTGTGCAACCCGGACGCCGCGCCACAGGGTCCAGAAGGTCTTCGCCAGCGCGATCGGGTTCTTCGAGCCCAGCGTGGCGGAGGGAATGACATGGATTTCGTCCGCCGGAAAATCCCCGGCATAGCGGTTGGCGCGCTCGTCTGTCGCCAGATGCACAGACCAGCCCCGCTGTTTCAACTCATGGGCAAGCGCCTCTGCCGGGAAAAGGTGTCCGCCGGTCCCGCCGGCAGCCAGCACCATAACGCCTTGGTCCATCATTCACTCCGCCGGCCGTGTCTGGTGCGCCGGGCGCACCGGCCATCCGATCTGGGTGCGCTTTTCAGGACGGACCCGCGTCAGGGCAAGAACCATTCCCATGGAGATCGCCATGGCGACAAGCGAGGAGCCGCCGTAGGAAATGAAGGGCAGGGTCATGCCCTTGGCCGGCAGCAATTGAAGGTTCACACCCATGTTGATGATGGACTGAAACCCGAAAAGCGTGACGAGCCCGGTAACGGCGAGACGCGTGAAACTGTCCCGTTCATTGAGCGCCATCGCCATGGCCCGCATGACCACGAAGGCGAACAGGGCGAGGATGACGAGGCAGAGAACGATTCCGAATTCTTCTGCAGCAACCGCAAAAACGAAATCGGTATGGCTGTCGGGCAAGACCCGCTTGATCGTGCCCTCGCCCGGCCCCTGACCGAGCCAACTGCCCCGGACAATTGCTTCCAGGGCCCGGTCGACCTGATAGGTATCGCCTTCGCCCGTGATGAACCTGTCAATGCGGCCTGCGACATGCGGAAAGGTCAGGTATGCGCCGACAGCTCCCACGGCGCCTATCCCGCCGAGAACGAAAATCCAGAACCACGACAGGCCGGCCAGGAAGAACATGATGCCCCAGGTGGCCGTCACCAGTAGTGTCTGGCCGAGGTCAGGTTGTGCCACAAGCAGCGCAACGACCAGCCCCAGAAGGATGATGGCAAACAGGTTTCCCGGAATTTCGGGATTTCTCGCGTGTTCGGCGAACATCCAGGCGCAAATGATTACAAATGCAGGTTTAAGATATTCCGAAGGCTGGATCGAAACGCCGAACAGGTAAATCCACCGCCTGGAGCCCTTCACTTCGATACCCACGAACAGCGCCGCGACCATCAGCACGAGCGAGCCGACCAGCATGATCAGCGCGACGCGCCGGATATTGCGCGGGCTCAGGAACGATATTCCGATCATGGCAAGAAGCGCAGGGATCATGAACACGACCTGGCGCGTCACGAAGTGAAAGCTGTCGAGGCCGATCCGTTCCGCCACCGCCGGGCTCGCCGCGAATGAAAGGACAATGCCCAATACCATCAGGACAATGAAGGCCGATAGCAGCCATCGGTCAACCGTCCACCACCAGTCCGAAACCTGTCCCCGTTCAGCGCGGCTAACCATGGGTTTCCCCTCCAATCCGGGCTACGTTGCCCAAGCCAAGGACGGCCTCGCGAAAGGCCTCCCCGCGGACTTCGAAATTGCGGAACTGATCGAAACTGGCGCATGCGGGCGACAGCAGCACAATGCCTCCGCCCTGGCGGGCCGCATCAATTGCTGCATGCGCGACAGCCGTATCGAGGTCACCGGAAATCTCGTATGGCACGGAATCGCCGAGGGTGACCGCGAACGAGGCCGCGGCTTCGCCGATCAGGTATGCCTTGGCGATCCGCGAAAACAGCGGCCTGAGCGATTCGATGCCGCCGCTTTTCGGCAGGCCGCCGGCAATCCAGTGAATCCGCTCGAAAGACGATAGGGCAGGTGCCGCCGCCTCCGCGTTGGTCGCCTTGGAGTCGTTGATGAAGAGGACCCCTTCCCTTCGGCCCACCTGCTCCATCCGGTGGGCGAGGCCGGGAAAGCTTGTCAGACCGGCAACGATCTCTTCCTCCGAAAGGCCGCAAACCAGGCAGGCCGCAACCGCGGCAAGCGCATTCTGCGCATTGTGCCGTCCACGCAGGGACCCGATGCCCTCCAGCGTCGCGATCGTTCTTCTCGTGCCGTTTTGTGCAAGAACGAGTTCGCTGCCGTCTGCGAAAAGGCCATGGCCCAAATGCTTGGTAACGGAAATCGGAACAATGGAACGCCCATCCGCCTCAAGCCGGTTGGCTATCGCGCTGCACCAGTCGTCGTCGACACCGATGATGGCTGTATCGCTGCCCGCAACGAGCCTTTCCTTGATGCTCGCATAGTGCTCCATCGACCCGTGACGATCGAGATGATCAGGCGTCAGGTTCAGCAGGATACCCGCGGACGGATTGATCGAAGGCGCCAGATCGATCTGGTAGGAAGAACATTCGATGACATAGTGACGCTGCGGTTCCGGCTCTGCGAGGGTCATGACTGCCTGGCCGATATTGCCACCCATTTGCGCGTCCCGCCCGGCGGCGGCAATCAGATGTGCGACAAGCGCAGTGGTGGTGGACTTGCCATTCGTGCCGGTGATGGCAATGAAGGGAGCGCTCGGCGCGCGCCTGGCGCGTTCGCGGACGAAAAGCTCCACGTCGCCGATGATGGGAACGCCGGCCCCCTTTGCCAGATCGACGCTCCAGTGCGGGCGCGGATGGGTAAGCGGCACGCCGGGAGACAGGACAAGCGCATCGAATCGCGACCAATCCGGCAAGCGAAGATCGCCTGTCGTCACGCCGTCTTCGGCGGCCTTGGCAACGCTGTCGGGGTTGTCATCCCATGCGGTGACCCTGGCCCCGCCCGCCAGCAATGCATGCGCGGTCGCAAGGCCAGAACCGCCAAGACCGAAGAGCGCCACATGTCTGCCGGAGAATGCGGTGGCGGCGATCATCCGGTCACCTCAGCTTCAATGTCGAGAGGCCGATCATGGCCAGGATGAAGGCGATGATCCAGAAACGCACCACGACTTGGCTTTCCGTCCAGCCCATCTTCTCGAAATGATGATGGATCGGCGCCATCAGGAAGACCCGCTTGCCGGTCAACTTGAACCAGGCGACCTGAATGATCACCGAGAGCGCTTCGACGACAAAAAGGCCGCCGATGATGCCAAGGACGATCTCGTGCTTTGTGGCCACCGCCACGGTGCCGATCAGGCCGCCGAGCGATAGCGAGCCTGTATCGCCCATGAAGATGGCGGCAGGCGGCGCATTGAACCAGAGAAACCCGAGGCCTGCGCCGATCACCGCGCCGAGAACGACCGCCAGTTCACCGGTTCCCGGAACGAAATGGATTTGCAGGTAGTCGGCGAAAATCGCGTTGCCCGAGACATAGGCGATGACGCCGAACGATGCCGCGGCGATCATCACCGGCATGATGGCAAGCCCGTCCAGACCGTCTGTCAGGTTCACTGCATTGCCGGAACCGACAATGATGAGAGCGCCAAAGGGAATGAAGAAGATGCCCAGGTTCACAAGCCAGTCCTTGAAGATCGGAAAGGCAAGCGAGGAGGAAAACGGCTGCTGGCCGGCCTGCATGATGACCCAGCAGGCAATGCCCGCGATGAGGAATTCGGCGCTCAGGCGCGCCTTGCCCGAGAAACCGAGATGGGACTGCTTGGTGACTTTCAGGTAGTCGTCGTAAAAGCCGATGATGCCGAATGCCAGCATGACGAGCAGGACCACCCAGACATAGGCCGATGTCAGATTGGCCCACAACATTGTGGAGGCGATGATTCCGAATAGGATCATCAGCCCGCCCATGGTGGGCGTGCCCGCCTTCTTAAAGTGGGTCTGCGGTCCGTCTGCCCGGATCGGCTGCCCCTTGCCTTGCCTGACCCGCAAGGAATTGATGATCCTCGGGCCGAACAGGAAGACCAGAAGCGCCGACGTCACAAGCGCACCGCCTGTGCGGAACGTTATGTATCGAAAGACGTTGAAGACCGAGATCTGGTCGCTGAAATCGACGAGCTGGAAAAACATCGGTCAGTCTCCGCCGGTATCGGTTGATGATGCCGGCGGCGCGGCTTCGGGATGGGTTTCGAGAATGGCGTCGACGATACGCTTGAAGCCGATCCCGTTGGACGACTTGAGCATGATCACGTCCCCGCCCTTCAAAGTCTCGAGCAATGTCCGGCAGAGGTCCTCGACGGACTGAAAATGGCTTGCCGGGTAACCATCCGGAAGGGCATCGCGCAGTGCCGCCATCTCGGTTCCGGCAAGATAGAGATGGTGAAGGTCGGCCTCCAGCAAAGGCGCGGCCAGTTCGGCATGCTGTTTTGCCGAATGCTTGCCGAGTTCCAGCATGTCGCCCAGAACGGCGATGCGTCGGCCTGCATTGTCTACCGGTGTGGCTGCGAGAACGGACAGGGCGGCCCGGACAGAGGCAGGATTGGCATTGTAGCTCTCGTCGATCAAGGTGATATGCCCGCCTTCCGGATGCGCCAGGAGATGGCGCCGGCCGCGTCCCTCCTGCGCTTCGATGGCACCAAGGGCGCGTGCAGCATGGCCAAGGTCGGCGCCTGCCAGATGCGCCGCTGCCAGTACGGCAAGCGCGTTCTGGACAAGATGACGTCCGGGCGCGCCGATCCGCCCCTTGACCATCTCCGCACCGATCCGCGCCTTGAAATCCGAGCCGCTCGCGTCGAGGTGGCATTCGGCCAGCCGGTAGTCGGCCTTGGCATGTTCACCGAAAGACAGAACATGTTCGGCGCCTGCCTCGTGGGCGAGTTTCTCCAGAAGGCGATACTTGCCGTCATCGCGGTTGATGAGCGCGTATCCGCCCGGAACAATGCCCGAAAAAATCTCCGCCTTAGCGTGAGCGATCTCGTCAAGGTTCTTGAAATGCCCGAGATGCGCCGCCCCGATCATGGTGACGATCCCGATATGCGGCTTGACCATGTCCACCAGCGGCGTGATCTCTCCAGCGTGGTTCATTCCGATCTCGAAAATGCCGAAGGCCGTGGTTTCCGGCATCCGGGCAAGCGACAGCGGTACGCCCCAATGGTTGTTGAACGACTTCGATGAGGCATGGACAAGTCCCGACGGCGCGAGCGCGGCGCGCAGCATTTCCTTTGTCGTCGTCTTGCCGGCCGAACCGGTCACGGCAATCACCTGACCGCGAACGCGGGCGCGCGCTGCCCTCGACAGGCGACCCAGCGCAACCAGCACATCGTCGACCACGATCATGCCGATCTTGAGCCGGCCCAGTGCCGGCAGCTTGGCTTCGGAAACGACCATCAGGCCCGCGCCGGCAGCCATGGCCGCCGTCGCAAAATTGTGCCCGTCGAACTTTTCACCCTTGATGGCAAAAAAGGCCTCGCCCTTTTGCAGGGTTCGCGTGTCGATCGAAAGGCCGCTTACCCCATCGGGCAGGTCGCCGAACGGGCGGCCTTCCATGGCTTCGACCATGGCCTCGGTGGTCCACAACCAGTTCAAACCGACACCTCCTGCAATGCGCTGGCAATTTCCTCGCGGTCGGAAAAATGTCGTGTCTCGGTACCGACCGTCTGTCCGGTTTCGTGCCCCTTGCCCGCAACGATCAGTGTATCGCCGCCCCTCAGGCGCGAAACGGCTGTCCGGATGGCTTCGCGGCGGTCACCGACTTCCTCGGCGCCCGGAGCCGCCACCATGATCTGCCGCCGGATCGATGCGGGCTCCTCGCTCCTCGGATTGTCATCGGTAACGATGACCACGTCTGCGAGCCGCGCGGCGATTTCGCCCATGATCGGCCGTTTTCCCGCGTCGCGGTCTCCGCCACACCCGAAGACAAGGACGATCCGGCCCGTTGTGAACGGTCGCACCGATTCGAGCACGTTCTGCAGGGCCTCCGGCTTGTGTGCGTAGTCCACATAGGCCTGTGCGCCATCCTTCGTATGTCCGACGAGATCCAGGCGCCCGGGCGCACCCTTCAAATGCTCCAGTGCTCGCAAGGCGGTGGCGACCGGTGTTCCCGTGGCAATCGCCAGACCGGATGCCACAAGGGCATTGGCAATCTGGAAGTCGCCGGCCAGCGGCAGATCGATCTCGTAGGTCACGCCACCATGGACGATTTCGGCGCGTTGCCGGAAACGCTCATGTTCAGCCCTCTTGAGGCAAAGGAAAGCGCCCTTACGCCCGACTGTAAGCACGTCGAGGCCGGCTTTCCGAGCTGCGGCGACGGTAGGTTCGGACCATGCGTCATCCGCATACACAACCGCCGGGGAACCCTTGGCGAGCAGCGTATCGAACAGACGCATCTTGGCGCCATGATAGGCCTCGATCGTGGGGTGATAGTCCATGTGGTCGCGGCCGAGATTGGTAAAGCCGCCTGCCGCAAGCCGCACACCATCGAGCCGCCGCTGGTCCAGCCCATGGCTTGAGGCTTCCATGGACGCATGTGTCACGCCGGCATTGGCCAGTTCGCAGAGCAGCGTGTGCAAGGCAACCGGATCGGGCGTCGTCAGCGAGCCGTATTCCTCACGCCCGGGCGAAACCACACCTGTCGTTCCAATGGACGCCGAAGCGAAGCCAGCGTGCTCCCAGATCTGCCGCACGAATGCAGCGACCGAGGTTTTTCCGGCCGTACCCGTCACAGCGACCATGGTCTCCGGTTGTCCGGGATGGAAACGGGCGGCTGCAAGCGCCAGCGCCCGGCGCGCGTCTGGCACGCTCAGCACTGGCACTCCCATATCGCCGATCGAAATCCCATCCTCTGCGATGATCGCAACCGCACCTGCGGCAATGGCATCCCTCGCGAAATCCGCGCCTTTCGCCCTGCTGCCCGTCAGGGCAGCGAACAGGTTTCCGGGCGCGATCCTTCGGGAATCGGCACTGATTCCCGTCACATCGGTCTCATCCGCGCCCGAAGGCAGCAGGGGGAAGATATCGGCAAGTTCCTTCAACAGCATTGCAAATCAATCTCTTGGTCGCTGCGGAACAATGCCCGCCGGCGCAGAATCAGCGATAGGAAGCGAGCAAAGCCTCACTTTCATGACCGAATTCAGGCTTCACGCCAAGCAGCGCGGCGGATCGCCGGATGATGTTCGCCACGGTTGGCGCTGCATTCATGCCAGCCGTGGCACCGATACCTTCACGCTCCGGTTTCGGTTCATCGATGATCACAAGCACTACATATCGCGGGTCATCGATGGGAAAGGCCGAAAGAAATGCGTTGAACCGCTTGTTGGACGAGTACCGGCCGTTGACCACTTTTTCGGCCGTTCCGGTTTTCCCGCCAACGAAGTAACCCGGAACCTCGGCACGGCGCCCCGAGCCCTTTTCCACATTCAGGCGGAACAGGTAACGCATCTCCTGGCTAGCCTTTTCAGAGAGCACTTGTCTTGCCAGGCTGTCGGCTTCCTGTTGCGTACGCGGCAGCAATGTCGGCGGAATGAGCTTGCCGCCATTCAGCAGCGCAGCCGCGGCCACAGCCGTCTGCAATGGCGTGGTGGACATACCGTGCCCGTACGAAATTGTGATGGAATTGAGCTTCTTCCATTCCCTCGGTTCCGTGGGCGTTGCCACTTCCGGAAGTTCGAGGGTAACCCGGTCAAGCAGCCCCATGCGTTTCAGGAAGGCGCGGTGCCCCTCGATCCCGACGGCATCGGCCATTTTCGCCGTTCCGATGTTCGAGGAATAAATGAAGATCTCCGGAACGGACAGCACACGCCGCTTGCCATGAAAATCATTGATCGTGAACCCGGCAATCCGGATGGGCCGCGTTGCATCGAAATGGTCGTTGATGGAAACCAACCCCGAATCCAGTGCCATTGCGGTGGTGAAGGCCTTGAATGTCGACCCCATTTCGAACACCCCGGCCGACATGCGGTTGAGGCGGTCCTTGTCATTGGCATTGAACGGATTGTTGGGGTTGAAATCCGGCAGCGATGCCATGGCAGCAATCTCGCCGGTGTGAACGTCGAGAACAACCGCGCCGGCTGCAATGGCCTTGTAGCGGGCCATCGCATCTTCCAGTTCGTCCCGAACGATATGCTGGACCCGTTGATCGATGGACAGTTGGAAGGGTGCCAGGTCGTCGGCTGCCGCCAGGCCCGCGTCGCGCAGGTCGGCCAGCCCCTGCCCGTCTATGTATTTCTCGATCCCCGCAATGCCCTGGTTGTCGATGTTGACGAGGCCGAGGATATGGGCAGCGGTGGGCCCTCCGGGATAGAACCGCCGCTTCTCGGCGCGAAAACCGATACCGGGGATGCCGAGGCGATGGATTTGCGCCTTTTGCGCCGGCGTTAGCTCCCGCTTGAGCCAGACGAAACCCGCATCGCTTTTCAGCCGCCGGTAGGTTTGCTCATAGTCGAGATCTGGCAGCACGGTTACCAGTTGTTCGATTGCCTCGTCGGGATCGACGATATTGCGTGGCTCGGCAAAGAGAGAGGCGGTGATGATGTCGGTTGCCATGACATCGCCGTTCCGGTCGACGATATCGGGCCGCGATGCCTGTTGCCGCGCTATCGCGGGTCCGCCTTGCCGCGGCTCTTCCATGGCGAGCAGCGCAAGCCGGCCACCGATGACAGTGTAGATGCCCATGAAGACGGCCATGGTCATCAGCACGCGGCGCCGCGCCCTTCCGCCCGAAAACTTGCGTGCCCCCTGTACGACAATACGCGCCTCGCCCGACGGAGAGCCGGCGGATTTGCGGGTGAAAGGCATGCCGATCATGGTTTTACTGCTCCCGTCCGGACATTGTCCTGCCCAAGCTCCACCATGGCCTCGGACAGACCTTCGTCGCCCGGCTGGGCAATGGGTCGATCCGGCAGGGATGCGATGTCTCCGATCTGGATTGGCTCGACCGGCTCAAGCCCGAGTTCGTCTGCGAACTTGTCAGCCATCACCTGGATACGCGCCGGCTGCGTCAGCAGTGCCCAATCGGCATTGAGGATGTCGATCGTGTCCCGCTCGTGCCTGATCTTCTCGCTCAGCGCACGAATGGTGCGCTTCACCGATTCCGCCTCATGCTTCGTCTGATATGTGAATGCGGCTGCCCCCACCATCGCCGCAATCAGGATCATGTCGAATGTTCTGAACATGGTCATGCCCCTTGCGTCCTTCCTAGCCGTCGATCGCCGGCAGTTTCGGCAGTCCGAAAATCGTCCAGTCCGCTACCTCGGCCGGTGCATCCGTGCGGATGGCTGCTCGAAGCTTGGCCGAACGCGCGCGCAGATTTGCAGACGCTTCCGCTTCGGAAGCCATCACCACGCCGCCGGCCTTCCTGAAGGTCGCCGCCCTGGCAACTGTCTCCGGCATATGGCGCGAACCGCCGCCCGTGCCGGCGCGATCCTGTATGAACCGCTTCACGATCCGGTCTTCCAGGGAGTGAAACGTCACCACGACCAGCCGCCCGCCGGGCATGAGGCCGCGCTCGGCGGCAAGCAGCCCGCGCGCCAGCTCGCCGAGTTCATCGTTGACGAAGATGCGCAGCGCCTGAAACACGCGCGTCGCGGGATGGATCTTGTCTTTCGGATTGCGACCGATAACCGCCTCCACAGTGGACGCCAGTTCCAGTGTACGCTCGTAAGGCTTTTCCTCGCGCCGCCGTTCGATGGCCCGCGCGATGCGTCCGGCATGACGCTCTTCACCGAGAAACGAAAAGATGCGCGCAAGGTCGCCGGCCTTGAACCGGTTCACGACATCCGCGGCCGTCATGCCTGCCTGCGCCATGCGCATGTCAAGCGGGCCGTCCTGGCGAAAGGAGAAGCCGCGCCCTGCCTCATCCAGTTGCATGGAGGAAACGCCGATATCCAGGACCACGCCGTCGAGCGGCACCCCGGCAAGTTCGTCCAGCCTGGAGAACGGTCCGGCCTCAAAGCGGAACGCATCACCATATTCGCTGCGAAACAGGCCGGCCGTTCTGGCCGCATCCGGATCGCGATCCACAGCCACCACCCGGGCGCCAGCGTCGAGGATTGCACGGCTGTAACCACCCGCGCCGAAAGTACCGTCGCAAACGACCTGCCCCTCCCCCGGCTGAAGGGCCTCCAGCACCGCGGGCAACATGACCGGAACATGCCGCTGGCCGGTCTCCATGGAACCCGGCTTGCCCGCGCCTCCCGCCATCATGCTTCTCTCCCGTATCCGGCCTTGCCGCGTGCTTCTTCCGCCAGGTCCTGCCGCAATTTCAACAGCCTCGAACGCACCTCCCTCCGGTGTGCCGCAAACCGGCCCGGCTCCCAGACCTGAAAGAACTGGCCCCGCCCGACAAAGGCCACCTCGGAGGCTATGCCCGTATGCTCGCGGATGAAATCGGGCACCGTGAAACGTCCCTCGGCATCCACTTTCACGAATGCCCCGTCGCCATGGCAAAAGAAGGACATGTCGTCGGCCGTCTGGAGAAACGGGTCTTCCGCCCCAAGCCGCGCCTCGTAGCGATCCAGCAGGTCGAGCCCGCCCATATCGATGGCCGGAACATCCAGGGCACTCAGAGCGTACAACTCCTGGAAACCGCGCTTCTGCAGAACCGCCCGGAAATGCGCCGGCACGGAAACCCGCCCCTTCGCGTCGATCCGGTTTACCGCGTTCGACAGAAAACGGTCCATGCACCTTCCGGTCCGCCATCGCGGGCCGGCCCTCTCTTGCGCCGCATCCCGCAGGGCTTTCACCCTGCGCACTTCCACCGCCGAAATTCCTTGCCGTTATCCCCACACGGAAACACGTCCGCCGGGCACCGGACCCGGGCGGAGGATCATTCCGCAAACAAGAAACTGAAACTGATTGGCGATGTGTGTTCAGGGGTATCATGGGAGCATATGGGCGTCAATGGGAATTGCCTCCCCCAAAGCCACCGCGGGAGCGGTTCCGGGGCCTGCGGTCTACCGTTCGTTTTGGTTTATAAGGGCTTAAGATTAAGGAACCGTTAGGCTTTCGCGGCGCAACGAGGGCTTGCTCCGTTCCATGCGCCGCCATAGGAATTGCGCCGTGAACAATCGTCGCATGGACAGGCGGCATGGAGACAAGATGACCGAGACAGCCAACAGCCGCGCAGCACGTCTGCTGCATCTGAGAGCCGAGACCCTTGCCAAGGGCGATCCCGTCGCCCTGCCATTGACAATGGCGTCCATGTACCATCTGCCCGGAGATCCTTCCGGCCATGCGCAATACGGCCGCTTCTCCAACGCCACGTGGGAACATCTCGAAGCGGCGCTGGGGCTTCTGGAAAACGCCGGGGCGGCTGCATTTCCATCGGGCATGGCGGCGATTGCAGCCGTCTTCTACAGCATGCTCAGAGCAGGCGACCGCGTGCTGCTGCCATCTGACGGCTATTATACCACCCGCATCCTCGCGGATCGGTTCCTGACCCCGCTGGGCGTCACGTTCGACACCCGGCCGACGGCACGCTTCCTGGAGGGCGGATTTGCGGACTACCGGCTCGTCTTCATTGAAAGTCCGTCGAATCCGGGCCTCGACGTGTGTGACATCGCTGAGGTCGCCCGCCAGGCCCGTGCGGCTGGCGCGATCACCGTTGCCGACAACACCACCATGACGCCGCTGGGACAGCAGCCGCTCGACCAGGGCTGCGACCTCGTGCTTTCCTCGGATACCAAGGCGATGAACGGACATTCCGATGCCTTGTTCGGGCATGTCGCGACGCGTGATGAAGGCCTGCTTGCCGCGTTGAAGGACTGGCGGAAGCTGGCAGGCGCCATTCCCGGGCCCTTCGAGGCATGGCTCGTTCATCGCGGGCTGGAAACCCTTGATGTCCGCCTCGACCGCATGTGCCGGAATGCCGCCTTGATCGCCGGAAGGCTTCTTGAAATGCCGGGGGTCGTTTCGGTCCGGTATCCGGGCCTTGAATCGGACCCCGGGCACGCGATTGCCGCGCGCCAGATGCAGCGCTTCGGATTTCTGATCGGCGTAACGCTCTCCGATGCCGAATCCGCAGAGGCCTTTATCGATTCATGTCCGCTGGTGCAGCCCGCCACTTCCTTTGGCGGCGTTCATACTTCGGCAGAGCGTCGCGCGCGCTGGGGCGATGCCGTTGCACCCGGTTTCGTCCGCCTCTCCATCGGGTGCGAACCTGCCGAGGTTCTCTGGGGCGCACTCGCCAAGGCCCTCGGCCGCGGGACCTGACGAGGGAAAAATGTCAGCCGGCCTGTAAGCCGGGTTCTGTATGGCCCATGCCCGCGAGAGCATGGACGTGGCGACCATTCCTCTGGGACGCCCGTTGCCGGACGCCTCAAGCAACCAACCCGGACGACTGGGGCCGGAAACAGCCCTGGCTTTCGCCGCATCGTCCCTATTCGGTCTTGCTCCCGGTGGGGCTTGCCGTGCCGCCGACATTGCTGCCCGCGCGGTGGGCTCTTACCCCACCCTTTCACCCTTGCCCCGCCAGCATTCAGGCTCGATTGACCGCGCAGGAGCGGTTGAGCCGGAATGCAGGCGGGGCGGTTTGCTTTCTGTGGCGCTTTCCCTGGGGTTTCCCCCGCCGGGCGTTGCCCGGCACCGTGTTTCCGTGGAGCCCGGACTTTCCTCGATTGCGGCCTTTCGGCACTTGCAACCGCGGCCGCCCGGCCAGCTGACTCCCGTTCAATATCCGCTTGGGCGCCCGGTTCCAAGAAAAAAACCCGCCGGCGGGAAACCGGCGGGCCTTGCCCGTTGCTAGCCATCAAAGGCTCAAAGGTAGCGCTTGACCTTGGCGCAATAGTTGGCCGAGATCGGGTTCATGCGCTTTGCCCCATGGCCGGCATTGTATTTCAGGATCGTCCGGCACAACGAACCGCCGCCGAGTTTCTGGGCCTTGGCCAGATATTTCATTCCGAACTTGATGTTCGTTTCCGGATGATAGAGACCCTTGGTCGAGCCGCGATACCCCATCATGCGCGCGGTCGCCGGTTTCAATTGCATCAGGCCGATCTCGCCGGCTGCACCACGTGCATTCGCACGGAAATTGCTCTCGACGCGGACAACCGCGTGTGCCAGGTTCGAGGCCACGCCATATTCATTCGCATAGCGGTTGATCAGCGCTGAATATTTCTGCCCGGTGACAGGCTTGGCATAACCAGCCGTCACTTCGTGGCTCGTTTCCTTCGATGTCCGCTTCACCGATGAGGTCTTGGCGTTGCGGTCCACCGCTCCGGCATTCTGGTAGTGGGATGCAATGGGCCGATCGGATTCGGCTGAGGCCTGCGGAATTGCAACAAGGATCGCTATCCCGGCAGCAAAAGCCGCCGCGGCAATGTTCAGTCTGTTCATGATACCCCGATTTGGTTGGTCTGGCGCCAGCATATCCTCGCCAGCTGCCCTTGTTCTTCTACTCCTGTCGATGAAAAGGGGCGGTCACGCCGCTCGACCTTTCATGCCGGGGTTCTGACCGGAGGAAGCGGCTCCAGTAAGGCGCGTCCAATCACGTTTCGCGACAGTTTGTTTCGCAATGCAGCAAAGGCACTGGAAGGCTCAGGTAAAAACGTCCGGAAGCCTGGCAATCAGGGCGTTGAGCGTTTCGACAGTCGACGTGTCGGCAAGACCGTCGACCCGGCATGGGCGGTACCGGCGCTGGAAGGCGGCGACACAGGCCTTGGTATGCGCGTCATAGGTTCCGTTGATATCGATCCCGTAACCAACAAGGGCAAGCATGGACTGCAACGTCTCCACAGCCTCGCTCTTGTCGTCAGGCATCAAGGTTTCCCCCTCCTTGAAAGGAGCCGGATCGACATGGATGCAAAGGCCCGCAGCAGCCAGCCGTTCCCATGGAAACCGCTCGCCCGGATCGCATTTGCGACCCGGAGCGACGTCGGAATGTGCGAGAACATTCTGCGGTTGCATGGAATGGCGCGCCATGATGTCGCCAGCCAGCGCAACCACGGCATCGATTTGCGCTGCGGGAAAATCAGGCATGCCGCCGGCATGGCCCGGATTGACGATCTCGATGCCGATCGAGACAGAGTTGATGTCGGTTTCCCCTGCCCACCTCGCCTTGCCGGCATGCCAGGCCCGGTCGCTTTCGCGAACCATCTGGACCACGCGGCCATCCTCGTGAACGAGATAATGGCAAGAGACATTGCTTTCCGGATTGCAGAGCCAGCTCTCGGCGGCCTCGCCGGTTTCCATGCCCGTATAGTGCAGCAGAAGGATCACCGGGCCCTTGCCATCCCGCCGTGGTCCGAAATTCGGCGAGGTTCGCACCTCGGCCCCGGCATGATCTGGCCTGAAGCCCGTCATGCCGCAGCAAATTCCTTCTCGATTGCCGCGTAAGCGGCGTTGATGGCAGCCATTCGGTCATGCGCGATCACGATGAATTCCTCGGGAACGCCACGCGCCACCAGCCTGTCCGGGTGGTTTTCGCGCACGAGATCGCGATAGCGGGCACGTACCTCGGCAAAGGTTGCCCCCCTGCGAAGGCCGAGAACGGTATAGGGGTCGCTCTCCCCCAGATCGACATGACGCGATGAAATCCGGCGGAAGCCGTGCTCGTCAAAGCCGAAGATCGTGGAGACCCGCTCCAGGAAATCCATCTCGCTTTCATGCACGACCCCATCCGCCTTTGCGATGTGGAAAAGACCGTCGAGGATGTCTTCCATGACCGGGCAACCCGGCTCGCCGCTGCCGCACAGGTTTGTCATCTGGCGCGCGTAGACCTCGTAGCCCGCCACGTCACGCTTGGCCAGGTCGTAGAGCCGGGAGACATTGCGCCGTTCGCCTTCCGGCACGTGAAAGATTTGCTGAAAGGCGCGGATTTCATCCTGCGTCACCACACCGTCGGCCTTGGCCATCTTCGCCGACAGGGCGATCATCGCGATCGAGAAGGCGACACGGCGTCGGGTCTCCGGATCGCCCTCGAACACGGTGCGCACCGCTTCGACGACGCCGGAAAAGGCGCGGTTCGATGCGCGTGTGAACAGGGCGCCAAGATCGGTCCAGAGCGACATGATCCATGTTTATTCAATCGGGCGCCCGAACGAAAGTGAACTTTTTTCAAACTTTGCCGGCACGCAAACAAAGTGCCTGCCCATGGACCGCCTACATGCTTGCCGCCGCACGCGCCGCCTGGTCATACTGACCCGACAGGACCCGCATCAGCGCGGCCAGTTCCGCAAGGCGTTTCTCGTCGAGCCCGAGCTGTTTCATGCCGTCCACGAGCAGCGCCTCACGCACATCGCGGTATTTGAGGCAAAGCGCTTCGCCAGAACTGGTGATCCGTACCGTCTTCTCCTTGCCGCGCCGTCCGGCCTCGACAAGCTTCTGGCCCTCCAGCTTCTTCAGCGCATAGGTGACGACATGGGTGTCCTCGATATTGAACATCATTGTCAATTCGCCCAGGCTCTTGTCACGGGCGCGATGGTTGACGGCATGCAGGATCTGGACTTCCATGGCGGAAAGGCCCTCGCCCCCTGCGGCCGCCATGCAGCGGGCGATCCACCGGTGATAGGCATTCGTCTGGATCACAAGCGCGAATTCCATCTCTGACAGGGCCGGCATGGCCCCGTCGGCAAGATGAGCAGCCGAAACGACAGGTCGGGAAACCATGGCAAAACGCTCCTTTTCTCTCTGCATCAACAGCATCTACGATGATATTTTATCGATATATCGTTGACATAATCCATTCATCGTGACCTATTCGGAACCATGATGCAATGCTCCTCCTGTGCGAGACGAGATTGGGGAAAACGGACATGACCGAAGGCAAGTGGGATTTCTGGATCGATCGCGGCGGCACGTTTACCGACATTATCGGACGGGCGCCGGATGGATCATTGCATCCGCGCAAACTGCTTTCCGAAAATCCGGAAGCCTATCGCGACGCCGCCATTCAGGGCATTCGCGACCTTCTCGGCCTGAAGGCAGGCGAGCCGATTCCCTCCGGCCGCATTGACGACGTGAAGATGGGCACGACAGTGGCAACCAACGCCCTGCTCGAACGCAAGGGCGACAGGGTGGCGTTACTGGTGACGAAGGGATTTCGCGACGCCCTGCGCATAGCCTATCAGGCAAGGCCGGACATCTTCGCCAAGGAGATCGTGCTTCCCGAACAGCTCTATGAACAGGTCGTGGAGATCGATGAGCGCATGCTGGCCGACGGCACGGTGGAGACCATGCCTCAGGTCGAGCCGATCAACGCGGCGCTTCAGCGGATCCGGGACAGCGGCATCGATTCCGTGGCCATCTGCTTCATGCATGCCTGGAACTATCCCGCCCATGAACTGATGGCCGCCAGCGCCGCGTGGAACATGGGTTTCGGACAGGTTTCTGTTAGTCACTTGGTATCACCGCTGGTCAAGTTCGTCGGGCGCGGTGACACCACGGTGGTCGACGCCTATCTGACGCCGATCCTGAGCCGCTATGTCCGCCAGGTCGCGGATGAACTGGGTGCCGACATTGATGGCGATCCCGAAACGGCGCCCGACCCGGACAAGCCGCGCCTGATGTTCATGATGTCGTCGGGTGGACTGACGGCAGCCGACCTCTTCCAGGGCAAGGATGCCATTCTGTCGGGCCCGGCTGGCGGGGTGGTCGGCATGGTGGAGACCGCGCGTCTTGCCGGGTTTGAAAGGGTAATCGGCTTCGACATGGGCGGTACATCGACAGATGTGGCCCACTATGACGGCGACTACGAGCGCGCATTCGATACCGAGGTGGCAGGCGTGCGCATCCGCGCTCCGATGATGCGCATCCACACGGTCGCCGCCGGCGGCGGTTCGGTTCTGCACTTCGATCAGGGACGCTTCCAGGCCGGCCCCGATTCCGCCGGTGCCAATCCCGGCCCGGCCAGCTATCGGCGCGGCGGTCCGCTGGCCGTGACCGATGCCAATGTCATGCTGGGCAAGCTGCAGCCGGACCAGTTCCCTGCCATTTTCGGCCCGAACCAGGACCAGCCGCTGGATCGCGACATCGTCGCGCGAAGGTTTTCCGAACTCGCCGGACAGGCCGGAGACGGGAAAACACCCGAGGAGGTGGCCGAGGGTTTTATCACCATCGCGGTTGAAAACATGGCCAACGCGATCAAGAAGATCTCGGTCCAGCGCGGCTATGACGTGACCAAATACCTGTTGAACTGCTTTGGCGGCGCAGGCGGTCAGCACGCATGCATGGTTGCCGATGCCCTGGGCATGGAATCCGTTCTCATTCACCCGCTGTCCGGGTTGTTGTCTGCCTATGGTATCGGTCTGGCTGCCGTCTTCGCCTCACGCCAGCAAGCAATCCTGAAGCGCCTGGACGCTGCCGCCGTGACCGATATCCGCATGACCGCCGAACACCTGCGCAAGCAGGTCTATGGCGAGCTTGCCGGCCAGAGCATCCCGGAGGACGCCATCGGCTGGCGTCCGGTCCTGCAAGTTCGCTATGACGGTACGGACACGACACTGCCGGTTGATTTCTCGGCTTTCTCCGCCGAACAGGCAAAAAGCGAATTCGAGGCAGCGCACAAGGCGCAGTTCGGTTTCATCTATGATGACAAGCCGCTCATCATCGAAAGCCTGTCGCTCGAAGCCATGGACATCCGCGATCCAGGCAGTATTGAACACGAGCACGACGCATCCCCCCATGACGCAGAACCGGCCGAGATACGCAAGCTTTTCTCCGGCGGAAAATGGCATGAGGCAGCCCTGGTTCGCCGGGAAACGATGACGCCAGGCGCGCGCCTGAAAGGCCCCGCCCTCATCATCGAACCCAATCAGACGATCGTCATTGAACCGGGCTGGCAGGCGGAGATCACGACACGCGACCACGTGCTGCTGCGCCGTGTCGAGCGTCTGGAGCGCATGGCGGCGATCGGCACCACCGGCGCCGACGGCAAGGGCGCCGACCCGATCCTGCTGGAGGTCTTCAACAACCTCTTCATGTCGATTGCCGAACAGATGGGCGTGACACTGCAAAACACGGCCTACTCGGTGAACATCAAGGAGCGGCTGGACTTCTCCTGCGCCGTGTTCGACCGCACCGGCGCCCTGGTGGCGAATGCTCCGCACATGCCCGTGCACCTTGGTTCGATGGATCGTTCGGTGGAAACGATCATCAGGCTGAACGAGGGCGACATCCATCCCGGCGATGTCTTCGCCCTCAATGCGCCCTACAATGGCGGCACCCATCTACCCGACATCACGGTGGTGACACCGGTCTTCGATGATGCAGGCGAAACGGTTCTGTTCTGGGCGGCGTCGCGCGGACACCATGCCGATGTCGGAGGCTCGGCTCCGGGATCAATGACGCCACTGGCCACCACGGTGGATGAGGAAGGCGTCCTGATCGACAATTTCCGGCTCGTCGAAAGGGGGCGTTTCCGGGAAGCGGAACTGATCGCGCTGCTGACGGACCACCCCTACCCCGTTCGCAATGCACATCAGAATGTCGCAGACCTGAAGGCACAGATCGCGGCCAACGAGAAGGGAGTGGCGGAATTGCGCCGTATGGTCGCCAATTTCGGCCTCGATGTGGTCGAAGCCTATATGGGGCACGTCCAGGACAATGCGGCGGAAGCCGTGCGCGAAGTACTCTCCCGCCTTCCCGACCGCAGCGAATATGCCTACGAGACCGATACCGGCCAGACGATTTGCGTCAGGATCACGGTCGACCGCGACAAGCGCGAAGCCACGGTTGACTTCTCTGGAACGTCGCCGGTCATGAAGAACAATTTCAACGCACCGGAGCCTGTCACGCGCGCTGCCGTTCTCTATGCCTTCCGCGTCATGGTCGAGGGCAATATACCGATGAACGCCGGCTGCCTTCGCCCGATCAACATCATCATCCCGGACGGGTGCATGCTCAAGCCCGCCTATCCGGCCGCCGTTGTAGCGGGCAATGTCGAGACGTCGCAACATGTCACCAACGCCCTGTTCGCCGCCATGGGCGCGCTGGCCAATGCGCAGGGCACGATGAACAACCTGACCTTCGGCAATGACCGGCACCAATACTACGAAACGATCTGTTCCGGCTCGCCGGCAGGGGTCATGAATGATGGACGCGGATTTTCAGGCACCTCCGGCGTTCATACCCATATGACAAACTCGCGCTTGACCGATCCGGAGATCCTCGAACTGCGCTTCCCCGTCGTGCTGGAGGATTTCCACATCCGGCAAGGATCCGGCGGCAAGGGCAAATGGAATGCAGGAGACGGCACCCGCCGCACCCTGCGTTTCCTGGAGGAAATGGATTGCGCAATCCTGTCATCGCACCGCAACCGGCCTCCGCAAGGCATCGCGGGGGGTGGCGAGGGCCAGGTCGGAAAAACCGAAATCCGCCGTCTGGACGGAACAGTGGAGACACTCAAGGCCTGCGACCAGACGATTCTGAAAGCCGGCGAAGCCGTCATCGTGACAACTCCGACTGGCGGCGGTTACGCCAAGGCATGACGCCGGCGTGCCACGTCTCAAGTTCCTGGTTTCCGGCCTGTCTTTTACGGCCGGAAGCCTGTAGCGTTGCGCCGACATGAAGCTCGAACACAGTCATGAAGCGAAGGCCATTGCCGACCGGCTCGCAGAAGGCAGCAAGCCGTCCTATCTGCGTGACTTCGTCTATGGCGGCATAGACGGATCCGTAACGACATTTGCCGTTGTCGCCGGCGTCCAGGGGGCGGGACTGTCTTCGGGCATCGTGCTCATCCTGGGGCTTGCCAATCTGCTGGCCGACGGCTTTTCCATGGCGGCCGGCAACTATTCCGGCACGAAAACGGTCCTTGACGACATGGACCGTGTCCGCGAAATCGAAAAGAAGCATATCCGGCTCGACCCCGAAGGCGAGCGCGAGGAAGTCCGACAGATCCTCGCGTCCAAAGGTCTGGCCGGAACGACCCTCGAGGAAGCGGTCAGCGCTGTAACAGCCGACAAGGAAGCCTGGATTCATATCATGCTGACGGACGAGTACGGCATGCCGTCTGTCGCCCCGTCTCCCCTCAAGGCAGCGGCTGTCACATTTCTGGCTTTCCTCATTTGTGGCGCGGTCCCACTTCTGCCTTTCGCTTTCGAGCTTGGCCTTGGAGATCCTTTCCTCGTGTCCATTGTCATGACAGGCATGGTTTTTCTGGCCATTGGCGCGGCCAAATCGCGATGGTCGCTGGCGCCCTGGTGGCGCTCCGCCTTGGAAACATTGCTGATCGGGGCTGCGGCCTCCTCTCTCGCCTATGTTGTCGGAGTTCTTCTGCAAGGCCTTGCCTGAGATGAAACGCCCATGCGCAGCCATGGACAACACGCCTGTTTCCGCCTAAAATTAAATCGATTTAGAAAAACTTGCTTTTCCATGGAAGTGGCCCATGCCTGCAAAGCAGAAAATCGCGCTCCTGACGGCCGGTGGTCTCGCACCCTGCCTCTCGGCAGCGGTTGGCTGCCTCATCGAAAGGTATAGCGAAATAGCGCCGGACATCGAGATCATAGCCTACCGCTCCGGCTATACCGGACTGCTCAAGGGCGACATCCTGCCGGTAACGCCTCAGATACGCGAAAGTGCCAGAGCCTTGCTGCATCATGGCGGTTCGCCCATTGGCAATTCGCGGGTGAAGCTGACCAATGCAGCCGATTGCGAAAGGCGTGGCCTCGTCAGGAAAGGCGAAAATCCGCTGGATGCAGCGGCACGGCGTCTGGAAGCCGATGGCGTGACCATCCTCCACACCATCGGCGGCGACGACACGAACACGACCGCCGCCGACCTGGCCGCGCACCTCGAGGCCGATGGCTTCGACATGACGGTCGTGGGCCTGCCCAAGACGGTGGACAACGACATTTCGCCCGTTCGCCAATCGCTCGGCGCCCTGACTGCGGCGCAGGTCGGGGCGCGTTTTTTCGATCACGTTTCAAATGAACAAAGCGCAACACCGAACACATTTGTCGTTCATGAGATAATGGGTCGTCATTGCGGTTGGCTGACCGCCGCCACGCTGCGCGCCTACAATGAACGGATCGAAGGGCGGGCCTATTGCGAAGGCCTGATGATGAATCATTCGCTCAAGGATGTCGAAGCCGTCTATATCCCGGAAATGCCCTTTGAGATCGATGCAGAGATCGAACGCCTGTCCAAGGCGATGGCCGATACGGGCTATGCCACCATTTTCGTTTCCGAGGGCGCCTGTGTCGGGGAGATCATGGCCGAGCGTGAGGCACGTGGAGAAACCTTGGAGCGCGATGCCTTTGGCCATGTCCGGCTGGATTCGGTAAATGTCGGCGAGTGGTTTGCCAGCCGCTTTGCCCGGTCGATCGGCGCCGACAAGACCCTGGTACAGAAATCCGGCTACTATGCCCGCTCGGCGCCTGCCAATGCGGATGACCTGCATCTGATCAAGGGCATGGTTGACCACGCGGTTGCCAGCGCATTGGAAGGCCGATCCGGTGTCGTCGGCCATGACGAAGGCCATGGCGGCCAATTGAGAACCATCGAACTCGACCGCATCGCCGGCGGAAAGCCGTTTGATCCGCAAACAGCGTGGTTTCGGGACATCCTGGCGCGCACCGGCCAGGCATGACGCGAAACCCTCGAACAATCCGCTACTGCCCGGCCAGCGCCTTTACCAGCGCATCGACCAGACCCTGCGGCTGATAGTTGCGATCCGATGGTGTCAGGCCCATGCGCACCACCACGAGATCGCGCGACGGGATAACCGTGACGGTCTGTCCGTCATGCCCGCGCAGCCAGAACGTGTCGGCGGGCAGATCGAATGCCGCTTCCGGATCCTCGCCCCGCGGCACGCTGCCACGCGGACCCACAAGCCAGACATGGCGCCCGTAGGCATGGCCGCCCCAAGCGGTTTCCGAGGCAGACGCCGGCTCTGTCATCCAGTCCACGAAACCGGATGGAAGCAGCGAGCGGCCGTTCCACGCGCCGCGCTGAAGCAGCAATTGTCCGAAACGGGCCCAGTCCCGTGCAGTAGCGTACATATAGGAGGATCCGACGAAGGTGCCTGCCGCATCCATTTCGAAGGTGGCGCTGGACATGCCGAGCGGATCGAACAAGGCGCGCCACGGGTAGGACACTGGCGCCTCCACCGCACGCATCCACACATCCGACAGCATCACCGAGGTGCCGGAGGAATAATTGAAGCGGCTGTCGCCGTCCGGGTTTCCGTTTTCCGGATCATAGGGCTTGGAGGCGGCATAGGCCGCCATGTCGGGTTCGAGATAGAGCATGCGGGTCACGTCCGAGACAGTGCCGTAGCCCTCGTTCCAGGCAAGACCGGACGACATTTCAAGCATCGACGCAAGCGATATGTCGGCACGCGCGCTGCCATCCCAACTTTGGAACAGGCCGGTGCGGTCAAGTGAAAGACGTCCGTCCTTTACGAGGGTGCCAAGAATTGCCGCAGTCACCGTCTTTGTCATCGACCAGCCAAGCAGCGGCGTTTGGGGGCCGAAATCGTCGCCATAGCGCTCTGCGATGATACGCCCCCCGTGGACAACGACAATGGCCCGCATGCCCGGTCCGCCCAGAGCGCTGTCGTCGAGTATGTCCGCGATCTCCGGCGCCTGTGACGGATCGACCCTTTCTCCCTCCGGCCAGAGCTTGTCCGCCGCCCCGGTCACCGGCTCCCGGGACACGCCATCGGGCATGGAAACGTCCGCGATTTCGCCTTCGGGCAAGCTTGAACAGCCGAGCCGCTCTCCGCGCCAGACCGCCTCCCCGGTACCGGAGAAGCCGAGCAGTCTTGCCGTCACGCGCGGTGGCGATGCTGTGCGGTCGACCGCGACATTGATTGCCTTGAATATCGGATGGCCAGGCGCCTGGACATCCGTTGCCATGACCACTTCTGGGCTGCGCCCGGCAATGAAGACGTTGGAGCAAACGATCTTGGCGGCGTAGTTGGTGGCGACCCGGATCATCGCCGGCGGTGCCACGGCCAGCCAGACGGCAGCCCCGAGCAGAGCCACGATCACCAGCCCGCCCAACCATTTTGCGATGCGCTTCATGACAGACCCTCCCGCCTCCATTTTCAAGGTGGGAGCGTTACCGACTGCGCCGAACAAAGCAAGGCGGCAAGGGGTGACGCAAGGCAAAGCTTCGCATACCGTCGGCATGTCGAAACCGGACCGAATGAACAGCCATGCGCCAAATCGCAGCCGTCGCCCTGCTCGCAATTTCGCTGACAGCCTGCACGAGCGGCAGCGTCGATCAGGCGCTCGACCTTCGGGTGTCTGTCAGCAGCCCGCGCTTCGCCGACAATGACCCGCATGACTGGTCGGGCCGGACACCTTGGCATTATCCGGTTCACGGTATCGACGTTGCCAAGTACCAGGGCATGATCGACTGGAGAAGGGCGAGACAGGCTGGCGTCTCATTCGCCTTCATCAAGGCAACCGAAGGCGGAGACCGGCTCGATGACCGTTTCCATGCCAACTGGAAGGCGGCAAGACAGGCCGGCATACCGCGCGGCGCTTACCATTTTTTCTATTTCTGCCGGCCGGCCTTCGAGCAGGCCCTCTGGTTCAGGAAGAATGTGCCGATCGATCGCAGCGCCCTGCCGCCGGTGCTCGACATGGAATGGAACCACAAGTCGCCCACCTGCACCTTCCGGCCGAAACCCGATGCGGTGCGCAAGGAGATGGAGGTTTTCCTGCGGCAGGTTGAACGTCACTACGGCAAGACGCCTGTCATCTACACCACGGTCGATTTCTACGAGGAAAACCAGCTCTGGAAGATACGTGGCCATCCCTTCTGGTTGCGCTCGGTCGCCGGCCATCCCTCGCAGAAATATGGCGAACAGGACTGGACATTCTGGCAATATACCGGCACCGGCGTGGTGCCCGGCATTCGCGGCGATACGGATATCAACGTCTTCCGCGGCAGCGAGGCCGAATGGAGGCGATGGGTTGCGGCAAACACACGCTGAACGCAACTCTGCCCAAGGGATTGCGACGCTCTTGCGCTGTATCAATTTGAAGTTGGAGCAGCCGGGTCTATAGTTTCTGTAATGATTGTATTCACGGATCTCGACGGTACGCTTCTCGACCACGAGACTTACGCCCTGGAAGCAGCGCGTCCGGCCCTCGCCGAATGCGCCCGACGCGCGATACCGGTCGTCCCTGCCACTTCGAAGACGGCTGCGGAAATAATCCCGGTCATGCAGGATGCCGGCCTCTCCGGCCCGGCCATCGTGGAAAACGGGGCCGGGATCGCCTGGCCCGGTGAAGAGACCGGAGACAGATCGCAATGGCAAGCCATTCGCCGCGCACTCGACGATCTGCCCGAAGACCTGCATGCACTGTTTCAGGGGTTCGGCGATTGGACATTGGCAGAGGTGTCCGCCCGAACCGGGCTTGCGCCGGATGCCGCACGCCGGGCGATGAACCGGCGGTTCTCCGAGCCGGGTGATTTTCTCGGCACAGCCGACCAGGAAGAGGCCTTCAAGGCCGCGCTTGCCGCCTCGGGCATCTCGGCGGTTCGCGGAGGGCGTTTTCTCACGCTTTCCATTGGCAACACCAAGGCTTCACGCATGCCGGAGATCATGGACATCCTGAAGGCCGATGGCCCGGTTGTCGCGCTTGGCGATGCACCCAATGACATCGCCATGTTGCTTGCGGCTGATATCGGCGTCATCGTGGCCAATCCGCAGCATGAAGCCTTGCCGCCATTGGAGGGCGAAGCAGACGGCCGCATAAGACGGACAAGCCTGCCCGGTCCGGCAGGCTGGAACGAGGCTGTTCTCTCGATCATTGAAACCTTTACCGAAACAGGGGACTGAACAAGTTTCATGAGCGATTTTCATCAGACCGGCGCAATCACGACACTGCACAACCTGACGCGGCGTCCGCTGGAAGAACTGGAGGCAGAAGTCGCGCGATTTGCCAAGATCCGGCCGGTCACGCTCACTTTGCCGTCGCTGTTCTCGGAACTGGAAGGAGACGCTCTTCCCCATATCATCGATGTTCTCAAGGATATTCCCTATATCTCTGAAATCTATATCGGATTGGACAGGGCCGACCGGGCGCAATTCGACTATGCGAAATCCTTCTTCTCCCGGCTTCCGCAGCATCATCGCGTCATCTGGAACGACGGCCCGCGCATGTCGGCCATTCACCACAAGCTCGATGCGGCCGGTCTTGCGCCGACAGAACGCGGCAAGGGATGCAATGTCTGGTACATGATGGGATACGCGCTTGCCGCTCAGCGCGGCAAGGTGCTGGCGCTCCATGATTGCGACATCGTCACCTATGATCGCGGTCTGCTGGCTCGCCTCATCTATCCGGTGGTCAATCCGGATTTTCCCTATCTCTTCTCGAAAGGCTATTATGCGCGCGTTGCCAGCAACACGCTCAACGGCCGGGTTTGCCGCCTTCTGGTCACGCCCTTTCTTGAGGCCCTGGAAATGACCTGCGGGACGCACAACTATACCCGCTACCTTTCCTCGTTCCGATATCCGCTATCCGGCGAATTCGCCATGAGAATGGAGGTCGTGCCCGATATCCGCATTCCCTCCGACTGGGGTCTCGAGATCGGCTTTCTGTCCGAGTTGCGGCGCAATACGTCGCAGCGCCAGATCTGCCAGGTGGATATCGCCGACATCTACGACCACAAGCACCAGGACCTGTCGCCCGAAGATGCCTCCAGGGGCCTGTCGCGCATGTCCACCGATATCGTGAAGGCGATTCTGCGCAAGCTGGCGACGGAAGGTCTCGTGATTTCGCGCGCATCCCTGCGCTCGGTCAAGGCCGCCTACTACCGCAACGCACTCGACATGATCGAAAGCTATCACGCCGATGCCGTTTTCAATGGCCTGACGCTTGACCGGCACAAGGAAGAGCAGGCCGTGGAGCTCTTCGCCGCAAACATCATGAATGCCGGCGAAGTCTATTTCGACAATCCCTCCGCCACGCCCTTCATCCCGAACTGGCGCCGCGTCTACGATGCCTGGCCGGATGTCTTCCGCGACATGGCGGCGGCCGTGGAAGCCGACAATCGCGATCGATGATGCCGGCGCCCTGGCCGTTCAGCGTTCCGGGAGGATGTTGGATATCCAACGGCATTGATAGGGCGCAAGCAGCACTTCGCCACGCGGTTCGTCCACCTCCTCACCGCTGAGCAGGTCGACCCATGGCTCGTTCTCGATCAGGTTTATTCGATCCAGCGGAACCACCTGCTCGCGCGCGGTGACATTGTGAAGCGCGAAGATCGATTGTGTCCTGTCTCCGCTTTGGCGCCAGAGCGCGAAGATGCCCGGCCCGAAATCCATCGTCATGTGCGTGGCATTGGGGTGGAAGGCCTTTTGCCGCTGCCGGATGGACAGCCTGCGCATCATCTCGCTGAAGACCATGGCGCTGTCGCTTTTCGGGTCCGCCAGACGCGCCTCCAGATCCCGGTAGTCCCACTGGTGCCTGTTGATGGAGCGATTGTGCCCGGTTTTCTCCACGCGGGCGAGATCGTTTGGCGTGGCGAGCAATGAGTGGATGTAGATGCCGGGAATGCCTTCCAGTGCGAGCATGATGGTTTGCGACACCATGAAACAGTCGAACCGAAGTGACGCGCCGCCGGGTCCTGCCAACAGGGCATACCATAGCGAGACGTTGATTTCATAGGGCCGGACAGACCCGTCCGGCATGGCCCGCATGGAGACAAGGCCGCCAATGCCGCGAATGGCTTCAATCATTGAACTCAACTGAGCGTCGGTAAGGTAACCTTCCGCTGCCCGCACGCCGATACCGTCGTGACTGGCCGTGAAGTTGAAATAGAAGGAACCGGCGGGCGATGGCGGCATGCGCCTCTGCCAACGGGTCAGCACCGAGGCATCCCCGGTCAGCAGCGCGTGCAGGGTCAAGGGCGGCAGTGGGAAGTTGTAGATGCCGTGGGCTTCGTTGCGATTGCCGAAATAGGACAGGTTTTCGCGGTTGGGCACATTCGTTTCGGTAATGAGCACCATCGCCTCGCGGCTGTAATCGGCCAGCGTACGCATCAGACGGACAATCTCATGGGTTTCCGGCAAGTGAATGCAACTCGTTCCGATCTCCTTCCAGATGAAGGCCACCGCGTCCAGCCGGATGGTGGAGATGCCCTTGTCCAGGAACAGGCGAAGCAGGCGGATGAATTCGAGCAGCACGTCCGGATTGGAGAAATCGAGGTCAACCTGATCGTGACTGAAGGTGCACCAGACGTGGCGTATTCCATTTGCGGTTTCCACCTCGCGCAGAAGGCTTTGCGGCCGCGGCCTGACAACTTGCGTCAGATCGGTATCCGGCTCCACCTCGATGAAGTAGCCGCGCCCGGGCTCCTGCCCCTGCATGTATTGCACGAACCAGGGATGCAGGCTGGAAACATGGTTCAACACAAGGTCGGCCATGAGCTTGTGATGGCCCGCGATTCCGCTCAGGTGGTGCCAATCCCCCACCTCGGCATTCACCTTGGTGTAGTCGACGACAGCGAAACCGTCGTCGGAGGTCCATGGAAAGAAGGGAAGGACATGAACCCCGTTGATCTTGTTGCCGACATGACGCGTCAGGAAGTCATCCAGCAGCGTCAGGGGCGTGTTCTCACCATCGACGAGCGTATTGGCATAGGTGATCAGAACAGCGTCCTTTTCCGACCAGACCGGGGCATTCAGCTTGCGCCGCACAGGCCGGCAAGACGAAGCGCCCCCGTCCGGCCAGAACGCCTCCAGCACGCGTTGCGCCAGTTCGCTCGCGTCGCACCGGGGATAGATGAAGGCGAGGTGAGCCTCCAGGCGGGTACGCAAAAGGGCGGGAAATGGCATGCAGTCAAGATCCTCAATAGTCATTGTGCTGCAAATTTAAGCGCATTCCCGTCCGGATTAAAAGACGTGCAGAAAAAGCCCTCAAGCGCCCATTTGTTCAGTCCCTAATGTCCTCATCCTCATCCGGACTGTCTGGATCGAGCAGGCGCGTCGCACGCCAGAGGGTCAACTGCTCATTGATCGCATCGGCTGTGAAATGGCGCGCGCTTTCCTTATCATAACCACTGTCTCGCAAGTCGTCATAGTCGGTATAGCGATGGCGCACATGGGCAATGGTGGCAAGCCAGACCGCAATGGCCGGCGGCAGATCGCGCATGTGCCGCGCCGAAGACGCCGCGCGAATGGCCTCTATATCCGCATAGGGCGCCATTGGCAGGAGTGCCGTCAGCGCTTTTGCGATAGCTCTCTGGCGGCCGGTGCGCGCCGCCATCAGGCAGGCGCTCCCGCCCGTCCCGTTTCAGCATCCGGCACCGCGTCGATTGCAGGAATGTATGGCTTGATGTCGATGACCGGCGTGCCGTCCAGCACATCAATGGCATCCAGGTCCAGGATTCCTGCATCGGCATTCAGCTTCGTCAGACGCACGACATGGAGACCGACCGGATTTGGCCGGGCGGGCGACCGCAGCGCAAAGACCCCCTTCGCCGCTTCCGCATGGCGCGGATGCTGAACGACGAGATTGCGCGGCGAATGATGAAGCCATGTCAGGATGACGACATGCGAAACACCCTCAAGCCCCGAGAGCCCCGCCCTGTAAGGCCCTGCAAGGACAAGCCGCGCCGGTTTTCCGGCTTCACGCGCCCGGGTGAGGTTGCGAGGACATTCCTTGCGATCCCTCCACGGCGATTCCACATGCCCGATGAAAACCACATGGCCGTCGCCGGCCTCCTGCGCAGGATCGAAAGAGAGCGCCTGCTCCCCCTGCCGCTGCTCAAACATATATCTCCTCCTTCCGGAAAGAACGCACGACGCAAGCGGAAATGAAAATGCCGCATGCGGAACATGGGGCTTGTGCTGTCGGCAAAAATGACATAAACATATCTTTATATCTTTCTCGGAGTTCGACATGCTGACCAGGACGCGTATATCGCTGGACAACCTTGTTGATACACTCAAGGCCGCCGCCGAATCCAGCCGCCTGCGGATCCTGGCCTTGCTCTCGCGCGGCAACCTGACGGTTTCCGATCTGACCGAGATCCTGAACCAGTCGCAACCCAGGGTTTCGCGCCATCTCAAGCTGCTGATGGAGGCCGGCCTTGTCGAACGGTATCAGGAGGGCTCCTGGGCATGGTTCAGACTGGCCGACACGGGAAGGGCCGCCGATCTTGTGGAAACGCTGATCGCCCGCCTCGACATGGCCGACCTCCAGGTCGAACGGGATCTGGAACGGCTGGCGACAGTCAAGGCGCGGTTGCGCGAACAGGCAGCGGAATACTTCGCCCGCAACGCTGCGGATTGGGATGATCTTCGCCGCCTCCACGCCCCTGATGAAGCGGTCGAGAAGGCTCTCGTATCAGCCGTGGGCAAAACCCCGGTTCAAACCCTGCTCGATATAGGCACCGGCACCGGCCGCATGCTGGAACTGTTCGCGCCGATCTATCTTCGTGCGACGGGTATAGATGCTTCGCGGGAAATGCTGGCGGTGGCGCGGGCCAACCTCGACAAGGCCGGCATCACCCATGCCCAGGTCCGCCAGGGCGACATTCTGGCCCTGCCGGTGGACCGGGAGAATTACGACCTCGTGACCGTTCACCAGGTGCTGCATTATCTCGACGAGCCAGGACGTGCCCTTGCCGAGGCAGCCCGCGCGCTTCGCCCGGGCGGGCGTATCGTGATCGTCGACTTTGCACCCCATGCCCTTGATTTCCTGCGTGAGCACCATCACCACATCCGCATGGGCTTTTCCGACCAACAGATCGCGGACTGGCTCGACAGCGCCGGCCTCGACATGGCCGCGGCCGCGGAAATCGCAGCGCCCGGCGACAATCCCGCACAACTCACCGTCAAGCTCTGGATCGGCCAGGATCGCCGGACATTGGTTGCCGACGCCTCACAAACCCAGTCCTCACCGGAGATCGCCTGACATGGCCTCGCCCCGCTTCACTCGCACACCCCACGCTGACCAGCCGCTGAGCGTGTCCTTCGAGTTCTTTCCGCCGAAGAATGAAAGCATGGCTCAGCGTCTCTGGGAGACCGTTCAGCGCCTTGCCCCGCTCCGTCCGGATTTCGTTTCCGTCACCTATGGTGCGGGCGGCTCGACGCGGGAACGCTCCCTCGATGCCGTCCGGCGCATCATCGCCGAGACGGACCTTGACGTTGCAGCTCATCTGACTTGCGTCGATGCCACGCGCGAGGAGGTCGATACCGTCATCGACGAATTCGTGGCATCGGGCGTTCGCCGCTTTGTCGCCCTGCGCGGCGACCCCGCCGCCGGCGTCGGTGCCCAGTTTCAGCCGCACCCCTCCGGTTATGTCAACGGAGCCGACCTGGTGCACGGGCTGCATGCGAAGGGTGACTTCGATGTCTATGTTTCGGCCTATCCGGAAAAGCACCCGGAAAGCCCCGATTTCGCAACCGACATCGAAATGCTCAAGCGCAAGGTGGAAAACGGCGCAACCAAGGCCATAACCCAGTTCTTTTTCGACAACGACAATTTCGAACGTTACGTGGAACGCGCCCGCCGCGCAGGCATCTACATCCCCATCGTGCCGGGCATCCTGCCGGTCCACGCGTTCACGCAAGTGGCCAATTTTGCCGGACGCTGCGGCGCCAGTATCCCCCAATGGCTCGCCGATCGCTTCGAGGGTCTGGAACATGACGCGCAAACGCACCAGCTTGTGGCTGCGGCTGTCGCGGCGGAGCAGGTGCTTGACCTGATGGAACGCGGCGTCGACGACTTCCACTTCTACACGATGAACAAACCGGATCTTGTCTTCGCCGTGTGTCACCTGATCGGAATTCGCGCCAATACACCGAAACAGCCGGGCGCCAAGGCAGCCTGAGGCCGGCACGCGGAAAATTGCACGGATGCCAGTTACGAATCGGCATCCGCTCAGATGTGGCGTTCAATTTCAGGCTAGTCCGACAATCGCCTGCTCAGTCAGGGTACGACACCGATAACGAGCAGACCGATGAAGGCAAACGCGGCGAAAAACACGAGCGCATTGAGAGAGCGGGTCAGTCCCATTGCGATGTCCTCCTGTTTCTTTCTGCGCCTTGAATCTAGCCTCTTGCGTTCGATGAACAAGCAAATTCGTTGCTGCACTGCGGCGGAACGAACCGGGAAAATCACTGACCGTTGAGTCAACCTGCTGTAAATATGCGCCCTTCCCCAGCTCCAGGCGTGTGAATAAATTTTTGTTTCCCTGACCGGATCCTGGCAACGGTCACAGCAGGCGCCCGGCCCAGTTCGCCACGGACAGCAACAGCTTGTCACGCCCGAAGCGGCCAACCATCTGGACGCCAAGCGGCAAACCTGATTCCGTTTTCAGGCCGGGCAAATTGATGCAGGGATTGCCGGTCAAGGTCCACAGCTTGTTGAATTTCGGATCGCCCGTGGTCTCGAGTCCCTTGGGTGCAGCTCCTGGCGCCGAAGGCGTCAGCAGGACATCCACATGCTCGAAAAGCGCTGTTGCCGCCTTGCGTGCCCGGCGCGCCACCGAGCGCGCCTTGTCGTATTCGGGGGCGGGAATGGCTGCTCCGCGATCCAGGCACTCAAGGAGTTTCTGCGACAGCTGTGCCCGGTCATTGAGATGCTCGTGACACAGTGCCTGCGCGGCCTCGTAGTCCTGGATGACCGCATGGCAGTTCCGTGCATCCGTGAGGATCGCGGGTTCGACGATTTCGACAACGGTCGCGCCCGCATGGTCGAACCGGGCTGCGGCATCCTCGACCGCCTCGCGCATGAGTTCGTCTGCTTCATCCCAGATGGCCGTGCGATAGAGGCCGATGCGGATCTGTGCCGGATCAACAGAGGCCGGTTCCAGATCGCGATCCAGGATGCGCGCCGCGAGAAGGGCCACATCATCGACGGAAGCAGCAAAAAATCCGGCTGTATCGAGCGTCCAGGAAAAGGTCTTCATGCCGGTGGCCGGCGCCAGCCGGAAACCGGGCTTGAAACCGGCTACACCGCAAAACGCGGCCGGGCGAATCACCGAACCGCCGGTCTGCGTGCCAAGTGCCGCCGGGATCATCCCGGCAGCCACCGCCGCTGCCGACCCGGAAGACGATCCGCCTGGCGTATGCCCGGGATTGTGCGGATTGACTGTTGGCCCCGGGCGGAAGAACGCGAACTCGGTCGTCACGGTCTTGCCGATCACGCTTGCGCCGGCCTTCCGTGCCATGGCGACAATGGCGGCATCGGATCGCGGCTGCCACCCGGCATAGATCGGGGATCCATATTCGGTCGGCAGGTCGGCGGTATCGAAAATGTCCTTCACGCCGAGCGCAATGCCGGCCAGGGGACCGCTTGCCGGCTCAGCCAGCCTTTCCCGCGCGGTCACACAGGAAAAGGCACGCAATGTGCTGTCGCCGGCCTCGATGGCGTCAAGACTCGCCTCCAGCGCCACCCGCGCAGTCTTCTCGCCAGCCGCAACGGCATCGCAAATTTTTCGAACCGACAACATGGAAAACGCCCCCTCCCGGCAGTTGATCTGAACATGCTCTATCGCCGTCGCAACAGCCTCCCGTCAATGGTGACGAGACCCGTGGTGATGAGAACCAGCCCCGCCAGTTCGAACGCTTCGAGCCTTTCCCCCAGGAAGACGGCACCCAGCACGATGGCTGAAGCAGGCACGACAAGCGTGACGAGCGAGGCATTGGTTGCGCCGGCAGACCCGACAATCCTGAAATAGAGGATATAGGCGAAAGCGGTCGACAAGAGCGCAAGCGCTGTCACAGCGGCCCAGGTCTGCGCGCTCACGGCGAGAAGCCCCTCCGCGGTCACAACAAAAGGCATGACCGGAAGCATCACCAGTGCCGAAAAGGACAATTGGCCGACAGCGATATGTGATGGCGCGATCCCCTTCAGGCTACGGGCGAAAATCGCAGCGAAAGCATAGGAAAGTGCAGCGCCCATGATGGCGAATTTCGCCCATGCGGGCCCCCCGACACCGGCGATTGCCGAAGGGCCGACCATGATGGCGGCGCCGGCGATGCCCAAGCCGATGCCGGCAAGCTTGTTCGCGGAAATCTTTTCGTCCCGTGTCAGCATCTGCGCGGCAATCACCGTCCAGAAGGGCGTCGTCGCATTGATGACGGAGGCCAGGCCTGCGCCGATCGCCGTCTGTCCCGTGAAGATCAGGGAGAAAGGAATGACATTGTTCATGACCGACAGCATCAGCAACCGGCCGAGCATGCGTCGGTCTGCCCGGAACCGGTGCCCCGCCAGCAGCAGAAACAGGTGCAAGGCCATGGCCGCCAGCGAGACACGGAAGAAGACCAGCGCCAGCGGATGAAGTTCGGCAACCGCGATACGCCCGAAAAAGAAGGCAGCACCCCATACAAGGCCGAGAGTGAGCAGTTCAACCCAGTTGCGTGCGCTCATCAGCAGCGGGCTTGCGTCCAGTTCGGATTTTGCTGTCATGCGGAATCTCCCTGTCGCAACCGTTGCCATCGCAACGCGAAAAGCGCCACCCGAAACCTGCGGCACAGCCAGCCCCTTGTACCGTCACCGAGGCCTGTTAGGCTCCACCGAGGAGAGCGGAAGGAAAAGAACCCGATGCAGACCTTCAACACGGCACGTGAAGCCGCACTGGAATTGCGGCCGGATGTTCCTGTCTATTGTTTCCGTCCCCGTGTCTTGAAGGCCGATGCCCTTCGCTTCATGGGGCTGTTCCCCGGCCGCACAGCCTATGCGGTAAAAACGAACGGCGAGGACATGGTGCTGAAAGCGCTTGCCGAAGCCGGCATGGATTGTTTCGATGTGGCTTCCCCGGCAGAGATCCGGGCAGTCCGCTCGGTGTCGCCCGACGCCGAAATGCTCTACATGCACCCGGTCAAGGCCCAGTCGGACATCCGCCTGGCGCTTGAGGACTACAGGATCCGCATCCTGGCCGTCGACCATGAGGACGAGGTCGCAAAGGTGACCCGGATTGTGCGCGCGCTCGATATCGCCCCCGGCGACATCACCGTCTTCGTGCGCCTCCAGACAAAGGGGCACGCAGCCTATGAACTGTCCAAGAAATTCGGGGCAGCGCCGGCCCATGCCGTCGAATTGCTGCAGCGTCTCGACAGGATCGGTTACAAGGTCGGGCTGTGCTTTCATGTCGGCAGCCAGATCGAGGATCCCGACACCTACGAACGCGCCCTGCGCTCGGCCGACTGGGTGCGCAATCGCGCCGGCGTCGCTCTGGCAGGTCTGGATGTCGGCGGCGGCTTCCCGGCGGAATATGGCCACGACCCGCGCCGCAAGGCGCCCGACATGCCGTCGCTGGAAGACCTGATGGCCCGCCTGCGCGACGATATCCGCGAATGGGAATTCAATTCCCTGCCGCTGGTCGCCGAACCGGGGCGTGTCATTGTTGCCCGCGCCTTTTCGCTCATCGTGCGCGTGCTCATGCGCAAGGGGCGCCGGCTCTACATCAACGACGGCATCTGGGCTTCCCTTTCGGACAGCTGGACCGGCAAGATCACGCTTCCTGCGCGCTTCATAGCCGATCCGGCGATTCGCCACCGCAATGGCGACCCGCAGAAAATCGTGCCCTTCAAGGTCTGCGGCGCCACCTGCGACAGCGTCGATATCCTCTCGCGCCCCTTCTGGTTACCGGAAACCGTCGATACGGGGGACTGGATCGAGATCGGCCATATCGGGGCCTACTCGCTGTCCTTGCGGACGCGTTTCAACGGGTTCTACCCCGACACTTTCGTGGAAGTCGAGGAACCGTTCGACCACGGCGCTGCGCCGGAAGGCTTCGCTAGCCTTGAAACCATGGCGGACTGACGGTTTCCGGCGAGCGTCAATTCGCCACCTTGCGGGGATCCTTCCTCGCCCTATCTGTTGGTAAGGTTCGTTTCTTCACGAAACAAGTTTCCGTGCAGCAACGAGAACATTGCCCAGAGGGCGACAGGAGGGGTGTCATGCCCAAACTGGTACGCTTCGTCATCGTCAATTCCGCCATCGGCATCGTCATCGGATGGGCCGTGGCTTTCGGCGTGGTCTGGTTCAACATTGGCGGTTTCGGAGACCGTTTCCTGCACTCACACGACAAGCCGATCATCGCGCTCATCATGGCGCTTTCCTTTGGTATTACCTTTGGATTCGGCTTCCTGACCACGGCCGTCCTGCTGCTTCCGACCGACAAGGACGATTTCGACCGGATCTGAAGGAACAGCGTTTTCGCGCCCTGCGTGAGAACACGCCTCCATTCCGCCCGTATTGCGTTATGTTTGGACCTGCGGCGATTCAGATCGCCGATGCAGGACCGAGGAGACGCAATTGGAGCACGCGCATACCGCCTTTCCGCTGATCGAAATTGCCATGGTGATCACTGTCGCCGTGCTGCTGGGTCTCGGCCTGATGCGGATCAAGCAGCCGCCGCTGGTCGGTTTCATCCTGGCCGGCGTCATCATGGGACCGACAGGCTTCGGCTTCATTGCAACCTCTGACAATGTCACCGCTCTGGCGGAAATGGGCGTTCTGGTTCTGCTGTTTTTCATAGGCACCGAGATATCGCTTCGCGCCTTTGTGCTGTCACTGCGCCCGGCCGTCATCGTTGCAGGCGGTCAGCTCATCGTTTCGCTGGGTATCGGCTATTTGATTTCGCTGATGACCAATACCTCTCTGGCCGAGGGCGTGGTGCTCGGCTTCATCATGGCATTGTCTTCCACCGTTGTCGCCATGAAGATGCTCGACGACATGGGCGAATTGCGCGGCAGCGCAGGCAAGATCACGGTCGGCGTGCTGATCGCCCAGGATATCGCGGTCGTGCCGATGCTGATCCTGACCAGCGCGCTGGGCGGCGAAGCGGCAAGTGTCGGCGTCATCGCGGCCAAGATTGCCTTCGCAGTGGTCTTTCTTGGCGCGCTCCTGTGGTGGCTGGGCCGGCGTGGCAAGTTGATCCTGCCCTTCGCGGCGCAGTTGGAAGACAAGGTGGAACTTCTGGCTCTGGGCGCGCTTGCGGCCTGTTTCGGCGCAGCCGCCCTGTCCGGCCTGATCGGCCTTTCTCCGGCCTACGGCGCCTTTGTGGCCGGGCTCGTCATCGGCAATTCAAACCTGCGCGCCCGTGTCATCCCGGTCATCGAGCCGATCCAGAGTGTCCTTCTCGTCGTTTTCTTCCTGTCCATCGGCCTTCTGATCGATCTCGGTTTCATCGCTCTCAACTGGGTGGATGTGATCAGCGTGTCCCTGCTCGTCATCTTCGCCAAGACCGTGCTCAACGTGTTCCTGCTGCGCCTGACGGGTCATGACCGCGACACCTCGCTGATCGGGGGCCTTTCCATGGCGCAGATCGGCGAATTCTCCTTCGTTCTGGCGGCCGCAGGCCTTGCCAGCGGCGTCGTCAGCTCCGGCAACTACCGTCTCGCCATCGCGGTTATCGCCATCACGCTTCTGCTTTCCCCCGCCTGGATGTCGATCATGCATCGTATCGAGGATCTCGCGTCCGAAGGCTATTCCTCTTACCGCGAGGCGCTGGCGGAGGCCTATCACCACGAAATCGAAACGGCGGAGGAAGGGCTCTGGTGGTTACAGGTCCGTCGCCGCGCCCTGCGAATGGCCCGGACAAAGCGCCGCGCCGCACGCGAAGCCAGGCGCAACGCCAAGCCTTTGCCGGCGGAAAAGACCCAGGGTGGGCATTCAGCCAGCCAGGAACAGCCAGAGCAGGACGAGCAGGCTGGTCAGCGCACCGTTGAGGCCCATGGCGATGCCGGCGAAAGCACCGGCCGTGTCGGAAACCTGGAAGGCCCTGGCCGTTCCGATCCCGTGTGAGGCGACACCGGCGGCAAATCCCCGCGCAGCGAAATTCCGGATGCCAAGCAGGTTCATCAGCGGCGTGACGACGATCGCGCCCGTAATGCCGGTGAGTATGACGAGACCGGCAGCCAGGGCAGGCCAGCCGCCCAGTGAACGTGCCAGTTCCATGGCGATGGGTGCCGTAACCGATTTCGGTGCCAGGGACGCCAGCACTGGCGTCGGCGCCCCCAGCAACCAGGCGATGGCGACCGCCGAGCCGGCCGCGGTCACCGATCCCGCCAGGAGTGCTGCTGCCATGGCGCCGAGATTGCGGCGCACCAGGGTGAAGTTGCGCCATAGCGGAACCGCCAGCGCAACCGTGGCCGGCCCGAGCATGAAGTGGATGAACTGCGCACCGTCAAAATAGGTGGCGTAGTCCGTTCCCGTGGCCAGCAACAGCAGGGCGACCAGAGCAGCCGAGAGAAGTACGGTATTGGCCAACGGGTGCCGGTTGAGCCGCTCGGCCAGCATATCGGCTGCGACATAGGCAAGGAGCGTGATCGTCAACCACAACAGCGGCGAGGCAGCGAGATAGACCCAAAGATTCGAAACCGGCTCATTCATCGCAGCCGCCCTCCCCGCCCCTGGCAAAGAGCAGAAACACGCCAACGGTCACCAGCAGGGTCAATATCGTGGAAACAACCACCGCCAGGACAACCGCCAGACCGAAACGCGCCAGGACATCCCCGTATTGGACGATGCCCACGGCAGCCGGAACGAAAAGAAGCGAAAGATTGCGCAGGATCGCTCCCGAAACGGCATCGAGGCTCTCGCCAGGCTTGCCGCGCCACAGAAGCCACAGGAACAGAAGACCCATACCAAGAACCGGCCCCGGAAAACCCGTTCCGGGATAGGCCAGGCGAAGAGCTGCCACGATCGCCTCACCGGCCAGCTGACAGATCATAAGCCCGGCCAACGCCGCCGGAATGGAAAACCCGCCGGCCCGTGTTCTTCCTGTCATCGCCTCCATCCTTTCAAGGAAAAGGATGAACGGAGATACACCCCGCGTCTACAGGAACAAATGAAAAGGAACCTTTTTCGTAACGTAAAAAATGGCGATGCGGCATTTCTCAGCCGCGCCACACCCACTGCTCCGGAATCATCACGCTGGCACCAGCGCCCGCCTCGACCACGCCAGGCTTCTCCACCCAGGCCGTCAGGCCGCGCAGCCGTTTCGCCGCCTTGGCAAAAAGCAGCGAGGCATTGGCTATATCGTCCATGCCCGCGCGCTCGGCAACCCGCTTGCCGGCAATCCGGCAAGGACCATTCTGGTCATCGATCTTCAGCGTCGCGCCGCCGTCGAGGAAGATCAGCGTCCCGCGCGGCAGCATGGAAAGATGCTCGACGCCTTCGAGCACGATATTGGAACCGATCCAGCCCGGATCAATGGCGGCCAAGCCCATGCGCTGTGCAACGACCGCCAGTTCGCCGGGCGACACGATGGTGACCTGCCGTTCGTTCCGCATCTCCGTGCCACGCTCATACCAGGGCTCGCGACCGCCCGAACAGCGGTACTGGCCGTTATGGTGATCGCCTTCGATGCCTCCCCAGTTCAGTGTCAGGCGCTCGGCGGGCCGGGACTCGAAGTCGCCGCCATCAGCGATCAGAACGGAATGGACGACTGCACGGATGCGCCGACCGGGCACGATCTCCATTCCGTGGATGTCGGGGAAGAGCGGTTCGGTCATCGGCCTGCCTCACATTTACATTTTTTCCAGGAGTGCGCTGCCGATGGAATAGCCCGCACCGAAGGCACAGAAAAGGCCGCGCTCGCCGGCTTTCAACTCGTTCTTCGTGGCGTCGAAAGCCACCACCGCCCCGGCACCGGCCGTATTGCCAAGCCATGACAGCACCATTGGCGCCCGCTTCTCGTCGGCCTCATGCCCGAGGACGAGCTTCAGTATCATGGCGTTCATCCGCCCATTGGCCTGATGCAGCCAGTACCGGCGCATGCCTTCCGGGCTTTCGTCATTATCGGCCAAAAAATCGCGGATGAAGCGGTGAGCGGCAACGGTGACTTCCTTGAACACCTTGTTGCCGACCTGCGTGATGAGTCGGCCCTCCATGTTCACGACATCGAGTTCCTCCTGCGCCGCCCGGTTCAGGAAACCGAAATTGGAGCGGATGTTGGACGACATTTGCGTCCAGACCCGTGTATCCAGGATTTCGTAAGCGCCGGGCCTGGTTTCCCCGTCATCGAGCGCTTCGATGACGAGCGATACCGAAGCGTCTCCGAATATGAAATGCGTTTGCCGGTCCTTGAAATTGAGATGCCCGGATATGATTTCCGGCGTCACCACAAGCACACGCCGTTGGGCGCCGGAGCGTACGAGGCTTGCCGCAAGGTGGATGGCGGCACCGGCGGATGAACATGCCAGGTTCATGTCGAAACCGGCCCCGCTGCAGCCCAGTTCCTGCTGGATCTCGATGGCCACTGCCGGATAGGGCCTCTGCTGGTGCGAGGCTGAACAAATGACGAAATCGATGTCTTCGCCCTTGAGTCCGGCATCGGTCAGGGCCTTGCGCGCAGACTTGCAGCCGAATTCGGCCATCAGCGAGAGATCCTCGTTCGACCGCTCCTCGAAGCGTGGCGCCATACGTTCGGGATCCAGGACGCCCTCGGGATCCAGCATCCGCCGGGCCTTCACGCCCGAGGCGTATTCGATGAAGTCGGACGAGGAATAGGGAAGCGGTTCAAGTCCGGCGGCGAGGCGCTTCGGGTTTTCCCGGTCGACCCAGGCGTTGAAACTGGCAACGAGTTCGTCATTGGTGACGCTGCCCTCCGGGATCTCCGCTCCGGTTCCGGTAATCGCGACGCGCGGCATATAGACAGGTCCTTCCAGGCGAATCCATTTTTTTCACGAAGAGGATAGCGTCAAAGCATTGATGACTTGCAAATCGCTCTTGGCTGGCAGTTACAGCACAAGGATTCAGGCACGAGCATGACATGCCGTGCAAGTCCCTTGAAGCACCTCTATGAACTCGATCCGGAATGCTTCTTCCAGTCGTCGGCAATCCGCAGCACGAGCCCGGCGAACAGCGCTGCGATGATCATGTAAGCCGGCGCGGCAACGAAGACGAGTCCGGCCTGCGCATTCTCACCCGCCGGGAAGATGAACGTGCCAAGGAATGCCCAGGCCCAGAAAACGAAAAGCAGTGCCATCGCAGCCAGGGCAATACCCCGGAAAAGCGGCCTGGAAAGCCGCCTGCCGACGAACCAGAGGATCAAATAAGGCAGACACAACAGGAGGGACGCAATTCCGATCCCCGCAAGCCACGTCATGAAGGGCACATCGGAATCGCTGGGCCATATCGCGCTGGCGATTGACAGGACCGCGAACAACGCGGCCGCGACATGAAATACGCGGTTGTCCACCAATGCCGACACGCCCGGTCTCCTCGCTGAATTTCAGGCACCGTTTCCCGATAACCCGCACAAGCCCGGAAGAAAAGGCCCGGACGAAACCGTCCAGGCCCATGTTCCCGCGATACCGGCTCGCTCAGCGCGTCAATCGCTTGTAGGTCACACGCTTCGGATTGATGGAATCGGGACCGAGCCGGCGCACCTTGTCGGCTTCGTATTCCTCGAAATTGCCTTCGAACCATTCCACATGGCTGTCACCCTCGAAGGCGAGGATATGCGTGGCCAGCCGGTCGAGGAACATGCGGTCGTGGCTGATGACGACGGCGCAGCCCGCGAAATTCTCCAGCGCGTCTTCCAGCGCCGCCAGCGTTTCGGTGTCGAGATCGTTGGTCGGTTCGTCAAGCAGGATGACGTTGCCGCCCTCTTTCAGCAGCTTGGCCATGTGCACGCGGTTGCGCTGGCCGCCCGAAAGCGTGCCCACTTTCTGCTGCTGGTCGCCGCCCTTGAAGTTGAACGAGGAGCAATAGGCGCGGCTGTTCACCTCATGCCTGCCAAGCTTGATGACATCGTTACCGCCGGAGATCTCCTCCCACACGGTCTTGTTGCCATCCAGTGCATCGCGGCTCTGGTCGACATAGCCGAGCTTCACGGTCTCGCCGACCCGGATCGCGCCGGAATCGGGCTGTTCCTGGCCGGTGATCATGCGGAACAGCGTGGTCTTGCCTGCGCCGTTGGGTCCGATCACGCCGACGATGCCGCCGGGCGGCAGCTTGAACGACAGGTCGTCGATCAGGACACGGTCGCCATAGGCCTTGGTGATGCCCTCGGCCTCGATGACGACCTGACCGAGCCGCTCGCCCGACGGAATGATGATCTGGGCATCGCCCGGACGGCGCTCGCTGGCCGCCTTCACCAGTTCGTCATAGGCGCGGATACGCGCCTTCGACTTGGCCTGCCGTGCCTTCGGGCTGGAGGCAATCCACTCGCTCTCGCGCGCCAGCGCCTTCTGGCGGGCGGCCTCTTCGCGGCCTTCCTGGGCCATGCGCTTCTGCTTGGCTTCCAGGTAGGCGGTGTAATTGCCCTCGTAGGGAATGCCGCGGCCCCTGTCGAGTTCGAGAATCCAGCCTGTCACATTGTCAAGGAAGTAGCGGTCATGCGTGACCATCAGGACCGAGCCGGGATATTCGCGAAGATGCTTTTCCAGCCAAGCGATGGTCTCCGCGTCCAGATGGTTGGTCGGCTCGTCCAGCAACAGAAGGTCGGGCTGCGAAAGCAAGAGCTTGCAAAGTGCCACGCGCCGCTTTTCGCCACCGGAAAGATTGTCGATCGTGGCATCCGGCGGCGGACAGCGCAGCGCTTCCATCGCCATTTCCACCTGCGAGTCGAGGTCCCACAGGTTCTGTGCATCGATGATGTCCTGGAGTTGCGCGCCCTCTTCCGCCGTCTCGTCGGAATAGTTCATCATCAACTCGTTGTAGCGATCGAGAATGGCCTTCTTCGCGGCCACGCCCTCCATCACATTGCCCATGACGTTGAGCGCCGGATCGAGTTCGGGCTCCTGCGGCAGGTATCCGCAGGTCGCTCCTTCGGCCAGCCAGGCTTCGCCGGTGAATTCCTTGTCCAGCCCGGCCATGATCCGCAGCACCGTGGACTTGCCGGCGCCGTTCGGCCCCAGAATGCCGATCTTGGCATCCGGATAGAAGGACAGATGGATGTTCTCCAGCACCTTCTTGTTGCCATACGCCTTGTTGAGGCCGGACATGTGGTAGATGAACTGGCGCGCCATGGCGTCACTGCTCCGTTTGGAAACTGACGGGAAAGATTGCCTGTCACATAGGCGAAACGGGCTTTCGGAGCAATGGGGGCGCGCCCGATCGACGCCGGGCGCCTGTCACACCGTGCTTGACGCAGTCACGTCCGCCGCGCACTCTCTCGCCATGACAGCCCGTCCGTTCACTGCCCGCACACTTGCCTCGCCCACCGGCGCGACCCTGAACCTCTACCACCGGGAAGCGGAAGGTGACCCGGTGGGCGTCGTACAGATCAATCATGGGCTGGCCGAGCATGCCGCCCGCTACGCGCGGTTTGCCGATGCACTCGCCCGCGCCGGCTTTCATGTCTATGCGCAGGATCACCGCGGTCATGGCGCAACCGGCGTTCCCAATACCCCGCAGCGCATGTTCGCCTGGAAGGACGGCAGCCAGAAGGTGATTGCGGATGTCGACATGGTCCATGACCTGATCGCCGGACAGCACCCGGACCTGCCCGTCATCGCCTTCGGCCACTCCATGGGTGGCCTCATAACGCTGAACTATGTCGCGAAGCATGCCGGCAGGCTCGCTGGCGCGGCCGTCTGGAATTCGAACTTTTCCGCCGGGCTGCTTGGTCAGGTCGCGCGCGCGATTCTCGCCTGGGAACGGTTCCGCCTCGGCTCGGACGCTGCTTCGCGGATCCTGCCCAGGCTCACCTTTCAGGCCTGGAACCGGCAGTTCGATCAGGCCCGCACCGGATTCGACTGGCTGTCGCGCGACGAGGCGGAAGTGGACAAATACGTTGCCGACCCCCTGTGCGGATGGGATGCGACAGTCGCCATGTGGCAGGACCTCTTCGGCTTCATTTTTGCCGGCGCAGACGACGGGAACCTTGCAGCCATTCCGCGCGATCTGCCCTTTCATCTGCTCGGCGGCGAAAGGGATCCGGCCACCGATGGCGGCAAGGCCGTTACGCATCTTCGCGACCGACTGCAGCGTCTTGGTTTTGCCCATGTCGAATGCGCCATCCTGCCCGGGACCCGTCACGAGAGCCTCAACGAGATCAACCGCGAAGAAACCACGCAACGATTCATCGACTGGGCCAGAAGAACCGCCATGCGGCAAGGCTGAAAGCCGGTGGAGCCTCACGCCGTCATCTGCTACCAGTCAATCGTCCTCTCTCTCGCGATTCATCGGCCGGAACCGGAACAATGTTTGCTGACCTCTTCACGATCGAGCATCTGACCACCTTCCTTGTGCTCACAGCACTGGAAACCGTACTCGGTTTCGACAACCTGCTGTACATTTCCATCGAGGCAAAACGGGTGGCCCCCGAGCGACAGGCCTTCGTGCGCAAATGGGGTATCATCCTTGCCATCGGACTGCGCATCGTTCTGCTCTTCGTGGTCCTTCAGCTAATCCAGGCATTCCAGGATCCGCTTTTCACCGTCAACATCCCGCCCTTCGTGGATGGCGCGGTCTCCGGCCATGCGCTGATCGTGCTCGCCGGCGGCGTCTTCCTCATGTACACCGCCATGAAGGAAATCCTTCACATGATGAGCCTTGAGGAACATGATGCGGAGCAGGACAGGAAGGCTGGAAAATCAATTGCGAGTGCGCTGTTCTGGATCCTCGCCATGAACCTTGTATTCTCGTTCGACACCGTCCTCTCGGCCGTTGCGCTGACGAAGAACTTCATCGTCATGACGGCCGCCATCATCGTTTCGGGCGCACTTATGGTGCTGATGGCCGACGCGGTCGCCAATTTCCTCAAGCGAAACCGGATGTACGAGGTTCTCGGCCTTTTCGTTCTGCTTCTGGTCGGTATCATGCTGATGAGCGAGGGCGGCCATATCGCGCATCTGCATTTCTTCGGCTACGAAGTCACGGCCATGTCCAAGGCCACCTTCTATTTTGTCCTGGTCACGATGGTTCTGGTGGAGGTGGTGCAGGGCCGCTACCAGCGCAAGCTGCTGGCGGAGAAGGAACAATTGCTTGCGCACAAGAAGGCGGCCGCAAACCATGGCTGATGCACCCCTGAAAGGAATCCGCGTCATCGAGCTGGCGCGCATTCTCGCCGGTCCATGGGCGGGTCAACTGCTGGCAGACCTTGGCGCCGATGTCATCAAGATCGAAAAGCCCGGCGACGGCGACGACACCCGCCATTGGGGGCCGCCATTCGTTACCGGCGCTGATGGCGAAAACCTGTCGGCGGCCTATTACCATTCGGCCAACCGCGGCAAGCGCTCCGTTGCCATCGACATCGCCACGCCCGACGGTGCCGAAACGGTTCGCAAGCTTATTGCCGGGGCCGATGTCGTCATCGAGAACTTCAAGGTCGGCGGCCTGAGGAAATACGGCCTCGACTATGAAAGCGTGAAGGCCCTCAATCCGCGCCTCGTCTATTGCTCCATCACCGGGTTCGGCCAGACCGGCCCCTATGCGCCACGCGCCGGCTACGATTTCATCATTCAGGCCATGGCCGGCATGATGTCGATTACCGGCGAACCGGGCCGTGAACCGCAAAAGGCCGGTGTCGCCATTTCTGATATCTTCACCGGGCTCTATTCGGTCATCGCCATCCAGGCAGCCTTGCGCCATGCAGAGAAAGCCGGTGAAGGCCAATGGATCGACATGGCGCTTTTCGACACCCAGGCAGGCATATTGGGAAACCAGAACCTCAACTATCTCGTTTCCGGGGTACCACCGAAACAGATGGGCAATGCCCACATGAACATCGCGCCCTACGAGGTCTTTCCCGTCAGCGACGGCCACGTCATCATTGCGGTCGGCAATGACGGCCAGTTCCAGCGCCTCTGCAAGCTGCTGGGCGCCGATGACCTTGCAAGCGACCCGCAATTCCAGCGAAACCCCGACCGGGTTGCCGACCGTGACCGCCTGCGCCAGGGCATCATCGGTTACATGAAGCGCTGGACCAAGGCGGACATGCTCGCCGCCTGCGAAGCCAATGCGGTCCCCGCCGGACCGATCAACAATATCGCCGAGATGTTCGACGACCCGCAGATCCGGGCCCGCAAGATGCGTTTCGATCTTCCCGATCAGGCCGGCACGGAAATCCCTCAGGTGCGCGCGCCCATCCTGCTGCCCGCCTCGCCGCTCAATTACCGGCGCCCCTCCCCCCGCCTCGGCGAACATACGGCAGAAGTCCTTGGCGAACTGAAAGAAGACAGCGAATGAAGACCGGTGGACAACTCATCGTGGATTGCCTTGAGGCCAATGGTGCCTCCCATGCGTTTCTCGTTCCCGGCGAAAGCTTCCTGGCGGTTCTCGATGCCCTTCACGATTCCACGATACGACCGGTGGTTTGCCGGCAGGAAGGCGGAGCGGCCATGATGGCCGATTGCCATGGCCGCCTTACCGGCGAGCCGGGCATCTGTTTCGTCACGCGCGGTCCGGGCGCAACCAACGCCTCCGCAGGCGTTCACATCGCGTCGCAGGATTCCACGCCGATGATCCTGTTCATCGGCCAGATCGCACGCGGCATCCGCGAACGCGAGGCTTTTCAGGAAGTCGATTACAAGCGCTTTTTCGGCGACATGGCCAAGTGGGTCGCCGAAATCGACGATGCGGCACGCATTCCCGAATTTGTCACCCGCGCCTATGCCACGGCGACATCGGGCCGCCCGGGTCCGGTCGTACTCGTCCTTCCCGAAGACATGCTGACGGATGCCGTGGATGCGCCCGAGCCGATGCCTTACATGCCGGTCGAAACCGCACCGTCACCTGCAGCCATGGATGCTCTTTGCGGCTATCTGGAGCGTGCCTCGCGTCCCTTCGTGATCCTTGGCGGGTCCGGCTGGACGCGTGAGGCTGTCTCTCACTTCCAGTCGGCCGCCGAGAAATGGGCCCTGCCCGTCGGCGTGTCCTTCCGCCGCCAGATGCTCTTCGACCACCTTCATCCCTGCTATGCCGGCGATGTCGGCATATCGATCAATCCGTCCCTGGCGGCGCGAACCAAGGAAGCGGACCTCGTCCTGCTTGTTGGCGGCCGCATGTCGGAAATGCCGAGCCAGGATTACACGCTTCTCAAGAGCCCCTATCCGGACCAGACGCTCATCCATGTGCATGCCAGCGCCGAGGAACTGGGCCGCGTCTATCGTCCCTCGCTCGCCATCCATTCCAGCCCGGCGGCCTTTGCGGAAGCCTTCGCAGCGCTGACACCGCCCGCCGCGCCGCCGGTCTGGGCCGACGAGACACCGAAGGCCCATGCCGATTACCGCGCCTGGTCCACACCGCCGCAAACAGGCCCTGGCGATGTCGCCATGGGTCCGCTCATGGCCCATCTGGAAGAGGTTCTTCCGCCAGACGCGATCCTCACGAATGGCGCCGGCAACTACGCCACATGGCTGCACCGCTTCCACCGCTTCCGCCGTTTTGCAACGCAGGGCGCACCGACTTCGGGTTCCATGGGCTATGGCGTGCCCGGTGCCGTGGCCGCCAAGCTGCTGTTTCCCGAACGCGAGGTGATTGCCTTTGCCGGCGACGGATGTTTCCAGATGACGGGGCAGGAATTTGGCACGGCCATGCAGCATGGTGCCAACATCATCGTTCTCGTCGTCAACAACGGCATATACGGCACCATCCGCATGCACCAGGAGCGCGAATATCCGGGCCGTGTGTCGGGAACCGACATGGTCAATCCGGATTTTGCCGCCCTCGCGCGCGCCTATGGCGGCCATGGCGAAACGGTGGAAACCACGGAGGACTTTGCACCGGCTTTCGAGCGCGCCCGCGCGGCCGGGAAGCCGGCCATCATCGAGATCCGGCTGGACCCGGAAGCCCTGACGGTATCGCGAACCCTCAGCGACATCCGGGCAGGAAAATAGTCAGAAGCCCAGATACCAGAGCAGGGCCGACAGCGTGGCGAAGGAGAAAACCGTGGTGCCCGTCAGCGCCACGGCCGAGAGGTCTTCCTGCCCGTTCGCCTGCGCGAGAATCGTGTAGATCCCGAAAATTGGCAGCGCGCCCGTGATAATGAGCGCCTTCACCCCCAGTTCGTCCAGCGGCAGCAGACCGCTGGCCAGCACCAGCGATGCACCGGCCAGGATGGCCAGTGGGTGAACAAGCAGCTTGCCTGCGATGACCGGCACCGCGTCCTTCCAGAGCCCGCCCACCGAAAGGCCGGCGAGCGTCCCGCCGATGACGAACAGCGAAACCGGCGCGGCCGCCCCCGCGAAAAGGCCGACGGTACGGGTCAGCACGGAAGGCAGTTCGAAGGGCAGGAGCGAAGCGGCAAGCCCCAGAGCCAGGGCGATGACCAGCGGGTTGCGGACGAGGCGCCCGGCCGCCATCAGGAACGCCGTTACCGGGCTTGCACCCTTTTGCTGGCTCGCCAAGGCCAGAAGAAGCGGGATGATGACCGCGTTTTCCACCAGCATGTTCAGCGCCAGCACCACGCCGGCAAAATCCGGATAGATCAGCATGCCGAGCGGATAGCCGACGAAGCCGGAATTGGGGCAACTCATGCCCATGGCGCTGATTCCGGCCCTGGCCGCGCCCTGCCCCCGCACGAGCCGGGAATAGGTATAGCCCAGCGTCACCATGATGAGTGAGCCGAGCAGATAGGCGACCATGTAGCCGGGCCGGATGATCTCGCCGAAAGGTTTGGTGGAAAGGGCCGAGAACAGAAGGGCCGGCAGTGCCACGTAGAGCACGAACCCGCCAAGCAGTCGCATGTCGGAGGCCTTGAACAGACCGGCCCGCACAGAGAGGAAACCCGCCAGGATGGCGAGGTAGATCGGCCCGGTAATCGACAGGATGGAAAGCATGGGCTGAAAACCGGTCAGGACGGTGGGACACGTATTCGCCATACCCGCCTAGCATGACCGCCCTGCGGCCCAAAGCCGATCAGCGGTTTGCGGCGCAAAACCAATACGCCCGCCATCATTTCAATGGCGGGCGCATGTTTCGGTGAGCGGGGATGCGGATCAGACCGCGTCGAAATCCAGCACCAGCTTGTCGGACGTCGCCCGCGTCTGGCATGCCAGCGTATAGCCAGCCTCGACTTCCCAGGGCTCCAGCGAAAAGTTCATGGCCATTTCGGACGAGCCTTCCACCACCTTGCAGCGGCAGGTGCAGCACATCCCGTTGGCGCACGACCAGGGCAATTCGTGGCCCGCCTTGTGTGCCGCATCCAGCACGCTCTGCTCCGGATCGGTGATCGCGAAGCGCTTGCGCACGCCATCATGAACAACCTCGACCGCAACGCCCTTTTCCGCTGCTTCGCGTGCGGCAGCAGAGGCTGGCCGCGCTTTCGGCGTCTCGCCGTCAAGCGTGAACCGCTCGAAGCGGATGCGCCCTTCCGGCATGCCGAGGTTCTTCAGCGTTTCAGCCACAGCGTCGATCATGGCGCCGGGCCCACACAGGAAAGCGAGGTCATGGCCGGCCGGATCGATCATGCCGCGCGAAGCGAACAGGCGGATGCGCTCACCGTCGATGCGCCCGTTGAGCGCCTCCACATCCTGGCTTTCGCGCGACAGGACATGGATCAGCGAGAACCGGCCCATGTAGCGGTCCTTGAGGTCTTCCACCTCTTCCAGGAACATGATCGATCCTGTCTCGCGATTGCCGTAGACCAGTGTGACCCGGCTTCCCGGCTCATGGCCGAGCACCGCCTTGGCGATGGACAGCATGGGCGTGATGCCGGAACCGGCCGCCACCAGCAGATAGTCGTGGTCGCCACCGATTTCCGGCGTGAACCGGCCTTCCGGCTCCATCACGCGGATGACATCACCGGCCGAAAGCTTTTCGGTCACGAAGCTGGAAAAGCGTCCGTCCTCGACACGGCGAATGCCGACGCGCAATTGCGCCTCGTCCGGCCCTGAGCAGATCGAATAGGACCGGCGCAATTCCTCGCCGTCGATGTCGGCTGACAGCGTCAGGTATTGCCCCGGCTTGAAGCCGAAACGCTCTTTCAGGTCGGCGGGAATGTCGAAGGCGATGGAAACGGCATCAGGGGTATCCCGGTCGATGCGCGCGACGGTCAGATCGTGAAAACGGGACATGCTCGCCTCCTCACAGGCATTTGAAATAGTCGAACGGTTCGCGGCAGGCCCGGCAGCGCCAATGCGCCTTGCAGGGCGTCGAACCGAATTCCGAGAGCCTTTCGGTGTCGGTGGATCCGCATTTCGGACATGCCACCTCTTCCTCGCCAAACAGCGCACGGATCGAGTTGGACGCTTTCTTGGGCGGCGCGATGCCATAGGCCCGCAGCTTCTCTCGCCCCTCGTCGCTGATCCAGTCGGTGGTCCAGGCCGGATGCAGCACGCGCTCGATGCGGACATCGAAGCCGGCATCGCGCAAGGCCGCTTCCACCGCCATCTCGATGGCAAGCGTCGCCGGACAGCCGGAATAGGTCGGCGTGACCTTCGCCACGGCAATCCCGTCACTGTCAAGTTCGACGGATCGCAGGATACCGAGATCGGCGACCGTCACGCAGGGCACTTCCGGGTCCGGAACCGAAGCCGCTGCCGCCCAGGCGCGCGCAGCCTCCCCGCTGTGCGCCGTGGTCACCATGCTGCGCCCGGATAGGTGCGCTGCATGTATTGCAGTTCCGCCAGCAGATGGCCCATTTCCTCGCCATGCAGGCCGGCGCGCCCGCCACGCGGGCCTTCGTCGCTCTCCGGCAGGGCCAGGCCCGCGGCCGCGAAGATCGGACCGATCGTCTGTTCGAAAGCGGTCCGCAGCGAAGACGGGTCCGGCGCCACGCCGGCCTCGGCCATCTCTTGCGTCACCGCATCGGACTGGAACAGCTCGCCCGTGTAGCGATGCAGGGCGTCCACGGCAGCCGCCATGCGCCTGGCGCTTTCCTCCGTGCCGTCGCCAAGGCGGATCACCCATTCGCCGGCATGGCGGATGTGGTAGGCCACTTCCTTGATCGCCTTTGCGGCAATGGCGCGGATGGTTTCGTCGCTGGAGGTCAGGCACTGGGTCCAGTAGGCCTCCATGAAGGCGGCGAAATAGAGCTGGCGCAGCATCGTGTGGGCAAAATCGCCGTTCGGGCGCTCCACCATCAGGCAGTTGGAATAGTCACGTTCAAGTCGCGTATAGGCCAGATCGTCTTCGCTGCGGCCATGGCCTTCCAGTTCCGCCGCATACTGATAGAGCGAGCGCGCCTGGCCGATGAGATCGAGCGCCATGTTCGGCATGGCAAGATCCTCCTCCAGCATCGGCGCATGGCCGCACCATTCCGAAACGCGGTGGCCCAGGATCAGGTGATCGTCGGCCAGACGCAGCACCAGCGTCAGCCGGGCATCGTTCTTCTCTGTCATGTCTGTTTTCCTCCGCTGGACCGTGACGGTCGTGCCGGTCACATGTGGCCCACGTCTTCGGGAATCTCGTAGAAGGTCGGGTGGCGATAGATTTTCGATGCCGTCGGCTCGAAATTCTCCTCCTTCTGCGCCGGGTCGGAGGCGGTGATCGCGCTGGACGGCACGACCCAGATCGAGGTGCCCTCGCCGCGCCGGGTGTAGACATCGCGCGCCGCCTGGAGCGCAAGTTCGGCGTCCGCGGCATGCAGCGAACCGCAATGCTTGTGAGACAGGCCGTTGCGCGGCCGGATGAAGACTTCCCAAAGCGGGGTTTCGTTCTTGCTCATCGTGTGTCCTCCAGACCTCATTCCGCCGCGATCTTCGCGGCCTGCGCGCGGGCGCGGCGCTTTTCGGCATGGGCCAGCGCGGCTTCGCGTACCCAGGCGCCGTCTTCCCAGGCCTTGCGCCGGGCCGCGATGCGGTCGCGGTTCATCGGGCCGTTGCCCTTCACCACGCGCCAGAACTCGTCCCAGTCGATCTTGCCGAAATCGTAGCCGCCCTTGCCGTCATTCTTTTCCGGGTTCCACCTGAGATCCGGATCGGGGAATTTCAGGCCGATGAACTCGCCTTGAGGGACGGTGGCATCGACGAATTTCTGCCGCAGCTCATCATTGGAAAAGCGCTTGATCTTCCATTTCATCGACTGGTCGCCATGCTGGCTGTCGCCGTCATGCGGACCGAACATCATGAGCGACGGCCACCACCAGCGGTTCAGCGCATCCTGCGCCATCTCCTTCTGCTCATCCGTGCCGCGCATCAGCGTCATCATGATCTCGTAGCCCTGGCGCTGATGGAAGCTTTCTTCCTTGCAAACCCGGATCATCGCGCGGGCATAGGGACCGTAGGAGCAGCGGCAAAGCGGAATCTGGTTCATGATCGCCGCGCCATCCACAAGCCAGCCGATCGCGCCGATATCGGCCCATGTCAGCGTCGGATAGTTGAAGATCGAAGAATATTTGGCCTTGCCGGAGAGAAGCTCCTCGGTCATCTGCTCACGGCTGACGCCCAGCGTTTCAGCCGCCGAATAGAGATAGAGGCCGTGGCCGCCTTCGTCCTGCACCTTGGCCAGAAGCGCGGCCTTGCGCTTGAGGCTTGGCGCCCGGGTGATCCAGTTGCCTTCCGGCAGCATGCCAACGATCTCGGAATGGGCGTGCTGGCCGATCTGGCGGACCAGCGTGCGGCGATATCCTTCCGGCATCGCATCGTTCGGCTCGATCTTCTCTTCCGCGTCGATACGTGCCTGGAATGCGGCCAGAAAGGCTTCGTCTTCTTCCGTTGCCGTATTCGCGCCGATAAGCCCTTGGCTGTACATGGCATTTCCTCCAGACTTGGCTGCCTGTTGTCTCCTCAGGAATTATATGTAACAAAAAATCGCGTCCATTTCAATTCGCCGTAACATAAAATCGGCACGGGAGGGAAAATGAGCCTGCTCACCACGAGGGAAACCGACGAAGCACTGGAAAAGATGTTCGCCCCGTTCATCCGCCGCATGGGCCTCAGGACCCTTGCGGTGGAAGAGCGTGGTGCCACCTTCCTGCTGCCGGGTGACATGGATTTCGTGCATGGCGGCGGCGTGGTCTGCGGTCAGGCGATCGCCTCGGCGGCCGACACCTGCGCCATCCTGGCGCTGACGGCGGTCAATGGCCGCTTCCGCATGGTCACCACGGTGGACCTGACGACCCATTTCATTCGCCCGCTGAAGCCGGTCGATGCCCATGTGCGCATTGCCATCGAATCCAATGGCAAACGCATGGCCTACCTGCGCGCGGAAATCGCGCCGGCCGGTTCCGACAAGCTGGCCGCCACCGCGACCGGCGCGTTCATGTATCTCGACTGACACCCGAAAGAAGGCAAGAACTTTTGATTGCCAAACGCTTGCGGCGTGTTTTCAAACCGGGCCCGCAAGTCCCTTTATCAATCTATCATTTCGGAAATGGGAGGCTGGATCCCGAACCGTTGGGCAAAGGAGACCGGATCGCGCTGCGGCGCAAGGCCTTGATCGTCGAGCCAGGCCTCGCTGGCAGGCACCAGAGGCGCATAAACCCGCCGCGCCACCAGGCGTGCCGGTTCGCCGGGCCAACCGTCCGGCAGGAGCACGCCGGGCAAGCCCGGGTCACGCAAGACGAGCCGCCGCCAGTCGTGAATCAGCAATGTCCGCGCGGCCATGGCATCCAGCGGCGCAAGCCGGTCCCCCGCGGCAAGCCGCTCTGCCAGCTGCGACCACAACGCCATGAAAGTACGATAGCGCCCGGCAAGATCCTCCAGCCCCCAGAACCCCGCAAATGTTTCCGGCAGGTCGGACCCCTTTCCCCGCACCGTCAGCCTGCCCTCCGCCAATGCCTTGTCGTTCAGTGGTCCCGGCTTGAGGAAAGCCTGCTGGCCGATCCGGACGAAGCCCTCGCCGACAAGAGCCTCGGCATCCGCCGCGGCAATGGGCGCCGGTGCGATGATGACGGTCCAGACACCATCCCATGCCGGCAGCCCCTCGGCATAAATACGCCGCGTCGCCTCGTCGAAGGCATGCCGGCCGGCCGTGGCAAGCTGGTAGAAACTCAGGCGCCCCTCACGTTCACGCGTCACCCAGCCATCGGCCGCCAGACGTGACATGGCCGTTCGTACAGCGCCGGATTCGATGCCCAGCCGCTCCATGACCGCCTGGATGTCCGAAAGCGCAGCCCGCCCGCCACGCGGCACCACCGCGTCCCCCAGGAAGGTGATGACCAGCGACCAGACCCGCAGCCGCGGCTCCGCATGAAACGCGCTGACACGCCGGTCGAATTCATCTGCGATCGCCGCCTTGATATCCATGGACCGCTTTTGCCACGGTCATGGCCGCTTGCAAAGCCTCAGGCAAGATCACGCACACCTGCGACCAGGATCCGCGTGGCCAGCCGCGCATAATCCTGGCGCGTGAAGGCGCGCCCGTCACGAAACCACATATAGGCCCAGTTGAGCATGCCGAACAGCGTCATCGTCACCGGCTTGAGCAGGTCGCCGCCTTCGAAGGCCTGCGGACTCACCGCCCGTATCGCGTCGGAGAAGATACGGACGAGGTGACGCTCCATGGCCTTGAGTTCCGCCTGTTGGGCATCAGGAAGAAAGCCCATGGTTTCAAGCTGCACCTTGTGCTTGGAATCTGCGTCGCGATAGCATTCGAGCAAGGCGGCAACGAGTACCTCAAGCCTCTTTTCGGGCGCAAGGTCCGGTTGGTCGGCCTCTTCCACCGCGTCGATCAGCTCCGCCAGGTGATTGGCGATGATATCGTAGAGCATCGCCTCCTTGGACGAATAATAGTGATAGAGCAGCGCCTTGGAGACCCCGCAGCGCCGCGCCACCTCGGCCATGGATGTGCGGTCATAGCCGTCTTCAGCGAAGACCTGCGAAGCCGTGCGCGAGATCGCCTCGCGTTTGTCATCGTGGTCCTTCGCACGCGTCCGGGCCATGCCTCAGCCGCCCTTGGGCCGGTTGTCCACCACACGCACCGCCTTGCCCTGGCTGCGCGCCACGCCTTCCGGCTCCGTCACGTTGACCCGTGCAGTCACCCCGATGACAGACTTGATGTGATGGGCGAGTTCCTTTGCCGATCCAGCCCGTGCCTCGTCGGCCGCCTGGGCAGGAACACACTCCACATGCACCGTCATCGAATCCATCCGCCCTTCCCGCGTCAGTTCGATCTGGAAATGCGGCGCCAGCCCGCTCACCTTGAGGATCTGCTCCTCGATCTGGGTCGGGAACACATTGACCCCGCGCAGGATGATCATGTCGTCCGACCGGCCGGTGATCTTCTCCATGCGCCGCATCGAGCGCGCCGTGCCCGGCAGCAGGCGTGTCAGGTCGCGCGTCCGGTAGCGGATGATGGGGAAGGCTTCCTTGGACAGAGACGTGAAGACCAGTTCGCCCTTCTCGCCGTCCGGCAGCACCTCGCCGGTCGCCGGGTCGATGATCTCGGGATAGAAATGGTCTTCCCAGATATGCAAACCGTCCTTGGTTTCCACGCATTCATTGGCCACGCCCGGTCCCATCACTTCCGACAGGCCGTAAATGTCCACCGCATGCATGTCGAAGGCCTGTTCGATCTCCTCGCGCATGGCGTTCGTCCACGGCTCCGCGCCGAAGATCCCGACCTGGAGCGGGCTCTTGCGAGGGTCCAGCCCGATGGCGCGATAGTGGTCGAGAATGGAGAGCATGTAGGACGGCGTGACCATGATGGTGGAGGCGCCGAAATCCTCGATCAGCGTCACCTGGCGCTCGGTCATGCCGCCCGACACCGGCACCACCGTGCAGCCGAGTCGTTCGGCGCCATAATGTGCGCCAAGTCCGCCGGTGAACAGGCCATAGCCATAGGCGACATGAACGACATCACCAGGCCGCGTGCCGGAAGCGCGGAGCGAGCGGGCCACCATGTCGGACCAGGTTTCGATGTCCTTTTTCGTGTACCCCACAACGGTCGGCTTGCCGGTCGTCCCGGAGGACGCGTGGACGCGCACCACCTTTTCGCGCGGGACGGCGAACATGCCGAACGGGTAATTGTCGCGAAGGTCCGTCTTGACCGTGAACGGAAACTTCGCAAGGTCCGACAATTGCTTCAGGTCGTGCGGATGGACGCCCGCCTTGTCGAATGCATCCGTGTAGAACGGGACATTTTCATAAGCATGGGCAAGCGACCACTTGAGACGCTGCAACTGCAGTGCCTGAATTTCATCGCGCGACGCGATCTCGATGGGGTCCAGATCCTCCTTGCGGGGCGTCAGATCCTTCATGTTGTCCTCCGGTTGGCCCTGCCGGCCTCATTCCTCGAAATGCTGTCCCTTGATCACGCGGCTGTTGCCGCGGAATTCGGCGATGACGCGCCCGTCCTGGTTGGTCACCGTCACGTCGTAAATGCCTGAACGGCCGAACCGAGTCAGTTCCTTGCAACGCGCGGTCAGCCGGTCGCCAAGCATGCCGGGCGCGACAAAGGTGATCGTGTTCGACTGCGCCACGACAATCTGGTTGTGGGAATTGCAGGCAAAGGCAAAGGCGCTGTCGGCCAGCGTGAAGATATAGCCGCCATGGCATATGTCGTGCCCGTTCGTGTGGTGCTTTTCCACCGTCATCGATGTGACCGCCGTTCCCGGCCCCACCGCGTCAAGGCTCATTCCGAGCCACTTGGACGCATCGTCATTGGCCCACATGGCCTCCGCGCTCTTGCGCGCGATCTCCTCTGGCGACAAAGCCATCGCACACGCTCCTCCCCTTGGCGCCGGCCTCTCCGACCCGGCATGGTTGAGACTTGCATAAACCGACCGGACGGTCAATAATACTTCCGAACCGGAGCGTCGTGTTTCGGCGGGAGGAATTTTGGTTGACAGGCCGGGTACCTGCGTGCGCGCGCCTGTGCATTGGCGAAGCGTGCCGCGCAAGACCAAGGCGGCGGCCAGCCAGGGCTGTTCTTCTTCCTGCTGCACTGGCGAACCGCCACAGCATGCCGACGACAGGCCAACACGAACCTTGAGGAAAAACGCCCCATGTCAGTCATGAAGCTCCATTCCTATGCCGCCGGGCAGTGGATCGCCCCGGCGGGCCGCATCAGCCAGTTGAAAAGCGCGGTGACCGGTGAAGTCGTGGCCGAACTGGGCGCCGGCGACGTGTCGATGGCGGCGATGGCAAACTACGCGCGCGAGGTTGGCGGACCGGCCCTGCGCGCCATGACGTTTCACGAGCGCGCCGCCATGCTCAAGCGTCTGGCGCAGCACCTGTCCGGCCGCAAGGACGAACTTTACGAACTTTCCTACGACACCGGCACCACCAAGATGGATGCCATGATCGACATCGACGGCGGCATCGGAACGCTTTTTGTCTATTCCTCGAAGGGCCGGCGTGAACTGCCCGACGATGTGCTTCTTGTCGATGGCGGCATCGAACAGTTCGGCAAGGCCGGCAGTTTCCTGGGCACCCATGTCTGCACCTCGCTGCAGGGCGTGGCTGTCCACATCAACGCCTTCAACTTCCCCGTCTGGGGCATGCTGGAAAAGCTCTCGCCCACATTGCTCGCTGGTGTGCCGGCCATCGTCAAGCCTGCATCCGCCACCGCGTGGCTGGCCGAGGCGGCTTTCCGCATGATGATCGAAAGCGGCATCCTGCCCGATGGCGCGGTGCAGTTCGTCGCCGGGTCCACGGGCGACCTGCTGGACCGGCTCACCTGCCAGGATGTCGTCTCCTTTACCGGGTCCGCGGCCACTGCGCAGTTGCTGCGCACCAACCCGCTCATCACCCGCAATTCCGTGCGCTTCATCGCCGAGCAGGATTCGCTCAACGCCACCATCCTCGGCCCCGACGCCGCGCCGGACACGCCGGAATTCGACACCTTCGTGCGCGAGGTCATCCGCGAGATGACCGCCAAGGCCGGCCAGAAATGCACCGCCATGCGCCGCATTCTCGTGCCGCAGGATCTCATGGAAACGGCCATCGGCGCCATCACGGCAAAGCTCGAAAAGACCCTCGTCGGCAACCCCCGCGCCGAGGGCGTGCGCATGGGCGCACTTGCCAGCCTGGCCCAGCGGCAGGACGTCCTCGACAAGGCAGCCGTGATCGCCACGGAGGCGCGCCGCGTCTACGGCGATCCTGACACCTTCGTCCCCCACGATGCCGACCATGTGCAGGGTGCCTTCGTGCCGCCCATGCTGTTTGCCTGCGACGACCCGGACAGTGCATCGGCGGTGCATGGCACCGAAGCCTTCGGGCCGGTTTCCACCGTCATGCCCTATCGTGATCTGGATCATGCGCTGGCCATTGCCAATCGCGGCGAAGGCTCGCTTGTCGCCTCCGTCTTCACCCATGACCCGGCTGTCGCCCGCCAGGCCGTTCTGTCTTCGGGCGCCTATCATGGCCGGCTCTATTTCGCCGACCGTGACACCGGCAAGGAGGCCACCGGCCATGGCGCGCCCATGCCGCATCTCGTCCACGGAGGACCGGGCCGTGCCGGCGGTGGCGAGGAAATGGGCGGCATTCGCGGCGTCATGCATTACATGCAGCGCACTGCCGTTCAGGGCAGCCCGGACATCCTTTCCGGCATCACGCGGACCTTCATCAAGGGCGCGACCGCGAACGAAAAGGAAACCCATCCCTTCCGCATGCGTTTCGGCGATCTTGAAATCGGCCACCGCCTGAAGACGAAGGCGCGCACGGTCACGCTGGAGGATATCGAGCATTTCGCCGAATTCACCGGTGACACCTTCTATGCCCACATGGACGAGGAAGCCGCCGCCGCCAACCCGTTCTTCCCCGGGCGCGTGGCGCATGGCTACCTTATCCTGTCCTTTGCCGCCGGCCTGTTCGTCGATCCGGCGCCGGGGCCGGTTCTCGCCAATTACGGCCTCGACAACCTGCGCTTCATGAAGCCCGTTTCGCCTGGCGACAGCCTCTCCGTTTCCCTGACAGCGAAATCGAAGACCCGCCGCAACGACGAATATGGCGAAGTGCGCTGGGATGTGGAAGTCACCAATCAGGACAGCGAAACCGTTGCCACCTACGAACTTCTGACCATGAATGCCATGTGAAGCCGAACGGGCGCGGTCAGGCCGGCCGCGCCCGCCAGGTGGCTGTCAGCGCCAGGCATACAAGGCAGATCGCCAGCAAGGATGCCGCCCATGAGATCATGCTGCCACCATTGAAGAGGACCAGTGCCGAAACAATGGTCGAGGAACCGATCATGCTGGCAAACCCGTAAAGCGCGGTGGCAAAACCTGCCACCTCGCCATGCGGGTCCAGCACCATGGCCGCGGCGTTTGAATAAACGACCAGATAGCTGGTGGCATAAAGGATCAGCAGACCGGTGATCAGCACCGGCGTCATGATGCCGCTCAGGGCTGCGGCCAGGATCAGCCCTGAGGCAGCGACCAGGACGAGGTTTCCGGCGACTGCCGCCCTTGCCACGCCGAACTGGCGGATCACATGGCGGTTACCCACCTGGCCGATCACGATACCGATGCCGTGAAACGCGAAATAGGAGGCAAAGGCCAACCCGGTCAGCCCAAAACTCGTCTCGTAGATGCGCGGGGCCGAGGCGATGATCAGCAGCATCGACGTCATGGAGGCGATCGACACCCAGATGAAGCGGCGCGATTGCGGATGCCTGAGCAGGCGGAGGGTGTTGCGCCAGTAGCTTGCCGGCGAAAGCGCCTGTGCCTGCCGCGTCTTCAGTGTTTCCGGTACGCCCGTCATCATGGCGATGAGCAGCAGCGACCAGGCGACCAGCGCCGCGAAAATGGCCCGCCAGCCGAACAGCGCTGCCAGCCCTGAACCGATGAAGGGCGCTATGATCGGCCCGAGCGCGAAGAACATGGTCGCCAGTGCGAGGTTGCGCGCCAGTTCCTCGCCCGAATAAAGGTCGCGAATGAAGGCACGCGACATGACGATGGCCGCGGATGCGCCAAACCCTTGAAGCGCCCGCCCCGCAAGCAATGTCACGATATCGGGTGCGAAGACGCAGATCATGCTTCCGGCAAAGTAGAAGGCCAGCCCGCCACCCAGCATGGCCTTGCGGCCGAACCGGTCTGAGGCCGGGCCCCACAGCAATTGCCCGAAAGCGCTGGCGAACATGTAGATCGTCACCGTCCATTGCACCATGGCATAGGGTTCATCGAGCGCGCGCACCATTGCCGGAATGGCCGGGAGGGAAATATCGATCGAAAAGGCGCCGATAGACATCAGCAAGCCGCAATAAAGGGCAACGTAGCGGCCGAGGGCTTGACTCATGGCATGTCCGGCTTTTTCGAGAACGGATGAAGCGAAGGGCAATTCGCTATAGTTCATAATGGAAAAGCGGACAACGCCCCGTCCGCCCCTTCGCCAGGAACAGGCCTTCACGTGCCCGCCTGTTCCCGAAAGGCTTTCGGAGACATGCCCGTCGCCCGCGCGAAGACACGGCTGAAATAGGCCGGGTCAGCGTAACCCAGCTCATAGGCAATGGTTGCCACGGGCAGGTTGGTGAAAACGAGATTGCGCCGCGCCTCGCGCACCAGACGCGCCTCGATCGCCTTGGAAACCGGTTCACCGGTGGCGTCGCGCAGCACGCGGCTCAAATGCTGTGGCGTCACGTTCAACGCCGCCGCATAGTCTGCGACGGCCCAGTGATCCGTGAAATGGCTTTCCAGCAAGACATCGAAGCGGCGCAGCAGGCGCTCCGATGGTCCGCCATCGCCATCATGGCCCGTCAGCACGGCCGTGTCACCGGCACCGGTAATGTGACGGGCGACAAGCGTGAGCAATTGCAGCCCGAGCGCCCGCAGCATCTGCGCCCGTCCATAGGCCCGCCCGGCATGTTCGCTGAACAGCGCCTCCATGACCGCCTGCTCCGCCGGTCCGGCTTTGCCCGCATGGCTGTGCGTCAGCGCCGCGCTGACGCCTTCGGAAGGGATCAGCAATTCGTCCAGCATCTCCGCCGCGAAGGTCACGACCCAGCCTTCGGTGCCCGGCAGAAAGGAAAATCCGTGGACATCGCCAACAGCCACATTGATCAGCATCATCGGCTGAAGCGCGATGCTGCGTCCTTCGATGCGGGCCGCTCCGCCCCCTTCGGCAATCAGCAGCACCTGGTGCAATCGTGCATGGCGGTGGGGTGCAAACTCCCAGTCATTGAGCCGCGAACGCGACGAGATCGTCTCGCAATGCACCACATCGGGCAGATCGCCGGCTTCGCCGAACAGGTTGAAATTCAGGATGCGCTGATGATCACGATCGCCGGTCATGTTCGATTTGTACAAGTGATTGCCGGGCCGGTCCATTCAAGATTGGCGGCCGCACGCTAGGTTCGGGGAAACATGAATGGAGGAAACGGCATGGACATTCCGTCACGAACCAGTGTCTGCATCATCGGCGGCGGCCCGTCCGGCCTGCTGCTGTCGCAATTGTTGCACAAGCGCGGCATCGACAACATCGTGCTGGAGAAGCACAGCCGCGATCATGTGCTGTCACGCATCCGCGCCGGCGTTCTGGAACATGGCTTCACCGAATTGATGCGCGAGGCCGGCGTCAGCGAACGCATGGATGCCGAAGGCGAAATCCATGACGGTTTCTTTATCGCCCATGACGGGCGGATGGACCGTGTCGACCTCAAGCGGTTTTCCGGCCAGTCCGTCATGGTCTATGGCCAGACGGAAGTGACGCGCGATCTCTATGACGCCCGCGACGCGATGGGTGGGATCGTCATCCATGAAGCCGCAGATGTGCAACCGCATGACATTGCGACCGGTTCCCCCTGGGTCACCTGGCGCAAGGGCGATGAGATCCAGCGGATCGACTGCGATTTCATTGTCGGCGCCGACGGTTTCCATGGGGTGTCGCGCAAATCTATCCCCAAGGATGTGCTGCGCGAATACGAGAAGGTCTATCCGTTCGGCTGGCTCGGTGTGCTGTCGCGCACGAAACCCGTCAACGAGGAACTGATCTACGCCAATCATGAACGCGGCTTCGCGCTCTGCTCGCTGCGTTCGCAGGTTCTCTCACGCTACTATATCCAGGTGCCCCTGACCGACAGTGTCGAGGATTGGTCCGACGAGGCCTTCTGGGAGGAATTGCGCAAGCGCCTGCCGGAGGATGTGGCGGCAAGACTGGAAACCGGCCCGTCAATCGAGAAGTCGGTCGCGCCGCTGCGCTCCTTCGTGGCCGAGCCGATGCGCTATGGCAACCTGTTCCTTGCCGGCGATTCCGCCCATATCGTGCCGCCCACCGGCGCGCGCGGCCTGAACACGGCAGCCTCCGACATCCAGTATCTCTATCATGGCCTTGTCGATCACTACCTGAAAGGCGACAGCACCGGGCTGGAAGACTATTCGGCCAAGGCGCTGGCCCGCGTCTGGAAAACCCAGCGCTTCTCATGGTGGCTGACGTCCTTGCTGCACCGTTTCCCCGACACCACCGACTATGACCGGAACCTTCAGCGCACCGAACTGGAATATCTCTTCTCCTCCGATGCCGCCCAGACGGTCGTCGCGGAAAACTATGTCGGCCTGCCCTACTGAGGACGACCCGCGGGAGTGAAGCGAAATCAAAAAGGGGGCGGCCCGCAAGCCGCCCCCTTCCTGCATGCATGTTTCCGGCGCCCAGGGTCAGTTCAGCGCCTTGTCGGTGATGTCATGCGTCCATGCACCTTCCGGCTTCTTGGCGATGACCGGATCGGAGCCGCCGCTCATCAGCGCATCGACCGTCCGCTCGTAGTCGGCCGGATCGAGCGCGCCGTTGGAGCCGGCCGTCAGCTTGGCGATCTCGCGCATCATGCGCTTCTGGTGCTTCTCCGTCTGCGCGCCGGTGGCGTCGTTTTCCAGCACGATCTCGGCTGCTTCATCCGGGTTTTCCTCGGCCCATTTCCAGCCCTTCATGGACGCGCGCACGAAACGGGCCAGCTTGTCGACCATTTCCGGGTCCTTCAGGCTGTCCTCCAGCACCCAGATGCCGTCTTCCAGCGTGGACACCCCTTCGTCCTCATACTTGAACACGACGAGTTCTTCCGGCGTCAGGCCGGCATCGATCACCTGCCAGTATTCGTTGTAGGTCATCGTGGAGATGCAGTCGGCCTGCTTCTGCAGCAGCGGATCGACATTGAAGCCCTGCTTGAGAACGGTCACGCCGTCCGGGCTGCCGTCGGTCTTGTAGCCAAGCTTGTTCATCCAGTTCAGGAACGGATATTCGTTCCCGCCGAACCAGACGCCCAGCGTCTTGCCCTTGAAGTCCTCCGGCGAGGAAATGCCGGAATCCTTGCGGCAGGTCAGCATCATGCCGGAGCTCTTGAACGGCTGCGCGATGTTGACGAGCGGAATGCCCTTCTCGCGCGTGGCCAGCGCGGACGGCATCCAGTCGAGCACGATATCGGCGCCGCCGCCCGCGATCACCTGGGGCGGAGCCACGTCCGGTCCGCCGGGCTTGATCTCCACATCGAGGTTTTCCTCATCGTAGAAGCCCTTGTCCTTGGCCACGTAATAGCCGGCGAACTGGGCCTGTGTGACCCATTTGAGCTGCAGCGTCAGCTTGTCCGCCGCAAGGGCCGAAAAGGATGTCAGCGCCAGCGCCGACGCCATGAATGCAGTTGCAAGTGATTTTTTCATTTTTGTTCCCCTGGGTTGCTACGCCCGCCCACCACGGACGGACGGGTGCCAGAACGTGACGGCGCGTTCGATGAGCGCCACCACGCCATAGAAGACAGAACCCGCCAAGGCGGCGACGGCGATTTCTGCCCATACCATGTCGACATTCATGCGCCCGATCTCGGCGGAGATGCGGAAGCCCATGCCGACAATCGGCGTGCCGAAGAATTCGGCCACGATTGCCCCGATCAGTGCAAGCGTGGAATTGATCTTCAGCGCATTGAAGATGAAGGGACTGGCCGCCGGCAGACGCAGCTTGACCAGCGTCTGCCAGTAATTGGCGGCATAGGTGCGCATCAGGTCCTTTTCCATGGAATTGGCGGCCGCCAGACCCTGCACGGTATTCACCAGCATGGGAAAGAAGGTCATCACGACCACGACCGCCGCCTTGGACTGCCAGTCGAAGCCGAACCACATGACCATGATCGGCGCGATGCCGATGACCGGAAGCGCCGACACGAAATTCCCGATGGGCAGCAGGCCGCGCTTCAGGAACGGTGAACGGTCGATCAGGATCGCCACGACGAAGCCCGCTCCGCATCCCATGATGTAGCCTGGAATGACAGACTTGATGACCGTCTGGCGGAAATCCGCCCACAGGATCGGCACGGAACCCGCTATTCGATCCCAGATCGCCGATGGCGTGGGCAGCAGCACCGACGGCACGTTGAAGCCGCGCACGATCCCTTCCCAGATCACCAGCAGGGTGATGCCGAAAAGCAGCGGCACGACCAGGCCGATGCCGCGGCGCGCCAGCATTCCGTCCGGCTGAAGGCGGACAAGCCATTCGTTGAGCGCCCAGGCACCAAGCCAGAAGACGAGCGCGAAAATGATCCAGCCGGTATCCATCACGCCTGCCCCATCCGCTTGAGCACCATCGTGTGTGCCAGCCCGACCAGCGCCACCAGGCATGCCGCCAGCCCTGCCGCCATGAACAGCGCCGACCAGATCTGGATCGTCTGCCCGTAATAGGAGCCGGCGAGCAGGCGCGCCCCGAGCCCGGCAACGGCGCCGGTCGGCAATTCGCCGACGATGGCGCCGACGAGGCTGATGGCCACCGCCACCTTCATCGACGTGAACAGATAGGGCATGGAGGATGGCCAGCGCAATTTCCAGAAGGTTTGCGCCGCCGACGCATTCCACGTTCGCATCAGGTCAAGCTGCATGGCATCCGGCGAGCGAAGCCCCTTCACCATGCCGACGACGACCGGAAAGAAGGAAAGGTAGGTGGAGATCAGCGCCTTGGGCAGCAGGCCCGACAGGCCGATATTGTAGAGAACGACGATGATCATCGGCGCAATGGCAAGGATCGGGATCGTCTGCGAGGCAATGATCCAAGGCATGAGCGACTTGTCGGCCGCCGTGTTATGCACGATGAACACGGCCAGCGCGATGCCGAGCACCGTGCCGATGGCAAAGCCCGCCAGCGTCGCCGAAAGCGTGACCCAGGCGTGGTAGACGAGGCTGCGCTTGGACGTGATCTTCTTGCCGACCGTCGTATCCCAGAGCTCGACCACCACCTGGTGCGGTGCCGGCAGCACCGGACGCTCCTGCGCCATGGTCTGCGTGACGAGTTGCGAAAATGACAGCGTCTGCCCCGCCCGTTCGGCCCGGTCATGTTCCTGCGGCGCGTTCATGAACACGGCAGCCACATACCAGATCGCCACGATGATGAGCACGACAATGGTGACCGGCAGTGCGGTGCCTTCCCAGGCACGACCCAGAACAGAGGGGCCGTTTCGTGTCTGCGTGGCAGCGGTCATGGCCGCACCCGCGAATTGGCTGCAACCTCAGTCATAGCTATGCCCCGCACGCAGGCCTTCGCGCACCCGATGCGCGATTTCCAGGAATTCCGGTGTCTCGCGAATGTCGAGCGGGCGCTCCTTCGGCAGCGTCGACTCGATCACGTCCGTCACCCGGCCAGGACGCGGGCTCATGACCACGATCTTGGTGGACAGGTAGACGGCTTCGGGAATGGAATGGGTCACGAAACAGATCGTCTTGTCCGTGCGGTCCCACAGCTTCAGAAGCTGTTCGTTCAGGTGGTCGCGCACGATCTCGTCCAGCGCGCCGAACGGTTCGTCCATCAGCAGCAGATCCGCATCGAAGGCCAGTGCCCTCGCGATCGAGGCGCGCTGCTGCATGCCGCCGGACAATTGCCAGGGATATTTCTTGCCGAAGCCGGAAAGGTCCACCAGTTCCAGCACACGGGCGATGCGCTCACCCTGCTCTGCGCGTGAAATTCCCATGATCTCCAGCGGCAGCGCAATGTTCTTTTCGATCGTCCGCCACGGATAGAGGGATGCGGCCTGGAACACGTAGCCATAGGCGCGCGCGCGCCGCGCTTCCTCCGGCGTCATGCCGTTGACCGAGATCGTCCCGCCCGTCGGCTGTTCGAGATCGGCGATCACCCGCAGGAACGTCGTCTTGCCACAGCCCGAAGGACCGATGAAGGAGACGAACTCACCCTTTCCGATGTCGAGATTCACGTCGGACAGGGCGTGAACCGGTCCGTCATTGGTTTCGAACGTCAGCGAGAGGTTCTGGGCGGAGATGACTCCGCCCGCCTTTATGATTGCGTGCTGCAAGTTACACCCCGCTCGCAGGAATGCCGCTGCGCTCCACCTTGCGTGGCGCGACCAGTTCCTTCCAGGTTGAAAGCGCCGTGTTCACCGCCATGTTCGGCTCACGTCCGACAAACTGGCCATGGCCTGGCCTGGCGTGAACCTCGCCATTGTCCACCGCGATTTCTCCGCGCGTCAGCACGTATTTCGGCAGGCCCTTCACCTTGATGCCCTCGAAGACGTTGTAATCGATGGCCGATTGCTGCGTGTCGGCGGCAATCGTCTTCTCCGCCTCCGGATCCCAGACGATGATGTCGGCATCGGCGCCTTCCACGATGGCACCCTTGCGCGGATACATGTTGAGGATCTTGGCGATATTTGTCGAGGTCACGGCCACGAACTCGTTCATGGTCAGCCGGCCTGTATTCACGCCACGCGTCCACAGCACCGGCAGACGGTCTTCCAGCCCGCCGGTCCCGTTCGGAATCTTGGTGAAATCCCCCACGCCGTAGCGCTTCTGTTCCGTGGTGAAGGCGCAATGGTCCGTCGCCACCACCTGCAGCGATCCGGCAGCAAGGCCGGCCCACAACGAATCCTGGTGCTGCTTGTTGCGGAAGGGCGGGCTCATCACGCGGCGCGCGGCGTGGTCCCAGTCCTTGTCGAAATACTCGCTTTCATCGAGCACCAGGTGCTGGATCAGCGGCTCGCCGAAAACGCGCATGCCCTTCTGGCGGGCCCGTCGGATGGCCTCGTGCGCCTGTTCGCAAGACGTATGCACGACATAGAGCGGCACGCCGGCCATGTCGGCAATCATGATGGCGCGATTCGTCGCCTCGCCCTCCACTTCCGGCGGGCGCGAATAGGCATGCGCTTCCGGCCCGTCATTGCCTTCCGCCATCAGCCGCTGCTGCAGCGAGGCGACGACATCGCCGTTCTCGGCATGGACGAGCGGCAACGCACCCAGTTCCGCGCAGCGCTGGAACGAGGCATACATCTCGTCGTCATTGACCATCAGCGCGCCCTTGTAGGCCATGAAATGCTTGAACGACGTGATGCCGCGCTCCACCACTTCCGGCATTTCGTTGAACACCTGCTCGCCCCACCAGGTGATCGCCATGTGATAGGAATAGTCGCAGCAGGCGCGCGTCGACTTGTTCGACCAGCGGTCGATGGCCGTCAGCAGCGATTCGCCGGGGTTCGGCAGGCAGAAGTCCACCACCATCGTGGTGCCGCCGGACACCGCGGCGCGTGTGCCGCTCTCGAAATCGTCGGTCGAATAGGTGCCCATGAAGGGCATTTCCAGATGCGTGTGCGGATCGATGCCGCCCGGCATCACGTAGCAGCCCGTCGCGTCGATCTCGTGATCGCCGTGCAGGTCATGCCCGATGGCGACGATCTTGTCGTGCTTGACGAGCACGTCCGCCTTCCAGGTGCGGTCGGCTGTGACAATGGTTCCGTTCTTGATGACCTTGCTCATGGTCCGTTCCCCTTATGGTTATACTTGGTCCGGCTCACTCGGCGTAAGAGGGTTCTTCCTCGTCCAGAATGTGCTTCATCTCCTCGAAATGGGCGAACTCGGCCTCCCGGTAGACCTCCCATTCCGCTGCTGTCGCCTCCGCCAGGTCGTCATCCATGACGGCCAGCGGCCGGCCCGTCTGATAGGCGAGCACGAGCTGGCGCGCCGCCCTTTCCAGATGGTACATGGCATCGAAGGCTTCCGCGACCGTGGGGGCGACGGTCGTCACGCCATGATTGCCCATCAGCACCTGCCGGTGATTGCCGATGGCCGCGGCGATCCGCTCGCCCTCGGCTTCCTGCGTCGCAATGCCGCCGAAGTCGAGGTCGTAGGCGATCCGCCGGAAGAAACGCGCCGTCACCTGGTCCACCGGGTAGATCACCGGATCCTCCAGGCAGGCCAGTGTGGTGGCGTAAGGCGGGTGCAGGTGCAGCGCCACGCGTGCTTGCGGCAGCCGCCGGTGAATGGCCGAATGGATCGACCAGGCGGACGGGTCCGGCGCATCCGCCCGTTTCATCGTTTCCGGGTCGTCGGCATCCACCAGCAGCAGGTCCGATGCCTTCACCCGCGAGAAATGCCGCCAGCGCGGATTGACCAGGAATTGCTTCCCGTCTGCAGAAACGGCGGCGGAAAAATGGTTGGCGACGCCCTCGTGCCAGTCATTGCGCGCCGCCAGCCTGAGTGCAGCGGCCAGGTCGATGCGCAGTTGCGCCTCGTCTGTCGTGGCCACCGCTTTGTTCTGGGTGAAGGTCAAGGAAGCCTCACTCGACGATCTGCGCGGTTTCGACCACCGCATGGAACAGCACGTCGGCCCCGGCCCGCGCCCAGTCCTTGGAAATCTCCTCCGCCTCGTTGTGCGAAAGCCCGTCCACGCAGGGGCACATCACCATCGCCGTTGGCGCCACCCGGTTGATCCAGCAGGCGTCGTGCCCGGCCCCGGAAATGATGTTGCGATGCGAGTAACCCAGCCGCTCCGCGGCATCGCGGATGGCCTTCACGCAGCCCTCGTCGAATTCGACCGGATCAAACCCGCCGACCTTCTCGAACTCCACCTGCAGGCCCATTTCATCGCAGATTTCCTTTGCCCCGATCTTCAGGCGCTGTTCCATGTCCTGGATCACGGCAAGGTCGGGCGAGCGGAAGTCCACGGTGAAGATGGCCTTGCCCGGAATCACATTGCGGCTGTTGGGATGAACCTCGATATGACCGGCCGCGCCAACAGCATGAGGTGCATGGGAAAGCGCGATCTCGTCGACGAGCTGAAGAATGCGCGCCATGCCAAGACCGGCATTGCGGCGCATCGGCATCGGTGTCGAACCGGTATGCGCCTCCTTGCCGGTCACCGTCACCTGGGTCCAGGAAAGCCCCTGCCCGTGGGTGACGACGCCGATGTCCTTGCCTTCGGCTTCCAGGATCGGGCCCTGCTCGATATGCAGTTCAAAGAAGGCGTGCATCTTGCGCGCGCCCACCTGTTCCTCACCCTTCCAGCCGATGCGCACCAGTTCGTCGCCGAAGCGCCGGCCATCGGCATCGGTCCTGTCATAGGCCCAATCCTGCCCGTGGACACCGGCAAACACGCCCGAAGCGAGCATGGCGGGCGCGAAACGCGTTCCCTCCTCGTTTGTCCAGTTGGTGACAACGATGGGATGTTTCGTCTTGATGCCCAGGTCGTTCAGCGTACGGACGACTTCCAGGCCGCCCAGCACGCCGAGCACGCCGTCGTATTTTCCGCCCGTCGGCTGCGTGTCCAGGTGCGAGCCGACATAGACCGGCAGCGCGTCCGCGTCCTCGCCGGGTCGCATGGCGAACATGTTGCCCATTTCGTCCACGCCCATGGTGCAGCCGGCAGCTTCACACCATGCCTGGAAGAGACGGCGGCCTTCGCCATCGGCATCGGTCAGCGTCTGGCGGTTGTTGCCGCCAGCCACGCCCGGGCCGATCTTGGCCATCTCCATCAGCGAATCCCACAGCCTGTCGGCATTGATTCGCAAGTTTTCCCCCGGTGCTGCCATTCCTGTTCCCCTTCTGGTTCTTGTTTGGAGCGGCATGCGGCGGGTCTGCCCCGATTGGATCGATCAGTTTCAATCCACTTCGTTCAGCACCTCGCGCACATGGTCGATGAGTTCGTCGATCTGGCCCTTCGTGATGATCAGCGGCGGCGACAGGGCGATGATGTCGCCGGTGGTGCGGATCAGCGCACCCTTTTCGAACGCCTTGACGAAGGCCGAGAAGGCCCGGCGCGTCGGCTCGCCGGCAATCGGCTCCAGCTCGATGGCGCCGACAAGGCCGATATTGCGAATGTCGATGACATGCGGCGCATCCTTCAGCGAATGCAGCGCGTCTTCCCAATGCTGCGCCAGTTCCGCACCGCGTTCCAGCAGGCCCTCTTCCTTGTAGGTATCCAGTGTGGCGATGGCGGCGGCCGAGGCGATCGGGTTGCCCGAATAGGTATAGCCGTGGAAGAACTCGATCAGGTGCTCCGGCCCGGTCATGAACGTGTCATGGATTTCCTTGGTCACGAAGACCGCGCCCATCGGGATCACGCCGTTGGTCAGCCCCTTGGCGGTCACCATGATATCGGGCTTCACGCCGAAATAGTCCGCGCCGAACGGCGTGCCGAGCCGGCCGTACCCGGTGATGACCTCGTCAAAGATCAGCAGGATGCCGTGCTTGGTGCAGATGTCGCGCAGGCGCTGCAGGTAACCCTTCGGCGGAATGAGAACGCCCGTCGAACCGGCCACCGGCTCGACGATGACCGCCGCGATGGTCGAGGCGTCGTGCAACGTCACGATGCGCTCCAGCTCGTCCGCCAGGTCCCCGCCATGCTCGGGCTCGCCGCGGGTGAACGCGTTCTTGCCCGGCTGGTGGGTGTGCGGCATGTGGTCGACGCCGGTCAGCAGCGTACCGAACATCTTGCGGTTGGCCACGATGCCGCCCACCGAAATGCCACCGAAATTGACGCCGTGATAGCCGCGCTCGCGGCCGATCAGGCGGAACCGCGATCCGTTGCCCTTGGCCCTGTGATAGGCAATCGCCACTTTCAGCGCCGTATCGACAGATTCGGAACCCGAATTGGTGAACAGCACATGCGCCATGTTGTCCGGCGCTATGTCGATGAGCCGGTTGGCCAGTTCGAACGCCTTGGGATGGCCCATCTGGAAGGCCGGCGCATAGTCAAGTTCGCCCGCCTGCTCGCGAATCGCCTCGGTGATCTTCGGACGGCAATGGCCGGCATTCACGCACCACAGACCCGCCGTCCCGTCGAGGATCTTGCGGCCATCGGATGCGGTGTAATGCATGTCCTGCGCGCCGACCAGCATGCGCGGCGCCTTCTTGAACTGGCGATTGGCCGTGAACGGCATCCAGAACGCGCTCAGATCGTTCGGCGCCACGGCAAGACGGTTGGACATGCGGCTTTCTCCCGGTTGTTGATCCGGCACTGTTTGACCACGGCACAAGCTGTGATACATATTTTTTGACCGGTTGGACAAATCGTAGCATTGCCAATGCGAGGGTCAAGGGAAATTGCTGGAGAAGGACAACCGTGACCGTATTTAAGCTGGCGCTCCCCGGCCAGATGCACAAGAACCGGACTGTTCCGCCATGGCGATGACGGAAAACCGGCCCCAGACGCGAATCCAGCGCGAAAAGCGCGAGATCATTCTCGAAGCGGCCCTCGATGTCTTTTCATCGCACGGATTTCGCGGCGCGACAATCGACCAGATCGCGGAAGCGGCGGGCATGTCCAAGCCCAACCTGCTTTATTACTTCAAGACCAAGGAAGCCATTTTCGAGACGCTGATCCATGGGCTTCTCGACATGTGGCTCGATCCGCTCAAGGAAATGGACGAGGCCGGCGATGCCATTGTCGAACTGCGCTCCTATATCCGCCGCAAGATCGAGATGGCGCGCGACTTCCCCCGCGAGAGCCGCCTCTTCGCCAATGAGATCCTCCAGGGCGCGCCACGCATCATGGCCATGCTCGAAGGTGAACTGAAGCCGCTGGTCGATGAAAAGGCCAAGGTGCTGAAAAGCTGGATGCGCGCGGGAAAGCTGAAACAGGCCGACCCCTACCACCTGATCTTCGCCATCTGGGCCACCACCCAGCACTACGCGGACTTCGATACGCAGGTCTGCACCGTGCTCGGTCCCGACCGTGGCGGGGACGGCCGCTACGAGGATGCTGCCCGCTTCCTTGAACAGCTCTTCCTCGACGGCCTCAAGCCCGCGAACTAGCCGCCCGGGCTTTTGTCAGGCCCGGCACTGGATATGCGCGGGCAAAAGGTTCAGGCTTGTCCTCCCTGACAGTGACAGTCGATCCAAGCGAGGGAGGAGACCATGGCAAAACTCGTTGTCATCTACCGCACACCCAAGGACAAGGCTGCATTCGATGCCCATTATGCTGCCACCCATGTTCCGCTGGCCCAGGCCATACCCGGCGTCAAGCGCTTCGATGTGTCCACCGGTCCGGTGACCGGCCCGAAGGGCGAGACAGATGTTCACCTCGTCGCCACGCTGTATTTCGGCTCACTGGCGGATCTCAAGGCCGGCCTTGCTTCGCCCGAAGGCAAGGCGGCCGCTGCCGATCTGGCGAATTTCGCCGATGGCGGGGCGGAACTGCTGATGTTCGAATCGCGCTCCATCGGCTGAGACGGTCGGTCCGCCTGCCTCACATGTCCGGCGAAAGCGCCAGGACGACCAGCCCGAGCAGCGTGACCAGCGCGCCGGCCATCACGACCGGCGCCGCCCAGCCATGCCCGATCATGCCCTCCAGCAGGATGATGAAGGCGGGCGTGAGGTAGCCGTAGGCATAGACCTTGGCGGCGGGAAGGCGCAGCGAGGCGAATTGCAGCAGGAAAAGCGTGAACGCCGTTGTCACGATGCCGAGATAGCCCACCGCAATCCAGACGATTGCCGGCAGCGCCGTCCAGTCGGTTTCGCCGATCCCGGTCCAGCCATAGAGCGAAACGAGAAGCGCGGTCGCCGTCACCGACCACAGGGTCGAGACCGCAACGGGTTCACCCCTGGAGAACTTGCGGATCAAGGGTGCATAGGCGGCGTGGCAGATGACGCCGAAAAGGTAGATCAGCTCGCCTCGCCCGATCTCGAAGCGCAGCATGGCGTTCAGATCGCCGCGGAAGATTACCCAAACCGCACCGGCCGCCGCGACCAGCAGACTGGCAAGCACGATGGGGCGCGGCACCTGCCGCAACAGGACGTAGCCGAAAATGGCGGAGAAAAACGGATTGAGCGTGAAAACCGCGCCGATGGACACGGGCCTGGCGATGCCGAGCGCGATGAACATCGTGACGAAATAGACGCCCATCAGGCCGCCGAGCAGGACGAAGCGCCATGGTTGCTGCGGCCAGCGCAGCCCGTGGCGCACCGTCAGCGCAACGACCAGCGCCATCACCGCAGCCCCCAGAACGAATCGGATTGCCGTGATGGGCGCCGCACCGATATGCGGCGCTGTCAGCGCTCCGAAGGAAAAGGAGCCGGCGATCAGCGCCGCGAACAGCATCATGGCCAGATGGCCCAGCCACTTCTGCCGCCCGATGGCATGGCCGTGTCCGCTCAACGGGGTTCCCCTTTCCTTGCGCGCCGGGACCGGCCGTCAACCGCATGCCGGGCCACAGCCGGCCCGGCCCGCTCGGGGGAGGAACCGAGAGCGCTATTCGGCGGCCTGCCGGACTGCCGGATTGTTGGGATGCGTGGTCCAGTTTCCATACTCGCCTTCGACCACCTTGCCCGTACGCTTGTCCAGCGCCCCGGCTTGCAACGGCACCATGGTGATGCAGTTATCCACCGGGCAGACGTCGACGCAAAGGTTGCAGCCCACGCATTCCTCTTCCAGCACCTCGAAATGGCGCTTGCCGTCCACCATGTGCGTGATCGCCTGGTGCGAGGTGTCCTCGCAGGCAATGTGGCAGCGCCCGCACTGGATGCAGGCATCCTGGTCGATGCGCGCCTTGGTGACATAGTTGAGGTTGAGATACTGCCAGTCGGTGACGTTGCCGACAGCCCGGCCGATGACGCTGTCGAGATCGGCATGGCCCTTCTCGTCCATCCAGTTTTCGAGGCCGGCGATCATCTCCTGCACCACCTTGAACCCGTAGGTCATCGCCGCCGTGCAGACCTGCACCGTGCCGCAGCCGAGTGCCAGGAATTCGGCCGCGTCGCGCCAGGTGGTCACGCCGCCAATGCCGGAAATGGGCAGGCCCGCCGTGGCCGGATTGCGCGCGATCTCGGCCACCATGTTCAGCGCGATCGGCTTGACCGCCGGCCCGCAATAGCCGCCATGGGTTCCCTTGCCGTCAATGGTCGGCTCGGGCGCGAAACTGTCAAGATCGACCGAGGTGATCGAGTTGATGGTGTTGATGAGGCTGACGGCATCCGCGCCGCCGCGCCTGGCCGCCTCCGCCGGATAGATGATGTTGGTGATGTTGGGTGTCAGCTTCACGATGACCGGCATCCGCGTGTTCTGCTTGCACCAGCGGGTCACCATCTCGATATATTCCGGCACCTGGCCCACGGCGGAGCCCATGCCGCGCTCGGCCATGCCGTGCGGACAACCGAAATTCAGCTCTATGCCATCCGCGCCGGTTTCCTCCACCAGCGGCAGGATGGCCTTCCAGGCGTTCTCCTCGCAGGGGACCATGAGCGAAACGATCAGCGCCCGGTCCGGATAGTCGCGCTTGACCGCCTTGATCTCGCGAAGGTTCACCTCCAGCGGCCGGTCGGTGATCAGTTCGATATTGTTGAGGCCCAGCAGGCGCCTGTCAGCACCCCAGATCGCACCGTAGCGCGGCCCGTTGACATTGACGACCGGCGGTCCCGCCTCGCCGAGGGTCTTCCAGACGACGCCGCCCCAGCCGGCCTCGAAGGCACGGCGCACATTGTATTCCTTGTCGGTTGGCGGCGCCGAGGCCAGCCAGAACGGATTGGGCGACCTGATGCCGAGAAAGTTGGAAGCAAGATTGGCCATGGGTTCTCTCCTCCCTGTCAGGCGATCAGCGCTTGATGAATGGATTCGGCGGCATCGCGGCCCTGCGCCACGGCCGTGACGGTCAGGTCGTCGCCGCTATTGGTGCAGTCGCCTCCTGCCCAGACGGCCGGAAGCGACGTGCGCCCCTCCGCGTCCACGGCAATGCGCCCGCCCTCCAGCGTGATGGACGGGGACGAGCCGTTCAGGCTCGACGGCTCGAAGGTCTGGCCGATCGCCTTGAACACCTGGTCGCAGGCAATCGCCACCGTCTCGCCATCGCGTTCGAACTCGACAGCAACCACCCGGCCGCCGTCCGAAACGATACGCTTCGGCTGCATGCCGAAACGCAGCACCACGCCCTTGGTCTGCGCCAGTTCCTGCTCGAAACCCGACGCCTTCATGCGCGCCTGCGGCCCGCGATAGGCCACCGTCACCTCTTCCGCCCCCAGGCCCCTGGCCTGGACGGCCGCGTCGATGGCCGTCATGCCACCGCCGATGACGACGACACGCCGCCCCACCGGAATGCCGGCCAGATCGCCGGCCTGGCGCAACCCGGCAATCCATTCCACCGCATCGTCGGAGCCCTCGGCCTGCGCATCCGCATTGCCCAGCGAATTCACCCCTGCCAGCCCCATGCCGAGGAACACCGCGTCATACCGGTCCAGCAGGTCGCCGAGATGAACGTCCCGGCCCAATGCCTTGCCATTGTGGATCGCGATGCCGCCAATCGCGGTCACGTAATTCACCTCGGCCTCGGCAAAACGATCGGTCGCCTTGTAGGCGGCAATACCGTATTCGTTCAGGCCGCCTGCCTTTGGCCTCGCCTCGAAAACCTCCACCGCATGGCCCTTCATGGCCAGCCGGTGGGCGCATGCCAGCCCCGCCGGACCTGCGCCGACAACAGCAACCGTTTTCCCGGTGGCAGGCGCCCGGCCATAGAACTGCTTGCCCTGGCGCATCGCCGTATCGGTGGCGAAGCGCTGCAGCTCGCCAATGCGCACCGGCTTGCCCTCGGCCACCTCGCGCACGCAAACCTCCTCGCACAGCGTCTCCGTCGGGCAGACCCGGGCACACATGCCGCCCAGGATGTTCTGGTCGAAAATGGTCTTTGCCGCCCCCAGCGGATTGCCCGTCTGGATCTGCCGGATGAACATCGGAATGTCGATGGCGGTCGGGCAGGCATTCATGCACGGCGCGTCGTGACAGAAATAGCAGCGATCCGCCTCCACGCGTGCTTCATGTGCATCCAGCGGCGGATGCAGGTCGGAAAAGTTGCGGACATAATCCTCGGGCGTAAGCCGGCCCGCGGCAATGCCCTCCTTCAAGGAGTTTCCAGCCATGTTCAGTTCCCCATTTCTGCTTCTTTTGAGGAAAGGCTAGCACAGAAAATTTTTTTATCAATCGGTCAAAACACGAATGACGCGCATATTGATGCCGTCATCCCCGCGACAGCACCGCGGCCCGCTACTTTTAGAATAAAGTAATATTTACAAAGGCTTGTCTTAAAAGCCGGAATCAGAACCGCATCCATTTCAGGCAATGGATGAGGTTGTCCCATGCGGAGCCGTGGAACGGGCGCCTGGAAAGGCCGGCTCATCCTTCGGGCCGGAAGCCGCGTCTGCGGGCATCCTCGAACTGCGCCCCGGCGAGCGTGTGCAGACGTGCCGCGGCCCTGTCCCGCCCCATGGCTTCCTTCAGCCGCGCATTGGCATGCTGGATGGCCGCCTGAACGAACAGCCGCTCCGCGCCATTGGGCGCAAGTGCGTGCCAGACCGGCTCCCAGACCTCATGCGCCTCCCAGAAATAACCGCGCCGCAACAGCAGGAAGCCTGCCGTCCAGGCTTCGCTGGACCGCCAGTCAGGGCTTGTCAGCGTGCGCCCTGCCCTGTCCGAGATGTCGAAGATGACGCCACTTTCGGGCCGCGGCGTCAGGCCGGGCCGGTAGGGATGCTGCGGCAACCTCTCGGCAAGATGAATTTCGAGCCGGGCACGCATGCCCGGCTCCAATGCCTGTTCGGCGATGGCCAGCGCATCTTCCAGCGCCGTCATGCTCAGGCGCGCAGCCGGAACCGCTGGATCTTTCCGGTCGCGGTTTTCGGCAGGTCATCGACCACCTCAACCCAGCGCGGATATTTCCACTTTCCGATCCTGGCCTTGACGTGTTCCTTGAGCTGCTCGCGGAACGCATCATCGTCTTCGCCGCCTTCCTTCAACACCACGAAGGCTTTCGGTTTCTCCAGTCCATCCTCGTCGCGCTCGGCGACCACCGCAGCCTCCAGCACCGCCGGATGGGTCACCAGCGCCTGCTCCACCTCGAAGGGCGACAGCCAGATGCCCGATACCTTGAACATGTCGTCGGTGCGCCCGCAATAGACGAGCCGGCCGTCCTCGCGCAGTTCATACTTGTCGCCGGTGCGCGTCCATGCACCCTCGAAGGTGGACCGGCTCTTGTCGCGCTGGTTCCAGTAGCCGTCGGCTGCCGACGGTCCGTTCACCAGCAATTCGCCCACCTCGCCGGGCGCGACATCGCGGTTGTTCTCATCCACCAGCCGCAATTCGTAGCCCGGTACCGCCGTGCCGGATGTACCGTAGACCACGTCACCCAGCCGGTTGGAAAGGAAGATGTGCAGCATCTCGGTCGATCCGACACCGTCGAGGATCGGTGTTCCGGTGATTGCCTCCCAGCGCTTGCCGACTTCTTCAGGCAGGGCCTCCCCGGCCGAGATGGAATGACGCAGCCGGTCGAAACCAGCCGGCCGCCCGCCTTTCATGGCTGCGACAAGCGCGGCATAAAGCGTCGGCACACCGCAGAAGATGGTTGGCCGGTGCCGTTCGAAAATGTCCAGCACGCTGTCCGGTGTCGGCCGGCCGGCCAGGATCACCGTGGTCGCACCCACCGACATGGGAAAGGTCATGGCATTGCCGAGCCCGTAGGCAAAGAAGAACTTCGCCGCCGAGAACACCACGTCATCCTCGCGAATGCCCAGCACCTGCGCACCATAGGTATCGGCGGTTGCCCGCAGGCTGCCATGGACATGGCGCACGCCCTTCGGCCTGCCCGTGGAGCCGGACGAATAGAGCCAGAAGGCGCATTCGTCGCTGCCGGCCTCGATCATTGCCACCGGCTCGCTCGAAGCCAGTTCGCTGGCGAAATGCAGCGTGCCTTCCGGCGCGTTGTCGCCGATGAAGACGATTCTCTCGATATGGGGCTGGTTCTTCACCACCGGCTCGACCACCGGCCACAACGCCTGCGAAACGAAGAGCACGCGGGCCCGGCTGTCGCGCAGGATGGCATCATAGACATCGCCGCCAAGCAGCGTGTTGATGGCAATCGGCACGACGCCGCATTTGAGCGAGCCCCAGAAGATGATCGGGAATTCGACCATGTCGAGGACAATCATGGCGGCGCGGTCTTCCCGCCGGATGCCATGGCGCCGGTAGAGCGACGCCATGCGGTCGCTCGCCTCGGCCAGTCCGCCATAGGTCAGCACCCTACCGTCCGGCTGCGACTCCACAAAGGCGGGCTTGTCGGCCCGCGTCGCCAGATGCCTGTCAACAAAATACCACGCCGCATTGGCGTTGGCCTCGGCCTCGCTCATGTGTCCCTCCCCGAAAAAGGGAGCCTGCGGAACAAGACGAACCGCAGCATCCCCGTGCTTGTTGCACCGCCGCCATTGTTCCTCCAGACGGCCGATTTGTGCATTATTATGCACAATCCCTCGATCCCGGCAAGCCGTTCTCGCAAAGCCCGGCGATTTTTTTCGCCAGCAGCCGGCAAGCGCGGACAGCATGGGCGGCGCGGGAACCGGCCGGTCGCACACCATGGCGGCATTTCGCTGCACTTATCCGCCGTTTTCGGGTTGATCGAGATCAAGGCGGTGGACCGCTGGGGTTTGTAATCGTAACTTGAGAGCCTATGTTCTGATCGGTAACGGGAATGCGCGCTGCTTCCTCGCCGGATCGGGACGGTCTTGCAAAACGGCACCACGCGCGATACTCTCCGCCTGAACAGGATGTGCAAGATAATGCAGACTACGGACCGGACATCGATGATCAGGAGCCAGAATGCCAAAGCGGGCGCGCATGGGCCTTTGTGCTGGGCCTCCCGCCTTCGCGACCGCATGCGCGCTTCGGGCCTGCGCCCGACGCGCCAGCGCATGCATCTGGCCACGCTCCTCTTCACCCGCGGCGACCGACATGTGACGGCGGAAGAAATTCACGCCGAGGCGCAGCAGGAAAGCATCGCCGTGTCTCTGGCCACGGTCTACAACACGCTGCACCAGTTTACCGAAGCAGGCCTTCTGCGCGTTCTCGCCATCGAGACGAACAAGACCTATTTCGACACCAACACATCAGATCACCATCACTTCTTCGTCGAAGGCCGGGGGCAGGTTCTCGATATTCCGGATCAGGGTCCGGAAGGCGCGCTGCGGGTTGCAAATCTGCCCGAGCCGCCAGAGGGCATGGAAATCGCCCATGTCGATGTGGTCGTGCGCCTACGGCCGAAATCCCGCGCCTGAGCGCCAATTTCCCTTGTCCTGCATGAGCCCGCCCCCAGGAACCGGCTGGCACATGATTATGCCGGAACGTTCGGCCATGGCACCATGCTGGCATTCATCGCACAGGAGCGCGCCATGAAGATTGCCATGACAGGCTTTGCCATGCGCCAATGGCAGGAAGACGCCGGCGCCAGGCGCATGATCGGCCTTCCGCCCGATCAACTCGTCGCATCGTGCCATGCCGCGCTATCTGCCGGCGCCCGCCTCGTGGATGGCTATGCCCCTTTCTGCAAGCATCTTTTCCTCGAAAATTCCTCCCCCACGCGGTGTTCCTTCGCCCCGGTCACGGATGAAAACCGCCATTGTCTGCGGTCGGGATACAAGGCGCGCCGGGAGGGCGAACTGGCGGTTCTGGAACGCTGGTTCGAGGGTGTGGAAGCGCCCTTGGCCAGATGGCTGGACGTCATTCTCTACAGCAAGGCCCAACTCGACGCCGAGGCCGCCGATGGTCCCGATGCGGAAATCGTGCCCGATTGCGACTGGGGTATCGTCTCGGTCATTGGCACGCTGGAACCGGTTGAGCCGCCCATGCCGCCGATCACCCAGATGCGCAACAGCCTTGGTCGCGCGGAGGGGGGCTCCGGCGTCGCCATTGACCGCGAGTCCTACGTCCGCGCGGTGGATTTCTGGGAGCGCCACGCCTCTATCCGCTGACCGGGCCCGCGACTACTGGACGAAGAGATCCACGCTGGCCGCCCGCCCCGCCGCATCGATCACCGTCAGGCGCTGATGGCCCTTGCCGTCCGGCTGCCATTGGCGCATGCGCCGGCGCGAGGCGCCATCCAGCGGCGCGCCATTGGCCAGCCAGCGAAACGGCGCCCGCCCCCCTTGCAGCTTGAGGATGAGAGGCTGCATGGCATCGCTGCCGGCCAGTTCGACACGCGCACCCGCTGGCGGATAGACGATCACCGGAGCCGGCTCCGGCGCTTCCCTTGTCTCGCTCGGCGCCCGGTGCGTGAAGCGCTTCAGCGCTTGCGGCAGATCGCCATGCGCCAGTTCAACGGCACCGCGCGGCCGCGCCGGCAGGGGCGCATGACCCAGTCCCGCCCGCACCCAGCCGTCGAACAGGATCGGCGCCGCGGCCTGTGCGCCGCTCATCCCCGGCACGGCGGCATTGTCCGGCCGGCCGGTCCACACGGCCAGCACATGCCGCCCGTCAAACCCCACTGCCCAGGCATCGCGATAGCCGTAGGACGTGCCGGTCTTGTAGGCGATTCCGGTTTGCGCGGCCCCGGCAGGCGGCGAGACCCCGGACAGGATTTCGCCCACCTGCCATGCCGCTGCCGGTTCCAGGACACGTATGCGCCGCGGCCGCTCCGGGGGGCCGTGATGCAGCCGCGCCCTTGTACCTTCACCCGTGTTGGCCAAGGCAGTATAGGCCTCGGCCAGCCCGGTCAGCGTCACGCCCGCACCGCCAAGACCGATGGCAAGGCCGGGGGCACCGGCTTGCGGCAGAACGAGGCTGGCACCGGCCCTTCGCAGCCGCGATGCCAGCCGCTGCGGCCCCACAGCATCCAGCAGGCGCACCGCCGGGACGTTGAGCGACCATTGCAGGGCTTCTCGCACGGAAACATCACCCTTGTAGCCCATGTCGAAATTGACAGGACGATAGCCGCCGAAGTCGGCTGGCCGGTCGGAGATGATGGTTTCGGGCGCCACCAGGCCCTGCTCGAAAGCGAGCCCGTAGATGAACGGCTTGAGCGCGGAGCCTGGCGAACGGGGCACATCCGCCATGTCCACCCAGCCGGAGCGGCGCTCATCGAGATAGCCTGCGGAACCCACGCGGGCCAGCATGTCACCCGTTGCCGCATCGAGGAGCACCATCGCCACGGAGACACCCGGCGGCAGCCGTTCGGCCCCTTCGCGCGCCACCGTTTCAAGGGCACCCTGACGCAGGCCGTCCAGCGTCAGCCGCACGGATGCCTCCTTGGCGTCATGCACTGCAAGCAGGCGCATCGCCAGATGCGGACTCAGCGATGGCATGGCCCTGCGCCGATGCGGCACATCGAAGCTGGAAGCCCGTGCGATTTCCGTTTCGGGAACAAGCCCGGCCTCGGCCATGCGCCACAGCACCCGGTCCCGCGCCGCCCGCGCTGCATCCGCTGCACGATCGGGCCTCCGCACTTCCGGCGATTGCGGCAAGGCCACCAGCAGCGCCGCCTCCGAAAGGCGCAATTTACCCGGTTCCTTGCCGAACCAGGCCAGCGTTGCAGCCCGAATGCCTTCCAGATTGCCGCCATAGGGCGCTATGGTCAGGTAGCGTTCCAGGATTTCCCGCTTGGAAAGCCGCCGCTCGATCTGGATCGCACGCAGCATCTGCCGGAGCTTTGCCGTCATCGACCGTTCGGCGCGCGGCTCCAGAAGCCGGGCAAGCTGCATGGTGATGGTCGATCCACCGGAGACGATCCGCCCCTGCATGGCCAATTGCCAGCCGGCCCGGACAATTGCCAGCGGATCGACGCCGGCATGACTGAAGAACCGCTTGTCCTCGAAGGCGACGAGCATGGCCAGGAAATCGTCGTCCACGCCATCCAGCGAGACCGGAAAGCGCCAGCGCCCCTCTTCCGTTGCCTGCGCGAACAGCAGCGCGCCATGCCGGTCAAGGACCTGCGCCGAATAAGCCGGGGCTTCGAGCGGCGGCGGAAGGGCCTCGTCCAGGGCGGAAACCCCAGCAGCTGCAAAGAACAGCCCCGCCAGTCCGCCGGCCATCCATTTGAGGAAGGAAAGCGCCCGCATCAGCGCAACTCCCTGACCTCCACGAAACCCGCCGCCGTGCGCGCGGAGAATTGCGGGCGGTACATGTCTTCCACCTGCGCAGCCGGGTGAATGTAGGTGCCCGGCGTCACTGCCCGCACCACATAGGCCAGTTGCAGCGCCCGGCTGTCACCGGCCGACCGGTCGAATGCCGCCACGAACCGGTCGTCAAGGAATTCCAGATGGGCCGGACTGACATCGCCCAGCCAATCGAAATTCTTCAGTTGCGCACTGCCGGCCAGCGCCGGATTGTCGATCTCGAAACCGCCCGGCAGCAGGTCTGTCACCACGATGCGCGATGGCCAGGTGTTGAGTTCGGCGATCTGCAGCACCACGACAAGGCGCTGGTTCTGCTCCACCTGTTGCAGGCTCGCCGGCCTGCCATCCAGCGTGAAGTAACTGCGCGCAATGGTGAAACCGTTACCGCCCGCCGGCAGCGGATCGATCGGCGCGGCCACGGAGGTGACGAGTGCGGTCACCGGTTCGCCACCGAAATTCTTCACCGAAACAGGTGCGTCGAGCAGATCGACGCCGGAGCGGCGAAGGGTGAACGGGCCCGAATGATCCATGCCGTTCACGCTCAGCTTCATGGCCGCATCCTGTCCGGCAAGCGCGCGTGCCGCCAGAAGCAGCCACGCCTCCTCCTGGGTGGAGGTATGCGGCCGCCGTTGCTTCTGTCCGGTCACGAAACGGGTCATCGCCGCCATGCCGCCGGGCTGCGGCCGGCTCTCGGCTGCAAGAGCGAGAATTGCAGCGCCATCGCGCAGCTTTGAACCATAATCCTGGCGCGCCAGCACTGCGTGATCCGCCTGCGCTTCAGCCAGATCCAGCGCCGCCTTGAACAAGCGGGCCGAGCGCTCGCCATCGCCGTAGAGCGAAAGCCCTGCCGCCAGTTGCGCCCGTGCCATCGGGCTGTCGAAGGCATCGAGCTTTGTATCGGCATAATAGCGCAGGTCGCCGGCCGAGGCCTTGCGGTGTCGTGCCAGCACATAGAGCGCATAGGCGATCTCGCGGCCGCGCCCGCTCACATCGTTCACATAGGCGAGATTGTTTTCCAGGTTGCCGACGGCGAGATCCATGGCGGTCTGCGGCACGTCGAAACCCTTTTCACGTGCCCGTGTCAGGAAATCGCTGACATAGGCATCGAGCCAGAGATCGCCTGCGCCCGGCGACCACAGGCCGAACGACCCGCTTGCGGACTGGAAAGCCAGCACCCGCGCAATCGCCTCCTCGATGCGCCTGTCGATGGCCGGATCGCTTGCCTCGCCCTCCAGTTCCGACAGGTAGAGCAGCGGCAAGGCCCGGCTTGTCGTCTGTTCCGCGCAGTCATGGGGATAGCGGTCGAGGCTCATGAGCAGGCCGGGCACGTCAAAGGCAGCCAGCCGCGTCACCGAGACCGAAACCGTGGCATCACGAATGACGCTGTCGGCCAGCAATTGCCGGTCAACGGCAAGCCCCCCGCCATTGGCAAGCAGTTCGATCTCGCGCCGCACGGTGACCGGAAGCGCACCGGGACGAACCGGGAAGGAAACGTCATGCCGGATGCGCGTGCCCTCATCGTGGGTCAGTGTCAGCGCCACTTCCGCGTCCCCCGGCGCTCCGGCGGCGACCGGCAGCCGCAGCACGCTCCGCCCGCCTTTCCGTAACGCGATGCGCGCCGGCAATTCGCCCGCGAGCCGCAACGGACCCCGGGTTTCCACCGAAAGGACATAGTCTCCCGCCGGACCATCCGTGTTGGTGATATCGAAGCGCAATTCGGAACGGTCGCCGGTTGCCATGAAACGCGGTGCGCCGGCAATCACCACGACCGGTTCGCGCACGGTCACGTCGCGTGATGCAGAGCCGGTCGCCGTCGCGCTCCAGGCCGTGGCCATCACGCGCACAGTTCCGTTGAATTGCGGCATGTCGAAGCGCACGGCCGCCTTGCCCTCGGCGTCCAGTTGCACCGGCCCGGAAAAGAAGGCAACGAGCCTGCCCTTTGGCGGACTGCCCCTGGATTGCATGCCGGGCCCGTCGCCGCCGGTTCGCACACGCCCCAGCGCGCCTTGCGAGCCGTCGATCAGGCGGCCGTAGACATCGCGGATTTCAAGGCCCATCCGCCGCTGGCCGAAATACCAGGCCTCCGGCCGGGGCGGCTCGTAGCCGGTCAGGTTAAGGATGCCGACATCGACCGCCGCGATGGTCGCGTAGACGGTTTCGCCGGACCTGGCACCGGTGACCGACAATGGCACCTCGAATGGCTGGCCCGGAACGGTCTGCGGCGGGGTGTCGACAGTCAGCGAAAGCGTCCGGTCGCTGGCATCCACGGCGAGCCATTTCACGCCGATGGCGCGCGCCGGCATCCGGCTTTCGCCCGCCGAGCCCGGCCGGTAGAGCGTCGCCGTGACATAGGCGCCCGCTCCCCAATCGGCGCCCACGGGGAAGGTGATTTCGCCGCCGCTGGCCGGAATGCTGGCATGCTGCGTGGCAAGGACGCGATCGGCTCCGACGGTAACCAGCAGTTCACCGGCGAAACGCGGCGACACCTTCAGCCTTGCAATGTCACCGGGCCGGTAATGCGCCTTGTCCAACGCGATTTCCAGCCCGTCCGGTGTATCGAGGGAAGAGGTTTCCACATACCACCCGGCCTGGAAGTCATGGCTTGTGATCGCATCCGCGCCTTCCACTTCCAGCCGGTAGCGCCCCCAATCCACGGGCATGGCAACGGAAGCCGGCATGTCTGCCCCGACATCGACCGTGCCGCTGGCGGCCAGCGAGGTGAAATCCGCCGCCTCGTAGCGCCACTCGTTGCCGTCGCGATACCATTGATAGTTGCGGGTCACGCGCAAGAGCCGCCAGTCAAGGCCTTGTGCCGCCACCCTTGCCCCATCGGGATCGACCGCGATGATGGAGAAGGAAACCGTCGAGCCCTCCGGCGCCTGGTCTCCGGCAAAGCCGGGCTTGATGCCGATCATCGTGCCCTGCGGCCGGACTGGCATGGTCAGGCTGCGCTCCACCGCGCGCCCTGCCCCCTCGCGCAGGCGCACCGTTACCACCGCCTCGAGCGGCCGGGTGGTCGACGGCAAGGTGCCGGGATCGATGCCGATCTCCGCGCGCCCCTGCCCGTCCAGCACCGGCAGGTCTTGCAGTGGAACCGTGGTGCGCCCGTCCTCGTCATCCTCCGCAAGGCCGAAGACATATCCCTCATGCCCCGGACGGCTGGCCACCGGGCTGATCTGCACCTCGCCTTCCATGGAAAGCCCCGCCGCCGGCGCGCCATACAGGAACCGGCCGTTCACCGTCACCGCCCCGCCCTGTTCCGGGTCCAGCACCGGCCCTGACGAAGCGGCCAGATCGAATTCGATCCGGTCGGGAACGAAATCCTCCACCAGGAAGGTCTGCTCGGCCAGTGCCTCTCGCTCGGGATCGGCATGGATGCGCACCGTCCAGGCGCCACGCATGGCGTTGTCCGGCAGGTCGAGAGCCACGACATGGCCGCCCGCCTTCGGCGCAGACGAAACCAGCCGCCGCTCCTCCTTGCCGTCCGGGCGCCGGAAGACGAAGGTCAGCGGCAGATCCTCCACGGCAACGGCCGCGCCGTCGCGCGCCAGCGCGGTGACGTGAACCGTATCGCCGGCCCGGTAGATGCCGCGTTCGGAAAACGCGTAGACATCGATGGCGCCAGGCGCGGGCCTGCCCTCGACGCCGCGGTCCGACAGGTCGAACCCCGCGCGGTTGAGATCGAGAAACACGAAACCGGACCCGTCAGCCTCCGCCAGCAGCAGGGCTGGCGCCAGGCCACCCGTGGCCCGCACAAGGCCGGCATCGAAGCGCGCTTGGCCGGAGTCATCGGTCACCGCCTCGCCCAGGACCTCGTTGTTGCGCGCCAGGAGACGCACGCTCGCGCCGGCAATCGGCGCGGCGCTGTCCAGCGATCGGGCATGGACATGCATCCCGTCGAGGCCGGTCCGGGCCGACAGGCCGATATCGGATACCGTGAACCATTGCGTGGCGCGGTTTTCCCAATCATCGCTACGCGCGCCTTGCGCCGTCGCCACCAGCGCATAGACGCCGGGCGCGCGCGACGGCAGGACCGTTTCCAGCGGCAGCGCGGTGGTGACCTCTTCGTTCAGGCCTCCGGGCGTGTCCATGGAACCGGACCAGACAAGTTCGCCCTGCCGGTCGCGAATGTCCTGCGCCTGGTAGCCGGACAGGCCCTGCAGGAAGCGGCCGTCTTCCAGCAACCGTGACAGGGCCCGCGCACCGATCCGGTACAGTTCCAGATCCACCGCCCCGGCATTCACCGTCACGACCGGGATCGCCTGCCGCCCCTTGGCCGGCAGCACGAAATCCTCGCCGGTGAAGCGCGCGAAAGGCTGACGGTCGCGCACATAGATGGCAATGTCGACCGGCGTCTCAAGCACTTCGCCGACTGCCGACGGCAACCCGTCGCGCAAGGTCAGTGCATAGCGTTCGCCATGCCTGAGGCCATTGACGCAAATCTCGCGCCCTTGCGCCTCGAAGGATGGCGGCTCGCCGCCATTGAGCCGCACATAGGGCGCGTAGTCATGGCCTTTCACCAGATTTTCCGACACCTGCACGCAGGCACGCGGATTGGCCGTATCGGCATCCACGGTGTTGTCGATCACGCGAAATCCCTTGCGCGCTCTCAGATCGGCGAAATCGGCCCGCACCTGATCGTTTTCCTGCAGCGCCAGCGATGCCTTGTAGGCTTCCAGCGCGGGGCGGAACTGGCTGCGCAGCTCCAAAGCCTTGGCCAGTTCATCCAGTGCGCCGGCCCGGTTCGCCGTGGTGCGCGATGTCTCATAGGCATTGAAGGCGGCCGACGTTGCATATTGCTGCAACTGGTAACGTTCCGCGCCACGTTCGGGTGTCATCACGCGGATGCCGCGCGCCAGATCGCGCCAGAAGGCCGAGTCGTCCGGCCGCAGCGCAACGGCACCGGAAAGCAGCGCCACCCCCTGGCGTGCATCGCCGCCAGCCAGCGCCGCACGGCCTTCTTCGGCCATCGCATGGGCCGAACGGCCGGCGAACCGGCTTTCATTGCCCGCCAGGCGGGCCCGGTATTTCCCTGCTTCGACCGGCATGGAATCGGGGATGAAGGCAAGCGGCGGCGCCGCGCCCAGATCCTCGCGCGCCTCCACCACGACACGCCCGGCAATGGCACCCGCAAAGCTGTTGAGGGCGCCATGATCGCTCTTCAGGAAACACCAGCCTGCGCGCACATTGTAGGTAAAGGCCCGGCACGCCCGGTCGCCAAGGCATATGGCTTTGCACTGCTCCAGGGTCACGTCTTTCTCGGTGCGCAGGTCGAATCCGAAATAATCCGCGTTTTCAACGACCTCGATGCGCCGCACGTCGGCACCCGCAGCGGGCATCGCGCCTGCCAGCACCACCAGGGCTGCCAGAATGATCCGTGAAAACGGGCGAGGAATGGACAGCATGGAAACCTCCCGCTGTGGTTGACGCCCCTGACTGCCGCGAATGTTTCATCCACCGGCCTGGAAAGTCAACGGGCAAGGTGGGCGAGAGACTGCCTCGCTGTCAGTCCGGCAGGAAACCGTTTTCGCGGATCGCCTCGACAACCGCCTCCATGCTGCCATCGACCGAACTGCCGGACGTATCGACCATGGCTTCCGCCTTGGCATAAAGCGCTTCGCGGCTGGTCAGGATGGACTTCAGTTCATCCATCGCCGCCGGATTGCCGGCCATGGGCCGTTCGTCGCCCTGGCCGCGCACGCGCGCCATGTGTTCCTCCGGCGCCGCCTTCAGCCAGATCGTGTGGCAATGACGCAGCAGGTAATTGTAGGTATCGGGCTCGGACACGATGCCGCCGGCCACCGCCAGCACAAGCTGCTCGTGGGTCGCCACGAGATTGACCAGCGCCTGCTTTTCCAGCCTGCGATAGCCTTCCTGTCCGTAAAGGGCGATCACCTCGTCCACCGGCATGCCGGCCACTTCCTCGATCACCTGGTTGAGTTCGACGAAGGCGACACCGAGTTTTTCCGCCGTCATGCGCCCGAGCGTGGATTTACCCGCCCCGCGCAGGCCGATCAGCGCCACGCGGCCGGCCCGCCGCGTACCCGTGTCATTGGGATCGAGGATTTCCATGACCCGCGCCCGCTGGTCGCGCGTCGCCTGGCGGAACAGGCGCATCAGCGTGATCGCATCGGATGTCCAGGGATCGTCGCGCCCGACCAGCCATTCCACCTCGAAGTCCAGCGAATTGGCGATCTTTCGCAAGAGCGCGATCGAGACATTGCCGTCGCCACCCTCCAGTTGCGCCAGGTAGCGCTGCGATACGCCCGACAATTCGGAAAGCTGGCGCCGCGAAATGCCCTTGCGGTTGCGCGCCATCCGCACACGCTCGCCAACCATGGCAATGAATTCCGCGATCGCGCCATCCTCCCCTTGCGGACCCATGCCGTCGCTTGCCCGTTTCAACATCGCCGGCCCCGGTGCATTACTTTCCCATCCGGTGCAGAATAATGCACGGGCCGGGCGACAGCAAGCTGCGTTATAATGCCCAAGAGCGCGATTCCGCTCCGCAAATCAGGCGCTGATGGCCAGATGGGCGATTTTCTCCCGAACGGAAGCGGGCGCCTTGATCTTTGAGAGATGCGTTTTGGCATCGACGAAGACCTCCACGAATTCGCCCTCGAAACAGAGCGTTTCGTCCTGGAAGCCCTGGACGGAAAACCGGACAGAACTCTCGCCGAGGCGCAACAGGCGCACCTGGCATTCCAATGCATGGCGCGGCGTCACCGGAGACCGGAAATCGACAGACAGGTGGACGAAAGGCGTGCCGATCCCGCTGTCGATGTTCATGCGGAACCAGTCCTCGCCCACATTTGCTTCCCACCAGGCATCGATGGCCTCCAGCGCGAAATAGGGAATGCGTCCGGTATAGGCGATCCGCGCCGGGTCGCAATCGGCCCAGCCGACGCGGATCGCATGGGTGAAGACCTTGGCGTCTTCAATAGGTCTCGACATGGTAGCGTCCCTGTTCGCGCATGGCATCCCGCAGGGAAATCCACTCCACCCCGGTGCTTTCCGCAATATTGGTAAGCGCTTTTTCCACACCCTCTTCCATGCCGCGCAGGCCGCAAATGTAGATATGGGTATTCGGGTCGCCGAGCAATTCGCCGATCTCCTCGGCTTCCACGTTCAGCCGGTCCTGCACATATTCCTTCGGCGCGCCAGGAATGCGGGAGAAGACGAGGTGCTTGTTCAGCACGCGATTGGGAACCTTGTTCAACGGCCCGAAATAAGGCAGGCAATCGGGCGAGCGCGCGCCGAAAAACAGCGTCATCGTGCCACCATGGGCGCCGACCGTGCGCTGGCGGCGCATGGTGAAGGCGCGGAACGGCGCCGAGCCGGTGCCCGTGCAGATCATCAGCAACCGCGCCTGCGGATCTTCCGGCATGAGGAAGGTCGAGCCGAACGGCCCGGTCACATCCACCTCGTCACCGATCTTCAGGTCGCAGACATGGTTGGAGCACACGCCCCTGTCTTCCCGCTTCACCGTCAGCGAGACGTTGTTGTAATTGGGCCGCTCGCCATCGCGCGGGCTCGACACCGAATAAAGGCGCGGCAGGTGCGGCTTGCCATTGGCATCCGTGCCTGGCGCGATGATGCCGATCGACTGGCCTTCCAGCACCGGCATCGGCTGGTTGCCGAAATCCAGGATGATGTGGCGCACATCGCTGTCGGCGCCTTCCGCCGTGAGGCGGTAATTGCCGGTCACACGCGCCTTGGCCGGCTTTGAAAGCGTGTAGAGATTGACCGTCGGCTTGGCGGCGGTGTCCGGCGCGCGCGAACGCCCGCCCGCCCCGGCATGGGCCTCGGCCAGGAGCTTGGCCATTTCGTCATCGAGCGCCTCGATGGACGTGCCGCTTTCCGCGCTCCCTTCGCCGGCTGCGATCTCTTCCTGCGCAGGCAGTTCTTCCCAGGAGAACTGTTCCTCCAGCGTGTAGGGGGTCGTCACGACCCGCCATTCATCGATCGAACCGGTGGGGCAGACGGGAATGCAGTCCATGCAGAAATTGCACTTGTCGAAATCCACCACGACATTCAGGTCGTCATGGGTGATGGCCTGGATCGGGCAGGTGTTTTCACACGTATAGCAGCGAATGCAGATCTCCGGATCGATGAGATGCTGCTTGAGCGGCTTGGTCATGGTTCATCCCTCGGTCGCGGCGCTTGGGCGCCGTCGTTGTTCTGGCGGGTTATGCGGCCGTGAGGGGCATGGCATGGCAGCCATGCCCCCGTCCTGTCCGGTACCGCGCGCCGTGCGCTGTCCGTCAGGCCATGTGCAGCTTGACGTATTCGAAGTCGCCTGGCTTGTTGTCGATACCCACTTTCGGCGGAGCGATCCAGCCGGCGAACTTGCCCGGCTCGAAAACCGGCTTCATCAGCGACTGGATGAAATCGCCATCGGCCTTCGACGGCAGCCATTCATCGCGGCGGCTGTCCCACTCCTCGCGGCTGATGACCAGGCCTTCCGGCGTGATCGGCGCCCCGGAGAAGGTGCCGATATGGCGGTGGAATGCCTCGTGCGGCAGGTTGAGCTCGAAGTCCACATTGTGCTTGCGGATGATCTGGTTCCAGCGACGCACACCGCCGCGCGCATCCTCCGTATAGTCGTCGCGCAGGCGCATGTTGATCGCCGAAATCGCGTTGACGTCCTTCACCAGGATCTGCTTGCCGTCGAACTCGGCCACCGGATAGGTCGCGTTCTTGAGCTGGTGATCGTCCTCCAGCTTGTTTTCGCGATAACGGCCCTTCAGGCCCCAGTTGAACGAATTGGCCGCGTTGGTCGAGATTTCCGAGCCGAACAGGTCCAGTGACAGCGTGTAGTGCAGGTTCAGCTTCTTCTGGATCGTCGGAAGGTCGATGACGCCGAGCGCGCGGATCTTGTCGGTGTCGAACGGATCGGTGATGCCGTGCTCGTTCATCACCTCGCAGGTGCGCTGGATCGTGCGGCCGACACCGGTCTCGCCCACGAACATGTGGTGCGCTTCCTCCGTCAGCATGAAGCGGCAGGTGCGGCTCAGCGGATCGAAGCCCGACTGGGCCAGCGATTCAAGCTGCATCTTGCCGTCACGGTCGGTGAAATAGGTGAACATGAAGAAGGACAGCCAGTCCGGCGTTTCCTCGTTGAACGCACCAAGCATGCGCGGTGCCTCGTCAGAACCGGACTGACGGCGCAGCAGGTCGTCGGCTTCCTCGCGGCCGTCGGCGCCGAAATATTTGTGCAGCAGGTAGACCATCGCCCAGAGGTGGCGTCCTTCCTCGACGTTGACCTGGAAAAGGTTGCGCATGTCGTAGAGCGACGGGGCGGTCTTGCCCAGGAAGCGCTGCTGCTCCACCGATGCCGGCTCCGTATCGCCCTGGATGACGATCAGGCGGCGCAGAAGCGCGCGATACTCGCCCGGCACTTCCTGCCAGGCCGGTTCGCCGTAATGCTCGCCGCACGGAATGATGCGGTTTTCCACCTGCGGCGCAAGAAGCACGCCCCAGCGGTATTCCGGCATCTTCACGTAGTCGAACTTGGCCCACCCCTGCGGATCGACCGACACGGCGGTACGCAGGTAGACCAGGCTCTTCTGGAAGTTTTCCGGGATCAGGTCGTTCCACCAGTTGATATAGCCCGGATGCCACTTTTCCAGCGCCTTGAGCACGCGCCGGTCGCTGGAAAGGCCCACATTGTTGGGGATCAGCGTGTCATAGGACACATTCATCATGTCTGCCATCGTTCACTCCCGTTCGATATTGACGTCGAGGTTCCCGGTCGAGGGGAAGTCCGGGCACGCGTCCGCGCCCGGCAAAATCCGTTGCGGTCGCGTCACACGCGCCGCATGTCGTAATTGCCGCGCTGGCCGGTGCCGTAGCGCTGCAACGCGCCTTCCGGGCCGACGGCATTCGGACGCTGGAACACCCAGTTCTGCCAGGCGGTCAGACGCCCGAAGATGCGCGTTTCCATCGTTTCCGGACCGGCGAAGCGCAGGTTCGCTTCCATCGCGGTCATTGCATCGGGCGAGAAGGAAGCGCGCTCTTCGAGGAAGATGCGGACCTCGTCCTCCCAGTCGATATCGTCGAAGGCAAAGGTGACGAGGCCGAGATCGGATGCCTCTTCCGCCTCCAGCGCTTCGCCCATACGGGCCTTGGCGCCATCCACCCGCTCCGGCTCGCCCAGGAAGCGGGTCTGCAGGCGTGTCAGGTCGTTCGACATCGGATAGGGGCCGAAATTGGCCTCCGTCAGCCGGATCGTGGCGACCGGGCGGTTGTCGCCCTCGAACTCGCCCTCGCCCATGTAGGACCGGTCGACGGCAAAGAGGATCTCGGCCAGCGTTCCGGCAAAGCAGGAGCCCGGCTCGACCAGCGCCACCAGCGAACGCGAGGTGAGATCGAGACGCTTGAGCACGCGCTTCCAGTACAGCGCGATCTCGCGGGCGAACCAGTCGGAACCGGCATTGTCCAGCACGGTCTTCTCGTGCGCGACGACTTTCTCCGGGTCGCCCTGGGTGCGGATCACCAGAACGCCGACTTCCAGTTCGTTCAGGCGCAGGTGCAGGATCGCGTCGTCCAGTTCGCGCGCGCAGCGCAGCATCCAGCCATCCGCACCGGCCGCATGAAGTGCTGCCGCATCGGCCGGAGCATCGTCCTGCGGGCCGGAAATGGTCAGCGTCGCAAGCCGCTTGTCGCGGTCGATGGCAACCTCGACCGTGGTGTAGGACAACGAACCATCCTCATGAATGGTCCGGTCAAGCGGCGTCAGCTTGACGCCCCTGGCATCGGACGGACGGTCGGACTGCGCGGCGAACGCCCTCGCCCGCTCGGCCACCGCCTCGTCAAATTTCGAATTGGCGACCACCTCGTCCACGAGCCGCCAGTCCCTGGCCTTCTTGCCGCGCACTCCCTCCTCGATGGAGCAGAACACATCGGCCAGGTCGCGGCGCACCTTGCGCTTGTCGGTCACGCGGGTGAGACCGCCCGTGCCCGGCAGCACGGCCAGCAGCGGCACTTCCGGCAGCGCGACGGACGAGGAGCCGTCATCGGTGAGGATGATGTGGTCGCAGGCCAGCGCCAGTTCATAGCCGCCGCCCGCGCAGGCGCCCTTGACCGCGGCGATATAGTACTGGCCGCTTTCGGCGCCCGCCGCCTCGAACGTGTTGCGCGTCTCGTTGGTGAACTTGCAGAAATTCACCTTGTGCGCATGGGCGGCGCCACCCAGCATGCGGATGTTGGCGCCGGCACAGAAAACGCGGTCCTTGCCCGACTGCATCACCACCGCCTTCACTTCCGGATGCTCGAAGCGCAACCGCTGCACGGCGTCGGCCAGTTCGATATCGACGCCCAGGTCATAGGAATTGAGCTTGAGCTGGTAACCCTCGAACAGGGTGGCATCCTCGTTGACGTCCATGATCAGGCGGGCGACATCGCCGTCAATGTCGATGCGCCAATGCTTGTATTGGTCCGGGTTGGTCTGGAAATCGATGATCTTGCTCATCGCGGCATCCCTCCGCTGTTCTGATTGAGGGCGAACATAGTGCACTTTACTGCATAAATCCAGTGCTGAATCGAAAAATCATCATTGCGAAGCATTTCTGTTTAAAATCATGGCCTTGAACGATAATCGGGAAAAACAGTGATATGCAATATATTGCATTTTTTTTCCGTATGAACGGCTGCATCGCTCTTTCGGGACATTCCCGTTCCCGCCCGCACAGTCCCGGCAAAGTTTGCCTATGTTATAATGATGAACCATGATTTATGGTCGCGGCCGAGAAAGGACGACAGCATGAATCAGGAAGCGATTCGTGCGGATGCGGAACAGAAAGAGGTCGCCGAAGCTGTTCCCCCGCTCGACACGATCATTGGCTACAAGTTGCGCCGCGCCCAGCTTGCCGTCTTTCAGGACTTCGCCGAGAGCTTTTCCAGACTGAAGTTGCGCCCGGCCGAGTTCTCTGCCCTGGCGCTGATCGCCCGCCAGCCCGGCAGCAAGCAATCGGAAATCGCCGAGGCGCTCGGCGTCAAGCCGGCCAACCTGGTCGCGCTGATGGACGGTCTGGAGAAGCGCGGGCTGGCCGAACGGCGCAAGACCGATACCGACCGCAGATCCTATTCCCTTTACCTGACGCCGAAGGGCGAGCGCTTTGTCCAGACCATGGCGGGTGTCTGGCGCGACCATGAAAACCGCATGATCGAGAAGCTTGGCGGCACGGAGGAAAGCCGCCGCTTCATTGCCATGCTTGAGAGGGTTGCCGGCTGACCGCGCCTGACGTTCCGGTTCAGCCTGCCTCGGCTTCGGCCTCTGCCAGTTCCCGCTCCAGCCGTGCCTGTTGCGCTGCCTTGGGCGTGGAGAAGCGGGCCAGAAGAAGGTAGGCGACCGGCGTCACGAACAGCGTGGCGAGTGTCGCAAGCCCGAGCCCCCCGACAATCACCCAGCCAAGCGCGATACGCGCCTCGGCGCCGGCCCCCGACGCCAGGACAAGCGGCAGGCCGCCCAGCACGGTCGAGATCATCGTCATCATCACCGGACGCAAACGGCGCACCGCCGCCTGGCGTGCCGCATCGGCGACGCTGACGCCCCGGTCACGCAGCTGATTGGCGAATTCGACGATCAGGATGCCGTTCTTGGCCATGATCCCGACCAGCAGCACCAGTCCGACCTGCGAATAGACGTTCAGGCTCGTTCCGGTCAGCGCCATGGCGAAAACGGCGCATGCCAGACCGAGCGGCACCGTCAGGATGATGATGAAGGCCGAGACAAAGCTCTCGAACTGCGCCGAAAGCACCAGCAGGACCACAACGATGGCGAAGGCGAAGACCAGGCCGATGGAACTGTTGGTCTCGTCGAGCGTGGCGGCCTCGGCCAGCGGCACCAGGCGCGCGCCCGGCGGAAGCAGAGGCGTGGCGATCTCCGTGAAGCGCGTCATGGCATCGGCCAGCGCGAAGTCCGGTGACAGGCTGGCGGTGATGGAAACGGCGCGCAGCTTCTGTTCGCGGTCGAGCGAAGGCGCCACGGGACGCTCTTCCAGCGTCGAGATGGTCGAGATCGGCACTGTTCGCCCGTCAGAAGTCTGGATGAAGATATTCTCCAGATCCGTGGGATCGTTGACCGGGTTCGATGTCGACAAGAGCTTGATGTCGATGGCGCGGTCATTGAGGAAGACCGAGCCGATGGCGCGCCCGTCGAGCATGGACTGGATGACGGCGGCCAGGCCGGAAATGTCGACGCCGAGGTCCGATGCGCGCTCCCGGTCCACCTGGATGGACAATTGCGGCTGCGTCGTCTCGTAGGATAGCCGGATGCGCCCGAAACGCGGTTCCTGCTCCAGTTGCTGCATCACCTTGTCGGCGGCCGTGGCCAGTTCATCGTAATTGTCACCCGCAATCGCCACCTGCAGACCATTGCCCGCCCCGCGAATGCCCAGCGAATTGGGCTGGATGGCGAAGGCGCGTACGCCGACAACCTGGCCGGCCAGCCGGTTCAATTCTGCCACGATCTCCTGCTGCGAACGATCCCGCTCCTCCCAGGGAGCCAGCGTCAGGACCAGAAACCCGCTGTTGGCCTGGCCGCGCCGCCCGGCGATGGAGAAGATATTGGTCACTTCGCCCGTCGCCTTGTAGGGCTCGGCCAACGCTTCCAGCTTGCGCACCTGGCTGGCGGTGTAGTCGAGGCTCACGCCCTGCGGCGCCGACACGATGAAAATCACGATGGACCGGTCTTCCGGCGGTGTCAGTTCCTGGCGCAGGGTCGTGAACGTAGCGACCGCAGCGCCCGCAACGATGACGGCGGCAACGATAACCACGAGCGGGACCTTCAGGCAAAGTTCCAGAAGACCCGCATACAGCCGCGTCAACATTCCGCCGAAGCGTCCGATGAGGCTGGGTTTCACGCGATCGTCGCTGGCGCGCGGCTGGCCGGTGAGAAATCGTGACGCCAGCATCGGGCAGAGCGACAACGCCACGACGGACGACAGCATGACCGAGAGCGCCAGCGTGAAGCCGAATTCCCGGAACAGGCCGCCGGCCTTGCCAGGCAGGAACGAGATCGGGATGAAGACGGCGGCAAGCGTGGCCGTGGTGGTGATGACGGCGAAGAACACCTCGCGCGTGCCGATCACGGCCGCCGCGCGCGCGGTCATGCCCTCGTTGCGCCGCGTGACGATGTTCTCCAGCACGACAATGGCATCATCGACCACCATGCCGGTCGCCAGCACCAGCGCGAGCAGGGTCAGGATGTTGACCGAGAACCCAGCAAGCCAGATGCCAGCGACAGCGCCGATCAGCGCAACGGGAATGGTCAGCGCAGGCACCAGCGTTGCGCGCACGTTCAGCAGGAACAGGAAGATCACGGCAATGACGATGGTAATCGCCAGGGCAAGCGAATAGACCACCTCGTTGATGGCGCCGGAAATGAAGGTCGCGTCGTCGGAGGTAACCTTCACCGTCACCCCGTCGGGCAGGATGGTTCGGATTTCGTCCACCGCCTTGCGAACGCCCTGCGAGATTTCCAGCGTGTTCGAACCGGCCTGGCGGATGATGCCAAGGCCCACGCCGTTCGCCCCGTTCGCGCGCAGGGCGCTGTCGCCGGGATTGGGTCCGAGCGAAACGCTGGCCACGTCGCCGATGCGGACACGATCCTTGATGACGATGGCTTCGAACTCTTCCTTCGAAGCCACCGTCGCCGTGGCCCGTACGACGAGATCCTGGCTGGAAGAGGTCAGCGAACCGGCCGGGGCATCGAAGGCCGCCGTGGAAAGCGCGCGGGCAAGGTCGGCGACGGTCAGGCCGCGGCTGGCAAGCCGGGTCTGATCGACATCGATGCGGAAGATCTCGTCCCTGTCGCCATAGACCTGCACGTCCGCCACGCCCGGCACCGCCGTCAGCCGCTCGACGATGTCGTCCTCGACCAGCAGGGTGAGTTGCTGCACCGTAAGGCGCTCGGAGGTCACCGCGATGCGCATCACCGCCTGGGCATTGCCGTCCGCCTTGACGATGATCGGGTCGTCGGCATCGTCCGGAAGGTCGCGCGAAATGCGGTTGATGGCATCGCGCAGGTCGGAGGCGGCGATGTCGAGATCGGTCTCCTCGGTGAATTCGACGGTCACGCTTGACCGTCCGAAGGAGGAGGAGGAGGAAATGGAGCGCACGCCGGGCACGCGGCCGGCCGCCCCCTCGATGCGTGCGGTCAGTTCACGGTCGATGGTCTCCGGCGCGGCCCCCGAAAAATCGGTACGCACCGTGATCACCGGGCTGTCCGTTTCCGGCAGTTCGCGGATTTCCGCACCATAGAGCGCGGCCAGACCGGCGACCACGATCAGCAGGTTGACGACAATGGCCAGCACCGGCCGGCGCACGAACAGCGCGGCGATATCCCTGGCATTGCCCCGGTTCGCACCGTCAGCTTGCATCGGACACCTGCGGCCGCTTTTCGCCTTCCCTGAACGTCTCGCCCTGGATTCGGATGGCCGACCCCGGGCGCAGGGACTGCAACCCTTCGGTCACGACGATTTCGCCCTCTTTCAGCGGCCCGTCGACAAGCACGCTGTCGCTGTTGCGCTGGATGATGGACACCATCACCCGCTCCACCTTGCCGTCTGTGACGCGCCAGACATGGGCGCCCGCGGAACTCCATTGGATCGCAAGGGGATCGACCGCCGGCCAGGTTTCGCCCGGCAGGCGCATTTCCACGCGGAACGACATGCCGGGGCGCAGGCGATCCTCGGGATTCTCGATCTGGGCGCGCACCTGCATCGTCCGGCTGGCGCGGTCGATACGCCCGCCAATCGCCTGGACTTCACCCTCGAACGTCTCGCCGGGCAGCGACACTGCATGCGCGCTGAGCGGCTGCCCCACCGTGATGATGGGCGCGAAACGCTCCGGCAGCCAGAAATCGACGAGGATCGACGACCTGTCGTCGAGCGTGGCGATTTCGGTCTGCGTGGTCACGTAATCGCCCTTCTCGACGGGAACGAGACCGGCCCGCCCGGAAATCGGCGCGACGATGCTGCGCTTTTCCAGATCGACCTTCGCTTCGCGCAGGGCGAGTTCGGCCGTCGCGACCGCATTGCGTGAATCGTCCAGTTGCGTCTGGGATGCCGTCCTGCTTTCGAAAAGACGCTCCACCCTCCGCAGCGCATCGCGCGCCGTCTTCAGCGCCAGCGTGGCCCTGTCGCGGGCGATTTCCTCGCTGCCGGAGTCGAGCCGGGCAATCACGGTGCCCGCATCCACCCTCTCGCCCGGGCGCACATTGATCTCGGTCAGCACACCGGATGCCAGCGGCACGACCGTGACCGAGCGCAGCGCCTCGCCGTCGCCAATGGCGGTGATCCGGTCATTGATGCGCGCCGTCGTGACAGGCTGCACGGAAACGAGCGCCTCGCGCCCGCCAAACCCGCCGGGTCCGCCACCGCCGCCCTGGCGCCCGCCGCCGGCCTGGCCGGCCGGATCAGCCCCCGTCAGCAGTGCGATCGTTGCCGGGTCGAGTCCGAGCCGCGCAATCTGCTCGCCCGCGCCGGGAACGAGCCGGGCATAGCCAAGCCCGGCTATCGCCAGCAATGCGACGGTAAGGAGAACCTGTTTCCAGAATGCCATGTGCGCTTCCCGCTCGGCCGGCCGGTCCGGCGCGCCGCCCCAAGCCCATACACCCGCTTATTTGGGCCGCATTCAGGCATCTGGCAAGTTAATTCCCTGTCACCCTGCCACAACCGCGAATGACCACTGTGTTCACCGCCCGTGCGCGCGAAGGAAAGCCGCGGCGGCCAGCCGGGCGACGAGAACGGTGTCGTCGGCCGGTACGATCACCCTGTCTGGCGCAAATCCGCTTGCCGCGATGATGGCATCCATGTCCTCGGCTCCGTGCAGGCCCTGTCCGGCGAACAGGCTGACGATGGCGCCCCTGTGGTCGAGCGCGCGAACCGCCTGCTCCACGAAAGGCTGTTCCTCCAGAAAGGCGCATTGCACGGCGACGCCAAGGGCGCAGGCCAGCCTGCTGGCAAAGGCTTCCGCGGCGCAGCGGGATCTGTCGTCCCTGGTCGAGCCATGGGCGGCCACGAGAACCCGGTCCGGCGCGCCGCCGTCAAGCCCGTCAAGCCGCGCCGCGCACGCTTGCGCAAAGCCGGGATCGGCACCAAGCACCGGCAGGACAGTTGCTTTCACGCCCGCCGCCGCAAGCCGGGCCGGCAGCCTTTCCCGCACGAAGAAGCCTTCACTCATGAAGACAGGATAAACGGAAACAGGGCTTTCGCAGGCACCGGCCACGGCACCTTCCAGCGAAGGCTCGCCTGAAAGCACGCCGCAGCGCACCGCCGCCTCTCCACGAAGCAGGCGCGCAACCTCGCGGCAGATTGCGCGAAGGCGCGCATTGCCGGTTGCTCCGCCACGTTCGCCATGGGCCGCGAGCAGAAACAGCGGCATACCGGCATCCAGGCCGCCGGCGCCGCAACAGGGGCATGTATCGTTCATGGGCGGCAATGGATCAGGTCGCGCCCGCGGCCGCAAGCCCCGGCGCCGGATGCCATTTTGCGGCTCACGCGAACGTCAGGTGCACCTTGACGGAGCGCGTCCGGTCGCCCGCCGCCTCGAAGGCCTCCAGCGCCTGTTCCAGCGGATAGCTGCCGGTGATGATCGGCTTGACGTCGATGGCGCCGCTGTCAATCAGGCGAACCGCCTCGGCGAATTCCGGATGGAAGCGATGCGTGCCCTTCAAGGCGATTTCCTTCGACACGATCAGGTTGAGCGGAATGGCGATGTCGCCCGTCACGCCCACCTGCACGATGGTACCCTTGGGCCTGACCGTCGTGATGGCCGTGCGCAATGCGGCCGGGGCGGCGGAGCATTCGAATGCCACGTCGAAATGGCCCTTGTCAGCCGTGAAGGTTTCCATCGTCGCGCCATCGCGGGCCACGTTGACGGTCTGCGTCGCCCCCATGCGCGCGGCAACCGCAAGCGTCGCGTCCTGCAGGTCGGTGACAACCACTTCCACGGCACCGCGCTGGCGCGCAACGGCAGCACACAGCGCGCCGATGGGTCCGGACCCCGTCACCAGCACGCGCGCGCCCTGCAGGTCGCCGGCCTGGTTGGCGGCATGAACGCAGACCGCCAGCGGTTCCGAACAGGCGGCTTCGGCAATGGACGTGCCCTCGCTCACCGTCTCGCATTGCACCGCTTCTGCGATGATCCGGTCGCGGAAGCCGCCCTGTTCATGGGGAAAGCGCATGGCCGAGCCATAGAAGCGCATGTTCAGGCAATGATTGTACTGTCCGACATCGCAATAGCGGCAGTTCCCGCACGGCCGGCTCGGATTCAGTGCAACCCGGTCGCCCGGCTGCACATTGGTGACGCCCTCGCCCACGGCCTGCACGGTGCCGGCGACCTCGTGGCCAAGTATGATCGGCTCCTTGACCCGGATCGGGCCGAACCCGCCATCGTGATAATAGTGAAGGTCGGAACCGCAAATACCACCGGCGCCAATCGCCACCAGCACCTCGCCGGGGCCCGGTTCGCCCACCGTGTCGGTCTCGATGCGGATATCGTGCTTGTCGAAGAGGCGGCAGACGCGTGTTTGCATGGACATGATCCTAATCCATCAGGACGGAGGGAAGCCAGGTGGCAATTGCCGGGACGTAGGAGACCAGCAGCAATACCAGAATATTGGTGAGAAGAAACGGCGCAATGGCCTTGACCACCGGCGTCAGCGGCAGGCGGGCGATGTTGGCGCAGATGAACAGGCACACACCCACCGGCGGCGTGGTCAGCCCGATCATCAGGTTGAGCACGGCGAAGGTGGCGAAATGGAGCGGATCGACGCCCACGCCCTGCGCCAGCGTCAGCAGCGGCACGAACAGGATGATGAGCGCGGCGATCGTTTCCATGAACATGCCGACGAACAGCAGCAGGATGTTGATGAGCAGGATCACGACGAACTTATTGTCGGTGATTTCCAGAACGGAAGATGCGATCGCCTGCGGGATCCGTTCGGCCACGAGAATCCAGCCGAAAACATTGGCGAAGCCGACCAGCGCCAGGATGGCAGCGGAGGAGACCGCGCTGTCGATGATGATCTTCGGCACCGCCTTCAGCGGCAGTTCACGATAGACGAAGCATCCGACGACAAGGGCATAGACGCTGGCGACAACCGCTGTCTCGGTGGGCGTGGCCAGCCCGCTCATCAGCCCGCCGATGATCAGCACGGTCATGAAGATCGCCCAGAACGCCCCCGTGAAGGAGCGCGCCAATTCGCCCACGCCTTGCCAGGGCTGGCGCGGAAAGCCCTTGCGCACGGCAATGATGTAGGTCGTCACCATCATGGCAAGGCCCATCAGCACGCCAGGCACGGCTCCGGCCAGGAACATCTTGCCCACGGAAATGCCGGACAGCGCGCCGACGATGATCATCGGCACCGAGGGCGGGATGATCGGCCCGACTGTCGATGACGCGGCCGTGACGGCGGCAGAGAAATCAGCCGGATAGCCGGCCTTTTTCATGCCGGGTATCATCATGCCGCCGATGGACGCCGCATCGGCGACTGCCGTGCCGGAAATGCCGCCGAACAGCATGGAACCGGCCACGTTGGTCAGGCCCAGCCCGCCACGCGCCCAGCCGACAAGGGCGTTGGCGAAGCGGATGATGCGTTCCGTGATGCCGCCCGAATTCATCAGGTTACCGGCCAGGATGAAACCCGGAATGCAAAGCAGCACGAACACATCCATGCCCGCATACATTTTCTGCGGCATGACAACAAGCGGTATGCCCGCCGACAGCAGATAGGCCGCCGAGGCAAGCCCCAGCGTGACCGCGACGGGAATGCCGATGACGAGACCGGCAACGAAGACGCCGATGAGAAGGGCAAGGCTCATGCGTTTTCACCGGTCACGCGAGGCGCATGGCCATCCGCCCCGCCAAGAAGCATTTCTCCGGCGCGCGCCAATGCGAAAACGGCCAGTGACACCAGCAGCACCAGCATCGTGGCATGCATGAAATCCATCCGCCAGCCGAGCGCCGGCGAGGTCTGCATCACGCCGATGGATGTGTATTTCCAGGCCGGTGCGATGAGCGCCAGGCAAAGCGCCGCCGTGGCCAGTGCGGAAAACAGCCGCAGCCGCGCCGGCCATGCGCCGGGCAGCGACTCGCAAACGAGATCGACATTGACGAGGTCGCCATTGCGAAACGACAGGCCGACACCGAAGGCGGCGAGATAAAGCAGGGCAAAGCGCGTCAGTTCCTCCGTCCAGACCGGGGAACTGCCGATGAAACGGCCGGCGATCTGGATCAGCACCGCGATCATCAGCACCGCGAAGGCGATGCCGGTCGCAAGGCGGCTGAACCGGACGAGAAGGGAAACGAAGCGCTGCATGGACGGCCCCGGTCAGGGAGTGTCAAGGGTGGCGCCGGACGCGAACGCCCGGCGCCATGTCGGAAAGAAAGCCTATCAGTTGGAGAACAGGCCTTCCACGATCGGCTTGATCTCGTCGTTGACGTTCTTCAGCACCGCATCCTTGGCCTTGGCCTGAAATGCCGGACCGTCGACCTCGACAAAGGTCATGCCCTTGCTTTCCAGATAGGCGCGGTCATCGGCCAGCGACGCGTTGAACAGTTCGCGCTCATAGGCCTGGGCGATCTTCGCCGCTTCCATCACCGCCGCCTGGTCTTCGGCCGACAGCTTGCTCCAGGTGCTCTCGGCGATCGTCAGGTAGATCCAGGAGCGCACGTGTTCGGTCATGTTCACATGCGACTGCACTTCGTTGAAATTGGCCGAACGGATCAGCGCCAGCGGGTTTTCCTGGGCTTCGATCGTGCCGTTCTGCAGCGAGGTGAAGACCTCCGAGAAAGCCATCGGGCCGGGATTGGCACCAAGCGCGCTCCACACATCCACGAACAGCGGCACATTGGGCACGCGCATCTTCAGGCCATTGAGTTCGTCGGGCGACGTGATCGGACGGTTGGAGGTGAGATTGCGCGGGCCGCGCGCGAAATAGGCGATCGGGCGGATCTGCACCTTGTCGATGATCTGCTGCTTGATCTTGTCGCCGATCTCGCCGGAGGCCACCTCGTCCATGTGCTCGATCGACTTGTAGGCATAGGGCACGGCCAGCAGCGCCGCCATCGGCGCCCAGTTCTGCAGGCTCTCGCCGGTGATCGTCATGTCGACCGTGCCGAGCTGCATGCCGTTGATCAGGTCGATTTCCTTGCCCAGCGATTCATTGGGAAACACTTCGACTTCGATACGGCCATCGGTGAGACGGGAAAGCTCCTCGCCAAACTTCACCGACGCCAGGTGCCAGGGGTTCTGCTCATTGGCCAGATGGCCGAGCTTGAGCGTCATGTCCGCCGCGAATGCAGAACCGGCAAGCAGGCCGGCGGTCATCGTGGCGAGAATGGTTTTTCCAAGTGCTTTCAGCATGGTCTCCTCCTTTGCTGACAGGGAGTTTCAGGAAACGGTTGCGGATCAGGTCGGGTCCGCGTCTTCGAAGAATTCGGGCCGGCTGCCGGCAATTGCCGGCAGATCGTTCAGGATTTCGCGCAGATGCGCGCGCATGGCCCGTTCCGCGGCATCCGGGTTCTGTCCCGAAATGCCGTCAACGATGGCAGTGTGCTGTTCCACCAGCTTGTCCATTGGAAAGCGCTGCGCCGAGAGATGGCGCACGCGGTCCATCTGCGCCTTCACGCCCTCGACCACATTCCACGCATAGGCCTTGCCCGCGCCACTGGCCAGGGCGCGGTGAAACCGCTCGTCGAGATCGATGAATTGCAGCCATTCGCCGGATGCCGCCGCCCTGGCCTGCACGGCGAGAAGTCCGCGCAACTCTTCCTCAAGCCCGGACACCGGGGATTGCGCCAGAAGCCGCACGATATCCGCCTCGATCGCTTCGCGCACGAAGCGCGCATCCATCACGGCGCTTGCGGCAATCTTGCGCACGAATGTGCCGCGCTGCGGACGCACCTCCAGCAAGCCTTCTTCGGCCAGCTTGATGAAGGCCTCACGCACGGGCTGGCGGCTGACGTCGTAGCCGCTGGCGATTTCGGACTCGGAGATGCGAATGCCCGGCTCCAGGTCGCCCCGGATGATCCGCTCGCGCAGCAGCCGGTAGACCTGGGGCCCGACGGCGGCTCCCGTGTCCAGAAGGCGTTGCGGCGATTGCTGGATGGTCATTGCGATCATCTCCTCCTGATCGAACGGCTATACCATACTTCCATACTAGTCAACAGCGTGACGGACTGCTAAGGAGATCGCAGCAGGAATGCGGCGGATCGCAGGCCGGCGGCAACGAGGAGGACGGAATGAAGCAGACGTGGCGTTGGTTCGGGCCAAGGGATCTCGTGTCGGTGGACGACATGCTTCAGGCCGGGGTGCAAGGTGTGGTCACGGCGCTTCATCACGTTCCCACCGGCGACGTCTGGACGCCGGAAGAAATTGCCCGCCGCAAGCGGGAAATCGCCTACATGGCCGATGGCGCGCCCTCCGGCCTGGCCTGGGACGTGGCCGAAAGCCTGCCGGTCTCCGAGGACATCAAGAAGCAGCAGGGTGACTGGCGCGAACACATTGCCAATTACAAGACCAGCCTGCATCACCTCGCCGCTGCCGGCGTTCAGACGGTCTGCTACAATTTCATGCCCGTTCTCGACTGGACGCGCACCGATCTGAACTGGCGCCTGCCTACGGGCGCCACCTGCATGCGCTTCGACTATGCCGATTTCGCTGCTTTCGACATCCACATTCTCAGGCGGGCAAACGCGGCTGCCGACTTCCCCGGGGACGTGGTGGAAGACGCCGCCCGCCGTTTTGCCGGAATGAGCGAGGACGCGCAGCAGGCGCTGGCCCGCAATGTCGTTTTCGGGCTGCCCGGCGCGGCTGAGCATTTCACCCTGGATGACGTGCGCCGCCATATCGCCGAATATGACGCGATCTCGCCGGAGCGCCTGCGCGCCCATTTCATCGACTTCCTGTCCGAAGTCGCGCCCGTGGCCGAGGGTCTCGGCCTGCGCCTGTGCTGCCACCCCGACGATCCGCCCTTCGACCTGCTCGGCCTGCCGCGCGTCATGTCCACCGAAGCAGATTACAAGGCGATCATGGATGCCGTCGATATTCCCGCCAACGGCATCACGCTGTGCACGGGCTCGCTGGGCGCGCGGCCGGACAACGACCTGCCGGGCATGATGCACCGCCTGGGCGACCGGGTGCATTTCCTGCATCTGCGCAATGTCAAGCGCGACACGGATGCCCTGCGCGGCTCCTTCTTCGAGGCAGAGCATCTGGGTGGCGACACGGACATGGTGGCCGTGCTGGCCGCCGCATTGGCCGAGGAAGCACGGCGCAAGGCACAGGGCCGCGCTGACTGGTCCATTCCCATGCGCCCCGACCACGGCCAGGACATTCTCGACGACCTGAAGCGCAAGGCCCAGCCCGGCTATCCGGCCATCGGGCGTCTCAAGGGCCTTGCCGAACTGCGCGGCATCATCGCCACGCTCTCCCATCCAGGCGCAGGCCGCGCGGCATGAGCGGAGCCAGACGCCTGACGGGCCTTGCCGATGTCACGGGCCAAGCCACCCTTCCCGGCTACGATCCCGCCGGCCATGGCTGCGGCATCGTGCATCTTGGCGCCGGCGCGTTCCATCGCGCCCATCAGGCTGTTTATACCGATGACGCGCTGGCCCGCTCTGGCGGCGGCTGGCGCATCACCGGTGTCAGCTTGCGCGGCACGGATGTCGCCGATGCGCTGAACCCGCAAAACGGCCTCTACACGCTGATCGAACGCAGCGCGGAAGGCACGTCCGCCCGCGTCATTGCCAGCATCGGCCATATCATCGCCGCCGCCCGCGACCGTGCCGCGCCGCTTGCCGCCATCGCCGATGCAACCACACGCATCGTCTCGCTGAGCGTGACGGAAAAGGCCTACGGAATCGACCGCGCCGCCATGGATGCCGATCCGGCGCATCCCGCTGTCGCCGCCGATCTGGCCAATCCACACGCCCCGCAAGGTGTGCTCGGCCTCATCGTTGAAAGCCTTCGCCGGCGCCGCGATGCCGGCATCGCGCCTTTTACCGTGCTGTGTTGCGACAACCTGCCGGACAATGGCGGACTGCTGGCCGCCGGTGTCACAGGGCTTGCCCGTCGTATCGACCCGGCGCTGGCGGACTGGATCGCCGCGAACGTTGCCTTCCCCTCCTCCATGGTCGACCGCATCACGCCGGCTGCCACCGATGAGACCCGCGCGGAGGCCGCCCGCCAGACTGGTTGCGAGGACCATGGCGCCATCGAGACCGAAGCTTTCACCCAATGGGTGATCGAGGACCGCTTCCCGGCAGGCCGCCCCGACTGGGAAGCCGGCGGCGCCCTGTTCGTCGATGATGTGAAGCCCTACGAGCAAATGAAGCTGCGCATGCTGAACGGCGCCCATTCCATGCTCGCCTATGCCGGCTTCCTGTCGGGCCACCCGTTCGTGCGCGATGTCATGGGCAATCGGGCGCTGGCCAGCCTCGTGGACCGCCACATGCGCGCCGCCGCCATGACGTTGCCGCCGCTGGCCGGCATGGATCTCGACCGCTACCGGGCGGACCTGCTGGCCCGTTTCGCCAATCCGGCCATCGCACACCAGACCTTCCAGATCGCCATGGATGGCACCGAAAAACTGCCGCAGCGCATCCTCGCGCCAGCAGTCGAGACGCGGGCGGCTGGCGGCGACATCCGCCCCTTCGCCTTCGCCGTGGCCGCATGGATGCGCTATTGCCTGGGCCGAACCGAGAACGGCGATGCCTACGCCCTGCGCGATCCGCGCGAGGCGGAAATCAGGGCAGTCCTGGCGGACGAGACCGCGCCGGAGGGTATCGCCCGAGCGCTGCACGCGCTGCCAGGCCTGTTTCCGCCCGCGTTGGCAGGAGAACCGGCCTGGATGTCTGCGGTTTGCGCCACGCTCGCCCTGATGCTGCGCAAGAGCATGGGCGCAGCCATCGAATGCGAAACCGCCAGCCGCGACTGAAACGAACCCGACCGGGAGGATGAACCGTGACCGACCGCCGTTTTGACCGCAAGGATCTGCTTGCCCTTGCCCTTGCCCTGCTTGTCCGGGGCGGCATGGCCCGCGACAAGGCCGAAGTGGTGGCCGAACTGCTGGTGCGCACCGACGAGCTCGGCGTCACCACCCATGGCATCTCCATGGTGCCCTATTACCTTCCGGAACTGGAAAGCGGCGCCATGCGAAGCGAGGGTATCCACGACGTGGTCCGCGACAGCGGCGTGACGCAGGTCTGGGATGGCCGTTACCTGCCCGGCCATTGGCTGATGAGGCAGGCACTGGAAAGCGCCATGCCCCGCGCGCGCAGCCATGGCATGACCTCCATCGCCATCCGCCGAAGCCACCATATCGGCTGTCTCTCCACCCTGACACGCATGGCGGCGGATGAAGGCCTCGTCTGCATGATCATGACCTCCGATCCGTCCGGCCGCTGGGTCGCCCCCTATGGCGGCGCAGACCCGGTGCTGACACCCAACCCCTGGGCAATCGGCTATCCCGGCGGCGACCACCCCGTGCTGATCGACACCTGCGCCTCCATCACCACCGTCTCGAAGGTGCGCGAGCATATCAACACCGGCACGCCCTTCGACCACCCCTGGGTGCTGGATGGTGAAGGCCGGCCGACGACCGACGCGAATGTCGTGAACCGGACGCCGAAGGGCACCATCCTGCCCGTCGGCGGTATCGACCACGGCCACAAGGGATTTGCCATGGCGCTGATGGTGGAAATGTTCACCCAGGCGCTGGCCGGCCATGGCCGTGCCGAGCATCCCACCCGATGGGGCGCCAATGTCTTCCTCCAGATCATGGATCCGGAGGCCTTCGCCGGTGCAGGTGCCTTCGTGACGCAGGTGGAAACGCTGAACGATGCCTGCCGCGCGAGCCGGCCCGCGCAGGGTTTCACGCAGGTGCGCATTCCCGGTGACCGGGCTGCGGCAAGCCTGGCCGAAACGGCGGGCAATGGCGTGCGCGTACCCGATGAAGTGTGGAATCGCGTTTGCGCAAGCGCCCACGCGTTGCAGGTCGGCCTGCCCGCTCCGCTTTGACGCTGGCCGGCAGAAGCGGGGAAACCGCGCCGGGAGCGTCAGAGGTGCCCGCCGGGGCTGCCCGCGTAGGCCGGCCGGCCACCATCGCGGCTTGCGGCAAGTTCCTTTTCGCGCTGACCTCCGCTTCGAATGATGATACCGGTAGGGTTGTCGTTGCCATTGCCCGGCCTCCGGGCACTTTGGAACAGAAATTCCGCAGGGGCCGATCTTGGCCGCCTCCGTCGTCATGACGGTGCCGCCGGTCATCCTCGTCCTCGCCTTCCAACGCAAGATCGAGGCCGGCCTGATTGCCGGCGGAGTGAAAGGCTGATGACCCAATCGTTCGGCTTCGCAGACACCATGAACCCCGCCGCAAGGACGCGTGACGCCGCACCCGCGGCCGCCATCGACAAGGACTGGTGGCGCGGCGCGGTGATCTACCAGATCTATCCGCGTTCGTTTCAGGACAGCAATGCCGATGGCATCGGCGACCTGACCGGCATCCGCCAGCGTCTCGGCCACATCGCCGAACTGGGTGCCGACGCCATCTGGATCTCGCCCTTCTTCGCCTCGCCGATGAAGGATTTCGGCTACGACGTGTCCGACTACAAGGCCGTCGATCCGATGTTCGGAACCATCGAGGATTTCCGCGCCCTTGTCGCCGATGCCCATGGGCTCGGTCTCAAGGTCATGATCGACATGGTGCTTTCGCACACGTCCGACCGCCACCCGTGGTTTGCCGAAAGCCGGTCCAGCCGCGACAACGCCAAGTCCGACTGGTATGTCTGGGCCGATGCCAAACCCGATGGAACGCCGCCCAACAACTGGCTTTCCATCTTCGGCGGCAGCGCGTGGCAATGGGACACGACCCGGTGCCAGTACTACATGCACAACTTCCTCGACAGCCAGCCCGACCTCAATTTCCACAACAGCGACGTGCAGGATGCCCTTCTGGACGCCACCCGGTTCTGGCTCGATCTGGGTGTGGACGGTTTCCGCCTCGACACGATCAATTTCTATTTCCATTCGCAGGGGCTGCAAGACAATCCGGCGCTCGAACCCCACGAGCGCGACGACGCCATCGCACCCTCGGTCAATCCCTACAATTTCCAGGATCATCTCTACGACAAGAGCCAGCCGGAAAACCTGGCCTTCCTTGAGCGTTTCCGCGCCCTGCTGGATGAATATCCCGCAGCGACCGCCGTTGGCGAAGTGGGCGATGCCCAGCGCGGGCTGGAAATCATGGCCGCCTATACCGCCGGCACGAAGCGCGTCCACATGTGCTACTCATTCGAGTTTCTTTCGGGAACGATGCCCTCGGCCGGGCGCTTTGGCAGGGTGATCGACCGATTCTTCAGTGCCGCGCCGGACGGCTGGCCCTGCTGGGCCTTCTCCAATCACGATGTCGAGCGGCATGCCACCCGCTGGACCGGCGATCTGCATGAGCCCATGCGCCTCAACCGTCTGAAACTGCTGGCCGGCGTGCTGCTGACCCTGCGTGGTTCCGTCTGCCTTTACCAGGGCGAGGAACTGGGCTTGCCCGAGGCAGAGCTTTCCTTCGAGGATTTGCAGGACCCCTATGGCATCCGCTTCTGGCCGGAATTCAAGGGCCGTGACGGCTGCCGCACGCCCATGGTCTGGGAGGGGCGTTTCGCCAATGGCGGTTTCTCCTCATCCGACCGGCCATGGCTGCCCGTTCCCATGCCGCATCTCGCCCTCGCCGTTTCGGAACAGACGGGGCAGCCCGGCACACTTCTGGAATTCTATCGTGCCCTGCTGTGCTTCCGCCGCGCCCATCCGGCCCTGGCCAAGGGCGGTTTCGAGGTCGTCGATCTCGGACCGGACATCCTCGCCTTCCGGCGCGACCTGGGCGAAGAGCATATTCTGTGCGCCTTCAATTTCGCCTCGCAAGCAACCAGCGCGACCCTGCCGGCGGGCCTCACAGCCACGGCGCTGGACGGCCACGGCTTCGGCGGCATGCTGAGCGGCAGCGTGCTTTCGCTTCCCGGCAATGATGGCTGGATCGGCGCGATCACTGCCTGAACGGCCGGGCGGCGCCGGATGGGGCCACCGGATCAGACCGCCCCACGCAGGGCAGCGGGCAGCGGCGTTTCGCTGGGAGAGAAGCCGGGCGGACGCGCCGCCCGGCCCCGAATGTCTCAACGATCCCCGCCCGGATCATCGAAATTGAACTTGTAGGCGCCATAGAGAAGCACCGCGACAAAACCCGCGCCAAACGTGACGACGATCAATTCAAGCAGGGCCATACCGGACCATCCTTTCGCCGGCTCAGGCCGGAACCTTTCCCTTCAACCGCGCCTCGACACCCTCGATACGCTCGCGAATCCGGAGGCGCAGCTTTTTCAGCGCCTGGATGCGCAGGCTGTCAGGCATGGGCCGTGTCTGTTCCTGCTGGATCTTGGCTTCCAGGATGGAGTGACGCGACCACAGGGCATTGAGGTGATTCCACATGTCTGAACCTCCAGATGATTACCGACACGGACAAGGTGGGAATCCCTGCTTGATAGTTCCAATTCATTATCTATATCCAAGTGATAGGATCAGACTATCAAAACGGTGTCATGCGCTTCCGCCCGACAGCAAGGCAGCTGGAATATCTCGTCGCCCTGGCCGACCTTCGCCATTTCGGGCGGGCGGCACGCCGCTGCGCGGTCTCCCAGCCCACGCTTTCGGTCCAGTTGCGCCAGATCGAGCAGAGACTGGGCGCACCCCTTTTCGAGCGCGATGCCGGTCCTGTGGCACTCACCCCGGCGGGCGAGAAGGCCGTAGCGCTCGCGCGTGAAATCCTGGCCGCCATGGATGCCATGGCAGCGGCCGTGACCGGCGGGGAGACCAGCCTTGGCGGCCGCCTGAGACTGGGCGCTGCCCCGACCTTCGCCCCCTATTTCCTGCCGCGCCTGTTGCCGGTGCTGCATGGACGCTATCCGGATCTCGAAATCTTCATCCGCGAGGAGCAGCCCGCACGGCTGGAGGAGTCGATCACGGAAGGGGAAACCGACTGCGCCATGGGTCCGGATCCGCATCAGGCCGACCGGCTGGTCTTTGTCCGGCTGATGGAGGAGGAACTGTTTCTGGGACTGCCGGCGGACCACCCGCTCGCTTCCCGGCCGGAAATACCGGTGGCCCGGCTGGCGGGAGAACGCATGATGACGCTCGGGCGCGGCCATCGTCTCAACGAGAATGTGCGCGCCCTGGCGCTTCAGGCCGGCGCGCTGCTACGCGAGGACTATGAAGGCACCAGCCTCGATGCCCTGCGCCAGATGGTCTCCATCGGCATGGGCCTGACGCTTTTTCCCGCCCACTATGCGGCCTCGGAATTCCGGCGCCAGGACAGCGTTGTCCTGCGCCCCCTGGCGGGTCCGAAACTCACCCGCACCATCGGCCTGTTCTGGCGGCGGGGCAGCGTACGCGAAAGCCATTACCGTATCCTGGCGGACATCTGCATGGAGGTGGCGGCCGCCGCGCAGGCAAGCGCTCGCCCGGACCCGTGAAAGCCGGTCAGAAGGCTTGCGCAGCCGCCACGGCGCGTTTCCACGCGGCATATTTCTGCTCGCGCGCCGCCTCATCCATGGCTGGCGAAAAACGCCGCTCCAGCGCCCAGGTTTGCGCAAACGCATCGCGCGCCGGATAGACGCCGGCCCGTTGGCCGGCGAGCCAGGCCGCGCCCAGCGCCGTGGTTTCCAGCACTGCCGGTCTATCCACCGGTGCGCCGAGGATATCGGCCAGGAACTGCATTGCCCAGTCCGAGGCGCTCATGCCGCCATCGACGCGCAGGACCGCCTCGCCGGACGCCGTTTCCCAGTCCGCGCGCATGGCCTCCAGCAGGTCGCGTGTCTGATAGCCGACGCTTTCCAGCGCCGCGCGGGCGAATTCTTCCGGCCCGGTATTGCGCGTGATGCCGAAAACCGCGCCGCGGCACTCCGCGTTCCAGTAGGGTGCGCCAAGTCCGGTGAAGGCGGGCACCAGGACCACCGTCTGCGTCGAATCGGCCTTTTCGGCCAGCGGATGCGTCTCGGTGGCGTGACGAATGATCTTCAGTCCGTCGCGCAGCCATTGCACGACCGCGCCGGCAATGAAGATGGAGCCTTCCAGCGCATAGGTCGCCTTGCCGTCAAGCTGATAGGCCACCGTGGTCAGCAGCCGGTTGTTGGAGCGCACCGGCATGTCGCCGGTATTGAGCAGGGCGAAACATCCGGTTCCATAGGTCGATTTCATCATGCCGGGCGAAAAGCAGGCTTGCCCGATCGTCGCGGCCTGCTGGTCACCGGCAACGCCGAGAACAGGGATTTCACGGCCGAAAAGGTCGGCGCGGGTCATGCCGAAATCGGCCGCGCAATCGCGCACCTGAGGCAGCATGGCCATCGGCACACCGAACAGGGCGCAGAGATCTTCGCTCCAGGCACCGCGCGAGATGTCATAAAGCATGGTGCGCGCGGCATTGGTCGCGTCGGTCACATGGGCCTTGCCGCCGGTCAGCTTCCAGATGAGCCAGGTGTCGACCGTGCCGAACAGAAGGTCGCCGGCTTCGGCCCGCGCCCGCGCGCCCTCCACATTGTCCAGCAGCCATTTCAGTTTCGTGGCGGAGAAATAGGGGTCGAGCAGCAGGCCGGTCAGCGCCGTTATGGTAGCCTCATGGCCTTCGGCCTTCATGTCCTGACAAATCTGCGCCGTGCGCCGGTCCTGCCAGACGATGGCGTTGTGGATCGGCTCGCCCGTGTGACGGTCCCAGACAAGCGTCGTCTCGCGCTGGTTGGTGATGCCGATGGCGGCGATGTCCTCGGCCCGGATTCCGGCCCGCTCGATGGCGCCGCGGCAGGTCGCCGCCGTTGTCGTCCAGATGTCGCCGGGATCATGTTCCACCCAGCCCGAGCGGGGAAAGATCTGCGGGAATTCCTCCTGCGCGGTCGCGACAGGCTTGAGCGCGGCGTCGAACAGGATCGCCCGGCTCGATGTCGTGCCCTGGTCGATGGCAAGGATATGGGTCATGGATCGGAGCCCCCGAAAGAAGATTGAAGCGCGATCTTGGCGGACATTGCCCCGGCCGGCAAGCAATTGCCCGGCAAGGGGACGGCCGGGCGCAATCCGCCCGGCCGTCGTGTCATTGTGGACGTTACTGCCAGGACTTGATCAGCTCGTCATAGGAAACCGTCTTCGGCTCCTCGTCCTCGTTCTCGAGCTTGGCCTTCGGCGCACCCGGCTGGCTCAGCCAGTATTCCGGATCACGCTCCTCGTTCATCTTCGGGCCAAGGTCGCCCTGGACGCCGGCACGTTCCAGACGCTCCAGCACCCGCTCCTGGGCTGCGCAGAGCGCATCGAGCGCCTCCTGCGGGGTCTTGGCGCCGGACATGGCGTCGCCGATGTTCTGCCACCAGAGCTGCGCCAGCTTCGGATAATCCGGCACGTTGGTGCCCGTCGGCGACCACTGCACACGGGCCGGCGAACGGTAGAACTCGACGAGGCCGCCGAGCTTCGGCGCACGCTCGGTGAACGAATCGTGCTGGATGGTCGATTCGCGGATGAAGGTCAGGCCGACATGGCTCTTCTTCACGTCCACGGTCTTGGAGGTGACGAACTGGGCATAGAGCCAGGCCGCCTTGGCGCGATCCACCGGGGTCGACTTCATCAGCGTCCAGGAACCGGCATCCTGATAGCCGATCTTGGTGCCTTCCGACCAGTAGACGCCATGCGGGCTGGGGGCCATGCGCCACTTCGGCGTGCCATCCTCGTTCATCACCGGCAGGCCGTCCTTGACCATGTCGGCGGTGAAGGCAGTGTACCAGAACATCTGCTGGGCAACCTCGCCCTGCGCCGGGATCGGGCCAGCCTCGGAGAAGGTCATGCCAGCGGCTGCCGGCGGCGAGTATTTTTCGAGCCATTCGATGGCCTTGGTCACGGCATAGACGGCCGCCGGCGAATTGGTTGCACCGCCACGCGCCACGCAGGAGCCGACCGGCTGCGAATTTTCATTCACGCGAATGCCCCACTCGTCGACCGGCAGGCCGTTCGGCTCGCCCTTGTCGCCCATGCCGGCCATCGACATCCAGGCATCGGTATAGCGCCAGCCAAGCGACGGGTCCTTCTTGCCGTAGTCCATGTTGCCATAGACCTTGGACGGGCCGCCCGCATAGGACATGTCACGCCCGGTGAAGAATTCGGCGATGTCCTCATAGGCCGACCAGTTCACAGGCACGCCGAGATCGTAGCCGTACTTCTCCTTGAAGTCGGCGCGCGTCTTCTCGTCGTTGAACCAGTCGTAACGGAACCAGTAGAGGTTGGCGAACTGCTGGTCGGGGAGCTGGTAGAGCTTTCCATCCGGCCCGGTGGTGAAGCTTGTGCCGATGAAATCGTCCAGGTCGATGCCCGGATTGGTGACATCCTGGCCCTCGCCGGCCATCCAGTCGGTCAGGTTGCGCGCCTGCTGGTAGCGCCAATGCGTACCGATCAGGTCGGAATCGTTGATATAGGCATCATAGATGTTCTCGCCCGACTGCATCTGCGTCTGCAGCTTTTCCACCACGTCGCCTTCGCCGATCAGGTCATGCGTGATCTTGATGCCGGTGATCGCGGTGAAGGCCGGGGCCAGAACCTTGGATTCGTATTCATGCGTGGTGATCGTCTCGGAGACGACCTTGATCTCCATGCCCTGGAACGGCTTGGCGGCATCGACGAACCACTGCATTTCCGCTTCCTGGTCGGCGCGCGAAAGGGTGGAAAGATCGCCGATCTCGGTATCGAGAAATTCCTTCGCTTCGTCCATGCCCGCAAAGGCCGGGCCCGTCATCAGGCCGGCAAGCAGCGCAAGCGCGGTTGTCGTTTTCAGATTGAGCTTCATTTGATCCTCCCGAGGTTAAGAAGCTTGGGCATTCGTCGCTGCCCGGCATGTGTGCCATGCCGGACAACGGGTGTCGGGCCGGTCACACCCAGCGGAAAACCGCCGCGGCATAGACCAGGCAGACGATCAGCGCGCCCCATTGGGGCTGGCTGAGAAGTCCGAGCCAGGCCAGATTGATGAAGGCCGAGCCCAGAAGGGTGATGAAGAGGCGGTCGCCGCGCGTCGTCTCGATCTTCAGGATGCCGGTGCGAGGCGTTTCCGGATAACGGATCGCCAGGATCGAGAAGGTGATGAGCAACGATGCGATGACGGCGAAGAAGATCGCGGTCGGAACGGTCCAGGCCATCCAGTCCATGGTTTTGTCTCCTCCCGTGGCCGGTCAGACGCGCCCCAGGGCAAAGCCCTTGGCGATGTAGTTGCGAACAAACCAGATGACGAGCGCACCCGGCACGATGGTCAGGATGCCGGCTGCCGCCAGCACGCCCCAGTCCAGCCCCGAAGCCGAGACCGTGCGTGTCATGGTCGCCGCGATCGGCTTCGCGTTGACCGAGGTCAGCGTGCGGCTGAGCAGCAGTTCAACCCACGAGAACATGAAGCAGAAGAAGGCGGTGACCCCGATGCCGGATGCGATCAGCGGCATGAAGATGCGCGTGAAGAAGCGGCCGAAGGAATAACCGTCGATATAGGCGGTCTCGTCGATTTCCTTCGGCACGCCGCGCATGAAGCCTTCCAGGATCCAGACCGCCAGCGGCACGTTGAACAGGCAATGCGCCAGCGCCACCGCGATATGCGTGTCGAAAAGGCCGACCGACGAATAGAGCTGGAAGAAGGGCAGCGCGAACACCGCCGGCGGCGCCATGCGGTTGGTCAGCAGCCAGAAGAACAGGTGCTTGTCGCCCATGAAGGAATAGCGCGAGAAGGCATAGGCCGCCGGCAGCGCCACCGTGATCGAGATGACCGTGTTGATGACCACGTAGATCAGCGAATTGACATAGCCCATGTACCAGGACGAATCCGTCAGGATCGTCATGTAGTTGGCGAACGTGATGTCTTGCGGCCAGAGTGAGAAGGTGGACAGGATCTCCTGGTTCGTTTTCAGGCTCATGTTGAGAAGCCAGTAGATCGGCAGCATCAGAAACACGATATACGCTGTCATGACCAGCGCCGACGTGTTGATCCTGGGCAGGGACCGCGTGCGCGGCGCCGCACCTGTCATCGTCGCGTCGCTCATTGCACGCTCCCCCTTTTGTCCAGATTGGTCATGACCGTGTAGAACACCCAGCAGATCAGCAGGATCACCAGGAAGTACATGATCGAGAAGGCTGCCGCCGGACCCAGATCGAACTGGCCAAGCGCCATCTTGACGAGGTCGATCGACAGGAAGGTCGTGGCATTGCCCGGCCCGCCGCCGGTCACGACGAACGGCTCGGTATAGATCATGAAACTGTCCATGAAGCGCAGCAGGATGGCGATCATCAGCACGCCCTGCATCTTCGGCAGTTCGATGTAGCGGAACACGCTCCAGCGGCTTGCCTGGTCGATCTTGGCGGCCTGGTAATAGGCGTCGGGGATCGATTGCAGGCCGGCATAGGCCAGTAGCGCCACCAGCGAGGTCCAGTGCCAGACATCCATGACGACGACGGTGATCCAGGCGGCGAAGACGTCCTGCGTGTAGTTGTAGGGAATGCCGAGTTGCGCCAGCGTGTGGCCAAGCAGGCCGATATCGACGCGGCCGAAGATCTGCCAGATGGTGCCGACCACGTTCCACGGGATGAGCAGCGGCAGCGCCATCAGAACGAGGCAGACCGAAGCCCAGAAGCCGCGCTTGGGCATGTGCAGGGCCACGAAAATACCCAAGGGCACCTCGATGGCCAGGATGATGCCCGAGAACATGAGCTGCCGGCCGAGCGCATCCCACATGCGCTCCGAATGCAGCATCTCGTCGAACCATTCCAATCCGGCCCAGAAGAACTGGTTGTTGCCGAACGTGTCCTGGACCGAATAGTTGACCACGGTCATCAGCGGGATGACGGCGGAAAAGGCGACCAGTACCAGCACGGGCAGGACGAGGAACCAGGCTTTCTGGTTGACGGTCTTTTCCATCAGGCGGCCTCCCCCTTCACGCGCCAGTCATCGGCATACACGTTGACCTTGTCGGGCTGGAAGACGACACGCGTCATGTCCGCGCCGATCGCCTCGTCCTCACGGGCGATGATGTTGATGTCGCTGCCGAAAAATTCCGCCCGCACGATTCGGTGGCGGCCGACATCCTCCACCCGGCGGATGCGCACCGGCAGGCCGTCGCTGGCCGACAGCCGGGCATGTTCGGGGCGCACGCCGATCACCACCTCACCGGACAACGGACCGTAGCCGCGGGCAAGCGGCACGGCCGCGCCATTGACATGCGCCATGCGCCCTTCCACCCGCGCCGGAATGATGTTCATGCCCGGAGATCCGATGAAGAAGCCGACAAACGTGTGTTCGGGCGTCTCGAAAAGCTCTTCCGGCGTGCCGATCTGCACGACGCGCCCGTCATACATCACCACGACCTTGTCGGCGAAGGTCAGCGCCTCCGTCTGGTCATGCGTCACGTAGATCATCGTATGACCGAATTGCCGGTGCAGGCTCTTGAGCTGCGTGCGCAATTCCCATTTCATGTGCGGATCGATGACCGTCAGCGGCTCGTCGAACAGCAGCGCGTTGACGTCCTCGCGCACCATGCCGCGCCCCAGGCTGATCTTCTGCTTGGCATCGGCGGTCAGCCCGCGTGCCTTGCGGTCCAGTTCGGCTTCCATGCCGATCATCTGCGCGATCTCCTGAACGCGCGCGGCAATGGTGGCCGGGTCCGCGCCCCGGTTCTTCAGCGGAAAGGCGAGGTTCTGGCGCACCGTCATCGTGTCGTAGACGACCGGGAACTGGAACACCTGCGCGATGTTGCGGGCCGCTGTCGGCGCATGCGTCACATCCTGTCCGTCGAACAGGATCCGCCCCTGGCTGGGCGTCAGCAGGCCGGAAATGATGTTGAGCAGCGTGGTCTTGCCGCAGCCCGACGAGCCGAGCAGCGCATAGGCCTCACCGTCGGTCCAGACATGGTTCATCGCCTTCAGCGCCCAATCGTCCTCGCCCTGCGGGTTTGGAAGATAGGAATGCGCCAGGTTTTCAAGCGTGATCTGTGCCATTGCGCCCTCCCCTCACGCGGCAACCGCATAGGCCGCGGGAACGACGAGCTGGCCGTCCTCGGCAAAGATGTAGACGTGCGCCGGGTCGAGCCAGACATCGAGCGGCGCGCCGATGGCCAGATCGTGGACGCCATGGATCAGGCCCACCCAACGTTGCCCGTGATGGTCGAGATGGACGAAGGTCTCCGACCCGGTGATCTCGGTGATCGCCAGCGTGGCAGTGAACTTCATGGCCTCGGCCGTATGATGCTTCACCTCCAGGTGATTGGGCCGGAAACCGGCCACATAGCGACCGTCGGAAAGCTCCGTCAGCTTGCCGGCCGCCGGCACGGATTGGCCGTCGCCGAAAAGCAGCCGGTTTCCGGTCTTGGAGATCGGCAGGAAGTTCATCGGCGGATCGGAAAAGACCCGCGCCGTGGTCGCATCCACCGGCTTGCGGTAGACCTCCGGCGTGCGGCCGAACTGCGTGACGCGGCCTTCCCACAGCGTGGCCGTGTTGCCGCCCAGAAGCAACGCCTCTTCCGGTTCCGTCGTCGCATAGACGAAGATGGACCCGGCTTCCTCGAAGATTTTCGGAATCTCGACGCGCAATTCCTCGCGCAGCTTGTAGTCGAGATTGGCCAAGGGTTCGTCGAGCAGCACGAGCCCGGCATTCTTCACCAGCGCGCGGGCAAGCGCGCAGCGCTGCTGCTGCCCGCCGGACAGTTCCAGCGGCTTGCGCGCCAGCATCGGCGTGAGCTTCATCATGTCGGCGGTCTTGCGAACCGCCGCGTCGATCTCGCCGCCACTCTTGCCCATCAGCCGCAACGGACTGGCGATGTTGTCATAGACAGACATTGACGGGTAATTGATGAATTGCTGGTAGACCATGGCGACGGCGCGGTCCTGCACCCGCATGCCGGTGACATCCGCGCCGTTCCAGAGGATGCGCCCCGTCGACGGCCGGTCCAGCCCTGCCATCAGCCGCATCAGCGACGTCTTGCCCGAAAGCGTCGGGCCAAGCAGCACGTTCATCGTGCCGTTCTGCAATTCGAGGGTCGTGGGATGGATATGCGTCTGGCGCCCCACCTGTTTCGAGACCCTGTCGAGTACCAGTGTCATTCAGCCTGCTCCTCCCGCGCCTATTCCGCCGCCGCCGAGGCGCCGGCTTCCCGCCGCGCCTCCATCCAGCGGTCCAGCGCCTCGATGTCGTCTGCTGCCATGCGAAGGCCAAGCTTGCTGCGCCGCCAGACGATGTCCTCTGCCGTCCGCGCGAATTCCCGGTCCATCAGCCAGGCCGCCTCGCGCTCGCTCAAGCCTGCCCCGAAAGCGGCACCCAGGTCATCCTGCGTCTTCGCGTCCCCCAGCACGGCAAAGGCTTCCGTGCCATAGGCCCGGACCAGGCGCGTTACCTGCTCGGCAGCAAGGAACGGATAGGCCTGCGCCAGCTTGTCGGTCAGCGCGTTCACGCCGTCGACAGGGAAGTCGCCGCCAGGCAGCGGAACGCCTGCCGTCCAGGCACCGGACAGCCCGGAAAAATAGGGGGCGATGCGCTCCATCGCGCTTTCGGCCAGCCGGCGGTAGGTGGTGATCTTGCCGCCGAAGATGTTGAGAATGGGCGCGCCGGCCTCGTCATCCACCTTCAGCGTATAGTCGCGCGTTGCCGCCGTTGCCGAGGACGCGCCGTCGTCATAAAGCGGACGAACGCCGGAATAGGCCCAGACGATGTCGTCGATTGTCACCGGTGTCCGGAAATATTCGGAAGCGAACGCGCACAGATAGTCGCGCTCCTCCGGCGTGCAGACAGGTTTCACCGACGGATCGTCGTGCTCCTTGTCAGTCGTGCCGATCAGAGTGAAATCCCGCTCATAGGGAATGGCGAAGATGATGCGCCCGTCACGCCCCTGGAAAAAATAGCACTTGTCGTGGTCATAGAGCTTGCGCGTGACGATATGGCTGCCGCGCACCAGCCGCACGCCTTCAGACGAGTTCAGCCGGGTTTTCGTGGCGATGATGTCGCCGACCCAGGGCCCGCCGGCATTGACGAGCATGCGCGCGCGTACCTGTCGCCGCTCGCCGCTCATCTGATCCTCGAGCGTGACCGTCCACCCCGCCTTGTCCCGGTCCGCGGCAATCACCTTCGTACGCACCAGGATTTGCGCGCCGCGCGCCTGCGCATCGCGTGCATTGAGCACGACCAGGCGGGAATCCTCCACCCAGCAATCGGAATATTCGAAGGCCTTGTGAAATTCCTCCTTCAACGGCGCGCCTTCGGGCGCGCCATCGAGGTCCAGGGTGCTGGTTCCCGGCAGGATCTTGCGCCCGCCCAGGTGATCGTACATGAACAGGCCGAGCCGGATCATCCACGCCGGACGGCGCCCCTTCATCCAGGGCATCACCGTGTTCAGCAGCCGCGACGCCGGCGTCTCGGAATCAAAACGCATGCCCGCGTGATAGGGCAGCACGAAGCGCATCGGCCAGGATATGTGCGGCATGGCCCGCAACAGGACCTCCCGCTCGATCAGCGCCTCGCGAACCAGCCTGACCTCGAAATATTCAAGGTAGCGCAACCCGCCATGGAACAGCTTCGTGGAAGCCGAGGATGTGGCCCAGGCCAGATCATTCATTTCCGCCAGAGCGACCGACAACCCTCGCCCGGCCGCATCCCGTGCAATCCCGCAACCATTGATCCCGCCGCCGATGACAAGGAGATCGAATGCCGAATGATGTTCCGGCCCCTTGGACAATGGATCCTCCCGGTGATGTCCTCCAAGGCCCGTTAAGTAACACATGCAAACAGAAATGAAAACATATCGCTTTCAAAAATGTTCGTTTACACCGCAAACCGGAAAACAAACGGGATTTCAAACGGTTCATGGATCTTTACGAAACTCTTTCGCACTCGCAATATCCAGAAAGCGCCGAAAACCCGCGCTCTTTCCCGCGGTTTAATGGTCTGTTTGACAAAATGCGCGCAATATCGAACATTCCGGAAGCCGAAGCGGGCAGGACCGCCTGGCGCAGGAAGGAGCCGGCATGTCACAGAGTTTCCGCCAGACCGAGATCCTGGAGATCGCGCGCCGCGACGGCCGCGTGACCGTGGAAGGCCTGGCCGACCATTTTCACGTCACGCAGCAAACCATTCGCCGCGACCTGAGCGAACTGGCCGATGCCGGGCGGCTGGAGCGGGTTCACGGCGGGGCAATGCTGCCCTCGGGCACGACGAATATCGGCTACGAGGACCGGCGCGGCCTCAACGAGGCGGAAAAGGCGCGCATGGCAAAGGCCTGCGCCGCGCGCATTCCGGAGGACATCTCCGTCTTCATCAACATCGGCACCAGCACGGAGGCCGTCGCCCGCCAATTGGTCCACCACCGCAACCTTCTGGTGGTGACCAACAATATCAACGTGGCCAACATCCTTGCCACCAACCCCGATTGCCAGGTGATCGTGACCGGCGGCACGCTGCGCCGTTCCGACGGCGGCCTTGTCGGCGATCTTGCCACGCAGACGATCATGCAGTTCAAGTTCGATCTCGCCGTGGTCGGCTGTTCCGCCATCGACCAGGATGGCGACATGCTGGATTTCGACATCCAGGAGGTCAATGTCTCCAAGTCGATCCTGCGCCAGGCCCGAAAGGCCTTCCTGGTGGCCGATCATTCCAAGTTCCAGCGCACCGCGCCCGCGCGCATTGCCTCGCTGGCGGCCATCGACACCTTCTTCACCGACCGCCCGCTGTCGCCCGCGCTCGCCAGGCAATGCGAGGATTGGACCACGCAAGTCGTTGTCGCCGCACAGCCCTGAAGAAAGGCCGGTGGCCGGGGCGCGGCAGGAACCCGCCCCGGCCATCATCGTCACGTCTCAGGCGAACTCGATCCCGTCATCGATCATCGGCAGCCGCATGACGCGCTTGCCGGTCGCCGCGAAGATCGCATTGGCGATGGCCGGTCCCGCCGGCGGCAGTCCCGGCTCGCCAATTCCCGTCGGCGCCTCGTTCGAGGGCACGATATGCACCTCGATCTTCGGCATGTCGCTGATCCTGAGCGGCTCGTAGTCGGGGAAGTTCGACTGGTCCACCACGCCATCTGTCAGCGTGATCTTGTTGCGCATCACATGGCCGATGCCGTAGCCGATGGCGCCTTCGACCTGCGCGCGGATGACATCCGGATTGACCGCAACGCCGACATCGACGGCCGCCACGATCCGCTCCAGCTTCACCTTGCCATCGGTCACGGAAACCTCCGCGACTTCCGCCACATAGGAATCGAACGACTTGTGCACGGCCACGCCCCTGCCCCAGTTCTCCGGCAGCTCGCTGCCCCAGCGCGCCTTGTCCGCCACCAGCCGCAACACGCCCAGATGGCGCGGCGCATTGGCCAGCAATTCCTCGCGCAAGGCAACCGGATCGCGCCCGGCAGCCTCCGCCAGCATGTCGATGGCCACTTCCATCGCATAGCCCGAATGGCTGTGCCCCACCGAGCGCCACCAAAGCACCGGCATCGGCGTTTCCATGTTGCGCACATCCACCCGGAGATTGGGAATGGCATAGGCGGTGTCCGACGCCCCCTCGACCGAGAAGTGATCGACACCATTGTGCACGACCGCCGGCTCCATCGGCGTTCCGGTGAAGATCGACTTGTTGGCCAGGCTCGAATGCCAGGCCACCACCTTTCCGTCCTTGTCGATCCCGGCGCGGATGCGGTGCTTGGTCATCGGCCGGTAATAGCCGCCGCGGATGTCGTCCTCGCGTGTCCAGACCAGCTTGACCGGCTTGCCATTGCCCAGGGCCGCGGCAACCATGGTCGCTTCAGCCTGGTAATCGGCATTGAAATTGGCGCGTCGCCCGAACGAGCCACCGGCATAGACGGTATGGATCGCCGTGTTTTCGGCGCCCACGCCCGAAATCGCACCGACAGCGCCCTGCGTCACGGTCTGGAACTGGTTTCCGTCCCACAGCGTCGCCTTGCCATCCGCGATCTGAACGACGCAGTTCTGCGGCTCCATCGGCGCATGGGCGAGGAAAGGAAAGTGGAATTCCGCCTCGATGGTCTTGTCGGCCGCGGCCAGCGTGCCGGCGGCATCGCCGTCATTGCGCGCCACCAGGCCTTCCCCGTCGAGCGCCTTGGCATAGTCCGCTTCCATCGCATCGGACGAGCGGGTTTCGGCCTTTGAGAAATCCCATTCGACGTTGAGCGCCTCGCGGCCCTTGATCGCCGCCCAGGTATGCGCCGCATAGACGGCAACACCGGTTGGCACCTGGCGGACATCCACGACACCGGGCACCTTGCGGGCTTCCGTGTCATCGACCGATTTGACAGTGCCGCCGAATTTCGGCGGATGCAGCACGACGGCATAAACCGTGCCCTCCGGCACGACGTCGATGGCGAATGTCGCCGTGCCGTTCGTCTTGGCCGGCGTATCCTTGCGCGGCAGATGGTCCTTGCCGATCAGCACGAACTGGTCGGGCGACTTCAGCCTGGCATCCGGCTTGGCATCGGAAGGCACCTTGCCCACCAGGTCGCCGAACGCGGCGGTCTTGTTGCCATGCGTGAGGATGCCCTGCGAAACGGCGATCTCGCCGGCCGGCACATCCCATTCCCTTGCAGCCGCCTGGATCAGCAGCGATTTTGCCGCCGCGCCCGCTTCGCGATATTGCATGAAGGAATTGGCGATGGCCGTGGACCCGCCCGTGCCCTGGATGCCAAAGGCGCTGTTGGCATAGCGGCTGGCATCGGCGGGAGCGAATTCGGTGACCACTTTCGCCCAGTCGGCATCCAGTTCTTCCGCCACCAGCGTGGCGAGCCCGGTGGTCGTGCCCTGCCCCATTTCAAAATGCTTCAGGATGACGGTCACGGTTCCGTCCGGCGCAATGCGTACGAAGGGGTTTGGCATGAGGCCGGCGTCCGAAGCTGCAGCCCACAGGCCGCTTGTGTCCAGACCCACGACGAGCGCGGCGGATAGGGCCGCCGTACCCTTCAGGAAATTGCGGCGATTGGCATTGATGGTCATGGCTCAGCCCTCCATCCGGTTGGCGGCTTCATGGATGGCGGCGCGAATACGCACATAGGTGGCGCAGCGGCAGACATTGCCGCTCATGCCTGCGTCGATGTCGGCATCCGTCGGCTTGGCGTTTTCGCTCAACAGCCCGACGGCCTGCATGATCTGCCCGGACTGGCAATAGCCGCATTGCACCACGTCGAGATCGCGCCACGCGCCCTGCACTGCCTCCGCGACAGGGCCGGACAGCCCCTCGATCGTCGTGATCGGCTTGCCGGCCACATCGCCGACAAAGGTCTGGCAGGAGCGCACCGGCACGCCGTCCACGTGAACCGTGCAGGCACCGCAGGATGCCACGCCGCAGCCGAATTTCGTGCCGGTCAGCCGTGCCATGTCGCGAATGGCCCAGAGCAGCGGCATGTCCTGCGGCGCGTCGACGCTTATCGTCTTGCCGTTGATGTTCAGGTCGATTGTCATGGATTTTCCTCCCTCGGATCAGCCATCTGCCGCCACTGGCGGGCGGTTTGCGCGTGTGGACACACGCCGCATCGCATAGCTGTGCGGTCAGCATAACCCGTGCCGGCCCTGCGGCCAACCGCCGCACCCGGGAGAGGAAGAACATAATGCCGGAACACTGTGTGCAAGGCCGGCAGGCAGCCGGGTCGCAGGCAGGAAAAAAGGCCGGACGCAACGCCCGGCCTTCCCGTTTGGTATCTCGCGACGGCGCCGGCCCATTGGCGGCAGCCGGTTACAGAGATCAGAGCGCCTGCAGGTTCGCAGCCGCGTTCTTGCCCGAACGGGCGTCACGGACGACTTCGAAGCTGACCTTCTGGCCTTCCGAGATCGTGGTCATGCCGGAGCGCTCGACGGCGGAGATGTGAACGAACACATCCTGCTTGCCATCGTCCGGCGTGATGAAGCCAAAACCCTTGGTGGTGTTGAAGAACTTGACGGTTCCGACGGTCATGACGATTTCCTTTCAATCAGTCATAGGGATGTGGTTTGCCGCGCACCGTGCGCGTCAACCGGGTAGATCGATTTGAAAGAGGAAAATCGCAGCGGGCGCGTGAGGCGCCGGTAGACAAAGTTCAACAAGCAGATCGATGAATTGTGAGTAGCCCATAAACATGGCTGAAACAAGGCGTCAGGCAAAGATCGCATTCGTCTGCGATCTTCCGCCTGCCAACGGCTTGCCGGCCGGAAAGGTCAGCGCCCGCCCGGACGCGCCTTGCGCTTCGGCCCCGGCAGCAGCCCTTCGCGCTGCGCCAGCTTGCGCGCGGCCTTGCGATTGCGGCGAATGGCCTCGCCCTTTTCGCGTGCGCGCTTTTCGGAAGGCTTTTCGTAGGAACGGCGCGCCTTCATCTCGCGGAAGACACCTTCGCGCTGCATCTTCTTCTTCAGGACCCGCAGCGCCTGGTCGACATTGTTGTCTCGAACGATTACCTGCATTTTTTCTCCTGTTCTCATGTGCCTTTGCTTGCACATCCGCAACCGCGAACGCACACCGATGACGCCTGCAAGCTGGCCCTGTGGACCGGATTGACCGCAGCGACCCCCGTGGGGTTGCATGTCAGGCAGCATGCCTGACGAGCGGCTCGGCCCTGGCGAATGAGGTTCCAAACACGAAGCTGGAATACAAGAAGCGCTTCCAAGGATAGCGAAGCGCCGATCCATGCCGGAGTGGCCGAAAAGACGATGGTGCTTACATAGCCCAATGATCCCCGGCAAACAAGTCGCGCTGCGGGATTAGTGCCGGAAACTTCAACTCTGAATGGGAGAGCGGTGGAGGCTTACCGTGCCCTGGACAAGGAAATCGCCATCGTGCAGTGCAAACCGTCCTTGCCGAGGCAATGGGTGACCTTGCCGCCCAACTGGCTTTCAATGGTCATGTGCAGCAAGCGGGTGCCGAAACCGGAACCCTGGCTTGCGCCGGTGACCGCGCGCCGGTCGCTCTTCTCCAGCCATTCGATGTCCAGGACCGAACCGTCGCGCACAGTTCTTCCGGGAAACAAGGCCGGAGAAACCGCTCCTGCGCCTTGTCCCGGATGCAGGCCTTTCCCAGGAGTCGATGGCCATGCATCCGGCCGGCCGGCCGGCGCTGACAGCGGTAGCCGCACCCTTCGTCGGCCCGGTGATCCTTGGCCTGGCCCTGCTGAACGCGTTTCCGGTCTCGGCTCACGGGCGAGATCGTGCCGCGCCAGCCGGACTCATGGCCTGTCAGAGCAATGCCTCTAGGAGCGCGCGCGTGTTCTCGGCGGTCATCTCGATCGGATTGCCGCCCGTCGACGGGTCTTTCAAGGCGTCGGCGACGAGGCGGTCGATGTCCGGGTTCTTAACCCCCAGGTCTGTCAGCGTCTTCGGGATGGCGAAGCTGTCGTTGAAGGCATCGACGAAAGCGCGGAAGCCATCGAACCCGCCCTCGATGCCCAGATAGGCCGCCGCCGCGTCAAAACGGTCGCGGATAGCATCGGCGTTGAACCGGAGCACGGCAGGCATGCAGACCGCATTGGTGGTGCCGTGATGCGTGTGATGGTGGGCGCCGACGGGATGCGAAAGCGCGTGGATCGCACCGAGTCCCTTCTGGAATGCCGTCGCGCCCATGGCCGCCGCGCTCATCATGTGCGCGCGGGCCTCGATGTCGGTGCCATCGGCATAGGCGCGCGGCAGGTATTCCTTGACCAGGCGCATGCCCTCCAGCGCGATGCCCTGGCTCATCGGGTGATAATGCGGGCTGGAATAGGCTTCCACGCAATGGGCGAAGGCATCGAGTCCCGTGCCGGCGGTGATGGGTTTCGGCATGCCGACAGTCAGTTCCGGGTCGCAGATCACCACAGAAGGCAGCATCTTCGGGTGGAAGATGATCTTCTTTTCCCGGGTGGCGGAATTGGTGATGACCGAGGCGCGGCCCACTTCCGATCCGGTTCCCGCCGTTGTCGGCACGGCGACAATCGGATGGATGCCGGCAGGATCGGCGCGCGTCCACCAGTCGCCGATATCCTCGAAATCCCAGAGCGGCCGCGTCTGGCCGGCCATGAAGGCGAGCGTCTTGGCCAGATCGAGACCAGACCCGCCGCCGAAGGCGATGACCCCGTCATGGCCGCCTTCCCGATAGACCTTGAGTCCGGCTTCCACATTGGTGTCATTCGGATTGGGGTCCACCTCGGCGAAGATCGCCCGCGCCATGCCCGCCTCTTCCACCAGGTCGAGCGTGCGCTTGGTAATCTCCATGTTGGCGAGACCCCGGTCGGTGACGAGCAGCGGCCGGGAGATGCCGGCCGCGCGGCATGCATCTACGATCTCGGATATGCGCCCGGCGCCGAAGCGGATCGCGGTAGGATAGGACCAGTTTGCAGTCGGACCCATGTCAGGATTTCCTCAAGTGATAGGATTTCGGTCGTGTGAGGGCCTGGTAGGCAAGCATGGAAAGGCCGGCACCGCGGCCAGTGTCCTTGCAGCCTGTCCAGCACAGCGCCGGATCGAGATAGTCGCAGCGGTTCATGAAGACGGTTCCGGTTTCCAGCCGGTCGCCGATGGCCTCGGCCGCGCCCGCGTCGTGCGTCCAGATCGAGGCTGTGAGCCCGAAGCGGCTGTCATTCATCAGGGCGACGGCCTCGTCATCGCCCGAAACCGGCATGATGCCGACAACCGGCCCGAAGGTCTCGTCCCGCATCACCCGCATGTCATGGGTGACATTGGTGAGCACCTGCGGCGTGACATAGGTGTTCTCGCCATTGTCGGCGTTCATGCGGTCCACATGGGCGACCGCCCCCATGGCCACCGCCTCTGCCACCTGCGCGCGCACTTCGCGGGCAAAGCGGATGTTGGCCATGGGGCCGAGCGTCGTTTCCGGATCGAGCGGATTGCCGAGCTTCTGCCCGCGCGCCCAGGCCACGGCCTTGCTCACGAAATCCTCATACAGGCTTTCATGCACATAGATGCGCTCGATGCCGCAGCAGCATTGCCCGGAATTGAAGATAGCCCCGTCCATCAGCGTATCCACCGCGGCATCCACATCCGCGTCGGCGCGCACATAGCCGGGATCCTTGCCGCCCAGTTCCGTGGAAACCGGAATGAAGGTGCCCGCCGCGGCCCGTTCCATGGCCTGCCCGCCGGCCACCGAGCCGGTGAAATTCACGAAATCGACATGCCGGCCGGAAATCAGCGCGGCGGTCGTGTCGTGATCGATGATGATAGTCTGGAACACGTCGGCGGGAACACCGGCCTCATGGAAGGCTTCGGCCAGCCTCTCACCAACCTGAAGCGTCTGCGCGGCATGCTTCAGGATGATGGTATTGCCCGCGATCAGCGCCGGCGCGATGGTATTGATCGCGGTCATGTAGGGGTAGTTCCACGGTGCGACGACAAGGGCCACCCCCCAGGGAACGCGCTTGATCTGGCGGCGGAAAGCAGCGCTGTCCTCGATCACCACCGGCGCAAGATGCTCGCCGGCAATGTCGGCCATGTAGGTCACCCGTTCGATGAAACCGCCGAACTCGCCGCCATAGCGCACCGGCCGTCCCATCTGGTGAGCAAGCTCCACGGCCATGCGCGCGGTTGTCTCGCCCACGATGGCGCCTGCCTTGCGAACGAGGGCTATGCGCTCCTCCAGCGGCCGGGCTGCCCAGGCCGGTTGCGCCGCGCGCGAGCGCGCAGCCGCCGCCAACGCCTCCTCGCGCCCCATCACATCGCGTGTCAGGTAGACCGATCCGTCGATCGGCGAAATCAGTTCAACGCGGCTCATCTTGCTTCAGGCCCTTTCAAATCCCCTGGCAATTTCCCAATCCGTCACCACGGCGTCGAAGGCTTCCTGTTCGACTTCCGCGGCACGGCAATAGTGGTCCACGACCTGGTCGCCCATCGTCCTGCGCAGCATGGCCGAGCCCCGCAGGGCTTCCGTCGCATCGCGCAGCGTGTGCGGAATCGAGGGCACATGCTCCATGGCGTAGACATCGCCGGTCACCGGTCCGTCAAGGGAAAGCCCTTCCTCGATGCCCGAGAGGCCGGCGGCAAGCTGGGCGGCGCAGGCAAGGTAGGGATTGATGTCGGAGCCGGGAATACGGCATTCGATGCGCACACCCTTCGTGCCGTCGCCGACGAGCCGGTAGCCCGCCGTGCGGTTGTCGATGCTCCAGGCGATCTTTGTCGGCGCGAAGGTGCCCGGCAGGAACCGCTTGTAGCTGTTGATATAGGGCGCCAGGAAGACCGTCATCTCGGCAGAATATTTCAGCAATCCCGCCACATAGGCCTTCATGGTCGCGGACATGGACAGTTCCGCGTCCGGATCATGGAAGGCAGGCCCGTCCGGGCCCGCCAGCGACTGGTGGATATGCGCCGCGCTGCCGACGCGGTTGTGGTGCCACTTGGAGACGAAGGTGGCCGAATGCCCCTTCTGCATGGCGATTTCCTTCACCGCCTGCTTGGCGATCGTGTGGTGGTCGGCGGCAAGCAGGGCATCGGCATAGCGGATGTTGAGTTCTTCCTGACCGGCCTCGGCCTCGCCCTTGGAATTCTCGACCGGAACGCCGGCGGCCACCAGCATGTTGCGCACCGGGCGCATCACGTGCTCGTCCTTGGTGGAAAGCTGGATGGCATAATCGGCATTGTAGCCGGCAAGCGGCGCGAGATCGCGGAAGCCGGACTTGCGGACCTCGTCGAAGCTCTTCTCGAACAGGAAGAACTCCAGTTCGGTCGCCATCATGGGCGTGAAGCCCATGCGCGCCGCGCGCTCGACCTGTGTCTTGAGGATCTGGCGGGGCGAATGGGGCACCGGTTCATGGGTGTGGTGGTCGATCAGGTCGCAGATCACCATGGCGGTGCCTTCGAGCCATGGCAGCGGCCGCAGGGTCGCCAGATCCGGCTTCATGACGTAGTCGCCATAGCCCTTTTCCCACGAGGTCGAGGCATAGCCGTCCGGCGTGGCCATTTCGATATCGGTCGCCAGAAGGTAGTTGCAGCAATGGGTTTCCTCATGGCCGCTCTCGATGAAGTTCGAGACATGAAAGCGCTTGCCCATGAGGCGGCCCTGCATGTCGACCATGCAGACCAGAACGGTGTCGATCGAACCGTCCGACGCCCGATTCTTCAGTTCCTCGAAACTCAACGTTCCTGCCATGCAGATGTCTCCCCCGATTGAAAAAGGACCGGGCGCAAGACGCGCCCGGGCCGGTGATCAGATCCGGTGTCAGGTGTAGCGATAGGGACGGCCGGCCTTCTGCATGTCGGAATTGTACTTGCGGAAGATCTCGACGATCTTCGCCTTGGTTTCCGATTCCGCGGCGATCTCGTCCCAGAACTTGACGGCGGCCTCTTCCACCGTCGCCCATTCGGCATCCGGGATCGAGGTCAGCTGCATCTTGGTCCCGTTGACGCGCAGGTTTGCCTCGCCACCCCAGTACCACCACTGGCGATAGTAGTGGCTCTGTTCCATGCACACCATCAGCAGCGCCTTCAGGTCTTCCGGCAGTTCGTTCCAGCGCTCCATGTTGGCGAAGAAATGGCCGATCCAGGCGCCCGAGATGTTGTTGGTCAGGAAGTAGTTGGTCACGTCCGCCCAGCCGACGGTGTAGTCCTCCGTGATGCCCGACCAGGCGATGCCGTCCAGTTCGCCGGTCTGCACGGCCACCTCGATGTCCTCCCAGGGCAAGGTGACGGGCACCACGCCGAACTGCGCCAGGAAGCGGCCGGCCGTGGGGAAGGTGAAGACCCGCTTGCCCTTGAGATCCGCAAGCGAATTGATCGGATCCTTGGTGGCGAAGTGGCACGGATCCCAGGAACCTGCCGAGATGTGCTTGACGCCGACTTTGGCATATTCGGCGTCCCAGATTTCCTTCAGGCCATACTGGTTGAACAGCACGGGCACATCGAGCGAGTAGCGCGATCCGAAGGGGAAATAGCCGCCGAACACGGTGACTTCCGTCGGCGAGGCCATGGAATCGTCGTCCGACTGCACCGCGTCGATGGTTCCGCGCTGCATCGCCTGGAACAGTTCGCCCGTCGGCACGAGCTGGTCGGCGGTGAACAGTTCGATCTGCATCCGGTCGCCGGCGATCTTGTTGAAGGTGTCGATTGCCGGCTTGACGACGTGCTCGGCAAGCGCCGGGCCGGCATAGGTCTGCATGCGCCATTTGATGGTCGATTGCGCAAGCGACGGCGTTGCGAGTGCCGCGGCCGGTGCCGCAATCGCCGCGCCTTTGATGAACGAACGTCTCGTGGTCATGATGGTTTCTCCTTTTCATTCACTCGACAGTTACAGTTGCGCTTCTTGGCGGCGTTTAACTTGCGTAGACGAGATGCGGCAGCCACAGGGCGATCCGCGGGAAGATCATGATCAGGGCCAGCGCGGCCGCCATCACGGCGACGAACGGCACGATGGAGCGGTAGATGTCGCGCAGGTTGATCTCCGGCGGCGCCATGGCCCGCATCAGGAACAGGTTGTATCCGAAGGGCGGGGTCATGTAGGCGATCTGGGTGGTGATGGTATACAGTACGCCGTACCAGACGAGATCGAAGCCCAGCACACCGACCAGCGGAATGTAAAGCGGCGCGACGATCACCAGCATGGCCGTGTCGTCGAGGAACGTCCCCATCAGGATGAAACTCAACTGCATCAGGATGAGGATCATCCAGGGCGACAGGCCGAGCTTCTCGGTGAACAGGCTCTCGATGGCCTTGACCGCGCCCAGCCCGTCGAACACCGCGCCGAAGGCAAGCGCGGCCAGGATGATCCACATGAACATGCAGGTGATGCCGAGCGTATTGCGGACAGAGGTCTCGAACACCCGCCAGGTCATGCGCCCCTTGAGAACGGCGGCGGCAAAGGCGACGATGGCGCCGATCGCGGAGCTTTCCACCAGTGAGGTCCAGCCAGAGACGAAGGGGATCATCATCGCGAAGAAAATCGCCAGCGGCAGCAGGCCAGCCAGCAGCAGGCGGTATTTCTCCCGCTTCGGAATGTCGCGGTCCGCCGCCGGAAGCACCGGGCCGAGCTTCGGGTTCAGCCGGCAGCGGATCGCGATGTAGAGGACGAACATGCCAGCCATCATCAGGCCGGGGATCATGCCGGCGAGCCATAGCTGGCCGACCGGCTGGCGCGCGATCATGGCATAGAGAACCAGCACCACGGAGGGCGGCACGAGAATGCCGAGCGACGAGCCGGCCTGGATCACGCCGGTCACCATGCGCTTGTCATAGCCGCGCCGCAGCAATTCCGGCAGGGCGATGGTGGCGCCGATGGCCATGCCAGCGACCGAAAGCCCGTTCATCGCCGAGATCAGCACCATCAGGCCGATCGTGCCGATGGCAAGGCCACCGCGCAAGCCGCCCATCCACACATGGAACATGCGATAGAGGTCGTCGGCGATGCGGCTCTCCGACAGGATATAGCCCATGAAGACGAACATCGGCACGGTCAGCAGCGGATACCAGCGCATCAGCTTGATCGACTGCGAGAACGCAATGTCGAACCCGCCCCTGTCGCCCCACAGTGCCAGCGCGGCGATCACCGCCACGAAGCCGATGGCCCCGAACACGCGCTGGCCGGTGAACAGCAGCACCATCATTGAGGCGAACATGAAAAGCGCGATCATCTCGTAGGACATCATCAGGCCTCTTCGCCGCGCAGGACGAGAATGTCCTTGGCCAGTTCGGACAGCGCCTGCAGCAGCATGAGCAGCAGGCCGGCGCACATGACGGCCTTGATGGGCCAGAGATAGGGCCGCCAGATGGTGCGGCTGCGTTCCAGCGTTCCGATGTCCTCGCTACCGGTGAACAGTCCGGCAAAGAAGCTGAACGGATCGCTGCCGAAATAGCCCAGCGAATAGGCCGTGGAGCTGATCCCGCCCCACAGCATGACCGCAAGGTAGGTGAGGAGGCACAGCACGGTGACCATGTCGACGGCGGCTTTGCGCTTCGCCGACCAGTTCTCGTAGAAGAGGTCCATGCGCACATGCGACCCCATCTGCACGGCATAGGGTCCGCCCAGGAAGAAATAGGCGATCATGGCGAACTGCGCGACTTCCAGCGTCCACAGCGAGGGCTGGTCGCCGAACTTGGAAATCGTCGACCACATCAGCACGGCCATCATCACGAAGATGCCATACATGACGACCCGCCCGACCCGGTGGTTGATGGCATCCGCGAAGGAAATGTAGGTTCGCAGGAAGTTCATGCGCGCAGGTCTCCGGTCTTGCCGCCATCCAGCAGGGCGCGTGCGTGTTCGATCCAGCCGGCCAGCGTCCGGGCCATTGCCTCGCATTGCTCCGGCGTGGCGGCGAGATCGTTGCGCACCTCGATCATGACATTGGGATAGCCGTTCGCCAGCCCGTGTTCGCGCAGGGTATGGGTGACGCCATCGGCAGGCCCGTAGGGCTCGTTGCGCCGGATGTCGTATCCTGAAGCGATAGCGAGAACCGCGTCGGCAAGGCGTGGGTCCTGATCGTGAAGGATGCCGATCTCCACCGCGCGCCGTTCGCCGAAATAGACCGGCGTGAATGTGTGGATGGTGACGAGGACCGGCGCCGGCGTCCGCGACTGGAGCGTCCGTTGCAGCAGGGACCTGAACGGCAGGTAGAACTCCCGCGCGCGCGCTGCCCGCTCGAATTCCCGCAATCCCCTGTTCCCCGGAATTTCAAAGCGCTCGCTTTTCTTCGGAATGGCATCGGCCGCCTCGGGCGGCCGGTTGCAGTCATAGACCAGTCTCGAAAATCTGCTTCGTACGAGGACGGCGTCAAGAATGCCTGCCATGGATCGCGCGATCGCGTCCGCGCCCGGATCCCACGCCACATGGCTGGTGACCGTCTCGTCGGAAACGCCAAGCCGCCCGAAGCGCGGCGGAATGGCATTGCTGGCATGTTCGCAGACGAGAACCACCGCGCTGGAACCGCCGGGGTTCACCACTTCCGCAACTGCGTCCGTATCGTCTTCGACTGACACCACCCTGCGGCCCCCCATTCAGGCCTGAAGTGTTCATCAACGCCCGGTTCGGTGTCAATCGTCTGCTGAAAATTTTTCTTCAGACCCGGACATGGTGTATGATATTTGAGCACCGTGACGAAAAAGGCCGCACCAGCGGCCGCAGGCAAGGCGGGAGACCCGGATTTGGGAGCCAGGACCATCCAGGAACTGCTGAAGGAACGGGCGCAGGCGCTCACCCGTTCGGAATTGCAACTGAGCCATGTCATCCTGAAGAACTACCCGGTTTCCGGGCTTGGCACGATCACCGCCCTCGCCCAGACGGCCGGCGTCTCCACCCCGACCGTGGCGCGGCTGGTCCAGAAGCTCGGCTTTCAGGGCTATCCCCAGTTTCAGCAGGCGTTGCGCGAGGAACTGGACCAGAAGATTTCGAGCCCGCTGACAAAGCGGCAAAACTGGGTGGATGACGCGCCCGATGCGCATATCGTGAACCGCTTCACCAAGGCCGTGATCGACAATATCGGAGAATCCCTGGCCGGGATCGACATGAAGGACTTCGACGAGGCATGCAGGCTGCTTTCCGACCGGAAACGCAAGGTCTTCATCGTTGGCGGACGCATTACCCGCACCATGGCCGACTATTTCTTCCTGCATTTGCAGGTACTGCGCGAAAGGGTGACACTGATCACCTCGAATTCCAACGCCTGGCCGCACTACCTGCTTGATCTGGAGGAAGGCGATGTCGTGGTGATCTTCGACATACGCCGCTACGAGAATTCGACACTGCGCCTTGCCGAGGCAGCGGCGGAACGCAAGGCCCGGATCGTCCTGCTGACCGACCAGTGGTCGTCGCCGATCGCCCAGATCGCCGGCATCACATTCAGCAATCACATCGCGGTTCCCTCCTCCTGGGATTCCGGCGTGGTGATCATGCTGTTGTGTGAAATCATCCTGGCCGATGTTCAGGAAAGGGGGTGGCCGGAAGCCAGGCAGCGGCTGGAAGCGCTTGAAGAGATGTTCGACCGCACGCGCCTGTTCCGGAAATGAACCTTCCGGCTGTCACGTTTTCCCGATATCATGCCTTTTGCGTTTCACGCCTTCTCAAGGCTGGACATGGCCTGCGGGATGACCAGCGCGATTTTGGCGAAGACCACGATCAGCACCTGTCGCACAATGCGTCGTGGTTTCCGAACCGACAGGAACATTCAGGGTGGCAATCGGTTCCCTAGACGCCTTTGCCTGAACCCCGGAGGGAAAAGTGGCCGCGCAAGGCGGATCGAGATTGGTCATTTACGCCGCCCTGACCGGCAACGCCCTGATCGCTGCGACAAAGTTTGCCGCAGCGTTTTTTACCGGCAGTTCAGCCATGCTGAGCGAAGGGGTCCATTCGGTTGTCGATACCGGCAATCAACTCCTGATGCTGCATGGATTGCGGAAATCCGCGCAGCCGCCGGATGAAGCCCACCCTCTGGGATACGGCCGGGAGGTCTATTTCTGGAGCTTCATCGTAGCGCTTCTGGTTTTCGCTGTCGGGGCGGGCGTCTCGTTCTATGAAGGCATCGTTCATATCAGCCACCCGGTTCCGGCCGAAAATATCGGTGTGAACTACATCGTCATAGGCCTGTCGATGATCTTCGAAGGCGTGGCCTGGTTCTTTGCCTTGCGGCATTTCCGGCGGGAAAAAGGCCGGCACGGCTATATAGCTGCTGTCCGGCGCAGCAAGGATCCAACGGTCTTTACAGTCCTTTTTGAAGATTCCGCAGCCCTTCTCGGGCTTTTGATCGCATTCACGGCGATCTCGGCAGCCCATCTTCTCGAGATGCCCGTCCTGGATGGGGTCGGCTCCATCGGCATCGGCATGGTTCTGGCCGCAACTGCCATCTTTCTTGCCATCGAGAGCAAGGGGCTTCTCATCGGCGAGCAGGCATTGCCGTCCGTCAGACGTCGCATACGCGAAATCGCAGATGCGGATCGTGACGTCGTGGGCGTGGTTGAAGTGCTGACTGTCCAACTCGGACCAGAGGATATCGTGGCCGCCATCGATGTGGAGTTCGCCGATAACCTGGCTACGCCGGAACTCGAAACCTGCGTTGCGCGGATCGAAGCGAGTATTCGCGAGCATGTCCCGGACGTTTCCTCGGTCTTCGTCCGGCCAAGGTCACCGAAAACAGGGACGGCGGGAACGTCCTGACCCCATCCGGAAGCTCGAACAGCAATCGTGCGAATGGCGGTAGCAGCCATCGTGGCATTCTTCATGCCCTTGTCTGGCAGCGCCAAGCAACAGGAAAGAGAGCCGGAACCTGCCTCGTTTTTCGCCGTTGAACGGCTGAAGTCGAGAAAGAACGGGACGTTTTCTCATGGCAATACGATCACGCGCATCACTTGTCGGCCTGCTCGTGTCTTTCCTCGCAGTGTCTGGCTGCAACTATCCCATGGATGCCGAAGGCACCACGCGTACTGTCGTTGAAACAGGAATACTGCGTTCAGGTCTGGTTGCCGGTTCGGATCAGGGTGCGGGCGCGCGCCACGCCATCGAGGCGCTGGCCCGGGATATCGAAGCCCAACCATCGCTCACGAAAGGAACTGCGGAAAACCTGATGCGGAAGCTCGAGCATGGCGAACTCGATATCGTCGTCGGGGATTTTGCCGGCAATTCACCATGGTCAAAGCGCGTGATCCTGACCTCGTCGCCCATGGCCGGGGATCCACGCAAGGACATGCCGGTCCTTCGCGGCGCACTGCGACAAGGGGAAAACCGCTGGTACATGTTCGTTGAAAGATCATTCGCAAGTGCCCGCTCATGAGCCGGACTCCTGAAAAGATACGCCCTGACCTCGAATATGCGATCAGGCTGGAATGGTGGACGATAGGCTGGCAATTGTCGATCATCGGGATCATGGCGGTTGTGCTCGGATCGAGCCAGGCCATGAAATCGGCATGGGTGGAGGATACGCTCGGGCTCGTCCCCGCCATCGTCTTCCTCGTATCGGTCCATTACGAGCGCAAGCAGCCGACGAAATACTTCCCCTTCGGGTTTGACCGCGTCAACAGCCTGGCGTTCCTCATCTCGGCTACGGCGCTGGTTGGCATGGGCCTCTATCTCGTCTACGACTCCGGCTCGAAACTGTTCGCCGCAGAGCATCCGACAATCGGGCCGGTCGAAATTCTCGGCACCCCGATATGGCTCGGCTGGTTGATGATCGCGGTTCTCGTCTATTCCGTCATTCCGCCCATCATCATCGGGCGGATCAAGCAGCCGGTTGCCAGAAAGCTCTCGGACAAGGTGCTGTATACCGACGCGCTCATGCAGAAGGCGGACTGGATGACCGGCATGGCCGCGGTGGTCGGGATAGCCGGTGTCGGCTTTGGCCTGTGGTGGGCGGATTCAGCGGCTGCCCTGCTCATCGCGCTGGACATCGTACATGATGGATACAATGCGCTGAAAATCGCGACCGCCGAACTCCTCGATGGCGAACCCCGGATGCTGGGTAAAGCCGGAATTGATCCCGAAGCCGTGCAACTGCATGCCCGCCTGCATGAACGGTTTCCCGGAGCCGATGTCCGGCTTCGTGAAGCCGGACGCTATATCTTTGCCGAAATAGAAGGCGCACCGCCGCCCGCCAGCGAAGTCGATCTGGAGAAATTGTGGCCCGGCGACCCTGATCGATCCTGGCGCCTTGCATTCGTTTCGTTCAGTCGCTGAGGAGGAAACGGTGGACTATTCCGTGTCGTTGCTCGCTGCTTGCGTACTCGCCTTCGCCCTGACGGGTATCGCCGTATTCGGTCACTACAAGATCCTTGGCGTTACGACACGGGCACTGCAACGGCGACCGGAAGACAGTTTTGCACGGGTCATTCTTGGCATGGGCGGCGTTCTCCTGGCTCACCTGACCACGGTCCTTCTCTACGCGCTGGTCTACTGGATTGCCGGTCCGGCCCTCGGCGGCATTCATGGCAAGACCGAAGGTACCGCGCTCGATGCCTTCTACCTGTCCCTGATGAGTTTCACGACGCTCGGCGTCGGCGATGTCTACCCGCATGGCGGGTTGCGAATCCTTTCAGGCATCGAGGCATTGAACGGCTTCGTGCTGATCGGCTGGTCAGCTTCGTTCACCTACGTCGTGATGAAGAATTCCTGGTCGAAGTCGCAGACGTGAGTCCGACAACCGCAGCCCCCGCGTCACACCACCCAGACGCCGTCATCGAGATTGGCGATGTTGTTGGAGATGTTCTCCTGGCTCTGGGTGAAGGCGATCAGGATGTCCTCGCGGCTCAGGCCCGCCTCCATGCCGCCGACCCAGAAGTCATAGCCTTCCTGGTCGGGCAGGCGGAACAGCACATTCTGATACATCGCGTCGATATATTCGAAATTGGTCGGATTGGCGCCGTAGAGGCCCTGGAACTCGTCCGACCCGATGAACTCCGAGGCCACATATTGCTGCTTGCCAAGCTCGGTGAAGCCTTGATTGTCGAGCGCGTCGAGCACGCCGATCCAGAACCGCACCCCGCCCTCGTCGGGCGTGCGGCCGAACGAGGCCTGGTAGATGCGGTAGCCGAAGCCCAGGTTGTCCGAGCCGATGTCATAGACATAGTCGCCGTCCAGCAGGTCGATGCGCTCGATGGAAATCAGCGTGTCAGTGGAGCCGTCCGGCTTGTTCACGGTAACGGTTCCGTCAACCAAAAGGTCCTGCGTGATTTCGGACCTGTTCAGGGTGTAGACTGCCCTATCGGTGCCGGGCCCTCCGTCGAGCGTGTCGTTGCCCGCGCTCCAGTTGAGCCGGTCATCCTCTTCCAGCGCGAACATTTCGTCATCATTGGGTGTGCCGATGAGATTGTCCGGTTCGGGCGTGCCCATGATCGGGCCGACACTGACCACATCGATGTTGAACGTCTCCTGATAGGCCGGGCCGGTGGCATCACTGGCCTGGATGGTGACCAGGTAGTTGCTCTGCGTGTTGTATTCGATGTCGGCATTCGCGCTCACCTTCAACTGGTTGCCGTCGATGATGAAATTGCCATCGGCGCCGGAGACGATCGCGAAGCTGACATTGGGCTCGACCACGTTTTCCAATGCCTCAAAGGTGGCGACCACCGAGCCAGCGGCGGCATCCTCACGCACCGACCCGCCAGCGACCATTTCGATATCCGAAACCGGCATGTTCGTCACCTGAATGACGAAGTCTTCCTCGTAGGCTGGGCCGGTGGCATCGGTGGCGGCGATGCGCACCGTGTGGCTGGTCGCCGCCTCGTAGTCGATCACAGCGCCGGGCGCGAGTTTCAGCGTGTTGCCATCGAGCACGAAAAGGCCGTTCGCGTCGTCCATGAGCGTGAAGGTGGCGGACGGTTCGACCGGGTTTTCGGAAGCCTCGAACGTGGCGACCACGGTGCCGCCGGCGGCGTTTTCCTCCACCGTGCCGCCCGAGGCGAGCGCGATATCCGAAACCGGCATGTTGGCGACCTGGATGGTGAAGTCTTCCTCGTAGGCCGGGCCGGTGGCGTCGCTGGCGGCGATGCGCACGGTGTGGCTGGTCGCGGTCTCGTAGTCGATGACAGCGCCCGGTGCGACTTTCAGCGTATTGCCATCGAGCACGAACAGGCTGTTCGCATCATCGACGAGGGCGAAGGTTGCGGATGGCTCGACCGGATTTTCGGAAGCCTCGAACGTGGCGACCACGGTGCCGCCGGCGGCGTTTTCCTCCACCGTGCCGCCCGAGGCGAGCGCGATATCCGAAACCGGCATGTTCGTCACCTGGATGACGAAGTCCTTCTCGAAAGACGCACCAGCGTCATCGGTGACAGAAACCCTTATCGTATGGCTGGTCGCCGCCTCGTAGTCGATGACTGCGCCGGCAGCGACTTTCAGCATGCCGCCATCCAGTTCGAAAAGGCCGGAGGCATCGTTCAGGAGTTCGAAGACATGCGTATCGGCAGCATCCGGGTCGACGGCCGCAAATGTCGTGACCGCTTCACCCCCGAGCGCGTTCTCCGGAATCACCAGTTCTCCGTCCGGCAAAATCCTGGTTGGCGCCGAATTGCCGAGGATCACTTCAGCCAGTGAAAAATCTCCGAGGTTCAGACCTTCGAGCGTGATGCTGCTGCCGTCCGGGAAAAGAATGATCACGCTGCCCGGCAGGGCATTTTCGATGGCGGAGGCTGCGACCGCTGCATCGAATGCCGACAGATCGAGTTTGTCCACGCCGATTTCAAAATCGGTGATGGTGTCCGTCCCGTCACCCGGATTGACGACAAATGTATCTGCACCGTCGCCGCCGGTATGAATATCGTCGCCCGCGCCTCCCTCCAGGCGATCCATGCCGCCACGACCGTTCAACGTGTCATCGCCGTCCAAACCGCGAAGCACGTTGGAGCCTTCATCTCCGGCAAGGGTATCACCAAGCGTGGACCCCGTGACATTTTCAATGCCTGAAATCGTATCGGTCTGCCCACCCGTATCCACAGCCGTATTCGTCGAGAGATCGACAACGGCACCCTGCTTTATGGTCGAGGAATTGGGAACAACCTGCTCCAGTTCATAGGACAGTGTGTCGATTCCACCGCTGCCATGCACCGTGTCGGCCCCGCCCATGGGCAGGAACTCTTCGTCCCTGTCACTGCCCAGAAACGTGTCTGCCGATTGGGAGCCCGCAAAGGATTCGATGCTCGTGAAATGGATGTTGTCCGGAACCGGACTCGTGCTCACCGTTCCCGCGACCGCATCGATCGTGACCGACATGTCACGGGTTGGCCCGCCATAGAAATCGTCATTGCGGTGAAATATCAGACGGTCATGCCCGCCCCGTCCATCGATGGTAATGTTGAAGCCCTGCGGAACAAAGACATTGTCATCGTCATTTCCGATAAATATGTCGCCGCTGGTCGAGCTGTTGCCGATGATGCCTTCGACAGAAACGAGACTGACGGTGTCTCCGCCGCCGCTGTATTCACCTTCTGTCAGGTCGACAATGAACGGGCCCTCGCCGAGGCTGTTGCGAAAACTGATGTAATCGGTTCCCGGACCGCCATCCAGCATGTCGGTGCCAGTCGAGTGAATGATCAGGTCATCACCCTCATCACCGAAAATGGTATCGTTGTCGGCGCCGCCATCGAGCTTGTCATTGCCCGGACCGCCATGGATGGTATCGTCGCCACCGGCTCCGTTCAGCTGGTCGTCGCCCCCATTTCCATAGAAGGTATCGCCCAGCGAGGCTGCACCGAAATAGTCGCCTTCTTCGGAACCGTTCACCAGGTAAGGAACGCGGTTGTAGAGGATGTCGAAGATCGGTCCGAGATCCAGGCTCTGGCGCACGGCATCGAAAGCAGCAAACAGCTCGGCTCCGTCGATCGGATAGCCTGTCAATTGCGCGATGAAGCCGAGTGAATTGTAGAAATCGATGGTCTGGACAGTTCCGGCGATAACCGCGCCATCGCCATCATAGGCGAACCCCGTCCCATGCAAGACAAGTCGCATCGCCGACTGCTCCGGCGTCGGGACAAATCCGCCACCCGGATCGGGAACAATAGCCAGTTCAATTCTGTCCGCCTCACGAACCGTTATCGACCCACCGAGAATTATATTGAAATAGACATTGTAGTAGGATGTTTCCAGAAGACTGCCCTTGAAGATATCAATCGTCGCAACCATTGGATTTCTCTCTTTCTTGGAGTCTTTATCCTACAACACCCATACACCATCATCGAGATTGGCGATATTGTTGGAAATGTTCTCCTGGCTCTGGGTGAAGGCGATGAGGATGTCCTCGCGGGTGAGGCCCGCCTCCATGCCGCCGACCCAGAAGTCGTAGCCCTCCTGGTCCGGCAGCCGGAACAGCACGTTCTGATACATCGCGTCGATATACTCGAAATTGGTGGGATTGGCGCCGTAGAGGCCCTGGAACTCGTCCGAGCCGATGAATTCCGAGGCCACATATTGCTGCTTGGCGTAATCGGTATAGCCCCACGAATCCAGGGTATCGAGCACGCCGATCCAGAACCGCACCCCGCCCTCGTCCGGCGTACGCCCGAACGAGGCCTGGTAGATGCGATAGCCGAAACCCAGATTATCCGAGCCGATGTCATAGACATAGTCGCCGTCCAGCAGGTCGATGCGCTCGATGGCGGTCAGCGTATCGGTCGTCCCGTCCGGCTTGTCGACGAGGATCGAACCGTCGGCCTGCAAATCCTGCACGTAATCGGCGCGTACCCCACCATAGACGATGCTGTCCGTCCCGCCGGCTCCGTCGATCGTGTCATTGCCCGGCGAGGCAAGGAAGTAATCGTCGCTGGGCCCGCCATCCCTCGTGTCATCGCTCGCGGTTCCCTGATCGACATCCTGCCCGATGAGTTCGAGAGGCGGTTGCCAGCTGTCGAAATCGAATTCCCCGGCATCGGCGGCCGCGAATTCATGAAACTGAAAATTCCTGTCGATCGTGAACACGTTGACGTTGCCGTGGTTGCCGCGAAGCGCCTCGATCATGTCATCGATGCCGTCATAGTTGGGAACGATGACAGCGGCGATTCCGCCGATGAAGGCCGTGAAGTCGCGGTAGGCGTTCGGATCCGACCGATCGATCTCGACGTGATCGAGAAGCGTGAAGACATGGCTGCCCTCGCCCTCGATCAACTGTTCCGCGACGGTGTATTTGGGCGTTGTCCTGTCATCGCCGGCCAGGTGCATCAATTGCACCATTGTCGCGTTGAACGGCTGGTCTTCGAACGCCGTGATGTAGACGTAGGGGCTATTGTCCGGCCCGATCGGGTCACCGCCGGTGCTGTTCCTTTCGACCGTGATCCTGACCACGCCGGACAGGTTGTTGCTTTCGTCGCTCTCTGCAACCGCCTGGTCGACATCGGCAATCACGCCGGCGAAATAGGTGCCCGGAGACAGGTCCGACGGTACGGTAAAGGCGTTTGGCACATCCGCGGCCCGCGCTTCGGCAGGATCGAGAATGCCCGTTCCGGCGTCGGCCAGAAGAACCCGGTCGACGGTACTGATGGTCTGGTTGGACGAAAGGAAGAGGCTCGACCGCGAATCGCCCGCGCTGGCATCTCCCTGATTGACCACGCTCCAGCCGGCCCCGATCACATCGCCGGGATGCCAGACCACCGCATCGAGCACCAGGTCCGCCACGACGAGGTCCGGTTCCTGGCCGGACGGGGCATCGCCATCGTAGACCAGGGCGACAGTATCCCCGTTCTGGGCGAGGCTGGCCGCCTGTTCGCTCAGTTGCGTCGTCGCGAACATGTCGGCCTGACCGAGCCCGACGATGTCGATGGCCTGCTGCAACGTTCCGGCCACGATCACGCCATCGGCAGCTGCGCCCTGCGCGTCAAGGAAGTCCTCGACCGCATTGCGGTCTCGCAACAGGACCACGAGCGTAATGCCATCGAACGCATTGAAGCTTGCCTGGCCGTCCTGAAGCGGACCGGAGAAGTGGAAATTCCCCAATGGCGGAGGAAAGGTTTCGCCGGTATCGGCGGAGAGCCGGAAAACGTCCATTCCCCCGGTATTGATTACCGCGGAAGCGGCAACCGGGTCCATGGTGGCAAAGACATCCGATCGCCCCTGGAGAAAGGCCTGTGTCACCTCGCCCGGATCGGAAAAGGAAATCAGCTGAAAACCGATTCCGCGCGCATTCAGGGTTTCCGTGACCTCGGCTTCGGCCGCGCTGCCAGCCTGGACGGCAAACGTCGCGCCTGCGAGTTCATCCACGGAATCGACCCCGAGATCGGAGCGGAGGACAAGGAAAATTTCGTTGACCTGCGCAACCTGCAGATCGGTCATCAGCGCTTGCGCGTCGAGCCCGACCGTTTCGAGGTTCTGGACGATTCCGTCTATGACCGGCTGCGCGGCAGCCTTCCACGCTTCCATTTGCGGTTCGCTTGCCCGTATCACGTTCACCCCGGCCTGTTCCATGTCCGCGACATATTCGGCGGCGATCGCGTCGAGCACAGCACCGGCCATGGCCGACAGTTCCGGCCCGGAATTGTCATCGATCACCTGCTGCAGGTCCGCGGGCAGGGAATTGTACAGGTCAGCATCGATCACGAGGCCATGAAGCTGGTTGGTGAAGCCCGTTTGATCGTCGAAGACAAGCGCTTGCGTGATGACGTCGCCAAGACCGGACTGAAGGAAATCAACCCTGTCGGAGCCAAGTGCCATGGCATCGATGACACCGGTTTGCATCGCCGGATAGAGTTCGCCATACGCAAGCGGCAGCGCCGATGCACCGATCAAATCGAGGAAATCGCCGGTGACGGTGCCTGAGCTTCGTACTTTCAATCCGGCCAGGTCATCGGGAGCGGCAAGCACTTCATTGCTTGCAAGGGTCGTCGCGCCGCGGATGAAGGCTGCAAGGATTCTGACATTGCCGAGGATGCCGTCCAAGTCGGACTGGATGATCTCCCAGGCCGTGCGCGCGCCACTTGCGTCGGCGCTTGCCACGAAGGGGAGTTCGAACAGCGAAAACCGCTCGTCGACCAAGGAATCGAGTGCCACAATGCCGGCGTCGATCACCCCGATCTCCACGCCATCGAGAATCTGGCTGGCGCGCACCAGCTGGCCGCTGTGAAAGAGTTCGACTTCGATCCGGCCGTCCGATTGCTCCTCGATCCTTTGCGCCCATTCAGTCACGAACCGGTCATAGAACGGATCCAGATTTGAACCATCGTGATGGAAGACAATTCTGTATTCAGACATTTATGCCTCCGATAATGATCTCTTTGGCAATAACGTGAAATTTCTCCAAGGCGGACCCGGCAATTTCACACGGTCTTTCTTATGTTAACAATCAAACAGGATTACGTATAGACAGCCGTATCATCAAACGCACCGGGAATGGCCCCGGGAATTTCAGACGCCTTCTTCCCGGATTTCAAGGCAAGGAGGCCCTGATGGGCAAAACCGGTTTTGGCGGCGATTTCATCATCGGGGCCGCGAGGCTCTGTTTCTATCCAGCGGCATCAGTCCGGCAGCGGTCAGGAGTGCGAAGAACGCACCGGCAAGGAAGGTCCACTGCGGGCCAACGGCATCCCAAAGAAACCCGGCGATGACGCTGGCCGCCAGCAGCGCCACACCCGTCACCAGATTGAACATGCCATAGGCCGTACCCCGCAACTCCGGTGGAGCGAAGTCGGCCACCAGCGCCGCAAATATCCCCTGGGTGAACCCCATATGCAGGCCCCAGAGCACGACGCCGGCCATGACGCCCCAGAGACCTGGCGCGAAGGCCAGCACAAGGTCGGCAGCAACGAGCAGCACGAGACCTGCGAAGAGGAGGCTGGTCCGGTTCATGCTGTCGGACAGCGCGCCGACCGGGTAGGCCGACAGCGCATAGGCGATATTCAGCACGACCAGGACCAGCGGCACGAAGACCAGCGTCAGCCCCGCCCCCTCGGCCCGCAGGATCAGGAAGGCCTCGCTGAACCGCGCCAGCGTGAACACCGCCGCGACCGCGACAACCCACCAGTAGATCGCCCCGAGATCGGCGAGCTTGCGCCGGCTGAGCGGATTCGCGACCTTGCGCACGTCTTCGGGCCGCGCCGGCTCGTGGACGACGAACAGGATCAACGCCACCGAAGCAAGGGCAGGGATCACCGCCATCCAGAAAACCGCCGCGAAATTTTCCGCGAACATCCACATCAGCGCGATGGCGATCAGCGGTCCCAAGAAGGCGCCGGCCGTATCGAGCGACTGGCGCAACCCGAAGGCCGCGCCACGCAATTCGGGAGGAGCGATGTCGGCCACCAACGCATCGCGCGGCGCCCCTCGGATACCCTTGCCCACCCGGTCGATGAAGCGTGCGGCAACCAGCCAGCCCACTGTCGGGGCCAGCGGAAAGACCGGTTTCGTGATCGCAGCGAGACCGTAACCCAGCGCCGCCAGTTCCTTTCTCCGGCCGATCCGGTCGCTCAGCGCCCCGGAGAACACCTTGGTCATCGCTGCCGTTGCTTCCGCGATCCCCTCGATGATGCCCACGGTCAGCGCCGTCGCCCCGAGCCCCACCACCAGATAGACCGGCAGCAACGCGTGAATCATCTCGGATGAGACATCCATCAGGAGCGACACGAATCCGAGCGCCCAGATCCCGGCCGGCAGACGCCACCAGGAGGATGCAGCCGGGGTACCCGGGTCAGCCGGCTTCATGTCCCTGTCCCCGCCTGCCCGGACGGACGCGGACCGGCACCCGCGTGACGCCAGCCGCCAGGCTCACGTCTGGTGCACATAGGAGCCCGGTGCTGCCTCGAGCGGAGGATAGCCGCGTTCGGGTGCGCCAAGGTGCCGGTGTGGCATGACCATGGCACTGCTGCGATCTGCCAGCCAGTCCCGCCACGCCGGCCACCAGGAACCCGGCCGGTCGGGATTGCGCGCCAGCCAGTCGTCCGGTCCGACATAAAGCGCGCCCTGTGGCCGGTGCGAGATCCGGTAGCGGCTGCGCGGATTTCCCGGTTCGTTGACGATACCGCTGTTGTGGCCGCCGCTGGTCAGCGCGAAGGTCAGGTCGCAATCGGTGAAAAGCTGCGTCTTGTAGACCGAGCGCCACGGCGCGATGTGATCGGTCTCCGTGGCGACGACGAAGAGCGGCGCCGAGATATCCTTCAATGCGATCACCCGGCCCTCGACAGAAAAGCGGCCCGCGCTCAACCGGTTTTCCAGGAACAGGCCGCGCAGATATTGCGAATGCATCCGCGCAGGCATGCGCGTCGTGTCGGCCAGCCACACACCCATGTCCGTGGGCGTGTCGTCCTGTCCCAGCCAGTAACGCTGCACGGCCCGCGACCAGATCAGGTCCTCCGACCGGATCGCGGAGAAGGTGCGCGCCATCTGCGGCCGGTCGAGATAGCCCTGGTCCCACATCATGTCCTCAAGGAAGGCCACCTGGCTTTCATCGACGAAGAGCAGCAGTTCGCCCGCCTCTGCGAAATCCACCTGCGCCGCCATCAGCGTGATCGACGCGAGCCGGTCGTCGCGATCCCGCGCCATCGTGGCGGCCGCGATCGCCAGGATCGTTCCGCCGAGGCAATAGCCGACGGCATGAACCTTGCGATCCGGGACGATGGCGTTCACGGCATCGAGCGCCGCCATCACGCCAAACTTGCGGTAGTCCTCCAGCGAGAGGTCGCACTGCCCGGCAGTGGGATTGCACCAGGAGATCGCGAAAACCGTGAACCCCTGCCCGACCAGATAGTTCACCATGGAGTTCTGTGGCGACAGGTCGAGGATGTAGTATTTCATGATCCAGGCTGGCACGATCAGGATCGGTTCTGCCCGGACTTCGGCGGTCCGCGGCGAATACTGGATCAACTCGAACAGGTCGTTGCGGAACACCACCTGCCCCGGCGTGCAGGCCAGGTCCTCGCCAATCCTGTACCCCTCGGGCGCCGGGTCGCGCGATTGCATGACGGTCTTGATCGCATCATGGACGAAATTGGCGGCTCCCTCGGCAAGGTTGCGCCCCCCGGAATGGAGGGTGGTCTCGACGATCTCGGGATTCAGGGCCGGGAAATTGGACGGCGACATGATGTCGAGCGCCTGGCGCGCCATGAAGCGGGTCCGGTCCGCGTTTTCGGGCCGCAGGCCGCGCAGATGGTCGGTCGCATGGTCCCACCAGTCCTGCGCGGCGAGAAAGGACTGCTGCCAAAGGCTGAAGGGCAGCTTCTGCCAGCCGGGATGGCGGAACCGGTGATCGAATGGCTTGGGTGCGAAGGGTGGCGCCCTGTCGCCCTCCGTATCGAAGCGATGCGACATCAGCGCAAGGGCGTTGCGCTGCGCGCGTTCGATCAGTTCCAGTTGCCGGCCCGGAGCCTGGCTGAGGTGCTGGGCCCAATCGGCCCAGGCGTCGAAGAAGGAATGTGGCGAAAGCCCCGCGCTCAGCCGCGCAACCGCCGCCCGCGCCGCCCGGTCCAGGTTCTGGTGCGGATGTCGCGGCCCCTGTTGCTGCCGCGGCGCCGGTCGCTGCACGGTGCCGGCGGGTGTTGGCAGGACCACCGGAAGGGACCGCCCTGGCGCGTCCGTTGATGCCTTGCTGGAAGATTTCGTCATCTGCCGAACTCCGAGGGATCATGGTTCGAAAGCCGACGCGCCAGGAGCGACGGATCGCGGCCTGGCCCCGCCACTGAAATCGCCGAGCATCCTGCATATCCGCCGCACCCGCACTTCACCTTGATCGAGAACAAGTCCGCCGGCCAACTCCCCGCATCAGGCAGGTCATTCCCCCGCCCGGAGACGCCCGGCCCAGCGACCGTGCGGAAGCGGTGGTTGTCCGCCCGTGTCAGAGATCATAGCGCTGGTGCAGAACCGGCATTTCGATCCCCTTGTTGCCCAGTCCCTCCGACAGCGCTTTGCGTCCCGCCTCCTCGCCATGGACCAGAAATGTCCTGGCAGGGTTGCCGGTGCGTTTGTGCCAGGCGATCAGGTCGGATCGGCCGGCATGAGCGGAGAAGCCGTTGATCGTGTGAATCCGGGCCCGCACCGGTATCTCGCTTCCGAAAAGCCTCACCGACCGCGCCCCGTCGATGATGATCCGCGCCAGCGTGCCCTCGGCGGCGAACCCCACGAAGATGACGCTGCAATCCTCATGGCCCAGATTGTGCCGCAGATGGTGCCGCACCCTTCCCCCGGTGCACATGCCCGACCCCGCCAGGAATACCCCGCCCGAGCGGATCGTGTTCAGCGCGATGGACTCCGAGGCCTCCTCCACGAATTCGAGTTCGGGAAGGTCCAGGGGATCCGTCCGTTGTCCGAGACGGGCGGCGATTTCGGGTTTCATGTCATCGGGGTGACGCCGGTAGATCCGCGTCGCCGAGATCGCCATGGGCGAGTCCAGGAACACCCGCAGATATTTCGGGAGTTCGCCCGATGTCATCCCCTCGCGCAGGAAGTAGAGCAGCTCCTGCGCGCGCTCCAGAGCGAAGGTCGGAATGACGACATTGCCGCCGCGCGCTATGGTTTCGCGAACCGCATCGTGAAATTCCACGACCGAGCTTTCCATCGACCGGTGATCGCGATCACCATAGGTACTTTCCATCACAACGATGTCGACATCGCGGGGTGGCTGCGGCTCGTTGAGCAGCGGGCGGACGGACGGTCCGATATCTCCGGAGAAGAGGATACGTTTGGTCTGGCCGGCTTCGGTCACGTCCAGACTGATGCTGGCCGACCCGAGGATATGGCCGGCATCATGCCATGTGGCAAGAATCCCCCCGCCAAGGTCGATCGGCTTGCCGTACCTGGCGACGCGCCCGAACTGTTCGAGACTGTCGAGGGCATCAACCCTGTCGTAAAGCGGCCCCTGCCCGCCGCCGTGCCGCTGCCGCCGCCGCGCCTCCTCCTCGTGGATATGTGCCGAATCCAGCAGCACCAGGCGTGTCAGGTCGCGTGTGGCCGCGGTGCAGATGATTTCTCCAGAGAACCCCTGCTTGACCAGAAGCGGAATGCGGCCGCAGTGGTCGAGATGGGCGTGTGTCAGAAGCAGCAGGTCGATCGAAGCCGGGTCGAAGCCGAAGTCGTCGGCATTTTCCTCATGCAGTTCTCGCCCCCCCTGGAACATCCCGCAGTCGATCAGGATCCTCTTTCCTTTTGCGGCGAGCAGGTGGCATGAACCAGTGACGCCCCCCGCGGCGCCGTGAAACGAAAGCCGCATGATCATTTCCTCCCCTGTTCCCGTTCAACCAGCAATGGCCGTCCGGCACGCTCATACCAGCGCAGGATGTCGGTCCAGATTTCCTCGGCAGTTTCGGCAAACCAGAAAAGATCGCGATCCTCGGGATCGATCACCCCTTCCTCGACAAGGAAATCTGGGTCGAACACCCGCTGCCAGTAGTCCTCTCCGACGAGGATGACCGGCAGTGGCGCGATCTTGCGCGTCTGTATCAGGGTGAGTGTTTCGAACAGTTCGTCGAGCGTGCCATAGCCCCCCGGAAACACCACCAGCGCCCGCGCGCGCAAAAGGAAATGCAGCTTGCGTATCGCGAAATAGTGCAATCGGAAGCAAAGGCCGGGTGTCAGATAGGGGTTTGGAAACTGTTCATGCGGAAGCGTGATGTTGAGGCCCACGGTCGGAGCCCCTGCGTCATGCGCGCCGCGATTGGCAGCCTCCATCAGCCCTGGGCCACCGCCGGTCAGGATGACGAGCCTTTCACCTTCGGGAAATCCGGCATTCCCGACCAGCCGGCCGAAATCCTGCGCGATCCGGTAGTAGCGGCTCTTTGCCTCGACCCGCCGTGCGATGCGCAATTTCCGCGCCAGATCCGCATTGCCCGGATTCCGGGCGCATTCGGCTTCCAGCATCGTGACGCTCCGTTCCGCAGCCGCCGGCTCACAAACCCGTGTACTGCCAAAGACGACAATCGAGTGCCCGATCCCGTGCGTCTGGAGAAGATGCTCCGTTTTCTGGAAATCCAGTTGAAGCCGCACGCCACGGGTGACGTCACTTCGCAGATATTCGGTATCCGCGTCGGCCTCGCGGTATTCCGGACTTTTCAGGATGGCGGCAACAAGGTCAGACGATCGCGGATCCTCGCTGTCGGGCTTCGGATCGGTCCATGGCAAGGGCTGCCGCCGAAGCGTCGGATGAGCCGGGTAAGGCTTTCCCGGCTGGGGTTCGTCGTTCCGTTTCATGACATCCCCCGTCTGCCGCGGGTCGCGCGGATAGGGCAAGCATGCCCTACCGCTGCCCATTCCTGCGTGCCGTAAATTCGCTCCTGGCCACCACACGCTGCGTTCATTCACGATTCCGTCGTTGGAGTGCACGGACGCATACACAAGCATCTTCAAAAATACGCCGCGGGGCACCAAGGGGCAAGCCGGTCCTTGACGGCGGACACCGCCTTGCCGTCGCCACGCTGGGAAAAGGTCAGCACCGCGACTGGGTGGCACGACATTCAGCCATGGTGCCCGATATCGGTGTCGGCGGAGGTCACCTCGATGATCTCGGTGGTCATCTGGTCCTGCCGGGCGCGCCGGAACGCGCTTTCGAGCTCGGCCTGCCGATCGCGCACATTCGACCGGGCCCTGGCCATAGCGGCGACGCGGGCGGCATTCTCGGCGGCGAAGCCCAGCATCAGAGCCTCGCAGATCTCGGTGAAGACATATTCCTCGACCAGCGCGGCAACAAGTGTCTCGGGAGCCAGCGTTGTCCGCACGCCGCCACCCCGCCAGGGCGCAAACCGCGTGAAGTCGAACGGAAAGAGCCGGCGGTGGACAAGCGGCAACGTCCGCTCTGCCGGATCGGCGAACACGATGCGCACCGCGAGCCCCGGGCTGCGCAGGACCTCGGCAAGGAGCGCGTCGGCGAGGCGTCCGGCGAAGGCGGGTATCTCGCGCGCATGGGCGACCATGTCCCCGGTCCAGACCGGTGGTGGATCGGAACCGAGCGCCCCGGCAGTGCGCGCGCCGACGACCATCAGCCGCGCGCCACGGTCCGCCTCGGCCCTGGCCGCTTCGGCCAGCCGGTCGGCATAGGCACCGCAGAACCCCTGAGTTCCGCCGACGACGATGGCAAGGCCCGGTCCCGGGTCCGCGATGTCCTGCGGCACGTCCGACAGCGCGGCGAGCGCCACGGAAAGCGCCTCGGCCACGGCCGCCTCATGCGCGCGGATGGCGTCCAGATGGGCGCGCGCCTCGATCTGATGCGCCGCCGCAATTGCCCGCAGCGTCGAAACGATGCTGTCGATCTGGCGGATGTTGCCGATACGCTCCTGTATTTCCTCCGGCCGGCTCACCTTTCCTGCCCTCCGCCCTTGATCACGGCGGCAGAAACGCTGGCCACGAGCGCCTTGCGCGTTGCCGCATCCAGCCTGTCGGGCGCCGCCCGGAACGCAGCCAGCGCCGGGTCGGCATTGATGATCGGCACCAGCGCGGCCTTCACGTTTGCCATGGCCTCGGGCGCGACGTCATCGAGGGCGCCGTCGGTCAGCGCGGCGAACAGCGCCACCTGAGCCGCAGTGGGAAGTGGCGCATAACGCGCCTGCGCCAGAAGGGCGCCGATCCGCTCGCCTCGGGCGAGCTGCGCGGCCATCGCGCTGTCGCCGAAACCGCCGAAGCGGGCAAACACCTTCATCTCCAGATATTGTGCATAGTCGAGGCGGACCCGCCCCGCCACCGCCTTCAGCGCCCCCGCCTGCGTCTTGCCGCCGACCCGGCTGACCGAATGCCCGATATCGACCGCCGGGCGCTGGTTCGCCGCAAAGAGTGCCGCCGACGTGACGAGCTGTCCGTCGGAAATCGAGATCAGGTTGGTCGGGATATAGGCGGCGAGGTTCCCGGCCTCGATCTCGGCGATGGGAAGCGCCGTGAGCGACCCGCCGCCTTTTGCCTTCGACAGCTTCGCCGACCGTTCCAGAAGCCTGGCATGGAGATAGAAGATGTCGCCGGGATAGGCCTCGCGCCCAGGCGGCTGGCGCGAGAGCAGGGCAAGCTCCCGGTGTACGGCGGCGTGCTTGGTCAGGTCGTCGTAGACGATGAGCGCGTGTCCGCCCCGGTCGCGAACCCATTCGGCCATGGTCGTCGCGGTGAACGGCGCGAGCCAGCGCAGCCCGGGCTGCGCGGTGGCCGGAGCAACGACGAAGATCGTCCGGTCGAAAGCGCCGTTGGCGCGCACCGCCTCGATCACCCGGCGCACGGCGGTCGTGCGTTGGCCAATCGCGACATACACCGAGACGATGTCGCTCGATTTCTGGTTCAGTATCGTGTCGACCGCGATCGAGGTCTTGCCGGTGCCGCGCTCGCCGATGATCAGTTCGCGCTGCCCCCGCCCGATGGCAAACAGCGAGTCGACCACCAGAAGGCCGGTCTCGACAGGTTCGGTCACGAAGTCGCGCTCGATGATCCGGGGCGCCGGACGTTCGGCCGTCCGGGTCTCCGTCGCGGTGACGGGTCCGAGGCCGTCGAGCGGTCGGCCCAGGGGATCGACGACCCGGCCGAAAAGCCCCTCCCCGACCGGTACACGCACGAGGCGCCCGGTGCGCCGCGCCGCACTGCCGGAAGAAAGCCCGGCCGCGGGATCGAGGAAGGCCGCCTGAAGCGTTTCCTCGTCGAGGGTCAGGACCAGTGCGCGCGTCCCGTCCGGAAAGGCCAGCACCTCGCCAAGCCGCGCGCCGGGCAGGCCTGCGACATGGGCAAGACCGTCGGCGACCTCGACGACGACCCCGGACTCCTCGGCCTCTGGTCCGAGCGCCGCGCCTGCTATGCGGGCCTTCAGCGCCTCAACCGGCGGATCCGTCGCCATCGAGCGCCTCCGCGATGCGCGCCAGATCATGCGCGAGGGAATTGTGGACGACGCCTGAAACGCCTCGCAGTTCAAGCCCCGCGATGAGCCCCGGATCGACCTCAGCCTCTGGGGACATCCCCGCCAGCCCCGGAACGCCCGCCAGCGCTTCCCGCACGACGCCGAGTTCGGCACCGCAGAGCGGCTGTGCCGAGACCAGCGTCAGCGGTCCGGAGCCGAACATCGATAAGCGGGCGTCCTCGGGAAGAGCAACCAGGGCTTCGGCCAGCCGTTCGGCATAGGCTTCAGGCGTCGGTGGGCGCGGCTGCGCGGCCAGCGCCCGTGCCGCGATCGTTTCCGCAAGGTCGCGGGCACGCGCCAGCGTCCGCGCCTCCGACATGGCCACGATATCCTCGGCCTGGGCCTGCGCGGCCTTTACCAGCTTCGCCGCCTCGGCCCGCGCGTCCTCGACAAGGCACGCGCGCTCGGCCGCCGCCTCGTCCTGCGCCTTGGCAAGAACGTCGCGCCGGGCGGCGGCATTCGCATCGGCCTCGGCTTTCGCCCGTTCGGCCGCGGCCAGGGCCTCTGCCCGCATGGCCTCGGCCCGTTCGAGCGCCGCATCGGTCTCTGCCTGCCGCTTGCTGATGATCCCTGCCACCGGGCGGAAAAGGAAATGCGTGAGGATCGCCAGCAGAACCAGGACGTTGACGAGCTGAAAGGCAAAGGTGGCCCAGTCGAAGGTCATCGGCTCATTGCACGAAGGGGTTGGCGAAGAGCAGCAGGAGTGCGACGACGAGGCAGTAGATCGCCATCGTCTCGATCATCGCAAGTCCGACGAAAAGCGTGCGCGAGAGCGTGCCCGCTGCCTCGGGCTGGCGGGCGATCGCGTCCATGGCCGCGGCGACGGCGCGGCCCTCGGCCAGCGCCGGACCGATGGCCCCGAAGCAGACAGCGATCACGGCGCCGAGCATGCTGACGATCTCTATGTAGTCGACCGGGGTCACGGGCGGTTCTCCTTCTTGTTGAGGGGGCCATCCTCGACCGCGGCGGCAATGAACACCAGCGCCAGGGTGGCAAAGATATAGGCCTGGACGGCCCCGGTCAGCAGATCGAGCGCCATCAGCGGTATCGGCACCAGGAGTCCTGCCAGCGACAGGACGATGCCGATGACGAAAACCCCGCTCATCACGTTTCCGAACAGCCGCACCATCAGCGAGAAGGCGCGTGTCACCTGCTCGATCAGGTTCAGCGGGATCATCACCCAGGTCGGGCGGGCAAAACCGGCCAGATAGCCCCGCAGCCCCTGCTCGCGGATGCCGAAATAGATGGCCGCGAGGAAGACGATGAGCGCAAGCGCCGCGTCGGTTTCAAGATGCGCGGTCGGCGGCTCGATCCCCGGCACCAGCGACGACCAGTTGGCGATCAGGATGAACAGGAGCAGCGTTCCGATCAGTCCCCGGAAGCGCGCCGGCTCACCCGGGATGGTGGCGCGGATCTGGCTGTCGAGCGTCGAGACGACCAGTTCCACCACGGCCTGCGGCCAGGACGGCCGCAGCGCGAGGCTGCGCCTCAGGGCGAAGGACAGGACCGCCATCAGCGCAATGATGCCCCAGGTGACGACGACCGGCTGCGTCACGGGCACCGGGCCGACGTGAAAGACGACGGCGAGGGCGAGCGGCGAGTCCGTCATTGCGCCTCCCGCCGCGCGGCGCGAAGGACCAGCCAGCGCCCCGCCATCACACCACTCGCGGCGGCAAGCAGCACCGATGCCCCGCCCTGCGCGGCGATCACCAGAAACCCCGCCATCCCGCCCAGTCGCAAAAGCTGGAGCGCCAGTGCCCGCCAGTCGCCGCCGGCGATTCCTTTTGCGAGCGGCCGCAGGCTGCGGAAATGCAGCCAGCCCGCGCCGGTGCCGGCCAGTGCGGCGAGAATGACCAGAAGCCAGGGCGCGGCGGCGCTCATTGCTCGTTCATCCAGCGCAAGGCAAGCCAGAGACCGAGGGCGGCACCCATCAGGGTCAGGGCCGCCGAGAGCGTGATCCCCGAACCGAGAAGCCGGTCGAGCCAGCCGCCGATCACGACACCGAGTAGCGTCGGGCCGACGATCACCCAGCCCAGGACACCGATCTGACCGAACCGCCGGGCGAGCGAGGGTTCGGGATCGCGCGCACCGGCCTCGTCGCGCGCCAGGCTCTTGCGCGCGGCCTCCGCCATTGCCCGGTCTGTATCGTGACTGCTCACCGGAAGGCCTCCTCAAGCGCCGCGTCGGCGGCATTCCCGCCATCCGCGCCGAGCTGGCGCATCAAGCGGCGGATCGCCAGCATGTGAAGTCGTGCCGATTCGCCGCGTGTCCGGCGCGCGGCGTCGCGCACCGCCTCGGCGTCCTTGCGCACCTGCGCTTCGAGCGTTGCCAGGTCGTCGCCCGGCACCGCCTCGCGGCAGGCAACCGCGAGCTTGACGCCACCCGAGACCCGCAGAACCCCGCCGCGAACCGCGCAGAACCGCCAGCGCCCGCCGCCGGCGCGCCAGCGCAGGACAGAGGGGCCGAGCACGGTCAGGAAATCGGCGTGGCCCGGCTGGATGCCGAAGCCGCCCGTGGCATCCTCGGCCCGGACCGAGACGGCATCGGGCACATCGACAGCCACCGAAAGCGGCGTGGTCACCGTCAGATGGATGGTTCGCGCCGTCATCCCGTCCTAGCCTCCGCGGGCCCGCTCGAACGCCGCCGCGCCTCCTCCTTCTCGCGGCCCTCTTCGAGCGCGCCGATCATGTAGAGCGAGCTTTCGTCCCAATCATCACAGGCGCCCTCGATGATCCCGGCGCACCCCTCGATCGTTTCGGCCACCGGGACCGAGCGGCCCGGCATGCCCGTATAGGCGGCCGCGACGAAGAAGGGCTGCGTCAGGAATCGCTGCAGCCTGCGGGCGCGGCCGACCAGCAGCCGCTCCTCATGGCCGAGTTCCTCGACCCCCAGAAGCGCGATGACGTCGCGAAGTTCCCGGTAATGCTCGATTAACTCGCGGACCCGCCCGGCAACCCGGACATGCTCCTCGCCCACCACCAGCGGATCGAGCAGCACCGAGGTCGTGTCGATCGGGTCGATCGCGGGATAGATTCCCTCGGCCGCCAACTGGCGCGAGAGTACGACCGTGCTGTCCATGTGGGCGCTGATCGCCGACACTGCCGGATCGGTGAAATCGTCGGCCGGGACATAGACCGCCTCAACCGCCGTCACGGCAGCGCGGCCGACCGAGGCGATGCGCTCCTGGAGGTCGCCGACCTCGGATTCGAGTGTGGGCTGGTAGCCGACACGCGAGGGCATCCGCCCGAGCAGGCCCGAGACCTCGGCGCCCGCCTGCACGAAGCGGAACACGTTGTCCATCAGCAAAAGGACATTGCGCCCCTCGGCGTCACGGAAATGCTCGGCCACCGACAGAGCGGCCAAAGGCACGCGCCAGCGCGCGCCCGGGGGTTCGTTCATCTGGCCAAAGACCAGCACCGTGCGGTCGAGCACGCCCGAGGCGCGCATCTCGTTCAGCATCTCGTGCCCCTCGCGCGAGCGTTCCCCGACACCGGCGAAGACCGAGATGCCGTCATAGCCCGAGACCATCGCGTGGATCAGTTCGGTAACGAGAACGGTCTTGCCGACACCGGCACCGCCGAACATCGCCGACTTGCCGCCCTGCGCGAGCGGGGCGAGCAGGTCGAGGATCTTGATCCCGGTCGAAAACACCTCGACGCCCGCTTTCTGCGTGGCGAGGGGCGGAGCGCTGCGATGGATCGGGCGGCGCGGCACGTCCACGGGCAGCGGCGGGCCATCATCTCCGACAGCCCCCCTGACATCGAGCAGGCGGCCGAGGACGGCAGCGCCGACCGGCATGGACAGCGGCCCACCCGGCAGCCGGACGGAAGCGCCGCGCGTGACACCCTCGGTCGGTGCGAGCGCGATCACGCGGACATGATGTGCATCGAGATGGGCGTGGACTTCGGCCAGGATGTTCTCGTCAAGGCTGTCGATCAAGACCGCATCGTGGATGGCGGGAAGAGCGCCCTCGATACGAACATCGAGCACGGCCCCGCGCACCGCCGTCACACGGCCCTGCGGCGCCGGTGCACCGTCCACAGGATCGGACGCACCGCGTTGCCGCGCGTCATTCCCGATGGCCCTGCCCAAACGGAACTTTCCTCCTTGGTCTAGCATGAAAACGCTAGCATGATATTCCAGCGGAGTCACAAGGAAAGCGAGGGATTCCGGCAGAACTTCGAAACGGTTAGGCCCGCCTCAAGCTCCATCGGATAGCATTGGTTTTCTCTTCTCTGGACCGATTGCGTCTCATGTTCTGGTCGTTTCGATACGGCCGGAGCAAACGTCAAGCTGGATTGGGCCGGAGGGGCAACGTCATTCTGAGCTGGAATTTCCCGACTGCATTGCCTTTGACCGGAGAAGGAGAATCCCCTGAAGAAGTCGAAGTTTGCGGAGGCGCGGATTGGCCTGCTGCCGGCGCCGTGGACGGCAGGCCAGGACGATATTCAGGTCCCCAGGGCCCTGGAAACCCGTGCGGCCGCTTCCTTCAATCGCGCCAGATGGCGGGGTTCGTCGTCACCCCGCATTTGCGGTGTCAGCCCGGCCATCGATAGCGCGCATATGATCTCTCCGTCGGCGTTCAGGACCGGCACCGCGATGGCCGCAAGGCCCAGCGTGACGTCGTCCTCGGCATACTCCCATCCCCGCGCGCGGATTTCCCGCAGACGGCTCCGGAACGCTCCGGCATCCGTAATGGCATGGGGCGTCACCGGAAGCAGGGGATCGCAGAGCACCTGCTCAATCTCCGCATCAGTCTGATAAGCGAGCAGCAGCTTTGGCGCGCCACCTGAATTGAGCGGCAGGGTGCCGCCAACGGGCCACCAGTGCACCTCCATGCCCTGCATGTCATGGATGCGTTCCAGGCACAGCGCGGCGTGGTTCCGGTACACCGACAGGAATGTGGTCAGATGGAGTTCGTTGGCGATGGCTGTCAGTTCCGGAACCGCGACCGACCGCAGGTCGAAATCGTCGACGACGCTGGCGGCCAGTTCCCGCAACAGGCGTCCGAGGCCGTAGCGCTGAGAGGCCGGGTCCTGAACGATAAGGCCTGAATTCATCATCGTCAGAAGCAACCGGCGGGTCGTTCCCTTGTCCAGGCCGGCAGCCGAAGAAACCTCCGCAAGCGATTGTTTCGGCTGGTTTCTGAACGTCCGCAGGATGTCGGCGGCGCGGGTGACGGCACGCACGTTTCCCGATTGTCTTTCCTGCTGCTCCATGCCTCCCCCAAGGTCCTCCCTAGCCTGCCGCGCCGGCACCGGTCAGGGCACTTGTTTGCAGATACTATCCATTGCCAAGGAAGGCAATTTGTCAAGATCGTTTCACCATATGAAATGTATTTTGTCTGTTGACACGATTTGGAGACGCTGATTAGCTGACTGCGAGGACAGGGAGGAATGGGTTCATGCCGGCATGGCAGGTCGGAGACGTCACCATTGAGCGGGTCGAGGAATTTTCCTCGCCGGGCTTTCACCCGTCGCAACAGTTCCCCGATTTCAATCCCGCGATTTTCGACACCTTTCCGGAATTGCGCGATATCGACAGGATCGATCCCGAAACCGGCAGCACGTTTGCCAGCATTCATGCCTGGCTTGTGCGCCGCGGCGACGAGATCATTCTGGTCGACACGGCAACGGGCAACGACAAGGAACGTCTCGACCCGAAATTCGGTCGCTTCCACATGCTCTCGACGGATTTCCTCGGCGAATTGGCGCGTCATGGCGTGAAGCCGGAAGATGCGATGTCGTCGTCAACACGCACATGCATGTCGACCATTCCGGCTGGAACACACGGTTGGAGAACGGCCGCTGGGTCCCGACCTTTCCCAACGCCCGCTACGTCTTCGGCCGCGACGAATACGCCAACTGGCAGCCCGGCGGCGTGACGGCGGCAGCGCAGCCGGAAGGCCGGCCCGTCATCGTCGACAGCATCGAGCCCGTCGTCGAGGCCGGTCTTGTCGACTGGGTTGGCGACGGTGATGAATTGCGTCCGGGCATGACCTTCCGCGCAGCACCCGGCCACACCAGCGGCCAGCTTGTGCTGGAGATCGTATCGGGCGGCCAGATGGCCATTTTCACTGGCGATTGCATGCACCGGGCGATGCAGGTCTTCAAGCCTGATCTCAACTGCTTCCTTTGTGAGGACAACACGCTTGCGCCGGTGACGCGGGCGCGCCTGCTGGAGCGCTGCGCCGACAATGACGCGCTGATCTTTCCAGCTCATTTCGACCGGCCCCATGCCGGGCGCATCGCACGGCGCGCGGATGGCGGTTTCCGCTTCATCCCCGTGGCGCCGCAAGACCGAGACGAGAAGGAATGAACGCCATGGCCGATGCCCAGTTGAAACCGGATGCAGTTTCCGCAGCGCTCGCCGAACTGTCAGCCTTGGCGGAATGCGCCTTCCGGGGTGACGACGCGACGCGAGACTACTATGCCAATGACGTGTTCTGGCAGCCCGGCATCCGCCCGCTGGGCGTGGCAATGCCGGAATCGGCCGAAACGGCGGCCCATGCAGTGGGGATCTGCACGAATGCCGGCATTGCAGTCGTCCCGCGCGGCGGCGGCATGTCCTATTCGAAGGGCTATCTGCCCGCCCATGAGCATGCCGTCGTCTTCGACATGCGCAAGCTGAACCGGGTCGTCGATGTGAACGCGGACGACCTGTATATCACGGTCGAGGCGGGCTGCACGTGGGAACAGGTCAATGCCGCGCTGGCCCCTGTCCGGCGTCAGCACTGATGGGACCAAATCGGCTTAACTGAGAACGGAGGATTTCTGGTTCATCGTAGCCTTTCAAAGGAGCGAAGATGAGACAGAAATCCGGAACTGGGAAAGCGCCAGCGGAGCAGGTCATCAAAGGCATCCGCCGTGCGACCCGCAAGCAATATTCGGCGGAGGAGAAGATCCGCATCGTGCTGGAAGGCCTGCGCGGCGAGGAGTCGATCGCGGCGCTGTGCCGGCGTGAAGGCATTGCCGAGAGCCTGTATTACAACTGGTCGAAGGAGTTTCTCGAAGCCGGCAAGAAGCGGCTGGCGGGCGATACGGCGCGCGCCGCCACCAGCGACGAGGTGAAGGTGCTGCGCAAGGAGGCCCGCGATCTCAAGGAGGTCGTAGCCGAACAGGCGCTGGAACTGCGGCTGCTTAAAAAAAGCATGATCGCGGATGGGGGCGACGACGAATGAGATACCCCGCATCCGAGAAGCTGGAGATCATCCGGCTGGTCGAGAACTCCCACCTGTCGGCGCGGCGCACGCTGCAGAGGCTCGGTATTCCTCGGTCGACCTTCAATCGCTGGTATGATCGCTTCCTTGCCGGCGGCGTCGATGCGCTGGAGGATCAAAGGCCACGGCCGAACCGGGTCTGGAACCGTATTCCTGACAAGGTGCGCGATCAGATCATCGAGCTGGCCCTGAACGAGCCGGAGCTGTCGCCACGGGAGTTGGCGGTCACCTTCACCGACACCAAGGGCTACTTCGTGTCGGAATCCTCGGTCTATCGCCTGCTCAAGGCCCATGATCTGATCACGAGTCCGGCCTTCATCGTCATCAAGGCCGCCGATGAGTTCCATGACAAGACGACAAGGCCGAACCAGCTGTGGCAGACCGATTTTACCTATCGTGCGCCTCGTCCCGGATGGTCCGGGGTGCATATGACTGGAATGCATTGAGAAAGGAGGATTTGAAGATTGCCTTGCCCCTGCTGTGAGGGGGCATGAGCCCACGCGGCGGTGACCTGTCGTCTACTGGCAGGGTGACGTAGCCCGCAGGTAAAGGGGATTGAGGCGAAGCCGTTACGCCGAGATGGTTCCCGAGGCTGTAGCACTGGAAGGTTGAGGAACACGAACCGGTTAATCCGCATCCGAGGGCTGAAATGTCGCCTTCGCCTACACGGCTTAACAGGCGAAATGCTGACGAGGTCGCCGGAGACGTATGTCGGCGGCATCCGAATGCGGGCGTACAGGTAGGTCGCCTGCAGGGAGTCATGGGGAGAACGCAGCCAGACCATGACATCGGCATCGACTTGCGGGACGCAAGGACAAGGACTGCGACCGGCAACCTCCCCAGTGCGTGGAATGTCCAGCATATGAACGAGGGAAGGCATGATGGAATGCCCACGATGTTCTGCGTCGCAAGGGAGTTGACCCTGATGTCCATCATGCTGGCGGAGTTCCCGTAGTAGTCCGCGGCAGGGAAAGCCTGCCACATGGCGAAGGGGAACAGTTCAATCTGCTTGGAGTGCAAATTACCTGACCAAATGAGGTGAAGACCTTTGATAATCAGCGAAATGCAGCACAAGCTCGCAACATGGGCCGAGGCCGGTCCGAACCGTCGGTTCGATCGTCTCTTGCGGCTCATTGCCGACCGGGAATGGCTTGCCGAAGCCGCCCGGATCGTTCTGGCGTCGAGTGGCGCACGAACTCCGGGCATTGACGGAATGGATAAGCGACGGATGCAGGCCGGGCTGGATCGCCATCTGGCCGACCTGCGGACAAACCTGCTGAAAGGCACCTATCGCCCGAAGCCGGTCAAGCGAATCCATATCCCGAAAGCCAATGGCAAGCTACGACCACTGGGTATACCGACCCTGACAGACCGCATTGTCCAGCGCGCCATGCTGATGGCCATGGAGCCGATTTGGGAAAGCGACTTCCATCGCCTGTCCTATGGCTTCCGGCCGGAACGCAGCGTGCATCATGCCGTTCGTACCGTGAAGTTGCAGCTTCAGGACGGCGCGGACACGACGAGGGGCCGCTGGATCATCGAAGGTGATCTGGCGAGCTACTTCGACACCGTTCATCACCGGCTGCTTCTGCAATGCGTTCGGCGGCGGGTGCGGGACGGACGGTTTGTTGATCTTCTCTGGCGCATCCTAAAAGCGGGTCACATCGACCGTGGCCTGTTTGCTGCGTCCAGTGAGGGTGTTCCGCAAGGCGGCGTGCTGTCGCCGCTCCTGTCCAACATCATGCTCCACGAGTTTGATACGTGGCTGGAGGCGAAATACCTGAACCGGAAAGCCCGCAAGGATCGCTGGGCATGGAACTTCGGCATTCAGCAGGGCCGCCCCATCACGGTTCGAGAGAACCGGCAATGGAAACCTGCGATTGCCTATTGTCGCTATGCCGATGACTTCGTTGTCATCGTCAAGGGGACGAAGGTGCATGCCGAGGAAATCCGCGAGGAATGCCGGGCCTTTCTGGAAGACCGTCTGAAGCTGACGTTGAATATGGAAAAGACCCATATCACCCACGTCGATGACGGGTTCGTCTTTCTGGGGCATCGGATCATTCGCAGGCGGGGGTCGAACGGGCATATGTCCGTCGTCACGACGATACCCAAGGAAAAGGCCAAGGCGTTTGTTCGCAAACTGACCGATACCCTTTCCGGCAATCATGATGTCGGCAAGGTCGACATGGTAGACCGCCTGAACCGCCAACTGGCGGGATGGGCGGCCTTCTACAAGTTCACCGACTTCACAGCGCGTTGCTTCCGGCGCATCGACACTGTCGTGTTCTGGAAACTGGCGCACTGGCTGGCGCGAAAATATCGGTCACGCATCAAACCCTTGATGCGGAGCTGGTATCGAGCGCCAGAGGCGGGCAAGGCAAAAACCTGGCTTGTCTATGGACGAAGTGAACGTGGAAACCGTGTCGGCAAGGCGCTGCGCCGAATGGTAACCACCCCAAAGGCGCAGTTCCGGTGGCGGAATCCGGAGAGCAATCCATACATCTTCCGGAGCGAACCTCGCAGCACCGTCACGTCAAATTATCATGACGTTGCCATGGCCATGGGCCAAGATTGAATAGAGAGCCGTATGCGCTGAAAGGTGCACGTACGGTTCGGGGAGGAGAAGCGCAGCAGCGCTTCTTACTCCACTCAAGGTCATCGGCTGGGGGTGGTTCTATCTGTCAACGATCCTCGACGACTTCTCCCGCTACATCATCGCCTGGAAGCTGTGCACCACGATGAAGGCCGGGGATGTCACCGACACACTGACCATGGCGTTGCAGGCTTCCGGCTGCAACAGCGCCACGGTGGTGCCCCGACCACGGCTGCTCTCCGACAACGGCCCGTCCTACGTCTCGTCCGACCTCGCCGCATGGCTATCGGAAAAGGGCATGGATCACATCCGCGGTGCGCCATGTCATCCCCAGACCCAGGGTAAGATCGAGCGCTGGCACCAGACTTTGAAGAACCGCATCCTGCTCGAGAACTACTTCCTGCCCGGCGATCTCGAACGACAGATCGCGGCCTTCGTCGAGCATTACAATCACCGCCGCTACCATGAGAGCCTCGGCAATCTAACCCCTGCCGACGTCTACTTCGGGCGTGGCAACCTCATCATGATCGAAAGGGAAAGGATCAAACGCGAAACCATCAGACAACGCCGCTTGCTTCACCGAGAAGCGGCCGCCTAGAATGAAAACCCTGATGGACCAGAGCCTCCGTTAACTCACGGCGCCAGTGGTCCCAAAATCCCTGACTACGGACACCATCAAAGGGCACGTCACCGGTCAGCATCATCATCGCGAATTCGCCATGGCCCACGGCGAACTGAGCACGCAGGAGTTTGCGGAGTTCAATCGGCGCTGGATGGAGAATGCCCTGGGCTACCTGATGGACGGTGGTTTGCTGGGCACATTCATCGACTGGCGGAGCGTCGAACTCGTTCTCGCTTGCGGCCGGGAACTGGGGCTTGACCTTGTTAACATCATTGTCTGGTCGAAACCCAACGCCGGACAGGGCAGCCTCTGGAGGTCAGCCCATGAGCTCCTCCCCATCTTCAAGAGGGGGTCGGCAAAGCATGTCAACAATGTCGAACTTGGCCGGCATGGTCGGTGGCGATCCAATGTCTGGTCCTATGCCGGCGCAACCACACTTGGGTCTGACGCGCGAGAAGGCCTTTCCGTTCATCCGACTGTCAAGCCCCGGGCTCTTCTCGAAGACGCTTTGCTCGACGTGACCGAGCGCGGGGACCTGGTACTCGATCCCTTTGTCGGGTCCGGCTCGACCCTACTCGCAGCCGAAATGACCGGCCGGTCTTGCCGCGCAATCGAGATCGAAGGCCGATACTGCGACGTGACAATCCAACGATGGCAGGAGCTGAGCGGCAAGTCAGCGGTCCTTGCCGGCTCGGGTGAGACATTTCTTGAAGTTGCTGAACGCCGCCGGCAGGAAGACAATTGTGAGGAACGGGACAATGGCGAAAAAGACTAAAGGGCCTCGAAAGCCGACCAACGGCGGCGATGTTGGATATGGTCGACCGCCCAAGGAGCATCAGTTCAAGCCTGGGCAATCCGGCAATCCGCGCGGGCGGCCGAAAGGCGTGCCAACATTTGAGGACATTCTTGCTCGGGAAGCGCGGCGCTTCGTGAAACTGAAACAAGGCTCCGAAGTGGTACAAGTGACGAAACTGGAAGCGCTTGTTCGTCGGGTCTTTCAAATGGCACTGGAAGGCAATCTGAGCGCCATAAGGCTGCTGCTAACATTCAAGGGACAAGCAGGAACACCTGACGAAGAGGAAACGTCGAATCTCGGGGTGATGTCGGATGAGGAAGCCATTCAACGTATTCTGGCACGCTTTGAACGCCGGCCGCCCGATATCGAGGGCAAGTCATGATCTCCGAAAAAGAAGACGTAGCGGAGTTGGTGGAGCAAGCGCCCACATACCAACCGCTTTCCGAATCGGAACTGATGGAACTTGCTCGTATCGATTTCTGGGTCTTCATCGAGCTGGCATTTCCGGTGCTTCATCCCGGAAAGCGTCTCGACTTTGCCCCCTACCTGGAGCTCCTGGCACAGACGATGATCAGGGTCTCGCAAGGGAAATGGCGACGCGTCGTGATCAACCTGCCGCCACGGCATATGAAATCGATGGTCGTTTCGATCATGTACGTGGCATGGCGCTTGGGCGTCGATCCAACGGCCAAGTTCATCACCATCTCCTATGGCGACGACCTGGCACATGATCACTCCGCGCTTGCGCGCAAACTCATGACCTCGCCGCTCTACAGGCGGATATTTCCAGGAACGGTCCTCGACAAGAAAGCCGTCGATCACATTCGCACGACCAAGGGCGGCCACCGTTATGCAACGTCCATCGGCAGCGACATCACCGGCTTTGGCGCTGACGAGATCATCATTGATGACCCAATCCAACCTGCAGATGCAAATTCAGAGCGGGCCAAGGAAGCGGTTCGACAATGGGTCGCCAGTTCCGTCATGACCCGCTTCAACGATCCGCTCAAAGGTGCCCTTATTCTGGTCATGCATCGTTTGGCGCCGGACGATTTGTCAGCAACTCTTTCCAAGGATGCAGATAGAATCCTGACACTCCCCCTGGTGGCTGGAGCCAAAGAGAAACGCTACGCCTTGAACGGTCGGAAACTGTACGCTCGTTCGCCAGGCGACGTCTTGAACCCCTCCCGCATGTCTGCGGCGGAGGCAGAAAAACTCAGAATGAGCCTGCCGAGACATGTTTGGGAAGGGCAGTATCAGCAGCAGCCCACCGCCGGCGGATCCGGCATGTTGCGTATTGACCATTTCAGGCGCTTCGATCTCGGCAAGCCACCAAAATTCGAACTGATAATCCATTCGTGGGATCTCGGCGCCACGATCAATGGCAATGCCAGCGTTTGCACGAAATGGGGGCTATGCCGCGGCAAAGACGGCCGGGACCTGCTCTATCTTATTGGTGTTGTGCGCGTGAAGATGGAAGTCCCTGAAGTGAGGGCCGCCATAAAAGCCGAAATACTCAAGGACAAACCGGCCTTGGTCATTGTCGATGAACGCGGTTGCGGTATTGGCGTCTATCAGGATCTTCGCAACGAATATCATGGGTTGATCACATCCTCGACCAGTACAGACGAACCCATCCAACTTGCCGGGGCAACGCAATCTCGAACGAGCGCCGGAAAGATAGAGCGATTTGGCCGTGCAAGCCTGTTTATTGGCGACGGCCAGGTCTTGCTACCGACTGAAGCACCATGGCTGGACTCGTTCCTCTACGAAGTCGCCGCCTTTCCCAATATCGCTGACAAAGACCAGGTGGATAGCATGGCGCAGGTAGTCGGCAACTTCGAGCGCGTTGTACAATTTGCCCGACGCAATGCGACTCAAATGAAATAGGATTTCGATTTATTCCAACTGTTATTTGGTTTGACCGATGTGTACCTAATCGCGCAACCCGATTGACATGATGGTTTGCGGCTGTGCGGCGAGCCTGGTCCAGGCTTCGCAGGCGGCATCGACGATGGCTTCGTAGATTTCGAAGACCCTGTTGGAAAGCCCGTTCCAGGAACGGTTCGTCACCGAATGACGATCAACCGGCCCCTGACACAGAATTCCTGGCAGTCCCAGACCAGCGAAGCGGACAATCACGCGCATTCTATCGACAGTCGGACTTGGCCCAGGGAAGATATCCCCATGCTTGTCTGCAATCGCCATGAACCAAGCATTCCAGACAAGGTGGGACAGCTTTGCAGCCGTGTTCCTACCCGGTTTGAACTCCGGCATAAAGCGGAGCAAATCCCGTTTCCAGGATCAAAAAAGCTTTCCAGGTAGCCATGTCGCGACCGCAGGCAGGAGCCAGACCAGCAGCATTCCCAGAATTTGCAATCCGATGAAAGGGATCACACCACGATAGATATGGCCCGTGGTGATTTCCTTCGGAGCTGCGCCGCGCAGATAGAAAAGGGAGAAACCGAAGGGCGGGGTCAGGAAGCTGGTCTGCAGATTGATCGCCAGCAGGATGCCGAGCCAAAGCGGATCATGCCCCATAAGGATCAGGGTCGGCGCGATAAGAGGCAGCACGATGACAGAGATTTCCACGAAATCGAGGAAGAAGCCGAGGATAAAGACCAGGAGCATGCAGAACAGCAGCGCACCGGTTGCCCCGCCCGGCATGGATTTCAGAAGCTCCGCCACACGCTCCTCGCCACCCAGCCCGATGAAGACCAGCGAGAAAATGCCGGCCGCCAGGATCGTGGCGAAGATCATGGCGGTCATCGTCAAGGTGGAGCTGACGGCGTCGTGCATCATCCGTCCGCGAAGGGCTGTGCGCAGCGAAAGCCCTATGGCAATGGCACCAAGAACGGCCAGCGCCACATAGCCCGCTCCCGCCACATAGGTTCCGAGGCCGATGTCGCTGCGCTGAAGGCGCACCGGAAAGGCACCGGCAAGAACAGCCAGCGCCACCAATGAAGCGGTTCCGACCAGAATGAGGCGGCGATTTCCGTTTGCGCGGACACCGGCCATCAGCAAGGCACCGACAGCGCCGACCGATGCGGCCTCTGTCGGATCTGTAAGGCCGCCGAGAATTGCACCGAGCACGGCCAGGATGAGAAGGACGGGCGGGACGACGGTTGCCAGGATCTCGCTGCGCGCAGGCTTCCGTGTGATGGCGGCCGGGGGCATGTCCTGCGGGCGCAGCAAGCCGCGCACCAGGATGTAGAGAAGATAGAGCAGCACAAGAACCAGTCCCGGCAGGATCGCTGCGGCAAAGAACTGGCCCACTGACAAAGCTTCGATGGCAAATTTGCCTTGGGCATATTGCGCCTGCTGATAGGCGTTTGACATCACGTCGGCCAGAATGATCAGCAGCGTTGACGGCGGAATGATCTGCCCGAGCGTTCCGGCGGTACAGACAATGCCGGAGGCCACGCGGGGATCATAGCCGGTGCGCAGCATGGTCGGCAGGGCAATCAGGCCCATGGCAACCACCGTCGCCCCGACAATGCCGGTGGAAGCGGCAAGCAGGGCGCCGACGAGAACGACCGAGATGCCAAGCCCGCCGCGCAACGATCCGAACAGCCGACCCATCGTGTCGAGGAGGTCTTCGGCGATCCGGCTCTTTTCCAGCACTGCCCCCATCAGCACGAAAAGAGGAATGGCGATCAGAACCTGGTTGCTCAGGAGCCCGAAAATGCGCTGGCCCGTGGCACCGAGTAGTGTGATGTCCATTACGCCGAGCACCCAGCCCAGATAGGCAAAGAGGACGGCAACACCTGCAATGGAGAAGGAAACCGGAAAGCCGGTGAGGATGGCCGCCACAAGGGCCGCAAACATCAGCAGATCGAGATAGTGGCTCATTGGCTTTCCTTCGCGGCGAACAGCCGGATCAGGATGGCCAGCGACTGCAGAAGCAGCAGCACGCAGAAGGCGGGAATAAGCGATTTCAGCAGGAAGACGGCCTCAATGCCGCCGACCGAGATCGGTCCTTCAAGGATTTTCCAGGAATTGGCCACCGAGGGCCAGGTCCACCAGGTGAGCACCAGTAGCGAGGGGATGAGAAAGAAGAGATGGCCGAAAATGTCGATGCGCCTGCGCGTGCGCTCATCGGCCTTGGCATAAAAAATGTCGACCCGAACATGCTTGTCGACCTGCAGCGTGTAAGCCGCGCCCAGCATGAAGAGCGTGGCATGCAGGTAAAGAGCGCTTTCCTGCACGGCAATCGAATAGAGGCCGAACACATAGCGTCCGACAACAATGGCGAACTGGATGAGGACCATTGCCAAAGCGAACCATTTGACCACGTCGGCAATCCATCGCACGATCCGATCGATACCGTCTGCCATTTTTATCACTGTCCCCTCCCCGCCAAGGGCGCTGGCGCGCCATCCGACGCGCCAGGCCAGGAATGTTTTCGGTCCTTGTCAGTAACCCATGGCCGCGGCGCGGGCGTTCATCTGCCCGTTGTCAGCATAGGTCATGTAGCCACCGACCAGGTCACGATAGCTGATGAAGCTCTCGGTTATGCGCTTGACGAGCTCGTCATCGTTCTGACGCAACTCGTCGAGAATTTCGCCCGCGGCCTTGCCCATGGCCACGATCACGTCATCGGGCAGCTTCTTCACCTGGACACCATGTTCGGAGACCAGCGTCTTCAGCGATTGGGCATGCTTGGTCGTGTATTCGGTCCACACCGGATTGTAGAGGCTCTCGCAGGCCAGCGACACCACCTGCTTGAGATCATCGGGAAGCTCGGCATAGACCTTGGCATTGATGCCGCACTCCTCCGCGGACGACGGCTCGCCGACACCCGGCCAGTAATAATTCTTGGCCACCTGGTGGAAACCAAGCGCGGAATCGGTCCACGGGCCGATGAATTCGCCCGCATCAAGCGCACCGGTCTGCAATGCCTGGAACATCGGCGGTCCGCCCATCGCCTGCGCTGCCATGCCAAGCTTGGTGGCCATTTCGGAGGCAAGGCCGGTGGTCCGGAACTTCAGGCCCTTCAAGTCATCGACCGAATTGATCTCGTTGCGGAACCAACCAGCCCATTGCGGACCGGAATTGCCGCACAGGAAAGGCTTGACGCCGAAGCGGGCATACATCTCGTCATAGAGCGCCTGTCCGCCGCCATGCATCATCCAACCGAACTGCTCGTCGGCGCGCAGGCCGAAGGGTTGCGACCCGAACAGAAGAATGCCCTTGGACTTGGAGCCCCAATAGGCCGGAACCGCATGATAGAGCTCGGCAGTGCCCTCGGCCACCGCATCGAACACGCCTGGACCGGGAACGATTTCGCCCGCGGCAAAGAGCTTGACCTCGATGCGCCCGCCCGACAGCGTGGTGATGCGATCAGCCAGCATCTGCGCTGCGACGCCAGGGCCAGGCAGGTTCTTGGGCCAGGCGGTGACCATCTTCCACTGGCGCTTGTCCTGCGCGATGGCAGGAGCAGCTAGGCTTACCGCGGCCGCAACTCCAGCGACGCCGGATGCGAGAAATTCACGTCTCTTCATGACTGTTCTCCTTTGACAGATTGTGGCCTTTTCGGATCGCTCCGGTCTGACCTTTTTTCAGTTCCCCAGGATGGCTGGCAGGACCAGCCCTTGCTCGCGCGCGCAATCGAGCGCGATTTCGTAGCCGGCATCGGCATGACGCCAGACGCCTGAAGCCGGATCGTTCCAGAGCACACGCTCCAGCCTGCGGGCAGCCGCTTGCGTTCCATCCGCCACGATCACCACGCCTGCATGTTGCGAAAAGCCCATGCCGACGCCGCCGCCGTGATGCAGCGAAACCCAGGTTGCGCCCGATGCCGTGTTGACCAGCGCATTCAGAAGCGGCCAGTCGCTGACCGCATCTGTGCCGTCCTTCATGGATTCGGTTTCGCGGTTGGGCGAGGCCACTGAGCCTGAATCCAGATGATCGCGGCCGATCACGATGGGCGCTTTCAGCTCGCCGCTCGCAACCATCTCGTTGAACATCAGGCCTGCACGGTGGCGGTCACCAAGCCCGATCCAGCAGATGCGCGCCGGCAGGCCCTGGAAAGCGATACGGTCGCGCGCCATGTCCAGCCAGCGGTGCAGGTGCGCGTTTTCCGGAAACAGCTTCTTCATCGCCGCGTCGGTCTTGTAGATGTCTTCCGGGTCGCCCGACAGCGCGCACCAGCGGAACGGGCCGATGCCCCTGCAGAACAACGGGCGGATATAGGCCGGCACGAACCCCGGGAAGGCGAAGGCGTTTTCCAGCCCCTCTTCCCTGGCGACCTGCCGGATGTTGTTGCCATAATCGAGGGTGGGAACACCGGCGTTCCAGAAATCCACCATCGCCGCGACATGCTTTTTCATGGAGGCGCGGGCCGCCTTCTCCACTGCCGCAGGATCGCTCTCCTGCTTGGTGCGCCATTCGGCAACACTCCAGCCTTCCGGCAGATAGCCATGCAGCGGATCATGGGCCGAGGTCTGGTCGGTGACGATATCGGGGCGCGGACCACCAGCCTTCATGCGAGCCACCAGTTCCGGAAACACCTCGGCCGCATTACCGACCAGGCCGACCGACTTCGCCTCGCCCGCCCTGGTCCAGCCGTCGATCAATGCCAGCGCCTCGTCCAGCGTCTGCGCCTTGGCATCGACGTAGCGGGTGCGCATGCGGAAATCGATGCGGGTCTCGTCGCATTCCACCGCCAGGCAGCAGGCGCCGGCCATGACGGCAGCCAGCGGCTGGGCGCCGCCCATGCCTCCGAGGCCGCCGGTCAGGATCCACTTGCCGGTGAGATTACCACCATAGTGCTGGCGCCCCGCCTCCGCGAAGGTCTCGTAGGTGCCCTGTACGATGCCCTGCGTGCCGATATAGATCCATGAACCGGCCGTCATCTGGCCGTACATCATCAACCCCTTGCGATCGAGCTCATTGAAGTGCTCCCAGGTGGCCCAATGTGGCACAAGGTTGGAATTGGCAATCAGCACCCGCGGCGCATCGGCATGGGTGCGGATGATCGCAATGGGCTTGCCGGACTGGACCAGCAATGTCTCGTCGGCCTCCAGCCGCTTCAAGCTGTCGACGATGGTGTCGAAGTCCTTCCAGGTGCGGGCCGCTCGCCCGATGCCGCCATAGACAACCAGCTCGTGCGGATTCTCGGCAACATCGGGATGCAGATTGTTCATCAGCATGCGCATGGCGGCTTCCGTCTGCCAGCTCTTCGCCGTGATCTCGGTCCCCGTTGGCGGGTAGACATCACGCTGGTTGTGCCGCGGATTGGTCATTTGGTCTCTCCCGGTGTTGATGCGAGGGCTTCCAGTGTTCTGAGGATTTCGCGCAGGGGCTGGCGCAGCGCCGCCGCACGCGTCTCGTCATAGGCAAAGGGCAAGGCCTCGCTTGCCAGATGGGTCTTTTGTGCAAGCTCCATCTGGATGGTATGAACGTTCTCCTCCGGCCGGCCATAATGGCGGGTTGTCCAGCCGCCCTTGAAACGGCCGTTGAGGATGTGAGTGAGGCCCTCCTGCCGGGCGCAGATCGCGGTCACGGCGTCCTCGAAGTGACGCGCGCAGGTACGCCCGCCGTCGGTGCCGATGTTGAAATCCGGCAGCGTTCCCTCAAACAGGAACGGGATTTCGGAGCGGATCGAATGGCAGTCATAAAGCACCGCGATGCCATGGCGGCTGCGCACCCGTTCGATTTCCGCGGCCAACGCGGCGTGGTAGGGCTCATGCCAGGCCTTGCGCCGGTCTTCGATCTCGGCCGCGTCCGGCTCGCCGGTCCACAGCGGCTTGCCGTCAAAATCGGTCAGCGGAACAAGGCCTGTGGTGTTCTGGCCGGGATAGAGGCTGGCGCCGGAAGGATCCCGGTTGGCATCGATCACGTAACGGTGGAAGAGCGCACGCACGATTGTTGCGCCGGGCAGCAGTCCTTCATAGAGCCGCTCGATATGCCAGTCCGTGTCGCTGAGAGTCTGGCCAAGCGGCGTCAGGCGGGCGAAGATGTCCCGCGGCACATAAGTGCCGGTATGCGGCATGGCGAGGATGACCGGGCTGTCGCCAGGCCGGATCTCGAAGGGTGTCATGCCACTTCTCCTTGCAACAGCTCGCCTATGTCGCAGCAGGCGCCGGCATGCCCCCCTGCCACCATCTCAGCTGCCACCGCGATATCGCCGGCAAGATAACGGTCCTCGCCGATCGGCTCGATACGGGCGCGGATGGCATCCAGGGCCTTTTGCAGCTCCGGGCTGGTTTTGAGAGGCGCGCGGAACTCGATGCCCTGCGCCGCGCAGATCAGCTCGATGCCGATTATCACATTGAGGTTGCGGTTCATCTGCTCAAGGCGGCGCGCGCCATGGGCTGCCATCGACACATGGTCTTCCTGGTTGGCAGAGGTCGGCGTGGAATCGATCGAGCACGGATGGGCCAGATGCTTGTTCTCGCTCATAAGCGCAGCCGTCGTTACCTCGGCAATCATCAGACCGGAATTCAACCCCGGATTGGGCGTAAGGAACGGCGGCAGGTCGTGCGAAAGGGTTGGATCGACCATCAGTGCGACGCGGCGCTGCGCAATCGCGCCGGTTTCGGCAATCGCCAGCGCGATCTGGTCGGCGGCAAAGGCCACGGGCTCTGCATGGAAATTGCCGCCCGAAACGATGATGCCTTCATCGACCAGCACCAGCGGATTGTCGGAGACGGCGTTCGCCTCGATTTCAAGTGTCCGGCCTGCCATGCGCAGCAGATCCAGTGCCGCGCCAGTCACCTGCGGCTGGCAACGAATGCAATAGGGGTCCTGGACCCTCATATCGCCTTCCCGGTGGCTTTCGCGGATTTCCGAGCCGGCGAGCACATGGCGCATGGCACGCGCCACATCGATCTGACCCTGATGACCGCGCAAGGCGTGGATGGCGGTATTGAGCGGCACCGTAGAGCCCATGATTGCATCCGTCGACATGGCCGACGAGACAACGGAGGCCTCGAGGTTGTGCTTGGCCCCGAACAGGCCCGACAGTGCGCAGGCTGTGGAGAATTGCGTGCCGTTGATGAGGCCGAGCCCTTCTTTGGGCCCAAGCACCACCGGCACAAGCCCGACGCGCCGCAAGGCTTCGGCAGACGGCATTCTCTCACCTGTCAGAAATGCTTCGCCTTCTCCGATCATGGTCGCCGCCATATGCGCGAGCGGGGCCAGATCCCCTGAAGCGCCCACCGAACCTCGGTTCGGCACCACCGGCACCACATTGTGCGCCAGCATGGCTTCCAGAAGCTCCACCGTCTGCGGGCGAATGCCTGACGCCCCGCGGCCGACCGAAATGAGCTTCAGCACCATCATCAGCCGCGTGGTGGCACTGTCGAGCGGCTCGCCAACCCCGCAGCAATGAGACAGGATCAGGTTGCGTTGCAGTTGCGCGGTGTCGTCGGGCTTGATGCGCAGGCTGGCGAGCTTGCCAAAACCCGTGTTGACGCCATAGATCGCCTCGCTTCCGGCAGCCGCCTGCGCAACCAGTCCGGCCGCGCGGTCGATGTCCGCCCGCGCGCCGTCATCCAACCGGACTGCCAGCCCGTCGCGCCAGATCGTCTCGAGCTGAGCCAGCGTCACCTTGCCCGGAACGAGCAGCATACTCATGCCAAACCTCCGAAAATGCGCTTGTGGAGCGGATTGAACCCGATCCGGTAGGCAAGCTCGGACGGATGCGCGGCATCCCAGACAGCCAGGTCAGCACGCATGCCTGGTGCGATAACGCCGCAATCGGCCAGGCCGAGCGCGCTGGCTGCATGGCGCGTGACGCCGGCCAATGCCTCTTCCGGTGTCATGCGGAACAGCGTGCAGGCCATGTTCATGGAAAGAAGCAGCGAGGCGAGCGGCGAGGATCCGGGATTGCAATCGGTCGCGACAGCCATGTCGACCCCATGGTGCCTGAAGGCGGCAATCGGCGGCGCCTGCGTTTCGCGCAGCGTGTAGAAGGCGCCAGGCAGGATGACCGCCACCGTGCCCGCTCGCGCCATGGCTTCGGCATCCGCCTCGTCGGCATATTCCAGATGATCGGCTGACAGGGCTTCATAGCGAGCGGCAAGTTGCGCGCCGCGCAGGTTTGACAACTGTTCGGCGTGCAACTTCACCGGCAGGCCGAGAGCGCGTGCCTTTGCGAACACCCGTTCGATCTCGGCTGGCGAAAACGCGATCCCCTCGCAGAATCCATCGACCGCATCCACCAGCCCTTCGGCATGGGCTTGTTCCAGCGCGGGGATGCAGACTTCGCCGACATAGGCGTCTACCCGCCCCTTGTACTCCGGAGGGACGGCATGGGCACCCAGATAGCTGGTGCGAACACGGACCGGACGCGCCTTGGCGACAGCCCGCGCAACGCGCAGCATTTTCATTTCTGTATCGATATTCAAACCGTAACCCGACTTGATCTCGATAGTGGTCACACCCTCGGCAATCAGCGCATCGACGCGGACAAGCGCACCTGCCAGCAGCGATTCCTCATCCGCCGCGCGCGTCGCAGCCACCGTGGAGACAATGCCGCCGCCAGCCCGCGCGATTTCCTCATAGGTCGCGCCCTCAAGCCGCATCTCGAATTCGCGAGCGCGGTTGCCGCCATGGACGATGTGGGTGTGGCAATCGACAAGGCCGGGCGTGACCAGACGACCTTCAAGGTCAAGCGTTTCTTTGTTCCGGTAACGGGCGGGAACGTCGGTGGCCTCACCGCTCCAGGCGATGGCATCTCCCTCAATGACGACAGCGCCGTTCTCGACAAGCCCGTATCCGGGTTTCCTATCCATTGCAGCGAGGGACGCGTTTATCAGAAGCATTGCAATCACCGTTGAAATGCGCGTTAATAATGCTATTATGTACATACATAATAAACTGTCAACAGGTGAATCGCATGATCGAAATCTGGGCGGAAACGGCATTGCTCGACACTGGTTGGGCCAACAACGTCTGTATCGGTATTGGCGAGGACGGCGTGATTGCCTCCATCGAGACAGACGCGGGCAGCCCGCGTGGGCATCGAACAGGCATCCTGCTGCCCGCGCCGGCAAATGCGCACAGCCATGCCTTTCAGCGGTCAATGGCCGGTCTGACCGAACAGCGCGGACCGGACGCCTCGGACAGCTTCTGGACCTGGCGCCAGTTGATGTTCCGATTTCTCGACAGCCTGACCCCGGAACACGTCGAGGCGATCGCCGCATTCGTGCAGATGGAAATGCTGGAAGCCGGTTACGCTGCCAATGTCGAGTTCCATTACCTGCACCATCAGCCCGGCGGCACGCCCTATGACAATCTGGCCGAGATGGCAGAACGCATCGCCGCTGCGGCGGCGTCGACCGGTATCGGTCTCAGCCTGTTGCCGGTGCACTATCAATATGGTGGTTGCGACAAGCGCGCACTCGGACCGGGACAAATCCGGTTCGGCAACGATCTGGAGCGGTTTGCCCGCCTGCATGAGCTGTCGGTCGGCATCGTGTCAACCCTGCCCGCCGATTGCCTTACGGGTGTAGCGCCGCACAGTTTGCGGGCTGTCGACGCCGGCGATCTCGCCGCGCACCGGGTGCTGGCCGGAAGCAACCCCTTCCATATGCACTTGGCCGAGCAGATCGCCGAGGTCGAGGAAGTCACCGCCGCGCTGGGTGCCCGCCCGGTCGAGTGGGTTCTAGGAAATTTCGATGCGGATGAGGACTGCTGCTTCATCCACTGCACGCAAATGCTCCCGCATGAAACAGCGGAATTGGCCCGAAGCGGCGCCGTCGCCGGCCTCTGCCCGATCACCGAATCCAGTCTTGGCGACGGCATATTCGACGCGGTTCGCTGGTTCGCCGAGGGCGGGCGCATCGCTATCGGCTCCGATTCCAACATCCGCATCCGCCTTTCCGAGGAATTGCGGGTGCTTGACCATTCGCAACGCCTTCGGGACCATTCGCGCGCGGCGCTCGCGACATCTTCCGCATCCACCGGGCGCCGCTTGCTGGAAGCAGCCTGCGAAGGCGGTGCCAAAGTTTCGGGACGGCGTTCGGGCAGCATCGCCATCGGAAGGCTTGCCGATCTCTTCGCGCTCGACACAACCGCGATTGACCTTGACGGGCGGAGCGGCGATATCCTCATCGATTGTTTCGTTTTCGCTGGAAGCGACCGGATGATCACGGATGTCTGGTCGGCCGGCCGCCATGTGGTCGAAGGCGGGCGCCATCGCGATCACGACCGCATCGTTGCAGCCTACCGCGCAGTGACGAGGCAGCTTGGAGACATCATTTGACGGGGGCCAAGATCAGAAGCTGGCAAACTGTGCAGGATGAGGTGCTTCGCCGGATCCATAGCCGACAGTGGAAACCTGGCGATCCGATCCCCAATGAAGAGGAGCTTTCGCGCGAATTCGGCTGCGCGCGCTCCACGGTCAATCGTGCATTGCGCAATCTGGCTGAAGCGGGCCTCCTCGACCGCAAGCGCAAGGCGGGCACGCGCGTTGCCCTGCATCCCGTTCGCAAGGCGACCCTCGACATTCCTGTCATCCGCCACGAAATCGAGGCGAAAGGACTAGCCTATCGCTATGCTCTCATGTCGCGTACCGTAGTCGAGCCTCCATTTGACGTAATAGGCAGAATGCAGACACGCAAGGGAGAAAAGCTCCTCCACATAATGGCGCTGCACATGGCAAACGGCCGTCCCTATGCCTATGAAAACCGGTGGATCAATCCGAAAGTGGTGCCCGCAGCGCTGGACATTGATTTTGAGGAAAACAGCCCGAATGAATGGTTGGTCGTCAACATCCCTTTCGAGGGCGGCGACATCACGTTTTCAGCAAAGACTTCGAATTCCGAAGAAGCTGCTATTCTGGACTGCAGACAGGGTGAAGGTTTGTTCGTAATCGACCGGAGCACCTGGACAGGCGGGAAAATCATTACATCCGTCCGGCTAACATTCGCGCCTGGTTACCGGATGCATACCGAGTTGTAGTTCGCCCGCCACAAACGAAAGTGGAGACGATTTCCGTTCGTACCCTACCGCCAAATTCGGAAGGTCCGTTTGATTTTGTCGCTGTCCGTAGCGCCTGCTTCCACCGCATCAGTTCATTCTTCCTTTCTAAAATAGCACGGAAAGAAGGATAAGTGGACACATTAGTAGTACTTGAGCCTAGCCTGTCTCGAGCTCCAGCAAGCGGGCATTAGTTTTCATCAAGGCGGCCGTGAGGGCGCTCTCGTCTGCTTCAAGTGCCATGTCGACAATGATGGCCAGGAGTGCCCAGATCATCCGGCGATCCCCGTATACCTGGCTCTGTCGCTGGATTTCCGGTCGGACGGAACCGATGCACTCGGCGATGCGCCGCATCTGGGCGTTCGACTCCTCAGGCTCATCGCCAAGCCAGAAACTGTGCCGCATGACGTCGAAAGGCGGGGTATCGGCACGCATTGCTCCATGAACCTCCTGCCGGGGTGCCCCTGCTTCAACAGCCCACGAGGGGACAGGCTAAACGGGCAACCCGATGCTTACAACTAAGCCAATTGCTTCGGGGCGGCGTCCATCAGTTCGTTCTGGTGCCTGACTGCACCGCGCAACCAAAGCAGCGTTCCCGTCAGAACAAGCGCCGCGCCAGTGTTCGCCAGCGGACCCCATAAACCAAGACCGGACATGCAGATCATGCCTGTGCCCAGGACGGAAATCACAAGCCCTGCGAAGAGCTGCTGCTGTCCGCGTGTCCCGATTGCGTCGAAGCGTTCCAAGACCCGTCCCTTCGTTTCCGCGATGATTCCGTTTTGATTTTTCTTACAGGTTACGCGCCGGATGAGATTTGTAAAACGAATATAAATGCAGGATGATATCGAAAAAATCGCTGGATAGCCCATGAACATTGAACAGGCCCGCAGCTTCCTCACCGTGGCCGACACCGGCAGCTTCGTCGCGGCCGCCGAACGCCTGCACGTCACGCAGTCAACGATCAGCGCGCGAATCCGTGCGTTGGAGGAAACGCTTGGATGCGTCCTCTTCGTTCGCAACAAGACCGGTGCGTCATTGACCGGTGCCGGCGTCCGGTTCCAGTCCCATGCCTTGCAGATGGTCAGGGCATTCGAACGGGCGAGGCGCGAAACGGGCCTGCCGGACACGATCCGCGCCCAGGTCGCGATCGGGGCGCGTTTCGGGCTCTGGGACAGCCTCGCCGTGCAATGGCTGGCGCAGCAGCGAAGGGATCGCCCCGACGTCTCGTTCCGTGCCGAGATCGCGTTCGAGCCAGAATTGATGCAAGGCCTGATCGAAGGCCATCTCGACATCGGGATCATGTACACGCCGCAGCACCGGCCGAAACTGGAAATCCGGCCATTCATGACGGAGCGGCTTCGGCTGGTGTCCTCGGAGCGCAATGCCTCGCTCACGCCCGACAGCTACATCCATATCGAGTGGGGACCCGAGTTCGATGCCCAGCTGGCCAGCGGTTTCCCGGAGTTCTACCGGACCCGCTTGTCGTTCAACATCGGCTGGCTCGGCGTCCGGTTTCTCAAGACGGCGCCGGCCTGCGCCTATTTTCCGGAACAGTTCGTGCGCCGCGAACTCGATGCCGGGGTCTTTCATGTCGTGGACGACGCCCCCGCTTTCGATCTTCCGTCTTCACTGGTCCTGCGTGACGACCGGGACCGCTCGCTCGTCGATCCGATGGTGGAAAGCCTGCTGGACCTTGTCCGGTCACGATGACGGCCTGTGGATCAGGGCCGTGAGCGGATGGATCCACATGGCAGGAGTTCAGCAGCGGACAGCGGACCGGACGTCATGTGTCTGTCCGGACAGACCTGTTCGGCGAACTGCGCCCGGGAACCGGGAATGTCCCCCGGGACCGGATCGTGTTGTCAGGGTTCAGGACCACACGGAACGCGCGTTCCTCATGGTAGAATGTAATCCGCCAGCGGCGCTGGTCTTCACCTTCACCGGCTTCGGTCTTCGAGGTGATCCGACCTTCCCGCATCAGGCTCCGGATTTCCTCGACCGGCAGTCGGAACCCGGATGCCAGCACGGCCGCGTCGACCACGAAGCCGTCACCATCCCGCTCGACTTCGCTCATGACGGTTCACGCCAATAGCCGTTTGCCGCGGCCACGGTCGCGAAGTGGGTCGCCACCACCTGGCTGACCGCGATCAGGGCGTTGGCGTCCTCGGCATAATCGGGGCGGAGCCTGTCGCGCACGCCGGCATCGGGTTGCGTCGCCTTGACCGCGACCCGGGCCAGTTTAACGGCAAGGTCATAGCCTTCCTGCGGTGTTTTTGTGCGCAGCGTCGGTAGCCAGTCCGTCATGATGCATTCCTTTCTCGTGAGGTCGACCGTCTGTTGGAATGACTCGCCAGGCTGCACCGTCGGGGTCCTCGAATTGCCCATTCCGCAAGGCCCAAAAGAATGCAGACAAGCCGGCCACTCCCAGAAGAATTGAAACAAGCATCAAGACCAGGAGGCTCATGCCTCCGCTCCCGCGATCGCCGCATAGGCATGCCATGTCCCATGTCCGAGAACCGGAAAGATCACGATCAGCGCGAGGAATCCCGATGCCAGCGACAATGCGAGTCCGATCGAGACGAGCAAGCCCCAGGCCAGCATCGGCCGCAGGTTTCGGACAGTCATGGCGAAGCTCAGCCCCATGGCCGTCAAGGCATCGGTCTTGCGCGACACCAGCATGGGGATGGAGAAGACGCTGATGGCGAAGCCGAAGGCGGCAAACAACCCGCCGACGAGCGAACCGGTCACAATCAATCCCCACCCCCGGGGCGTCGCAAGTACGTTCTGGAAGGCTTCTGCGGCGCCTGGAAACGGGGTCAGGCCGAAGAACAGCGCGTAGAGAAGATCGGCGGCTCTGAGCCAGAACAGAACCAGCAGACCGAGAAGAAGCCCGGCAAAGGCAGGCTGCGCGCCGGAAGCGGAACGCAGCGACAGCATCTCCATCAGGGTGATATTTCTGCCCGCAGACCGAAGGCGGCTCTTTTCGTAGAGGCCGATCGCGAGGAACGGGCCGATGATCAGAAAGCCGGAGATGGCTGGCAAGGCGAGATACAACAGATGCGTCTCATACAGGCCGAACAGCACCGCGTAGGACGCCAGCGTCAGGAACAGTCCGTTTGCCAGGCTGGAAGCAGGCGCGGCCGAAAGGTCTCGCCAACCGCTACCGAGCCAGCCAAGGGCTGCCGATGCAGGAAGGTTGCGAGCATTGGGGGTGGCCTGACGAACCGGCGTTCGCAGTGCCGGGAGCGGTTCCAGCATGATCTTCTCCTCTCAGCATGCGCGCCTGGCAGGGGCAGCATTGGCAACCACGGCGCATTCAGGCTGTGACTGCAGCGCGACAGCCAGCAGGCGAGCGTTGGCTGTCAGAAACACGAGCGCGACAGCGACAGCCCCGGCAAAGGCCAGGCGCCTCTGCGTTCGCGCGCTCATTTTCGCACCGTGCTGTCGCCGAGGCGGGCAACAAAGACGGCCAGCAGATTGATCTCGGCATCCGACAGGCGTCCGCCCCATGCAGGCATCACGCCCTTGCGTCCGTTCTGCAGGGTCACCATCACAGTGTGCCAATCCTGACCATAAATGACGGACCTATCGGCCAAAGATGGTGCGCCAATCTCCAATCCACCCTGTCCTCCATCACCGTGGCAGGCAACGCAGTTGTCGGCAAACAACGTGGCTGCGTGACTGTCCTGCTCGGCAGCACCCGTTGGTAATGCGACCACATAGCTTGCAAGTGCGGCACGGTCGTTTCGCTCCATCCAGTCGAAACCAGGCATCTCGGCGGAACGTGTGTCCGGGTCGCTGGCATTGATGCCATGACGGATCGTCAGCGCGATCTCGTCGGGATTCCCGCTCCATAGCCACGTTGGGTCATTGAGGGCCGGATATGACGGACCACCCTCGCCTGCCGGGCCATGGCACGCAGCGCAATTGTCAGCGAACAGACGATGCGCGGCCGGCATGGCTTGCCGCATCAACTGTTCATCGGCTTGCAGCTCGGCGAGATCATCGGTCTTGAACCGGTCAAGCCAGGACATGCGATCCTCGGACAATGCCTTGAAACGGCTGATCGCCTGTTCGCCCTGGTCCAGGCCGAGAATCCCGCGGGTATAGTCGCTGCCAATTGGCCAGGCTGGCAGCAGGACCCATGTGACGACCGAGTAGAGAAACGTCAGCGCCAGCGCCCAGATGACGATCCTGGGAAAGGCGGTGTTCAGTTCCGTTATCCCGCCCCAATCGTGGCCGGTCGTATCATAGCCGGTGACCGGATCGACCTTGCGGTTTCCGGTGTGCGGGTCGGCGCCAGGCAACTGGCGAGGATCAGTCTGTTCTTCCATGTCCGTCCCGTTCAGCAAAGATGGACCGCGCTGCGCGCTCATGGATATCGCGGCGTGAAGGGGAATAGGCCCGGATGACGACGATCAGGAAGAAGCCGACCAACCAGATCAGCCCGACAGTCTTGGCAAGATAGACCAGCAGATCGTGGGTCACTGATTGTCGTCCTTCAGCTCTGTATTGGGCGTCCGCGTCAGCGTTCCGAGCGACTGGAGATAGGCCACCAGCGCATCCATTTCGGTGAGCCTGGACGGGTTTCCATCGAAGGCGGCTTGCATCGGCCTTTCGCCGTAGCGCTGCCGGAATCCTTCGGCCCCGTCGCCATCTGGCCGGCTCTGGGCCAGGGCATCGGCTTCGGCTGCCCCAATCATCGGCTCGTCATATGGCACGCCCAGCCTCGCGAGCGTTGCCAGCGAATCCGGCAACAGGCTGGCGTCGAGCGACCGGGTCAGCCAAGGATAAGAAGGCATGATGGAAGCCGGGACAACATTGCGCGGATTGATCAGGTGTTCGACGTGCCAGGTATTCGAATACTTCCCTCCAAGCCTGGCCAGGTCAGGGCCGGTCCTTTTTGACCCCCAGAGCATGGGATGGTCGTATGCGGATTCACCGGCAAGCGAGTACGCGCCATACCGGTCGATTTCATCGGCAAGGCTGCGCACCATCTGGCTGTGGCATGCGTAGCAGCCTTCGCGGATGTAGATTTCACGCCCTGCCAGTTCCAACGGCGTATGCGGGCGCAGGTCGCCGGGCACATCGACGGTTTCATCAATGGTGAACAAGGGCGCGATCTCAACCAGGCCACCGATTGAAGCGGCAACGATGATCGCCGCAACCAGCCCCATAGAGATCTTTTCAAGATTGTAGTGCAGTTTCAGCATCGCATCACTCCGCCGGCTCAGCGATGAGTGGTCGGTCCGCCGCTTCGCCAACGGCCGATCGCATGGTCGCCCGGCAGTTCCAGGCGCAGATCACCGCTCCGGAAAGAAAGAGGACGCCTCCGATCGTGCGCAGCAGGTAATAGGGCGCCATCGCCTGAACGGACTGCAGGAAGCTGTAGGAGAGCGCGCCGTTCTCATCGTAGGTTCGCCACATCAAACCCTGTGTGATTCCGGCGTTCCACATCGCGATGACGTAGATCAGCGTGCCGGCGACGGCGAGCCAGAAGTGCCATTCGACCGCTCGGTTCGAAGCCATTTCTTCCCGCCCGGAAAGCTGTGGGACCAGGGTATAAAGCGCTCCGAAGATGATCATGGCCACCCAGCCGAGGGTGCCGGAGTGAACATGGCCTACGGTCCAGTCCGTATAATGCGACAGCGAGTTGACCGGGCGGATCGCAAGGAAGGAACCCTCGAAGGTCGACAATCCGTAGAACACGGCCGCAACGAACATGAAGCGGAGCGTGGCGTCGTCGCGCACCTTGTGCCAGGCACCATTGAGGGTCGCGATCGCATTGCCCGCCGACGCCCAGGACGGCACCAGGAGCATGACCGAGAATGTCATTCCGAGCGTTTGCGCCCAATAGGGTAACGCCGTGTAATGCAGGTGGTGGGAGCCAACCCAGATATAGAAGAACGTGATGCCCCAGAAGCTGACGATGGAAAGCCTGTAGGACCAAATCGGGCGTCCCGAACGGACGGGCAGGAAATAGTAGAGCATTCCGAGGAAGCCGGCGGTCAGGAAGAACGCGACGGCATTGTGGCCATACCACCACTGAACCATGGCATCCTGCACGCCTGACCAGATCGGAAAGCTTTCGGCAGTCGTCAGGCGTACCGGCAAAGCCAGGTTGTTCACGATATGCAGCATCGCGACCACCAGGATGAAGGCAAGGTAGTACCAGTTGGCGACGTAGATGTGGGGTTCGTTGCGTCGCGCCAGCGTGCGCATGTAGAGGACGAAATAGGTTACCCAGATCACCACCAGCCACAGGTCCGCGTACCATTCGGCCTCGGCGTATTCCTTGGACTGGGTGCTTCCCATGAGATAGCCGGTTATGGCCCAGACGCAGAACAGGTTGTATCCGAGGAGGACAACCCAGGGGCTGACGGAATCGGCCAGCCGCGCTCGCGACGTGCGCTGCAACACGTGGAATGACGTTGCGATCAGCGCGTTTCCGCCAAAGCCGAAGATGATACCGGTTGTATGGACAGGCCTCAGCCGGCCAAAACTGGTCGCCGGCCAGAGCGGGGTCGCCTCCGGCCAGTAGAGCAGCGCCGCGACCCATACGCCGACGCCCATTCCGACCAGGGCCCAGATCAGCGTCATGGCGATGCCAAAACTCGTCGGCGCATCGTAGTAACGACTTGACCGCTTAGGCGACGGTTCGGGATCGTAGAGTGCGCCACCAAGCAGAAATGCCAGCCCGGTTCCAAGTCCGAGGGCCATGAATCCATGGACCGACATGACCCCGTGCCCGGCTGCCGCAGCCATGGCGAGGCCCATCAAGGCGAGCAGGATCGACAGAAACAGGCCCGTCTGGCGCTCGGAGATGGTGAGAGAGGCTGTCATGCTGTTCTGCCCTCCCCTTGTCACGCTGCTGCCGGTTCCGGCAGGGCGATGTCGGCGAGCGTGGACGTGTTCAGATCGTCGATGAATGCCGCTTCGGCACGCCGCAGCCGTGCCTTGAGGCGGCAACAGCCCTCGATGGTGCAGCCGCTTCTCCGCTCCTGGAAACACTCCACCAGCGCCTGGCCCTGTTCCAGCAGCCGCACAACATCGCCCAGCCGGATATCGGCGGGGTGACGGCGCAGGATGGCGCCGCCGCTGCCGCCGCGCCGCGTTTCGACGATTCCGCCGCGGGCAAGCTGCTGCATGATCTTGATCAGGTGGTTTCGCGAGAGCCCGAACTCCTCTGCCAGTTCGGCGGTGGAAAACGCCCGGTCCGGGGCGCTCGCCATGCGCATCAGCATGCGCAGTCCGTAGTCGGTGAAGGAGGTCAGTCTCATTCCGGGTTGCCATCCGCCTGAATAGGTATTTACAATACCACTTATCAGATATAGACGGAGATGCAACCCCGAACACGGGAGCCGGCCATGGCCTCCATCGACACCGACATCGTTTCCGCACGTCCGCAGATGACCGCCGAGCTCATGGCGAGGACCGGACTGGACGAGGAAATCCTGACCCGGCTGGTGCATCGTTTCTATGAAAAGGTGCGCGGCGATGCGGTTCTCGGCCCGATCTTCGGGTCGCGGATTTCCGACTGGGAACCCCATCTGGAGAAAATGGTGGCCTTCTGGTCATCCGTCGCGCTGATGACCGGACGCTATCAGGGAGCGCCGGTTCCCGCCCATGCCGGCCTCCCCGTCCAGTGGGACCATTTCGAGCGCTGGCTGGACCTTTTTCGTCAGATCGCCCGTGAAACCTGCCCGCCGGAGGGCGCCGCCCATGTCATCGAACGCGCCGAGCGGATCGCGCGCTCGCTGCACAGGGCTGTCGAGGACGCGAAGACCCGGACCATCCTGTCAATGCTGTGAAACGAGGATCCCATCATGACCAGACCAGTTCCGCCAGCCAATCCGGCTGAACTCACCCGTTACATCGAAACCGAGTTCCACGCCCGGCACCGTGCCCAGTTGCCGGCGCTTGCGGCGCTGTCGGAGAAGGTCGAGGCGGTCCACCGGGGACAAGCGGACGTCCCGGCCGGGCTGACCGCATTGCTGCGGCGGATGATTGGCGAACTTGAAGTGCAAATGAAAAAGGAAGAACTGATCCTTTTTCCCGCCATACGCCGCGCGGCATCAGGACTGGATGCGCCGATTGCCGTCATGCGCGCGGATCACGACAATCACGAGGCCGAAGTTGAACAAATCCGTCGATTGACCGGCAATCTTACCCTTCCCGATGGAGCCTGCAGAAGCTGGACAAGGCTATACACCGAGGTCGGCGAATTCCTGGACGATCTGCAGGAACACATTGAACTGGAAAAACGATGTCCTGTTCCCGCAGTTCGAGACCCGGGAGCCGGAACATGTCTGAGCTGAAGCTACCCAAGCCGACAAGGGAACTTCTTGACCGGCGACATGACCTCGCACCGGAGGCGGAGGATGCCTTTCGGGCTTTTTCCAGGGCCGTCTTTGCCGAAGGCGCGCTGGACAAGCGGACCAAGCAACTGATCGCTGTTGCCGTCGCCCATGTCACCCAGTGCCCCTGGTGCATCGAAAGTCATGTGAAAGCGGCTCGACGGGAGGGCGCTTCCGGCAAACAGATCATGGAGGCGATCTGGGTCGCGTCAGAAATGCGCGCCGGCGCAAGCTGGGCGCATGCACTGAAAACTGTCGAGATGATCGGTGATACCGGCAAAGACGAAACCTGATGCCACCCAGACCGCCGGTCCCTGATGCGCCTCAAGAGCGAATTAGTGCCAAGCGCATCTACCGCGCCGCCCGTGTTTCCGATGGGAAACGCATCCTTGTGGACCGTCTCTGGCCGCGCGGTGTGGCAAAGACACGCGCCAGGCTGTCTGCATGGTGCAAGGACATCGCACCAAGCAACGAGCTGCGGCACTGGTTCCATGCTCATCCGGAAGAGTGGCAGGCGTTCAGGAAACGATACGAGATGGAACTCGCCATGAATGATGAGCTGATCCAGAAACTCGCCGATCATGCGCGAGAGGGTGTCGTCACGCTCCTCTATGCATCGAAGGATGAGGAGCACAACAACGCCATCGTATTGCGCGATTACCTTCGACAATACCTCTCCGGGGAATAGGGCCATGAGCGGATCAGACGACGACGGTTCACTGCATACACCGCTTTGCGACCTGCTTGGCTGCAAGGTGCCAGTCCTTCTTGCCGGCATGGGCGGAGTATCCCGGTGGGATCTGGCTTCCGCCGTGGCCAATGCGGGCGGTTTTGGGACATTGGGCATGGTGCGTGAAGCCCCCGGCGTGATCGCCGACGAGATCAAGGCAATGCAGGCGGCGACGGACCGACCATTCGCCGTCAATCTGATCCCGGCTGCGACGGAGCCCGGCTTGCTCGATGCCCAGATCGCACTTTGCCTGGAACTCGGCGTCACCGCCTTTTCGTTCTTCTGGGACGTTGTTCCAAATGCGCTCACCCGCGTCAAAGCCGCCGGCGGCCTGGTTCTTCACCAGGTCGGAACCGTTGAAGCAGCACAGATGGCAGAAGATGCAGGTGCCGATGTCATCATTGCCCAAGGCATCGAAGCCGGTGGCCATGTTCACGGTCGAGCGCCCGCTCTTGATCTTGCGGAACGGATTCTGGCGCGCACGAGGCTTCCAGTCGTGGTTTCCGGCGGCATTGGAACGGGAGAAGGCCTGGCTGCGGCTCTCGCGATCGGCGCCAGCGGTGTGCAATGCGGAACCGCCTTTCTGGCAACCGAAGAGTCCTTCGCACATCCTTACCACAAGTCACGGGTGGTCGATGCAACGGCGGAAGAGACGGTTTTGACCGACGTCTTCGTATTGAACTTGTCGGCAGGAGCTGCGGTGCGCGTGATCGGCAACAGCGTGACCCGGAAACTCGATGGCCAATTGCTGGGCCATGATCCGGAAACGCTTCCACGTCAGCCGATTGCCTGGGATGGCGAACAACCGCGCCTGCGTTACAGCACGGATTCACCCCTGCGCACGACAACGGGAAGCCTCGAAGAAATGGCACTCTACGCCGGGTTGAGCGCAAGCGAAATCCGCAATGTCGTTCCTGCACAGACGCGCCTCCGCGACATCGTTGTACAAGCGAAAGAAGCATTGGGCAGAAGAGGCGCGTTGAAATCCAAGGTGGCATCATGAAGGACAAGTTCGAGAGGACAACCGCCGCCCGTGGCTATGCGTCACCACCTTGCTACGCGGCCGAGATCGCCCCCGACTACTTCGACCCGCTGAGCGTCGATCCCGAACAGGCCCGCGATGTCGCCCGGTGGAGGAAGGCGGAACGAACCCGCCTGCGCGCCCAGAGAATGACCCTGTCGGTGGCCGAGCGGAAATCCGCCGGCGAGACGCTTGCAGCCCACCTGCGGACATATCTTCGAAAGCGGTTCGGCGACATGCGCGGCCAAGTCTTTTCCGCATACTGGCCCATCAAGGGTGAGCCGGACCTGCGCCCCCTGATGAATGAACTGCACAAGGCTGGCGTCACGGTGGCGCTGCCCGTGGTCGAGGTGAAACAGGCCCCGCTGGTCTTCCGCCGCTGGACACCCGAAACAAAGATGGTGAGAGGCGACTGGGGTATCCCGGTTCCGCCGCCGGACGCGCCCGAAGTCATTTCCTCTATCACCCTGGCACCCGTCGTCGGCTGGACCGGCGACGGCTATCGCCTCGGCTATGGTGGCGGCTATTTCGACCGGACGCTGGCAGCGTTGACGCCCCGGCCCTTCACGATCGGGATAGGATATGCCGCCGCACGCCTGGACACGATATTTCCGCAGCCCCACGACATTTCCCTCGACGTCATCGTGACCGAGGAGAGCATCGAATTTGCCCGGTAATTCCATTGCGCCGCGTACCGACCGCGATACACGCGTAAAGCCCACGACTACAAGGCGCAATGAGCCCGATGTGTAAGTGCCGGTCCATGCGAACCGAACGGTTTGGACGATGGCCCCATCGTGATCTTGTCCTGAAGTCCGCGGCGGCATGGTAAGCTCGGACAACGGAAGATCTCATTTCCTGAACCGCGACATGCCAAGTCCGGCAATGTCCAGATCAGGCGTCCGTGAACTGATGATATCGGAAACTACTTTCCCGGACCCGCAAGCCATGGTCCATCCCAAGGTCCCATGGCCAGTGTTCAGATAGAGCCCTTCGAAAGGTGTTGCGCCAACAATCGGGGGACCGTCAGGTGTCATCGGGCGCAAACCACTCCAGAAGGTCGCTTCATGCACATCGCCAGCATAGGGAAAGAGGTCACCAAATGAGTGTTCAAGGGCCGCCCGACGTCTTGCACTCAAGGCATTGTTGAAGCCGGCGAGCTCAGCGGTACCACCGACACGGATCCTGTTTCCCAGCCGTGTGATTGCGGTCTTGTATGACTCGTCCATCACCGTGGAGTCCGGAGCCTTTGCCTCGTCCGTGATCGGTATTGTGAGCGAGTAGCCCTTGACCGGATAGATGGGCAATTTGATCCCCAGTGGCTTCAGCATCGCCGGCGAATAGCTTCCCAACGCAACAACATAGGCTTCGGCAGATCTCCGCCCGCTTGAGGTAATCGCTGAAGTTATGATCCGGCCATTTGTTGTGAGCGAAAACAACTCTGTGCCGAAGGAAAACCTGACGCCCATAGTCCTTGCAACCCCGGCAAGGCGCTCGGTGAAAAGCCTGCAGTCACCGGTCTCGTCGCCTGGCAGCCTCAGTCCTCCGACAAATCCGGTGGGCGCATCGCCGAGCGCAGGCTCATGCAGGATACAGCCGTTACGATCAAGGACCTCGAACGGAACATTTAATTCCTTCAGGATATCGACATCGCGGGCGATTGACTCGAGCTGCTTCTGCGAACGGAACAGCTGCAGCGTGCCCTGGCTTCGCTCGTCATACGAAATCGCTGTCTCCTGGCGTAACGCGCGCAGGCAGTCGCGGCTGTACTCAGCGAGCGGAACCATTCGAGACTTGTTCAATGCATAGCGGCTCGAAGTGCAATTCCGCAGCATTGTGAACATCCATGCCCACATCGCAGGATCCATCTTCGGACGGATAACGAGCGGACCATGGCGCATGGTGAGCCATTTCAATGCTTTCAACGGCACTCCCGGGCCAGCCCATGGTGAAGCGTATCCCGGCGAGATCTGACCTGCGTTTGCGAAACTGGTTTCACAAGCGGGTGTCTCACCGCGATCAATCACTTCGACTTCGTGGCCCGCCCTGGCCAGGTAATAAGCTGTCGTGACGCCGATCACGCCGGCGCCAAACACAATGACCTTCATACTCTTCGCTCCGGTCGATTATCCGTTTCGCGGGAAGTCAAATAAGCCGTTCACGAAGGGCTCCCTGCCCTTCGTTGCGCCCATGGAAAATTCCCCGCCCGCTTGGTCAGAAGCCTCACACAAGCTTTAGCTGGGGCCGCAATCCCAAGAATGGGCTCTCGGAAGAAGAACCGGATGCTTCCCGACGCGCCTTTTCAGGTTGGTAGAGGACTTCTCGAAGTTCGATTTGGAATATCCCGCCATCTCGGTACGGAATCCGGAATTCCTCTCCTTCCGAAAGACCGATCAACGCCAAGCCCCTAGGGGACGTGATTGGAATGTACATTCCGACCGGCTGCAGCGTTCCGTAGGAAATGATTCTCGTTTGTGCTCCATCACGGTTTGCGGAGAACCGGACACGACTGTTCAGTGTCGCAACATTTTCCGGGACATCCTCCCGAAAGACGACAACAGCGGATTCCAGCTTTCGGCGAAGCAGAAACGCCAATGGATCTCCGCGCCCCCTGTAACGATCGTACAAGACTTCCAGAATGGTGTGATCTTTCGTGGACAGAATGCAGGCTTGATTTGACATCGCAGTGCTCCATCGCCCCACAAGGGAGCGGCCAGGTTCATTGTACAGCGGAGTTCCCCTGGGCCGCGACACGCGGCACAGGGGCTAGAATCCTGCGATGAGACAGCCTCCGAACAGGGAAAGCCGACAGAATGACCGGCGGCGCGTCATTTCACGTATCCAGCGTGATCGGAGGAATCGTCGCCAGGAGAAGCGGCTGTTGGCTGGCTTACTTTAATCACTGTCAGTCGATGCGATCGCCCATCGCGACCCATCCAGTCTATCGACTGGCCCGAAGACAGCCCGATCAGTGCAGCGCCGATCGGCGTAAACACTGATACGGTTGCGTTTGCGATATCCGCATCGATGGGCAAAACAAGTGTAACCGTTCGTTCTTCACCCTTCTCGGTTACAAAGGTGACGAGTGAGCCAATCTGGACAACGTTGGCGCCGATTTTTCGGTCATCGACAACACGCGTTCTATCCAATTCGTTGAACAGTTGGTCTGCGACCTCCGGACTTCTTGCAGAAAGTGAGTCGGCAAGTTTCGACAGCCGTTCATGGTCAGAACGGCTCATGATGATGGTTGGTTTTCTGATGTGATTTGTACGCGAGGCCATGCTGACCACCCATTGGTCTGCACTCATCAACAAAGTTGAGAGTCATGCTTGGTATGATGAACGTGATTTGGTGTCGCTCTATCGCAGCCTGTGCCCCTGAGTTGACAAGCTGCTTGTGCCCCACGGCCGGGGCGCGACGCGACCTAGCCGGGGGTCAGGTGCCCGCGATTGGGCACACCCTATTAATAATCTGAATCGGAGAGATCGTGATCATGGCTGAACCCTCGGAAAGATCGCGGGGAAAGTCAAGCCATGAACTCGTCGCGGAAGGCGAGAATCTGCTTCCCCTACGCCAGCTATCCATCTTCTTGTTCATCACCCTGGACTTGCCCGGGAAAAGTGGAGGGACTTTCTGATAGCGTTTGACGCAACAGGAGGACCCGATGGGCAAACCAGATCGACGCGTTTTCACGGAAGATTTCAAGAAGGAAGCCGTTCGGCTGACGGAAACGAGCCGGCGCACGATCAGCCAGGTCGCGCAGGATTTGGGACTTGGTCTATCCACGCTAACCCGCTGGATGCGACAATACCGGGAAGCCGATCTTTTGGCAGGCCCGCACGAGGATGCCGCCAGGGAGCTGGCCCGATTGCGCAAGGAGAATGAAATTCTCCGTTAGGAGCGCGAGATCCGCAAAACCGACCAAGCTTGCACTCAATGGAACCTTGCGCACTTATGTGGAGCAGAGACTGGCCGGCGCCGTCATGACCCCAAGCGGTGCTTCCGTTCCGGGGCCCGTCGTTCCGTAGACGGGCCGTCGGCATGGTCCGCGAAAGGATCGGCGATGGGCCAGGGCCTGGAGCCCGGAGCAGATTGCTCGTCGCTTGCCGATAGATTTCCCGGAAGACAGGACGATGCGCATCAGCCACGAAGCCATCTATCAGGCCCTCTTTGTTCAGGGCCGGGGAGCGCTGCGCCGCGAACTGACGACCTGCTTGCGAACATGACGCGTGTTGCGGGTGCCCCGGGCGCGCGTATGCAGGCGAGGCAAGGGTTTTGTCTCGCCGGAGATTATGATCAGTCAACGTCCCGCCGAAGCGGCTGATCGCGCGGTGCCGGGTCACTGGGAGGGTGACCTCATCCTTGGGCTTGGCAGTTCGGCAATCGGTACGCTGGTCGAGCGTACGACGCGCTTCACGATGCTGCTTCATCTTCCCCGGCTCGCCGGGCATGGCGAAGCTCCGCGCATGAAGAACGGCCCTGCGCTTGCGGGACACGGGGCCGAAGCCGTGCGCGACGCGATTACGCGCACCATTGTCACTTTACCCGAAAATCTCCGCCGTTCGCTGACTTGGAATCAGGGGGCGGAAATGGCCCAGCATGACCGCCTCAAGATCGATGCCGGTGTCCAGGTCTACTTCTGCGATCCGCAAAGCCCGTGGCAGCGTGGCACGAACGAGAACACCAATGGGCTGCTGCGTCAGTATTTTCCGAAAGGTACCGATCTCAGCATCCACAGTGCCGATGAAATCGCCGCTGTGGCAGCAACCTTGAATGCTCGACCGAGGAAGGCCCTGGGCTGGAAAACGCCGGCAGAAGCGCTTGACGAGTTGCTGCCATAAGGACACACTGTTGGTGTTGCGACGACCGTTTGAATCCGCCCAATACGCTGCCGAGCTCTATCGCAATGAACTGAGCACGAACGGCCTAGTCGGCTCCATGGGTCGCACAGGCAATCCATACGATAACGCCAAGGCCGAGAGCTTCATGAAGACGCTGAAGGTCGAGGCAGTCTATCCGATGGCCTTCGAAACATTCGAGGATGTCGCCGAACACCTTCCCCGCTTCATCGAGGAAGTCTACAACAAACGCAGGCTCCATTCCGCGCTCGGCTATCTGAGCCCGCAGCAATTTGAGGATCAACACATCCGGCAGACTGGCAAAACAGCAGCCTGATTGATGTCCACCCGCAGGGGCGCACTCCAAAACGGGGTCCTTATTCGGCTCTGACGCAATCTCGATGATATCAGGGTGCTCCCACAATACGTGCCTCAAGCAAATCGAGTTTCCCGCGTCCGTACATCTGGCGCTTGATAAGTTTCAGCTTGGTGATCTGGCCCTCCGTCTGACCGTTCGACCAAATTGAGGTGATTGCATTCTGAACCGCTGCCCGGTCGCGGATGATGCCGTTCGCGAATGGAGCGACCAAGCTTGCTGCTGCGCGGTCGATCCACGTGTCCAGATCATCTTTGGACTTGCGCCGCAGCATTTCGTGGAAGCTCTCCACAACATCTCTGGCCTCGACAAGATCCGGTAGCTTCTCTTCGATGGCGGCGACTGTCATCGTTTGAGCCTTGGTCAGGTTGTTGCGTTCAAGCGTCATTAGGCGGACGATAGTGCGCGCAGCCGGCGCATGTCCGAGTCCGTTCTCAGCCTTTTCGGCACGCCTTCGCCGTGTTGCCCATTCGGTGACAACACGGAGACCGCCGCCGAAGCCAGCCAATCGAAGCTGCCGCCAAAGTTCAGCGCCGTTCCGCAATCCGGCGTCCCATTGCGCTTCAAGCCAAGGGAGATGCGGTTCCAGGGAAGTTTGCCGGATCCGAAAGATGTCGGTTCGCTGGCCACGGACGACACTGCGAACCAGCTTTCGGCTATGCCCGGTTCTGCGCACGATCTCCTTGATGGATACGCCTTCGCTGACGAGACCACGGATGACAGCATTTGCCTCTTCACGCCGCAGATATCCCTCATATTGCAGTCGTTCGGCGGCTGTCAGAAGCTTTGGATTTACAGTTGCTGTGCCGATTGCAATGCGGACCTGCCGCATCGACTTGCGAACGGCGTCAAGAAAGGCGTGGCTGGCGTTTTCCATCAGATGCCAGCGGTCGGCGACCTGTTCGGCGTGTGGCAGGGCCTGTGCAGCAGCATGCCCATACCCGCCGCCGCGGTCTCGAGCGACGATTTCGATTTGCGGCTGCTCGGCCAGCCAAGCCTTTGCGGTTGAGGGTTCTCGGTCGGGCAACAACGCGATCGTCTTTCGCCGTTCGAGATCGCAGATGATCGTGCCATATCGGTGATTGCGACGCCACGCCCAGTCGTCAATGCCGATGACGCTTGGCGGCGGTGGTGGTGGTCGATCATATCGGCGAACGGTTCGAAGCAGCGTATCATTGCTAACCGGTAATCCGAGACGATCTGCGAACCGTGCCGCTGGCCGACCACCCAATGCCAAAGCGAGATGGTGAACCAAGGTCTCCAGGCGCGCTGTCCGGCGGGCCATGGGTCGGATCACGCCATCACCGAAACGCTCTGCGAAAATCTTCCGGCGGCAATGGACGACATTGCAGACGAAGCGTCTGACCGTCAGGTGCAATTTGATCTTTCGGCCCGCACACGGCAGATCGGTGATCGTCCGAGAATAGCGACTATGAACACGATGGGAGGTCGTTCCGCATTCGGGACACCTGCAACCTCGGGACTGACCATGTGCGGTGACGGCGATCACTTCGGGTCTGTGATGCACTGCCTCCACGCTCAACTCGGCAGGGATTAAGGCGGAAGGCTGAGGGACTGTCAGGAATCCTGTGTCAGGGGCCATAGTGAGAGCACAGAAGGAGTGCGACTATGGCTATCAAGAAGGACGTATTGGACCAGCTTCTGGCAGGACGTGATCCTGCGAAGGTTTTCGCCGACGGCGGCCTCGTCGATGAGCTGAAGAAAGCACTGGCGAACCGGGTTTTGAACGCGGAACTGGACGATCACCTTGCCGGCGAGGCTGCGGCCGGAAAGAGCAATCGCCGCAACGGCTATTCCGCCAAGACCGTCATCTCGGAGACATCGCGGATCGAACTGAAGGTGCCGCGCGACCGGGAGGGGACGTTCGATCCCAAGCTGATCGCGCGATACCAGCGCCGGTTTCCCGGCTTCGACGGCAAAATCATCTCGATGTATGCCCGGGGCATGAGCGTGCGTGAGATCCAGGGGCATCTTCAGGAGATCTACGGCCTCGATGTCTCGCCTGACCTGATCTCGACGATTACGGATGCGGTGCTGGAGACGGTGACGGAATGGCAGAACCGGCCGCTCGAGCGCTGCTATCCTCTGATCTTTTTCGACGCCATGCGCGTGAAGATCAGGGATGAAGGATTGGTGCGCAACAAGGCCGTCTATCTGGCGCTCGGCATCCAGTCTGATGGCACCAAGGACATTCTCGGCATCTGGATCGAGACGTCGGAGGGCGCGAAGTTCTGGCTGCGTGTCATGAACGAACTGAAGAACCGTGGCGTCGAAGACATTCTCATCGCGATCGTCGACGGCCTGAAGGGCTTTCCCGAGGCGATCAACGCAGCGTTTCCGGCGACGATCGTGCAAACATGCGTCGTTCACCTCATCCGGCACAGTCTGGACTTCGTGTCCTGGAAAGACCGCAAGCCGGTTGTTCCCGCGCTCCGCGAGATTTACCGTGCGACCGATGCCGAAGCGGGGATGCGTGCGCTTCTGGCCTTCGAGGCCGGGCCATGGGGGCACAAATATCCGGCCATCGCCCAGAGCTGGCATCGCAACTGGGACAGGGTCATCCCGTTCTTTGCCTTCAGTGAGGCTGTGCGCAGGATCATCTACACGACGAACGCCATCGAGGCGCTGAACTCGAAGTTACGGCGCGCCGTCAAGATCCGGGGGCACTTTCCGAACGATGATGCCGCAATGAAACTGATCTTCCTGGTCTTGCGCGATGTAAGTGCGCAGTGGAAAATGCAGCCAAGGGAATGGACGGAAGCGAAGACCCAGTTCGCAATCCAGTTCCAGGAACGGTTCGTCACCGAATGACGATCAACCGGCCCCTGACACAGGATTCCTGACAGTCCCGAAGGCTGAAAATAGGCTCGCATAGCGCTGATTCTCCTTCAAGAACCAGGCCAGTAGAATCCGAAATATCATCGAGAATGAGTCAGACCCCTTATTCCACGCCGATCAACACTCAGGGATCACCAGCCTGCGCGGCATCGCGACCGCACTCAATGATCGCGAGATGGTCGATATCCTGGCCCTCGTGCTGCACCACGACGAACAGGCTGTGCTCACCGCCGTGGAGCTGGCCCTGGCCGAGGGCGTGCCGACCAAGACACATGTGATCAATCTCCTGCACCGGCTGATCGACGGCAAGACGATCGGCGGCCCTGATCTCGATACGCCGCAGGCACTGGTTTTGCGCCGCGAACCCAAGGCCAATGTCGAACGCTATGACGGTCTGCGCACATAGATTGCCGGAGGCCGCCATGCGTCATGATCCTGCCAGCGGTGCCATCGTCATCATGCTTCGAAGCCTGAAGATGCACGGCATGGCGCAAGCCGTCACCGACCTCATCGACCAGGGCGCTCCGGCCTTTGAAGCAGCCATTCCTATCCTGTCGCAGCTGCTGAAGGCCGAATTGGCCGAACGAGAGGTTCGTTCCATTGCCTATCACATGAAAGCCGCGCGCTTCCCGGCCTATAAGGACCTGTCCGTCTTCGACTTCGCCGCCAGCGAGATCAACGAGGCCACGGTCCGGACGCTGCATCGTTGCGAGTTCATGGACGGCGCGCAAAATGTCGTCCTGATCGGCGGTCCGGGCACCGGCAAGACACATGTCGCAACCGCCCTGGGCATACAGGCCATCGAGCACCACCGTCGAAAGGTTCGCTTCTTCTCTACGATCGAACTGGTCAACGCGCTGGAACTGGAAAAGGCGAAGGGTAAGGCCGGACAGATCGCCGAAAGCCTGTCCCGCCTCGATTTGGTGATCTTGGACGAATTGGGATACCTGCCGTTCAGCGCCTCGGGCGGCGCGCTGCTGTTCCACCTGCTAAGCAAGCTTTACGAGCGCACAAGTGTTGTCATCACCACCAACCTGAGCTTCAGCGAATGGGCTACGGTCTTTGGCGATGCCAAGATGACCACCGCACTGCTCGACCGACTGACGCACCGTTGCCACATCCTGGAGACCGGAAACGACAGCTTCCGCTTCAAGGCAAGCTCAGCAGCAGCGAGCAGAAAAAAGAAGGAGACTAACCATGGCTTGACCTCAGCATGACCAGAAATCCATACTCAAAGTGGCTCACTTCTCGATGGAAAACCCGGCTCAGTTCTGAGCGGAAATCAACAAATGCACCACCATCACCTAGGATCAAACACCTAGATCTCCATACAAAGATACTTGATTTCCAGGAATTCGTCCATTCCGTATTTCGAGCCTTCGCGCCCGAGGCCTGAAGACTTTATGCCGCCGAACGGCGCTTCGGCCGTCGACACGAGACCTGTATTGATGCCAACCATGCCGCTTTCTAGTTGCTCGGCCACCTTCCAGATCGTAGAGATGTCACGAGCGTAGAAGTAGGCGGCCAACCCAAACTCGGTGTCATTGGCTAGTGCGATCCCGTCTTCGACCGTCTCGAAGGGAATGATTGGTGCGACCGGGCCAAAGGTTTCCTCCGAGAGGATCTTCATCCCCTCAGACACGTCCATCAGGACTGTCGGCTGGAAGAAGGTACCACCGAGGTCGGACCGCTTGCCGCCGGTCAGCACCCGCGCCCCTTTCGACACGGCGTCGGAAACGTGATCCTCGACCTTCTGCAGGCCGGCTGTGTCGATCAGCGGCCCAATGTTGACGCCCTGGTCCATTCCGTTTCCTACCGTCAGGCCCGCTGTTGCCGCCGCTAGTTTCTCGGCGAACGCCGCCGCGACGCCGCTCTGAACATAAATTCGGTTTGCGCAGACGCATGTCTGGCCGGAGTTGCGGTACTTGGCTATCATCGCGCCTTCGACAGCCGCATCCAGGTCGGCATCGTTGAAGACCAGGAACGGCGCGTTACCGCCGAGTTCAAGCGATAGCTTCTTGATATCGTGCGAGCACTGTTTCATCAGGATGCGGCCCACTTCCGTCGATCCGGTGAAGGTCAGCTTGCGCACCTTCGGGTTTGTGCAAAGTTCAAGGCCGACCCCCTTGGAATCGGAACTGGTGATGATGGACAGGACACCCTTCGGCACCCCTGCCCGCTCGGCAAGCACGGCCATGGCAAGCGCCGACAGCGGCGTCTTCTCGGCGGGCCTGCCGACAAAGGAGCACCCCGAAGCGAGCGCCGGACCGACCTTCCGGGCGATCATGGCGTTGGGGAAGTTCCACGGCGTTATCGACCCGACGACCCCGATGGGCTGCTTGATGACGACGATGCGTTTGTCGGCCTGGTGGCCCGGGATGACGTCGCCATAGACCCGGCGGGCCTCTTCCGCGAACCACTGGATGAAGGATGCACCATAGGCAATCTCACCCTTTGCCTCGGCCAGCGGCTTTCCCATTTCCGCGGTCAGGATGGCACCGAGGTCATCCTGGTTTTCCATCAGCAGGTCGTTCCACTTCAGCAGAACGGCGCACCGCTCCTTGGCGGTCCGGTTGCGCCATTCCCTTTGCGCATTGTAGGCCAGGTCGATCGCAGTGGTCACGTCCTGCGACGTCAAATCGGCGACATCGGCAAGTTTTTCGCCGGTGGCCGGATTGAGGACCGGAAAGGTCCGGTTTCCCGCGACCCATTCTCCGCCGAGAAAGGCATGGCTCTGCAAAAGTGTCGGATCCTTGAGCTCAAGCGTCATGGCAGTTCCTCTCTTCGGTGTCAGTAGGCCGCAGTATAGATGGCGAGCGCATCCGCCTCGGTCAGCGGGCGCGGGTTGTTGACGAGCAGGCGCGTCTGGTTCATCGCATCCGAGGCCAGTTTCGGCAGCACGTCTTCCGGGATGTTCATCGCGCGGAGATTGGGCTGCAGGCCGCAGGCCACGGAGAGGTCGGCCAACCTGTCACAGAATGCCGCTGCGCGCGCCTGACCTTCGAGATCCGCCAGGTCCGGAAATGCAAACGGGGCCAGTTCCGCGTATGGCGACGGCGACGTGACGATGTTAAACCGGAGGACGTGGGGCAGCACCAGGGCATTGGAGAGGCCGTGCGGGATGTGGAAATGGCCCCCCAGCGGATAGGCCAGCGCGTGGACGGCGGCGACGGGCGAATTCGCAAAGGCCTGGCCGGCCAGCATGGAACCCAGCAGCATGTTGGACCGGGCCTCGGTGTCGGCGCCGTTCCGCACTGCCTTCAGGACGGAACCGCCCATCAGGGTGAGCGCCTCGGTCGCCAGCATGCGCGACACCGGATTGTTGTTGGCGCTGGCCGACGCATAGGCTTCGATCGCATGCACCATGGCATCGATCCCGGTTGCTGCCGTGATATGCGGCGGCAGGCCATAGGTGAGTTCCGGGTCGAGCAGCGCGATATCGGGCAGGATCACCGGCGAGACGACGCCCATCTTCTCATTGGTACCGGTGGTCACGATTGATATCGGCGTCACCTCGGAGCCGGTCCCGGCGGTCGTCGGCACGAGAACGAGCGGCAGCCTGGGGCCCTTGGCGTTACCGACACCGTAGACATCGGCTAGCGTCTCCTTGCCATGGGCAAGCAGGGCCGCCAGCTTGGCGACGTCTAGCGAGGAGCCGCCGCCGAAACCGACGACACCATCGATGCCGGCCTCCATGGCGCGCCTTGCAGCCTCAAGGACAACGGCTTCCGGCGGATCGGCCTCGACATCGGAAAACATCTCCACCGTGACATCTGCCTTGCGAAGGGCATCCAGCGCCCGTTCCACAAGACCGGTGGCAATCATGCCAGCATCGGTGACGAGCAGAACCCGGCTGCCAACTTCCGACGAAACGATGTCGCCCAACTGCCCGATCGCACCGGCTCCGAAGCGGATCGACTTCGACGTGTTGAACGTGAACGGGGTCATCGGGCTCTCCTAAGTTCGAAACGCCGGATCACCGGCTGAATATGAATGCAGCGAGAACTGCCAGGACGAAGACGATCGCGCCGGCCATGAACAGGACCCGCAGCCGCTCCTGTTCGATCTCGGTATTGTTGCGGCGAAGCTTCAATGGCGGCGTGTAGGCGGGGATCACAGCCTGCGACGGGTTCGCCATCTCCATCCGGTAGGCCAGGAACCAGATCATCCCCAGGCCGCTCACCCAGCCTGCAATGCCCCAGGCCCAGAGCGACGGCATGCCGAGAAGCCAGACGGTCGTCTCGCCCTCGCCTGACACGAAGGCGGTATTCCCGAAGATCAGGCCCGGTCCGGCCGCGAGGAAGAACCAAGCGATCACAATCGACCAGGCGAATGACCGCCAGTCCCGGGCTTTGGGGGAAATGGCGAGCAGGCCTGAGAAGAGCGCGCGGATCTCGGCCGCCTCCTGCCGCACGACTGTCCTGTTGGTGATCGCGGATATGATCAGCACGGCGGCAAGATTGGCCGCCATTCCCCAGAGGGCGGAATGGATTGTCCAGGGCCAGCGGCCCCACGGCAGTTCCAGGCCGAAAAATGACAGGACCTGGTAGCCGAGCGGCTCCGTCAGGAGGACCCCGGCAATCCCGAAACCGACGCCGGTGGCCGCGCCCTGCCGGGTGATCCACCCCAGCCAAGAAACCCCGAGAAGCGGGGTCCACAACTGGAAAGCCAGCGGCAGCGCCAATCCCGCCAGGGCGGAAAGCGTTACCGGCGCGATGGTCTGGAGGATCATCGCGAAGACGGCCAGAACAGCGATGGCAATGCGGGTGATGGTCACGGTTGCCGCCTTGGACATGGCGGAGTGGAAGTACGGCCTGTAGACATGGCGCACCAGGCCTTCGGCCGCAGCAAAGAGGGAAAGACCGGCGAGCAATTGCACCCCGGCCGCCACGCCGATGAACATCCAGGCCGCGAACCACGGCGATCGCTCATGAATACCTTGGAACAGGGTAACGATCGAGAAACCGTCGTCGACGAGGCCGACGGCGCCTGTCAGTATGATCCCGCCTGCAATCAAGGCGCCGAGGAAACCGGCCGTAATCCAAATCTGCCCTGCCGCCACGCCACTGGGACGCCGGGTCGAGAACAGGATTTTGAACACGAGCGGGCTTGCCTGGAAACCCATCAGGGCGAACGCAAGGCTGAGATTGGCGAGCGCGGTATGCGATGTCGCATAGTCACCGCCGCGGCCAAGACCGGCGGTGAACTCGATGACCTTGCCGACTAAGAAAAGCCGGGCGGTCTCCGGTTGAAGACTAAGCGCCAGCAAACGGGCATTGACCGGTTCAAAGCCGCCGGCCGAAACGACGGCGAACCCGGCCACGAAGACGATGGCCGACAGGACCAGCACCGTTTGGATCACGCCGAAATAGCCGATCGACCGCATGCCGCCGATCCCGACGCCGGCAAACAGGATGAAGCCGAAAATGGTCGTCGCGGCCAGTTCGGAGACGGCGCCCCCCGTCATGGCCTCGACAAGGCCGGACAGCATGCGCACCTGCAGTCCGGAAAAGCCCAGCGCGAAGAGAACGGCGATAGCAGTCGTGACGACGACGAGGAACGGGCTGCCGTAGTAGAGACGGAAGATGTCGGCCAGCGACGAAACATGCAGGCGCTCGGCCGCGAACCAAAGCCGCTTGAAGAAGATGACGCCGGGAAGCGCCAGCAGGACTCCGGCTGAAACGAGTACCGGCAGCGTAAAGCCGTCCCGGGCGACCAGTTGCGTTCCGCCGAGCACGAACCAGCCCGTCAGGCTGACCCCGGCGGTGACCAGCGCGCCGAGCCATGGCGGCAGACCGTGACTGGCGGAGAAAAAGCCGTCCGCGCCCCTGTTGCCGGCAATGGACACGCGCACCCAGTACAGCATCACCATCGCATAGAAGAAGACCGACAGCGGCAGCCAGATCGCGTGGTGAAGACCGGTCATTGATCGGAATCCTCGAAATCGGCGTGCCGGACGTGAAAATGCGAGAATGCGCCGCGCAGCCCGTAGCGGGTCGACAGGTAGACGGGCAGCCCGAGGGCGAGCACGGCGAAAAGGGTAAGGCCCGACCAGTAGTCGTTTTCCGACAGGGCACCGATTACCCATCCGCCGATGAAGACCACCAGGATCACCCCGAAGACGCCGATGCCGAGGGCAGCCTCGCCCGGGCCGAAGCCAACGCCGAAAATGCCGTTGACGATGAAGTGGGCCACGAAACTGGCGACGATCGCGGCAATCCCGATCAGGGAAAGAAGATAGGAGTCACGGGAGAAGCCTTCGAGCAGGAAACACAGCCCGCCGCTTCCGAGCACGGCCCAGATCGAAAAGACCAAAAGATCACGCTCAACCCTGGCAGGCTTGGACATGGCTCGGCTCCAGTCTGTCGGCGGCAGGACAGGGGCCCTGCCGCGCAGAGGACATCATCGCAACGGGTTCATTTCGCGGGCGGCTTGCCGGCGCTTCCGGAAGCCGGCGTCTTTTTCGCCTTTCCTTCGACCGAAGAGGGATCCGTGTAGACGATTTTCGACAGGTCCTGCAGGGTATGCGGCCGGTGAACGGTGTCGGCGCTCAGCCCGATCTCGTTCAGCAACTGGTCCACGAAGGGCGCCTGCGACCGGTAGCGCAACGCCGAGGACACCACCTGGTCGGCCAGGTTCGGATCGCTGGGACCGGTCCCCTCGCCGCCCGCGCCTCCCGTGCCACCGCCAGCAGTGCCGGAGAAGCCTGGCATGCCGTCGACGTGGAGGATCTTGATACCCTCGATCTTCTCCATCGGCTTGACGCTTTCGCGAATGATTGCCGGCAGGTTTTCCACCAGCGCCTTGTGCAGGCCCGAACGGCGGGACGCATCGGAACGCAGGTTTTCCGCCTCGTTGAGCTTGCGCTTGCCTTCGGCTTCGACCGCGAGACGCTCGGCGAGTGCCGCAACGGCGATCTTGTCGGCATCGGCACGGTCCTTTGCCGCCGCCTTTTCGGCTTCGGCAAGTATCTTCTGGCGCGCGGCTTCCGACTCGGCGACCTTCTGGGCTTCCAGCAGTTCGATTGCCTTCTGGCGATTGGCGATCTCGGTGTCGCGGATGGTCTGCACCTTTTCCTGCGCCTCGATCATCTTGGCGCGGGCAGCCTCCGCGAGCGCCTGCGCCTCCGAACGCTCCTTCGACTTCATCGAAACGGCGATCTCGCGAGCCTGCTCCTCAAGCTGGAGCGCTTCCCGGCGCTTGACCTCGATGCGCTCGACTTCCTGCTCCATCGAAATGCGGGCGCTCTCGACAGCCCTGCGCTCGGCCAGCTTGATCTCCTCGATCTCGCGCTCGCGGCGTGCGTTCTCGTTGGAGATTTCCGCCTTGCGCTCGGCGCGCTGGATCGCGACTTCCGCCTCGTGGGCCAGGCGCGCGTATTCGCTGTCGCGCTGGATCTCGAGAGATCTCTTTTCCGCTTCCAGGTTCTTGGCGCGCATGGCGATCATCGTGTCCTTCTCGATGTCGTTGCGTTTCTTCTTCCGGCTCTCGATCTGCTCGGTCAGGATCGTCAGACCCTCGGCGTCGAAGGTGTTCGACGGGTCGAACAGGGAGATGTCGGTCTGGTCGAGCGATGTCAGCGAGACCGATTCGAGCTCCAGACCGTCCAGCGCCAGGCTCTCCGCAACCTCGGTGCGGACCTCCTTGACGAAGTCCGAGCGATGCTCGTGGATCTGCTCCAGCGTCATCTTGGCGGCCGCCCCGCCCATGGCATCCACGAACCGGCCCTGGATGAGATCCTTGAGCTGCTCGGCGTGCATGGTGCGATTGCCGAGCGACCGGGCGGCGGTGGCCACCGCATCAACCTCCGGCTGGACACGGACGTAGAATTCGACCGTCAGTTCGACACGCATCCGGTCCTTCGTGATCAGCGACTTCTCCCGCGCCCGGAGGATTTCCAGGCGCAGCGTGTTCATGTTGACCTCGGTGATGTCGTGAAGGATCGGGAGCACGAAGGCGCCGCCCCCCATCACGACCTTCTCGCCGCCGAAGCCGGTTCGTACGAAGGAAATATCCTTTGTCGAGCGGCGGTACAGCCAATGCAGGAGATAGGCGCAGACCGCGATGACTATCGCTGCAAGGATGATGATTGCAATGAAATCTGCACCCTTCATTGATTTGTTCCTTCACAATTGTACGAACGTTTCCGGTTGACATTCTGTCGCTCAGTTCCGGTCATGACGCGCCTCCTCGGCCTGGAGCATTGCGGTTGCCAGCACAGCGGCTCCGAAGGCCATCCGGTTCAGGAAATCGGCGATGTTGTAGGCAACCGACAGCGCCCCATCGTCGGCATAACCGGCAAAAGACGTGATGAAATTACCCAACGGGTAAATGGCCCAGCCCACGGTGACGATCAGCCGAAGCCAGAAATAGCCGCGGCGCAGCGTCTCACTCGGCGATTTGCGGATGATTTCGTCCATCCTGCCGAAGAACAGTTCGCCAAGGATGTACAGCCAGAAGACGAGACCGATGAGAAAGGCGAGCGTGGCATGCATGAAGCCAGCCTCGCCGAGATAGCGCACGAAGACCATCAGGACCGACACGACGCTCAGCCGCCAGAACAGCCCGATTCCCAGCCGGCCGCTGGTCAGCGCCATGAAATAGAGCGAAAGGACCTGCAGCGGCATCGAGATCGCCCAGCCAACATAGTGATACACCACTGGCACGCTCTTCGCGGCGCCCCAGGCGGTGCGGGCTTCATACATGGCCACAACGCCGACCAGAGCGGCCAGCGCACAGAGCGCTACGGGGAGCTTCCAGGCGCGGCCGACCCAACCCGTGCCGATGAGCAGCAGAACACTCGTCGCGACCAGTCCCAGAAAGGCCGTCGAATAACTCGCCGCCGTCAGGTCGGCTGTCTCGAACACCGCCATCACCTTGCACTCCCCTTGCGTATCATGACCGACTTCATGGCATGTCTTCCTAGATTTGGGTTCTGATATGCGGGGAGCGCGCGTAGAGCGCGACCATCGGCAGGATCAGAAGACCGAAAATGAATTGCTGCCATTCGAAATCCAGGCCAATGCCGATCAGGAATGACGAGAGAACCTGAAGAACCAGCACACCGATGACGGTGAAGCCGTATCCGCCTTGCCCACCGAGCAGCGACGTTCCACCCACAACCACCGCTGCAAGCGTCAGGAAGAGGTACTGGTCGCCAACGCCGATGAACCCGCCACCGGACCAGCCGAGCAGAAGCCCGCCGGTAAGCGCGGCGAAAAAGCCGGAGATGGCATACATGGTCACCCAGTATCCCAGTTCCGAAATCATCACCCGCTTGGCCGATGTCCTATTTACCCCGAGCGCGTAGAGGTAGCGGCCGTAAACCGTCAGCCGCATGCCGGCGATCAGGATGATTAGCACCAGGCCCCAGATCGCAATCACCGGCGGAAACGGCAGGCCGAAGGTCGAGCCGTTCATCGCGGCGAGATTGGACAGCCATGGCGGCACCTGGCCGAAGACGTTGCCGGAATAGGCCGAACCGATCGAGGTGATGATCTGGACGCCGCCGGAGATGGCAAAGCCGGTGCCGAGCGTCACGATCAGCGCCTGCCCCTGCAACCGGTAGCTCAGCAGGCCATTGATAACGCCCAGCAGCGTGCCGATGGCCAACACGATTATGGCAGCCAGCCAGGGCGGGACACCGAGTCCGATCAGGTAGAGCAAGCCGACGTTTGCCGCACCAATGATAAAGGGAATGGACAGGTCGAGGCCGCCGAGAAGCGCCACCAGCGTCTGCCCCACCGATGCGATGCCGAGAAACGCGGCAAACAGCAGCATCGACTTGATGTTGTTGGCGGAGGCGAATCCCTCGATGTTCATCGACCCGATGGAAAACAGGCCACACAGGACCATGATGCCGATGAAGGCCGAGCGGTTTTCCTGGAAATGCCGTCCAAGCGTCCGCGTCAGCACGATGATCGTCAGTATGATCAGGAACGAGACAACGTTCCAGACATTGAAGAAACCGTCGATCGTGAGCGACAGGATGATGAAGAGGGCCAGCAGGACCATAAGTCCGTAAATGGCTGGGCGGAACTGGAGCCAGACGCGACGTCCCTCGCTGATCTGTCCTTCGGCCAGCGGTTCGGCGTCCTGGTTCAAGAACTGTCCCAGCACGAACCGCCATGCCCAGACAAAGGCGCCGAGCGTGGCGATGGCAGACAGGATGATGATCTGGACGGACAGTCCCTGGATGAAGCCGTAGACGACACCGATTGCAGTGAGAATGACACCGGCGAAGAGACCGATGATGGTCGTCGGAAGTCCGAGAGACGGAGGATTGGTCGAAACGGTCATTGGACACGCTCCATATTCGTGCCTGGCGCTTGATGCAGAGCGCTCGTAGCCTCATCCGCCTGCTCCCGCATGAGATAGGCCGCCAGCAGTACTAGCGAGGCCACTACCACGGCCACCGCAGGGGCAACCGTCCTGCGGTTCGACCGACTGACCGCGAGACGCAGGAAGACCACGATCACCACCAGGAGAATGGCGGAAAGGATCATCGGAACGGCATCGCGGCGCAATTCGTCCGTCCTCGCATCGGGCCACGCGACTTCGAGCGGCCCGACGTAAAGCTGGTCCGCAGGGATCGGTTCGAGCGCCTGCAGCGTTACGACGGCCGTTTCCGCCGGCGCCTGGCGCGCCCGAGGATCGCGGTCGTTGGTCGCATGAAGAATGACCCCAAGAGCGACCACGCCAAGGACAACGAAATAGAGAACCGGTGAGAAATTGTGAATGTGGCGTTGGATGAAGGGGATGATGAGGGTAAGCAGCAGGGAGATCACCAGGATCGACCCGTAGGCCAGGTTGGTGACGAAACTCTGGACTGCGCCGAAGTTGAACGTCGCGAGTACGTATGTAATCAGGTAGAGATTCACCGCGCCAAGGAAGGAACCGAACACGCCGGCCCGTCCGCCGCCAAGGGAGGCACCGCCGAGGACCAGGGCGGTCACGGCGATCAGCGTATAGGTAGTTCCCTGGGAGGGATCGCCCGACGAGATTAGTGCCGTGAAGGCGATCGCGGCAAGGCCGGCAAAACCGCCGGAGATGATATGTGCGCCGATGCGTACGATGAAGATAGGTACGCCTGAGGTGTAGGCCGCGCGCTCGTCGGATCCCATGAGCCGAAGGTGGGTATAGAAGGCCGTCCGCGTGAACAGGAGCCATGCCAGCGTCGCCAGCACCAGGATGACGAAGACCGGAGAGAAAATCGAGGTGCCGAGGCCCCAGTCCGCCATGAACTGGGGGGCCATGCCGCCTGGCCGGGGCAGGATCACGAGGTTGATGCCGGACAGCGCCAGGTAGCCCGACAGCGACACGATGATGGGCTGCACGCGAACGTAGATGACGATTAGCGCAAAAACGAACTGGTAAAGGGCTCCGAGCGCGATCGCATAGGCGAAGATCGCAATCGGGTTCTGGAGGATTTCCGCCGCGTAGAGCTGGATCAGCGTGACGTTGATGAAGCCAATGAGCGGGCCGATGGACAGGTCGACCGTGCCACGGCCGGAAATGACGGATGCCATCAACGCATAGGTTGCCAGGATCAGCGGCGTCGCGACGATCACGGCGCTGCCGAGGCCATAGGAGGTCATGAGGCTCGGCGAGCGGAGAACGGCAAGACCGAGCAGCAAGAAGAACAGCGTGATGGGGACCAGCAGGAAGGGATTGGCGCGGCCGCCGCGGACCATTGCCGCCGCCTCCGTCTCCGGCACTGACTCGCCATTTCCGTCCAGTGTCATGCCGGCCTGGCTCATGGGCGCGGCCCTTCCGGGTTCACATCCCGCGCCTTGCGGACACCGCCCTCGAACTCCACGATCCGGATGGACCTGGGCAGGCCATCGCGCTTCGCCCCCCTTTGAGCGGGTATGGCATCTCGCGTCTTGTCCCGATCAAGAAGCGCCACGGGAGCATGACGCGGCGCGATATCCAGCGATACGGCCAGACCGGAACCGTCCGTCTGGCCGAACATCGCCTCGAGGACCTTCTTGGGATCCAGTGTCCGCCCGTCGAAAGCATCGAAGGGCTTGCCGTCGCGAAACACGATGACACGCGTGGCGAAGCCGATGAATTCCTCCAGTTCGGACGAGAGGTAAACGACGGACTTCCCCTCCCCCGCAAACGTCCGCAGGTGCTTGTAGAGTTCGCTCTTGGCTCCCACGTCGATACCGCGAGCCGGATCATTGAGCACGATCACGTCGGGACGCATCGCGAAGCCGCGCCCGATCAAGACCTTCTGCTGGTTGCCACCAGACAGCGACGTGATGCGATCTTCGCGCAGGCCGAACTTGATCAGGAGATTCCCGGCTTCGCGCTTAAAGATCGCGCCCAGCGTTCCCCAGTCGATCAGACCGAGGATGCCGCCACGCTTCTTCTCGCGGTATAGCGGCATCACCATGTTCTCGAAGATCGACAGCGAGGCGAAAATGCCTTCCCGCTTGCGATCTCCGGAGACATAGGCGATCCGGTTTTTCACCGCATCGGCAAGGGAGCGGACGAAATGCTGGTCCCCGTTGCGGTCCAGTACGCGGACCGTTCCCGTCAGCACGGGCTCGACGCCGGCGATGGCCCTGACGAACGCATCCTGGCCCTGTCCGTCGAGGCCGGCCACCCCGACGATCTCGCCACGCCGCAGGCGGAAATCAAACGGCTTCGTTCCAGCCCAGATGCAGATACCCTCGCCAACCATGGCCGGCGTATCGTCGACGGGCTGCGGTGCGGCGTGTCCAAGGCCATGATCCGCGCTCTCGTCTCCCGTCATCAGGGCGAGCAGGTTCTTTTCGGTGATTTCTTCCTTTTCGAGCACACCGACATCGCGCCCGTCGCGCAGGACCGTTGCCCGATCGGAAATGCGGATCAGTTCGGCAATGCGATGCGTGACGATCAGGATCGTCGTTCCGCTGTCGCGCAGTTCCCTCATCTTGGCGAACAGCCGTTCGGTGCTGTCGAAATCGAGCGCCGCGGAACTTTCATCGAGAATGAGGATCTTCGGTTCGCTGACGAGCGCACGCGCGATCGTGATCCACTGCTTGAGGCCGAGCGGCAAAGTACCGACGATCGCATGGGGATCGACAGGCTCGCCTGCCAGGTCCTTCATCAACTGCGCGGCGCGCTGTACCTTTCGCTCGTGCGAAAGGTTTTTCGAGAAAAGCGCGTCGGCGCCCATGAAGATGTTGTCCGCGACGGTACTTTCATCGGCCACCAACACTTCCTGGTAGACGGTGGAAATACCGAGCGCCTTGCTTTCGGCCGGGGTCGAAGGCGTCTCGCCCAGGATCGATACGGATCCGGAATCGATCGGCAGAACTCCCGAGACCACCTTGGCCATGGTGGACTTGCCGCAACCGTTCCCGCCGACGATGGCATGGATTTCCCCGGCGCAGGCCGAAAAGCTGACGCCATCAAGCGCGCGTGTCGGCCCGAAAAACTTCTTCACATTTCGGACAGCGATGGTCTCTCGCCTCGCTGCCGTCTGCGTGATGTCGTGCTCGGTTGCGGTCATGGGTGATCGAACTTCGTTGCTGCCCTGGAAAGAAGGACCGCCGCCGCGTGGCGACGGTCCGTGTCGGGAAGCCTGTCAGGGCTTGAACTTGGTCGGGTCGGCGGGATTTACGAAGAACTGGTCAAGGTACTCCTCGGAACCCCACTTCTCGGCACCGACATTCAGCCAGTTTTGCGCATTCTCGTCGCAATCCTCCGGCAAAAGCTTCATCACGTCGTCATGGGTGATGATGACCGGGTCGACGAGTACCGACTGGACTTTCGGGCCCTGGCCCTGAAGCGTGCGCATCATGATACGCCAGATCAGGTTCACATCGTCCGCCGGCGGCCAGGTCTGGACAGCTGCAGAGATCAGGTCCGGATTCTTGCGCCAGGTGCAGAGCGCCCCGAGTTCACCACCGATGGCAACCTTGACGCCTGTCCGGCCGGATTGCTGTAGGGCGCGCAGCACACCCATCTCGGCGGCGGACTGCACCACGATGCCGTCGAGCTTGCCCGGATGGGTGGCGAGCCACTTCTGCACTTCGCCCTGGGCGACCTGGTCGGTCCACATGCCGGCGATGGAGCCGACGACCTTGATGCCCGGCGCGGTGGCAAGGCCGGCCTTGACGCCGCGGTCCTGACTGTCGGAACCAGAGGTGCCGGGGATGCCTTCCACGACAAGGACATTGCCCTCACCGCCGAGTTCCTCGGCCATGCGCTTGCCGATCTCGAAACCGGCAACCTGATAGTTGACGGAAGAGTTCACAGCGCTGGGCGCCGTCAGGTAACCGGTCATGGAGAAGACCGGAACGCCCTTGTCGATAGCGTACTGAACGGTCTGGTTAAGGGCCGTCGGGTTGGAGCAGCAGACGAAAATCGCGTCAACGCCCTGGTCAACCAGCTGGCGCATCTGCTGGATCTGGGTGGAGTCGTTGAGGTTCGACTGGGTCACGACGACTTCGCTGATCAGGCCGAGTTCCTTCCACTTGGGGATGATCTCGTTCTGGAGCGCCTCCATGGCGTTTGCGCGCCAGGTGTTGCCGGCGTAGGACGATGCGTAGCCGATCTTCCACGGTGGCGGGTTCTTCGCCTTGAAATCGCGCAGCGTGCTCGGGCCGACCGGCTGCATCGGATCCAGCATGTCGGGGTTGTAGAGGCGCTTGGCGACTTCCGGGTTGATTTCATCCACGCCCTCGGCCAGCACGGCCGAAGAGCCGATGGCAAGAATGCCTACGGCCAATGCCAGTTCTTTGAACAATTTCATTGACGTCTCCTCCTTGTTGCAAACTCTTGCCCCGTCCGGTCACCCGTTCCGGGACTCACTGTCAGGACAGTTGATCTGCCCACAGCCGCCCTCCTCTGCGCCTAGCGCCAGTGGCCGACCGTTAGTCGTAGAAGTCTTTCGGCGCCTTTCGGAACGTCTTCCAGTTTTCCGGGTCATGCCCCGTGACGATCATGGCATTCGTATCGCTGGCGATCCGCCGAAGCTTGGCAACCGAATCGGCGGCATCGGCGGACGAAACGACCAGCCCCGGCAGTGCCTTGTTTTCCCAGTGATCCAGCGTGTAGGCCGCATCGATCGTCAGCAGAACCGGACCGGTCCGCGGCAGCGTGATCAGGAATGACTGGTGCCCTGGTGCATGGCCCGGAGTGAAGACCATACGGATCGTACCATCACCGAAAAGGTCGTAGTTGTCGGTGTATTCCCCGCCCAGGAACTTCCAGTTCAGACCGGGCCGGTCGAAATCGGCACGGATATAGGCGCCGGCCGAAAACCAGTGCGGGTTGAAGGCATATTCGTATTCGGCCCGCTGGCAGATGATCTGCGCCTTTGGAAAATGCCCTATGGCACCGGTGTGATCGAGGTGCAGATGGGACTGGAGAACATAGCGCACGGAATGGGGATCGACGCCGACCGAGCGGCACTGGTCGGCACAATTGTCGGCAACATCCATGATCGGATCATAGGCATCCACCACATCGCCCCAGTGTCCGCGCTTGTCGATTGCCGCCTCGACGGCATTGCCGCCGTCAATGACCACGTTGCCGGCCGGATGCTTGATCAGGAACCAGGGCACGGGAATCTCGAAGTCTTCTTCGCCCTGGTTCATCTTGATGTACTTCACCTTCGTCCGGAGCGTGCCGGTCTGGAACATGTGAAGTTCGATGCCCGAGGAATTGCCACGTTTTCGCGCCGTGACTTCCGGTTCGGGCGTCTTGAAAACGGGACGCGGGGCTAGACTGTCAGCACCCAGCGTCGAGCGGAACGATCCCGCCTCGGTTGTGACGCGCTGCCCTTTCTCATCGAATTCGATAATCTTCATCTGGATGTCCCCGGGGTGTCCTGTGTCTGTCTGACGAGCATGACGATCAGCGCCGCTCCTCAATGAGGCGAAGGGCTTCCTTCAGATAAACCGAAAAGACCGGGTAGTTCTCCGACATTGGAAAATGGCCGATGTCTTCCATCTCGATGTAGATTCCCCCCGGGATCTGGCGGGCCGTGTTCTCGGTTGCCTCCGGCGGAGTCAGGTAGTCGTAGGTGCCCGTCATCATGATCACAGGACAGCGCCCGGTGTCGATGTCGCCGAGGCGCCCGCGCAGATCATGGTCGACGGAATAGAAATAGAGGTCGCCCTGGAAGACCTCTGATCCTTGGGTGTAGTAGTGCCAGGTCAGCCAGCGATCCCGGTCCGGGCTTTGCGGCGCCATCAGGTCCCATACGCCCGAGGCGCATACCTGCGCCGCGTTGGCATGGGGGTGACGCCACCATTCCAGGAAGAACCCGGGCGCATGTTCGGCTGCCTCGACCGGGATGACGGCACGAAACCGGTCGGGATGGTGGAGCGCCAGCTGAAGCGCGACGTTGCCACCGAAGGACGACCCCATGAAGATGGGGTCCTCAAGGTCCAGCGCATCGCAGAAGGCCACGATGAAATTCATGTAGTGCTCGGCGGTCAGCCGGTATTCCTCCTTCCACCACTCCTTGTTGAGCGGCGGATCGGACTTTCCGTGACGCGCAAGGTCGTAGGCGATCACATCGTAATTCGCGGTAATCTCCGGATCTTCCAGCAGGTCGCGCCACTGGTGATTGTGACAGCCGGCGGTGTGCTGGCAGACCAGCGGCGTTCCGGACCCGTTGCGCAGGTAGAACACCTTGTATTCGCAGCCATCGACCTCGATGGTGACGTAACGGCCGATGACCGGGGAATGCTTGGCCATGGATGACTCCGTGAATTGAATAAACGCGGCACGCCCGGCGGAAGACGGCTCTAACGCCGGATCACACCGGTACACCCACCTTGCGCAAAAGTTCGAACTGGATGGTGAAGTTCCTGAGGTTTTGCATGAGAGCGAGCAGATTGCCCTCGAGCTTCAGGTCGCGGCGGAAACTCGCGGACCAGATGCCATGATACATGGGCGCGGGAACGCGCCGGGCGAACTCGCGCCAGGTCTCGGGGCTGGCACGCAGAGCGAAATCGTAGGAGTCAAGCGGCCCCGGAGCAATGTTGATCTCGTGGACCAAGCCATCGACCATGCGGACGATGACCTGTACGGCGCCCATGTCCCAAAGGTAGACGCAGGTAAAATGGCGTGCCATCGCCGCGATCGCGGGATCACGATCCGAGGCTTCGCTGAACCGGGCAGCCCAGTCCCTCACGCTCATAGCCATGCTCTCCTCCCAAACAGCACTTGAGCTACAAAGAAAAGATGTTCGATGCGTTTGTCAGACTTGCAAAGGATCTTGCTTTCTGGCTATCGTTCAACATACTGAACACAATTCAATGATTAGAACACTATCCACCGATCTTTCTGACTGTCAAGGATCATTCGGTTGGCAAGGGGTCTTTTCGGGAGGGACCATGGCTCAGGCGACGAAACTTGTACCTGCGGTCGAACGCGCCACCCGCATTCTCGATCATGTCAGCCGCTGTCGGGTTCACCCGTCCCTGTCCGACCTGGCGAGAGAACTCGAGCTTGCAAAGAGCACGACCCATACGCTCTGCCAGACCCTGGTCGGGCTCAACCTGCTCATTCGACGATCCGACCAGACCTACCAGCTCGGCCCTCACCTGATGCGTTGGTCCAATGCCTTCAATCGCCAGTCCGACGTGGCAACGGAGTTCGCATCGATCTGGGACAAGGAAACGGAACTGCCCGGCGCAACGATCACGCTCACGGTGCTCGAAGGATCCGAGGTCGTCTATATCGCGGCGCGGAATTCCGCAGTTAGCCATTCGCTGGTCGACTTCCGTGCCGGGATGCGTCTTCCGGCCGCGTTCACCGCGACCGGAAAGTCATTCCTCAGCTACATGAGCGATTTCGAGGTCAAGAAGCTATACGCGGATGGCATGCCTGAAGCCCGAACCCCGCACAGCGTTAAATCAATAGAGGATCTACTCATAGAACTCGCTGAGACCCGCAAGCGCGGCTATTCGATTGACAATCAGCAGGTTGCAGAGGGTATCGTCTGTTTTGGAGCTTCAGTCCTGGATTCCCGCAACATGCCGATAGCTGGCGTGGCAGTAAGTGTGCTGGCGGACAATTTAGATGGTGAAGACCGTGAACGGATCATCGCCAACATCAAGCGGATCGCTTCAAGCTTGTCCATCAGGATGGGAGCCGATTTGGGGTGAGGCTGTCTCCCTCAAGATCTCCGACACATTCATAGTCTTCGTGCCGGCTTTCTGCGCATGTATGGTTGGCTCCTGCATGGCAAGGGTTTTGTGAGTTTCTAGCGACTGGTCAGGTGCGGCCATGTATTCGGCGTCTGTCTGCGGTTTTTGTCCCGCGCGCCATGATGAATCTCCGCGTCGGCTGAAGGCTCCCACTCAATCGAACGCGCTTGATGCGCCTCGGGTTGATCGGGGTGTTCCTGTTTGCCGTATCCGTCAGTTCGCCATCACCTCACGTTGCGCCTTACCATTCCGTCAGACCGGTCTCAGCCGGGCATCGCCCCGACCTGCGGCTGGTAGCTCGTCCCGTCGCGTAGAAGCGCGTAGATCGTCCGCGCCATGCGGTTCGCCAGGGCGATCGCGACAACCCTCGTTTCCTTGGTCGCAAGCTTCCGCGACAGTCAGTCGGTCCCTGGGTTGTCCGGCGTCAGCACTGATGGGACCAAATCGGCTTAACTGAGAACGGAGGATTTCTGGTTCATCGTAGCCTTTCAAAGGAGCGAAGATGAGACAGAAATCCGGAACTGGGAAAGCGCCAGCGGAGCAGGTCATCAAAGGCATCCGCCGTGCGACCCGCAAGCAATATTCGGCGGAGGAGAAGATCCGCATCGTGCTGGAAGGCCTGCGCGGCGAGGAGTCGATCGCGGCGCTGTGCCGGCGTGAAGGCATTGCCGAGAGCCTGTATTACAACTGGTCGAAGGAGTTTCTCGAAGCCGGCAAGAAGCGGCTGGCGGGCGATACGGCGCGCGCCGCCACCAGCGACGAGGTGAAGGTGCTGCGCAAGGAGGCCCGCGATCTCAAGGAGGTCGTAGCCGAACAGGCGCTGGAACTGCGGCTGCTTAAAAAAAGCATGATCGCGGATGGGGGCGACGACGAATGAGATACCCCGCATCCGAGAAGCTGGAGATCATCCGGCTGGTCGAGAACTCCCACCTGTCGGCGCGGCGCACGCTGCAGAGGCTCGGTATTCCTCGGTCGACCTTCAATCGCTGGTATGATCGCTTCCTTGCCGGCGGCGTCGATGCGCTGGAGGATCAAAGGCCACGGCCGAACCGGGTCTGGAACCGTATTCCTGACAAGGTGCGCGATCAGATCATCGAGCTGGCCCTGAACGAGCCGGAGCTGTCGCCACGGGAGTTGGCGGTCACCTTCACCGACACCAAGGGCTACTTCGTGTCGGAATCCTCGGTCTATCGCCTGCTCAAGGCCCATGATCTGATCACGAGTCCGGCCTTCATCGTCATCAAGGCCGCCGATGAGTTCCATGACAAGACGACAAGGCCGAACCAGCTGTGGCAGACCGATTTTACCTATCGTGCGCCTCGTCCCGGATGGTCCGGGGTGCATATGACTGGAATGCATTGAGAAAGGAGGATTTGAAGATTGCCTTGCCCCTGCTGTGAGGGGGCATGAGCCCACGCGGCGGTGACCTGTCGTCTACTGGCAGGGTGACGTAGCCCGCAGGTAAAGGGGATTGAGGCGAAGCCGTTACGCCGAGATGGTTCCCGAGGCTGTAGCACTGGAAGGTTGAGGAACACGAACCGGTTAATCCGCATCCGAGGGCTGAAATGTCGCCTTCGCCTACACGGCTTAACAGGCGAAATGCTGACGAGGTCGCCGGAGACGTATGTCGGCGGCATCCGAATGCGGGCGTACAGGTAGGTCGCCTGCAGGGAGTCATGGGGAGAACGCAGCCAGACCATGACATCGGCATCGACTTGCGGGACGCAAGGACAAGGACTGCGACCGGCAACCTCCCCAGTGCGTGGAATGTCCAGCATATGAACGAGGGAAGGCATGATGGAATGCCCACGATGTTCTGCGTCGCAAGGGAGTTGACCCTGATGTCCATCATGCTGGCGGAGTTCCCGTAGTAGTCCGCGGCAGGGAAAGCCTGCCACATGGCGAAGGGGAACAGTTCAATCTGCTTGGAGTGCAAATTACCTGACCAAATGAGGTGAAGACCTTTGATAATCAGCGAAATGCAGCACAAGCTCGCAACATGGGCCGAGGCCGGTCCGAACCGTCGGTTCGATCGTCTCTTGCGGCTCATTGCCGACCGGGAATGGCTTGCCGAAGCCGCCCGGATCGTTCTGGCGTCGAGTGGCGCACGAACTCCGGGCATTGACGGAATGGATAAGCGACGGATGCAGGCCGGGCTGGATCGCCATCTGGCCGACCTGCGGACAAACCTGCTGAAAGGCACCTATCGCCCGAAGCCGGTCAAGCGAATCCATATCCCGAAAGCCAATGGCAAGCTACGACCACTGGGTATACCGACCCTGACAGACCGCATTGTCCAGCGCGCCATGCTGATGGCCATGGAGCCGATTTGGGAAAGCGACTTCCATCGCCTGTCCTATGGCTTCCGGCCGGAACGCAGCGTGCATCATGCCGTTCGTACCGTGAAGTTGCAGCTTCAGGACGGCGCGGACACGACGAGGGGCCGCTGGATCATCGAAGGTGATCTGGCGAGCTACTTCGACACCGTTCATCACCGGCTGCTTCTGCAATGCGTTCGGCGGCGGGTGCGGGACGGACGGTTTGTTGATCTTCTCTGGCGCATCCTAAAAGCGGGTCACATCGACCGTGGCCTGTTTGCTGCGTCCAGTGAGGGTGTTCCGCAAGGCGGCGTGCTGTCGCCGCTCCTGTCCAACATCATGCTCCACGAGTTTGATACGTGGCTGGAGGCGAAATACCTGAACCGGAAAGCCCGCAAGGATCGCTGGGCATGGAACTTCGGCATTCAGCAGGGCCGCCCCATCACGGTTCGAGAGAACCGGCAATGGAAACCTGCGATTGCCTATTGTCGCTATGCCGATGACTTCGTTGTCATCGTCAAGGGGACGAAGGTGCATGCCGAGGAAATCCGCGAGGAATGCCGGGCCTTTCTGGAAGACCGTCTGAAGCTGACGTTGAATATGGAAAAGACCCATATCACCCACGTCGATGACGGGTTCGTCTTTCTGGGGCATCGGATCATTCGCAGGCGGGGGTCGAACGGGCATATGTCCGTCGTCACGACGATACCCAAGGAAAAGGCCAAGGCGTTTGTTCGCAAACTGACCGATACCCTTTCCGGCAATCATGATGTCGGCAAGGTCGACATGGTAGACCGCCTGAACCGCCAACTGGCGGGATGGGCGGCCTTCTACAAGTTCACCGACTTCACAGCGCGTTGCTTCCGGCGCATCGACACTGTCGTGTTCTGGAAACTGGCGCACTGGCTGGCGCGAAAATATCGGTCACGCATCAAACCCTTGATGCGGAGCTGGTATCGAGCGCCAGAGGCGGGCAAGGCAAAAACCTGGCTTGTCTATGGACGAAGTGAACGTGGAAACCGTGTCGGCAAGGCGCTGCGCCGAATGGTAACCACCCCAAAGGCGCAGTTCCGGTGGCGGAATCCGGAGAGCAATCCATACATCTTCCGGAGCGAACCTCGCAGCACCGTCACGTCAAATTATCATGACGTTGCCATGGCCATGGGCCAAGATTGAATAGAGAGCCGTATGCGCTGAAAGGTGCACGTACGGTTCGGGGAGGAGAAGCGCAGCAGCGCTTCTTACTCCACTCAAGGTCATCGGCTGGGGGTGGTTCTATCTGTCAACGATCCTCGACGACTTCTCCCGCTACATCATCGCCTGGAAGCTGTGCACCACGATGAAGGCCGGGGATGTCACCGACACACTGACCATGGCGTTGCAGGCTTCCGGCTGCAACAGCGCCACGGTGGTGCCCCGACCACGGCTGCTCTCCGACAACGGCCCGTCCTACGTCTCGTCCGACCTCGCCGCATGGCTATCGGAAAAGGGCATGGATCACATCCGCGGTGCGCCATGTCATCCCCAGACCCAGGGTAAGATCGAGCGCTGGCACCAGACTTTGAAGAACCGCATCCTGCTCGAGAACTACTTCCTGCCCGGCGATCTCGAACGACAGATCGCGGCCTTCGTCGAGCATTACAATCACCGCCGCTACCATGAGAGCCTCGGCAATCTAACCCCTGCCGACGTCTACTTCGGGCGTGGCAACCTCATCATGATCGAAAGGGAAAGGATCAAACGCGAAACCATCAGACAACGCCGCTTGCTTCACCGAGAAGCGGCCGCCTAGAATGAAAACCCTGATGGACCAGAGCCTCCGTTAACTCACGGCGCCAGTGGTCCCAAAATCCCTGACTACGGACAACCTGGCGACTACCATAGAAATTTTATACGCCATTAACACATGGAAGCTTCCGAATGCCACATTATTATTGGTTCGTGAATCGAGGCGCGGTTGAAAAAATATGTATTGCGGCAATTGGCTGATTCCGCTCAACGACCGCTTCTCGCCCCCTCTTGGGCCTCCGCTCCACTCCAGCGAACGGCAGGTTTGGAGACAACCGTCTTCGACCCTGAACGCCCGGCATAGGGACGCGAAGCGGACAATATGAAGATATTTCAGTCATCGCTAGACAAAGGTGTATGGCTCAGAAAGACATAACATGGGTGATTGAAAACTCGCCAATTGCCTACTTCAGTCCCGCCTTACGCAGGTTTTCAATATAACGGTCGAAGACATCATCCATTTTGTAGGGAGAATTCGCCCGTTCTTGGCTAAGCGAAAACGCGGGCAGCCGGGTCTCAATCTCAGCCACCTCCCATTCGGCCTCATCGATTTTGCCCAGTTCGACGAGGGTCGCGGCCAGAAGCTTGTGCGCCGGAATGAACTCGGCATTCTGCAGCCGGGTCTTTTCAAGCAACTCCGCCGCCCGCTCGTACCGGCCAAGCAGGTAATGCGAATGGCCTTTTATCCAGATATAGAAATAGGGAGGCTCGGTGTTGAGCCGTAACGCTTTGTCAATATTGTCGAGGCCCTCTTCCGGCCGTCCCGCATAGTTCAAGTCCAGCGCCAGGGTCGCGTAGCCGTCGGCAAAGTTGGGGTTTATCTCGATCGACTTGCGCGCCGCATCTATGGCCGGCTCGTGCTTGCCCATGGTCCGGTAAATAATGCTGAGCGCAAAATAGACGTACGGATTTTCCGCATCTAGCGACAGTGCCTTCTCCGCAAGCGTCAGTGCCGTAAACGCGTTCGCCCTCGGATCGCGAACCCAGTCGAGCTGGATCTCCGAGGTATAGGTGCGCGCGAGTTCCGCGTAAGCACGGGCGAAATCCGGGTCGATCGCGATAGCGCGCTCGAAGTAGCTGCGTGCTTCGAGATTGTCGGTGATCGTGAATTGCCGGTAGGCACTAAGACCTCTCAACAGCAGATCGTAGGCATTCGGATTGACCCTTGCGGCAGATGAGAGACGCGCCTTCTCCTCCCCGTCCAGCTTAACCGAGAGCGCCGCTACAATCTTTCTAACCACTTCCTCCTGGAGCGCGAACACGTCGGTCACCGATCGGTCGTAGCGTTCGGCCCAGACTTGGTTGCCGGTTCCGGCGTTGACGAGTTGCGTGTTGATACGCAGCCGAGGACCGTCCTTGCGCACGCTTCCCTCGATTACGTAGTCGACCCCAAGTTCCGCAGCGATCTCGCCCAGCGGCGCTTCACTGCCCTTGTACGAGAAGGCCGCAGACTGCGCGGCGACGAGCAGGCCGGAGACCTTCGATAGATCCGTGGTCAAGTCCACTGTGATGCCGTCGGAGAAATACTCCTGTTCAGGATCGCTGCTCATGTTGACGAAGGGCAGGACGGCGATGCCCTTGCGATCCACGTTCGCTATCTCGGCGGCGTCCTGCCGGAGCCAGAACACTGTCGCTGCCGCGACAAGCACAAGGAGCGCGGCCACGACCCCCGCGACCAGAACTAGGTGGCGGCGCGCCGCCGTCGAAGGGCGAGGTATCGTCGGTTTCAGCCTGTACCCACGCTTTGGAACCGTTTCTATGGCGTCCCGTCCCTCGGCACCGACAGCGCGCCGGATATCGGTGATGCACTGGACGAGACTGTCTTCGGTTACGTGTGTATCCGGCCAGACTGCATCCATCAGGTCGGTCTTCGAGATCACCTTTCCGGGCTTTTCCGCTAGCATGGCGAGGACGCTCGCCGACTGCGGGCGCAACCGCACCGGCTCGTTGCGGGGGCCCACCAACTCTCCCATGGCGCGATTGAAGACGGACCGTCCGATACGGACGTTTTCGGACGGCTTCGGAATTTCTTCGTCTTCTTTTCGAGACATTTACCCGACTTCCTCGGTCCAATGAGAACAGGATCGGGTTGCAACTCGCACCCCTTCCCCCAGACCGGAAGACCGGCCACGAAACCCGTCCTTGCTGAGGAGAGTAACATGAACAGGCAGATCGCAACGCACCTCACCATCGAGCTTCCCAAGCGTCAACTTACCGGGCTGTTCGCCCTGGCGTTCGTCGCGATGGCATCCACGGCCTCGGCCGATGACGCGAAGGACACGAACGCGACCGTAGCGCCACCGGCCATCGCCTTGGAAAGCGGCGCCGATCTGGAAAAGCATGGCGACCGTTTCAAGAAGGCCATCGCACGGATAGAGGCGCTGAGCGATCAGCCGGAGTGGACCTGGGAGGACGGCCCCGAGAAAATCTTGGTCGGCAGCCGCTAGTTGAAAACACCATCGGAGCTCCGTCTGCGCGCCTAAGCGCATAGAATCCCTTCGCACTAGAGGAGCAAAAGCGTCTTCAATTCGGAGGGGCGGGCTTCTCGAATTCCAGCTGCACCTAGCGCGTTCATGACATGACCGGTTAGGGGCCGGAGAACGAACTCACTACGCGGGAGGGCGCGCGTCGCGACTGAGGCGCAGGAACCGGGAACCGCAGGCGGATTGAAGGGCGGTTGTATCAGGGAGAGCATGGAGGGTTTCTTCAACAAGGAGCTTGACGATGCGCAGCCAATTGAACGCCTCCGCGATCAGCCCGCTTCGCCAACGCCTGATCGACGACGTAAACCTGCGCCATTTTGGGAACGAGACACAAGGCAACTATCTCCGCGACATCGAACGTCTCGCTAGTTTTCTCGGGTGTCAACGGCGGAGTAAAAGGCGATCATGGACAAAATCAATATGAACCTCAGAATCGCTCTTGGAAAATAAGGTATGGAAATTTTAAGTGGTCGTTATAGGCCTTACGAACGAATTACCCTATCGTTGTTTTACCGACACCAGAAAATAACAGAGGGTAATAATGAAAGTTACAGCAGTTCACGAACCTCCAGTCTACTATGATTTACAGGGGTCTCTGGAGCATGGCGCAGAGATCATTGGACGGGCCGCCTCCGGCGGTAGTTCGCTGGTGGTTTTTCCCGAAGCCTGGCTTCCGGGTTATATCAATTTCGTCTGGTCATTGATCCCGACCCATTCTGCAGCCGGCGATTATCCCGAGATCTACAAGCGCCTGTGGAACAATGCGGTTGATCTTTCTTCCAACGATGTGGCGCCGATCTGTGAAGCGGCAAGCGAAAATAATGTCGTCGTTGTGATCGGCGTCCAAGAGAAGTCGGGCGGCACCTTGTATAATACCGGTCTCATCATCGACGCAGACGGGACAATCCTGAACGCTCACCGAAAACTGATGCCTACGAATGCAGAACGCGCTGTATGGGGTTTCGGTGACGGCTCTTCCCTGCGTGTCGTGGACACGGCTATTGGCCGTATCGGATTACTGCTCTGTTGGGAAAACTTCATGCCCATGGCACGTATGGCGCTCTACGCACAGAACGTGGAGATATTCTGCGCGCCAACTGCCTACGACGCTGAACCCTGGCACAGCACAATGCAGCATATCGCGATGGAGGGAAGCTGCGTGGTCATCGGTGCATGTTCCTGCGTGCGGTTTGACGATCTGCCCAAGGATCTACCCGGCCGGGATAAACTTGCCGAAAAGGGAGAGTGGACTTCAGCTGGCAACGCCTCGATCATCGCCCCGGGTGGCGAAGTGCTCGCAGGTCCAGCTCAGAAAACACAAGGTCTTATCGAAGCAGAAGTAGATTTAGGCGCGATTTCAGAAAGACGCCGACTGTTCGATGTAACAGGGCACTATTCACGCCCGGACGTTTTTTTACTTCACGTGGATCGGCGGCGCAAAGAGCCGGTAAGTTTCAACTAGCCGCCTGAAGCTCGGGCGCTATCCAACGGGCTGACATTGGCGAGAACATGGACACGGCGAGGGCGGTGAACGACCGACGTGACATGCCAACGCGTGACACACATGATTTCTTGCAAATGCGATGAGAGTCCGCTTTCAGGATCCTGCCGAGAACCGCTAAAGGCCGGTTTGGCGGCGCAAAGCGGACATTCGTTGTCACCCCGCAAAACGGCGGTTTCTTGCTTTCAGCAACTCAAAGGCCGCGAATCCGAAAGACCTTCCCCGAACGGCTGTCAGGCGCTTCATGCTCTCCCTGCCAAGGGCCAGCTTCTTCCACTTCCCCGTCTTCGCGACTGGACTTCTTCGCACATGAGAGCATTGCTGTCGGTGAGGCACGACGCGGTGGATTGACCGTAGCGGCCCCTGCCCTGCCCGGTCACGGGCTTTCGTCGGTACGGGCACCGGATCGTCCGGTGTCTGAACCGAAGGAGAACGTCCATGGCAAGGCTTGCAAGGAAAAACCAGATCGCCGGCGACACCGTCGCTGAAGGCACGTCCGAACGCCCTGCGCCGGCTCTGAGGACGCCCGGCCGTGTCTCGGCGCCGCGCCAAAGGCGAGATCAAGGCCAATCAACGGGATCGGCGAAACCGTCATCGAATGCCACGTCGGCAAAACCCGGTCGTCTGATGACCAAGGCCGATCGGGTTCTCGACGCCCTTCGGGGTCGCAAAAGCGCCTCGATGGATGACCTGATGACGCTGACCGGATGGCAGGCCCATTCCGTGCGCGGGTTCCTGTCGGCCACCGTTAGAAAGAAGCATGGCCTGGACCTGGTGAAACAAACGGACAAGGCAGGGATCACCCGCTATTCGATTGCATCAAAGCCGGCGTGATCCCATGGCCATGTCAGACAGGATCGAGAAGGAGGTGGCTGCTGTCCGTAGTCAGGGATTTTGGGACCACTGGCGCCGTGAGTTAACGGAGGCTCTGGTCCATCAGGGTTTTCATTCTAGGCGGCCGCTTCTCGGTGAAGCAAGCGGCGTTGTCTGATGGTTTCGCGTTTGATCCTTTCCCTTTCGATCATGATGAGGTTGCCACGCCCGAAGTAGACGTCGGCAGGGGTTAGATTGCCGAGGCTCTCATGGTAGCGGCGGTGATTGTAATGCTCGACGAAGGCCGCGATCTGTCGTTCGAGATCGCCGGGCAGGAAGTAGTTCTCGAGCAGGATGCGGTTCTTCAAAGTCTGGTGCCAGCGCTCGATCTTACCCTGGGTCTGGGGATGACATGGCGCACCGCGGATGTGATCCATGCCCTTTTCCGATAGCCATGCGGCGAGGTCGGACGAGACGTAGGACGGGCCGTTGTCGGAGAGCAGCCGTGGTCGGGGCACCACCGTGGCGCTGTTGCAGCCGGAAGCCTGCAACGCCATGGTCAGTGTGTCGGTGACATCCCCGGCCTTCATCGTGGTGCACAGCTTCCAGGCGATGATGTAGCGGGAGAAGTCGTCGAGGATCGTTGACAGATAGAACCACCCCCAGCCGATGACCTTGAGATAGGTAAAATCGGTCTGCCACAGCTGGTTCGGCCTTGTCGTCTTGTCATGGAACTCATCGGCGGCCTTGATGACGATGAAGGCCGGACTCGTGATCAGATCATGGGCCTTGAGCAGGCGATAGACCGAGGATTCCGACACGAAGTAGCCCTTGGTGTCGGTGAAGGTGACCGCCAACTCCCGTGGCGACAGCTCCGGCTCGTTCAGGGCCAGCTCGATGATCTGATCGCGCACCTTGTCAGGAATACGGTTCCAGACCCGGTTCGGCCGTGGCCTTTGATCCTCCAGCGCATCGACGCCGCCGGCAAGGAAGCGATCATACCAGCGATTGAAGGTCGACCGAGGAATACCGAGCCTCTGCAGCGTGCGCCGCGCCGACAGGTGGGAGTTCTCGACCAGCCGGATGATCTCCAGCTTCTCGGATGCGGGGTATCTCATTCGTCGTCGCCCCCATCCGCGATCATGCTTTTTTTAAGCAGCCGCAGTTCCAGCGCCTGTTCGGCTACGACCTCCTTGAGATCGCGGGCCTCCTTGCGCAGCACCTTCACCTCGTCGCTGGTGGCGGCGCGCGCCGTATCGCCCGCCAGCCGCTTCTTGCCGGCTTCGAGAAACTCCTTCGACCAGTTGTAATACAGGCTCTCGGCAATGCCTTCACGCCGGCACAGCGCCGCGATCGACTCCTCGCCGCGCAGGCCTTCCAGCACGATGCGGATCTTCTCCTCCGCCGAATATTGCTTGCGGGTCGCACGGCGGATGCCTTTGATGACCTGCTCCGCTGGCGCTTTCCCAGTTCCGGATTTCTGTCTCATCTTCGCTCCTTTGAAAGGCTACGATGAACCAGAAATCCTCCGTTCTCAGTTAAGCCGATTTGGTCCCATCAGTGCTGACGCCGGACAGCCTTATAACGTCTGGAGATGCCTGCACGACCAGCGCTCTGCCCCGAGGGCGCAGCAATTCCGTGTCGGTGTTGATTTACCAGCAGCCGGATGGAGATGCCGAATATCATACCACTGCAACATCCTTCATCTTGACAGCTCTGGACCGGCGGTAGTTCCGATGACCGGCGTTGCCGTATCCTCGCCGGTCCCGATCGCGATTAACTCCGCACTTTTGTCATGCCGCGCGAGGCTGGCAGACGTTTTGCAGCTTCCTGCTCGTTTTCGCGGGGCTGACGCTGTTTCAAGCGGCGCTGCGCGAGGCCTCGCTCGAACTCGCCGGCACGACGGTGCGACTGCCAAAGGCCTCGCCCTCGTCAAAACCGCCAAAACGCGCCATTTCCTCTTCGGCTGGGGATTCGCTCGACCACATACGACTCGGATTCCAGCCACATTGCTGCTTAAGAATCGCGGCATACTCGGCACGCTTTAGCGCCGCGATCGACGGGTCGATCACCGGAACACCAAGTTTATCCTCCAGAACCTTGTGAAAACCGATCTCCAACGTGCAGCCAAGAATCAGTGCCTCAGCGAAATCCTCCTCGACGGCCCTGCGGCCGGCTTGGGTCAGCCGGCGTTCGGTTTCGCCATGGTCTTTCTGAAAATCGGTGACGCCGAGCTCGACATGATAGAAGCCGGATAGCCGGTGCTCGTGGCCGTGGTCGCGGACGGTTGAATGCATCTGGTGCACCCATTTGCGACGGCCGACTATGATCCCGAAGCGGTTAGAGAGGCTCGCGGCGATCTCGCAGGAGGCGGCGCAGGGTGCGGTCACGATCATGCCGCCCGACAGCTCGCGTGCGTCGTGCAGGCCAGTGTCGTAGAAGCAGCCGATCGCCAGCGCGTCGAATCCCTCGCGGGCGGCGGCGCGGACGGCGCGGACGATACCGCGCGTCACCATCGCCTCATAGGATCGGAACTCGATGTGCGTGAAGCCGCCCTCGCTTTCCGGTAATGATGCGACATGCACCTCCGTCTGCGGCAGTTTGTGTTCGCGCGCCATCTTAGCAAAGATATCGTCGTAGCTGGCCGACGAAGCCAGTGGGTTGAGATACATGATCTTGAGCGGTTTCTGAGTAGCCATGGTCCTGTCCTTTGCTTTCTGAGAGGTGAAGGGTCAGTGATCGGGTGCCCGGACGACAATCTTGCCGCACTGGGCGTTGCCAAGCATGTGTCGGTAAGCTTCGACCGTCTGATCGAAGGGGAATACGCGGTCAATCTCAGGGCGGAACCGCCCGGCTTCGATGTGCTTGATGACGAACCGAATTCCTTCGCGAATGGCGGTTTTCTTCATCACCGCGAACATTTCGTCGGCGGTCGACTGAAGCGAGTTCTGAATGATCTCCAGCGTGATCGGGTCGTTGGCAGGTGTTGTCATCTCACCGCTCCTCATTTCTCGATCGTGATGTGCAGGTCGCGCGGCAGCGATGACAAGACTTCTGGGCCGTCTTCGCGCAGGACCACGATCTCTTCGAGCCGGATGCCGAAGCGGCCGGGAAGGTAGATGCCGGGCTCGATCGAAAACACCATCCCCTCTTCCAGCACCGTGTCTGAGGTCGCGGTGATGTATGGCGGCTCGTGTCCGTCGATGCCCATGCCGTGACCGGTGCGGTGCACGAAATAGTCGCCATAGCCGGCGTCGGCGATCACCTTGCGCGCGGCCGCATCAACCTCCTTCGCCCGGACACCGGGGCGAGCCGCCTTCATCGCCGCCTGAACGGCGTTCTCCACGATGGTGTGGAACTGTCCGTAGCCCTCCGGCGGCTGACCGATGGCGGCCATGCGGGTGATGTCGCTCGGAAAGCCTGCCTTGCGGGCGCCGATGTCGATGACGATGGCGTCACCCTCGCCGAGCTTGCGCTCGCCGGTCTGGTGGTGCGGGAAGGCGCCGTTGGGACCGCCGCCGACGATCCAGAACGCGGGTACGGCGCCCTCGGAACCGAAATGCTCCTTGATCTCCTGCGCAAGCTCCTTCTCGGTCATGCCGGGCCGGATGGTCGCGAACGCCTTTTGCATGGCGCGGTCGGCGATCGCCGCATTCATCTTCAGCTTCTCGATCTCGCCCTCGTCCTTCCTCATGCGCAGCCGTCCGAGCGTCCTGTCGGTGAAGGCGTGAGCCGCATCCGGCAGGGCACCCAGGAGGAGCAGGGCGAAATCGGCGCGCATGGTCTCGTCGAGGACGACGTTCCTGGCCTCGCGCCCACCGACGTCTTCCAGCGCGGCCGCAAGAGCCGCGTCGGGGCCGTCGGCGTCGGCCCAGTTGTGGAAGGCGATGTCTGTCTCCTCGCGCGTTCCCTCGGCATTGAGCACCGGCATCAGAAAGGCTTCGCGCTCCCGGCCGACCAGGAGCAGGCAAGGCCGCTCGTCGGGATGGGGATGGAAACCCACCAGCCAGTCCATATGCGAGCCGGGGGCGATCGCGACGAGGTCGGCGCCGGTTTCGGCCATCTTTTTCCGCAGCGCCGTCAGGCGGCCAGCGACTTCCATGTTCATGTTCTCCTCCGTTTCATCGAATTCAGGCCGCCAGCGGCGGCGCATCCGGGTCCGCTTCCACGATGATGCGGTTGCCGAAGGCTTCGCCCTCGTCAAAGCCGCCGAAGCGGGCAATTTCTTCTTCCGAGGGCGCTTCGCATGACCACTTGCGGCTCGGCACCCAGCCGCATTGGCGCTTCAGGATGGCGGCATATTCGGCCCGCTTGAGCGCCGCGATAGATGGATCGATGACCGGCACGCCGAGGCGGCGCTCGACCTCCTGGTAGAAACCGACCTCCATGGTGCAGCCAAGGATCAGCGCCTCGGCGAAATCTTCCTCGACCGCCTTGCGGCCCGCCTCGATTAGGCGGCGGCCGGTCTCGGCGTGATCGGCCTGGAACTCGTTCACCCCAAGTTCGACATGATAGAAACCGGCAAGGCGGTCACGGTGGCCGTGTTCGT
>JACKJV010000003.1 GCA_020637775.1 Brucellaceae bacterium | reverse complement strand
GAAAAAAAGCCGGCGAAGGGAAAATCATGTTGCCTGAGGCCCGGTTCCCGACCCGGGAAGGGCGTGCCGTCCGATCAAAAAAATCCGGAACATCGGGCGAGCGGCATGATTGGGCGCGCAGTTGGGGAGCAGACAATTCAGAAGGAGAAATCCATGAGACATCTCGCAACACCGCTGGCCATCACCGCCCTTCTGGCTTCCACAGCCATGGCGGCCGCTCAGCAACGTGCGGAGGTGACTGCGGACCTCAATCTGCGCGCCGGACCGGGGACCCGTTACCCGGTTGTGACGACCATTCCCGATGGGCGCAACGTCTCGGTCTATGGCTGTATCGATGGCTATGACTGGTGCGATGTGACCTGGGGCAACACGCGCGGCTGGGTCTTTTCCGATTATCTCGACTATCGCTACCGTGGCCGCTGGCGGCCCGTTTCCGAATGGGGTGCCCGCGTTGGCCTTCCCGTGATCACCTTCAGTTTCGGCGACTATTCCGACCGGCATTATCGCGGCACACGGTTCTTTGACCGGATCATCGACTGGGTGGGCGATGACCGCGACAGGGACCGAGACTGGGACCGTGACCGCGACAGAGACCGCGACTGGGATCGCGACCGCGGCAGGGACCGTGACTGGGACCGCGACCGCGGCAGGGACCGTGACTGGGACCGCGACCGCGGCAGGGATCGTGACTGGGACCGCGACCGCGACAGGGACCGTGACTGGGACCGCGACCGCGACAGGGACCGTGACTGGGACCGCGACCGCGACAGGGATCGTGACTGGGACCGCGACCGCGACAGGGATCGTGACTGGGACCGCGACCGCGGCAGGGATCGTGACTGGGACCGCGACCGCGACAGGGACCGCCGGGACCGGGATGGCGACCGGAATCGTGACGATGATGGCGACCGTAGCCAGGGGCGCGGCGGCGACACCGGTTCGAACAATCAGACCGGCAACGGTTTCAGCCAGCAGAACGACGATTCCCAGGCCTCCGGCAATGATCGAGGCGGATTTGTGGAACGCCTGCAGAACTGAGCCGAGCCTCAATTCACCGGCATGCCGTCCGGCGGATCGTGCGGCGCATTACAGCCGTACAGCGGCCTGCCAGACCATCAGCCTCGCGCCCCTTCGGCGCGGGGCTTCGTCATTCCCAATCCGTCGCAAGCCGCCGCAGCAAGGCACCCGGCTTCACGAAATGTTACAAGGGGAACGATGCGCCGCCGCTTCAGTTGGCTTGATGGAATTGCATGACAACAGAGGAGGTTTGCAATGAAACGCCTTGCTACCACGACCGCACTCGCCCTGATGGCCGGAACATTCGCATTTGGCGCCCAGGCGCAGGATGCCGCGAACAGCCAGGTCGCATCGGCGTGCACGGATGCATGGAAACAGGTCGATGCGGACGGCAACGGCACCGTCTCCGCCAAGGAAGCGAAGAAGCATCTGGACGTCGCTTTCAACCAGATCGACGTGGACGGAAACGACGCCATCTCGCGCCAGGAATACCGCGACTGCTTCGTTCGCCAGATGGACAAGTCGGCTTGGCTCGAGCGCCGTGAGCAGGACTTCGACAAGGCAGATACCGATGGCAACGACGAGATCGCCATGAACGAGTTCATGCAGGGCGCCGAACAGTCTTATGAGGACATGAAGAAATCGGCTGCGGACTCGTCCGCCGAGATCGACCCGGGTGCGAACTATGCCTCCCTCTCCTATGAGGAGGCAGCCGACCGCGACACGATCCGGGACATGAAGAAGGAAGAATTCGCCGGCCGCTCCGCCTACACGTTCCAGTCGCTCGACCGCGACGGCAATGATTCCATCAGCCGCGACGAGTGGACCGACACGGACACCGAATCGGGCCGGAACCAGGCGCGCGCGGACGCGAAATTCGACGAAATGGACGCCGATTCCAGCGATACGCTGACGCATGAGGAATTTGCGGCGCAGCAGCCTGACATCGACCGGTCCACGACGGCTGCCACCTCGGCCGGTTCCGGCGACCAGGCTTCGGAAACCGGCGCCAAGGACCAGACATCGGCGGATGCAGGCACGGAAGTGCCGGTGTTCTTCTACGTCTACGAAATCTTCTGAGGTCCGGCCTCTGATCAATCCCTGGAAAAGGTCCGGCGCTGCCGGGCTTTTTTCCGTTGGCATGAACGCTGCCCGTGACACGGACGGCCCGGGAACAGGAATGCGGGCCAACCGATTGCCAAGGCATGGCCAGTCAAAAGGAAAACGCCCGATGACACTTCGATTCGAACAGGTGCTTGCCGACGGCATCGCCCAGACATCCTATCTCGTCGGCGATGACGATGCGGGCGTGGCGGCGGTTGTCGACCCACGCCCCGATGTCGATATCTATCTCGAAATGGCCCGGCGGCACGGGCTTTCGATCACCCATGTCTTCGAAACCCATATCCATGCCGATTTCATGAGCGGAGCGCGCGAGCTCGTGGCGCGGCTCGGCGGCTCGGCGCGGCTGTATCTGAGCGTGGAAGGCGGGGCCGATTACGGCTTCGACCATGAAGGGTTGCGCGATGGCGACAGGTTCGCATTCGGTTCGGCCCGCATGGAAGCCCGCTTCACGCCCGGGCATACGCCCGAGCACATGGCCTTCCTGCTGTTCGAGGGCGACAGGGAAGCCCCCTGGGGTGTGCTCACCGGAGACAGTTTCTTCGTCGATTCGGTCGGCCGGCCCGACCTGCTTGGCGAGGAACAGACCGAGGCGCTGACCGAATCCCTGTTCCATACCGTGCAGGGTTTCTACATGACCCTGGACGACGGCGTGATCATCTATCCCTGCCATGGCGCAGGCTCGGAATGCGGCCCGGACATAGGCGACCGCATGTCGAGCACGATCGGCCATGAGCGGCGGTTCAACCGCTATTGTCAGATCGACAATCTTGAAGATTTCAAGAAGGCCATGCTGGACGACGCACCGCCGGTGCCGACGCATTATCCGCACCTGAAGAAAGTGAATGCCGGCGGGCCGCCGGTGCTGGGAAACCTGCCCAAGATTCCGGGCCTGACCCCGGAACGGTTTGCGCAGACCATCCGGCAGGAGGAAGTCCAGCTTCTGGATGTGCGCGACCTGCTGGCCTTTGGCGCGGGGCACATTGCTGGCGCCCTGAATATCGGCGGTGAGCCCAACCTGTCGGTCTGGGCCGGCTGGCTGCTCGATCCGCAGCGGCCCATTGCCATCGTTGCAGGCACCGACGCGGACATTCCAGCCGTGCTGACGCTGCTCTGGCGCACCGGTTTCGTGACGTTTGCAGGCTATCTTGCCGGCGGCATGGCCGCCTGGCAGGAGGATGGCCGGCAGATTGCCCGGATTCCGCAAGTCTCCGTGCATGAGCTGGAGGATGACCGCTCGTCGATCCAGCTTCTCGACGTTCGCAAACCGGAAGAATGGGAGGGAGGCCATATCCCCGGCGCAAAACACATCTTTCTTGGCGACCTGCCCGGCCGTCTCGGCGAACTGGACCGCTCCCGGCCGCATGCCACCTATTGTGCCAGCGGCTACCGGGCAAGCATCGCGGCGAGCCTGCTCAAGGCGAACGGTTTTGAGGATGTCCGCAACGTCCCGGGAAGCTGGAAAGCATGGACAGCGGCGGGCTTTGCCACCGACTGACCGGCCCGGCGCCGCCTATTCGCCGGGCACAGCCTCTGACTCCTGCGTCACCGCGCGCGACACGGGTTCGGGCACCGTACAGCCGGTGGTGCAGCAGCGGCCCGGCTGCTGCGTCTTGCGGCTGCCATCGGCCAGCAGGCCGCGGTCCAGCAGGTTCTCCACCAGTTCCGCCTTTTCCATGACAGGATAATTGCGCCAAATCTCGCGCTTCATCGCCTCAGGCGAGCCTCCGCCATGCAGCGAGATCAGCGAATACCACCCCGCCTCATGGGAGACCGTCAGGTCCTCGATGAACCGGGCCACCTCGGCGCGTTGTTCGGCCGGAATGTCCGGTCGCCCCCCCATCACGGCGGCGATGGAAGCGCGCGTTTCGGGATTGTGATCCTCGTCCGGGCCGGGCAACGCCGCGATCAGCCCGCCGGACACGTAATGCGCCACGCGGTGCATGTCATAGATTTTCGTTGCCAGAAGCAGCTTGCCGATATTGGCGAAGACCGCATCCGGCATGACCGAGCCCGCCGGATCCTTCGTACCATAAACGGACGCCGCCACACCGCAGGCAAAGAAGCTCTCCGTGATCGTGATCAACTCCACCATCGCGTCGCGGATATGGCCATGGCGGCCGGCATCAAGCCCGTTCGCCTCGATCATCAGGGCGCCGGCACCGATCAGCAGATCCCCGAAACCGGCACGCGCACCGATGCAGGAATGGCGGTGATGGGTGGCATAGGAAGTGGTGAGGAAGCCGCCCTCCTCCGTCTCGCCGGCCAGGAAGACCCGGTCATGCGGCACGAAGACATCGTCGAACACGACCATGGCGACAGCCTGGCCGTATTTGCGCGAGAATTTCGCCGAGGCCTGGCCCGGCTGCCCTGCCTGACGTGAAATGATCGTCACGCCCGGCGCATCGCAGGGCACGGCGCAACACACGGCGAAATCCGCGTCCTCCGGCGTATGGGTGCGACAGGGCATGACCAGGAATTCGTGCATGTAGGGCGCGCCGGTGACGATGGCCTTCGTGCCGCGAATGACGATGCCATCCTTGCGCCGCTCCTTGATGTGGACGTAGACGTCCGGGTTCGCCTGCTGTCCGGGCCGGCGCGAGCGGTCGCCCTTGGCATCGGTCATGGCGACACCAAGCGTCAAATCCCGGTCCTGAACGTCGTGGAGATAGGACAGGAACCGCTCGCCATAATCCGTGCCGTGGTTTGCGTCGGTCCGGGCGGTCGCCTGGAAGATGCCGTTGAGCGCGTCATGGGTGAGATAGCGCTGGGCACATCCCGATGCCTTGCAGACCAGCCGGACGGCTTCCAGCTTGGAAAGCAGGTCCTGCGACGTTTCATTGATATGGAGCATGCGGTTGACGGTCTTGCCGGATGAGCCCTGGCACGCGGTCATCAGCGCGCGATGACGCTCCTCCAGCGCGAAGTCATAAGTCACGCCGACGGCGGCGATGCCGGGCGCGAGCAGCGGCTCATCGGCCACGCTTTCCACCGCCTGACCGTTGACGAAGACGCGCGGCGTATAGGCGCGCAGCGATTCCCGGTATTCAGCGCCCGACATCAGCATGAGCGATCTCCCTCGCATGTTTTTTCTAACGTTGTAAAATTATCGAACAGTGTTAGAAATGCGTCAAGGGCCGATGAAGGACTGGAGGATGAATGCCGGAACGGCGGCAGAGCCGGCGTGAGGCCGTCAGCGAGCGAAAGCGTGAACTGATCCTCGATGCCGCGCGGGACGTCTTTGCCGAGGAAGGGCTGGACGGGGCAAGCCTGCGGGCCATTGCCGTGCGTGCGGGCTATACGCCGGCTGCGCTCTATTTCCATTTCGATTCCAAGGAAGCCCTCTATGCCGCCGCACTCCAGGATTCCCTGGGCGCCCTGGGGACGGCGGTCGAGGTGGCCGTTGCCGAAACGGCAAGCGACACGGCAAGGCTGAAGGCCGCTGCCATGGCCTTCTTCGATTTCTACGCGCAGAACCCGCGCGACCTCGATCTCGGCTTCTATCTTTTTCGCGGCGGCATGAAGCCCGCGGGGCTGGGCCATGAGCGCGACGTGCGGCTCAATGCGGCGCTGGAAGCGGCGCTGCGGCCCATCGGCGAATCGGCCATTGCGCTCGGCGCGTCGCGGGCGCAGGCAAACCTTCTGATGGTCGATTGTTTCGCCCATGCCGCCGGGCTGCTGCTGCTGCTGCATACGGGGCGAATCCGCATGTTCGGGGCATCGGCTTCGGAACGCATGGAAGCCTATGTCGATGAACGCATCGCCATGCTGAACAGGGAAGAAACCGCATGTTGACGATCGATCCGCGCCGCTCCCTTCTTCTGGTGATCGATTTCCAGACCCGGCTGATGCCGGCCATTCACGGTGGTGACGCCATCGTCGCGAATGCCGCCCGGCTGATCGAGGCTTCACGTCTCTTGGATGTGCCGCGCCTGTTCACCGAGCAGAATCCGAAGGGGCTGGGCCCGACCGTCGGCGCGATCCCGGCGGGGACAGACACGGTGGTGGAAAAGCAGTCCTTCGATGCCTGCCGCGAGACCGGTTTCCTGGAGCGCATTGCGGCGGACCGGCATGTCGTTGTCGCGGGGTGCGAGGCCCATGTCTGCGTGTTGCAGACCGTGCTCGGCCTGCTCGATGCCGGCCGGAAGACCTTTGTCGTGCGTGACGCCATCGGCTCGCGCAATCCCGACAATCGCGATGCCGCCGCCACCCGCATGGCCGGCCACGGCGCGGAAATCGTCACGACGGAAATGGTTGTCTTCGAATGGCTGGAGGATGCCGGGCATCCGGCCTTCCGCGAAACCGTGGCGCTCATCAAGTAGAGGCGCCGGCGTCCCTCACCCGCCCTTCATCTGCTGCAGCAGGTGGATTTCGTTGGCCTCGCTGACCGGCAGGTGACGCCCGCCGGTCGTGATCTCGCCATCGATGGCGACGGCAACGCCGCCCTCGATGATGGGTTCGAGGCCCGGATGCGCCTCGACCAGCGCATCGAGCATCTGTCCGACCGTCGATGCCTCGACACGCACCACCTCGACGCCACCGGTGAGGCGGCGCAGGCCGGACCACAGATGCACGTCAACCATTGCGCGCCGCCTTCATGGCAGCCAGCAGCTTGGGCGGATTGATGGGCAGGTGGCGCATGCGCACGCCGGTCGCCGCCTGGATGGCGCTGGCAATGGCCGGCAGCGGCGGTGTGATGCCGGTCTCGCCGACACCGCGCACGCCATAGGGATGGCCCGGATTGGGCACTTCCACGATCACCGTGTCGATCATCGGCAGATCGGAAGCCACCGGCACGCGGTAGTCGAGGAAAACCGGGTTCGCCAGGCGGCCCTTGTCATCATAGACATATTCCTCGTTCAGCGCCCAGCCGATACCCTGTGCAGCACCGCCCTGATACTGGCCCTCGACATAGGAGGGATGGATGGCCCGGCCGGCATCCTGCACGACCAGATAGCGCAGGATCGTCGTGCGGCCGGTCTCCGGGTCCACCTCGACGTCCACGACATGGGCGCCGAAGGACGCGCCGACACCGCCCGGCACCGATTCATGGTGGCCGGAGATCGGCCCGCCGGTCGAGCCCATCCTGCCGGCGATCTGCCTGATGGTCAGCGGTTCGAACTGGCCGGCATTGTCACCGGCGGGAACAGCCGCGCCATCCACCCAGGCCACCGCCTCGGGATCGATGCCCCATTCCTGCGCGGCGCGCCGGCACATCTCCCTGATCGCCTGATTGGCCGCCTCGAACGCCGCCTTGCCGGAGGCGAAGGTCGCGCGGCTGCCGTGGGTCGGCTCGTTGACGCCAAGCGCCCCGGTCTCGACCACGTTGACGCGCACGTCCTCATAGGGAATGCCGAAGGTCTCCGCGGTCATCAGCGCGATCGACGCGCGCAGGCCGCCGATGTCGGGCGTGCCGATGGAAACCTGCACGGAGCCATCCTCCGAGATCGCCAGCGATACCGAGGTTTCGCCGCCATGGTTGAACCAGTAGCCGGCGGCCACGCCACGGCCCTGGTTCGGCCCGAGCGGCACCGCGAGATTGGGGTGCGACCTGGTGGCCTCCAGCACCTCGACAAGGCCGATACTGCCGAATTTCGGGCCATAGCTGGCGATGTCGCCTTTGCGCACCGCATTTTTCAGCCGCACCTCCAGCGGATCGAGCTTCAATTCCCGGCACATCTCGTCGATCAGGCTTTCGACCGCGAAGGCGCCCATGGGCGAACCCGGCGCGCGATAGGCCGCGCATTTCGGGCGGTTGGCCAGCACGTCGTAGCCGACATGGCGCACCGCCGGCAGCTTGTAGGGCGCAAAGGCGCAGTAGAGCGCCATGTCCACCGGCGATCCGGGAAAGGCGCCGCCCTGCATGCGGAATTCCGCCTTCGCCGCCGTGATCGTGCCGTCGGCCTTCATGCCGATCTTGACGTCCATCGACGCCGAGGCGGTGGGACCGGTGGCGCGCAGCACATCCGAGCGGCTCATCACGAGCTTGACCGGGCGGCCGCCGGCCTTGCGGCTGAGCGCCAGCGCCAGCGGCTCCATGAAGATCGTGGTCTTGCCGCCGAAGCCGCCGCCGATCTCCGAGGGCGTCACGCGCAGTTGCGCCGTCTCCAGGCCGAGGACCGCCGTGCACATGCGGCGGATGAACCACTGGCCCTGCGTGCAGACCCACATCTCGCCCTTGCCATCCTCGCCAAGCTGGCCGAGGCAGGCATGCGGCTCGATATAGCCCTGATGCGTGGCTTCGGTCCTGTAGGTGCGCTCCATCACCAGGTCGGCCTGCGCGAACCCCGCCTCCACGTCGCCGCGTCCGAACTCCATGTAGCGCACCACGTTGGGCGGCATGCCCTCCGGCACCGAGGCGTCGGCCGACCCCGGTCGGATCGCTGGCGCATCCGGCCTGATCGCGTCGTCCACGTCGATCACATGCGGCAGGATTTCGTAGTCCACCTCGATCAGCCGGACGGCATCCTGTGCAATGAGCGCGGAGGTGGCGGCAACGGCGGCAACGGCGTGTCCGTCATAGAGAGCGACGTCGCCGGCAAGCGTGTTTTCCTGCAGATACCAGTCCTCGCCGGTCAGCCCGGTGGGGAAGTCGGCCCGCGTGATCACCGCCTTGACGCCGGCCAGTGCCTCGGCCTTCGACGTGTCGATGCGCCTGATGCGGGCATGGGCATGGGGCGAGCGCAGGACCGCTGCCCAGAGCATGCCGGGTGCGGAAATGTCGGCGCCGTAGCGGGCCCGGCCGGTCACCTTGTCGAGGCCGTCGGGGCGATCCGGACGGGTCCCGACCAGCCTGAACTCGCTGATGCGATCCATCTTGTTCATCAGGCAGCTCCCCTCATTTCGGCAGCGGCATCCATGACCGCGCGCACGATCTTGTCATAGCCGGTGCAGCGGCACAGGTTGCCGGCCAGCCAGTAGCGGATTTCCGATTCGTCCGGATTGTCGTTGACCTCCAGCAGCGCCCTGGCGGCGACCAGAATGCCCGGCGTGCAAAAGCCGCATTGCAGGGCCGCATGTTCGATGAACTTGCGTTGCAGGGGATGCAGTTCTGCGCCCTGCGCCATGCCCTCGATGGTGCCGACCGCCTTGCCGTCGGCCTCCACGCCGAGCACGAGGCACGAGCAGACCAGCGTGCCGTCGAGCGTCACCGAACAGGCGCCGCAGTCGCCAGTGCCGCAGCCTTCCTTGGTGCCGGTCAGGTCAAGGTGATTGCGAAGGCAATCGAGGAGGCTCTCGCGCGGATCGGCGAGGAATTCGACCGGATCACCATTGACCACCGTCGAGACATGGATCTTGCTCATCACTTCACTCCCTTCGCGCGGTCATAGGCCGTCCGCGCAGCCCGGCGCGCCAGGACGCCGGCAACCTCGGTGCGGAACGCGATCGTTCCGCGCTTGTCGTCAATGGGCTTGCAGGCCGCTTGTGCGGCCGCATCCAGCGCAGCCAGCGCCGCGTCATCGAGCGTGGTGCCGATGATGGCGCCGGCCGCTTCCGGCACCAGCACCACCGTCGGCGCCACCGCGCCAAGAACCACGCGGGCCTCGACGATGGTGTCGCCATCAAGACGCAGGTTGACCGCGCATCCGACCACGGCAATGTCCATTTCCGTGCGCGGGATGAAACGCAGATAGGCATCGCCGCCCTGGGCGCCGCGCGGCGGAAGCGCAAGGCCCGAAATGACCTCGCCCGACTTCAGCGCCGTTCTGCCCGGACCGGCCGGAATTGCTTCAATGGCGAGTTCCCTGGTTCCGCCGGGACCTGTCACGGTCACGGTGGCACCGGCGGCCACCAACGCCGGCACGCCATCGGCGGCGGGAGAGCCGTTGCACAGGTTGCCGATCAGCGTGGCGCGACCCTGCACCTGTGTCGAACCGACAAGCTCCATGCCTTCAACGACGCCCGGCCAGTCGCGCTTCACGCCCTCATGGGCGCCAAGTTGCGCGCCCGATACGGCAACCCCTATGCGCCACCCGCCATCCGCGGCCTGCGCGATATCGCGAACGCCGGGAATCTTCTTCAGGTCGATCAGGTCGTCGGGCGTCACCGTTCCGGCCCGCATCTGGACGAGGACATCGGTCCCGCCTGCGAGGAAGCGGGTCACCCCGCCGGCCGCCACGGCCAGCCGGGAGGCCTCCTCGAAGGATTCCGCAACGTGATAGCGCATGTGATCTCCCCTGGTCTGCACTCAAGCTCGCGTCTCTGCGGACCGTTTCGGCCGTGGCGGCGATGCCGGTGCGCCGGCCGGGTCCGTCGAGTCGATCATTCTTGCCACCGGAAGATCATCAAGTCCAACCCTCGTTGCATGCAATCCGCTGGCGCGCAATCGCCCGTTCCGGACACAGGCGGAGAAAACGCCATCAGCGATTTCGCGCATCACGGCCGCGCCATCGATGATCCCGTGAACACCCGTCCCGATGAGATATCCGATCATCGCGGCGAAGGCGTCGCGGCCCATCGAGCCGTCGTCAGGGTACGGCCGGATGACCGCGTCCAGATGCCCTCAAAATTCATGAGGTTCCTCTTCCCTACGCCAGATCGGGCATGCGCCCGAGCGGGATATGCATTCCCTCCGGAGTGATGAAGCTCTCAATATCGGCCCTGGAAAGCTCCCAGTGGGCAATCGCCAGTTCGCCCGCGCGCTCGCCGTCATGCTCCTCGATCGCCGCGATGATATGGTCGTGCTGGTCGGCCGCGGCGGCCCGTTCCGTTTCAAGCGCGCGATTGTGCGCGTTGAAGAGGGTCACGCTGATGCGGGTATGGTCGATGAGCAGCCGGCGCAAGCTCGGCTTGAGATATTCATTGTCCGCCATTTCGCCGATCAGGGCATGAAAGCGCTCGTTCATGAGCGCCCGCTCGACCGCATCGCCGCTCCGGATGGCCGCGCGAAACAGCATCTGGACATCCTTGAGCTCAGCGATCTGGGCAAGGGTGGCGTGTTCCGCGGCCAGCCGCGACATCGCCGCGTAGATCATGGGAGCAGCGACGAAAAAGTTGCGCAGGGTCTTGTGCGTCATCGGAGCGACCTGGGCGCCGCGATTTTCCTGCAGGACAACATAGCCCTCGCCGGCCAACTGCCTCAGGATTTCGCGCAGCGGCGGCCTGGAGATGCCATAGGCCTCGGCGATCTGCGTCTCGTCGAGATAGCCGCCCGGCTCAAGATCAAGCGACAGGATCCGCCTTTGCAGATCCTCCTGACAGTGGGTCTTTCGGGTCTTTGCTTCCTCGGGCAAGGGGGCCTCCTCCGGATCGGTGTCAACAGCTCGGCACCCGACCTTAAGCACCACGGTCCGGATCTTGAAAATACATATTGTCTACAACTGACTTTACATATTGTCTACAGTCGAAATCTATGGTTTCTGTTGCGTCGCTGGAGGGAGGGGAGCCGCATGACGCAAGGCAGACGGGAAGATGTCATCCGCTGTGACGGCATCTGGAAGATATTCGGGCATCGATCTCGCGAGGCGATGGATGCAGTGCTCGAACAGGGGTTGTCCAAGGACGACATCCGCGACAGGTACGATTGCATCGTCGGGGTAAGGGACGCCTCCTTCAGCGTCGCCCGTGGCGAAATCTTCTGCATCATGGGTTTGTCGGGCTCCGGGAAATCGACCCTGATCCGGCATGTCAACCGGCTGATCGAACCGACCGCCGGATCCGTCTTCATCGAAGGCCGGAACGTCAATGCGATGACGCAGAAGGAATTGCGCGCGCTCAGAGCCGAGAAAATCGGCATGGTCTTCCAGAACATGGCGCTGATGCCGCACCGCAATGTCCGCGACAATGTCGCCTTTTCACTGGAAGTCCGCGGCATCGCGGAGGAAAAGCGCATCGACGTGGCGCGAAAGGCAATCGATGCCGTCGATCTGACGGGCTGGGACCAGAAATATCCCGATGAATTGTCCGGCGGCATGCAGCAGCGCGTGGGCCTGGCCCGCGCCATTGCCGCGGATCCGACCATCCTGCTGATGGACGAGCCGTTTTCCGCGCTCGATCCCCTGATCCGCCGCCAGCTTCAGACCACCTTCATGGAACTGTCCGCCGAATTGCACAAGACGACGCTGTTCATCACCCATGACCTGGACGAGGCGATTCGCATCGGCGACCGCATTGGCATCATGAAGGATGGCGTTCTTGTGCAGATCGGCACGCCGGAAGAAATCGTGACGCGCCCGGCCGACGATTATGTGGCGGATTTCGTGGCCGGCATTTCCAAGCTCGATCTCGTCACCGCCGCGCGCATCATGCAGCCGTTCGAAAGCTACCGGAAGGCCAATGGCACCGTGGATGCATCCCAATGGCCGGTGGCGAGGCCCGAGGACAAGCTGAACACGCTGGTCGATATCGCGGTGACGACCGATCACCCCATTCTCGTACAGACCGACGGATTGAACCTCGGCGTGGTGACCAAGAAGGCGCTTCTGCGCGGCATTCAGGGACGCGAGGATCTGGGGTCGCAAGCAGCACTGGCGGGAGAGGTTTGATGGCCGGCGACAAGACATTCAACTGGCTCGACCCGTTCTCTTCGATCGACCTGGACATTGACGGGCGCACCGATGGCATCAAGCAGTGGGCCATCGCCAACCGCGATGCCATCCAGCCCATCAAGAGCTTCTTCGACGGGATGATCACCGGCATCGAAGCCGCGCTTCAGGCCGTTCCACCGGTCATCATGCTGGTGCTTCTTGTGCTGATCGCCTGGCAGGCCGCCGGACGGCGCGTCGCCCTGATCGTCCTGGTCTGCCTTGTCGCCCTCGGCCTGCTCGACCCGGCAGCCTGGTCCATGGCCATGACCACGCTGGCGATCGTGATATCGGCGGTTATCCTGTGTGTCATCATCGGCCTGCCTCTCGGCATCCTTGCAGGAAAGAACGACCGCTTCGAGTCCGCCATCCGGCCGGTTCTCGACACGATGCAGACCATCCCGGCCTTCGTCTACCTCGTGCCGGTCGTCATGCTGGTCGGGATCGGCAACGTGTCGGGCGTCATCGTCACCATCATCTTCGCCCTGCCCCCGCTGGTCCGTCTCACGTCGCTCGGCATTCGCGGTGTCAATGCCAGCGTGGTCGAGGCCGCGCGCGCCTTCGGCGCCACGCCCCGGCAAATCATGTTCAAGGTGGAACTGCCGCTGGCCACGCCAACCATCCTGGCCGGCCTCAACCAGACAATCATGCTCTCGCTGTCCATGGTGGTCATCGCATCGATGATCTCGGTCAAGGGGCTGGGCAACGAGGTGCTGCGCGCCATGGGCAGGCTCGATGCCGGCAAGGCCATTGTCGGCGGCCTCGGCATCGTCATTCTCGCCATCGTTCTCGACAGGATCACTCAGGGTCTCGGCCGATCGGGCCGGGAGCGCGGCCACCGCCACTGGTGGCGATCCGGTCCTGTCGGAATGGTCATGCGCATGGTCGGAAAGACCAGCTGATGTCTGCTTGTCTCAACAGGAGAAACTGAAATGAAGCATTTCTTCATCGGCACGGCCCTCGCCTTGTCGGTTCTCGCCACGCCTGTCCTCGCCAAGGACAAGCCCGGCGAAGGTGTCACCGTGCGGCCGGTCATGACCAGCCAGATCGAGGAGTATTTCCAGCACCGGATCCTCTTCCGTGCGCTGGAAGATCTCGGCTACACGGTGGCGGAGCCCAACGAAGTCGAGTACCAGACGATCCATCTGGCCATCGGCACAGGCGATGCCGATTTCACGGGCGTTCACTGGAACGAGTTGCACAACACGTTCTACGAGGAATCCGGTGGCGATGCCGTGATGTCCAAGGTGGGAACGCTGGTCGAAGGCGCTCTCCAGGGCTATCTCATCGACAAGGCAACCTATGATTCCGGCGTCACGAATCTCGGCGATCTGAAGGATCCGGCGATTGCCGCCAGGTTCGATGCCGATGGCGATGGCAAGGCCGACCTGGCGGGCTGCGTGCCGGGCTGGGGCTGCGAGCGCGTGATCGAGCATCAGCTGACCGAATTCGGCCTGCGCGACACCGTGACCCATAACCAGGGTGCCTACCAGGCGATCATCGCAGACACGATTGCGCGCTATGGCAGCGGCAAGTCGATCCTCTACTATACCTGGACACCCTACTGGGTCTCCGGCGCCCTCGTTCCCGGCAAGGACGTGGAGTGGCTCGCCGTCCCCTACACGTCTCTGCCCGATGGCAAGGAAGCCAACACGACGTTCAACGGCAAGAACCTCGGGTTTGCCGTCGACAGCATCGGCGTGATCGCCCGCAACGATTTCCTCGATGCCAACCCGGCAGCCCGCAAGCTGTTCGAACTGGCGAAGATCGATATCAACGACATCTCCGTGGAAAACAAGCAGATCGCCGACGGCGAGGACAGCTCAGAGGCGATCGACGGGCATGTCGCGGCATGGATTGCGGCAAACCAGGCCACCTATGACGGCTGGCTGGAAGCCGCGCGCGCGGCAGCCGACTGACGGTGCAGACGTGCACTGCGCGGGATTGCCCTGCGCAGTGCCTTTTCCCGGAAAAGGCGGTGAGTGGAGTGGCTGATGCACGGCATTCCGTCTTCGCGCTGGCGGGAGGCGTCACGCCCCGGCCTTCGGTTGTGCCGGCAATCCGTTGCGCATGGCCAACCTGATCAGCGGCAAGGCCCTCTATCGCCGGTCCCTTGATCGGCAAGACGAAGAGACGGCCACAGCCGCCGTCGTAGGCACGCACTCTGGTACTGTCAGAAATCCCGTGCCAGGGGCCGGGTAATCGTCATTCGGTGACGAACCGTTCCTGGAAGTGAATTGCGAACTCTGTCTTCGCTTCCGTCCATTCCCCAGGGCGCATTTTCCATTGCGCACTGACATCGCGCAAGACCTCGCAAGATCAGTTTCGTCGCGGCAACATCGTTCGGGAAGTGCCCCGGATGTCCAACGGCGCGCCGTTGTATCGAATTCTGCGCCAAGGTCCACAAATCGACACTGACAGGTTCACGGGTCGTGCAATTAACCGGGCGGACTCGCGTAGGGCCCGCCCGGCATGTATTCGTCGCTTACTCCACGGGAACGGCCGCCAGTGCCGGCTCGTCATGATGGTGATGCTCTCTCACCGGTTTCATGAATAGATTGGCGAAGAAGGCGATCACCAGCAACGCCGCCATGCAGTACATGGTGGTGTTGTAGAGGCTCGGCGTTGGATCAATCGTGCCGGCAGGTGCGATTTCCATCAGCTTCGCCACGGTCACGGTCTTGGCTTTCACCAGCGCGTCGAGCTGGTCAATCGGCGCGCCGAACTTCTCGGCAAAGGCCGCTGGATCGACCTTGGCGGCCAGGTCGTTGAGCGCACCTTTCAGCGACATGTCGCGCAGCGAGGTGATGGCGAGCGGTCCGAGAACGCCTGCCGTCGACCAGGCCGTCAGGAGCCGGCCGTGGATGCCGCCGACATGCATCGTGCCGAACATGTCTGCCAGATAGGCCGGAATGGTGGCAAACCCGCCGCCATACATGGAGAAGATGATCATCGTTGCGGCATAGAAACCGACCAGGTAGATCACCGACGGGGTTTCCGCGCCCGCCGTGGCGAAATACGGGATCGACAGATAGAGGATCGTGCCGAGAACGAAGAACCACATGTAGGTCGCCTTGCGGCCAATGAAGTCCGAGGTCGATGCCCAGAAGAAGCGCCCGACCATGTTGAAGACCGAGATCATCAGCACATAGGTCGAGGCGAAGGCGGCCGTCACGATCAGCGGCATGGTGGTGCCGAAAATCTCCGACATCATGGTTTTCGCCACACCGATCACGCCGATGCCGGCGGTCACGTTGAAGCACAGCATGATCCACAACTGCCAGAATTGCGGGGTCTTGAGCGCCTGGTCGATATGCACGTTCCTTTGCGTGATCAGGCCCGATGCAACAGGCTTCGGCGTCCAGCCGGCCGGCTTCCAGTCCGCCGCCGGGACGCGATACATGAAGGCTGCAACGATCATGACGATGAAATAGCCGATGCCGAGGACGACGAAGGTCGATGCCGCGCCGGTGTCACCGGTTCCGACGACATAGACGCCGGCTTCGCCGCCATAAGCGGCCGCTTGCTTGGCCGAGGCGATGACCACTTCGACCTTGCCGCTCGCCGATTCGGCGAAGACACGCCCGTTCTCGACCATGGTCTGCACCGCGCCTTCAGCGCCAAGATAGGTCGGAGCCTTGGCAAACAGCCCGAGTAGCCAGCCCTTCAGCGGGGCCGCGATCATCGCGCCGCCGCCGAATCCCATGATGGCCATGCCGGTCGCCATGCCGCGGCGGTCGGGAAACCAGCGGATTAGCGTCGAGACCGGCGAGACATAGCCCAAGCCAAGGCCGCATCCACCGAGTACGCCGTAACCAAGATAGATCAGCCACAATTGATGGGTCGCAATTCCGAAGGACCCGATGAGAAAGCCGCCGCCCCACAGGAAGGCTGCAACAACACCGACCATCCGCGGGCCGACGTCTTCCAGCCACTTGCCGGCGAACGCTGCGGCTAGCCCTAGAAACACGATGGCGACCGAGAAAATCCAGACGACCGAACCGAGATCCCAGTCATCGGCGGCCGGGGCCACGACGCCAAGCTGGCGAGTCAGCGGCGGGTTGAACACCGACCAGGCATAGACCGAACCGATGCACAGATGGATTGCGATGGAAGCGGGCGGAACCCGCCACCGGTTGAAGCCCGGCCCGGCGACGATGTGTTCCTTCTTCAGACTGTCAAACATACATATCCTCCCATGTGCGCGCGAGCGCGTTTCAGGACAAGCGCGTATCGGCGCCGGCCCGGGCATCCTCCACGCCGCAGGCAAGGATTTGTTAAGCAACGCTCATGCCAGACCGCCTTTCCCGCGCAACAGCCGGAACGCCATGGCGAGCACGGTCGATGCCCGCCTGTCCGGCGCCTGGCGACTGGGACAAAACGGACCAATTGGGACAGAATGTCTCAGGCTGGCAGCGACCAGGCCGGAAGCCAGATCGAGAATTCGGCGCCCTGGCCGGGCGCGGTTGCTACTTCGATCGTGCCGCCCGCCGCCGTGACCAGCATATGCGTGATCGAGAGGCCGAGACCTGTGCCTGAGGCGCGTTTGGTGGTGAAGAACGGGTCGAAAATGCGGGCTGCCACATCCTGGGTCATTCCCGATCCGCTGTCGCTTACGGTCACCGTCACACCCTCGGCATCGGACCGGGCTTCCTCGCGGCAGCCGAGCTTCAATAGCCCGCCTTCGGGCATGGCGTGGATCGCATTGACGATCAGGTTGACCAGGACCTGCTGCAATTCGGTCCGGCTCATCGCCACCGGCCGGCAGGAGAGATGGTTGTGAGAAACCTCGATGGCGCCCTTGCGGATCATGTGGCGGACAAGCGGCAGACAATCGGCGAAGACTTCCGCCGGGCTGCTGGATTCCTCACCGCCCGAAAACTCATCGGGACGAGCGAATTGCAGCAGTCTGGTCACGATCTGGCGCATGCGCTCGGTCTGCTCGTCAATCAACCGGAACTCGGTCTCCGCGCCGACGGCCTTGTCTCTGGCCAATTCGCGCAAAACCTCCAGATTGCCCTGAATGACCGCGATGGGATTGTTGATCTCGTGCGCGACACCGGCCGTGATCTCGCCGATCGCTGCGAGTTTTTCAGACATCACAAGCTGTTTTGTTGTCTCTTCCAGACGCCGGTTGGCGGCGCTGAGCTCGGCGGTTCGCTCCTCGACCCGCGCGTTCAGCGCGTCATTCCATTCGCGCAATTGCCGGTCGCGTTCGCGGATTCGGTCCAGAAGTATGTCGAGATGGCTGGCGACTTGCGACAGCTCGTCGCCGCGATCAGGGATCCCCGTTCGCGCGTCAAGATCGCCGGCCTCGACCACATCGATGGTTTGCGCCATCAGCTCGAGCGGGCGGAAAATGCTCTCCGCCCAGCGCAGGAACAATGGAATGGTCAGCGCTGCAACAATGACGAAGGAACCCGCCACCAGCAGGAGAGTGATCCATTTCGTTCGCTGGAAAGGCGCTTCCAGAAAGCCGACATAGAGCATCCCCACCCTTTCGCCGCGGCTGTCGACAATGGGCTCATAGGCCGAGATGTACCAGTCGTTGACAACGAAGGCGCGATCGAGCCAGACGCGGCCATCGCCCAGAACGGCTTTTCGGACCGCCGCGGAGACCCGTGTCCCCAAGGCCCGTTTCCCCTCGAAGAGCCTGACATTGGTGGAAATGCGGATATCGTCGAGGAATAACGTGGCAGTGCCCTGGCTTCCCTCCGGCAGGCTCCCGGCCTGATAGACGAGCGCGTTGATCGTATCGATGAACTCCAGATTGCGGTTCAGGAGTATTCCGCCCACCAGCAGAACCGGGCCGCTGCCCGTATTGCCGGCAAGGCTTGCCGCCTGAACCACCATGCCGCTGGTGTTGCTCGTGGCGCGCGACGGCGCCGCATTGGCGGTTTCGATAAGGTTGAATGCGGCCTGCGTCGCCAGGTCCGGGGAAAGCGCCGCCAGGCTTTCCGCCGGAAGAATGTCGATGTCGGCGCGTGCCACGCCCTTGGCGGCGGATGCGAGCACCGGCTGGGTTGCATCGACGCTTTTCGGCCCCGACGGGGAAGCCGACGCAAGAACACGCCCGTCGGTGGCGGTCGCATAGAGATAATCAAGGCCCAGCGTCTTGCGCCGCTCCGCCAGCAGCGCGGACAGTCCGGACATGTCGCCGCCGGTCATGGCGGACTGGAACGCGGCGGATTCGCCGAGGGCGTTGATGTGATCGCTGGTGTTTCCAAGAATCCGGCTGACATATTGGTGGGCGACGGTCAGGTCCGAACGGACCTTGGAGGTCAGAATTCCGTCGAACTTGGCGTTCCAGCGCAGCATCGTCGCACCGAGCAGCAGCGGAATGATCACCAGCATGGGAAGCAGCGCGATCGCGAGCAGCCGGTAACGGACGGACAGCCTGCGGCGCGCGTCGCCAGGCGTGTTCACCGGCGCTCCCATTGCGCCAGCTTGCGTTCGATGGTCTTGCGCGAAATGCCGAGCCGGCGGGCGGCTTCCGAGCGGTTGCCGCCGCAGGTTTCAAGCATGTCCACGATATGTTGCCGCTCGATGGCGTCCAGCGTTCCGGCCTGCGGCTTACTGGCGGATCCGGCAGCCGGTGCGATTTCGGGCCAGTGTCCGAGAATGAGCGAGCGTTCGACCAGGTTGCGCAATTCGCGAACATTGCCCGGCCAGTCATAGGCAAGGAACGCGTTGCGCGCCTGCTGGGTCAGCGTCAGGCGCGGCATGCCGAGTTGCTGCGCCAGCTTGTCAAGAAAGAGTTCCGTCAACTCGATGACATCGCTCCCGCGATCCTTCAGGGAGGGCATGTCGATCGCCATCACATTGATCCGGTAGAACAGGTCGGCGCGAAAAGCGCCCTCCGCAACACGGGCTTCCAGATCGGCGTTGGTGGCGAAGATGAAGCGCAGATCGACCGGCGTCTCGCGTTCCGCGCCGACCGGGCGCACCTTCCGGTCTTCCAACGCCCTCAGCAGCTTGCTCTGCGTCGCAAGCGGCAGCTCCGCGATTTCGTCGAGAAACAAGGTGCCGCCATGGGCGTGCATGAAAAGCCCTTCGCGGGAATCGGCGGCGCCGGTGAAAGCGCCTTTCACATGGCCGAACAATTCGGCCTCGATCATCTCGGCGGGAATTGCTGCGCAATTGACCGGTACGAACGGCTTGGCCGCCCGGTCGGACAGCGCATGGATGGACCGCGCCGCAACCTCCTTGCCCGAGCCGGAAGGCCCGCTGATCAGCACCGATGTCGGCAAGGGCGCAACCCGCGCAATCGCGTCGCGCACCGCTCCGATCTGCTGCGATTGGCCGATCAGCCGGTCGCGCAGCAGCAGGTGGTCGGATGTCGAGCGCAGCTCGTGACGCAGGACATAGTTCTCGTTGCGAAGCGAACGGCGCTCAAGGCTGCGCGATATCGCGTTCAGGATCTGGTTGGAGCGGAACGGCTTGAGCACGAAATCGCTCGCCCCGGCGCGCAAGGCCTGGATGGCGGTCTCGAGATCAGCATAGGCCGTCATCAGGATGACCTCGCAAAACAGCCCGTCTTCTGCCTGCTCGTCGAGCCAGTCGAGCCCGCTTTTTCCCGGCATGATGTTGTCGAGGATGATCACGTCATAGCGGTTGCGGTCGATGAGGTCGCTCGCACTGGCCGCGTCCTGGGCGGTGTCCACCCTGTGGCATCGCGGTTGAAGCGTTCTTTGGAGGAAGTTGCGCATGCCCGGTTCATCGTCGATGATCAGGATGACCGCCTTCTCCAGCAGGAGCCCGAAATCCCTGCCCAGACGGTCACCGGGCTGCGAATTGCCCGCCAACAAAGCCGTCGCCATGTGATCCTCCCGGCGCTTTTTTACCGACGAGAGCCGATCGCCTTGCTGCTGTCAAGAAAGCGATGCAGTTGCCTGGCCGAGATCGGGTCTGTGCGGCTGCGTCCCCGCAACAGCCAGTCATGAGGCCTCATCACGCCGCGCCGCCTGCCCTCGCGCCGCACAGCCGCAGCAGTTCGCGGAGTTGCTGCGAGCGCATGGCATTGCGGTCCTTGCCGCCCTTGCCCGTTCGATACGCATCCGCCATCGCGATCAGGTCCACGATGGCCAGCATCCCGCGATCATCGCCCCCCCGTCTTCGACGACGTGCAGCAGCGCCTGAAGGCAACTGCCGGGCGGGAGAGAGGACGATCAGCATCGGGATCGATACCATCGCCGCTTGCCGGCAAGCTGTTCGATGAGACCGGAGATCGTCTGACACCGACCCATGCCAACAAGAAAGGCAGGCGGTATCGCTACCATCAAGCAGGGTCAGACCTTCGAGGAAATCGCTGCAACGGAGAACCTCTCGAAGCGCCGCATCCTCCAGGTGATCGACCTCGCCTTCCTTGCGCCCGACATCGTCAGGTCAATCATGCATGATGATCAGCCGATCGGCCTGACCGCCAAGTGGCTCGGCCAGAATCCGCTGCCGCCGGATTGGCAGGCGCAGCGCCGCATCGTCGCCACGCTCTGAATTCTCAGACAGTCCTATTTGAAGAACGCATTGGCACTCGATGGTTCGCCAATGCAAGTCTGGCAAACTGTCAGTCCCGAAATCGCCGACAGAGACTTCTGGCGACATAGCGGCGATATGCGGCTCGAAATGCAGTCTCTGTTTCCAGACGCAAGGACTAACCCGCTGAAACAACGCAGCTATCTCGCGTCGAAACCGGAAATGCCATTTTGCGGTGGGTGGTTGGCTGTGTGCGCAGTCCGGAGCGAACCGGTCTCCGCCCGTTGAACCGCGTTTACAGGGAATTTACAGGGAAATTCGCCGCAGAATCGGCGCCGAGCGCAATATTGGCGCACATATCCCGCAATGACTACAGGTGCTTGGGAGCAATTTCCCTGCTCTGCAGAACAGGGAAATCTATTCGCTCAAGCAGGGAACTGACGGCAAATTAACAGGGCAATGCAGAGGGGGATCAGGACCGACTGCCAAACCGGTCAAGCCGGTCGACAGTATCTTCCAGGCCATCGTCGTCATCGGGGTGATCCGACACGGTGACAAGCGTCATCGCGTATCCGTTCTGCTGGTGCAGGGTTTGAATGGTCAGGTCCCGCTCCTGCCCATAGCGAAGCCAGCCGACGGAAGACATGTCTTCGATGTCGCTCAGGCCGGTATCGCCATTCGCTGGCGGCAGATCACGAAGGGGATCGCCGACCCCGATGTCCAGCGACCCGATCCCGCCTGACCGCACAAAGTATCGCAGCTTGCCGTCCTTGGAGAACAGCATCGCGTTCGGGAGTTCGAGCAACTCGCTGTACCGCCGAGCCACGCTCTCGCGGCTGCAATGCAAGTCTCTTGCTGCACCGAGGACCTGACCGAGATCCGGATTGTCGTCGATGTAGCGAATCAGCCGGTAGTCTGGCAGCAGGAGGCAGGCGGCGAATCGGTTGGCTTCCCGCTCCTGGCGATCGTGACGGGACAAGTCCTTTCGAGTGCAGTCATCGCCAGACCGAAGATCGGTTTTGCTACAGGTGAAGCCGTCCGGACCGGTCGGGGCATGGCACACATTCAGGAAGTGACCGAGTTCATGGCCGATGGTGAACCGCTGGCGTGGCTGCGACGCAGCGGCGGAAACCAGGATCGATCCGATCCCCCTTTCGGCCGTCGTGACCAGGCCCCCTTCGACATTCGACAGGCTCTCGATGCGAATATCGATGATGTCCAGCGCGGTCGCGATCGCCTCGACCGGCACCGGACCCGTCGTCAGACCTTGCGAACGCAGCTGCCGGTGGATGGCTGCAGCCAACCGGTCCGGGTTGGCACCGCCTGCCTCTTCGATGTCCATGCGGTCCAGCACGAGCTGCACGTCTGTCACCCCCTGCTTGCTACATCAGGTCTTGCCGGCCTGGCGATGCGCCAGAAGCGACTTCAGCATGTCATCAAGGATCTTGCGTTCCCGGTCGTCAAGAACCTGGGCCTGACGGAACATCCGCTGCAGTTCGACATCTGCATCCTCTGCATCCCTGTCCTCTCCGACGAGGAATGCGACCGAGACGCCAAAATGGTCTGCCAATCGCGTGACCAGCGCCATCGCAGGATTGTCGGTCTTTCCCTTCTCCAGTTCCCAGATATGGGCCTTCGACACGCCGACCGCGTCAGCGACCTGTTGCAGCGACTGGCCCTTCTTCATGCGCAATTCGGTCATGCGGCGTCCCAGTGCCATGGACCTTCCCCTTTGCTGGCTGCCGGTTTATGCGGCTTCGTTCGCTCTGTCTGACGTTTTCATAGCACGGGACTTGCCATGAGCAAGCGTTTTCTGTATCTGACGATTATGTATTCAAACAGGAGAATCGCCTCAATGGCCAACCTTCACATCGACTACCGTCCCATCGGCGCCCTGCGTCCTTACCCGAAGAACGCACGTACCCATTCGCGCAAACAGTTGCGCCAAATCGCCGACAGCATCGAAACCTTCGGGTTCACCAATCCGGTGCTGATCGATGACGACAACATGATCCTGGCCGGCCATGGCCGGGTGGAAGCCGCCAGGCTCCTTCGAATGACCGAAGTGCCCTGTGTCCGCCTGTCATCGATGACGAAGGCTCAGAAGCGGGCTTACGTGATTGCCGACAACAAGCTGGCGCTCAATGCCGGATGGGACGACGACCTGCTGGCAGAGGAATTGCAGGCCTTGCTGAATGAGGACGATTTCGGGTTCGACGTCGAACTCACGGGCTTTTCCATTGCCGAAATCGACAATCTGATGGAAACGGTCGCGCCGGAAGAGCCGGGCGATCCGAGCGAGGATTTGTTGCCGGCACCAGATGATGGCCCTACGCGTTGCCAGCAGGGTGACGTCTGGCAACTGGGTCCGCACCGGCTGGTCTGCGGCAATGCGCTCGATCCCGACGTTGTTGTTCTCCTGATGGATGGCGACACGGCAACGATGGTATTCTCCGACCCGCCCTACAACGTTCCGATCGATGGACATGTTGGCGGATCGGGGAAGGTCAAACACCGCGAATTCGCGTTCGCTTCCGGCGAGATGTCGTCTGGCCAGTTCACCGACTTCCTGCGTACTGCCTTTGCCAACATGGCAGCCCATTCCCGTGATGGCTCGATTCACTTCCTGTGCATCGACTGGCGCCACATGGGCGAGATGCTGCAGGCTGGGCAGAACGTCTACACCGAACTGAAAAACCTGATCACCTGGATCAAGGACAACGGTGGCATGGGGACTTTCTATCGCTCGCGACACGAACTGATCTTTGCCTGGAAGCACGGCACCGCGCCGCACATCAACACGTTCGAACTCGGCCAGCATGGTCGCTACCGGACCAATGTCTGGCAGTACAAAGGGGTCAATACGCTGAAGGCCGGGCGCATGGATGAACTGGCCATGCATCCGACGGTAAAACCCGTGCAGATGATTGCCGATGCGATCCGCGACGTCTCGGCAAGGGGCGACATCGTCCTTGACCTGTTCGGCGGCTCCGGCTCCACGCTGATTGCTGCCCACAAGACCGGCCGGCGGGGCTACCTTGTAGAACTCGATCCGGCCTACTGTGACATCATCATTCGTCGCTGGGAGGCTTATGCCAAGGACGACGCCGTACAACTCGCCTGTGGTGTCGGCGGCGCGCCGATGGTCTCTGCCGAGGCGGCAGAATGACCAGGCGCGACGAAAAGGCCAGGAAGGCGCTGGCGACGCGTCCGTCAGACAAGGACTATGAGGTCGGCTATGCCAAGCCGCCCGTCGAGAGCCAGTTCAAGAAAGGAAAGTCCGGCAATCCGAAGGGGCGCCCCAGGGGCAGTCGCAACAAGGCCCCTGCCCTCAACGAAGAACGCCTCAAAGCCATCATCATGGAAGAGGCCTATCGCACCATCAAGATCAACGAGGGATCGAAACAGATTGCCATTCCGATGGCCAAGGCGGTCCTTCGTTCGCTCGCCCACAATGCCGTCAAGGGCAACACGCGGGCCCAGCGCCTGTTCTCCGAAATGCTGGCGTCAACCGAAGCTGCCAACAAGCGCCTGCACGATGAATGGCTGGAGACGGCGATCAACTACAAGATCGAATGGCAGAACGAGCTTGAACGGCGCCGGAAGCTTGGCACCAGCGCCCCGGATCCCGTGCCCCATCCCGACGATATTATCGTCGACGTGCGAGAGGGCACTGTCCACATCAACGGACCGATGACCGCTGAGGAAAAGGCCGACTACGACTGGTGGCGAGACCGCAAGGCCGAATGGGAAGACGAACTGCCCCGGCTACACGCTGATCTGGAAACCGAAACCGATCCGCGGATGCGGCAGTTCATCCAGGACGAAATCACCCATGGCGAGAACCTGCTGGACAAACTGCGCATCGTGTTTCCGGGCCGCCGGCAGTCCAGATAATGGTATCGGAGCGGATCCCTGAAAACTCCACTTTCGAACAGTCCAGTCTTCAGGGATCAGAGCAGTAACGTCAGACGCAACAGTAGGACCAGATGGTCAAACGCGACCGCCTGATCCTCCGTCAGGTCCCGTCCGCGAGATATGTCTCCATCGTCCTGTTCCCGCGGCGCATGTGGTCGTCGATCTCGGCCAGCATGAGATCGAGTCGCTCCCCCAACGCGAGTTGGACATAGGCCTGGTGGGCATCGGGATTGGGGGCCTTCCGGCCATGGGCGCGCTGGTGGATGGCCAGATAGAACTGCATTCGGCCTGCAATGCGTTTCCAGCTTTCAAGCAGCAAGGCATGGCCGCAGGCTTCGTAGACCAGCGAATGCAGGTGGATTTCCGCTTCGCTCGAGGCGACATGATCGTTCATGCCAAGCGTTGCCTGAAGCCGTTGGTGACGCCGTTCCAGTTCCTGCGCGAACGCCCCATCGCGCTTGTCCCAGATTTCCTGGAACGCCAGGGTTTCAAGCGCCGTTCTGAGCGAGTAGATTTCCCGGACATCCTTAGACGTCAGCTTGATGACGTGGGTCCCCTTGTAGGGAACCGTCACGATCAGGCCTTCGGCCGCCAGTTGCCCCATGGCTTCTCGAAGCGGACCCCGGCTGATGCCGAACCGCGCCGCCAGGTCCATTTCCGTGATCTGGCTGCCGGCTTCGATGGCACCGCTGATGATGTCGTGGCGCAGGCTTGCAGCGACCTGGTTGCTGAAGGTCTCGCGCCGTATAGGTGCACTGGGGCTGATCATCGCGGTCTTGCTCATCGGTCTGCGTTCTTGCCGGAGGGCCCGGCCCCATCCTGTTTCGGGCCTATCGCGAGACCCATTGCTGGTAGGTTTCCGCCACGTCTGCCGTGATTGGGCCGGGCCGGCCGGACCCGATCGTGCGTCCGTCGATCCGCACAACCGGTGAAACGCCGCCAAGCGTGCCCGTGACGAATGCCTCGTCTGCGGAATAGGTCTCGGCAAGGGTGAAGTCCTTTTCCAGCGCAATCCCACCCTGCGCCTGCCAGCTTTCGATCACCGCTCTCTGGGTCAGCCCCTTGAAGGAGTAGCTGCCCGTCGACGTCCACAATTCCCGCCCGCGAATGATGAAAAAATTGGTCGAGTTGCAGCTTGCAACGAAACCGCGCGGATCGAGCATCAGCGCCTCGTCCGCTCCGGCATTGATCGCCTGTATCAGGGCCTGGATCAGGTTGAGACGACTGTGCGAGTTGAGCCGCAGATCGAAGACGTCCGGTCCGCTCGTGCGAAAGGTCGAGGTGAAGAGGCTGAGGCCCCTCGCCTTGGATTCCGGTTTCGGCGTCTTGTATTCCGCCACGATGACCAACGTGGCCTTACCGATCACGAAACGTGGATCCTGGTTGGGCGTGCTCTTCATGCCGCGCGAAACCATCAGGCGGATGTGGACGCCATCGTTCATGCCATTGGCGTCGAGCGTCTCGCGGATCGCTGCCTTGACCTCATCGCGGCTGCGCCCGATGTCCAACGCGATGGACCGGGCACCCTCGAAGAGCCGGTCGAGATGGGCCTCGATCTGGATGAGCCGTCCCTCCTTGAGGCGCAGCCCTTCCCACACCCCGTCGCCCAGCACGAAACCACTGTCGAAGATGGAGACTGTCGCCTTGTTGCGCGCAACAAGCTCGCCATTGACGTAGACGAGGACATCCTCGTTACGGGGGTCGGTCACATAGCCTTGGGCACTCTGGTTGTTGGTCATCGATTGTTCGTCTTTTCAAAACTGGAAGCGTTTGTGCTCGGCCAGGAACTGCTGCGTGAGCGGACGCCTGGGATGCTTGAGAACGTTATCGGGCGTTCCCGTCTCGTAGATGCCGGCCTCACCGAGAAAGATGACGCGCGTAGACACGTGGTAGGCGAAGCCGATCTCATGGGTGACGAGCAGCATGGTGCGCCCCTCCCTGGCCAACTGCTCGATGACGCCGAGCACCTCGCCCACCAGCGCAGGGTCGAGCGCCGAGGTCGGCTCGTCGAAAAGCAGGATCTCCGGGTCCATGGCCAACGCGCGGGCAATCGCGACCCGTTGCTTCTGGCCACCGGATAGCCGCGATGGATAGGTATCCGCCTTGTCTGCGAGTCCGACGCGCTTCAACTCCGTGAGCGCGCGCTCTCTCGCCTCGCTTGCCGGCATGCCTCGCACCGTGATCAACCCCTCCGCGACATTTCCCGCCGTCGTCATGTGCGGAAAGAGGTTGAAATGCTGGAACACCATTCCGACCCGCTGACGCAAGCTGCGGAGCTGGCGCTCGGGATACCGCGCACGCCCGATCCGTGCCGGATCTCCGACAGTTTCTCCATTGATCTCGATCCGACCTTGCTCCGGTATTTCCAGCAGGTTGATGCAGCGCAGCAGCGTGCTCTTGCCGGATCCCGACGCACCAATGATGGAAATACGGTCGCCCGCGTGCACGTCGAGATCGACGCCGGAGAAGACCGTGTTCCCGTCGAAGGACTTGCCAAGGCCGCGCAGTCGCAGGATCGGTTCGGCCATGTCAGTCGCTCCGGGCAAGATGGCGCTCGACGGCATAGGTCAGGCGTACGATGGGATACAGGATGACGAGGAAGATCACCGCGACAACGGTATAGACTTCCAGCGGGTTGAAGTTCAGCGAGGCGACGAGTTTGCCCTGCTGCAGCAGTTCCACATAGGCCACGACGGAGGCGAGCGTCGACATCTTGAAGATCTCGACGCCACGGTTGGTCAGCGCCGGCAGGATGCGGCGGATGGCCTGCGGCAGGATTATGCGACGAAGCGACTGCAAGCCCGTCATGCCGATTGCCCTGGCCGCTTCCCACTGGCCCGGCTCGATCGACTGGATGCCGCCGCGATAGATTTCAGCGGAATAGGCAGCCGAATTGAACGAGATTCCAAGAATGGCGGCCAGGAACGGACTGATCTCGATGGGCACCAGCATCGGCAGCGCATAGTAGAACCAGAGAATCTGGACCAGCACCGGGGTGTTTCGGAAGAACTCCACGAACAGCGTGGACAGCCAGCGCACGGGGCGGTTCCGCGACCGTCGCCCGAGCGCGACGACAAGGCCGATGCTCATGCCCAGGACCAGGCACACTGCGAACAGCTTCAGCGTTCCGGCAACACCGATGGCCAGCGCCCACCAGTTCACGAACACATCATGGAAGTTCCAGTTGTAGGTCATGTCGTGAACTCACCCGACCGTGCGAACCGGCGCTCAAGGCGGGCCGCAAGAAAACTGACCAGCGAAATCGTCACGAAGTACATCAGCGCCACCACGGTAAACACTTCCAGCGGCCGGAATGTCTTCTGTGCCAGTTCATTGGCCTGGAAAAGCAGGTCGGCGTAAGACACCGTGGCGACGAGCGTCGTGGTCTTCATGAGTTCGATGGAGCGCTCCATCATGGAAGGAAACATCCGCTTGACGGCTTGCGGAAGGACCACGCGCCGCATGCACTGGCCATGGCTCATCCCAATGGCCTTTGCCGCTTCCCACTGCCCCTTTTCGATCGACACGATCCCCGCACGGAAGATCTCGGCGAAGAACGCGCCGCTCTGGATCGTGAAGGTCAGCGCGGCAGCAAGGAATGGCGTCATTTCGATCGCAAGGACGATCGGCAGCCCGAAATAGAACCAGAAAAGCTGCACCAGGGGCGGCGTGGTCCGGAAGACCTCGATGATGAGGCCCGCCGGGCTGCGCAGCCAGCGCCTGTGCGACAATCTCGCCAGTGCCAGCAACAACCCGACGATCAGGCCGCCGCAAAGAGCGGTCGCCGTCAGGATAAGGGTATTGCGGAAACCGGCCATCAACAGGCCGGTTTCCGCCAGCACCGGCGAGAAGTCCCATTCATACATGCGGAAAGGCGCTCCTCAGGCTCCTCAGAGCAGTTCCTTGATGATCGGCGGCGCAGCTTTGGGGTCGAGCCCGAAACCCGTCAGGAATTCTTCGTACCACGCCTGGATCTTGCCGGATTGGTAATAGTCCTTCAGCTGTCCGTCGACAAAGGCGACAAACTCGCCGTCCCCCTGCCGCACGGCTGCGCTGGTAGGGTTCGACTTGACCGGGGACGGAACAACGATCTTCCCGCTGCCGAGCTTCTGCCGCGCGGCGATCAGCGGCGGATGGAACAGGCAGACCGCGTTGACACGGCCGGACTGGAACGCGGCGATCGCCTCGGTATTGCCGGGAAAGCGCTGGATCTCCGCGTTCGAGACGTTCTCGGTCAGGAACTTGTCCATGCTCGTTGCCTGCGGAACCGAAATCTTGATGCCCGCCTTGTTGAGGTCTTCCCAGGCACTCACCTGCAATTCGTCCTTTGCGAGAACCGCGAGCGAATAGTAAAGCAGCGGCGAATCCGGGAAGTCGGCGGCCTTCTTGCGTTCCTCGGTCGCATCAAGGACGAACATGATGTCGATCTTGTTGCTCTGGAGTGCGGCAATGGCCGTGCCCCAGGTAACCTCGACGGGCTCGAAACGGACGCCCAGCGCTTCCGCCATCGCCTTGCCCGCCGACACGCCGACGCCGGAAGTCCATTCACCCGTGGCCGGATCCTTCGAATACCATGGCGGGGCCTGGGTCACCCCCACACGCAGTGAACCGCGCTCCTTTACGGCTTCCAGGGTGCCGGCGGCCAAGGCCGGCCCGGCGCCCGATACGAGTGCAGACGTCAAGGTGGCGCCTGCAAGGAATGTAAAGCTTCTGCGGGTGACGTTCATTTCACGCTCCTTTGCCCGGAAAAGGACAGCCGATAAGGTTTGACCAGACGATTGGAACGTTATGATTGTCGATTGTCAACAATCGATTTTCGCCTCCTACTGTCACCGTCAGCCGCTTGGCTAGGTCCGTTGACAAAAGACGGCAACCAGAGCCTTGCTGCTGCCAAGCATAGGAAGCCGAGGAAGGACCTGGCGGTCTTGTCGTATCGGATGGGGAAGCGGCGGAACTGCTTGAGCCTGTTGAACAGGCGCTCGATCCGGTTGCGGTCCTTGTAGGCGCGGTAGTCGCACTTGGCAGGCGACTTGCGGTTCGATTTCGGCGGAATGACCGGCAGGATGCCTTGAAGGCGCAGGGCTTCGCGGACGGCGTCGCCATCATAGCCTTTGTCGGCGAGCATCAGGCGGGGTCGTCCGACCGGCATGTCCAGCAAGGGTTTGAAGGCATTGTAGTCGGAGGCCTCGCCACCTTTCAGGACGAAGCCAAGAGCGCGTCCCTGACCGTCTGCGCGGGCGTGGATCTTGCCCGCAAAGCCGCCGCGGCTTCGACCAAACCCCTCCTTATGAGTCCCCCTTTTGCGCCGGCTTTCTGCGAATGGCCCCGGACGGAAGTGCTGTCGACCATATGTTGCCAATCGTCGGTCAGGCCAAGCTCGACAAGCGTTTCCAGCGTGGCTGTTGATTTCCACTGAGAACTGATGGAGTGGATGCCCCCTCCCGACGGCATCGCAATGTGCCAGAGTGATGTGCGTTGAACGTCACTGAGAGGAGAGAGCATCCATGAAGGAAATTAGCATTGTCGGCTTGGACCTGGCAAAGCGAGTGTTTCAGGTGCACGCCGCTGGAAGCGATGGCGCGGTTGTCTTGCGTCGGAAGCTGTCGCGTGGACAGGTCCTCGCCTTCTTTACGGAGCTGCCGAAGTGCATTGTTGCCATGGAAGCATGCGCGACAGCGCACTATTGGGCACGTGAGATCGGCAAGTTCGGTCACGAAGTTCGCCTGCTCCCACCGGCCTACGTGAAGCCCTTCGTCAAGCGACACAAGAACGATGCGGCAGACGCCGAGGCCATTGTCGAGGCGGCGCTCCGCCCCTCGATGCGGTTCGTTGTTCCAAAGACCGAGAGCCAGCAAGCCCGTTCCATGATCTTCCGGACGCGCGATCTGTTTGTCCGCCAGCGAACGCAGCTTATCAACGCTCTTCGCGCTCACCTGGCTGAGCATGGAGTTATTGCGCCACAGGGAATTGCGAACCTGGCCTTGCTGTCGGAGATCATCGAGGAAGGCAACCTTGGCCTCGAACTCGTCGTCGTGGAAACCGCGCGGCTTTATCTTGAGCAGATCGAGGTGCTCTCCGCTCGTATTGCCGGCTTGGAGAAGACGCTCAGATCGGAAGCAAAGCGCTCCGAGGCCTCGGCCCGACTGATGTCGATGCCTGGGATGGGGCCGATCACCGCCATGGCGATCGAAGCTTTCGCCCCAACCATGAGCACATTCCGGAAAGGGCGAGACTTTGCGGCCTGGCTCGGGCTGGTGCCCAAGCAGCATTCGAGTGGCGGAAAGCAACAACACGGGCGAACCTCGAAGATGGGCCAACGCGATATCCGGCGGCTTCTGATCATCGGCGCGATGACCGTGATCCGATGGGCATGCCGCAAAGCCCCTCCCGAGAACTCATGGCTGGCGCGTATGTTGGCGCGCAAGCCACGCATGCTCGTTGCGATCGCGCTAGCCAACAAGATGGCTCGGTCGATCTGGGCAATGATGACGAAGAACGAGAGCTACAAGGAATCCGGGCTGGCTGCGGCATAGCAAACGCTGCGCTGCTGTGAGCACGGATCGTCGGCGTGTGAGGAGGTCAGCGAACGGTAAGGACAAAGATCGGTGAGAGTGGGTCTGGGAATGCATCCGGGTCAGTGAGCCACGAGCTCGTAGAACTGATTTGCACCAGGTCCGCGTAGCTCCATACCGGCCAGCGGTCGTATTCGTGCCGCAACGAAAGGCCTGATACATGACCGCACCCGATCACACGTCCAAATCGTTCGAAGAGAGCCTTGCATGAACGGGGGCATCCATACATGACCCGGCAGTGGAGTGCGCCCCTGCGGGTGGTCATCAATCAGGCTGCTGTTTTGCCAGTCTGCCGGATGTGTTGATCCTCAAATTGCTGCGGGCTCAGATAGCCGAGCGCGGAATGGAGCCTGTGTTTATTGTAGACTTCCTCGATGAAGCGGGGAAGGTGTTCGGCGACATCCTCGAATGTTTCGAAGGCCATCGGATAGACTGCCTCGACCTTCAGCGTCTTCATGAAGCTCTCGGCCTTGGCGTTATCGTATGGATTGCCTCTGCGACCCATGGAGCCGACCAAGCCGTTCGTGCTCAGTTCATTGCGATAGAGCTCGGCAGCGTATTGGGAACCGCGATCGGAATGATGAACGCAGCCGGCAGGCGGTTTTCTGCGCTCGATAGCGGTCCTCAAGGCAGCCAACGTGAGGCGCGCATCGATCGACCGACCGATGGCATAGCCGACGATCAGGCGCGACCAGGCGTCGAGAATGATTGCGACATAGATGAAGCAGGTTGGGAGCGCCACGTAGGTTATGTCGCCCACCCAGAGTTGGTTGGGCCCTGACGGGACGATTTCCCGCGCCAGATTGGGGACGATTGGGCTATCATGATCGCTGTCGGTCGTGGCCACGAATCGGCGCCTGGCCTTCGGCTGCAGGTCGTGTTCGCGCATCAGGCGTCGGATCTTCTTGTGATTGACGACAATGCCCTGTTGGCGCAGGGCCGCGCCGACGCGGCGATAGCCGTAGGACTCGAACTCATCGCAGATGGCAAACAGGGCCTCGACAATTGCGGTATCGTCAGTCCGCATCTGCGGTTGGTCATAGTAGGTGGAGCGCGCAATCCCCATCAGTCGGCATCCTTCGGCGACGGAGATGCCGCGGGGCCGGTGATGACGGATGTAGTCCCGCTTCTCGGCCGCGGTGCGTTTTTCAGAGCCCCCTTTAGGAACTCCAGTTCCAGAGCTTGCTTGCCGACGAGGCGCTCCAGCGCGGCGATCCGGGCTTCGTATTCCTGGATCAGGTCGGCCGCCTGCACATCCTCGTCAAAGGCGCCTTCCTCATACTTGCGGACCCAAACACGGATCAGCTGGCGCTGGACATCATGGCGCTTCGCCAATCCGTGCAGCGTTTCGCCTGCGAGATATTCCTGCGCCACCTGACGCTTAAACTCTATACTGTGGGTGCGATACCTTGCCATGGGTCTTCTCTCCGAAAACCCGACGGGCTGGTCAATTCCTCAATCCGTTCTGTCCACCCGCAGGGGCGCACTCCACAGAGCCGGATATTTCCATCGAGAATTGACCCATGTTTGAACCTTCCCTCGTGGCATTTGAACGAGGGTGACCTGCTCCCCTGAATGTACTCATTCATAGGCTAGCCCTGTTCACGTTGTGGTCCCTTGCGGACCGGGTTGCGAATTCGTTCGGTGTGAGCCCATTGAGGCTCGTATGTGGGCGGTGCAGATTGTAGTCGAGGCGCCACGCGTCGATGATCTCGCGGGCATGACGGAAGCTCCGGAACAGATGCTCATTGAGGCACTCGTCCCGCAGGCGCCCGTTGAAGCTTTCCACCAGCCCGTTTTGCATCGGTTTGCCAGGCGCGATGTAGTGCCACTCGACACCGCGATCCTGCTGCCAGGCGAGCATGGCGTTCGATGTCAGTTCCGTCCCATTGTCGCTGACCACCATGCAGGGGTAGCCACGGCGTTCTGCGATGGCATCCAGTTCGCGGGCGACACGTTCGCCGGATAGCGAATTGTCAACGACCGTCGCCAGGCATTCCCGGCTGAAGTCATCGATCACGCACAGGATGCGGAAGCGGCGTCCATCGACCAGCGTGTCTGACACGAAGTCGAGGCTCCAGCGCTGGTTCGAATCCTGTGGGATCGCCATCGGGGCCCGCGTGCCCAGGGCTCGCTTGCGTCCGCCCCGCTTGCGCACGGTCAACCGTTCTTCCTTGTAGATGCGATAGAGACGCTTCCAGTTCACTTCGACGCCCTCCCGCTTCAATAACAGGTGCAGACGCCGGTACCCAAACCGCCGTCGCTCGGATGACAACTCCCGCAGACGCTGTCGAAGTTCCTTGTCGTCCGGTCGAGTGGATGTGTAGCGGTAGACGCGCGGCGCCATGCCCACCAAGGCACATGCGCGGCGCTGCGAGTAGCTCTTCTCTTCAATAGCCCAGTTCACGGCATTCCTCCTCGAACCGGGCGTCAGAAGTTTTTTCCGAGCATCTCGCGGAGCGTTGCCACGTCCATCATCTGCTCCGCCAGCAGCTTCTTCAGCTTCGCGTTCTCCTCCTCCAAAGCCTTCAGGCGTTTGGCTTCCGACACTTCCATGCCGCCGTACTTGTTGCGCCAGGTGTAGAATGTGGCGTCGCTGATCCCGTGCTTGCGACACAGATCACCCGCCGAAATCCCGGCCTGATGCTCCTTCAAGATGCCGATGATCTGTTCTTCCGAGAACCGTGATCGCTTCATGGCCTGTCTCCTTATTCCAGGAACAGGCTAACCTAAAATCGGGGACATCTCAGGGGAGCAGGTCAGAAATCGCGCATGAAAACTCGATTTCCCGTTCGATCAATCCACCAAGAAACAATAGTACTATAGCTTGCATGATTGGAATTTTAAGCTTCATGCACAGCGCATTGCCACCAGCGCGCCAGGATCATGAGTTTCTTACGAAACGGTAGATAAAATAGAGAATCAAGAGATTGAGCAATGGAGACGCAGCTACGAGCCAAGGCCACAGAACGGTCGGAAAGAGGTCGACGAGCCGGTTCCACGGCAAGCCGAGCGGTATTAGAAAAACGCCAGACAGAGGATCCCGCTCGGCTCCGAACCATCCAAATGTGCCGACAAGCAGGATAATAAGCGCAAATAGGTAAACGACAACAAACAAGACAATAACAAAGCCGATCGTACGAGCCATCACAATTCCTTCCCCTTCATCTACGAATGCTCACGGGTATTGTGACCTGAGACCCAAGTGTCTTCCGCCATTGCGGATTCCGTCACTGCATTCTATTCGAAAACATCGTGCTTGTTTGGCAAGAGCGCGAACTACGAATAGAGAGGCGTTCCGTTCTGAAAAAGTTTGCATTCACGCAAGACTGACAGGCAGCAGCTTGCGATCCACAGACTGCATCATGGCCCGTGAAAGTTCTGCAAGGAGTTGCACTTTAGAATCGACGACTGTCGGATCGTCCCAAAGATTCCTGCATTCGTGCGGATCGTTTTCAAGATCATAGATTTCACCCCAGTCACAGCTATCGAACAGGGTCATTCGCCATTTCTGCGTACGGAGAGTTCTGACAATCGGCGGGGTTTCAAAATCAAGAACTGGTGACTGGTATTCATCCTCGATCATCAGGTTTTCACGTCGTTCTCGCCTATTATCCAACACATCGAAAATCGAAATCCCTTGGCTACCGGGCAAGTCAGCGATCTTGACCCGTGAAAGAAGAGACGTGCCGATATCGAGACTGCTGAACAGTCCATCATTGATGACGCCGTGTTCCAACCGCGCTGGATCGGACAGGATGAAGGGTACGCGAACCAAGCTCCGGTAATGCAAGGGTCCCTTGAGCATGAGGCCGTGGTCTCCGAGCAAGTCCCCGTGATCGGAGGTAAAAACCTGTATGGTGCGATCAGCATGTCCCAGTTCGGCAAGGCGGGACCGAACCCGGCCAATGGCATCGTCGATCATGGTAATCATGCCATAGGTAAGGGCAATTGCTTCGCGCGCTTCGCGCTCATCAAGTGCTACTGCACCATATCCGTTGCGGTTATCGCTGTTTGCAGAGCGTGCGCTTCTTGCCGCGGCAAGATGGGGCACTCCATCGTCGGGAGCCCAAAAGTTTGCCGGCAGTGTGATATCGTCGGGATCATACATGTCCCAGTATCGCCCGGGCGGATTGAAGGGATGATGTGGATCTGGAAATGAAACGACCAGCAGGAAAGGCTGAGCGCCTCTTGCGCTCGCGTGCCGTTCAAGAAAAGCGATGGCCCGGTCAGCTATGAAACTGGTCGAATAGAATTCTTCAGGCAGACGCGTTCGGACCGCCTGAGGACAGGAATAGTTATGGGGCAGCTGCTTTTCAGCACCCAGATATTCTTTGTAGTCAGGAAGCTGTTGCTTCAGCCAATTCTCGTAGTGACCGCCGCAATGATCCCCATGCCCGGTCACGATTGAGACCTCGTCGTAGCCATAGTATGGTGGAGAAAGATCGGCGCCACGATTGCTCAACTCGCTATGCCACCAAATGTCTTCACCAGAAGAGTGACCCTTGTACGGATCCAGGATCGGTTGGAGATGGCCCTTGCCCATTAGGGCCGTGCGGTAGCCACTCCGGCGAAAAAGTTCCGGAAAGGTAACGCTTCCCTGTGGCAGTGGGATCCCGTTGAAACGCACTCCATTCACAGAAGGATACCTGCCGGTCATGATGCTGGCACGGTTGGGCATGCAACTCGGCATGGCAACATGGAAATTCTCGAAGCGGATACCTTCCCGCGCGATTTGGTCGATATTTGGCGTGCGCACCAGCGGGTCACCGGCGCAGCCAAGCATGCCGGCCTGCTGCTGATCGGTTATGAACAGAATGATCGACGGCCTTTTAGTCATTCTGCTTGTGCCTCTTGAAAGCTGACATCGTAGAAAAGCCTACGATGAGGATAATAGCGACAAGGATCGCCAGGCTGATCGGCCGTTCCACAAGGATCCCGATACTCCCACGTCCGATGCTGAGTGTCTGACGAAGCCTTTCCTCGATCATGGAGCCAAGAATGATTCCGAGCATCAGTCCAATGATTGGGAAGCCCAGCCGCCTGGCGAAATAGCCGAAGATGCCCGCGCTGAAGGCAATCCAGACATCGGTCATGGAATTGCTGACCGAATAGGCGCCGATAAAGCTGAGCATGAGAATGGCACTGCCAAGAACGACTGCGTGAATCTCCGCAAGCCGGGCAATTTGGCGGGTGAAAAGGAAGAGCAATGCGAAAATGATGATGTTCAATACGAACATTGAAACATAGATGCCGCTGACCAGTTCAGGCTGCTCGGTCATCAGATGGGGCCCAGGAAAAATGTTGTGGATCAAAAAAACACCCAGCATCAATGCGGTGATTGCATCGCCGGGTATACCCAAGGCCAATACCGGAACCAATGCTGCTCCGGTCACGGCGTTGTTTGCTGACTCTGAAGCGATAATCCCTTCCGGCGCCCCCTTACCAAATTCCGCGGAGTTCTTTGATGAACGCCTTGCCTCGATATAGGAGAAGAGGCCAGAGGTTTCGACGCCAATACCCGGTAATGCGCCGATAATGACGCCAATGGCAGTGCTCTTCAGCATGGTGACCCAGTAGCGAAATGCTTCGAGATACTGGACAATTCGGATCCGTCCCGCTTCGATACGGGTCTGTTCAGCATCGGCAAAGTGGCGGTCAATAAGAACAAATCCCTGAGCTATTCCAAACAGCCCAACAACGATCGGCACAAGAGGCAGGCCGTTGTAGAGTGCGGTAACCCCGAAAGTGAAGCGTTCGGTCAGCGTGTTTAGTTCAATTCCCATGGTCGAGATGAATAGACCAAGAGCGACCATGAACACGCCTTCCAACATGCGATCCCGCAGAGCCAGGCAGACGAGAACAAGCGAAAGCATCAGTGCCATAAGGAACTCAGGAGCGCCGAAATTCGTCGCGAGTTTTGCCAACAAGGGAGCCATGAAAACCAGTACGACCGCACTGATCATTCCCCCGACGAAGGACGAAGTGAATGCGATTGCCAGCGCGCGTTGTGCTTGGCCTTTTCGTGCCATTGGGGCGCCATCGAACGTCGTGATCGCGGCCGATGGCGTGCCCGGAGTGTTGATCAGAATGGCGGGAATGGCGCCGCCGTACCAGGAGCCGCAATATATGCCCAGCAGCAGCGACAGACCGGCTAGTGGTGAGAGGGAGAAAGTGACTGGCAGAACGACGGATATTGCAACCGCAGGACCCACGCCAGGCAAGGCACCAACGATAATCCCAGCCAACGATCCAAGTGCGAGTACAAGCAGCACATACGGATCGCCGATCTGCTGAAAGCCTATTGCGATGCTTTCTAGGACACTCATTTGACCAACCCTTCCAGAGCGAACGGAGCTTCCGGGAACCAGACATCGAGGTAGGCCACGAAAACCAGGTAAAGCGTCAGACCTAGCAGCAACATCGAAATAGCCGAGCGCATGTTGAGGTGGCGGCCCGCCAGCAATGCGACGCAGCCAAACAAAAGCGTTGTCAGGAGATAGCCAGTCCATGGCACAAGAAGGATGTAGCCGATGAAGGTTGCAGAAAGCGGTGCCAGGATATTGAAGTGCGGTTTGGATCCGCTCAACTCCTCGTCCAAAGGTAACCGGCCTCCCGAAACATATTTCAGTGTGAGCGCAATTCCCAGAACCAGAACAACAACAAGCGTCAAGATCGGGAAAAAGTTGGGCTGACGGAAATAAGCATCATCGCCCGAGTATGGAATAAGGGCATGAATGTAAAAGAGGAAGGCGGCAGCTGCTAGCGCTATTGTATTACTGAACACCGCGGACAGAATGCGCATGACGCCTTCCTCGCTTTTGAAGCTATTGCTTGATGAGACCAAGTGGGCCCATGACTGCGCGGAATGCTTCATATTCGGAAGTCATCTGCGCCTTGGTTTCATCCGGGCCGAGAGAATAGACAAGGATGCCTGACTCTGCCGAGAATTCCTGTACTTCTTTCGACTCGACAGCCTTGGACATGGCTGAATAGAGCTTATCGACGATCTCTTTTGGCGTGCCTTTCGGAGCGAACAGGCCGGTCCAGATTGCAACGTCGAAATCCATGCCCTGCTCTCGGACAGTCTGCAGGTCCGGTAATGCTGACATCCTTCCGGAAGTCAATGCAACGATGCCTTTGAGCGATCCGTCCTTGATGCCGCCAATCACCGACGTTACTGGCACAATTGCTAGATCTGCTTCACCATTGAGAAGCTGGCTGGCGTCAACTTTCGTGTAGGACACTTCGTTAAAGGTGAAACCGGCCTTTTCCGCAATTCGGTAGGTCGACAATGTTGGTACCGTCGCCTTGCCCCAATGTGCAAGAATGGGCTGCTTACCTGTGGATTTGGACCATTCTGCCAGCGACTTGATGTCGTTGAATGGTGCATCACCTCGTGCAGCGATCAAGAAAGGCAGCGTTGCGAACATGCCGATCGGTTCCAGGTCACCTATGGAGTATGGCGTTGTTCCTGCGGCAACCTGACTGACGGCTGGGCCAATCGTGAGGCCACCGATGGTGTAGCCATCGGGGCGCGCATTCGCCATTTCCGCAGTTCCAACCACGGCAGCCCCGCCTGGTTTGTTGACGACCTTGATTGTCTGACCGAGGATTGGATCCATTTGCTCGGCGACCTTGCGGGCGATGATGTCCGTACTGGTCGCAAGCGCAGGCCAGGGCAGAATCATTTCAATCGGCTTTTCAGGATACTCGGCCTTCGCCTGCGTCATCAAAGACGCCGCAAGTGCAACACCTGCAATCAGAGTCTTGAGCTTCATCGTTTCCTCCCTTGTGGATTAGAATTTGCGATTACCAGGTAATTTTCTTGAATTTCCGGGTCTGTTCAGTCAGCGCAATTTCAGTTGGCAAACGCTCCATCGAGCTTGCTCCGTAGAAACCGTGGCAATGCTTTGTGTTCTGCAAGATGAAGTCTGCATCAGCGGGCATCGATACAGGTCCGCCGTGAACGAGAACGATCACGTCTTCACGTACTGACTTTGCCGCGGCCCCCAATTCATCGACGATTGCCGGGCAATCCTTCAGCTTTAGTGCCGTATCGGCGCCGATCGATCCTCCCGTTGTCAGCCCGAGATGCACGACGACAATATCCGCACCTGCTTCTGTCATGCCGATGGCGTCTTGGGTCGAGAAAATGTAAGGTGTCGTGAGCATGTCCTTTTCATGCGCAAGGCGGATGAGATCGATTTCCTGACTGTAGGACATACCGGTCTCTTCAAGATTCTGGCGGAACACACCGTCGATCAGGCCGACCGTTGGAAAATTCTGGATTCCAGCGAAGCCGAGCTCTTTCAGTTCATCGAGATAATGATCGAAAATGCAGAACGGGTCCGTGCCGTTCACTCCGGCCAATACCGGCGTCTTCTCTACTACCGGCAAGACTTCTCGGGCCATTTCGACGACGATGTCGTTTGCATTGCCGTATGCGAGCAGTCCCGATAGCGAACCGCGACCTGCCATCCGGTAGCGGCCGGAATTGTAGATAACAATAAGGTCAATACCGCCTTTTTCCTCGCATTTTGCCGAGAGTCCCGTCCCTGCTCCGCCGCCGATGATCGGTTGCCTTTCATCGACCATCTTGCGGAATTTCGTCAGTAGTTCAGTTCGGGTGAATTTCTTCATTGTCTCAGGCCTCCGCGATTTCCATGAAATTGGCCACCACGGCATCGGAAAACTCAGGATCGTTGATGGCATGGGGAATACGGATCAGCCTGCGTTTGGCTGTCTGTTTGACGTTCTTCTCCAATGCTTCGAACAGGGCCTTATCTGCCTCACTATCGAAGAAGGGCGCGCCTTCCACATCGATGATGGAGACACCCTTTTCCGGGATTAGAAACCGGACCGGACCTTCCATTCGATTGAGTTTGCCCGCAATCCATTCGCCCATGCGGGCATTTTCTTCTGGCGTTGTGCGCATCAAAGTCACCTGCTCATTGTGGACGAACAGCTGACGGTCCTTGTATTTGTCTGGAACGGTGGCTTTTCCGCCAAAGTTCACCATGTCGAGTGCACCGCAGGAGCCGACATAGGGAATGCGGGAACGGATTGCCGCGCCCATTCTGTCTTCTCCGGCGCTCATCACGCCGCCCATTAGAAGGTCGGCAACTTCCGTTGTTGTAATGTCCAGGATGCCGGCGAGCGAGCGGCTGTCAGCCAGCTTTTCCATGGTCTGGCCACCGGTGCCGGTTGCATGGAAAACAAAGCACTCATACGTGTCTTCGAGTTGCTTGACGACCCGTTCGACACAGGGCGTAGTAACGCCGAACATGGTCAGGCCGACGGCGGGCTTGTCGGATGAAGCCGTTTCGATTTCCGCTTTAACTGCACCGGCGATCATGCCTGCCGCATTCGCGAGAACCCGCCGCGAAATCGAGTTCAATCCCGCGATATCGACTACCGAATACATCATGGCGATGTCATTCGGTCCGACATAAGGCGCCACATTGCCCGAAGCGACGGTCGAAACCATGACTTTCGGCACGCCAATCGGCAACGCCCGCATAGCCGGTGTGATCAAGGCAGTGTTGCCCGAACCGCCCAGACCAATCATACCGGAAATATTGCCTGAATTTTTGCAGGTCCAGGCAACCAGTGCCTCTGACATGGCGGAGACTGCATCGCCACGGGTTGCTGCCCCTGAGATGCGCTGGACGGCACCTTCGAGTGCCGCCTTCACGTCATCAGCGGAAATGTCACCATGCTGCGAACCGCGCGGAGAGACATCCACTAAGCGCGCATCGACACCCGATTTGCGGATGTGATCGCGAACATATGCAAGTTCATCCCACTTAGTATCACAAGTGCCTATCACCGCAACGAAACGGTTTTTGGACATGTTCTCCTCCCAGAAACGATCTGGCGAAACGGTACCATCAGAGGCAAACGGTGAAATGGCAAAACGTCTTGAATTTCGCTATGAGAAATGCTCTCCTTTCGCATGTCGATAAATTCTGTAAATGAAATCAAATCTTTGAAGCGGGGCCTTTCGGTGTTGCGCCTGCTGGAGGATGAGGGCGCCAAATCGCTCAATGACTTGAACAAGCAGCTTGGGATTTCCAAAACGGCTCTAAGCCGTATTCTGGTCACCTTGCAATCAGAGCGTCTGGCATCCCAACGCATTGCCGATCGCAAATGGGTCGCAGGACCTGGAATTGGGCCAGCCAGCCAAGTCAACGCGAAGCACAACCTTCTGGTACAGGCCGCAACACCCCACCTTGCGAAACTATGCGAAAAAGTGATTTGGCCTTCGGACCTTTCGGTTCGATCCGGCTTGAGAATGGTGCTTGTGGAGACCAGCCGCCCGCATACGACCCTACTTTTCAACAAGCTCTCGATTGGATTTGAGATCGATTTCCTGCTTTCCGCGCCTGGACGTGCCTATCTCGCATTCTGCCCCGAGCGTGAACGCGATCAGATTCTCGCAGGTCTCAAGACACGTCCGGAATACGGATTTCTTTTCGCGGGCAACGAGCTCGCGGACACACTGGAACAAGTTCGTATGCAAGGGTTTGGGCACCGCGACATGCGTTGGGGAGGTCGCGCATCCGAACTGAGGCACACACACGATGATGGGCTGGATGCCATTGCTGTACCCATTTCCGGCCGCAACAAATTACTTGGGTGTGTCAATATCATCTGGATCCGGTCGATTCTTAGCCGGAAGGACGCAATAAACCGATACTTGGGAGACCTCCGTTCCACTGCGAATGCAATTGCTTCGGCAATTACAACCTAGTTGCCGAGTGAGCAGTCACTAAGCGACAGCAGTTTTCGGACGCTCAAGTTCCGACCGCGAACAGTCGCAATGAGGGTGCGCTCTCGTTCGACCGAAATGGGGCCGCTTGCTGACGGTCTGGTCCTTGCCGAGCTACTGAGAAAGCGGACGTTCTGCATACGACCCGATACGCAGACGCTGCTGGTTGCTGGGTATCGCGGATGTAGACTCTAAACGCTGGCCAACTTCCCCTTAAATAGTTGCCGCTCCGCTTACTGGTTGTGCGTTCACGCCATCCCGACTAGCCACATGTTAGGCGGGATTCCGATATGCTCCAACGCATGGTAGTCTGAACCGCGCCGCCGCCCTCCCCGAGTGGCGCGGCCTTTGCATGGCATAAGGGACAACTACCCTGCCCTAGCTGAGACGAGTTCGAATTTGTCTGACACCGCCCGTCGAACGACTTCGAGCGGCCCCACAGACGTATGGCGCAAGGTCTTCATACTGCAAGCTTTTGAAGCAGTTTTTCTCGGGTCGGCTCGTCCTCCGCATCGCCCTCGAACACGACCGTCCCACGTTCGATGAGAACGAAACGGTCGCAGACGGCAAGCGCCTCGTGAATATTTTGCTCGACAAGGACGATGGCACAGCCCGCATCCCGCATTTCGCGTACGATCGCGAAAATCTCGGCGACGATCATCGGGGCAAGCCCTTCGGAGGGTTCATCAATCAGGATCACCCTGGGATCGGCAACCATGATGCGGGCCATGGCAAGCATCTGCTGCTCGCCGCCCGACAGGGTCGTGGCCGGTTGCCTGACGCGTTCGGCCAGCCGCGGAAACCGTTCGAGCACCGGATCGAGTTTCGACGCGGGCTTCGGCCCCTTGAGACCGAGCAGGCCGAGTTCGAGGTTTTCCTGAACCGTCAGCCCCGGAAAGATCCGTCGATCTTCCGGCACGATTGCAAGCCCTTCACGATTGATCGCGTACGGCTCGCTCCCACCGATCTCTTTCCCGTCAAGCTGAATCGAACCCGAGCTTGGCTTCACCCAGCCCGCGATGTTCTTCAGAAGGGTGGTCTTCCCAACCCCGTTGCGCCCGAAAACACCCAGGATTTCGCCTTTCTGAACGTCAAGAGAAATGCCCTGAATCACATGGCTCAGGCCATAATGGCTGTTAAGATCTCTGATATGCAGCATTGTCTCATCCATTTCCGAAATATGCCGCCTGGACAGCTGGGTTGGCGCGCACTTCGTCGGGTTTACCATCCGCGATTTTCTGGCCCTGATGCATGACCACGACATGGTCCGAGACTGCCATCACGATGCCGATATCGTGTTCGATCAACAGAATCGAAACGCTGTCCGTAAGGCTGCGGATCATCTCTTCCGTCTCTTCGGTATCGGCGTGGCTCATCCCCTGGGTCGGCTCGTCGAGCATGAGAACCTTGGGTTCACAAGCCAGACACATAGCGATCTCAAGGCGGCGTTGCTCGCCATGGCTCAGATAGCCAACCTGCTCATGGGTCTTCGCGTGCAACTCGAAGCGATCTATCAACTCGTCGACCTTCTGCGCCGCGCGCCCGGTGCGCCGGAGCGGGCGCAAGGCATGCGAAACAGGTTCCAGCACCTGGGCCGCCAATCTCAGATTCTCGCGCACGGTCATTTCAAAGAACAGGTTGGTGATCTGGAACGACCGCGCCAGCCCGTTCCTTTGAAGCGCCGCAGGCCCGTCGCGGGTAACGTCCTTGCCATCGAGATACACCACACCGCCGCTGGGGCTGAGCGCACCGGAGATCAGATTGAACAGCGTCGTTTTGCCCGCGCCGTTCGGCCCGATCACCGTTGTAATCTCGTTGGGCATCGCGGCAATGGTAACCGCATCGACCGCTTTCAGCCCACCGAATGCGATGCTGAGCGCATCTGTGTTCAGGATCGGTTTCATCATGTCGCTCTTTTCGTCTTGGCTTGTGCAGCGGCATGGCGCCGCTCCGAATTGCGCATACGGGTTTCGACTCTGGGCTTCACAAGCCCCACAAGTCCTTTCGGCATGAAGAGAATTGCACAGATAAAGATCAGGCCGATCACGATGAGGTGGTGTTCGGTAAAGCTGCCCACGACCGATTTAAGAAAGGTCAGAATGACCGCGCCATAGAGCGCGCCGACCAGTGTCCCGGCACCGCCGAGAATGACCATGATGACGGCATTGCCCGACGCGGCAAAGTACATCAGCTCCGGCGACACGAAACCGCGCAGCATCGGGTAAAGCGCACCGGTGATCCCCGCGACGAGCGCAGCGACCACATAGGACACCATTCTCGGTCCCCATGTGGAATAGCCCAGAAACGGGATACGGTTCTCGTTGGCCTTGAGGGCGATGACCAGCCTGCCGAACGGAGTGGTGAGCAGATACGCCACTGCCGCATAAAGGAGCGTGATGATCACCAAGGTCAGAAGGAAAAACGCCAGCGGACTACCCGCCGAAATCGTGACGAACCCGAGCGGAATGTCGAGCACCGGCACACCGATCAGCCCGTCAGACGCGCCGAGTTCACGCGTGTTGTAGACCACCTTGGCAACGACCTGCGCCATACCGAAGGTGATGAGCGCAAAATACACGCCGCGAACCCGGTTGGCGATCAACCCGCCAATGATCCCTGCCAAAAGCGACGCCGTGATGGCCGCGCCCATCGCAAGCCAGAAGGACGGCACTTCGCGCAAAACCAGAGCGGAAACATAGGCCCCCACCCCGAAATAGAGCGCCTGTCCGAGGCTCAACAACCCGCCGAAGCCAAGCAGGATATCGACCGAAAGAGCGAGACCGCCAAGGATAAGGGCTTCGGTCGCGAGTCTCAGATAGAACACGTCGTTGGTCACTGCGGCGAGGACCATGCCGATCACCGCTACGACCAGCAACAGCGCAAAGAACACATGGTTGGCCCGCATGGAGATGTCTAGGCGATCATGCATGGCCGATCCTCCCGAACAGTCCTTGAGGGCGGAACATGAGCACAGCGACCATCACGCCAAAGACGATCGGATCGGACCAGACAGGCGAGATGACGAGGCTTGAGATCGCCTGAACCTGTGTGAGCAGAATTCCCGCAATGACTGCGCCCCAGATCGATCCCATGCCGCCGACGATCACCACCGTGAAGGCCATCAGGATGAAGTCGCGCCCCATCGTGGGAAAGACCGAGTAAACAGGCGCAAGCAAAACCCCCGCAAGCCCTGCCAGAGCCACGCCGAAGGCGAAGGCCCCGGAGTAGACCCAGCCCACGCGGACACCGAGACTCGCCGCCATGTTGCGGTCGAACGCGGCGGCGCGAACGATCGCGCCGAGCCGCGTGCGATAGGTGACGAAAGCGACCGCAAGGATCACCGCCGCACCGATACCGATCAAGAAGAGCCGATAGGTCGGAATATACACTCCGAGCAGATCGGTCGCGCCCGGAAGCGGGTTTTCGGGCCGGTACGTGTTCGGCCCGAAGAGGATTTTCAGCACATCCTCGGCAATCAGCCCCAGCCCGAAGGTCAAAAGCAACGTCGAGACATGCCGGTCTGCCCCATCATAGACCCGACGGATCAGATAGCGCTCCGTGATGACGCCCAACGGCAGCATCAGGATCGGGACCAGCGCGATGAGAACCCAATAGTTGAGCCCCGTAAGGCTCAGCGCCAGCGCGCCATAGGCGCCCACGGCGTAAAACTCGCCATGGCTCATATTGATGACATCCAGCAAACCGAAGATGATCGTGAGGCCCAGCGCCACGAGGATCACGGAGATCCCCAGCGCCAGGCCATTGAGCATCTGCGGCGCCAGAACGAAATGCAGATAATCCGCCATGCGTTCTCTCCGCGCCCCGCTCAGAAACGTTCACATGTGTCGGGACCGATCGCCGCTTCGCCGTCGATCGTATCGACGATGGTGAAAGCTCCGTCTTTGACCTGCACGGCGTACATCGGCTGCACCGCCTGATGATCCCCCGCACGGATGGATTTCACGCCCTGCGGCGTCTGCCATTCGAGCCCTTCGAGGGCCGCGCGAACCTCATCGGTTCCTGTGCCGCCAGCCGCCTCTACCGCCTTCTTGTAGGCAAAGAGCAAGCCATAACTGTCCGCACCGTAAAGATCCGGATCGGCGCCGTTGCGGGCATTGAACGCCTTGACGAATTCCGCATTCTCGGGCGTGTCGATCAACGTGGAATAGCCCACACCGGTGATGAAGCCTTCAGCCGCATCGCCAATGGCACCGATATTCTGGCTGGTTACCGTACCCGATGCGCCAAGAATGGTCAGGCCATCACGCACACCAAAATCCTTCATCTGGGTAAAGAGGCGCACGGTGTCGTTGCCGGCCACCGACGTGTAAAGCACCTCGGGCTGAGCCGCGCGGATATGCCCGAAATACTGGCTGTAATCCTTGGCGTCGAGCGGGGCAAATACCTCCCCTGTGGATTTGGCGCCCACCTTCTCGGCGTTGCTTTTGAATGCGGCCACGGTGGACCGGCCCATTTCATAGTCCGGCCCGAGATAGAACACCTTGGCTTCGGGCTTTTCCTTTTGAATCCAAGCGGCAAGCGCGGCCGATTGCTGACCCGCACGCGCATTCACCCGGAACACGTTGGGCGAACACTTGTCGCCGGTAATCGCGTCCGAGAAGGATACGGTCGTGGCCAGAAGCTTGCCCGCCCGCTCGGCGACCTGACCGACAGCCAAGGTCGCGCCAGAATTCACCGTCCCGGTGAGAAAATCGACGTTCTCGGCGGTCATGAGTTTCTCGGCCTTCTGCACGGCGACCGAAGGGTTGGCCTCGCTGTCCTCGTAGATCAGTTCAACCTGACGGCCCATGATGCCACCCGCTTCGTTGATCTCCTCGGTGGCCATGTCGAGCCCCCAGGTCACCTGCTGGCCGATGCCGGCATAGGTGCCGGAAATCGGGGTGACGACACCGATACGGATCGGCTCGTCCTGGGCCATGGCCGAGCCCGAGAAAAGCGCAGTCAAGGCTGCAGTTGTCATCAGTCCTTTGATAGTCATTGTAGTTCCTCCCTGTGAACTTTGATTAGCGGCCGACGAAAGTCGGTTTCCGCTTTTCGTGGAAAGCCTTGACGCCCTCCGCGAAATCCTCGGATTGACGCAGGCGGCTGTAGCAATGGCCCTCGAGTTCGATGCCAATGGCGACCGTCGCGTTTTCGCTGTCGTTGAGCAGTTTCTTCGCCGTGCGTTGTGCCATGGGCGAAAAACTGCGGAGTTCGTTGACCAGATCGGCGGTGGCCTGTTCGAGCGCGTTATCCTCCACCAGTTCGACGGCAATGCCCCAGTCATGCGCTTGCTGGCCGGTGATCCGGCGCGAACGCATCACGACATCCTTGGTGCGCGCCAGCCCGATAATGGCCTGCAGGCGTGCCGAACCGCCCGAGCCAGGAATCTGGCCGAGTTTCTGCTCGGGCAAGGCGTAGCGCGTGGATTTGGCCGCGATCCGGAAATCGCAAGCAAGCGAAATCTCGAAACCAACGCCAAAGGTGTACCCCTTGTTCGCCGCGATCACCGGCTTGGCGCAGCGCCACGGCGCGGCGACGTTGTCGGCCAGATGGCTTACATGCTCAGGGGACGCGTCTAGAAATCCATGAATGTAACCGCCCGACGAGAAATGCTCGCCCTCGGCACGCAACACGATCACGCGCACGCGATCGTCTGCATCGAGCGCTTCGAAGGCGGCGCGCAACTGATCGCGCTGGCCCATGGAGATCACGTTCATTGGCGGGCGCTCAAGAACGATGTCGCCACGCTCGCTATCGGCATCGACTTCGATGCGAAACCCATCGGGTTCGGCCAGCAGTGGCAGATCTGAATAGGGGTTGGTCATGAATGTAGTCTCCTTTTGAACAGCTTATTTCGCTGTGGCTTGTTTGTGTTCAGGGGTGAAGTTTCCCGCAACCAGTTCGCGACGCAGCAACTTGCCCACCGGTGATTTCGGAAGTTCGGAAACGAAAACGATACGGCGCGGGCGCTTGAAATTGGCGAGGGCCGAACTACGACAGTGAAGGTCGAGCTCTTCAGCGGTCACATCGCCCCGCCGCTTGATGAACGCGGTCACGATCTTGCCCCAGCGTTCGTCGGGCAGACCAACCACGGCGCACTCCGCCACACCGGGATGCATGGAAAGACAGCTTTCGACCTCGACCGGCGAGACATTCTCGCCGCCGGTGATGATCATGTCATCCACCCGTCCGGTAACGAACAAATCGCCGTCGGCATCGAAATGGCCGCAATCGCCGGTAAAGAACCATCCCCTGCACAGCGATTTCTCGTTGGCTTCGGGGCGTTTCCAGTAGCCTTCAAAGGCCTCGTCGCCGCTGAGTGTCGCGATAATCTCGCCTTCTTCGCCCTGGGGCAGGATGGCATCGGGATCGCCCGCCCCCATTTCAACCACGCGCAAGTGCTGATTGAGCCCGGCTTTGCCGGCGGAGCCGGGCTTTGCGACCGCGTCCTGTTCGATCGAAAAGGTATAAACCTCCGATGAGCCGTAATGGTTCACGAACAGATCGGGCCTGAACGCAGCATTGATGCGCTTGAGCAGGCCCTCGGTCATCGACGCCCCCGCAAAACCGAGACGCTTCACCGACGACAGGTCGGTCCGTTCAAAATCGGGATGATCTATCAGGTCATGATAGAGCGTCGGGACAAGGTAGAGGCTGCCGATCCGTTCCTGCGCGATCAGGTTCAGGGCATCGGCGCAGTTGAACCGCGGCAGACAAACGAAAGTCCCGTTCAGCAATGTCATCGCAAGAAGCGACCGTACGCCCATCGTGTGATAGAGCGGCATGACCCCGAGGGTCGTATCGCCCATCGGCATCATGTTCTGCGCGACATGCGCCACAGCGCCTGCACGTTCCGCGCGATGGCGGCGCGGCACGCCCTTGGGTCTGGCCGTCGTCCCGCTCGTGTATAGCATGACCGAGCAATCCTCGGTGCTGGCTTGCGGTGTCGCATCGGGTGCGGATTGCGTGACGATATCGTCAAAAGACGCAGCACCCTCGACCGCGATACCATAGGCGATCTTCGGCAGGCCCGTGACGCCCTCCGCCTCCCGAACCGATTTTTCGCTGGAAGCGTCGAATATGATCGATCGCGCATCGCTGTTGGCGACGAAAAAGCCGAGTTCATCAGGTGTAGCGCGCCAGTTGACCGGCACGATTGCAACCCCCGCGAGTTGACAAGCCCAGTGAACCGAGGCCGCGGCACGGTTGTTCTGAAGCGCCGTTACGATACGGTCGCCCTGTTTCAGGCCCAAATCCGCAAGCCCTTGCGTCAGGGCCGAAATCTGACCGTACCATTCACCATAGGTCAGGCGGATCTCGCCATCGACCAAGGCGAGCGCATCGGGCGCGCGGGACACGCTCGCGACAAGAGAGCGTCCGAGATCAAGCATGATCGGTTTCCTTCCGTAAAGTTTCAGCCGCCTCTAGAGCGGCCTGAACGATGGCGTGATAGCCAGTGCAGCGGCATAGATGCCCCGAAAGCACATCGCGGATGCGCGCCTCATCGGCGTCGGGGGCGTCGCGCAGCAACGTGTCGAGCGACATCACGATCCCCGCTGTGCAGAACCCGCATTGCAGGGCGTGATGTTTTCGGAATGCGTCTTGCAGCACCGAGAGACGACCCGGCGCCGGGGCAACGCCTTCGACCGTGTCGACGGTTGCGCCCTCGACCTGAACGGCAAGCGTCAGGCAGCTACGCGCCAGCATTCCGTCGATCCGCACGGTGCACGCGCCGCAAACACCGTGTTCACAGCCGACATGCGTTCCGGTTGCGCCCAATTCACCGCGCAGCACATCGCTGAGCAGCATGCGCGGAGAGGAATGCGTTTCGACGGCACGCCCGTTCAGCGTAAACCGTATCACATGGGATTGCGTGGCATCTAACCGGCGCATGCGCGGGCCTCCTTCAACACTTGGGCGCCAAGGCCACGCACCAGGTCGCGACGATACCGGGCCGTTGCATGCAGATCGCCGCGCGCGTCGAGCGACCAGGCAAGCGCATTGAGCGCGTCCGCCTCGTCCTCGGGGGCAAGCGCATCCCAATCCTTGACCACAGGTGTGTCGTTGACCCCACCAACGGCCAGGCGGACACGGGATTTCGTGACGACAGCGGCGCAGGCAACGATGGCGAAATCGCCCTTGCGGCGACCGACCTCGCCGAACCCCGTGCCGCTTCCGGTAGGCAGATCGGGGAATTCGACCGCCACGATCAATTCGTCCTCGGCCTTGTCGGTGAGCATCATCCCCAGAAAAAACTCCGCACCGCTGACACGGCGCAGCTTTCGCCCCTTGCGCAGAACCACCTTGCCGTCGAGCGCACACAGAGCGAGCGGGATTTCAGCCGACGGGTCTGCATGGGCGATAGAACCGCAGATCGTTCCGCGGGCGCGTGTCTGCGGATGCCCGACCCAAGGCAGCAGCTTCGCAAGAAGCGGATTGAGCGCCTCCAGATCCTCGCGCGCCAGCAACTCTGCTTGACGCACCCCGGCACCGATCCGCAACATGTTCTCGCCGGTCTCGACCCTGCGTGTTTCTTCGGCATTCATGAAGTCGATCAACACGGAAGGCCGCGCAAGACGCATGTTGAGCATCGCCATCAGAGACTGGCCGCCGGCGATCACACGGGCCTCGTCACCTGTCTCGAAGATCAGGCCGGCGGCCTCGTCCAGACTGTCGCAGCGGATATAGTCAAACGGTGCCGGCTTCACGATGCACCTCCCAGCCGCGCGCGCAGCCGCGCGAAGATTCCCTGACGGTGTGTAGGGGCGCCCGCCCTGCGGCCCAGCGCCGAAAAGAACTGGCCAATGACGATCTTTGCCGCCCCGTCGAGCAAGCGCCCGCCCACGGACGCGACCTTGCCGCCGACCGAAGCCTCGTAGGTATAGCCGATGATGGTGCCGCCCGCGCCGTCCGGCGCAAGAGTTACCTTGCCCTCCCCCATGCCCGTACCCAGCGCGCCGCTGGCCTTGCCGGTCAGAACCGCCGAACGCGGCTCATCCAGATCCGACAGCGCCACATCCACGCGATAACGCCCCTTCACCGGGCCGACGCCAAGCGTGACATCCGCCAAAAACCGCGTTGGCGACAGGCGCTTGACCCCATGCGCGCCGGGAATGATCGCGGCAAGCTGGTCGGCATCCATCAACAAATCCCAGATGTCTTGCGGTGCCGCATCGACGCGCGCCTCCCCCGTCCCGGACAGCCCCTTGCCGCCAGTCTCCCGGCGCTTTTCCTGACCCTCGGGCGCCTTGGGCTCGTCTTGCAGAAACCCTGCGATCCGTGCGGGGATCAGCGGCAGCACCAGATCGACCTCTCCGCAACCGGGACGCAACGCATCTGCAACCGCGTTCGCCACACAAACCGGTGTCGACATGCAATTGCCTTCGCCCACGCCTTTCGCCCCGAGAGGTGTGACCGGAGAGGGGGTGCAGATATGGTAAATTTCCAGATCCGGGATCTCGTGAACCGTCGGAACGGGATAATCTGCGAAAGTGCCCGCTAGAAACGCCCCGTCCTCATCATAAGCGTATTCTTCATAAAGCGATGCGCCGATTGCATGGGCAAAGGCACCGCGAATCTGGCCCTCCACCATGCCTTCGTGCAGGATCGTGCCGCAGTCATGCATGCTCACGTAGCGGTCGATATGCGCCTCGTGGGTGATCGGGTCGATCTCGACTCCGCAAAAATCGAAAATGAATCCATGGCACAGCGACGAGTTGATCTCGTCCGCTTCGTTTGGCGCGCTCAGTTCGGGGGCTGTCCATATGGCTGTTTCCCGGATCGGCGAACCATCGAGTTCCGGCAGGGTCGCCGGAGCCCAATGGGCCGCCGAGGCCACACGCGCGAAAGGAAGCGCCGCATCGGGATTGCCGGCCGCAAATATCCTGCCCCCCTCGAACCGCAGATCGTCCGCCACCACGTTCAGTTGCGCCGCCGCGATCCGCGCGAGCCGGTCACGCAAGCGATCCGCCGCGATGCGCACGGCCCCGGCCGAAGCCGCCGCGAACCTGCTGGCGTAATTGCCTGCGGCGATGGACCAAGCATCTTTCGTGGTATCGAGCGCCGCGACAACCTTGATATTGCCCGGCGACAGCCCGAAACACTCGGCAACGATCCCTGCGGCAACGGTCTTGTGCCCCTGGCCCTGCGGTACGGAATCAAGTTGCACGGTAATCGTGCCCACCGGGTCAATATGGACCGTGGCGCTCGACTGCGCGCCGTTTTTGGGGCCCGATCTGGCGCGCTCTTCGGGCGTCAGCACAGTCGACAAATACCCCATGTTGGACACCGAGGGTTCGACCACGACCGACAAACCGATACCGTACATCCGGCCTTCGGCGCGCATCTCGTTCCGACGAGCCACAAGCGCATCGTACCTCCCGTCTCTCAACGCCTGCTCAAAGGCCTTGACGTAATCACCGGAATCATAGGTCGCTCCGCTGGCGGTCTTGTAGGGGAATGCACCCGTCGAGATCAGGTTCGTCCGGATCACATCGATCGGATCGAGGTCCAGTTTCACCGCGATACGCTGCATCAGCCGTTCGAGCACGAAGTATATCTGCGGCCCGCCAAAGCCGCGGTTCAACCCCGTCGGCGTTTTGTTGGTCATTACGATCCTGTTGCGCACCGACAGGTTCGCGATGTCATAGGCGCCGCACAGATTGCCATGCATCCGGTACAGCGTCGCCGGTTCCGGCGCGCGCAGATAGGCACCCACATCCTCGACCTGATCGTAATCGAGCGCGGTGATCCGGCCATCGCCCCGAACCGCCGCCCGCAGTGTGATGGCGCGATTGGTCGATGAGACAGACGCTGTGAGGTGTTCCAGCCGATCCTCAACCCATTTCACGGGCCGGTCCGCAAGCCGCGCACATGCAGCCAGCAGCGCAATGTAAGGAAACACGCCCTGTTTGACCCCAAAGCTGCCGCCCGAATCCTCGGGCGTCCGCAGGCGCAGGCAATTGCCCGGCACTTGCAAGGCCCTTGCGATCACCGGATGGATCGAGAAAGGCCCTTGGAAATTTGCCGTGATGTCAAAGGATTGGCCATGTGGCTCCCATTGGGCAAGAACGCCATAGGTTTCGATGGGGGTGCAGGAATTGCGCGGATACCGCACCGAGATATCCACCACATGCTCTGCACCGTCAAAGGCCGCGCCCGGATCGCCATAGGTGAACTGCCGGTCCGATCCAAGATTGCCACCCATCTCGTCATGCAGAACCGGCGCATCCGCGCCGAGCGCCTCGACCTGGTCGAGCACCGGCGCAAGAGGATCGTAATCTACCTCGATCAGATCGAGCGCATCCTCGGCCGTATAGCGGTCTCCGGCGAGAACGACGGCGACGGGTTCGCCAGCATAGCGAACCTTGTGCCGCGCAATCGGCCAGCATTCGATCGGAAGCCTGACCCCAACCATGAGCGGGGCCGCGACCCCTGCATAATCCTCCCCGGTCAGAACCGAATGCACACCGGCAAGGCCGCGCGCCGCATCCACATGGATCGCGCGCAAACGCGCATGGGCATGCGGGCTGCGCAGAATGGCGGCATAAAGCGTGCCATGCGGCACCGGCAGATCGTCAAAGAACTGACCGCGCCCCGTCAAAAGGGGTGCGTCTTCCAGCCGCGACATCGGTTGATGCGGCACATCCTTCGCCATCGAGGCCCTCCTCCAAGACCGTCATGTCATTGGAAGAGAGGTTAAGCAGTGAGAGGGCGGAAACCGATTGTCAGGGAGCGCAGAATTTACCGAGAAGTCTCAAATACGTAAGAAACCCGACACATTCCCAAGCCGGGAAATCGAGCGAAAGCTCGAAGGCGTGACACCGGAATGATCGCGGAAAAACCGCGTGAAATGCGCCTGGGTGGTGAACCCGAGCGTATCCGACAGCGCACCGAAACTGATATCGCTGGTCACCGCCGCGCTCACCGCGCGCTCGATTCTGATCATGTTCAGAAAGACGCGGGGGGTAACACCTGTCGAACTTTCAAAGACGCGAAAGAAATTCGCCCGGCTCATGCCCGCGGTGTCCGCAAGGCTATAGATATTCGTCACACCACCGGGGTTGCGGCGCAATTCGCTGACGGCCTTGGCAACGCGCCAGTCTATGTTGTGGTTGCGCGCGGCATCGCGCAGGCTGTCGCCGACCGAGCGCCATTCGGTGAACCGTTCGATGACTGCGATCATGAGCTCGCCAAGCTGGCTTTCATGCTCTGCTATCGCGGTTGGCGTATGTACCATGCTCGCCGCGAGATCCATGGTTTGCTTGCGGATAGCCGGTGTGATCGCATCGACCGTCTTCTCGAAGAACCCCGCACCTGCGCTCGCGGCCCAGTTGGGGCGGAACCCCGCCAGCCACGAGGGCTCGATATACAAGGCAAGAATGATCGTCCGGGGCGCATTCTGCCGATGAACATAGGCATGCGGCGTCCAGGCGTTGATCAGGACCGCGCTGTCGTCGGTCAGGGGGGCGACCTCGTCACCGACCAGAAAGGACGTGTCCGCGCCATCGACCTTCAGCAGCACATGACAATGCGGATGGGCATGGCGCACCAGCGAGCGATCCATGTCGAGCAGGGCAACACGGCCGAATTCGCCTGTTCTGATCCGCAACGCGTCGGACATAGCCCTCCTCCGATCTCCCTTCGCTGCAGGACACCTGCGCCAAGTTGCACGAATATAGCGCAATTTGCCAACAATACAAAGCCTGTCCGGGGTCTGATGCCGGAGGGGGCAGGATCGTATCATAAGGGCATCAACGCTGTTTCGGCCATCTGTACTCGCCGGTGAGCAGGATATGTGCCCATCCGAGGGGTGAGGTATGTGCCATGAGGTGGGGTGCGCAGTCCAAGCCTTCGCGGCGGCGATTGGCGACGGCCTGGCCGAGATGCTTGGTGTTCCAATAGATGACAATCGCGGCCAACAGGTTCAGCCCGGCCATGCGGAAGTGCTGCCCCTCGCTGGTTCGGTCGCGGATTTCGCCCTGGCGACTGATCCGGAGGGCATTCTTCAGGGCGTGATGGGCCTCACCCTTGTTCAGGCCGATCTGGGCACGGCGCTGCATGTCGGCGTCGAGCAGCCAGTTGATGATGAAGAGCGTCCGCTCGATCCGTCCGATTTCCCGCAGTGCCACAGCCAGCTCATGCTGACGGGGATATGATGCGAACTTCCGCAGCAATTGGCTTGGGGGCATGGCCCCCGCCACCATGGTTGCTGCGCTGCGCAGGATGTCGGGCCAGTTTGCCGTGATGAGGCGTTCCTTGATCTTACCGCCAATCAAGCCCTTCAGCTCTTTCGGGCAGGTGGCCGGATCGAAGAGGTAGAGACGCTTTGATGGCAGGTCGCGGATACGCGGGATGAACTGGAACCCGAGCAGCGAGGTCACGGCAAAGACGTGATCGGTGAAGCCGCCGGTGTCGGCATACTGCTCTGTGATCTTCCGCCCGGCGTCGGTCATCAGCAGGCCGTCCAGGATATAGGGCGCTTCGTTCACTGTGGCCGGAATGGTCTGTGTGGCGAAGGGGCCGAACTGGTCGGAGACATGAGTGTAGGCCTTCAGTCCTGGCTCATGCCCGTACTTGGCGTTGATCAGGTTCATCGCCTCGCCCTGACGTGTCGTCGGGAAGAACTGCCCGTCGCTCGATGCGGTTTGTCCGCCACCCCAGAACCGCGCCATCGGCAAGTTGGACTGCCCTTCAATCACCATGGCCAGGGCGCGCGCCATCGCCTCCCCTTCGACATGCCACCGCGACAGGCGTGAGAGCTGGAAGAAGTCGTGCGTGTTCGTGGCTCCGGCCATTTTGCTGAGCCCGAGATTCAGCCCTTCGGCGAGCAACACATTCAGCAGGCCGATCCGGTCCTTGCAAGGCACTCCGGTACGCAAGTGCGTAAAGGCCTCGGTAAATCCGATTTCATCGTCCACCTCGAGCAGGAGGTCCGTGATCCTGACTTCCGGTAGACGTCTATAGAGATCGAGCACCAGGGCGTCGGCTTCCTCGGGAACTGCTGCGGTCAATCGGTCGATTTTCAAGGTGCCATCCTCTATGGAACCTCCCGGTATGGTCCCGGCCTTTGCAGCGCGGGCCAGTCGGCATACAGCATCGGACAGACGCGCCGTGCGGTCGGCCAACCAGGTTTCGGGCTCGAACGGCATGGCCAGCCTCGGCGTGCCGCGGGCGGCCTCGACCGGGACCAGCGCGTCCTTCAGGTCGCCATACCTTCGCGAATGCGCCAGCCAGATATCACCTGAACGGAAGGCATCGCGTAGATGGAACAGGACCGCGACCTCCCATACTCGGTGCTCATCGTCGCCATCCAGGTGGCGATGCCACTTTGAAGTGCGGCGCAGGGGGGTCAGCGGTCGGCCGTCAGTCGTCTCCGTGCCCGCGATGATCACGCTCGCCGTCAGCAGCGGTTCCGCCACGGGCGTGGCGCAAATCTCCAGCGCCCGCAGCATGCGAGGCGCATAACGCCGGAAGCGATGATATCCGTGACCGACATGCGCCAGCGGATCGGCGGCGAATGTATCGGTCAGTTGTGCAGCCGTGGCGACAAGCCCCTTGAGGGATGACCAGCCGCCAGCATTGCCGACGGCCTCTTCAAGGGAGGCCTGGTCCTCATGCGCTTCCAGAAGCGCCGCGCCCAATGTCCTGAAGGATTGCAGGGTGTCCTTCAGCACCGATTTGGCGTCGTTCATCCGGGCGTCACATCGCGATTTCGCCTCGCGCCACGTCTTGCCGACGATCCGGTCATGGGTCTCGACCACGGCGTCGGCAATGGCGCTACGCCATTCCAGCGCGCAGACTGCAAGAATGGCGAGGCGGCGGTCACCCGAGATATCCCTCAGATCACCCGCGAAGTATCGCTCGCCCTGCCGACGCAGGCGGGCAACGCGATGCGGTGGCACATCGGCAAGAACTCCCCGGTCCAGTTTCAAAGCTTGCAAGTATTCCAGGCGCTCCAGCAGGCGGTTCATGTCCGCCGAGTTCCGCCCGATCTCGAACTGACGCAGCCAGACGAAGCGCGTGACCGCGCCGCCCGCATCTTCGGTCAGCAAGGCGTCGAGCCGGGTTCGCATGTAATCGTCCAGTCGACCGGCGATCCGGGCCTCGACCCGGCGTTCCGCCGCCACCAGCGCATCCGCGCACAACCGTTCAATGACGGTAATTCCGGGCAGGATGATCTGCGCCACTCGGCATTGCTCGACGAAGCGGCGCGCCAGATCCTCATTCGACCGGGCGGTTTCGGCGGCCTTCTCAAGCCAGGCTTTCAGGTCCCGGGCGCCCCGCCCGGTGAACATCTTGTAACCATAGATCTCGCGCAATTCGACAAGGTGCCTTCGGCGCGTGACGTCTGTCTCCGCATAGCAACATAGGTCGTCGGCCCTCTCGCCAAGTTGTGCAGCGATGAACCTGGCGACTTCGATCGGGATCACCTCGCCCGGCGATAGCAGCCGTCCTGGATGCCGAAAGGCGCAAAGCTGCAGGGCAAAGCCCAAGCGATTGTGCGACTGCCGCCGTGTCAACGCCGGAGCAAAAATGCGCCAGTTGGCCGAAGTAAAAATGCGCCAGATGACGTCATGCGAAGGGGCCCGATCGGGCCCCTTCGCATGAAGGCGCGCCGTTTCGTCGGGATCAGTCCGTTGCGGAATCGCGGTTTGGCTCGGCAGCCTTGCGGGATTGTGCGAGGCGATAGCTTTCGCCGTTCATTTCCAGGATATGGACATGGTGGGTGAGCCGGTCGAGGAGCGCGCCGGTCAGTCGCTCGGAGCCGAAGACGCTGGTCCATTCATCGAAGGGCAGGTTCGACGTGACGATGGTCGAACCGCGTTCGTAGCGCTGTGAGAAGACCTCGAACAGCAGTTCGGCTCCGGTCGGCGACAGCGGCACGTAGCCGAGTTCGTCGATGATCAGCAGTCGAACCTTGGCCAGTTGCTTCTGCAGCCGCAGCAGTCGCTTGTCGTCACGCGCCTCGAGCAGTTCGTGCACCAGCGCCGATGCGGTGATGAAGCCGACAGGCAGCCCCTTCTGGCAGGCGGCCAGACCGAGGGCGAGAGCGATGTGGGTCTTGCCGGTGCCGCTGTTGCCGACGGCGATGACATTCTCGTTGCGGCTGACGTAGTCGCAGCGCGCCAGTTCCATCACCAGCATCTTGTTCAGCGATGCGATGGCATTGAAGTCGAAGCTGTCGATGCTCTTGACGGCGGGGAAGCGGGCCGCCTTGATCCGCCGCTCCACCATGCGCCGTTCGCGATCGATCAGCTCGAGTTCGGCAAGCCGCAGGAGATAACGCGAATGATCGACGCCTTCGGCGGCGCACTGCCGGGCGAGCTTGTCGTATTCGCGCAGGAAGGTCGGCAGCTTCAGCGCCTTCAGGTGATGGGACAGCAGCAGTTGCGGCGTATCGTTCATGACCCGGCTCCGGCCAGAAGGCTCATGTAGCTCCGCGCCGACGTCACCTCGACGCGGGCTTTCGGCAAATAGGGATAGACCGTCATGTCGAGGCGTGGTGGCCGGCGTTCGATCCGGCACAGGACGAGATGCTTGACCGCGTCGAACCCGATCGTGCCGCGTTCCAGCGCACATCGGATCCCGGCATGGACATCGTCGACGGAGAATGTCTCCATCAGGCGCAGCACCTGGACGAACTCGCGCTTGCCCTTTTTACCCAGGCGCGCTTCCAGAAGCCGGCGCAGCGTGGTGAAGGCTTCCGGCAGGTCCCAACCGGCCAGCGGAGCCGCCTGGTCGAGGGCATTGGTCTTCTGCTCGATCAGCGCCAGGTAGTGCAGCGGGTCGAAGATGAAGTCCTCCGTCTCCCAGGAACGGCGATGGCGGGCGATGATCTCGGCGCCGCAGGCAATCACCACCTCGTGGACGTAGCCGCGCACGAGAACCTCGCGATGGCCGTAGGTGGTCGGGACGGAATAGTCGTTGCCGCGATAGCGAACCAGCGACAGCGAACTGACCCGGGCGGTGCGCTTGTCGCAGGCGTCGTAGGCAACGGCCGGAAGAGGCTGGAAGTGGGCGCGGTCGCGTTCGAGGCGTTCCCCGATCGTCTCGCCATGACCGCGCAGCCTGTCGCTCATGCGCCGGCGGCACCGGGCTTCCAGCCAGGCATTGAGATCGTCGAAGCTGGCGAACCGCGGCAGCGGCACCATGAAGTTGCGACGGCAATAGCCGACCAGCCCCTCGACCTTGCCTTTGTCGTTGCCCTTGCCAGGACGTCCGAAGCGATCCTCGAACAGATAGTGGGAGATCAGTTCCGAGAAGATGCGTGTCCGCTTGCGGGTGCCGTCGCCAAGAATGCGGGCGACCGCGATCCTGGTGTTGTCATAAAGGATCGAAACAGGCACCCCGCCGAAGAATGCAAAGGCCGAGACGTGACCGTCGCAGAAGGCCTCGCTGGTCTCTGCCGGGTAGGCCTTCACGAAACAGCCGTCGGAATGCGGCAGGTCCATCGCCAGGAAATGGATCTTGCGCTCGGCGCCGCCGATCACGCCGAGCGCTTCGCCGAAATCGACCTGGGCGTGGCCCGGCGGATGGGCCAGCGGCACGAACATCTCGCGCTGGCGCTGTCGGGCGGCATGGACATAGTCCTTCACGATCGTGATGCCGCCAACATAGCCGCGCTCGTCACGCAGACGCTCGAAGATCCGCTTCGAGGTGTGGCGCTGCTTCTTCGGCCGGTCGCTGTCTTCCGCCAGGATCCGGTCGATAATCTCGACGAACGGGTCGAGCTTCGGACGGCGAACCGGCTTCATGCGCCGATACCCCGGCGGAACCGAGAACCGCAGCATCTTCTCCACCGTCCGGCGATCGATCCCGAAAACACGGGCAGCCTCGCGCCGGCTCATGCTCTCGACGAAAACCGCCCGCCTGACACGTCCATAAAGTTCCACGCCCTTCATCCCCGCCCTCTGCCAAAGTCGAGAAGGCTACCACTGGCGGAGTTTTGCTCCGGCCAACAGCCGGATCATCCGGCCGCTTCAGTGGTGGATTTTTACACCGGCGTTCTCACTTAACTCGCTCCAGCGGGTCATGGCAAGATCGACATAGGCCGGATCGATATCGAGCCCGCGGAAGACCCTGCCCACGCGTTCCGCCGCGATCAGGCTGGTGCCCGAACCGAGGAAGATATCGAGCACCAGTTCGCCTTGCTTTGTGACGTCGCAGATCGCATATGCGACCATGGTGTTACTTAGCGGGTCGCCAATGTCCGCTTCCCACCCCAGTTGCAGACGTTGAGCGTTGCCGACGTGAATGACCGAAATGGCGGCGCAAAACTGCCGTTGACTGCCGGTTCAAATCCGGTTGCCGTTTGCCTGTTTCCATCAACTGATTGTCGATTCTTCGACTGGACTTCTCGTGCAAAGGAAGCGGTAGTATTAACACGTCAAACCGCACATGGCGGCTGACTGTGCCCGCACCGCGGGCTTCACTCAGTGCAAAACCGGTTAATCCGGTTTCTCAAACTGAGTGGAGAACAGAATGAACACCCATGTCACAGAGAGTAATACCGAGGGCGGCGCATCTGCCGCCGTTGCTTCTCATGCAGCCGACGAGCCATCCTGCGAACGTAAGCCAAGTAGAGCGTCCAAGTCGGCCTCAATTGTTCGCCGCAAGCGGGCTGCAAAGAGCAAGAAAGACCAACTCGTCGCTCTGCTATCGAAACCGAACGGCGCGCGCATCTCAATGATTGTGGAGCGCCTGGGCTGGCAGGCGCACACGGTACGGGCGGCACTGTCGGGCCTGCGCAAGCAGGGCATTGAAGTGGCGGCATCAAAGTCGCCGAAGACCGGCGAAACAGTCTACGCGATCGTTGCATCAGCGAAGGTGGAGGACGCGGACGCCGACGACAGGGCCGTGTCATGAGGACAGTTCTGTCATCCTGGGTCGAAGGCGACTTTGCCGCCTTCGATACCATGGATCGCGACAAATGCATCGAAACCTGGCGAAAGCGGTTCGGTCGGGAGCCTCCAAAATATGTCTCGGTACAGTTCATGCGCCGGGCACTGGTCTATGAGGCTCAGGTGAAGGCCCAGGGCGGGCTTTCGCCTGCGGTTCGAACAGCGCTCGAGCGGTCCATGAACGATGTTCGAAAATCGAATGGAAAGGCGGGGTCGGGACCGCCCGTCCCGTCCCAATTGCTGCGACCAGGCACTCAACTTTTCCGCGAATGGAATGGTAGGTCCTATCAGGTGGAAGTGCTGAACGATGGCTTCCGGATGGACGGAAAGCGGTACCGATCACTGACTGAGATCGCCCGCAAGATCACCGGCGCCCACTGGTCGGGACCGCGTTTCTTCGGATTGAAAACGTCATGAAGAAGATCCGCTGCGCAATCTACACGCGGAAGTCGTCCGAAGAGGGTCTTGAGCAGGAGTTCAACTCGCTCCATGCCCAGCGTGAAGCCTGTGTGTCCTACATCGCCAGTCAGAAACATGAAGGCTGGGTGCTGTTGCCGGATCACTATGACGATGGCGGCATATCCGGCGGCACGCTCGAACGGGCCGGACTGCAGCGACTGCTGCGCGATGTCGATGAAGGACTGGTCGACCAGATCGTCGTCTACAAGATTGACCGGTTGACGCGATCGCTGGCCGACTTCGCCAAGCTCGTAGAGCGGCTGGATGCAGCAGACGCATCCTTCGTCTCGGTGACACAGTCGTTCAACACCGCAACCAGCATGGGCCGGCTGACACTGAATGTCCTTCTGTCCTTCGCCCAGTTCGAGCGTGAGGTCACGGCCGAGCGCATCCGCGACAAGATTGCCGCCTCGAAGAAGAAGGGGCTCTGGATGGGTGGCAATGTTCCGCTTGGCTATGAGCCGGATGGTCGGACGCTGAAGATGGTCGATGAGGAAGCCAGGACGGTTCGAACCCTGTTCGACCTCTATCTCGAAAAGGGTTCGATCAAGGCGGTCAAACAACAGGCCGACCGAATGGGGCTGCGAACAAAGGCAAGGACCGGAGTGGGATCGGGAGGCCAGGCCGCCGGCGAGGTGCCCTTCGGGCGAGGCCATATCTATTACATCCTGGCCAATCCGATCTATGCGGGACGCATCCGCCATCGCGATCAGGTCCACGATGGCCAGCAACCCGCGATCATCGACCCCGCCGTCTTCGACGATGTGCAGCAGCGCCTGAAGGAAACTGCGGGGCGGGAAAGAGGGCGATCAGCATCGGGATCGATACCATCGCCGCTTGCCGGCAAGCTGTTCGATGAGACCGGAGATCGTCTGACAGCGACCCACGCCAACAAGAAAGGCAGGCGGTATCGCTACTATGTCTCGAACCGCATGGTTGTCGGCCAAGGCAACACGGACATATCGACAGCGGCAAGCGGATGGCGATTGCCGGCAAAACAGCTGGAAGAGCATCTGGCTTCCGCCATCCAAACCCATCTGCGCAATCGCCTGCCGGTCGATCTCCTGATCGACGCCTCCCCTGATGACATCGGGCGCATTCGCAATCTGCTCGACGATGCCGCGCCAGACAAATCGAAACGCCCCCCGGAAGCTGCCCTGCCCTGCATTGCACGAGTAACGATTGCTCCGGGCAGCATCGAACTCGTCCTCAACCACGAAGCCGTCGCAGACTGTCTCGCCATCGGACCCGCATCGATCAATTCCGATGCGCTGTCCTTCTCCATCCCGTTCCAGTTTCGCAAGCGCGGTGTCGAAACCAAACTGATCATCGGAAGCGGCCAGAGTCGAGCCGTCGACAGCACGCTGATCCGCAGCATCGCCATGGCGCATCAATATTACGATGCCATCAAGCAGGGTCAGACCTTCGAGGAAATCGCAACATCGGAGAACCTCTCGAAGCGCCGCATCCTCCAGGTGATCGACCTCGCCTTCCTTGCGCCCGACATCGTCAGGTCAATCATGCAGGGTGATCAGCCGATCGGCCTGACCGCCAAGTGGCTCGGCCAGAATCCGCTGCCGTCGGATTGGCAGGCGCAGCGCCGCATCGTCGCCACGCTCTAAATTCTCAGACAATCCTATTTGACGACCGCATCGGCACTCGATGGTTCGCCGATGCAGGTTTGGCAAACTGTCAGTCCCGAAATCGCCGACAGAGACTTCTGCCGATTCAGCGGCGATTTGCGGATCGAAATGCAGTCTCTGTTTCCAGACGCTAGGACTAACCCGCTGAAACAACACAGCTATCTTGCGTAAAAACCGGAAACGCCGTTTTGCAGAGGGTGGTTGGCTGAGCATTCTGGAAACAAACTTCGACTTACCATCGCGAACCAGTCTCTGCAGACCAAATTTGACACCAACATACGAACAATCGCCGATGCACCCGCGATGCGCTTTCTGCAAACTGTCAGCCCCGAAATGCCCGACAGAGACTTTCGGCGATTCTGGCCCCGTTTCCGGGCCAAAACACAGTCTCTGTTTGTTCAAGAAGGCCACATGCCTTTGATTTCTCGCCGCTATTTCATGAGAAAGAAGAGCAATATCAATAGCTTAGACTTGGTGGCTGGGGAACCTGGATTCGAACCAGGACTAACGGAGTCAGAGTCCGCGGGTCTACCGTTAACCTATTCCCCAAAGCCGTTCCGGCATGCCGCAGGCGGTGACTGCGATCCGGATGGGCGTCGTTTTACCCATGGCTGACAAATAGTCAACCCTCCCCCGGCAAACAAGTCCGTCAATTTGTGCCGGCGCTTTCGCAGCCCGGCGAAGGAATTTCCTTTGTGAACCGGCGAAGGGCTGGTAACGTGTTTCCAACATGTAACGAAAAGCGTCTGCTGCGACGCCCGATCCAGGGGCTGTATCGCGCGGCGCGACAAGGACAAGACCCGTGAAAGACCCCGAAGACGGCCGGAATCCGGCCAGCAATGGGGCGTCCGGGGAGAATGGCGGCCAGAAGCACCGCCCGGATTCCCCGTGCGACGGCAAGAAACGCCGCCGCAGGCCGCGCAAGCGAAAGGCCGCTGCGCAACAACCCGACGCCCGGAATCCCGCCACTGCGGCGGCAGACGGAGACATGCCCAAACGCAAGCGCAAGCGCCGCCGTGGCCGGCGCAAGCCTTTCGTGCGGGGCAGCGAATCCCGCGCTGGCGCCGTCAGCGAAAAGGCCGCAGGCCCCTCCGAAAGCAACACGCAGCCCCCGGAGCCAAGCGAGCCGCCATTACGGCCGCGCCGGGCGGAAGCCCATCATCAGGCGCATACGGCCGCGCGCACTGCCAACGGACAGCGCCATGCGCATGACATGCCGGCAACGCTGCGCGGCAATCCCGGCGACTCACCCGTCTATGCAGCGCTCGATCTGGGCACCAACAATTGCCGTCTGCTGATGGCATCGCCCACCCGGCCCGGCCAGTTCCGCGTCGTGGACGCCTTCTCGCGCATCGTCCGCCTTGGCGAAGGCCTGTCGGCGTCGGGCCGCCTGTCCGAGGCCGCCATGGACCGGGCCGTGGAGGCCTTGCAGGTCTGTGCGGCAAAGCTCAAGGCGCGCCGGGTCAGGAGGGCCAGGCTGATCGCCACGGAGGCGTGCCGCGCGGCCGCGAACGGGGCTGAATTCATCGAGCGGGTGCGCCGGGAAACCGGGCTGAAGCTCGAAATCGTCAATCGCGAGACGGAGGCGCGGCTGGCCGTTTCCGGCTGCGGGACGCTGGTGGAGCGCAACACGCCGGGCGCCGTGCTTTTCGACATCGGCGGCGGCTCGTCCGAAATCGCGCTGATCGACATTCCCGGCCGGCGTTCGCCGCACCTGGCCCATCATATCGTGTCCTGGACCTCGCTGCCCGTCGGGGTGGTCTCGCTTGCAGAACGCTTTGGCGGGAAGGATGTGACGCGCGACATTTTCGAAGCCATGGTCAGCGACGTGTCGGCCATGATCGCATCGTTCGACGGGCGCGACCGGCTGGCGCATCTGTCGGGCGATACGCGCTTCCACCTGCTCGGCACTTCGGGCACGGTGACGACGCTGGCCGGCGTGTTCCTGGAACTAGAGCGCTATGACCGGCGGCGGATCGACGGCATCTGGCTCAATTCGGGCGATGTCAGCGCGATGACAGAGCGCCTGCTCGGCTGGGATTTCGCCACCCGCATGGCAAATCCGTGCATCGGCGCCGACCGCGCCGACCTTGTGCTGGCCGGCTGCGCGATCCTGGAAGCGATTCGCCGGGCATGGCCGTCGGAGCGCCTGCGGGTGGCGGACCGGGGCCTGCGCGAAGGCATACTGACCGAACTGATGGCGCGCGACGGCGTCTGGCGGCGGCGCAACCGCCCCCGCCCTGGAGGCACCTGACACGATGGCGAAAACAACAAAGGGCAGCGGCAACCAGCCGCGCATGCTCAAGACACGGGTGAAGAAGAAGCGCGGCCTGAAAAACTCGTCGCGGCGCTGGATCGAGCGCCAGCTCAACGACCCCTACGTGCACAAGGCACGGCAGGAGGGGTACCGTTCGCGCGCCGCCTTCAAGCTGCTGGAGATCGACGAACGCTATCACCTGCTCAAGCCGGGGCAGAAGGTGATCGATCTCGGCGCGGCGCCGGGCGGCTGGTGCCAGGTGGCGGGCAAGATCGTCGGCTCGGACGAGGCGCAGCCCAGCGTCGTGGGTATCGACTATCTGGAAATGGACCCGGTGCCGGGCGCGATCATCCTGCAAAAGGACTTCCTGGACGACGACGCCCCTGCCCTGCTGATGGAGACGCTGGGCGGCGCGCCCGATCTGGTGATTTCGGACATGGCCGCGCCCACCACCGGCCACCGCAAGACAGACCACATCCGCACCCAGCACCTGTGCGAGGTGGCCGCTGATTTCGCCATCCGGGTGCTGCGGCCGGGCGGGCACTTCCTGGCCAAGACCTTCCAGGGCGGAACCGAAAACCAGCTTCTCGACATGCTGAAAAGGAATTTCCGTTCCGTCCACCACGTCAAGCCGGCGGCCAGCCGTGCCGAAAGCGTGGAACTCTACCTGCTGGCGCGCGATTTCAAGGGCCGGGTCATCGGGGATGGCGACGAGGCGGACGGCACGGACGCGGCCTGAATCGCGGTGTGGCGGCGGTGGCCGCTCATGTCCGCGCCGGTTTCGCCGGGCAGTCGCAGGAAAGGCAGCACGGCGCTGGCCGCCACCAGTCCGACAAGGATGAATGCCGCGGCAAAGGCGGTCGAATCGAAACCGTTGCCGGTGATCGAGCCGGTTGCTTCGAGGACCAGGCCGGCCAGCGCCACACCGAGCGCAATGGCGACCTGCTGATTGACCGAGGACATGGCGGTGGCCTGGGCGGCCTGTTCCGGTTTGAGGCCGGAAAAGGTGAGCGCCGAGGCGGAGGTGAAGAAGAGCGACCGCGCCAGGCCGCCGGCAAGCAGGACACTGACAAGGACAAGCCACGGCGTGCCCTGCGTGAAGAGCGCGCTGGCGGCAATGATGGCGGCCGAAGCCAGGATGGCGAGGACAATGGTCGTGCGGAAGCCGAGCGCGCGCAGGATGGGCGCGGCGGCGAATTTCATGACCAGTGCGCCGCCCGCGCCTGCAAAGGTGACCATGCCGGACTGGAAGGCGCTCATGCCGAAGGACAACTGGAACAGCAGCGGCAGCAGGAAGGGCGTTGCGCCCGACCCGATGCGAAACAGCAGAAGGCCGGTGATCGTGGCGCGGAAGGCCGGTTCGCGAAACAGGGTCAGGTCAAGCAGCGGCGCCGGGCTGCGCCGGGCGTGGCGCACATAGAGCACACCGGAGAGGATGCCCGCGGCAAGCGCTGCCATCCCGACCACGGGGGGCAGGGCCGGCAGTGAAATGACAGACAGGCCGAAGACGACACCGGAGGCGGCCACGCCGGCCAGAAGGAAACCCTTCCAGTCAATCCGGCCGGCGTCGTGCCTGTCGGTTTCCGGCAGGTATCGGCCGGCCAGCACAATTCCGGCAAGGCCGATCGGGATGTTGATGAGAAAGATCCAGTGCCAGGAAAACCAGGTGGTGATGAAACCGCCAAGCGGCGGACCGGCAAAGGGACCGAACAGGGCGGGAATCGTCAGCCAGGCCATGGCATTGACGAGATCCTCCTTGCGTGTCGCGCGTACGAGGATCAGGCGGGCAATCGGCGTCATCATCGCCCCGCCCATGCCCTGCAGGAAACGGGCAGCCACGAAGGCGCCCAGCGACCCGGCAATGGCGCAGGCCAGCGACCCCAGCATGAAGACAGCGATGGCCATGCGGAAGACGCGGCGCGCGCCGAAGCGGTCTGCCATGAAGGCACTGACCGGAATGAAGATGGCCAGCGAGACCAGATAGGCCGTCAGCGCCAGTTTCAGGGCTACCGGACTGGTGCCCAGATCGGCGGCGATCACCGGCAAGGCGGTGGCGATGACGGTGGAATCCATGTTCTCCATGAACAGCGCGACCGCCAGGATCATGGGCAGCATTCGGTTCACGGAACTGTTTTCCTTTCAGAAACCGCCGGCAGGCGGCGGTCAGGCTGCCGGACGCGACAGGCGGGCAGCGAGCCAGTTTTCAAGCTGCGCGGCCTCGGCCGGCAGTTCGTTTCGCGCCGAGCCGGTCATGGCCCGCCAGTCGGGCAGATAGGCCTCGCGCACGACGGTCAGGACCGGGATGTCCAGTTCGCAGGCCTTTTCGAAGACGGCGCGGAAGCCGCGCCCTTCCGCTTCGTCCTTGCCGAAGCGGTTGACGATGACGAGATCGGGGCGGGCTTCCATCGCCACCAGAAGCGGGCCGACAGCGCCGGCCAGCGCGGCGGAATCAAGCCGGCAGCCCCTGGCGGCAGTCCCGAGATCCTGCGAAATGCCGGTGGCGGCGCCGCATGCGACATCGACCAGAACCATCGCATCGCCTTGGTCCGCGGCCTGCACGTGGCCGATGACGGCAAGGCCGCGGCCAGCCAATTGCGCGGCCAGGCCGGTCAGGAGCGTGTCAGGGTCCACGCCCCTGGGCGCCACGATGGCCGCAACGGGAAAGCCTGTCTCGTCCATCGTGTCCACCGCCTCCTGCATGGCGTGCCTCAGAAGAAGGCCTGAATGCCGGTCTGCGCACGCCCGAGGATGAGCGCGTGAACATCATGCGTCCCCTCGTAGGTGTTGACCGTTTCGAGATTGGCTGCATGGCGCATGACCTTGTAGCCGACCTGGATGCCGTTGCCGCCATGCATGTCACGCGCCAGGCGCGCGATATCCAGCGCCTTGCCGCAATTGTTGCGCTTGATGATGGAAATCATCTCGGGCGCGGCAGCCGCCTCGTCCATCAGCCGTCCCACCCGCAGGGCGGCCTGCAGGCCGAGCGCGATTTCCGTCTGCATGTCGGCGAGCTTCTTCTGGAAAAGCTGCGTTCCGGCCAGCGGCTTGCCGAACTGCTTGCGGTCGAGGCCGTATTGACGGGCCTGAAGCCAGCAGTCCTCCGCCGCGCCCATCACGCCCCAGGCAATGCCGTAGCGGGCGCGATTCAGGCAGCCGAAGGGCCCCTTCAGGCCCTCGACATGGGGCAGCAAGGCTTCCTCGCCGACTTCCACATTATCGAGCACGATCTCGCCGGTGACGGACGCGCGCAAGGACAGCTTGCCCCCGATCTTGGGCGCCGACAGGCCTTTCATGCCCTTTTCCAGCACGAAGCCGCGGATCTTGCCACCGTGGGCCTCGGATTTGGCCCAGACGACGAAGACATCGGCGATCGGGCTGTTGGAGATCCACATCTTGGACCCGTTGAGCACATAGCCGCCGTCGGTCCTGACCGCACGGGTCTTCATGCCGCCAGGATCGGAGCCGGCGTCCGGCTCTGTCAGGCCGAAGCATCCGACCCATTCACCGCTGGCCAGTTTCGGCAGGTATTTCCGGCGCTGCTCCTCCGAGCCATAGGCATGGATCGGATACATGACGAGTGACGACTGAACGCTCATCATCGAGCGAAAGCCGGAATCAACACGCTCGACTTCGCGGGCGACGAGGCCATAGGTGACGTAGCCCGCACCAAGGCCGCCATAGGCTTCCGGCACCGTGACACCCAGCAGGCCGGCTTCGCCCATCTCGGCGAAAATGGCTGGGTCGGCCTTTTCATTGAGGTAGAAATCCTCCACGCGGCTGGCCAGCCGGTCCTGGGCGAAATCAAAGGCCGACTGGCGGATCATCCGCTCGTCCTCGTCGAGCTGACCATCGAGCAGGAAGGGGTCTTCCCACGCGAAAGCGCCGAGATCGGGCTTGTCCTTCGGCTTGAGGGCGGGCTTTTCGGTGGCGGTTGTCATCACGGCGTCGGTCATTGGCGCTTCCGTTTCAGTCTGTTCTTCTTTTCGAGGGCAGTAAGGACCATGGCGGGCCAAAAAGCGCAAGCCATGCTGCTCAGCCCTGAAGGCATACGAGCAATGTATCCCTTGTTCGCGAGCAGGCAAGATGGGCCCGCCGGCGGGCCAATGCGGCCCGGGCATCCGCCGGCCCCTCCTCGCTGTCCAGAAGGCTCCGGTGAAAACCGGTCACGGCCACCGCGTCGAAGCCAAGCCCCTTGGCATCATTGACGCCCAGCACGGCGACACGGCCCTTGGCGGGTTCGCCGACCACGTCGATGCCCGCCAATGTAACGGCCTCATGGGCACAGGTGCGGCCCTCGGGGGTGAGCCAGACGATGGCCGAGGTGCGCCCTTCCAGCCCGTCGCGGGCGGCGGCAAAGGAAACAAGGCTGCCGGGAATGGCTTCACCGGCGGCAAATGCCAGCGGCCCGTCGCGGCCCTGCCATTGGCGCGACGCACGCCCGGCCAGCAGCGCGCCACAGAAGGCGCGAACGGTTTCGGGCATGCGGCTGGCGTCCTCCAGCCGCTCCAGCCGGCCGCCGAGGTCGATCCCGGCTTCCTCCCAGCCGATCCAGGGCCGGACCGTTCGCATGCTTTCTTCCGCGGCGAGCAGCAGACCGTCCGGCCTGTCCGGCGCCAGGGCGGCGAAAAAACAGGCTTCGATGAAAGAAAGATCCTGCGCCTCGTCCACAAGCACATGATCGAAGGGCTTGTCGGCCTTGTCGCGATAGTAATCGGCCATGCGGGAGAAGAGTTCGCCGGGCGACATCTGCATGCGGGCATCCAGAACATGGCGCACCCGCCGGATATAGGGCCAGAGCGCGATGCGTTCGGATACGGACAGCGGCGGCATGCCATCGGGGTTCGGCGCGGAAAGATAGCCGCCTTCAGCGGTGATCATCCAGGCATCCACCACCTGGTCCCATTCCGCCATCATACGGTCCAGCTCAAAGGCATGGCCGCCATCCAGCAGAGCCGAAGCCGCCTGGTCGCGTATCAGATCCGGTGGCGCCATGACCGGCACACGGCCGCCAACATAGCCGTGCAGTTCCTCGGCCAGTTCCTGCCAGGACCCGATGGTCATGCGCGAGGCAAAGCCAGGCCGGCCGGCGGCGAGTTGCGCAAATGCGCCTTCGAGTCTGCGCGCATGGCGCCCTGTCATCGTGGCGAGGGCAACCCGCGCCGACGGGTCCTCGTCCAGCAGGCGAACCGCACGGCGCAGCAACGCCACCGATTTGCCGGACCCGGACGGGCCGGTGAGCATGGCCGCGCCATCGAAGCGCGCGGCGACCATCGTTTCCTGCGCCTGCCCCAGTCCGCCCGGCACGATTGCATCGTCATCTGTCATAAGAACGCGATCCCCCCTGAACACCCTTAATTAGTGCGTGATGCTTTTCGGGTAAACGGCCCATGTCGATCCGATTCCCATGACATGCCCTGTCCTGCCCACTGGCGGGTCCGGGTTCCGCCAGGCCGGGCGGGCATGATGCGGCGAGCCGCTGCGGAGACTGCGGCTGGCTTGCGTATCGCAGGTGCTGCAATATTTCGCATGGATACAGGTCTGTTCCTGATGTTTTCTGTCGACTTCACGGATCAGGCTTGCCCGTTCAGCATGGATCGAGGAAGATCATTGTACTATCTTGCATGAAATCACAGGAGGGAGACTGGCATGGAATGGCAACCGGGCGAGACAGTGACACTGAATGTCGCGGGCGCGCGCTTGAACGGGCGCTGCTGGGGACCGCCGCCGGATGAAGCGCCGACCATCGTTCTTCTGCATGAGGGGCTGGGCTCGGTGGACCTGTGGCGCGATTTTCCGGAGAAGCTCCAGGCGGCCACCGGTTTCGGCGTCTTTGCCTATGACCGGCGCGGCTATGGCCGGTCATCCTCCTATCCCGCGCCCTGGAGCGTCGACTACATGCGCGACGAGGCGGTGGATGTGCTGCCGCATGTGCTGGACGCCATCGGGTTCCGGCGCGGCATCCTTCTGGGACATTCGGATGGTGGCTCCATTGCCGCCCTCTATCTGGGCAATGTGCAGGACCACCGGGTGCGGGGACTGGTTCTCATCGCACCGCATTTCTTCACAGAGGATTTCGGCCTGGCGGCCATCCAGGAGGCGCGCGCAGCCTATGACGCGGGCGGCCTTCGCGAGAAGCTGGCCCGCTATCACGATCATGTCGACGACGCCTTCAACGGCTGGAACAGCGGCTGGCTGACGCCGGAATTCCGCGAATGGAACATCGAATACGCCATCGACGAAGTGCGTGTGCCGGTGCTGGGCATCCAGGGACGCGACGACCGCTATGGCACCATGGCGCACATGGAGGCGCTGGAGGAGCGCAGCTACAGCCCTTGCGAAATCCTTGCGGTGCCGGATTGCGGCCATGCGCCCCATGCGGAAAAACCGGACGTGGTGCTACCCGCCATCACCGGCTTCCTGCAAAGGCTGGAACGGCTCGAGCGCGAGCCGTCGACCTTCCAGGTCCTGTCGTCATCGCTTCGCGGCACATGAGAAACCCGCCGGAATCGCTTCCGGCGGGTTCCTTCAATCAGCGGTCAGGCGCGATCAGTTCGCGGCCATTTGCTTGGGAAGCTTGAACGCCCAGACAGTGCCACCCTGATTGAGGTGGCTGACGACCTTCGCCACTTCACCGCCCCAGAGCGGAACAGCGCCACCCCAGCCGGCGACAATCGCGACCCACTGCTCGCCATCCTGCTCCCAGGTGACCGGAGAGCCGACAATGCCGGTGCCCGTGTTGAACTTCCACAGCACTTCGCCGGTCTCATCGTCAAAGGCCATCAGATAGCCTTCCGGCGTGCCGGTGAAGACGAGGCCGCCGGCGGTGGTCAGCACGCCACCCCAGAGCGGTGCCTTGTTCTTGTATTCCCACTTGATCTCGCCGGTGGCCGGATCGACCGCCTTGAGCGAACCGATATGGTCATCGAAGATCGGCTTGATGGTGAAGCCGGCGCCCAGATAGGCCGCGCCCTTCTTGTAGGTGACCGGCTCGTTCCAGATATCCATGCCCCACTCGTTGGACGGGATGTAGAACATCGAGGTCTTCTGCGAGAAGGCGATCGGCATCCAGTTCTTTCCGCCCAGGAAGGACGGTACGGCGAAGATCGACTTGCCCTTCTTGCCGTCGGCCGCTTCGGCCGGATTGCCCGGACGGTTCTCCGGATCGTAGATCGGCCGGCCGTTCTCGTCGATGCCCTTGGCCCAGGTGATGTTCTTCACGAAGGGCACGGCGGAGATAAACTTGCCGTTGGTGCGATCCAGCACGTAGAAGAAGCCGTTGCGGTCAGCCGTGGCGCCGGCTTTCACGGTCTGGCCATCCTTCTCCATGTCGAAGGAGACGAACTCGTTGACGCCGTCAAAGTCCCAGCCGTCATGCGGAGTGGTCTGGAAGCCCCACTTGATCTCGCCGGTTTCCGGGTCGAGCGCGATGCGCGACGAGGTCCACTTGTTGTCGCCGGGACGCAGGTGCGAGTTCCACGGCGCCGGGTTGCCGGTGCCGAAAAAGATCAGCTTGGTATCCGGGTCATAGGTGCCGCCGAGCCAGGTGGCGCCGCCACCGTTTTTCCACATGTCGCCCGGCCAGGATTCGTTCTTCGTGCCGGTCATGGTGGATTCCTGACCGTTCAACGTGCCCATGTGACCTTCGATCACAGGGCGGGACCAGACCAGTTCCCCGGTTTCCGGGTTGCGCGCCTGGACCTCGCCGACGATGCCGAACTCGCCACCCGAATTGCCGGTCACGATCAGCGGACCATGGGCTTCGGAGGGGACGATCAGCGGCGCGGCGGTGGCGGAATAGCCGGCCTCGTAATCGCCGATTTCCTTGCGCCAGAGCGGCTTGCCGGTCTTGGCATCGAGGGCGACGATCTTGGCGTCCAGCGTGACGAAATAGACCTTGTCGCCGAGGATGGCGGCACCGCGGTTGATCACGTCGCAGCAGGGCAGGATGCCTTCGGGCAGGCGTGCATCATACTGCCAGATTTCCTCGCCGGTCTTGGTATCGACCGCCCAGATCCGGCTGTAGGAGCCGGTGACATACATGATGCCGTCCTTGATGAGCGGCTGACTTTCCTGACCGCGCTGCTTTTCCCCGCCGAAGGAGAAGGCCCAGGCGGGCGTCAGGTTCTTCACGTTGTCCTTGTTCAGGGTTTCGAGCGGACTGAAGCGCTGGCCGCGCGGCCCGAGGCCATAGGATACGACATCGGCTGCCGTGGACTGGTCCTTCACGATATCGTCAATGGTCACGCCTTCCGCCTGTGCGCCGGTGAGCGCGGTGGCTGAAAGCAGGGCGGCACTCGCGGTCGCGAGCAGCATGGATCTGAGTTTCATCTGTAACCTCCCGTTTGCCTGGCCGAACCAAGGCAGGAACCTGATGCCCTCCGCTCCCTTGGAAGGCCCATGAAGGATAATCGAGGCACGCTCCGGCTGCTTATTGCCAAAAAGTACACACCGACCTGCAAACGATGCTTTCCGCCAAGGCCGGGATATTTTTCCTTCTTACTTTTCAATATCTTGAAGCTTGCGCTGATCGACTTGCCGGGTTCACTTCCTACTTTCGGTCAACCGCTATTGCCGGCAGCAATTCCTCTTCCAGACGCTGCCAGAGATGGATGACGGAGCGCTGGTATTCCCCGCGGGCAACGCCAAGCGCAGCAAATCGGGCCGGCAGAGGCAGGATCATGGCCTCGTTCTGCGTCAGGCCACGCGCCATCGCCTCGCGCAACGTGCCGTCCAGCCAGTCCAGCCAGTCGCGCGTCTGGATGAAGGACCGCCCCGCCGGATCGGCCGGCCCGTGGCCGGGTACGACGGTGTCGATGTCGGCGGCCTGCAGGGTGTTGAGGGCGTCGCGCCATTGCGCCAGATCGGCATGCGGCGTGGTGGGGGCGCGATCGAGAAATGCCAGATCGCCGGAGAAGAGAAGGCCGGTCTCGTCGTCGCGCAGGGCGAAATCGGCGCTGGTGTGACCGGACAGACGGAAGAAGCTGAAATGGCGGCCGCCGACATCCTCGCCCTCCGTGTCAAGGGCAAGGCCCGGAGAGACCGGCGCCGTGCCGCGCATCCAGTCCCCGACAAGGCGGTACATGTTGTCGGCAAAGCCGGCGCCTTCAGCCTCGATATTGTCGATGACCTTTTGCGGCGCCGCGATGGTGGTGCGTTCGAAGGCCTGATTGCCGAGAAAATGGTCAGGGTGGTGATGCGTGTTGTAGACGCGCAGGACGGGCTTGCCGGGCAGCGTGTGTTCGATCAGGCCTTTCAACTGTTCGCCATAGCGTTTCGAGGGGCCGGTATCGATCACGACCACTCCATCCGGCACGGCGATGAAGGCCGTGTTGACGATGTTGCCGCCATTGGCAAACGTGAAATGCTCCCGCTCGCCAAACACACCGAACGTTCCGGGCGCGATCTCCTCGGCCTTCAGGCCGTAGTCGAGGGTCGCGGCGCTGGCCCCGCCACAGACCAGGCAGGCGCAGCCGGCAAGGCCGAGGCCAAGGGCCTGGCGGCGGTTGTAGTTGAGCCGGGGACGGGACGAAACTGGGGTCAATTGGCCACCTCCGCCGGAGGAACCGGCAGCGAATAGGCGAAATTGTTGGCCTCGCTGTCACGGGCGCGAATATCAAGTTGCCGGGTGGAGGGATCGACACGCGGCTTGAGCGTGAAGGTCGGGTTTTCCGAAACCGGTTCGTGAATCTCGATGGCGGCAAGGGTCCGCCCATCAGCGCCGTTGACGTCAAGCCCGGACAGGAAGAAGGCCGGGATGCCGTCGGCAAGGCCCGTATCCATGGGATGGCGCATGCGCACCGTCATGCGCGCCACGCCCGGCGCTTCGCGCCAGACCCTCGCGCGGGTCTCGCCAAGCGTTGCCATCCAGTTGGGCTGGCCATGGGCCATGGCGGGGGCGCTGCAGCCGCCGCCGGCCGCATCGATCGTGGCGCCGCCGACATGCCAGACGCCATCGGCGGTGCGCGCGGCCGCGCGGATGGCGGTGGCCTGCTCAACCTTCAGGCGGAAGGCGATGAACGCTTCGGCATCGGCCGGGCGATAGGTCAGAACCTGCGGAATGGGATTCAGGTCGGCGAGGATGATGATTTCCGCCACGCCGGGCAGCGCGGAGGCATCCACGGTGACGGGGACGAAAAACTGGTCTTCCGCCGAGGCAGGAACCATGACGCGCACGCGCTGGTCGAAGACGATATCGCCACCGGGCAGGAAGCGTTCGGCCATGTCTTCCCACATCACCGATCCGAGCGGGTCGGGTGGCAGATCGCGCGCCGCGGCCATGCCCGGCGCGGCCAGCATCGCCATGACCGCCAGGGCCCGCATGGTTTTCCGCACATTGCCCATGTCTGCTCCTCCGCTTGATATCCTTGCCTGCCCCGCATCCCCCGCGCGTTTTCGGCCCTGCTGATCCTATTCCAGTTCCGGCGGCTTGTAGGTCACGCCGTATCGGCGGCTGATTTCCTCCAGACGTCTATTCTGCTGGAGCGCCATGATGATGTCACCCACCGCATAGCCCAGATCGCGGCTGTCCTGCTTGACGGCCATGCCAACCGGCCATTTCGAGCGGACGATGCCCGGCATGGGCGGCTGCGCGATGGCCGTGGCGATCTTGCCGGCCGCCAGATGCGCCAGATATTCGCACTGCGCCAGCGACCCCATATAGGCCGGTACTTCGCCTGACAGAAAAGTCACAAAGGCGTCATCCAGCGTGCGGCCCCGGCGAATCGATTCCTGCAACTGGCCGCGAAAGGCATTGGAGAGGAAGAAGTCGGAAGCGGAATCGAGTTCCGCGCCGATCGGGTTCGTGACGAAGCGGCCGAATGTCGTGACCTCGGGAATGCGCGCGGTGTCGAACACCACGGCATGTTCCTCGCCGAAATAGGGGTTGAAGAGGATGGCCAGCGATTCCGACCGGATTTCCAGTGCGCGGTCATAGGGCACGTGCAGCATGATGTCGGCGGCCTTGCGGCCGACGATGTCGCCTTTCCAGACATTGACGCGCAGGTCATCATCCACATTCTCGTCGGCCTGGCGCACCAGCAATTCCAGATCAACGCCCAGCCCTTCGGCGATCTCACGGGCGATATCGACGTCGATTCCAACCATGTTCCCATCCTTCCGGAAGGACCAGGGCGGATTGTCGGCATAGACGAAGATGACAATGCGCCCTGCCTTGAGAACGTCGTCATAGGGCCGGGCCAGAACGCGGTGCGCCGGGGCCATGGCAAGCATGGCGCCCAGCGAGGAAAGAAGGACGGAGCGGCGGTTCATCCGGATCATGACGCCGCCTCACGCGTCGCATGCGGGCGGGTTTGCATGATCAGTCGTCCTGCGGCCGCGTCTCGATGTATGAGCGTATGGCCCACATCGCCTCCTGGCTCAGGACCTCCTGAAAGGGCGGCATCTTGTAGGCGCCGTTCTGGCTGTAGCCCTTGCGAATGCGCTCCATGAACCACTCGTCGCCGAATGCGCCTTCATCAAGAAAACGGATATCTGGGGCAATGCCGCCGGAAATGGCTTCCAGCCCGTGGCAGCGGGCGCAGTTCTGGTTATAACCCGAGGCGCCGATCTCGATGGCGCGCTCATACTGTTCGCCACCCTTTTCGCGATAGGGGTTTTCCTCCAGCCATTCCTCACCCACCGGGTCCAGCCCGGTCGTGTCGACGGCCTGCGGTTGCACATCGCCATGGCCATAGACCACACCGACGGGAATGGAAGCCAGCAGCGCGGCGAGTGCGCAGCGGATGATGGTTTGGGTCTTCATGTCGTCTCCTCCCGGCCGAACCTCCTCGCGGACGGCCTGTCCGTGTCGGGCAAGATGTATCAACCGCCATTGCGGCCCAACATTGTCCTTTGGTGCAGAAACGGGCATGGGCGGTTTGTACTTTTTGGCAATTGGTCGTGCACACGGCTCCGGTAGTCTTTCCAAACCTGATTGCAATGCACAAGAATGAACCGTCAGGCAGGCCGGGAGGAGACACATGGCCAGAACATGCGCCGCGCTCGCGCTTGGCGCGGCAGGATTTCTTGCATCGTCGGCCGCCGCCCTTTCCCAGCAGGACCGGCTTGCCGTCGACATCGTCTATGTCCAGCAGCAGCCAGAGCGCGCGCCCGTTCTCTCCAACCTGGTCAAGTGGCCTGAAGACGAAGGGCTTCAGGGCGCGCGGCTGGGCATTGCCGACAACAACACGACCGGCAGGTTCCTCAAGCAGGACTTCACGCTGACCGAGGTGATCGTGGAGCCGGGCGGCGACACGGTCGCCGCCGCGCGCGACGCGCTTGCCGGCGGGGCGAAACTGGCCGTTCTCAACGTGCCTGGCGCCGCGTTGCAGGCCATCGCCGCCCTGCCGGAGGCCGCCGACGACCTGATCTTCAATGCCGGCAGCCCGGATGACGACCTGCGGTCAGGTGCCTGCGCCGCCAACATGCTGCACACCCTTCCCTCGCGCGCCATGCTGGCCGACGCGCTGATGCAGTTTCTGGCCAAGCGGCAATGGCGCTCGCTGTTCCTGATCGAGGGCAACCGGCCGGGCGACAAGGCCTTCGCGGAGGCGCTGCGCCGCTCGGCGAAGAAGTTCGGCCTGTCCATCGACCACGAGAAGGCCTGGCTGGACGATGCCGACATGCGCCGCAACGCCGCCCAGGAAGTGCCGGTCTTCACCCAGGCCCGCTCCTATGATGCGGTCGTCGTGGCCGACGAGGACCACGATTTCGGGCAATATGTCATGTACAACACATGGCTGCCGCGGCCGGTGGCCGGTTCTTCGGGTATGCAGCCCGTGGCCTGGGACCGGGTGGTCGAGCAATGGGGCGCGGCGCAGCTTCAGTCGCGCTTCGAGGACCAGGCGGGGCGCGGCATGATGAGCGTCGACTATGCCGCCTGGGCCGGCGTACGCTCCATCGGCGAAGCCGTGACGCGCACGAAATCGGCCGATGCTGAGACGATCCGCGACTATGTGCTGTCGGCGGACTTCTCGCTGGGCGCCTTCAAGGGCGCCAAGATGACCTATCGCGGCTGGAACGGCCAGTTGCGCCAGCCCATTCCGCTCGTCCACCCGCAGGCTGTCGTCGCGCTGGCGCCGATCGAGGGTTTCCTGCACCAGCGTACCGAACTCGACACGCTCGGCCTCGACCAGCCCGAGAGCCAATGCAACGCCTTCACGGAGTAGGTTCCATGTTTCGCACGCTTGCCGGGGCCGCGGCCCTTCTTTGCCTGACCTCCAGCACGGCGCTGGCTCACTGGGTCTATGTCAGCAATGAAAAGGACGACACGGTGTCGGTGATCGACACGGAGACCAACGAGGTCATCAAGACATTCCAGGTCGGCCAGCGGCCGCGCGGCATCACCCTTTCGCGCGATTTCACGAAGCTGTTCGTCTGCGCGTCGGACGATGACGCGGTGCAGGTGTGGGACGTGGCGACCGGTGCACTCCTGCACAACCTGCCGTCCGGCGCGGACCCGGAACAGTTCGCCCTGCATCCGGACAACAAGCATCTCTATATCGCCAACGAGGACGATGCGATTGCGACTGTGGTGGACGTGGAAAGCCGCACCGTGGTGGCGCAGATCGACGTGGGCGTGGAGCCGGAGGGCATGGCTGTCAGCCACAACGGCAAGTGGGCCATCGTGACGTCCGAGACCACCAACATGGCGCACTGGATCGACACCGAAACGCAGCAACTGGTGGAGAACACGCTGGTCGACCAGCGCCCGCGCGACGCGGAATTCTCGATCGACGACAGCGAATTGTGGGTGTCCTCGGAGATCGGCGGCACGGTGGCCGTGATCGACACGGAAAGCAAGCAGATCAAGCACACGATCTCGTTTGCCATTCCCGGCATTTCCAAGGACCGCATCCAGCCGGTGGGCATGGAACTGACCGAGGATGGCAAATATGCCTTCATCGCGCTCGGACCGGCCAACCATATCGCCGTGGTGGACCGAACGAAGAACTACGAGGTGATCGACTATATCCTCGTCGGCCGGCGCGTCTGGCACACGGCGCTGACGCCGGAGGAAGACAAGCTCTACACGACCAACGGCGTCTCGGGCGACGTGACCGTCATCGATGTCGCCAGCCTCAAGGCTGAAAAGACGATCAAGGTCGGGCGCTTCCCGTGGGGCGCGGCCGTCCTGCCGAAGGACAAGATACCGCAGTAACCGCCTGTCCATCGAAACCCGGGAGGGGAAACCATGAAACGCACCATCATTCTGGCCTGTGCGGCCGCATTTCTCGCCGGCCCGGCACTTGCCCAGTCCGGCCTTGTCGGCAAGGCGGAGGAACTGCCCGGCATCACGCTGTCCTCGGGCATGCCGCTGGCGGAAAAGCCGCTGGAGATCGAGGCCGGCAAATACTACGAAATTGTCATCACGTCCGACGGTTCGGCCGAAATGGCCATCAGCGGTCCCGCCTTCTTCCGCAATTGCTGGATCGACGAGATCGTCATCAACGATATCGAGGTGCGGCCGATGGGCGGCATAGACTCCATCGAGTTCGACGACGAGGGCGAAGCCGAAATCAGCTTCATCTGCATCAAGCCGGGCCAGTTCGAGCTGCGTGCGCCTGGCGCGGAACCGCTGGCGATCACCGTGAAGGGATGAGGCCCTTGCCAAGGCATCCTGGCGGCCGCATGGTCGGAGCATGAGCAAGGATACCCCGCATCAGGACAAGGCAGCGCTGGCCGTGGAGGGACTGACCTTTCACTACGGCCCGCGCAAGGCCCTGGACAATGTCTCCTTCGGCATCGACGCCGGGCGCACCACCATCCTTCTTGGGCCGAACGGGGCGGGCAAATCCACACTCTTTTCCCTCATCAGCGGGTTGTTCGCGCCGCAAGCCGGGCGCATCGCCATCGCCGGTCGCGACCTTCAACGCAGCGGCGCGGCGGCGCTGGCGCCGCTCGGCATCGTGTTCCAGGCGCAGACGCTCGATCTCGACCTGACGGTGGAGCAGAATCTCCGCTATTTCTGCGCGCTGCGCGGCATGGGCGGGCGCGAGGCCGGCGTGCGCATCCGCGAGGAACTCGACCGTTTTGCCATGGCCGACCGGCTTGGCGAAAAGGTGCGTTCGCTCAATGGCGGTCACCGGCGGCGCGTCGAGATCGCCCGCGCGCTCCTGCACAAGCCTGCCATCCTGCTGCTGGACGAGCCGACCGTGGGGCTGGACATTCCGACCCGGCGCGACCTGATCGCGCGGCTGCATGAACGGGCGAGCCACGACAATGTCGCCTTGCTCTGGGCCACGCACCTGATCGACGAGGTCGCGGAGGACGACTACGTCATCGTCATGCATCGCGGGGCCATCGTGGCGCAGGGCCTGCCGGCGGTGCTGAGGGCACAAACCGGCACACCGGATCTCGGCGCGGCCTTTGCCGCCTTGACGCCGGAGGCGCGCGCCGCATGACCGCCCCCTCCCCCTTGCGCGCCTTTGGCGGCATCGCCCGGCGCGAATTGCTGCGGTTCCTGAACCAGCGCGAACGCTTCTTCGCCGCGCTGGTGCGCCCGCTGGTCTGGCTGATTGTCTTCGCGGCCGGCTTCCGGGCCGCCCTCGGGCTGTCCATCATCCCGCCCTACCAGACCTACATCACCTACGAGGTCTACATCGTTCCGGGGCTGATCGGCATGATCCAGCTTTTCAACGGGATGCAGTCATCGCTCTCCATGGTCTACGATCAGGAAATGGGCTCCATGCGCGTGCTGCTGACCACGCCCTTGCCCCGCTGGTTCCTGCTGCTGGCCAAGCTGATGGCGGGCGTGACCGTTTCCATCGTGCAGGCCTATGCCTTTCTCGTCATCGCGATGCTGTTCGGGATCGACATCCCGCCTTCCGGCCTGCTTCCGGTCCTGCCGGCGCTAGTGCTTACCGGCCTGATGGTCGGCGCGCTCGGGCTGCTGCTGGCATCCGTCATCAAGCAGCTTGAGAACTTCGCCGGTGTGATGAATTTCGTGATCTTCCCGATGTTCTTCCTGTCCACCGCGCTCTATCCCGTCTGGAAGATGCGCGAGGCCAGCGCCATCCTGGCGGAAATCTGCCAGTGGAACCCGTTTTCCCATGGTATCGAGCTGATCCGGTTCGCGCTTTATGGCGAGATGAACTGGCTGGCGCTGGCGGTGACGGCGGGCAGCGGGCTGGTCTTCTTCCTGGCGGCGAGCTGGGCCTTCGATCCGGCGCGCCGGTTCCGGGCCGGACGCACGGCCTGAACCGTCATCAACCTTCGTGTTGCTCTGGCGGAAAAAGCGCCAGGATTTCCGAGAGCATGTCCGCCACGGCCTGCGGCGTGCGCTCCTCGCGCGGGACACCGACCCGGTAGACGCCGCGCACGGTGGCCGGCCGGCCAGACAACATGACGATCTCGTCGGCCAGCTCCAGCGCTTCACGCAGGTTGTGCGTGACCATAAGCGCCGTCGTCGGGCGGGCCGACCAGACGTCCATGAGCAGGCGGCGCAGGCGTTCGGCCGTCGGTTCATCCAGCGAGACGAAGGGCTCATCGAGCAGAAGAAGAGACGGCTCCAGCGCGAAGGCGCGGGCCAGCGCGACACGGCGCGCAAGACCAAGCGACAATTGGCCTGGAAAGAAGTCCTCCATGCCGGTCAGCCCGAGCGTGGCATAAAGGCCGGTGAGATCGGCGTCCGCGCGCGCGCCTGACAGCGGCAGGCGGACATTGCGGTCGACCGAGCGCCAGGGCAGCAGGCGCGGTTCCTGGAAGACGACGCCGGTGCGCCCCTGGTCCGGCTTTGCAATTGTGCCTTCGAAGGCTTCGTCGAGGCCGAGAATGAGGCGCAGGGTGGTGGTCTTGCCGCAACCCGACGGGCCGACAAGGCAGGCAAAGCGCCCCTCGCCCACCGAGAACGACAGGTCGCGAAGGGTGACGAGCCGGCCGCCGCCTTCCGTCGGAAATGCCTTTTCACGAATGTCGACCTCAAGCGGCACGGGGCCTCCAGCGGCGCGCATGGCGCTCGTATGGCTGGATCAGGAGGAGTTCCACGGCAATCATCACCGCAACGAAGGCCAGCGTGTAGCCGAGGATCGCGGCAACATCGAAGAACTGGAAATAGAGATGGATCTGGAAGCCGACGCCGTTTGGCCTGCCCAGCAGTTCGACGACGAGGACGATCTTCCAGATCAACGCGATGCCCGAGCGCGCCGAGGCAGCGAAATAGGGCTGGAGCTGCGGCAGGACCACCTCACGCAGCGTGGTGAGGCGGGAGAAGCGGAAGACCTTCGCCATCTCCGAATAGTGCGGGTCCATGGAGCGCGCGCCCTCGCGCATGGTGACGATCACGTTGGGAATCTTGTTGACCGCGACGGCCCCGATGGCCGCAGCTTCCGACAGCCCGAACCAGATATAGGCCAGCACGATAGTCACGAGGGCGGGGATGTTGATGAAGAGGATCACCCAGGGGTCGAAGAAGCGGTCGAGGCGCGCCGACTGGCCAAGCGCGATGCCTATGGCCGAGCCGATGGCCATGGCGACCGCGAAGGCGCCTACCACGCGCATCAGCGTCATGGACAGGTGAAAGGGCAATTCGCCGCTCACGGTCTCTTTCGCGACGAAGGCGAAAACCTGTCCGGGCGGCGGAAAGATGCGCGAGCCGATCAGGTGCGCGGCGACGAACCAGACCACAAAGAGACCGGCCAGCGACACCAGCAGTGTCACGGCCGGCCGTGAGTTGGGCTTGCCAGCCAAGGGAGGTTACCCCGATCAGAAATTGCTCTTCAATTCGCTCCAGTAGGTGCCGGGCTGCATCTTCGTCTCGCCGCCCGTCAGCTTCTCGCCACCGACACGGGCCAGCACCTCGAACAGGCGCGCCGCGTCTTCCTCCTCGTCGGCGGCGGGACGTGCCGGTATGCCGTCGCGGTAGCGGTCGCGCAGCGTGGTCAATGCCTTGCCCTCGTCCTTGATGGCGCCGCTCTCATGCAACCGGTCCCATTCGGCATCGGAAGCCTTGAGCAGTTCCTTGGTCTCACGCGAGGCCTTGACGAAACCCATGGCCAGTTGCGGGTTTTCCTTCGCCCAGCCTTCATGGAAGATGTAGCCCAGGGCCGAAACCGGACCGGATGCGCCCAGCGCATTGGCGGCATCTTCCGCCGAGACCAGCTTGCGGAACCCTTCGGCCTCCAGGCGCGCGCTCCAATGCCAGAAGTTCAGCACGGCATCGAGTTCGCCCATCTTCGCCTTTTCCGCCAGCAGGGGCGGTGCGCCATAGGCGATCTCGTTTTCGGCTGCCAGGTCCAGGCCGTATTCCTGTCTTGCCATGGCCTGAATGAGCAGCCAGCTCTTGTCGAGCGGGCCGCCCGCGACACCCAGCGTCTTGCCCTTGAGGTCGGCCAGCGATTGCAGCGGGGAATCGGCGGCAACCATGATCATGCCGACCGACGACGAATAGGGCACCATGGTCAGATCGCCGCCGCTGGCACGATCCCGCGAGACCTCCAGCCAGTCCGACACGATGACATCGACCGCGCCGGCGCGCAGGGCGACCGCAGTCGCATCCTCGCCGGCGAAACCGACGATCTCCACGTCGATACCATGACGGGCATCAAGGCCGTTTGCCTTCATCGCCTTGAGTTCCCAGTTGACGGTGCCGTATTTCAGCACACCGACCTTCACGCTCTCCGCGGCTTGAGCCGGGACAAATGCGAGTACTATGGCGGCCGCGACGGCAGCGCCCATGACGCGCTTGAACATGATTTCCTCCTCAGACTGGCAGCAGCGCTGCCGGTTCTCCTCCTCCAGCATCCTAGGGCCGGAGCAGGCGCCGGCGAATTGCACTATGGTACAGATGCCGACGGCAGGGGCGACATGCAAAATCATCCACGGGAGGAAACAGGCATGCGCAGCTTGATCGTGCTGCTGAACGCCATCGTCTTGGCTTTTGCCCCTGGCGCACCATCGTCCGCGGAGGCGGGGGGCGGAGCGTTGCCGCCGGGGGTCGATCCGGCGACCGGCTTTCGCATGCAGCGCTACCGCGCACCCACGCCGGATTTCCTGCCGGACGGGGCGGTGGTGGACAGCGCGGGCGTGCGCGCCGCCATGAGCGACGGCCGGACCGTGCTCGTGGATGTGTACCCGCCCAAGGGTGCCGGCCCGGATCCGCTGGACGGCACGTGGCGCAATTCCGAGACGCGGCAAACCATTCCGGGTGCCGTCTGGCTGCCGGAGGTGGGACGCGGATTCCTGGCAGACGACTACGAGGCCTATTTCCGCCGGAACCTCGCCGCCCTCACCGGGGGCGACCTGAACCGCCCGCTTCTTTTCTTCTGCACCGCGGATTGCTGGCAAGGGTGGAACGCGGCGCGCCGCGCGATCCTGTGGGGCCATGGCGCGGTGAGCTGGTATCCCGGTGGAACCGACCAATGGGTGCTGGATGGCGGTGCCGTGACCACAGCGGAACCGGTCAACTTCCTGAATGAACCGAAATGAGTGCCGGAAGCCCCTTTCCGGCCATGGAGTGCTGACGAACCCATGGACCAGGCCAATTCCAACTCCGCAAGCATGGACGCGGCGGCCGCCTTCGAGGCAGCCCGCGGCTGGCTCGGCACGCGGCTGATCGGCCGCGCGGCGCTCATCGACCGCCTGATGATCGCACTCCTGACCGGCGGCCACGTGCTGATCGAAGGCGCGCCGGGGCTGGCAAAGACCCGCGCCATCCGCCTTTTCGCGCAATGCGTCTCGGCCGATTTCGTGCGCATCCAGTCGACGCCCGACCTGCTGCCGGCGGACCTGACCGGCACGACGGTGTTCCGCCCGGAAACAGGCACGTTCGAATTCGTCGAGGGACCGCTCTTCTCCAACGTGGTTCTGGTGGACGAGGTGAACCGCGCGCCGCCCAAGGTGCAATCGGCCCTGCTGGAGGCGATGGGCGAAGGCCAGATCACGGCTGGCGGCGTGACGCGGCGCCTCGGCCTGCCCTTCCTCGTGGCGGCGACGCAAAATCCCATCGAGCACGAGGGTACCTATCCCTTGCCCGAGGCGCAGCTCGACCGCTTTCTCTTCTTCGTCGAAATTCCCATGCCGGGCGCGGATGAGGAACGTTTCATCCTCGACCTGGCCCTTGGCGAGGCGGCAGGCGCGGGCGGCGGCAGCGCGCCCGCCATCGCAGCCGATACGCTGGCAGCGGCGCAGGGCGCGGTGGCATCCGTGCATGTGGCACCGGCGGTGCGCGACTATATCGTGCGCCTTGTCGCGGCAACGCGCGGCGAGGGTGCGGGCGCGGCGGCGGCAGCCGATATCGAGCATGCCGCCAGCCCGCGCGGCACGATCGGCCTGGCACAGGCCGCGCAAGCGGCCGCCTGGCTTGACGGGCGCGACCATGTGCTGCCGCTCGATGTGCGCGACCTGGCGGTGGACGTGCTCTCCGGGCGGATCGGGCTGACCTACCGCGCGCGGGCGGAAGGGCGGACAGCGCAATCCGTCATCGCCGCCATCGCGGACATGGTGCCGGTGACCTGACATGCTGGCGCCAGGCGACGGTACCGCTCTCACGCTCGACCGCCTGATCGGACTGCAGGCGGAGGTTCTGGCCGGCGGAGGCGCAAGCCTGCGCGGGCTGACCCATTTTCCGGGCCTCGTGCGTGGCCCGAAACGCGGCCACGGCCTCGATTTCGACGACCTGCGTCTTTACGCGCCGGGCGACGACGTGCGCCATATCGACTGGAACGTGACCGCGCGCACCGGCCGGCCGCATACGCGGCTCTACCGCGAAGAGCGCGAACGGGCCATTACCGTGGCGCTGGACCTGCGTCCTTCGATGATGACCGGATCGGCCATGCTGCGCGCCGTGGCCGCCGGCGAACTGGCCGCCGCCATTGCCTGGCAGGCGGCACGTGACGGCGACCGCACCGGCGCGGCTGTCTGGTCCGGCGATGCGGTCGAGGCCAGCCGGCCGGCCAGCGGAGACAGGGGGGCACTCGGTGCCGCACGCCTGTTTGCCGAGGGTTTTGCCGGCGCACGCAGGGCTGATCGCAGCGCCGGGGACAGCAGCCTGGACCATTTCATCGGCTGGCTGAACGGCGCCGGACGGGCAGCCGGCGCCGCCATTCTGGTGACCGGCATGGACAGGCCCGGGCCCGGCTTCGCCGCCGCCATCGCAGAGGCCGCCAGCCGCCGCCGGCTGGGGCTCGTTCACCTTGTCGATCCGATGGAATTGCACAGCCTGCCGCCGGGACGCTACACTTTCAATGCCGGCAGCAAGCCGGCGCTGGCGCAACTGAACCGCGGCGCGGCGCAGGAAGCCGTCCGGCGCATGGCTGCGCAGCGCGCGCGGCTGCATGGCGACATCGAGGCGCAGGGGGTTCCGGTCTTCACGCATGTTTCGGGAGAGCCGGTTTCCGAAGCGCTCCGGGCACTGGAACTGCGCGGCTGGCTATGACAGCGTCAGGCTGAACGGACGGGCTATGCAAAACCCACTCGACGACCTTCGCGACATTCACCTGCCGGACCCGCCGCCCGGCCTGCCGGACTGGCTTCTCGTCTTCATCGCCGCAAGCGCCCTGGCTGCCGCGGTGCTGCTCATCACCACGCTCTTCAGCCGCGGATCGCCTGCCATCCGCGCCACACTGGCGCAACTGGACAAGGTCGACACGGGCGACGATGGACGCGCCATCGCGCACATGGCCATGCTGTTGCGCCGCTATGCGCTGGCCCGGCTCAAGGGTCCGTCTGCCAGCGATGCCGCGCGGTTGACCGGGGAAGCCTGGCTGGAGCGGCTGGACGACCTGACGCAAAGCCGCTTCTTTACCCATGGCGACGGGCGGGTCTTCGGCCATGCGCTTTATGCCGGCGGGCCCTATCCGGATGCCGACCTTCTCAAGCACGACCTGGCGCGCCTGCTGAAACGTCAGGGACTGAAACCATGGTGAGTTTCGGTTTTCCGCTGGCCCTGCTGGCGCTGCCCCTGCCGGTCATGCTGGTCTTCTGGGGGCACGGGCGGGAAGCCGCCGAAGCGCCTGCCCTGCCGCCGGCCCTTTCCGAGGCGCTGGCGGCGGCGTCGACGGGCGCGGGCACGCGGGTTTCACCACGGCTTCTGCTGTTCGCCCTCGCATGGCTGTGCCTTGTGGCGGGCGCGGCCCAGCCCCGCCTGGCCCTGGGCGAGACCGTCACCCCGGCAAGCGGACGGGCGCTGGCACTGGCGGTCGACCTGTCGGGTTCGATGGAGCGGCGGGATTTCGTGCTCGACGGGGCTGCCAGCGACCGGCTGAGCGCCGTCAAGGCCGTGGCCAGCGCCTTCATCGAGAAACGCCAGGGCGACAGGATCGGCCTTGTCCTGTTCGGCGACGAGGCGTTTTCCGCCAGTCCCGTGAGCTTCGATCGTTCGGCTGTCATCCACGCACTCAACGAAAGCGCCATCGGCATGGCAGGGCGAACGACTGCCATTGGCGAGGCACTCGGCCTTGCCATCGTGAAATTGCGCGACGACCCGGCAGCGCAGCGCGCCGTGGTGCTGCTGTCGGACGGCACCAACAATTCGGGATCGGTGGAGCCCGAGGACGCGGCACGGCTGGCGCGCGACAACGGCATCCGCATTCACGCCATCGGGCTTGGCAGCGTCCGCCAGGCCGATGACGGCAGCCCGCTGGACCCCTCCGCCGACCTGGACGAGGCGACGCTCAAGGCCGTGTCCGACATCTCGGGCGGACAATTCTTCCGCGCCCGGACACTGGAGGAATTGGCAGCGGCCTACGAATCCATCGACCGAATGGAAGCCGCGCAAGCCGCCGCACCGCCCTTCGTGCCTGAGCGCGACCTCACGGCGCTTGCGGCAATCGGCTTCATTCTCTTCATGGCGCTGGCCATGGCGCCTCTAGGCCGGAGGCTTTCGGCATGACGCTGCTGGCGCCCCTCTGGCTGATCCCGGCGGCGGCGTGCCTGGCGGCAGCCTTCCTTTGGCCGGGCCGTTCAGCGCGCGATGACTGGGACAAGGTGATCACCGCGCCCCTGCTTGCGTTGCTGCGTCCGCGCCGATCCGGAAGCCGCCGCTTCAACCCGGCATTGGGTGCCATCGCGCTGGCCCTTGCCGCTCTTTCCGCGCCGGCATTGCCATCGAACGACGCTCGCGCATTCCGCCATGCCGAAGCCTGGCTGATCATGGTCGATGTCTCCAAGTCGATGACGCTCAACGACATCCGCCCGAGCCGGATCGCCGCCGCGCGTGAAAGCGCCATCGCGCTTTCGCAGGCCGCCGGCGCCCGCGCCACCGGCCTTGCCGTTTTTGCAGGCGATGCCTTCCTCGCCGAGCCCTTCGCCTTCGACCGGCGCCACTTTGCGGCCCTTGCCCGGTCGATCGACCATGGACTTGTGCCGGTCGAGGGCTCGGACTTGGCCCGCGCGCTTTCCCTTGCCGCCTCCGTCGTGTCCGATGCCGGCCTTGCCCGGGTGCGTCTGTTCCTGCTGACCGACACAGGTGGCGCAAACGCCAATGCCGTGGCCACGGCCGCGCAATTCGCCGCGCGCGGCCATCGCATCGATGTCGTGGCCTTTGCCGATGAAACCGCCGGGGGGCCCGTCCCGGTGGACATGGAAACGGCGGCCGCGCTTGCCCGGGCGGGCGGCGGCACATTGTACCGCTCCGACAGGCTGGGGCAGGTGGACATCTCCGGCGTGGCCGGCTCAACCCGGACGCATGGCGCGCGCCTGGCGCTGGCCGGCTTGCAGCCTGACGGGACCGCCCTGCTGTCGCACTGGCTGCTGCTGGCGGCCTTGCCGCTGGCCCTGCTGGCCCTGCGCAGGGCATGGCCATGAGATCGCGTCTGACCCTTGCGTTTCTGCTCGCTGCCGGCGTGCCCGCGCATGCCTCCGACGACTATCTCGCGCATCAGCTTTTCGCTGAAGGGCGCCATGCGGAAGCAGCCGAGATTTTCACCGATCCGGCCTGGAAAGGCGTGGCGTTCTACCGGTCGGAGCAATGGTGGCGGGCCGCGGAGGCTTTCGTGCGCGCCTCCGATCCGCAATCGCTCTACAATCTCGGCAATACCTATGTGCGCATGTCCTATTTCGCGCTGGCGCTTGAAAGCTATCAGGCCGCGCTGTCGCTGCAACCGGATTTCGCCGATGCACGGCACAATGCCGCGATCATGCGCGAAATCCTGAAACGGCAGGATGACAAGAAGGGGCAGGCAGCGCTCACGCCGCGCCAGAAGGCCATCGACCGGGTGGAGGAAGAGAAGCAGGACGAGGACGGCCGCGACTCCGCTTCCGGCGCGGAAAAGGGCGAGAAAGGCGAACGCCAGGAGGGGCGCGACCGCCAGGGCAATACCGACAGCCGGCAGCCGGCACCCGAGGCAGTGGCCGAGGGCGACAGCGGCGAGGCCGGGGACAATCGGCGGCCACCGGAAGAGGAAGGCGAAGGCGGCGGCACGGTGAAGGGAACGCGCGGTGACGAGGACCCCTCCGGGCGGCCTTCCGGAGGCAGCGAGAGCGCCGCGGAAAGCCCGATGAGCGAGGCTGCCGGCGCGCGCGCACAACTGGAGCAAAACCAGGCGACGGAGCAATGGCTGAACGCCATCACCGACGATCCTGCGCGCTACCTGCGCACCCGCATCGCGCTGGAACTGCGCCGCCGCAAAGCCGCCGGCAATGCACCGGACGAGGGGCAATCGCCATGGTGATGCGCCCTGCCCTGCTTGCACTCAGCCTGTTCCTGCTCGTGCTTGCGGGCCCGGGCCTGGCCCGTGCGGCCACGATTTCATCGCCGTCCATATCGCTGCGTCTGGAATCCGACCGGATCGTTTCCGGCGACACGGTGGTGCTGGAAATCGAATCGGTGGGACTCGACGCGCCGATCGATCTCGGACCCCTTCGCGACATTGCCGCGATCGGGCGCGAAACCTATGGCACGCGCATTGCCGTGATCGAGGGCAAGGTGGTGGAGGTGAAGCTGCGGCGAATCGAGATCGTGCCAAGGGAGACCGGGCTTGTGATCGTCGGACCGCTGAGCGCGGGTGCCGTCTCGTCGAATTCGCAATCGGTGACCGTTCTGGCGGAGCCTCCGCCGGACTGGTCGCCCGGGCCGGACGACCTTCAGCTTGTCATGCGGGTGTCGAAAGCGGACCCGCATGTGCAGGAGGAGGTGATCCTCGACATCGAACTTGCGCACCGCCATCCCCTTGTCGCCGACGAAATGCCGGTGCCCGACCTGTCCGGTCTGGACGCGGTGCCGGTCCATGAAGAGCGGCGCACACTGGATGAGAAGGCGGGCCTGCGCCGTATCGCCTGGCGCTATCTGGTATGGCCGCGCCGCTCCGGCGCGCTTGTCATACCCGGTGTCTCGGCCAGCGGCGAAATGCAGAAATCGCGGCTGGAGCGCGGGGCGTTCTCCGTGGCGACGCCGCCGCTTCACCTGTCGGTGCGGCCGGCGGCCGTGGATTCGGGCGCCTGGTGGCTGCCCGCCCGCGGGCTGACGCTGAGCGAGGAATGGTCGCAAGAGGTGCAGGGCCTCAATGCCGGCGACGAGATCGTCCGGACGATTACCGTGCGAGCGGCCGGTGTGCGGGCCGTCCAGATTCCCGATCTCGCCATGCCGCCGGCCCGGGCGCTCGCCATCACGCCGCTTGGCAGCGAACGCAAGCAGCGCATCACGCCGCAGGGCATGCAAGCGGAAGCCATTTTCCGGTTTCGTGTGCGCGCGCTGAGCCCCATCCCGGTGTTTCCGGACACGATCCGGCTGCCATGGTTCGACACCGAGGCCGGAGTGGCGCGCGAATCGATCCTGCCGGCACGGCGGATCAATGTCGGCATTCCCGACCGCGATGCCCTGCTACTACAGGCGGTGGAGGAGCGGACGATGATCGGGAGGCTGGCCGCCTGGCTGCGCGTCACCACGGCGCCGGGCATGATGGCGGCCACGGCTCTGGGCCTGCTGCTAGCGGCGGCCGGCCTGGGGCTTGGCAATCGCATCGGCATGCTCCGGCAGCGATGGCATGTGCGGCGCTCATGGCGGAGGCTTGTGCGTGAGGCCCGGCAGGTGATCCGCTCCGCCAGTCCGCCCGAAGCGGCAGCCCGGCTGGACGCCCTGTGCAGAATGCCCGGCGGAACACCCCTGCGCCCGGTGCTGGTTGCAGCCGGCGCGGCAGCCTATGGGCCGGGCGAAGCGGGCGAAGGCTGGCGAATGCGTGCGCTGGACGCGCTGGAAGCGGCAAGCCGGAGCGCCGAGGGGAAAGGCTTTCCTCAGCCGTCAACAGCAGCGCCACACCTGCCCCCGTTGTGAGGTCTTGTCGCGCCCTGGCCGCGCCGCGGGCCGGCAAGAGGCCAGACGGGAAGCACCGAAGAGGCGATCGGTTCAATGCCAAATTCAATTGTATGAAAAGAGAAGAAATGGCGCGAGTGACGGGGCTCGAACCCGCGACCTCCGGCGTGACAGGCCGGCACTCTAACCGACTGAGCTACACCCGCGCTTTTCGACGTGGTTGCCGTTTCCGGCGGCGTCGTGGGGGTGAATTAAGCGGAACCGGGGAGACTGTCAAGCGGATGATGACGTGGAAATGACGACTTTTTTCATTTCCTTGCGGAAGAGGTGCGCGGCACTGCTTTGGGCTTGCCTCGCGGGCTTGAAGCGCCTATCTGTTCAGCCGGTTCCCGAAGCGCCCGCCGGCGCATCAAGGGGCGGTTAGCTCAGCTGGTAGAGCGCCTCGTTTACACCGAGGATGTCGGGAGTTCGAGTCTCTCACCGCCCACCATGTTCTCTTTTGAGCCTCCCCTTGAAACATCGCGCCAAGAGGCGCGGCGCGCTTCGCCAGCATCAACCGATGCCAGCCCCAGTGCGGACCCGCCGCGCGCTTGGCCGCCCGCCACGCGTACCGTAAGATGGAGGGTATGGGATATGTGACCTCGCTCTTCGCGCGCAGGGTGGTCGCCGCTGCTGGCGACGGGATCGATGCGGCGGCGATGCTGGCCAGTGTCGGAATTGCCCCCGGCGACCCCTGGGAGGCGCGGCACATGGTTCCGGCCGCGCGCTATTACGACATGCTCGAAAGGATCGCCGACCAGATCGATGTCACCGACCTGCCGCTGCGCACGGGTGCCTCCATGCGGCTTGACGAATACGGTGCGCTCGGACTGGCCTTCAAGGCCGCGACGACGCTCGGGGCTTCCTACGCAAGGGTGGAGCGCTATGCGCGCCTGTGGACCAGCGTCGTCGAATACGAGCTGCGTCCGGTCGCTGGCGGTTCGCTCTTCATCCTGCATCGGGCGGGCGAACGCCGCCTCGGGATGCGGCTGTCGAACGAGGCGACCCTTGCCAGCGCCGTGTCAATCGCAAGGCAGGTCAGCCCGGTGCCGCTCGCGCCGGTGGAAGTGCTGGTCCGGCATCCCGCCCCGCACTCGACAGCCGCGCACGAGGACTGGTTCGGCTGCCCGGTGCGCTTCGGCGCCGAACTCGACGCGATCCGCTATACCGACGCGATGCTGGCGCGGCCCAACATCCTTGGGGACGAGGGCATCTCGCAATATCTCACCACGCATCTCGATGCGGAACTGTCCCGGATCGTCCAGGAGCCCGCGCTTGTCACCCAGGCGAAAGCCGCAATCGCCCAGGCCCTCAGCGAGGGGGCGCCGAAAATGGCCGGAATCGCCCGTGGACTCGGACTCAGCGCGCGGTCCTTCCACAGGCGCCTCTCCGAACACGGGATAAGCTTTCAGGCGCTGACCGAGGAAACCCGCCGCGACCTCGCCGAGGGGCTTTTGCGCGACGAGCGCCACTCGCTTGCCGAAATCGCCTTTCTCACCGGCTTCTCCGAGCAGAGCGCCTTTACCCGCGCGTTCAAGCGCTGGGCCGGCACGACGCCCGCGACCTACCGCAAGGATCTGCTCCGGCGCTGACGGGGACATTGGCGGCGGCGGTCAAAATGCTGGCATCGCCGGTCAATACCGCGCGCCATCATGACGCCTATCCCCTGGGTATCGAAACCGAAGCCAGGGAGACAATCCATGAAAGACCCATCGATTCTCGTCATCGGTGCAACCGGCAAGACAGGCCGCCGCGTCGCCGGCCGCCTTGAGGCACGAGGCATTTCTGTTCGCCACGGCTCACGCGGCTCCGCAACCCCCTTCGACTGGGAAGCGCCCGAGACCTGGGGGCCGGCCCTGCGCGGGGCGCGAGCGGCCTATGTCACCTATTTCCCCGACCTCGCCTTCCCCGGCGCCGTGGAGAAACTCGAATCTCTTTGCGAGACGGCCCGCGACGTGGACGTCGAACGTCTCGTGCTGCTCTCCGGCCGCGGCGAGCATCATGCGAAACTGGGCGAAGACGTGGTGCGCCATTCCGGGGTCGGTTTCACCATCGTCCGGGCTGCCTGGTTCGCACAGAACTTCTCCGAAGGCTACCTGCGCGATCCGGTTCTGGCCGGCGTCCTTCCGATGCCGGGTGGCGATGTCGCCGAGCCCATCATCGACATCGACGACATCGCCGACGTCGCCGTCGCAGCGCTGACCGAAGAAGGCCACGAGGGCGAACTCTACGAGGTGACCGGCCCACGCCTGATGTCCTTCGCGGACATGGCAGCGGAACTCTCGCTGGCCACCGGACGCGCGATCCGCCATGTCCCGATCAGCTTCGAGGCGTTTCATGCGACCATCGCGCAGGCTGGCGGCACCTTCGTCGCCGACGTCTTCACCGCCATCGCGCGCGAAACCCTGGACGGGCGCAATGCCTGCACCACGGACGGTGTGACGCGGGCGCTTGGCCGCGCCCCCCGCGACTTCGCGGACTTCGCCCGGGCCGCCGCCCGGAACGGCGCCTGGACAAGCGCCGCCTGACGCCACACCATGAAAGGAGAAAACGACATGCGCCCCACCCTGTTCGAGAAGAGCGCGCTCGGCCTCTCCGGCCTCACCGCGCTCACCATCGGCGCCTTCATCCTGCTGGCACCGCACACCTTCTACGCGGGCTACGGCATCGCGCTCGGCGACGATGCCAGCCTGCTGAGCGAATTGCGTGCACCCGGCGCCGGTCTCGCCGCCTTCGGCGTTCTGATGCTGCTCGGCATCCGGCGGCACTCTGTCCTGCCCATCGCCATGATGGTGGCCCTGACGGTCTTCATCGCCTTTCCGGCCGGGCGGCTGATCGGGCTTGCAGTGGACGGAATGCCGTCCGGCAGCGTCATCGGCGCGCTCGTCGCGGAACTGATCATTGCCGCGCTCTGCCTGGCAGCCTTCCGGCGGCGCCTTTGGGAGCCGGCAGCCGGCCTCTCGCCGCCACAGCCCGCCCGCTGATCTTGACGCGGCGGCGTGGCGCTTGACGACCCGCCGCCGCCCCAAACCAAGGAACCTTCCCCATGTCCCCCACTCTCTTCTATCTCGCCCATTTCGCCGTTCCTGCCTATGCGCTGGTGGGCGGCGTCTTTCTCGCCTTCTCGGATTTCATCATGCGTGCCCTGTCCGTGACCAGCGGCCAGGGTGGCGCGGAGGCGATGCAGGCCATCAACCGGGAGGTGTTCCGGTGGGTCTTCATGGTCCTCTTCCTCGGTCTCGTACCCGCATCCCTGCTGATCGCGGCCCATGGCGCACTGATCATCGGGAACGGCCCCGGAACCATGATGGCGCTGGCGGGCCTGACCTATTTCGCTGGATGCTTCGGGGTCACGGTGTTCTTCAACGTGCCGATGAACGAAACCCTGGCCGGCATGGAGGCCTCCGCGGATGCGACGCTGGACTACTGGTCGCGCAGCTATCTGCCGCGCTGGACCTTCTGGAATACGGTCCGCGCCGCTGCATGCGCACTGTCTTCAGGCCTGCTGCTATTCTCGCTCGCCTGGGCGGCACAGTCTCAGGGACAGGCGGCCTGAAGTGCCAAGCCGCGCAGGCTTTCAACCGCTTGCGGGAACGCTGCGGCACCTCCGATGCGCCGGCTTGTTCGCTTTCGCCCCGCAAGGTGCCTGGAAGCAATCGGCAATCAGGAAAGAAAAAGAAGACCGCCGCAGCGCACCACGCCCGCATTTGACGCATCTTCCGTGTATTCAGGTGATGCAGGAAGGCGATCGGTTTCCCTTCCTGGCGATGCGAGCGGATCGGGACACAGGGTTGTCCGGTCGGACCTTGCCAGAATTCTCGAACAAGCGGGCGATCTTGCAGATCCCGACCATGCCGTGGCGATCACGGCAAGGATGATTTCAACGTCCATTCGTATTTGACAGCCATGAAACCGGAGAATTGCTTGCCGGTCGCATGCGCCATTTTCCGGCATGCAGCACAAGGACCCGGTTCTGGCGGAAAGCATGTCGATCGAAGGTTCCAGGAAGTCCCTGTGAGAAAGGATGGTGAAATGTCGTGCTGAGCAAGTTCTTCGAAGTCGATCACGTGGAATACGAATTGGTAATCGATAGCGCCGGCGCGGTGGCGTTCGCGCCCGTCCAAGACTATCCCCGCCACGAATATGACCTGTTTCCCGAAAACCGGACGGACGAACTGGACCGGGGCATCAATGCGCTGAAGGTTTTCAGGACGGTGGCCGACATGGTCGTCGACCATGTGTTCGAGAACAAGCCGCACACGATATATTTCCGGGCGGCAACGCACCGGAAGGTTCGTATTTTCCGTCGGATGGTCAAACGCCTCGAAAAAAAGCTGAAGAAATATTACTACTTTCTCGAATACCCCGAAGGTACTTTCCGTTTCTACAAGCTGACGGAGTGATCACTGGCGCCGGATGGCCTTACACGTCCGAGTTTGACGCATCCAACATTCATCTTTGCGTCACAGGAGGAACGAACCGCAATTCCTTGACTGTCCCCGGCCGGCGGCGAAGAAAACAGAAGGGATGAATCCGCTCATGACACTGAAGGAACTGGTTGCCAATCGAATGGAGGTCCTCGGTCTTTCGGATCGGGATTTCACCAGACTGCTCGGCATCCGAAACCCCAACAAGGCCCGGGCTTTCATCGAACGGGCGCAAGCGGACGACATGAAAGGCATGGTCCATATGCGTCATCAGATTGCGAACGCGTTGCAGGTTCCCGTCTTTGAGGTTGAGAATGCGATCCAGGCCAGCAAGCAGGCCGACTTTCAGCGCCATGACGCGGAATACCGGGCCATATTCAAGCCCCACGCGATGCTGACGACCACTTGCAGCGTTCCGCAGCCGATCCATGCGGCCCTTCTGACCGGTGCTCCGGAAAAGCTGAGAATCGAAATTCCTGCGGACCTTCCGAAAGTTCGATGGCCGCAATTCGTGGCGGATCAATTGCCGGACGGCCTGCCCGGATTTGGATGGGTCACGGGTTTTGCAATAAACTACTCACCGGATCATGCGGTCTACTTCGATCGCGAAGCAAACCCGTATCAAGTCCGCAATGCCGCGTATCGGAGGGGGCATGGTGGCATGTACGGCATTTCGCCTGCACTTTTCGGAGGACACAGATGACAGCAACGACCATCATTCCAGACATCCACGCCGATCCGGCCCGGCTTGACGCCAGCCTGGCGGCAGCAGAAGGCAAACGGATCGCCTTTCTCGGCGACCTGATCGATGCGGGAAGCAAGGTTGGCCAACCGGACGATGGCTATGTCCTCGAAAAGGCGCGAGATCTCGTCGAATCCGGCCGGGCGCTGGCGATCATGGGAAACCATGAGCTGAATGCAATCCTGTTTCATACCTTCAATACGAAGGGAGAGCCGCTGAGGAAGCATAGCCAAGAGCATATTGCTCAACACAAGAGCTTCATTGACCGGTTCGGCTCCACATCAGAAGTCAAGGCCTGGACCGACTGGTTCCTGACGCTGCCGCTATGGCTTGAAGTGGACGGCCTGCGGCTGGTTCATGCTTGCTGGGACCAGGACGCGATCGACACGATCGCGAAAAGGCGGCCGGACGGGCGGTTGACCGCAGACGATCTGGAGGAAGTCGCAGACAAAGAAAAACCGACGGCCTTCGCCGCAGCCGTCGAGATGCTGACTTCCGGACCGGAAGTGCCTCTGCCCAAAGGGCATTCCTTCCACGATTCGAAAGGCAAGAACCGGGAAAAGGTCCGCATCGCATGGTGGCGCGCGGCGACAGGCACCTGGCGAGAGGTGGCACTGTCGGTTCCCGATCTCGAAGAACTGCCGGATGAGCCGATCGCGGGAACAGAAAGCCTGTCCATCTATCCCGAAAGCTCTCCCCCGGTCCTCTTTGGTCATTACAAGATATGGGACACGCCCCGCATCGATCACAGCCATGCGAGTTGTCTGGATTTTCCCGATGCCCCTTGCGTCTACCATTGGTCCGGCGGGAAGATGCTGGATTCAAAAGGCCTTGAGGTTCTTTCGACGTAAAGTGACCGCCGGACAGGTATTCCCGGAGCGGGCCCGGTATATCGTGATCATGGTGCGGGAGACATAATCCGTTGGCTCCATACCAGGCGGCGCCTTTGGCGGCTCCGCGTCTCAGACACTCTGCTCAACCGCCTCCGGGACGCGAGTATCTGTCATTCGGATGATTCCGGATCAAGGAGCCGGCAATCAGGTGCCGGTTCCCCTGTGTCCCAAAGCAGCGTCATGCCGCCGAAGTGCCCCTTTCCGCGAAAAGCATGGATCCTGATCGTTCCCTTCTTTGCCGTGGTGATCTTGAAGTCATGGCTGATCATCCAGTCTGAATCGTCCATCTGGTTGATCACATCGACAAGGACAGCCTCTCCCGGCTCGACATTCTCATATCCCTTTTCCACGCCCGAGAAGGTTACAACGTCGTCACCGGCCGTCTCGAAGCCGGAAGAACCGAACACCAGTCTGGCGATCGTTTCCTCCCCGAGATTTACGAAATAAACCAGGACATCGAGATCATCGCCCCCCCTGGAGGAAAGCACATAGCGCGGGGTCCGGGTCTCCTTCGTGTAGGTGGACGGTGGCAGATCGGCAAATCTGGCATGCGGCGGAACCCATTCATACGCGTAATCCTTGATCCGTGCGACGTAGGTCATCCTATCCTCCTGTCGTTTGGCCAGCAGACGATCCGATCTCGCCGAGCGCCAGTTCCAACCTTCCGTGGTCGATCCAGAACACGCCCACGCCACGAATCCGGTGGTCCGGCAACGTCTGCCCTGCAATGTCGAGATAGGTCGAAAGCTGCGGCCAGTAGGGGCCGAGCCCATCGCCATCCCCGCCGGACTTGTGATCGATCAGCAGATACCCTTCCGGACTCTTGGCGAGCAGATCGATGCTGCCGGGGATTTCAGCACCGTCTTCCGAATGGCCGAGAACCGGGATTTCGCATTGCAGTTCGGTGCAGGATCGCGCTTCCAGCCAGGACCTAAGCGCGTCGGCGCGGTCCCTGATCCGCGAAAGCGTTTCGCCGTCGAGGCCTGTTGCCGCCGGCAGGGCGTCAGCCAGTTCCGGGCGGGTCAGAAAGGTCTGCAGGGCCATGTGCAGGGCCGTTCCACGGGTCGTGTCGCTCGCCATGGCCGGCCAGGCGGGGCCCAGCGTGAAGGATTGCGTTTGCGGGACCGGGCCCGCCCCGGTCTGCTCCGAAGGCACCAGCCGCCATGGGGTCAGCGGCGTTTCCGGCAGGGGTCCGGCCTTGCCGAAGCGAATCCGTCTGGCGGCGTCACCCTGCGCACAGGTGCTGAAGCCGGCAATGTCGGGCAGTTCAACGATCCTGGCCGGACATTCTACGCCGCCAATCTTCAGTTTCTTCCTTGCAAAGGCTGGTGCGCATGTGTCCTCGAACACATGGAACAGGCAGGTGGCATCGGGCGCATCCCCGGGGCGTTCCTTCAGAAAGTCCGGCCATTCCAGAACAAGCCGGTCGCGGGCGCGCGTCAGGGCGACATAGAGCAGGTTTTTCGCGTTGACCTCGAAATCGGGCCGGCGATCCTCGATGAAGCGCGCCTGTGCCTCGGGTGCAACCAGGCAGGGTGTATGGACAAGTTCGGCGGAGGCAAGAACATCGCGCATGTCGTCGATCCGGTCCAGACGCGCGAACCGCGCCGACGTGGTGCCCGGCCGTTCGAGGATCCCGTTGTCGAATTCGGCTACGACCGTGATCGGCCATTCGCGCCCTTTCGATCCGTGCCATGTGACGATCTCGACCGCCTCCGCGCTTCGTGCGGAGGGGTCCGGGCGCCGGTCGAAGTCGCGCTCCCCGCCGCGCGCGGCAAGCCAGCCAAGGAAGACCTTTGCCGTTTCGCCATGGAACCCCGAAGCGGCCTTCAGGTCCCGGTGCGCCGCCTCAAATTCGAGGGCTTCGGCCTCCAGGCGAAGCAGGTCCGCGCGCGCCTGGCCGGCATCCGGCTGCCGCTCCGCCCAGATGCGGATACCGGCCGCATCCAGGACCATGTCGAGCGCAACCGATATTGGCAGGTAAGCGAGCCGATCCGAAAGTCCTGCCAGCCGCTCAAGTACCGGATCCCCGGCCAGTTCGCCGTCGAGTTCAGCCGTCAGCGCGCCTTGCAGATCGCGGGGCTCCGGTCCGAGCGTGCGCAGCAGCAGCCCGGCCAGGACATCGGCCGGATTGGCTGTGCAAGCGAGCGCTGCGCAGGCCGCCTGCACGGCCGGGCTTCCATACCAACCGTCTTCGGCAATGCGCACCGGCACGCCCCTGTCCCGCAATTCGTCGGCATAGCGCGTGGCCGTCGCATGCCGGCAGACAAGCAGCGCGATATCGGATGGCCGGGCGCACCGGGTCTTGCCCGTATGGCGGTCGGTGACCCTGTCCTTGCCGTTGAGAATGCGGGCGATATACTCGGCGACATGTTCCTGCGGCTTCGAGAATTTCTGGACGCTGCGGGACTTCGCGACGCGCACAATGTCCAGTGCCGGCCCCTCGACGGAATCGCGGGTGGGTGCGAGCGGGTTGTAGCCGGCGCCGAACAACCCCTGCCCCACCGCATTGACGAAGGCCATGACGGCCGGGGTTGAACGCCAGTTCCTGTCCAGAGGTTTCGTGGCATCCGGATTGGACGCGGCCAGGGCCACGGACAGGCGCGGATCGGCGCCCTGGAAACCCATGATCGATTGCTTGACGTCCCCGACGAGGAGCGTGCGCGGCGCCTGTGCGCCAAGTTGCCAAAGCAGGGCAAACTGGACCGGATTGGTGTCCTGGAATTCATCGATGATCACGCAATCGATCTCGCCCAGGATCGCTCCAAGGACGGAGGGGTCTTGCCGCAGCAACCGTTCGGCATTGGTGATCATGTCGGCGAAGTCGATCAGGCCGAGGGACGTTTTTCGCGCTTCGTAGGCTTCCATTACCTCCTGCGCGCAGGCGATCAGGCATCGCAGATGCAGTTTCGCATCCTCCAGGGGGCCGGGGTGGCCCGGCAGCGCGCTTGCAGCCGCCATGATCGCCTCTGCCATTTCATCATAGCCTTCGGGCGTCTTCGAACGGCTGTTGGAAACAAACAGGCAACGCAGGGCCTGCCAGGCGCTCCAATCCCTTGCCAGGATCGCCGGATCCCTGGCGATCTTCTGGAAGAGCGCGAGGTCCGCCTCCAGTTTTGCGCGCGGCGTTTTCGCGGTGATCTCGCCCATCCCGCCGTTCGGGAATGCTTCAAGCATGCTGACGACAGCCGCCTGCAGTGTGGTGCGGGCCGTCTCCGGGTCGGCAAGACTCGGTCCATAAACCGCGTCGAGACGAGCCAGCGCAGGCTCGATCAGTCCTGCATCGCGGCCCTTGTCGCCAAGCGTTCGCAGCAGATCGACCATGGACAGCACGCGGTTGCGCAGACCTTCCTCGATGGTTTCGCCATTGTGCCAGTTGGGCTGGTAACCGAAACGCTCCGGCTCGGCCTTGACCGGGTCCAGCGCCGTGGCATGGACAAGGGCCTGGCGGATCAGCAGGTCGCGCTCGGCATCGCCGATATGGCGTGGGGCGGGCGATGTTCCTGCTGCGAACGCGTGTTCGGTCAACAGGCGCAAACCCAGTCCGTGGATCGTCGAGACATAGGCGGTTTCGACGGCCAGGGCTTCCTCCACAAGACCGTCGGCCAGAAGGCCCGCGCGGATCCGTTCGCGCAATTCGCTGGCGGCAGCCTCGGTAAAGGTGACGGCCAGGATCCTGTCCGGACGGACAACGCCGCGCCTGACCCAGTCGGCGAGCTGCGTCTTGATCCGGTAGGTCTTGCCGGCACCGGCACCGGCCGGAACGATGGTGAGTGCGCGGGTCACGCTCATTGCCCCTCCACCGGTTTCATGAAGGCGCGCACGAGCGGCGACCCATCGGTCAGGGCATAGGGCGTGAACCCGCCCTCGCGCTTGAAGAAGGCTTCGTCGGCCGTGGTGTTCAGCGGCAGCCGGCCGGCTTTCAGGTCCGCCAGCCGTGTCTTCAGATGCGCGACGGCTTCGCGGTCGATCGCCTTTCCCATGTCACGGGCCGGCGAGCCATTGGTCACTTCCAGACCGGAGGTCAGAAGCCCTCCATCATTCATCAGGTGATAGGCAATCGCCACCTGGCGCCCGATGAGCCTGTCGAGGCCGTCGCCATCGCGGCGGATCGGCCGGGCAAGCATGCTGCGGTAAAGCCCGGCCTGCAGATCCCATTCCGCCTCCATCCTTTTTCGACGGTTGGCGGTGCCGCTCTTCTTGTGGTCGACGATCAGCACCATCCTGTCCGGCAGTTCGAGAACGGTGTCGGCCTTGCCACGCAAGCGGATGCCATGCGCCTTTCCGGCAAGCCACATCTCGTTGCCGATGATCCTGGCATCCAGTGCCAGAAGCTGTTCATGCCATCGCCCGGCAGCTTGCAGGATCTCGCGTTCGAGCCCGTTGCGCTCCATTTCCCATGCCGCGCTGCGCAGAAAGATGGCATGGCGGCCGAGCGCTCGATCACAGGCTTCATGGACAGTCCGGCTCAGTGCCGAACGGTCGGGCAAGGCCTCCCCGGCCTTGAACACGTGTTCGAAGACATCATGGGCGATCGTGCCCTTCGTGAGGATATCCAGCCCCTCCGGCGACCATGTCATGTCCGTGGCGCCGATCTCGTCCAGGAACCAGGCCAGCGGACTGACCAGCAGCGTTTCCAGGCGGCTCGGCGATTGCGGCCTGGCTTTGCCGTCGTCATCGCGGCGAAGTGCCAGGAGTTCGTGATCCGGAAAGGCCAGGAAGTCCGGTACAGCAGGCGGCTGCGACGGCGGTGCAAGGCGATGATGGGCGACCGGCCAGTCCCCTGGCGCGACATGGGTCAGGTCCGTGACGAGGTCCGCCGGGTCGTCGATGTCACCGATCGCCCTTGCCACGAGCGAAAGTCCTGCGGATGGCGCAAGCCTTGTGCCGGCGAAATCGCGCCAGGGCACGAGAAACGTGATGCTTTCGCTGACCGCCCGGATTTGCGCGTCAAGCAGCGCGAGACTGTGACGCAGGGCGTCCGCACGCCCGCGCAGGTCCAGGCCGGTCGCTTCGCGGATCGCCGCCAGTTCGCTGTCGAGAAACAGCGGATTGGCCTGGGGCCGCGCCGGATACAGGCCCTCAGTGAAGTCGGTGACGATCAGGTGCCTGCAGGTCCGCCAGGGGCTTTCATGCGCCGTCCATAGACTGACCCCTTCGAGGTTGCGCACGGCATCACCGCAGGATGGCGGCAACAGCTGGAGATTGCGCAGCAGCGTTTCCCAATCGACAGTGCCCTCGTCGAGCGGGATTGGCAGGCGGGCGCGGACCGCGTCACCATCGCGGAGCCTTGGGCAAATGCGATCCATGTAGAAACGGAATTGTTGAAGGCTCGATGCGGATGCGCGCACATCCTCCCACAAGGCCAGGTGTTCGGCGTCTGCGCCCAGACCGCCCACCCGGAAATCGCCCGCCATCACGGATTCGGCCAGATCGCGGCCCGCTTCCGATGTCCAGGGCATGAGGGGCGACAGGGCAAGGCCCGCCAGGACCATGGCCGGTGTCGGGGACCGCTTGGCCAGCGCGAGGAGAAGTGCCGTCTCGCCGATCAGGTCGCGTTGCGGGGGCCGGTCCGGCAAGCCGGAAAGCGGGATGCCCTGGGCCGCGCAGGCATGCGCGAGATGAGGCGAGTGACCGGCCGCCATGATGGCGATTTCGCGTGGTTGCACGCCATTCTCGATCAGGGCCCGTGCCCGCGCTGCCGCAAATTCAGCGCATGCGGCACCATCGCGCAGACCGAAGAAGGCCAGGCTGTCGTCCAGCGGCCCGGTTTCCAGCGCCTTGTTGCGCAAGCCGTCCTGCAAGGCATGCAGCCGGCTGCCGGCCGTTGCGGCTTTATTCTGAACCGGTGCCGCTTGCGCACCGAACTCGGTCTTGAGCCGTTCATGGAGCGCCTGCATCGCCGGGGGCGCCAGGGGATCGACCGATCCCGCGACCACCGGGAGAGGATCGAGGAACCGGCCCTGCGGCAGTTCCAGGACATGGCGCGCCGCTGCCAGACCGGGCGGCAAGGCATCACCCATTGCGCGCCATAGCCGGATAAGCGCGGACAGGTGCCGCCTGGCCCGCGAATCCGGCAGTGAATCGATCGTTGGCGGTCGCAAGTCCGGCGTTGCGGCGACCAGTGCTTCGAGACCGGCAGTCACGACAGCGATCGTTTCCAGCGGCGCGTTCGCAAAACTCCCTGCCCAGATCGGATCGGGCGAGGCCGCGATGACCGGCCCCGGTTCCCATGCTGGCGCGATGGGCGCGAGCGAAAGCTCGGCGAGGCGTTTCTCCGACAGTCGATAGTGCAGGCGGTACCTAGAATCCGCGACGAGGAAGGGATAAAACATCGGTCGTCCTGCCTATCGGTTTCCGGTTCGACAATCAGCGCAGGCATAGACGCCGGCCGGATGAGCACGATGCCGTTCCGCAAGACACTTCACGGCTTTGGCCGTTGCGGATTTTCCGCGGGCTTGAGCACCTCCACCCGGTCGCCCCAGCGATAAAGGTACCAGTCCATTTCCTGGCGGCCGCCGGCATGAAAGCGCACGATCAGGGAGCCATCCTCAAGCCGTTCGGCTTCCTGCTTCGGATGGAACTGGAAGGTCGCCGCCTCATCGGCCACGTCGGGCAGGAAACGCCATTCGATATCGAACGGCTCTTCCCGCCAGACGCCGAAGCTGCCGGCCAGCCATTCCTGAAGATCGAAATCTGCCGGCCGTTCAAACCCTTCGTTCTGCAACACGATCCGCTCGAAGCCGATCAGCGCGAAGAGGCGCAAGTCGTCCTGGTATTCGCTCCATGCAAGCAGGTATTGACGCCCGTCGCCGAGCAGCAGCGCGATGGGACCAAGGCGGGCATTGCGCGACAGCTTTCCCGAGGAGCGCGCGCGATGATCCGCCGAGATCATCACGCCGGCCAGGATTGCGTGGCGAAGCGTCGACAGGATTTCCGGCGCTATCCGCTCGTGCGGTCCCGGCCGGAAGGCGACGCCATCGCCCAGCAATTGCGCTTCGAGATCGACCTCGATCTGGCGGCGGCGATCCGCCCGGAACATGCCTTTCACCTTTGCCGCAAGGCCTTCGAGGGCATCTGCGGTGTGTTCGTCGCCCTCCCGCCGGGCAATCTCCGCGGCGCGATGCGCAGCGGTCAACTCATCGAGCGTCGGCTCGGCCATCCGGCCAAGCGTGCCGACCGGGAAGCGCCAGCGCTTGTGGCCGCGCTCCTCCACCAGTTCCTCCAGTTGCGGATAGACGTTCTGGATGGCATCGCGCATCCGTTCGGCCGTTCGGCGCGCCACGCCGAACCGGTCCATGATGTCGGCAAGGGAAACGCCGTCGGCTGTGCCCTGCATCAGCAGGGCAAGCCTCAGGAGATCCTCATGTCGCCCGTAACGTGACAAGCCACGCTCCCCTTTCACCTCTGCCCGGCAAAGAATTCCAAGCATTGCGCAATCCGTCAATTCGTAAAACCAATACTGCGCAACGGGCCGTGCTTCATTTCCGCCTCGCGGTTCAGTTCTTCCAATATTCGCGCAGGCGATTTCTCGCCCAAGACACCGCTTCTACGGGCCACATTCGCGAAGTCGCCCGGTGTCAGCCGCTCAAGCCTTGCCAGCCCGGCCGGTGCATCGCCGTCGAAATGCGTTTCCCAGGCGTGCTCCAGCTGGTCGGAAGAGAGCCAACCGAACCGGACGTGAAAGGTGAAACGCCGCTGGGTTGCCGGGTCCAGCCGCTCGGCGAAATTCGTCGTGCAGACAAACGGCAATGGATGCCGTTCCATCCAGGTCAGCATCTCGTTGGTGAGACTGACCTCCCAGGCGTGATGTGCGCCGCGGCGATCCGCCAGGAAGGTCTCGGCTTCATCGAAGATCAGGAGCGCTCCGGCCTGCCGGGCTTCCTCGAATGCACGTGCGATGTTCCGTTCGCTTTCGCCCACATAGGGTGACTTCAGGTCCGAGGCGCGTTTCTCGTGAACCGGCAGACCGATCACGCCGGCCAGGTGCCGCGCCCAGGCGCTCTTGCCGGTTCCGGGCGGCCCTTCGAGGCAGAACGACACCTGCCGCGGCGCATCCACCCGCGACAGCCGCGCCTCGATCATCACCAGATCGATGTCCGCCTGCGCCAGTTGCGGCTGCCAGTTCATCGCTCCGGCGCCACCGGGCAAGGGCGCGATGCCGCCATTTGCCAGCTTTGCCGATGCACCGAGCACACGGCTGAAGGTTTCCGTGCCGCCTCCGCAAAGCCGGGCGGTCCGCATCGCGTCGGAGACCAGCGCCGGGGGATGCTCGTGCGCGGCCGCCATCATCGCCAGCCCTTCGGTTTCGATGCCGGCCTGGTGGCGATCGTTCAGCCTTCTCCAGATCCGGCCGCGCACCGCGCCGCCTGGCGTGCGCATCTCGACGGAAAAGGTCATGCGACGCAGAAAGGCCGGATCGCAGTTGTCGACGGAATTCGTGGTCCAGATGACCGGTAGCGGGTTGGTTTCGAGCAGGCGATTGGAATGGACCTTCGAAGGCTTGTCGCTGTCGAACATCGGCAGGCTGTCGCCCATGACGTCTTCCATCTCATCGAACAGGAGGAGCGTGTCCCGGCGGCGACCGAGCATCCGGCCCGCCAGTTTCAACTCCATCAGCCGGTCATGGCGCGAGGGTTCGAACCCCTCGCCGTTCCTTTCTCCAACGGCTCTCAACCGGGCGTTCAATGCGGCTGCCAGGACTTTCGAGAATTCGGTCTTACCCGTGCCGGGCCGGCCATAAAGCAGGACATTGATGCCCTTCGCCCCGGATGCCAGCGCCTGGCCGAGCAGGGTCCGCACGAATTCGCCATCCCTGCCGAGGCTTTCGAAATCCTGCCATTCGGCTTCCGGCGCGGGCGCCGCCGGAAACATGATCCCGACCAGGTCCTCGAGATCGTCCACCTCGATCGTCAGCGCAGCACACAGGCGCTCGCTGATCACGTAGGGAAAGCGGGATTGGAAACCGCGGCGCTCCTTCTGCAGCAGGCCGGAAGCGGTCAGGCGGGTCTCCAGCTTGAGAGCCTTGCGGATTTCCGTCTCCTGCGTTTCGCAAAAGAGCGACAGCAGGCCCGGAAGGCCGATTTCCCTTGTGTCCAGCGCCTGATCGACGACGGTCTCGAAGCTTTCGAAAATCCGGTACAGCGCCACGAACAGGAAGATGCGGATTTCCAGCGGCGAAAGGCTGAAATGCTCCCCGAGCCGGGCGGCATTCTGGTGAACGATCCTTTCCTCGTCGGTCAGTTCTCCACCGACGAGGTTGACGGCAATCTTGCGGACCTTCCGCCACCAGGCATCCGTCTGCCCGTTTCGCGGCCGGTCGGGGCATTCAACATTGGTCAGGACTTCGATCAAACGCGGCAGTTCGCAGGCGAGCTTGCTGGACGAACTGCTGCGGTCGGCCAGCCGCGCGACAAGTTCAAGCGCATGGTGTTGATTGAAGGACATGTTCTTCTCTCCGTTTTACGGAGATCATGACATGCGGTTACGCCAGATCCGGACGTGATTCGGGAAGGTTGCGCGGAAGAAGCACCACGTGCCGGGACACGATCAGCTATTCCGATGATTTCGAGATACAGAAGATACGTTCGATTCTCCTGCCGCGCTCCACGCAACGCCCCGCGTCACACCACCCAGACACCGTCATCGAGATTGGCGATGTTGTTGGAAATGTTCTCCTGGCTCTGGGTGAAGGCAATGAGGATGTCCTCCCGGCTCAGGCCCGCCTCCATGCCGCCGACCCAGAAGTCGTAGCCCTCCTGGTCGGGAAGGCGGAACAGCACATTCTGATACATCGCATCGATATATTCGAAATTGGTCGGATTGGCGCCGTAGAGGCCCTGGAACTCGTCCGACCCGATGAACTCCGAGGCCACATATTGCTGCTTGCCAAGCTCGGTGAAGCCCTGGTTGTCGAGCGCGTCAAGCACGCCGATCCAGAACCGCACCCCGCCCTCGTCCGGCGTGCGCCCGAAAGACGCCTGGTAGATGCGGTAGCCGAAACCCAGATTGTCCGAGCCGATGTCATAGACATAGTCGCCGTCCAGCAGATCGATGCGCTCGATGGAGATCAGCGTGTCAGTGGAGCCGTCCGGCTTGGCGACGAGGATCGAGCCGTCGGCCTGCAGGTCCTGCATGTAGTCGGCGCGCGATCCGCCATAGACGATTGTGTCGGTGCCCCCTGCCCCGTCGACGGTGTCGGGGCCGCCGGTTCCCGTCACCGTGTCGTCGGAGCCCAGCGCATAGACCGTGTCGTCCTCGGGCGTTCCGATCAGGTCGTCGGGCTCGGGCGTGCCCATGACCACCTGCCCGGACACATCCGTGATCTGGATGGTGAAGTCTTCCTCGTATGCCGGGCCGGTGGCGTCGCTTGCGGCGATGCGCACGGTGTGGCTGGTCGCCGCCTCGTAGTCGATGACAGCGCCCGGTGCGACTTTCAGTGTATCGCCATCGAGCACGAACAGGCCATTCGCATCGTCCATGAGCGTGAAGGTAGCGGATGGCTCGACCGGGTTTTCGGAAGCCTCGAACGTGGCGACCACGGTGCCGCCGGCGGCGTTTTCCTCCACCGTGCCGCCCGAGGCGAGCGCGATATCCGATACCGGCATGTTCGTCACCTGGATGACGAAGTCCTCCTCGTAGGCGGGACCCGAAATTCCTACGGCAGAAATGCGGACGATATGACTTGTCGCCGTTTCATAATCGATGGCAGCCCCATCGACGAGCTTCAGTATGTTGCCGTCAAGAGCAAACAGGCTGCCTGCATCGTCCAGAAGCTGGAAGGAGACCGGCGCCAGTGGCAAACCTCCCGAAAAGGCGCTGATCTCGCCAACCGCAACATCCCCCATGGCGTTTTCTGCAATCGAAGAACCATTCAATTGCAGGTCGTCCGGGCCGGGGCCGCCGAATCCGAGGGTGTCGCCATAGACGACGAAGGCCGATCCCGCACCTGCGGTGCCGGCGACCTCTGCCTCGGCATTCTCGACCAGAATGTCCAACAGGCCATCGTTGTCGAAATCGAGAATGGACAGCCCTGTCCCGTTCGCCTGCAGGAAGACCGCGGAAGTTGGCGGGAGGGCATGGATATTCCCGTCTGACTGCGTTTCCAGGCCTTGCCGCCCCAACAGGATGCTGACCAGACCGGCATTCCGGTCAAGAAGGACGAGATCACCGAGTCCGTCGCCATTCAGGTCAGCGGCCTGAACTTCACTGCCCGCTATTCCGCGCAATTCCAATGATTCTTCTGGCGCGAGTGCACGGACATCAATCATGCCAGGTTGAGGACCAGCGGTGCCGATATCGGGTGATCCAAAAACGATATATGTCTTCGTGAATCCGTCGACGTAATCGGGATCAAGAAATGATCTGCTTTGCCCGTTGGGGGCGGTGGCGTCGACATAGTTCCTTGTCGGCTCGGTGATGACGATCTCGTCGATGCCATCGCCGTTCATGTCCGGAACACCAACCACTGCATCACCAAAGAACCCGGTCACGCCGGAAAAGGATGCCTCCAATGCGAAGCCGAGCGTCCCATCCAGTTCCGAAAGCCGGACAACGCCATCATCGGGCGCATCACGGCCACCGAAAATGACATAGGTCTTGCCACCATGGAAAACGTCGCCGAACCCGACGCCGTCATGCGGGTGAAACGGTGAGGGGATTATGAAATCGGTCTTGTTGTCCCCATTGACATCGGCGGTGCTGAAACGTTCGTATGCCAGATAATCAAGGCTTTGCTCGCCATTGATGACGATGCCGTCCTCCGGGCCAAACCCGTCAAGGTCAAAGAACCCATTGGTGCCCAGTTCTGGCCCGCCATACACGATGTAGACGCGTCCGGTCCCGTCCCTTGTTCCGTCCTTGGCGGCATCCCAGCCTTCGAAGTCGTTGCGGGTATCCATGGAAAGGCCGATGATCGCGAAATCGTCGTAATTGTCATTGTTGACATCGCCCAAGGCCTGAAGATGCCCTCCAAGATCGCCGGCGATCTGCGGCCCGCGAAACACCACCAGTTGCTCGGGCGGCAAGTCGTCAACATCGATTTCTCCGGTTGATCCGATATCCGGACCGCCAAGAAACAGGTAGGCTCGTCCGGTATCGTTGCGGACCCAGCTAAGGTCTGCATAGGGATCGCCGATCAGAAAATCCGGATAGGTGTCGTTGTTTACATCGCCTGCGGCGGAAACCGCATAGCCGGGAATCGTCGTGAAGCCGGAATCCGCGCCGCCGGGAAAGACGATCGAAAACCCGTCTTCCGCGTCCAGGTCGTCGAGGTCCAGGTTTGCCGGCCTTTGATCCCGTTGCGTGCCCCAAAGGACGAAAGCAGTCCGGAAGTTGTTGGGAGGTAACGCGCTTTCCGGAAATGTCAGCAGGATCTCGTCGAGACCGTCGCCATCGATGTCGCCGATCGATGTGGTATCGTATGAAAACCCGTGGCTACCGTTGAACCCTGTCAGTTGGGTCACCGCCCCGGGCTGGCCTGTCAGGTCAACCAGGTTCGCTACCGCGGGGTGAACAGCAAGGAACACGTCCCTGACCACCGGCGCCCCGCCTGGGTCCTTGCCCGAGACGGTGAGGAAGACGGTTGTCCCGGCGAGCGAGTCGAGTTCCGCGTCTGGTTTGACGCGCAGAATATTGCCATCGAAATATGCGATGTCGTGGGTCGACGACAGGATCTCGAACGTCGATGTCGGCTCGACAGCCCATGTGCCCAGCAAGATGCTTTCGCCGCGCTCAACGCCATGAAACGTTGCAATCGGGGCGTTGTCTTCCGCATTCGCGGATATCCATCCGGTGCTGTCGACCCAGATCTCGCTCACCGGCTCGTCGGTAAGAACGAGGTCGAACGTGCCATCGGTAAACTCGTTTGTCGTGAGGTTCGTCACGCGGACCGTGACCGGGAAACTTCGGGGGCCGCTCTCGAAGTCAAACTCGTTCGATGCCAGCCAGTTCTGCTTTTCTATCGTCCTGTCGAACTGATTGATCCGAAACATGTCGCCCGGATTGTCGACAAGCTCATAGGAATAAATGTTTGTTCCCTTGGGGTTCGGCTCCGGCGGATCGGTGATGATTTCCGCCACAAGCCTGATACCGCCGTTTTCCGAGAACTCCTCTCTTGATAGTTCCACCTGAATTGGCATGTGCTGCTCCAGACTGCCTGCAACAACCGCACCGGGATGGTCTGGAACTGTTGGTGAGGCTTACTCTGACAGGGTCATTCAGCTTCGCATGTTATTGGCGATCTGCGACAAGGCAGACTATTCGTGTTCAAAGATTGTATTAGTGATTGATGTATTGGCCAAGCGCCATTTTATGGCAGTGGCGCTGCCTCAATGGCCCGTGTCCGCCGAAGTGGCGATCAAACGCTCCTTCCTGTACCCGCCCTTTCCTTCCTGCTCGCGAAAGTGACCTGCGGGCAAGAAAAGCTATTCCTTTATAATTTATAACTTTTACTTTACGACTTCTTGCTACCGATTTCTCACCGGTCGCGACTGCATCCGTCGCGGGCATGATGCCATTTCCGGCGCCGACAGACCGGCTGGTGTCCTGATGATTGGCGGATGCAACGGTTTTTCAGATGTTGAAGAATGAAAGCATCCGTGGCGGACAGACCATCGGACGGGTTCTGACCATTCGCACAAGCGCTATCCTTGCCTCCATCGTGATCCTCCTGGCCGCATCCGTGCTCGTCGGCGTTGCCCGCTATGCCGAGGTGCGAGGTCAGATCGGAAGTGACAATTACAACCGGATCATCGAGCAGAAAGATCTCGTTGCCGACGTCCTGCCCCCGCCCTCATACGTCATCGAGGCCTATCTGCATGTCCTCGCGGCCGTCATCGATCCCTCGGCTGCGGCGCGCGAGCTGGAAGAGTTCAACGCGCACAAGACCGAATATCTCGAACGGCTCGGGCACTGGCGGACATCGGATGTGGGCGCGGAAATCAAGCGCCTGGTGCTCAACGACTCGCCGCTGGCACTGGATGCGTTCTGGCGGGAGGCGGAGACCACACTTTTTCCGCTGCTGTTGAAACAGGGGGCGCGCGATGAAGCGGCGATCAAGGCATCGCTCGGCCGCATTACCACCGCTTTCGAGGCCCACCGCGCCGTCGTGGCGAAAATCGTCGAGGCGGCCGTCAGCGCACAGGGTTCCATCGAAGCCGGCGTCGCTGAGGAAATGGGCTGGATTCTCATGCTCGAATTGACCGTGGTGATCGCCGCCGCGATCATTCTGGCGGCCTTGATCGCCGGCATGTTCAAGCGGGTCATTCGTCCGCTCGACAGGATTTCCACCTATACGAGCCGGCTTGCCGCCGGTGAGGATGAGGGCGATGTCCCCTATCGCGACCGGAGCGACGAGATCGGCAGGCTGGCCCGGTCCGTCCAGGTCTTCAAGAACGCCGCCCAGGACAATCTGGACCGCCAGCGCCAGATCGCGGCGGAGCGCGAGGAAAACGCGCGCATTCGCCAGGAGGCCGATGCACGGATCGTGGCACAGGCGAAGGCGAGCGCAGAGGCCATTGAAAAGCTCGGCCAGGCCCTGCGTACGCTGGCCGAAGGCGACCTGACCTGCACCATCGACGTGCAATTCCACCCCGATTTCGAAACGCTGCGCCAGGACTTCAACCACTCGGTCGGAAAGCTGCAATCGGCGATGCAGGCCATTTCCAGCAATGGCGACATCATCCGCGGCGCCTCGGGCGAATTGCTGACGGCATCCGACAATCTCGCCCAACGTACCGAGCGCCAGGCATCGGCGGTCGAACAGACGGCCGCAGCAGTCGAAGAGGTGACCAAGTCGATCTCCCTGACCGCCGGCAATGCCGACGAGGCCGGCAGGACCGTGCGACATACCGGGGAAGCCGCGGAACGCGCCGGCAACGTCGTTCGCCAGGCGGTGGCGGCCATGGCCGACATCGAGGAGGCCTCGCACAATATCGCCAACATCATCGCCATCATCGACGAGGTGGCGTTCCAGACCAACCTGCTGGCGTTGAATGCCAGCGTGGAAGCAGCGCGCGCCGGCGAGGCTGGCAAGGGCTTTTCGGTCGTGGCACAGGAAGTGCGGGAACTGGCGCAGCGTTCAGCCGCGCAGGCCAGGGAAATCAAGACCCTGATCGCGAATTCAAACGCATTGGTGTCGACCGGGGCAGAACTTGTCGGCGAAACCGGCCGCACGCTGGAGACGATCGTCGCCGAAGTCCGCAACGTCGATGTGAACGTGTCCTCGATCGTCAGCGCCGTCAAGGAGCAGGCCACGTCGCTCAAGGAGATCAACCGGGCGATCTCCGACATCGACAACAACACGCAGCAGAATGCATCCATGGCGGAGCAAGCCACCGCAGCCGGCCACAGCCTGGCTGGTGAAGTCGAATCCCTGGCGCGGATGCTGGGCCAGTTCCGTCTCGCCGGGAACACGCCGGTGCGAAGCGGGCATGCGGCAAGTGCAGGCGAGCCGCGCCAGCACAGGCCCGCGCCTCGCGCCACAGGAAACCTGGCGGTCCGCCAGGATGCGTGGACAGAGGTCTGACCGCGCCCGCGTCAACCGGCTGCCGGCCAGCCAGCAATGCAGGAGAAAGCCGCCATGCTTACAGTCATCGCCTTTCGGATCGGGCAGCAACAGTTCAGCGTGAACGTCGAGAACGTCCGCGAAATTCGCGGGCGCATGGACATCTCGCCGCTGGCGCATGCGCCGGCCCATGTGCTGGGCATTGTCGAATTGCGGGGACAGGTGATTCCCGTGCTCGATGTCGGCCGATGCCTCGGCCTGGAAATGTCCGGCTGCGCCGCGGGAAGCGCCGTCATCGTGGCCGAGAACGACGGGAAAATGGTGGGACTGCTCGTTGACGACGTCTCCGACATGATCTCGGTCAGCGACGAGAACATCCAGCCCGTTCCACGGATCGGGCCGGAGAGCGAGCATGCCTGCCTGTCGGCGATCCTCGTGCTCGATACCCACCTTGTGACACATCTCGACCTGCCGGCACTGACAGGCGGGAAGGATGTCCTGGCTGCCTGAGCAGCCGGTTCATCAATGCCTATGGCAGGTCCGCGCCCTTGGCCGCCACCACCGGCATGCTGTCCTGCGCGCCGGCCGTTTTGCCGGCCGCGCGCGGCCAGTTCCAGAGCGCCATGACCAACCGGTTGCCCGGTCTTTCGAACAGCCTCAACGAAACGTAAGCCAGGCCCACGGAAAGCAGTAAGCACGCAATCATCAGCGGGACATCTGCGAAGTCGCCGGCATAGAGCCGTTGCCGGATCATTGCAGGCTGGTCCAGCATGCCGGACTGGCGCATCATGATGATGATCGGGCCATGCCACATGTAAAGACCGAAACTGAGTGTTCCGAGAAAGGCAAATCCCGGCCTTGAAAGGAAGTCACCGACATCGGACCGCAGGAGCGCAAAGGCCAGGATCACGACCGGAAACAGGAGGATGACAAGTCCCTTGCCTCCGTTCGCAAGGCTTGCACTCAGGAGAAGGACGACGGACAGCAGCAGCGCAAGATGTATGACGGTTGCAAAAACCCGCGGCACGGAAACGCATCCGGCATAGCGGATGAAGGTCTCGTATGCGAGATAACCGATCAGGCATCCGACCATGCAGCGGATCAATCCGAGCGAGAACGGGCCATAGGGCTGGACATGCATGTGATCGACAGGAACAGGCTGCTGCATCAACACGACGGTCCCAAAGGTCGCAGCCATCAACGCCACGATAGGCAGCCGGTAGTAGGCAACCGGCCAGAGTATGAAGATGCCGATGACAAATTCGGAAGAGATCGACCATGACGGCCAATTCAACACGAGTTCATCGAGAATTCCGGAATTCTGAAGAAGCAGAAAATTCGTGAAAATCTGCATCTGCTCGGTGATGCCGGTCATGGCGACAACAGCAAGCATGGTTACAAGATTCAACGGCCACAGACGGGCAAGCCGCCTTGCGAAAAACTCGCTCCAGCCATGGCGAGCCGTGACGATCGACTGAGCCAGGACGAAGCCGGACAGGACGAAAAAGAAATCGACCGCGAGGCCGCCATTGCGCGTCATGAAAGGCCAATCGGCCAAATGACCGACAACGACATAAAGCGCGAGGATGAAGCGCAGCGCATCCAGGCTCTTGAAGCGAATGGTCATGGCAATCCCGGTTGGCTTGATGAGATCCCGGACGTTTCCCGACGAACAGCATTATCCGCAAATCAGGCTGGAGAGCCGGCGGTATTGCCAGGCTATCGAGGCCACCGCCGGCGGTGGCTCAATCAAGAATACGCGCGGTCCCCAGAAATACGTATCCGACATTGCGCTCCGCCTTGATGGGCAGTGTTTCCCCGCCATGACGGAATCGCGTCCGCAGGCGCGACAGGATGACTTCCAGCGACCGCAGGCTACGGGAATCCTCTGTCCTTTCGCCCGTCATGATCTCGATCAGTGCGAGCCGGCCGATTTCCGCCGGAGCGCTGGCGAACAGGCTTTCGAGCAGGCGGCACTCGGTCATGGTCAGCCCGATGCTGGTTCCCTGGGGACTGGTCAATTGCCGTGTTCGCACATGCAGCGACCAGGGCGCCGGGGCCATTTGCAACGCCGGTGGCTTCTGCATCAACCGGCGCACGCAAACCAGAAACAGTTCGTCCAGCGCCACCGGCTTGGTGAAGAAGAAGTCCGCGCCCGCCTTGAGTGCGGCAAGCCTCGCGTCAAGATCGCTGATGCCGGATACCATGATGACCGGGATATCCTGGCGCGCCTTGAGAAGCGGCAACAGGGTCAGGCCGTCAAGGCCGGGCATGTCGATGTCGAGGAGAACCAGCGCGACCCTGGAGAGATCCTGTGCCAGGATCAGTTGCGGATTTGACAGGCCTTGGCAGGCTTGTCCGCGATCGGCGAAAAACCGGGCGACGTTCTCGCAAAAGGCTGCATCGTCATCGATGAGCAGAATGGTTCCGCGCTCATCCATGGCGGCCGGCCGCTTCCAGGCTGAAGGTGAGACGAATCACGCTCGGCACACGGGAAACCACCATGGCCTCGCCGCCATGGGCACGGGCAATGCCCCGCGCCAGATAGAGGCCGACGCCCACGCGGCCCGATGGCGACGACGACACGTCGCCGACCTGCGTGAACTTCTCCCAGACGCGTGACCACTGCTCCGCCGGGATGCCCGGTCCGTCATCCGTCACATCGACCAGAAGATGGCCGTTTTCGCTGGAGAACCCGACGCAGCAAGCGGTGCCGTGATGCTGGGCATTGGCTATGAGATTGCCAACGGCGGCGTCGAACAACAGCGGATCGATCGACGCCATCCGGCCGGCCAGGCCGGCAGTGCAGGAGACCGGGACCGACCATTTCAGCCCGATATCCTCGGCCAGCGTGCCGATCGGGAGACGCCGCCGGTCGGGATAGTCGATCAGGTCGCTCAACTCCACCAGGTCGGCGATTTCATCCAGAACGGCGCCTGCACCATGGGTGAGGCGCTTGAGGCGCAGGATCTGTGCCGCGCCCATCCTGCGCTCGTCACCCGTGTCCATCACATCCAGCGTGGAGGCAATCAGGTTGATCGGGCGGCGCAGCTCGTGAATCAGGATCTGCTTCATGCCGGCCTGTTCGGAGAGGCTGCGCTCAAGGCTTTCCTGCAGCCGCGCCATTTCCCGCACCCTCTGCCGGGTCTCGGTGTCGGCAACGGCATGGAACTGGAGATAGAAGGCGATGCCGAGACTGACGGCTGCGGCAATCGACCAGAAGAAGAACAGCGATTCGACCAGCGGTCCCGGCAAGGCCGGCACCAGGGCCGGGGCAACGGCGACAGCTGCGCGCAGGCCGGCGATGAGGGCGTTGATCGCCATGGCCGTGACGATGATCAGGTCGCTCATGCGGCTGGCGCCGCCAAACCGCCTGAGCGCTGCACAGGCAAGCAGAAACGAAAATCCGGCAATGCCCGAACTGATGACCGCAACCCTGGTCGACCATGACCCGCCCGACGCCACGGTGAATGTGAGAAGGAGAAGATAGACGGCCAGCAAGGCGGTCATGGCCGGCGTCACGACCCGCAACCCCTTGATGGAGCGCAGGCCGGCAATTCCGCCGACATAGCCCAGCCCCACCAGAAGATTCGGAAGGATCAGCATCAGGGCGGACGGATCGGACCCTCGTATCGCGGTCAGCACCGTGGAGGCGAACAGGCTGAGAAAGGCCAATGCCCAGATATCCAGCGCGGGCTTGCCGGGTATCGTGCGGCCAAGAACGGCGAACACAGCGCCGGGAACCAGAAACGTCATGCTCAGATAGATGGCGACCTGATCGTAGATTACCTGCATTCGCGCCTTCCGCCCGCCCGCTGAAAATTTTGAACGGAAGACAGCTAGGGGCACCGCGACGAATGTGCGAATAGGCGACCCTCGCCTTGCGATCCGGCGCCGACCGGTTCGGCCAGCCATGCGAGACCGGGCAAAGAAACGCGAGCCGGAGCGAGGCTTGTTGAGGTTTCTTGAGGGTTCTTGAGAAATGCGCCCGCGGGTTGCATTTTTTCCACTAAGTCACTGAAATTAAATTGAAAAATATTCATAACCATTGACTCGCGGCATGCGGCGACGCATGGATTGCGAAACGAATGGAGTTGACGAATGCGCCGCCGCGAACTGGTTCCGATTGCAGCTTCCCTGGCAGATCCATTTTCTCCGATGTTTACTCTTTATGTGCGTTGACATGCCGACCGACCCCGTAAAAACACCGCGCATCCCGTCATGCCGCTCCCCCCTAGCGCTTGCCTTTGCCTTGATCCCGTCACTCGCGCTCGCGCAGTCCTATACCACCGATCCGAACTTCACGATCAACGACCAGTCCACGGTCTATGACGGGATCGGGACGGTGACGCCCTTGCAAGGCGGCACATCGGTTCTGGAGCGGGTTCTCCATGCGGTCGAGCAGATAAACCTGTCCTCTCCGGGCGCGATGGCCCCGGTGAACGGGATCTATGCGAACATCGCCGAAAGCGTGCTGGACCGGCAGTGGTATTCCACCGACCGGACCGAAATCGCCTATGAGGACTATCAGGAGGATGTGGTCACGCCGATGTCCGCGCCCATCGACTTCTCGCTGTTCGAGAACCTTCAGGGCGACGGCGAGATCACGCTGGCGGACGGGACTACAGTCAACATCCTTGACGTGCCAATCGGGACAATCCGGGTGTGGGAGCTCTACGATCCCGTCGGTAACCGAGTACCCACATTCCTTACGAGCGCTTATTTTGAAGGCACAACGACCGAGTATACATTCACGGCACGGGACTTGGGCACGTATTTCACTGCTCCATACGACGGATCGGTTGGGTACCCATTCTACTTTCGGCTGAATCCGGATGGAAGCATCGAGTTGTATGACGATGGGCCAACTGGGTTTATTAGAACTGTCTCTGAGATCGCTATTGCTGTGACCATCGACGGCCAGGAGTACAGGTTCGACTCCGTTGGCGGCGCGGAGGCGACGACGCCGTGGGACTATACAACAGACTATTTTGGCACATGGAAGACGCCCTCTGGCCGGATTCCGATCCCCGAGTTCACCACGCTGAAACTGACCCTCGACGGTGAGGGCAACCCGGCTTTCGTCTTCTCCGACACCGCCCCCGAGGACACGGTCTATCTGGACTACGGCTGGGAAGAGATCGTCACCACCGACTTTACCAGGCAGTTGAACTCACTGTACGAGGACTGGTGGCAGCGCGACGTCTCCACGCTGATCGACGGCTCGATCACCAACATCGTCACGGGCGTGAACGAGATCACGCAGACGGCCATGGCCGGCGCCAACGCGCTGGAATACACCCTGCCGACACTCGATTTCGGCAACATCGCCACGACCGCGCTCGGCGCGGTCAACACCGGCGACATCACGGTCGGCGTGAACTCGGCGGTCGATGATGCGGCGACAGCGACAACCAGCGCCGTCCGGTCGACGCTGACCGTGGTCGGCGGACACCGGCACTATGATGCTGAACGTCGCGCACAATACCTCTGTCATCATGGGGAACGTCGACAACGCCCTGATCGCCGTCAACGGATCGGTCGGCAACATCAACACGACCGCTCTGGGGGCGGTGAACACCGGCACGATCACCAGCGGCGTGAATGCCGCTGTCACGGGGATTGTGGGAACCGGCGGGTGATTGCGAATGGCGCGCGGTGCCTACCGGGCGCTCCCGGGTTCGGGACAGGCAGGGTGCCGGGCCGGATGCCGCGTTCTCGGCAGAGAGCGCGGCAATCCGGCCCGCAGGCGCAATACCGCCGGCCTCATTGTGCCTGGCCGTCCTGCAGTCCATAGAGCCAGCAGGCCCAATGACAGGATGATGCGATGATTACGCCCATTTTCCCAAGAACGCTCCTTCCTGGGGGCACTCGATGCAGGGTATCGCCGGGCTCCTGCCGATCATGGCAGTTACGTTCGGCTGGCATCAGCCACACTTGCAAAGGATGCGGCCCGCGGCCCTGACGCTTCGTTCGTGTTTTTCGGTGGCACGCGGACCTGTTCCCTGTTGCGATGGACCGTGAAAGTGGCGTTGCCGGAAACCCGGATCATCGGCAAGGGCGTCCACGCCCTGCCATCGTCAAGCCAATGGTCAATCGCCATCCGCATGATCCGCGGGTCAGGCTTCAGGAAAGCGTCCAGAATATCCGGTCACTGATTTGCAAAGCGAACGGACTTCCCGACAGATCGGCATCTGCGCGAAACCGGATAGCTGAAATACGGGACAACAAAGCGATGAACGAGACGCCGGCCATCGAAAAAAACGCTGGAAGAAAGGGCGGTTTCTACGCCCTCGTCAACGAGCGTCTCAATCACATCAGGAACGCTTATGACGACCTGAAGAAGGCGCCGGTTCTTTCGCTGCTGATCGGTTCGGTGGCATTTGTCGCGATATTTCTTGCCGACCAGATCGTGTCGCTGGTTTATGACGCCTACAAGCCGGACATGCTGAAAAGCGAAACCGAAATCCTCAGCGACAACCTGCTTGCAAAAAGTGCTGGCATCGAAGCCAGGGTGAACGAGATCACGGGCCTCATTCAGTCCATCCAGGCCGGCGACATGAAGGATGCGGGTGTTCTTCAGGCCAAGATGAACGAGTTGCTGGAAGGCATAAACGGCATCAGGCCCGACCTGTCGGACGTGGCCAGCCTGCGCCGAGACCTGTTCCTTGTGGCCGCCCGGCAGAAAGCGCACGATATCGACGTTTCGGGCATGTCGCCCAATTCCGATGTCACGCTGAAGATGAATGACGGCGCCACGATCTGCAAGCAGCGCTACACGCTGGCGATCGGGCATTCGGGAGATCCCAGAACGAGAAATCCGAGGGTCGGCCTGACTTCGCCTACCGGTGAAAATGTCATCAAATCTGGCATGGGAACGGGCCAGTCGCTCATGATCGAGGATGACCTCGGTCGCGTGTCCGTGTCGTTCATGCGCCATGAGGAGCGCGGCGGTGAGGCGCTCTATGGTTTCAACTTCACCTGTCCGTCCTGAGCGCTCAGTCGCCTGATGCTGCCGGGGCACCGGGTTCGCATCCGGATTTGCCCGGGACCGAAACCGCAGTCTTGCGATGAGAAGCGGGCCCGTCTTCTCTTGTCTACGCCTACCAGAGGGCCGGATCGTTCAACGCGGCGACGCAGGTGCCAGGGCCTTTCAGCGGAGTGAGCGGGCCGCCGCTCAGGGACTGGCCGATCCAGCCGATGGGCTGGCTGAGCGGCAGGGGTGCCCGGGCCCGGTCTTCGCTCACCGGCTCGAAACCGACCTTGCCGTAGAAGGCGGGATCGCCATAGGTCATGGCGACATCGACGCCCCTCTCACGCAAGGCCGACAGCGCATGGCCAATGAGCGCCTGGCCAATTCCCTCCCCCTGCCGGGCCGTCGCCACGGCCATGGGCGACAGGATGAAGACGGTGCGAGCGTCCTGTGGATAGGTCAGGCGGGTAAAGATGGCCGCGCCTGCCAATGCACCATTTTCGCTGGCCGTGAAGACGTGGATGTCATCGTCTGGCGTGGTTTCAAGAAGGTTGCGGACCAGTTCGCCGATCAATGCGCCTTCTTCCCGGCCCTCGGAGGCGGTGAAGGTGGCCGCAAACAGGTCGATGATCGCCTGCTGCCGCCCTTCGGTACCATTCAGGAATTCCATGTCCGTCTCCCTGAGCCGGGCGTGTTGCTATAAACCGGGCGATGCAATCAGCTCGAATCGGTCCACATCGACCATGCCCCGGTCGGTGATCTTGAGATGCGGGATCACCGGCAGGGCGAGGAAGGCCAATTGCAGGAAAGGCTCTTCCAGCGTCACGCCCAGATCGCGGGCGGCTTCGCGCAGGACGACAAGCTGGTCGCGGACCGTTTCAAAGGGTTCGAGGCTCATCAGGCCTGCCACCGGTAGCGCCACTTCGGCCACAACCGCGCCCGCGCGGGTCACGACGAAACCACCCTCGATTTCGCCCAGCCGGTTGGCCGCCAGGGCCATGTCCTCGTCATTCGTTCCCACCACCGCGATATTGTGATGATCGTGACAGACCGTGGAGCCGATGGCGCCGTGTTTCAGGCCGAAGCCGCGCACGAAACCGGTTGCCCGGTTGCCGTTGCGGCCGTGCCGTTCGATCACGGCGATCTTGGCGAGATCGCGTGCCGGGTCGGCGCGCTTCACACCTGCTTCAGGCACGATTTCCTCATGCAGGTGCTGGGTGATGATCTTGCCCGGTTCGATGCCGATGACATGGGTTTCGGCCGCATTGGCGCGATGGACCAGGTCATCGGCGCCGATGTGCCGCGCCTTGACCGATGCGCGGGCGACCGGTTCGACATGGCCGCGCGCGGCAAACAGGGCATCATTGACGAGGCGGCCCGCCGAGAGGACCATCTGCGCGTTGCAGCCTTCCAGGCTGTCCAGCACCACCAGATCGGCCCGCCAGCCCGGTGCGACCAGACCGCGATCATGCAGGCGGAAGGCACGGGCGGCGGAAATCGAGGCCGCGCGATAGACCGCCAGCGGTGGCGCGCCACAGGCGATGGCGTGGCGGATCATGTAGTCCAGATGCCCGTGTTCGGCGATGTCGAGCGGATTGCGGTCGTCGGTGCACAGCGCGATGAAGGGCGAGTTGCGCTCGGTGATGATTGGCATGAGCGCGTCGAGATCCTTCGAGACCGAGCCTTCGCGGATGAGGATGTGCATGCCCTTTGACAGCTTTTCCAGCGCCTCCGCCGCTGCCGTGGTCTCATGATCAGTGCGGATACCGGCGGCAAGGTAACCGTTGAGCGCCATCCCGCGCAGCAGGGGGGCGTGGCCGTCCTTGTGGCGGCCGTCGAAAGCCTCCAGCTTGGCCATGCAGGACGGATCGCAGGCGAGCACGCCCGGATAGTTCATGAATTCCGCCAGGCCGATGACCTTGGGATGGTCCATGAAGGGCACCAGATCCGCGGCCTCGAGCCGCGCGCCGGCGGTCTCCATGTCGGTGGACGGAACACAGCTCGACAGTTGCACACGCAGGTCCATGGCCACGCGCGTGGCGCAGTCGAGGAAAAAGCGGATGCCCTCGATGCCGGCGACATTGGCAATCTCGTGCGGATCGCAGATGGCCGTGGTTACACCGCGCGGCAGCACGCAGCGGTCGAACTCGAATGGCGTGACCAGCGAACTTTCGACATGGAGATGGGTATCGATGAAGCCCGGCACGACAATGCGGCCGGAAATGTCGATCTCGCGCTCACCGGCAAAGGCCGCACAGGTGCCCACGATGGTATCGCCGCAAATGGCGATGTCTCCCTCCAGAAGCGCACCGGAGACAAGGTCGAACAGGCGCCCGCCCTTGAGAACCAGGTCCGCTTTCTCGGCGCCCTGCCCCTGCCGGATACGCCTGGCCAGATCACCTTCTGCCATCTCTACCACCTTCCGCTCGTCATCCTCCGCCATTGGAGCCAAATCCGGCAGCCCATGCAATGGCAGCTCTTGCCGATCCATGAAAAAACCCGGCGCCGCGAGGAGCCGGGTTTTCAAGGAAACCAGTCGTCAACGGCAAATCAGTTGACAGCGTCCTTCAGGCCCTTGCCGGCGGAGAACTTCGGCACGTTGCGGGCCGGAATCTCGACGGCCTTGCCGGTCTGCGGGTTGCGGCCGGTGGTCGCCTCGCGACGGGAAACGGAGAAATTGCCGAAGCCGACCAGACGGACATCGCCGCCCTTCGCCATTTCTTCGGTGATGGCATCGAAAACCGCATCGGTTGCCGACTGCGCGTCAGCCTTGGACAGACCCGCTTTTTCCGCAACCGCGGCAACAAGTTCGTTCTTGTTCATTGAAAGTCCCTTTGTCGTTAGTGGTCCTCTACCGGGAATACGACTCAACCGGCTGCGCAGGACCTTAGGCAGATGTGGCGGGCAAACAAGCCGAAAACGTATAAGCAGTGCCGCAAATCCCCGGTTTTCTGGGGTTTTCAAAGGAAAAGCCGGGTTCAAAACCCGGCTTTTCAACATTTACGGTTATCCGGCCGTCAGTGGGCCACGCCGACCGCCTCGCCCGGTTCCTCGGGCTTGGAGGGCGGCGCATCCACCGGCTCGACCCATTCGATGGCCTCGGGCATGCGCACCAGCGCATGTTCCAGCACTTCGCCGGCACGGCTGACCGGCACGATCTCCAGACCCTCTTTCACATTGTCGGGGATGTCGGGAAGATCCTTGGCATTGTCTTCGGGGATCAGCACCTTCTTGATGCCGCCGCGATGGGCTGCCAGAAGCTTTTCCTTCAATCCGCCGATCGGCAGGACGCGCCCGCGCAGCGTGATCTCGCCCGTCATGGCGACGTCCTTGCGCACCGGAATGCCAGTCAGCACGGAGACGATGGCCGTCATCATGGCAATGCCTGCCGACGGGCCGTCCTTCGGCGTCGCGCCTTCCGGCACGTGGACGTGAATGTCGCGCTTGTCGAAGAGCGGCGGCTCGATGCCGAAATCGATGGCGCGCGAGCGGACATAGGAGGCCGCCGCCGAAATCGATTCCTTCATCACATCGCGCAGGTTGCCGGTGACCGTCATCTTGCCCTTTCCGGGCATCATGACACCTTCGATGGTGAGCAATTCGCCACCGACCTCGGTCCAGGCCAGTCCGGTCACGACGCCAAGCTGATCCTCGCCCTCGGCCTGGCCGAAGCGGAAGCGCGGCACGCCGAGATAATCGTGGATATTGGCCTCGGTCACCTCCACCGACTTCACCTTGTCCTTGAGAATGGTCGTCACCGCCTTGCGAGCGAGCGTCATCAGCTCACGCTCAAGGTTACGGACACCGGCCTCGCGGGTGTAGGTGCGGATGATCGAGCGGATCGCGTCATCGCTCACCGAAAATTCCTTTGGCTGGAGCGCATGGTCGCGCACCGCCTTGGGCAGCAGGTGGCGCTTGGCGATCTCCACCTTCTCATCCTCGGTGTAACCGGCGATGCGAATGATCTCCATACGGTCCATCAGCGGGCCCGGAATGTTCAGCGTATTGGCCGTGGTGATGAACATGACCGGCGACAGGTCGTACTCCACTTCCAGGTAATGGTCCATGAAGTGGGAATTCTGTTCCGGGTCCAGCACTTCCAGCAGGGCCGAAGACGGATCGCCACGGAAATCCATGCCCATCTTGTCGATCTCGTCGAGCAGGAAAAGCGGATTGGCCTTGCCGGCCTTCTTCATCGACTGCATGACCTTGCCGGGCATGGAGCCGATATAGAAAGTGCCCGGTGGCCGCGAATCTGAAGCCCGTCCCGCACGCCGCCGAGCGCCATGCGGATATATTCCGCGCCCCGTCGCGCGGGCAATCGACTTGGCTAGCGAGGTCTTGCCGACGCCGGGGGGGCCGACGAGGCACAGGATCGGGCCTTTCAGCTTGTTCTGGCGCGACTGCACGGCGAGATATTCGACGATGCGGTCCTTCACCTTGTCGAGGCCGAAATGGTCCTCGTCCAACACCTTCTGGGCGAAGTTCAGGTCCTTCTTGACCTTGGACTTCTTGCCCCAGGGCAATGACAGGAGCGTATCGAGGTAATTGCGCACGACGGTGGCTTCCGCCGACATGGGCGACATGGCGCGCAGCTTCTTCAGCTCGGCCTGCGCCTTCTCGCGCGCTTCCTTCGACAGCTTGGCCTTGTTGATCCGCTCTTCCAGTTCGGATGCCTCGTCGCGGCCGTCCTCGCCCTCGCCGAGTTCCTTCTGGATCGCCTTCATCTGCTCATTGAGATAGTATTCGCGCTGCGTCTTCTCCATCTGGCGCTTGACGCGGCTGCGAATGCGCTTCTCGACCTGAAGCACGGAGATCTCCGCTTCCATGTAACCCATCGCCTTTTCAAGACGCTGCCTGATGGAGAGCGTGCCGAGCATTTCCTGCTTTTCGTTGATCTTGATGGCCAGATGCGACGCCACCGTATCGGCAAGCTTGGAAAAATCCTCGATCTGCGAAGCCGCGCCAACGACCTCCGGCGAGATCTTCTTGTTGAGCTTCACATAGTTCTCGAAGTCGGCGACAACCGAGCGTGCCAACGCCTCGAGCTCGATCTGTTCCTCTTCCGGCTCGTCGAGAAGCTCTATATCGGCCTCGTGGAAATCCTCGCGGCCGGTAAAGGCGATGACCCTGGCGCGGGCACTGCCCTCCACCAGCACCTTCACGGTGCCGTCGGGCAGCTTCAGTAGCTGGAGTACCGTGGCCAGCGTGCCGACATCATAAATGCCGTCGGGGCCCGGATCGTCCACGGACGCATCCTTCTGCGTGGCAAGCAGGATCTGCTTGTCACCGCCCATCACATCCTCAAGCGCACGGATCGACTTCTCGCGCCCCACGAAAAGCGGCACGATCATGTGGGGAAAAACCACGATATCGCGCAGCGGCAGGACGGCGTAGCGGCCGTCTACAGCCTCGACACCCCCGGTGTGCGTCAGTTCCGACATGTTCTTTTCCTTCCTGGCTCCTTGCGGGCCTTGCTGCAACGCTTCAAGCCGCCCCTTTATCCTGCGGCAGCGGGCTTCCTGCGTCCATCCCGACCGGCAAACCGGTCCTTGAGGCTTAGGTGGAGAACGCGCGCCCTGTTTTCAAGGCAAGGCACATATACGTGATTCCCATTCTACTCCGGCGACATTCATGCGCCAATCCGCCGCCGCACGATTCCCGCAGCCATGCCGGCGGCGGGCAAGAAAAAGGCGGACCACCGGCCCGCCTTCGGTTTCCGGCCAACGGACCCGCCGTCAGGCCGAGGACTTGCCCTTGGCTTCCTCGCGCTCGGCATAGATGTAGAGCGGGCGGGCATTGCCGGCCACGACCTCATCGGAAATGACCACTTCCTGCACGCCTTCCAGCGACGGAAGCTCGAACATGGTGTCAAGCAGGATGGACTCCATGATGGAGCGCAGGCCGCGCGCGCCCGTCTTGCGGTCGATCGCCTTGCGGGCGATGGCCCGCAGCGCATCCTCATGGAAGGTCAGTTCCACGTTCTCCATCTCGAAAAGGCGCTGATACTGCTTGACGAGCGCGTTTTTCGGCTCCGACAGAATCTGGATCAGCGCATCCTCATCGAGGTCTTCCAGCGTGGCCAGAACGGGCAGACGGCCGACGAATTCGGGAATGAGGCCGAATTTCAGCAGATCCTCCGGCTCCACCAGGCGAAACAGCTCACCGGTACGGCGGTCCTCAGGGTTTTCGACACTGGCGCCGAAACCGATGGAGGTCTTGCGGCCACGGTCAGAGATGATCTTGTCCAGGCCGGCAAATGCGCCGCCACAGATGAAAAGGATGTTGGAGGTGTCAACCTGCAGGAATTCCTGCTGCGGATGCTTGCGCCCGCCCTGCGGCGGCACGGAAGCCACGGTGCCCTCCATGATCTTGAGCAGGGCCTGCTGCACGCCCTCGCCCGAAACGTCGCGGGTGATGGACGGGTTGTCGGACTTGCGCGAAATCTTGTCGATCTCGTCGATATAGACGATGCCGCGCTGGGCCCGCTCGACATTGTAGTCGGCAGACTGAAGCAGCTTGAGGATGATGTTCTCGACATCCTCGCCCACATAACCTGCCTCGGTGAGCGTGGTGGCGTCGGCCATGGTGAACGGCACGTCGATGATGCGGGCCAGCGTCTGTGCCAGCAGCGTCTTGCCGCAACCGGTCGGGCCGATCAGCAGGATGTTGGACTTGGCCAGTTCGACATCCTGGTTCTTCTGGGCGTGGGCGAGCCGCTTGTAATGGTTGTGCACGGCGACAGAGAGCACGCGCTTGGCATGGCCCTGGCCGATCACGTAGTCGTCGAGAACGTCAAGGATCTCCTGCGGGGTGGGAACACCCTCGGAGGACTTGACCATCGAGGACTTGTTCTCCTCGCGGATGATGTCCATGCACAGTTCGACGCACTCATCGCAGATGAAGACCGTCGGTCCTGCGATCAGCTTGCGCACCTCGTGCTGGCTCTTGCCGCAGAACGAACAGTAAAGCGTGTTCTTCGAATCGCCACTGTTGCCGCTGACTTTGCTCATATCACCTGTCCTTCCGAGCGTTCCGTCAAACAGACCGCCCATTCCGTAAACAAACCGGAACGGCAAGACCACGATCCGGAATCACCAATTCTACGAGCCAAACACAAAATCCGGAAGCCGGCAATGACCCGAAAACCAACCATGGAGCCTAATGCCCATGGTTTCAACATATACTTAACGTAGGCGGTTTGGTGGCAAATGCCACAATCCGCAAAAGTCCGGCGCGACCTTCTCTGTCAAGGCAGCGCGCCGAACCGGAACGAAAATCACTCACCGGCGCCTTCCACGGCATCACGGCTGCTGATGACCCGGTCGATCAGGCCCCAGCCCTTCGCCTCGTCGGCGGTCATGAAATGGTCGCGGTCGAGCGTCTTTTCGACCGTCTCGTAGTCGTTGCCCGTATGGGTGACGTAGACCTCGTTCAGGCGCCGCTTCAGCTTGATGATGTCCTGCGCGTGGCGCTCGATGTCGGAGGCCTGACCGGAGAAACCGCCGGAGGGCTGGTGCACCATGATGCGCGCGTTCGGCGTGGCAAAGCGCATGTCCTTGTGGCCGGCGCACAGCAGGAGCGAGCCCATGGAGGCCGCCTGGCCGATGCACAGCGTGGAGACGGCCGGCTTGATGAACTGCATGGTGTCATAGATGGCCATGCCGGATGTCACCACGCCGCCCGGCGAATTGATGTAGAGCGCGATTTCCTTCTTCGGATTCTCGGCTTCAAGGAACAGAAGCTGGGCGCAGACGAGGGTGGCCATGCCGTCCTCGATGGGGCCGGTGATGAAGATGATCCGCTCCTTGAGAAGGCGCGAGAAGATGTCATAGGCACGCTCGCCGCGATTGGTCTGCTCGACGACCATCGGCACGAGGTTCATGGCGGTTTCGACGGGGTCCCTCATCGCGATCACTTCCTTTGTCGGGCTGGGCCCGGCGGGCGGACGTCCCGGGGCCATGAATCAATGTCAATTCTTCTCGGCCCTAAATAAGGGCTTGGTCCGCCGCCGCGCAAGGGCGGGCGGAAAGTCAGGCGGCGAATACAGGCTGGAGAGGCAACTGCCAAGGCATTTTGTCCGGCGAAACCGTTGCCAGAGCTAATTTACCGTGAACGAAGCGTCGCCGGGGAAGGCCCCGCGGGGAAGGGAAGCGCCAGTCTGGAAGGATTTTAAACTATACTTCTTTACTCGTGTTTATCGCCCTCGTATCGTCCGCACGTTCCCCCACTGGAGGGCCGCGAGGCCCTTGCGTTCTCTCCGGAGGTTGCCATGGGCCCGTGCGCCTTTCCCCGCCTGCGCGAACGTGTGAAGCCGTGGCAGCGTGACGCTTGCGTTCCGGCACCGCAGCGCATCCGCATGGGAAGGCGCGGCCGGTGAGCCGGGTGGCGGACGCCTGGGGCTTTCCGGCAGACCGGATGGTGCTGGCGGGCTATCGACTCTGGATGATCAAGGGCATGACGATCACGCCGGACGACCTGGCGGATTTCATGACCATCCATGCCCGCGCATTTTCCGAAGATGACCGCCCCCTGATTGCCGACGGTTTGGCGGGCTTCATTCATGCGCTCGGGCATTGCGCCTCGTGCCCATTGGCATTTCACGACAATGTGACTGACGGCGCGGCCGCTCCGGCCTGCCATGATGAAGGTCTTGTGCTCGCACTCGTCTCCGCACTTCAATACGGCATGGAGGACACCGCTTTTCTTTGCGCCACGGCGCTTGCATGCCCCCGCCTCGCGGCCCCCCTTGCCGGCGCGGCCGGCGACTGTGCGCTGCGGCTGAAAGCCTGCGGGCAATGGCTCTCGCCTGTCTGCCGCGAGACCGTCATCGGCTTCATCATGGCGAAAGCGAGGTCGGGCAAACCGGTCACGACCGTGCATTGATCCTTTCGCAAGGCGTATCCGTTTTCAGACAGACCGGAAACGGCTAGACAAAGGCGATGAGCGCCCTTCCCTCCTCCTTCCGCCTTGACGGGAACCGTCTCCGTCTCGATCCGCACGACGATGCCTTCGTGCAGGACCCCTATGCCGCCTACCGCCGGCTCCATGCCGATGCCCCGGTCTTCTTCTGGGAGAAATACGGATTGTGGTGCGTGGCCGGGCACGCCCAGGTCAATGCGCTGCTGCGCGATCGCCGGCTGGGGCGGGAAAACCGTTGGGGGCCGCCGCTCACCTGCGGGCCGGAACGGGCGCATCTCACGGACTTCGACGCGTTGGAGCGTCATTCGCTGCTGGAAAGGGAACCGCCCGTCCACACGCGGCTGCGGGCCCTGGTGAACAAGGCCTTCGTTTCGCGGCAGGTGGAGCGGCTGCGCCCCGGCATCCGCGCCCTGGCGGAGGACCTGGCCGCCGAACTGGGGCCCGGCGACGACCTGATCGCGCGTTTCGCCACGCCTGTTCCGGTCACCGTCATCGCAGACATGCTGGGCGTGCCGCGCGACATGGGGCCGCAACTGGTCGCCTGGTCCCATGCACTGGTGGCGATGTACATGCATGGACGCACACGCGCTGACGAGGAGGCCGCCAATGCGGCGGCAAGCGAATTCTCAGCCTGTCTGCGCGACCTCATTGCCGGGCGGCGCGCCGGGGACGGCGACGACCTGCTGTCGGTTCTCATCGCCGCCCGCGACCACGGTGACCGGCTGAGCGACGACGAACTCGTCACGTCGGTGATCCTGCTGCTCAATGCCGGCCATGAAGCAACCGTCCACCAGACCGGCAACGCGATCCACGCCATTGCCGCGCAGGGGGGCGATCCCCGCCGCTTCTTCGCGACACCGGACCAGGCGGCTCGAACCGTCGAGGAATGCCTGCGATACGACGCGCCGCTGCACCTGTTCACGCGATACGCCTATGAGCCGGTGGACCTGGGGCCGGCAACCCTGCAACCGGGCGAACAGGTGGGCCTGATGCTTGGCGCGGCCAATCGCGATCCCGCGGCCTTCGCCTGCCCGGACCGTTTCGAACCGGGACGGGCGGACCAGAAGACCGTCAGCTTCGGCGCCGGCATCCATTTCTGCGTCGGCGCGCCGCTGGCGCGGCTGGAAATGCAGGAGAGCCTGACAGTCCTGTTTCACAGGCATCCCGACCTGCGGATCGCCGACGCGCCCCGCTATCGCGACGTCTACCATTTCCACGGCCTGGAGCGGCTGGTGATCGGCTGAGCCTTGCCTTGATTGCTTAATCTGTGCATGCCTTTACGGGCTTCACTTCCCTCTATGGTTGCATTTCTTCATGCAATGTTTGCGCACATTCATGCGTTCCATCAAGGTGTTGAACCAACATATGAGCGTCTTGTTCAGGCATGAACGATGTCCGCAATTTCGATTTTTAATTGCATCTGTTACCAAAGATCGCCCGGCACAACAAAAACAATGGATTAGGCAGCAATATTCAATTTATGATTGCAGTTGTTGACAAGTTTTAACAACCTATTGATGCATCACTTCAGGAGCGCGACAGGATCACAGGCGTATGACGTAGTCCTTGCGCGTGGTTTCAAGCACTTCCCACGTGCCCTTGAAGCCCGGGCGCAGGATGAAGCTGTCGCCCGCCGTTACACGGACGGCCTGGCCGCCGTCCTCAACGATCACCGAGACGCCTTCGAGGATTCGGCAATATTCCCATTCGTCATAGGCAATGCGCCATTTGCCCGGTGTCGATTGCCAGATGCCGCAATAGAGCCCGTCGCGTTCCTCAAGGTTCCAGGTGGTGTGAACGGGATCACCGGCCAGCACCTTTTCAGGATCGGGGCGGGAGATCTCGGGTTCCGGAGTTGGCGCAAGACGAAGAAGGCGGGTTTCGGTCATGGCAGGGCTCCGGGCGGTCGTTGCGGTCAGGCTAGAAGGGAACTGCCTTGCCGTGATGATCATAGAGACCGCCTGATTGTGCCGGCGTCAAGCCATCGATGACGGACAGAAGGTCGGCAGCGGCCGTTTCCGGCGCGCGCACCTCCAGCCCGGTCCTTGCAAAGGGCGCTGACAGCGCGCTGTCCACCGTCCCGGGATGCAGCGCGACGCAGACCGCCTGGGGATTTTTCCGTGCCAGTTCGATCGCGGCGGTGCGGACAAGCTGGTTCAGCGCCGCCTTCGATGCCCTGTAGGCGTACCAGCCGCCCAGACGGTTGTCGGAAATGGAACCGACACGCGCCGACAGCGTGGCAAAGACCGACTTCCCTTCGCGTGGAAGACGCGGCAGAACATGCTTCATCAGCAGCGCCGGCCCGATGGCATTGACCGCGAAGGCGCGGGCCATGTGCTCCGGATCGATCTGGCGCAGCGCCTTTTCCGGCATGAAATCCGCGTCATGCAGAAAACCGGTTGCATCCAGCACGAGACGAAGCGGGATCGGCGATGCCGCGAGCTGTCCGGCAGCGGCCACGATGGTTGTCTCATCGGTCATGTCGATGGGCGGCACGGTTGTCCGGCCAAGACGCACAACACGCAAAAACCGCCCGGATTTCTCCAGGCGGTCAGCAAGGGCGCCGCCGATGGCGCCCGACGATCCGATGACGGCGGCCAGGCCGCCCGCAGGGAAACTGTCCATGCGAGCGACGTGGCGCGCCAGTGCCAAAGATCAAGCCTTGGCGAGCGCCTGCTCGATGTCGGCGATGATGTCGTCGGCACTTTCGATGCCGATGGACAGGCGGATGACGTCATTGCCGGCGCCGGCCGCGGCCCGCTGCTCCTCGGAGAGCTGGCGGTGCGTGGTGGATGCCGGATGGATGACGAGCGAGCGGGTGTCGCCGATATTGGCCAGGTGAGAGAGCATGTCGAGGCCTTCGACAAAACGGATGCCCGCCTCGTAGCCGTCCTTCAGGCCGAAGGTGAAGACAGCGCCTGCGCCCTTGGGCGAGTACTTCTTCTGAAGGCCATGGTTCGGGTCGTCGGCAAGGCCGGGATAGGAGACCCAGGCCACCTTGTCCTGCTTCGTCAGCCAGGTGGCGACCTTCAGCGCGTTCTCGCAGTGGCGATCCATGCGCAGCGGCAGCGTCTCAATGCCGGTGAGGATCTGGAACGCGTTGAACGGCGAGATGGTCGGGCCGAAATCCCGCAGGCCGAGCACGCGGCAGGCGATGGCGAAGGCGAAATTGCCGAAGGTTTCGTGCAGCACCATGCCACCATATTCCGGCCGCGGGCCGGACAGCATGGGGTATTTGCCCGACGCCGACCAGTCGAACGTGCCGCCGTCAACGATGACGCCGCCCATCGAATTGCCGTGACCGCCCATGAATTTGGTCAGCGAATGCACCACGATGTCGGCGCCATGCTCCAGCGGGCGCACGAGGTAGGGCGTGGCCATGGTGTTGTCGACGATGAGCGGCAGGCCGTGCCTGTGGGCCACTTCGGCGATGGCGGCGATGTCCGTGAAGGTTCCACCCGGATTGGCAAGGCTCTCGATGAAGACGGCTTTCGTCTTGTCGTCGATCTGCTTCTCGACATCGGCCGGGTCGGTGGCATCGGCCCAGCGCACGTCCCAGCCGAAATTCTTGAAGGAATGGCCGAACTGGTTGATCGATCCGCCATAAAGGCGGCGCGCGGCGACGAAGTTCTCGCCGGGCTGCATGATGGTGTGAAAGACCAGAAGCTGGGCTGCATGGCCCGACGCGGTGGCAAGCGCCGCGGTGCCGCCTTCAAGGGCCGCCACACGCTCTTCCAGCACCGCCTGGGTGGGATTCATGATGCGGGTATAGATGTTGCCGAACGCCTTGAGGCCAAACAGCGAGGCGGCATGGTCCGCATCGTTGAAGACATAGGACGTGGTCTGGTAGATCGGCGTGGCGCGGGCGCCCGTGGCCGGGTCCGGCGCGGCGCCGGCATGGACGGCAAGGGTTTCGAAACCTGGTGTACGCTGAGACATGATCCCTCCCGAAAGGTGCGTAAAAAAATGCGTCGCCACCTTATCGGACAGAGCGCAGCGAAAATCAAAGCCGATCGTGCAGCCTGGCGCATGACGGCAGGCAAACCTGTTTCACCGAAGGGCCGGAAAGCAGAATATTCTTCTCCATTCCATGCCGTGATGCCGCAAACCGGCGCATGTTCACATGGCTGTCACATGACGTGTATAGGAAGCGGACTGTCGGATGCAGCCAGCCACGGATGAACTGGCGGCGGGCGCCGGCACCCGGCCCGACGGATACGGGCTGGCGGGGAAGCGGGGTTCAGCCCCGCTTTTTTGCTTTTTCGAGCCGGCCTCTTGAAAAGACAGCCAGGCGTTCATACTTCGTTAACCAGACAGGCCGATACTGGTCTGACGATCTGCTGCGGCAAGTCACGGATGTACTGGCAGTCAGCGCAGATCGGCGTCCGGAACTCAAATCCGGACAGCGGAAGCGGGGTTTGAAACAGCCCCGCTTTTTGTTTGCCCTGTCGCCGCCGCTGCCGCCTTTTCAGCCCACGGATGGCCGCGCCAGTGCGGCAATGCCCACGACCAGCAGCATGGCGGCGGCCATGGCGAAATTGATGACACGGTGGGTCCTTGGCGCCAGATCGAGACGGTGCAGCCAGACACCGGCCGACAGCCACAGCAGATGCACCGGAATCCAGAACGCGTTGAGCAGCAGAAGCTTGATCGCCGTCTCGGCCATCAGGCTTTCCGGCATGAACGGAAACCCGGTGAACAGCGCCGTGTTGACGACATAGGCCTTCGGATTGACGAATTGCAGCAGGAAGCCACCGAGAAAGCCCGGCGGGCGCTCGGAATGGATGAAGGCGATACGCGAGCCGGCAAAGGCGATCTTCGCGGCAAGATAAAGCAGGTAGGTGGTCGAGACGGCGAACAGGGCGAAACGAAGTGCCGGATAAAGTTCCAGCACCGCCGCCATGCCGGAGATCACGGCCAGGGCGACGACCATGTTGCCGGTGAACAGGCCCGAGACATAGGCAAGGCCCGGGCGGAATCCGTAGCCCGCACCGACACCGGCCGCCGACAGCACGCCGGGGCCCGGCGTGATCAGCAGAAAAAAGACCGCAAGTACGAAGGCTCCCATGCCGGCCATCAGCCCTTGCGAATGCCGAAACTCTGGAATCCTTCGCGCAGAACCGGGCGGCGTGAGGAAATCTGGCCCGAATTGACGCCATTCCAGCCGATCTCGCGGGCCAGGCGGGCGTATTCGATCTTCGGGCAGCGGTTCATCACCACCTTGATACCTTCGGCTTCCAGCTGCGCAGCGCTTTCGTCATCACGCACGGTCAATTGCATCCAGACCACCTTCGGACGCCACGGCAGCGCCAGGATCTCGTCGGTAATGCCCGGCACGGCGGCGGAGGCGCGAAACACGTCGATCATGTCGGCGGGTTCGGGCAGGTTGGCAAGCGATGCATAAGTCATGGCCCGGTCTATCGACTTTCCCGCGTGACCCGGATTGATGGCATGGACCGTATAGCCCTTGTCGATGAGGTATTTCAGCACGAAGAAGGACGGGCGCACCTCGTTCGCCGAGGCGCCGACGATGGCAACCGTCTTCACCTCGTTCAGAATGCCGGCGATATAGGCGTCATCATAATGGTCGTGGTTCATCGGGGCCCTTCCGCTGGAAACCCGCAACACCTGCACCGTGCAGGCGATCAGGTCAAGCGCGGGCTTCACGCCGGCAATTGCATGAAGCCGCTCTCGTCATTGGGTGCGAAAGGATTGAAGGCCAGTTCCCAGAGATGGCCGTCGGGATCGGCGAAATAGCCGGAATATCCGCCCCAGAAGACCTTTTCCGGGGCCTTTGCCGGCGTGGCGCCGCAGGCAAGCGCATGGGCAAAGGCGTCATCGACTTCCGCCTCGCTGGCGAAATTCTGCGCCATGGTGACACCGGAAAAGCCCGGGCGGCTGTCCTCTACTTGGGCGTCCGCGGCCAGATCGGTACGGCCGAACAGGCCGAGCACCGTGCCGTCGAGGCGAAAGAAGGTGACGCTGTCATTGGAGGCGGACGACTTCACAAAGCCGAGCCGCTCGTAGAAGGCGGTCGCGGCGGCGACATCAGCCACACCCAGCGTGACCATGGTGATGCGCGGCGGAAGGGTCATTAATCAAAATGCCTCATCAATATGGTGAGCAATTCTTTGGCCGCAGGCTCATCCAATTGAAGCGTTTGTGACACCTTGCCTGGAATTTGCCGATCAGCAGCACCATGCGTATCGATTTGGACCAACTTCCGACCATCGACCTCCTGCACATAAATATGAGCCGACACCTCTGTCGGGTGGATTGCTAGTCGATCGCGCGTTTTTTGAACGAATTCTTTAATGAGGGCCATCATTCCCCCTTCCACTCGGCTTCGCGTTTCTCGAAGAATGCGGCGAGGCCCTCGTCGGAATCATGCGTCATGAATCCGTCAACCATGACCTTGTTGGCATAGTCATAGGCTTCGGACAGGCGCATGTCGGCCTGTTCGTAGAATGCCTGCTTGCCGCGCGCGATGGCCACCGGCGACTTCGACGCGATGGCGGCGGCGTATTTCTCCACCACCTGATCGAGATAGTCAGCCGGCACGACACGATTGACCAGACCGAAGTCGCGTGCCGTCTGGGCGTCGATCATCTCGCCGGTCAGCAGCATTTCCATGGCGTGCTTGCGCCCGACATTGCGCGAGAGCGCCACCATGGGTGTGGAGCAGAAACCGCCGAGATTGACGCCCGGCGTGCAGAAGGTCGACCGGTCGGAGGCAATGGCCAGGTCGCAGGAGGCGACGAGCTGGCAGCCGGCAGCGGTGGCAATGCCATCCACCCTGGCGATGATCGGCTTGGGATGGCGCACGACAGCCTTCATCATGGCCGAGCAGGCGTTAAACAGGCGCTCAAGGAACAGCCGCCCGCCATCGCCGTCATTGGCGCGGTGGGCCTTCATTTCCTTCAGGTCGTGGCCGGCGCAGAAAATCTTGCCCGAGGATGCCAGCACGATGACATTCACGCTGCGGTCGAGGCGTGCGTCGTCCAGCGTGGCATGAAGTTTCGCGATCACCGCGGATGACAGCGAATGGGCCGGCGGATTGTCCAGCTCGATGGTCAGCACCTTGCCGGCGCGGTGTGTACGGATACCCTGCGGAGTTTCCATGGTGGCCTGATCCGGATGCGCGGTCATCGTCGTCCTCCCTTGCGTTGTCTCCACCCTACTGGCTGGCGAGCACTCGATCCAGTCTTTCAAGGTGCATGCGCACCGCCGCCAGATTGGCCTTCGACGGGCGGAGGCTGTCGATCTGGTTGCGCGCATCGGCCAGACTGGCCAGAAGCTCGGCGCGAACCTCCTCGGTCACATCCTGCATGACCCGGATTTCCGCTTCCGCCGCATCCATGTCATCGGAATCGGGCGGATCGATGATCCATTGGCGTGCCAGCATGATGGACCAGGCGGTCAGGAACCAGTCCTGGAAGCCCGGCCAGCCGGCGGCGCGCACCCGGTCCTCGATCCGGGCGACGGCTTGTGCATTCTCTGCGAGGTAGACCAGTTCGTCCATCACGACATCGGGGTCGCCCGGTTCATATTGCTCGTCGAGTTCGGTGAACAGGGCGGCGACATCCTGCCAGCTTTCCAGAAACCGGACCACCACGTCCCCGGTCAACGGCACCTGCGCCAGCACCGTGGCCGCATCGGTTTCCGTCGTGGCATCCACGCCTTGTGCCTGCACCGCCGGCACGGTTGAACCCGCCGCCAGCGCCAGCATGACGGCCGCGGCAATGCCGCTCCTGAGTGAACGCATGATTTCCCTCTCCCCTCTTGCAGCCACACATCGCTGCGCCTCCCTGCCGGTGTCAGGATTTATCGGCTGCCCGGCTGCTTGGAAAGCAGGAAATTCGTGTTACCAATACGTCAAGGTAAGCCGACAAGCCGCATTGCCGAGGGAGGAAACATGGCCAAGGTCCTTTACGAGAAAGATGGCAGGATCGGGCGCATCACGCTCAACCGTCCGGATGTGCTGAACGCCATCGACGACGATGTGCCGCGGGAGCTGGCTGCCTGCGTGGAGGAAGCCAATGGCGATCCAGGCGTGCATGTGATCGTGCTCTCGGGCGCCGGGCGGGCCTTCTGCGCGGGCTATGACCTGACCTATTATGCGGAAGCGGCAGCAGGGGATGGCAATGCGGTGACCCAGGAAATGCCCTGGGATCCGATGAAGGACTATGCCTTCATGATGCGCAACACCGAACTGTTCATGAGCCTTTGGCGGTCGTACCGCCCGGTGATCTGCAAGGTACACGGTTTCGCCGTGGCGGGCGGTTCCGACATCGCGCTGTGTTCCGACATGATCGTGATGGCGGAGGATGCGGAGATCGGCTACATGCCGGTGCGCGTCTGGGGCTGCCCGACGACGGCCATGTGGGTTTACCGGCTGGGGCCGGAGCGGGCCAAGCGCATGCTCTTCACCGGCGACCGGATCAAGGGAACGGAAGCGGAAAAGCTCGGCCTCGTGCTCAAGGCCGTTCCGGCCGGCGACCTCGACGGGGAAGTGGAACGGCTGGCCGAACGCATGGCAACCGTGCCGGTCAACCAGCTGATGATGCAGAAACTCGTCGTCAACCAGGCCATCGAGGCGATGGGGCTGAAACAGACACAGATGTTCGCCACGGTGTTCGACGGCATCACCCGCCATTCCCCGGAAGGCCTGAACTTCAAGGCCCGTGCCGAATCCCAGGGCTGGAAACAGGCCGTGCGCGAGCGCGACCTCGGCACGTTCGACTGGACCGAAAACCGCCCGGTCAATCCACGCGGCGGCTGATCCGCCCGCTGTCGACCGGCCCCGCATGCTTTCGCCAACCGCAAGACCACAGGACCATGACCAAGCACTCCCTCGCGCCCCTGATGGACGCCGACGAACTCAACGCCTTCCTCAAGGAGGTCTATCCGCAACTCAATGACACGTACAACGCTTACGAGGTGACCGAGATCGGCCCCGGCAGCGCCCGCGTCAGGCTGAATGCCGACCATCGCCACCTGCGGCCGGGCAACACGGTCTCCGGCCCGTCGCTGTTCACGCTGGCCGATATCGGCGGCTATGCCTGCGTGCTTTCCCATGTGGGGCGCGAGGCGCTGGCGGTGACCACCAATCTCAATATCAACTTCATGCGCAAGGCCGAGCCCGGGCCGGTGGACGGGCTTTGCCGCATCCTGAAAATGGGCCGCAGCCTGCTGGTCTTCGATATCGAGATGGTGTCGGCCGGGCACATGGTTGCCCATGCCACGGGCACCTATTCCATTCCGCCAAAGCGCGCACAACATGCGGTAAAATAATACCTCATCGTCAAGTTGTTGATTTTCAAGAGCTCGCACGGGATGCGCAGCATCCAAGGTGCTTGACGGCTGCTCAGCGCTCGCCTATAAGCGCGCCAACTGCGGTCCGGGGTCCGGGCCGCCGTTTGTTTTGGCGCATGGCGCCCGAACGCAAGCAACAAGAATCGCCGCCGGAACGGGCCCTGCTCCCCTGGCGGACCAGTTGAGAGACACCACGATGAAAACCTTTTCGCAGAAGCCGGCGGAAGTGGAAAAGAAGTGGATCCTGATCGACGCCGAAGGGCTCGTTCTCGGCCGCCTCGCCTCCATCGTCGCCAACCGCCTGCGCGGCAAGCACAAGCCCACCTTCACCCCGCATGTCGATGACGGCGACAACGTCATCATCGTCAATGCCGAGAAGGTGAAGCTGACGGGCAAGAAGTACACCGACAAGATGTACTACTGGCACACCGGCCATCCGGGCGGAATCAAGGAGCGCACCGCACGCCAGATCATCGAAGGCCGCTTCCCGGAGCGGGTCATCGAGAAGGCCGTCGAGCGCATGATCCCGCGTGGCCCGCTTGGCCGCCGCCAGATGAAGAACCTGCGCGTCTATGCCGGTTCCAACCATCCCCACGAGGCACAGCAGCCCGTCGCCCTTGACGTGGCCGCCTTGTCTTCCAAGAACACGAAGGGCTGATTTCCATGGCCGACCTGAATTCCCTTGAAGACCTGGGTGAAGCCACCGGCATGGTGACCGAGGAGGCATCGGCCCCGGTTCACGTCCAGAAGCTCGACGCCCATGGCCGCGCCTATGCCACCGGCAAGCGCAAGGATGCCATCGCCCGCGTCTGGGTGAAGCCCGGCTCCGGCAAGATCACCGTCAATGACAAGACCTACGAGGAATATTTCGCCCGTCCGGTCCTGCAGATGGTGCTGCGCCAGCCGATCGTCGCCGCCAACCGCGACGGCCAGTACGACATCATCGCCACCGTCAAGGGCGGCGGTCTGTCCGGCCAGGCCGGCGCTGTGCGCCACGGCATTTCCAAGGCCCTGACCCATTATGAGCCGGAACTGCGCGGCGTTCTGAAGAAGGGTGGCTTCCTGACCCGCGACAGCCGCGTGGTCGAGCGCAAGAAGTACGGCAAGGCCAAGGCCCGCCGGTCCTTCCAGTTCTCCAAGCGCTGACGCGCCGGCGAACCTTCCTGCTTTTGCGAGAGCCCCGCCATCGCGCCGGGCTTTCCCTTATCCGGACGCCCCGGCTTCGCGCCTGCACCGTCCGGCCGCCATGCGCCTGCCAAGCCAGCCCATGACCGGCATTTCCAGCCTGCGATACATGACGAAGCTGGCCAGCACGATGATGGGCGCGACGGCCAGGAAAAGGGCGAGCGGCTGCGTCACCGGCAGGCCGGCAAGCGGCAGCAGCACCTTCACCAGCGCCTGAATGACATAGACATGCACCAGATAGGTTGAGTAGGACCAGTCACCCAGCTTGCGCAGCCAGCCGATGCGCGCATTGAAGACATGAACACCGCCGGCCACGATAAGGGCCGCAGGCACGCCCCACAGCAGGAAGCGCCACATGCGCGGCTCCCCCTCCTCACCCAGCATGAGCAGAAGAATACCGGCCGCCAACGCGGCCCAGTAGATCCAGCCTGGATGGGGCATGCCCCTGTCACGGAACGTGCAATTGTAGACCAGGATGCCGAGCGCGAATTCCAGGATGATGGAATCGGTGTAGAAGCACAGGACCATGTTCTGCGGGCCGGCCCATTGCCCCGCCATGACCACGGCGGCGAGAAACAGGACCAGGCCGATCAGATGCCTGTCCCCGATCCAGCGCACGAAGACGAAGACCAGCAGATAGAAGGCCATTTCGTAGTTCAGCGTCCAGCCGAGCATCAGTATGGGCTGGTTGCCGCCATTGATGCCGCCGCTTGGCAGGAACAGCAGCGATGTCAACAGGTGCTGCCAATCGGCCGTCACCGTGTTCAGCAGGGCCGGCCAGGCAATGGCCATGATGAACAGCAGGATCGTCATCGCGTAGTAGAGGGGCGCTATGCGCATGTAGCGGCGCGCGAGAAAGCGCCAGTCTATGCGTTCGTCACGATCAACGACCATGGCCATCAGAAATCCGGAGAGGACGAAGAATATGTCGACGCCGACTGCACCAAGCGCCCAGGTGACCGGCTCGCGCGCCTCGGCCGCCACCGATGCATGAACATGGTAGACCACCACCAGCCAGGCCGCGATGGCGCGCAGATACTGGATGGAATCCAGCATGGCCGGCCGGCGCGCCGGCTTAGCCCCAGCCTGGCTGCCACCGGCAAGTGCGGTTGCCTGTTCCGAAATGGCCGCAGCCACCCCTTGCTGTCCCATTCACGCCCTCGCTAGCGCCCCACCCGTGCCGGAGCAGGACATACTCGCACGATTACATTTACTTTTTACTTCATTAGCAAAAACTATTCCTTGTTGGCGCGAGCTGTGGCCCCCTTTCAGCCGCGGGCGGGATCGGGCATTGTCCGGTCAGGAAATCCGGGAGCCGTTCATGCCTTCAAAATCGATCGACCATGCCTTCACCGCGCGCCGCCGCCTGGGTGCGGCCAGCGACCCCACCTATGCCGGGGCGCTGTCCTTCATGCGCCGGCCCTATTCGAAATCGGTCAAGGGCGCGGACGCTGTCGTCTGGGGCATTCCCTTCGATGCCGCGGTCTCCAACCGGCCCGGTGCGCGTTTCGGCCCGCAGGCGATCCGGCGCGCCTCGGCCATTTTCGACAACGATCCGCAGTACCCCTTCCACCGCGACCTTTTCGAGGCCATGGCGGTGATCGACCATGGCGACTGCCTGCTCGACTATGGCAATCACCAGAAAACGCCGACCACCATCGAACGCGAAGCGTCGAAAATCCTGAAATCGGGCGCTTTTCTTCTGTCGCTGGGGGGCGATCACTTCGTCACCTGGCCATTGCTCAAGGCCCATGCCGCCAAACATGGCCCGCTGGCGCTGGTGCAGTTCGACGCGCACCAGGACACCTGGGACGATGACGGCAAGCGCATCGACCACGGTTCCTTTGTCGGGCGCGCGGTGCGCGATGGCGTCATCGACCCGTCCCGCTCCATTCAGGTGGGGATCCGCACCCATGCGCCGGAGGATTGCGGCATCGAGATCATCCATGGTTACGAGGTCGAGGAGATGAGCGCTGCGGCGATTGCCGAGCGCATCTACCGGCGCACAGGGGGCAAGAACGTCTATGTCACCTTCGACATCGACTGCCTCGATCCGGCGTTTGCGCCCGGCACCGGCACGCCTGTGGCCGGCGGTCCCTCTTCGGCCAAGATGCTATCGGTGCTGCGCCACATGAAGAATATCGAGATCGTGGGAGCGGACGTGGTGGAGGTCGCGCCGGCCTATGATCATGCCGACATCACGGCAATCGCGGGTGCTTCCATTGCCATGCATTATCTCGGCCTGCTTGCCGAGCGGCGCGGCGCGAAGTAAACAGCGCGAAAATCCGCTTCCCCCCGCAAGCACCCAAGGCAGAAGACATGAGCGCGAAAATCTTCATCGACGGCGAACACGGCACCACCGGCCTGCAAATCCGCGAGCGGCTGGCCGGACGCTCCGACATCACGCTCATGTCGATCCCGATCGAAGAGCGGCGCAACGAGGCCATGCGCGAGACCATGCTGCGCGATGCCGACATCGCGATCCTCTGCCTGCCCGACGATGCGGCACGCCAGGCGGTGGCGCTCGCCGCCGATGCCGGCACGCGCTTCATCGACGCCTCCACAGCGCACCGCACCCATCCGGACTGGGTGTTCGGTTTCGCCGAAATGGCCAGGGGGCAGGCTGAACGTATCGCGGCGGCGCAGTTCGTCTCCAATCCGGGCTGCTATTCCACCGGAGCCATCGCCATTCTCGCCCCTCTGGTGGCGGCCGGCCTGGTGCCGTCCGACTATCCGGTGACCATCAATGCCGTGTCCGGCTATAGCGGCGGCGGCAAGCAGATGATCGCCCAGATGGAGGATGCTTCCAACCCGGACGCCATCACGGCCAACCACTTTGCCTATGCGCTGACGCTTGGCCACAAGCATGTGCCCGAGATCATGGCCCGCAGCGGCATCACGCGCCGGCCGGTCTTCACGCCTTCGGTCGGCCGGTTCGCGCAGGGCATGCTGGTCAACGTTCCGCTGTTCTGCGACCTGATGACGGGAAATCCTTCCATGGCCGACATCCACGGAGCGCTGGCGGCCCATTACGCAGGGCAGGATGTCGTCGAGGTGGTTGCTCCGGCTGAAGCAACGGCCAGGCCGCGCATCGATGCGGAGGAAATGCGCGGAACCGACCGGCTGAAGATCTACGTGCTCGGCACCGAGGGCATGGGACAGGTCAACCTCATCGCCTCGCTTGACAATCTCGGCAAGGGCGCCTCGGGCGCGGCGGTCCAGAACATGAACCTGATGATCGGCGCCTGAGGCGGCCCCGTCAAGGCAGGCCCGCAGGCAGGTTCCTGACCGGGTCCGGCAGCAGGGCCGGGCGAGCTGCCGTCAATGCCGGACGACGATCTTCGTCTCGGGCGCATAGCTGCCGATCGTGCCGCGCCAATGCGCCACCGCGAAGCCCAGCACGGTCAGCGCCGTTGCCTGATGGACCAGCCCCCAGAACAGGGGCACCTGCATGAGAAGCGTGACGATGCCGAAAACCGCCTGGAGCACCACCAGCCCGGCAAGCAGGGCAGCACGGCGCGCATGCGTGGTTGCGCCATCGCGCTTCATCGTGCGCAACATGTGAACGAGGGCAGCCGCCAGAACGACATAGGCGCCGAGGCGATGGATGAACTGCACGGTCTTCGGGTTCTCGAAGGCATTGATCCACCATGGCTCCTGCAGCCAGAGGCCGCCCGGCACCAGCGCGCCGTCCATGAGCGGCCAGGTGTTGTAGGCAAAGCCGGCATCGAGGCCGGCAACCAGCGCGCCCAGATAGATCTGGACCAGCACGAACAGCACCATCCAGCCAGCACCCGTCCGCGTGGCGGCGGACACCCGGTCGCCGCTGTGGACAGCCAGCCCCCGGGCCACATACATGATGGCGGCAAAGATGGTGGAGGCCAGCGTCAGATGAATGGCCAGGCGGTATTGCGACACATCCGTGCGTTCGGTGAGACCCGATGCCACCATCCACCAGCCAACGGCGCCTTGCAGCCCGCCCAGCGCCAGCAGGCCCAGAAGCCGGGGCTTGAGGCGTTGCTCAAGCCGTCCTGTCAGCCAGAAGAAGGCGAGCGGCACCGCGAACAGGAAGCCGACCATGCGGGCAAGGAAACGATGGCTCCATTCCCACCAGAAAATGAACTTGAACTCTTCCAGGCTCATGCCCTTGTTGATCTGCTGATATTCGGGAATCTGGCGGTATTTCGCCAGTTCTTCCTGCCATTCGGCTTCCGACAGGGGCGGAATGATGCCGTGAATGGGCTTCCACTCGGTGATGGACAGGCCGGAATCGGTGAGGCGCGTGGCGCCGCCAACGACCACGAGCGCCAGCAGCCACAGGAGAACGATGTAAAGCCAGCGGCGCACCGCCACGCGGTTGCGCGCCTGCCGGTCCATGGTTTCATACGGGCGCTGCGAAGGAGAAACGGCCACGGCTGCGTCGGTCATCGGCGTATCAATACCCCTGTCACATGAAATGCCGCCCCTAACTGACCCAAAGCCGGCAGGCTTTCAAGTGGCCGGAACACGCGACAGGCTGTCACGCCAGACAGGCGGTTTCCTTTGCCGGTGGTTTCCAATAGAGAACAGCCGAGACAATCGCCGGAAGACATGCCATGCCCGTCCGCCTGAAGAAACTCGTCGGCACCGTTCTGCTCGTCCTGCTGGTCATCATCTATGCGCTGGTGGCGACGACGGTGGCCGTGGCGCGGCTGGGCGAATCCGGCCCGCTGGTTCATCTCGCCTATTTCCTGTTCACCGGAATGCTCTGGGTGGTGCCCGCCATGTTCATCATCAGCTGGATGAACAGGCCGCCGCGCAAGCGCTGAACCGTCAGACCGTCACCAGCCGCTTGCCGCGATTGGCCAGCGGCGTGGTGATCCCGGTCAGCATCGTGCGGATATAGGGCACCGACTGGTAACGCCCGTTGACCGAGATGCGCGGCAGGGCCTGCAAATGCGCCCGGTGGCCAGCCTCCAGCAGCCCGTGACGCGTGGTCACGGCCGTGATGAAACCGGCCTTACGCGCAAGGTCCGCCTCCCTTGGCCCCACTGCCGCCTGATAGCCGTAGGGAAAGGCCATGTGGCGCGGGCGGGTGCCAAGCTCGTTCTCAAGAATGTCGGCGGCGTCGAGCAATTCGGAAAACGCCGCTTCCGCATCGAGACGCCGCAGATTGTAGTGGTGAACCGTATGGGCGCCGATGGTGACCAGGGGATGAGCGGCAAAGCGGCGCAACTCGCGCCAGTTCATCAACACGTCATCACCCGGCTTCATGGCATCGAGACCGGAGGCGGCGGCCAGATCGCGGATCAGGCTGTCCTGGTCCTCTTCGGCCACATCACTGGTCAGCCAGTTTTCCAGTTCGATGAACGTGCGGCGTTTGGCGGAAGTGGTCGAACAGTCGAAATGCACCGCTTCGCCGCCAACCGGAGCATAGAAGCCGTCGCGCCGGGCGATGATCTGCTCCAGGACCATCCACCAGAGCGCCACGCGGCGGCTGATCTGGGCCGGCGCGGCATAGACCGTGACGGGTGCTCCGTGACGCTCCAGCACCGGCAGCGCCTCGGTGAGATTGTCGCGATAGGCATCGTCGGCCGTCAGCGCCAGCGGGCAGCCTTCCAGATCGCCTCGCTTCAGGCGCGCGGCCATCTCGTCCATGGTCACGAAGCGGTATCCGTCCGCCTTCAGCCCACCAATCAGCCGGTCGAGGAAATCCGGCGCTATGGAAAGGTGACGGTTGAAGCCAAGGGGCGATGTGGACGCCGAGGTTACCCGATGCAACATCAGGATCGCGCCGGCACAGGGCTTCATGGCGCGATAAACGCGCGACAGGCCTGTCCATCTGACGCTGTTGAGGATCACCTTGCGGATCACCTCGCCCCTGTCGATCATTCCTTCACCTTTTTCGGGTACCCAGATGGGCATGGTTGCAGGCAGGTTGTCCGGTCTGGATAGCACCGAAGGATTGAAGGATGGTTGATGTTGCGCTTGGCGTCGCTCATGCGCCTGCCGGCGTGAAGCCGGGTTTCGGCATGCGGGTGGAGGCGGGGCCGGTGGCGCACCGGCGCCATGCCGCCTTCTGCCGGCAAGCCCTTTGCGGACCTGCCCAGCATCCGGCCTGGGTGGCTGGCTGGGCCGCCCACGTGAACGGCGACATCATCTTCCTGTCGCTCTCGAACGGCGACAGGGAGATCATGCGCCTGCCCCTGGAAGTGGTTGACGAGGGACTTGGCCGTGTCGCGACGCCGGTGGGCGGACGCCATGCCAACGGATGCTTTCCCGCGCTGGTGCGGGATGCGGAATTTCCCGCCCCCGAAGACCTGACGCGCATGCTGGCCGGCGCGCTTTCGCAGGCGCGGCCCGACATCGCGCTCGCCGCCCTGCCCCGGCTTCAGCCGGACATGGCCGGCCGCGCAAACCCCCTGGTGCTTCCCGCCTCCGGAGCAAGCCCGAATGTCGCACTGGCCGTGGACCTGTCCGGCGGATTCGACGAGACGTTGCAGCGCCACTCCGGCAAGCGCAAGCGCAAGAAGCACCGCACGAACGAACGTAAATTCCGTGAACAGGGCGACATCGCCGTTCAAACCGCCACGGACAGGGAAACCGCGCGGCGCCTGCTCGACACGTTTTTCGAGCTCAAGGCGCAGCGGTTCGCCGCCCTGGGGATTGACGATGTCTTTGCCGATGCCGACGTCAGGGCCTTCTTTCACCGTTTGTATGCGGAGGAAGCGGCGCAGGACGAGACCGCATTCGTTCTCCATGCACTCGAGGTCGGTGGCAGCATCCGCGCCATCACGGGTTCCAGCCTGTGCGGGAAACGGATGATCTGCGAATTCTCGGCTTTCCGCCCCGACCGGGCGGAGAACACGAGCCCAGGCGACTACCTGTTTTTCGAATGCATTCGCTGGGCCTGCGAACGGGGCTTCCTGATCTACGATTTTTCCGTCGGTGACGAGCCCTACAAACGCCTTTGGTGCGATATCGAGACGGTCCAGCGCGACACGCTCATTGCGCTCAATGCACGGGGCAGGATCATGGCCGCGATGCGCAACGGCACCACTTCGCTGAAACGCCAGATCAAGAACACGCCGCCGCTCTGGGCCGCCTACAAGTCGCTGCGCAAGCTGCGGGCTGCCACGAACGAAAGCTGAAGCCTGTCGGCAGGGCCCCGCGCATGCACCCGCCAGCGCCCGTGGCGGGGCGGAGGCGCTCAGGCCGCGCTGCGGCCGGTGCGGGGCGGCAGGCTCTCGATGTCTGCCCGTCCGACCAGCAGGTTCTCGTGGCCTGCCGATACCAGGTCGTCGACGGCGGCGATGACTTCCGGCGCCTGCGGATCGATGACGCTGAGCACGACTTCCGCGGTGGCATTGCAGACCCGCGCCACGCCTTCGGCATCGGCAGGGCCGCATTCCATGACAATCATGTCGTAGACCTGGCCGAGGGCATCCAGGATGATCGGCAGGCGCTCGATGGAGCGGGCGACCCGGTCCGGATCGCCGGTTCCGGTCGGAATCACATGGCAATCCGAGAAATGGTCGCCGTGGATGATCTCGGAAAAGGACGCGCTTCCGGTCAACAGGTCGGTGATGCCCGGACGGGCGTTGCGTTCGAGCATGGGACGGGAGGCGGCGCTGTCGGCGGTGAGGTCCAGCAGGATGATGCGCAGGCCCGAATCGGCCAGCGCACGGGCGGTCATGATGGCCGAGGCCGCTGCCGCCTCTCCTTCCGGCGAGACGAAAACGGCGCGCGCGGCACCGGTTTCCACCAGCCGGACGGCCAGGTCCTCGCCGTTCATGCCGGGATGAGCGGCTTTTTCCGCCGCTGCCTTGCGGGCTTGCCGGGCCGCGGCGGCCGTGGCGCGCATGTCGGCTGCGGAAAGCGCCTTTTCGGCGGCGTGCGCGGCTGCGGCGGTCGCCGCAGTGGCCGACAGGGCGGGTGCCGCATCATTCGCGCCGGCCTGACTTGCGGCCGGTGCGGGCTTCGTGGCCGGCGCTGGTTTTTCCTCGTCCGGTTGCCGCGCCACGGCGGGCATGGCGATTTCCGTTGCCGGCACGGGCGTTCCCGAGACCGCGCGCATGGCGCGTCCGGAGAAGAGTTCCGCCAGCAGCGTGAAGACGGTCATCAGCAGGAGCGTGCCGGCAAAGGCCGCCCCGACGATGGGCACCTTCTTCGGGAAATAGGGATCGCCGGGCACGATGGCGCGGGAGAAGATGCGCGCATTGACCGGGCTGTAGGCGGCTTCCTTGCGCGACTTGGCTTCGCGGAAACGCACCAGATAGGATTCAAGCAGGTCGCGCTGGGCGGCGGCTTCGCGCTCCAGGGCGCGCAGTTCCACCTCGCCTTCCGACACGCGCGCCGATTCCGCCTTGAGGCGGTTGACGTCAGCGGCCAGTTCGCTCTCGCGCAGCCGGGCGGTCTCGGCTTCCGTCCTCAAGCCGGCCAGAACCTTGTCGGCCTCGGCGCGTATCTGGGAATCGAGCTGGCCGAGTTGCGAGCGCAGCGACTTGATGCGCGGATGATTGTCGAGGAGCGTGGTGGCCAGATCGGCGATCTCGGCGCGCAGATCGACCTTCTTTTCGACCAGGCGCTGGATCAGGCCGGATGTCTGCACTTCCGGGATTGCCTCGATGGCACCGCCCGAGGCGAGTGCCTGCTCGATCGACCGGGCACGGGCTTCGGCCGCCGCGCGGCCGGCGCGCACCCGCGACAGTTCCGTGGAAATCTCGGACAATTGCTGCGTGGCCAGCGCCGCGTTGTTCTGGCCAACCGGAATGTCATTGGCCGCACGGTATTCCGCCACCCGGCTCTCGGCCTGTTTCACGCGGTCGCGCAGTTCCGCGATCTCGGGCGCCAGCCATTCGGTCGCGGTGGTGTCCGTCTCAAGACGCGCCTTGCGTTGAAGCTCCATATAGGCATCGGCAATGGCATTGGGCACACCGGCGGCCAGTTCCGGATCCCTGGAAGAGAACTGGATGACGATGACGCGCGTGCCTTCGGTGCGATAGACCTTGAGCCGTTCGCGCATGTTCTTCAGAACGCGCTCATCGATGGTTCCGCGCGAAGGCTGGGAAATGAAGGGAATGGAAAGCGAACCGCTGCCGCTGAATTCATCGCGGCTGGCCAGACCCAGATCGCGCGCGACGTCGGAAAGAAGGGCGGTTGAGGCGATCAGTTCAACCTGTGACTGGACGCTTTCCTGGTCCAGTGCATCGTTCCTGCCGTTTTCGATGTTCGGACGGGTATAGACGGATTCGCGCGTTTCAATGAGAATGCGGGTCTCGGCCATGTATTTGGGGCTGAGCATGAGCGAAATGCCGTAGGCGCCAACCATGGCCAGGATGGCGACAGCAAGGATCAACAGCTTCCTGCGCCACAGGCCCGCCATGAGCGCCGGGAAGTCGATATCCACATCCTGAGCCGTTCCATTCACGCCTGACATGCTTCTACTCCGAATACTACATGGCGATCATGGTAAACAGGTTTGGTTTAGCTGTAGTTAATTCCCGAAGCTTTCCGCATTTGTGTTTCCGCGCCGCGTCCCGATGAAGTCGCGGCAGCTTTACCGGCTATTAACCCTAACAACAGATAAACGACGTTGACGAATGCAGGTGCGTGTCCGGGCGAACCTGCCGATTCACAAAGGTCAGCGTTGATGAACCGTCGCGTATTCACCATTACAGCCGTTTCCCTGGCCCTCGCCGGCATGGCCGGATGCTCGGCCTACAAGCCGACGCCGCCAGCCTTTCACAAGGCGCTCTACCAGCCCTACAGGCTGGATGCGGGCGACCGCGTCCGCGTGACCGTGTTCGAACAGGACGGACTGACCAACACCTACTCCATCGACCAGTCGGGCCATATCGCCTTCCCGCTCATCGGGCAGGTTCCGGCCCGCGGCCATACGGTGGCGGAACTGGAAATCGCGCTGGCACAGGCGCTGCGGCAGGGCTTCATCCGCGATCCCGACGTATCGGTCGAGGTCGATCGCTACCGGCCCATCTTCGTGATGGGCGAAGTGGGCGCGGCCGGGCAATATTCCTATGTGCCGGGCCTGACCGTGCAAAAGGCCGTGGCGCTGGCCGGCGGCTTTTCGGCGCGCGCCAGCCAGGGCAGTGTCGATGTCACGCGAACCATCAACGGCAAGGTGATGACCGGGCGCGTCATGCTGTCCGACCCGCTGCTGCCCGGCGATACCGTCTATGTGCGCGAACGCTTCTTCTGACGGCGGGGCCGGAACCGTTTCATGACCGACATGCGGCCGCTGAACATCGTCCACTGCTTTCGCTCTCCGGTGGGCGGCATTTTCCGGCATGTCCGCGATCTGGCGCACGCACAACAGGCAGAAGGCCACAGGGTCGGCATCATCTGCGATTCAACGACGGGCGGCGAATTCGAAAACCGCATGCTCGAAGCACTGGAGCCGGAATTGGCGCTGGGCGTGCAGCGAACCGCGATGCAACGCCATATCGGGCTTGGCGACATCACCGCCGCCGCCAGGACATACAAGCTTATCAACGGATTGAAGCCGGACGTGCTGCACGGGCACGGCGCCAAGGGCGGCGTCTACGCCCGCGTTTTCGGCTCACTTCTGCGGGTTTCAAGGTCTCGCGTGGCCCGCCTCTATTCACCGCATGGCGGAAGCCTGCACTACGACCCGGACACGAATACCGGGCGGTTCTTCTTCGCGCTGGAAAAGCAGCTTTCGCGCGTCAGCGACTGCATCCTGTTCGTGTCGGAGCATGAGCGGCAAACCTTCCTGACCAAGGTCGGCACGCCACATTGCCGATCGGAACTGATCTACAACGGGCTGACGCCCGAGGAGTTCGAGCCCGTGACGGCCGCCCCCGATGCCGCGGACTTTCTCTTCATGGGCATGTTGCGGCTGCTCAAGGGGCCGGACCTGTTCCTGGACGCGGTCCTGAAGGTAAAACGGGTGGATGGTTCGCCCGCCACGGCCGTCATTGTCGGTGACGGCGAGGACCGGACGATGCTGGTGGAGCGCGTGCGGGCCGCCGGGGCACAGGACCGGATCCGGTTTCACATGCCGATGCCGGCGCGCGAGGCCTTCCGCCTCGGGCGCATCATGGTCCTGTCCTCGCGGGCCGAGGCCCTGCCCTACACCGTTCTGGAAACGCTGGCCGCCGGCAAGATCATGATCGCCAGCCGGGTCGGCGGCATTCCGGAAATCCTCGGTTCGGGCTCGCCAGCCCTCACCGTGCCGGATGCGGACAAGCTGGCGGATGTCATGCAGGCCGCGCTGGACGACGAGGCGGGTTTCCACGCCGCCATGCCCGGCCTCGACAGTCTCAAGGCCCGCTTTTCAGCGCAGACGATGGCCCGACAGGTGATCGCGGTCTACCGGGACATCCTTTCGTCCGGCGCAAGGGTTTCTTAGCACCCGCCTGTTAACCTGCGGCCCGTCGAATTGAAGGCCTTGCCGGGTTTGCGGGACCATGATGAACAAGATCGATCCGAAAGACACGTTTTCACCCGAGACGGTGCGTGCGTTCAAGGCGCAGCCGGACGAGGAGCAGGCGGAAAAGAAACGTGCGCTCAATGCGATGGCCAAGACGGTGGCGGCGCAATATCGCGACGATTCCCTGTCTCCGGGCATGATCAGCGGCATTGTGCGCCTGCTGGAATTCTCCGTCATGAGTATCGCGGGCTTCGTGGTCTTCTTCCACTATGTCGGGATTTCGCCGGCAAGCGCGGCAGTCTATTCGCCGACCATATTCTTCGGCTCGATCCTCACCGTTATGGCGTTCGAGTTCGCCGAAGGCTATCGCATCACTCGGCTGCGGCGGCCCTTCCTGCGCTTCGGGCGCTCCGTCATCGCCTATGCCGGGGCCTTCGCCCTGATGGCGCTGGCATCGGTTTTCCTGAAGAACTCGGCCGATTTCTCGCGCGTCTGGTTTGCCGGCTGGGCCCTGACGGGTCTCGGCGGCATCATCGTGCTGCGTCTGTTCATTTCCCGTCTCGTCATCCGCTGGTCGCGCAACGGGCGCATGGAACGGCGCGCGGTGATCGTGGGCGGCGGCAAGGAAGCCGAGAAGCTGATCCGCTCCATCGAGCGCTCGCCCTACAACGACGTGCGGATCTGCGGCATTTTCGATGACCGCGACGACAGCCGCTCGCCGCCGATCGTTGCCGGCTATCCCAAGCTCGGCAATATCGACGACCTGCTGGAATTCGCGCGCATCGCCCGCATCGACATGATGATCGTGGCGCTGCCGCTGACAGCCGAGCGGCGGGTGCTGACCATGCTGAAGAAGCTGTGGGTGCTGCCGGTCGATATTCGCCTGTCGGCCCATACGAACATGCTGCAATTCCGCCCGCGCTCTTATTCCTATGTCGGCAACGTGCCGATGCTCGACATTTTCGACAAGCCGATCACCGATTGGGATTCGGTCGCCAAGCGGATCTTCGACATCGTCTTTTCCGCCTTCGCGGTCATCGCCTTCGCGCCGATCATGGCGGCGGTGGCCATCGCCATCAAGCTGGAAAGCAAGGGGCCGGTCCTGTTCAGGCAGAAGCGGCACGGTTTCAACAACGAGATCATCGAGGTCTACAAGTTCCGCTCGATGTATGCCGACATGTGCGACCCGACCGCGAAAAAGGCCGTCACCAAGAACGACCCACGCGTCACAAGGGTCGGCCGCTTCATCCGCAAGACATCGCTGGACGAGTTGCCGCAATTCTTCAATTCGCTCTTCGGATCGCTCTCGCTGGTGGGGCCGCGCCCGCATGCGGTTGCCGCTCAGGCGCACAACCTGTTGTTCAACGAAGTCGTGGATGGCTATTTCGCCCGCCACCGCGTCAAGCCCGGCGTGACCGGCTGGGCGCAGATCAACGGATGGCGCGGCGAGGTGGACAATGACGAGAAGATCCAGCGGCGCACCGAGTTCGATCTCTACTATATCGAGAACTGGTCGCTGCTGTTCGATCTCAAGATCCTTTTCCTCACACCGATCCGGCTTCTGAAAACGGAAAACGCCTATTGAGCGCGGTCGCACAGGACATACCCCGGGCCGTTGTCCATGCCAGGCTCGCCGGCATGGCCGCCACGTTCTCGGTGGCCATCGCCCCGATGCTTGCCGGTTTCGTGATCCGGGAACCGGCACCCTACGAGCTCTACATGGCAGCGCTGATGCCGATCTGGGCGCTCGCCGGCGCCTTCACGTTCTCGCGCAGCATCATGCCGCTGGTCATCCTGCTGATCACGTTCAACATTGGCGGGTTCCTGTCGATGCTGACCATGGCGGAACTCAGGGATACGCCGCTTTACCTCGCCGTCTCCCTCTTCCTCGGCTTTACGGCGATCTTCTTTGCCGCGGTGCTGGAGCGCCGGCCGCACTATTTCAAGCCGATCTTCATCGCCTGGGCGACCGGCGCGGCGGCAACCTCGCTGCTGGGCATTCTCGGCTATTTCCATCTCTTTCCCGGTGCTGAAATCTTCACGCGCTATACCCGCGCGGCCGGGGCCTTCGAGGATCCGAACGTGTTCGGGCCCTATCTGGCGGCGCCCGCCTTCTATCTCGTCTACCGGCTCATATCCGGACGGCTGCACGACATGGCGCGCGTCGCCGTTCCGCTGCTGCTCATCACGCTCGGCGTCTTCCTTTCCTTCTCGCGCGGGGCGTGGGGCCTCTACGGTCTCGGCATCGTGCTGCTGGTCGGCCTGATGGTCATCCAGAACCGGTCCACGCGTTTCCGGCTGCGGATCGCCATCATGGCCGCCGTGGCGGTCCTGCTGCTGGTCGTGGCGATCCTGATCGCTCTCCAGATCCCTTCAGTCGCGGCGCTCTTCGAAACACGAGCCCGCCTGGTACAGGACTATGACGGCGCGCGGCTCGGCCGGTTTGCGCGCCATATCATCGGCTTCATCATGGCGACGGAGAAGCCGCTCGGCATCGGCCCGCTCAATTTCGGCCTGATTTTCGGCGAGGACACGCACAACATCTGGCTCAAGGCCCTGATGGACTATGGCTGGCTGGGCTTCTGCTCGTTCTTCCTGCTCGTCGTCTGGACCCTTGGCGCGGGTCTGCGCATCCTGTTCCGGCCTCGTCCGTGGCAGCCCTTCTTCATGACCGCCTATGTCGCCTTTCTCGGCCACATCCTGCTCGGCACCGTGATCGACATCGACCATTGGCGCCACTTCTACATTCTGCTCGGCATGGTCTGGGGCGTCATTGCACTGGAACACAGGGTTCAAACGGCCCGTGCGGCAGGCCGCACGCATCCGGCCCTGGCATCCGGCCAGACGTGAAATGCGCTGCCCGCGTGATTATTCCGGTTGCCAGCGGGCGCGTTGCCAGCTAGAAGGCCAACCGTCGGAGCGTAGCGCAGCCCGGTAGCGCACTTGACTGGGGGTCAAGGGGTCGTGGGTTCGAATCCCGCCGCTCCGACCATTTTTCCGGGACGTCTTTTGAAACCAATGCAAGCCGGAGGCCAGGATCACCCTGGCCACGAAGGCATCGGCGCAGGCGCTTCAGTCGATGCCGTCGACAATCACCACCGTGCTTTTCGAATTGGCATGGCGGATCGCCGCCACCGGCGCGTAATCGTCGGAGCGGGCGAAGGCCTGGGCGCTTTGCATGTCGGGAAACTCGATGATGACAAGGCGTGTCGGTGTCCACAATTCGCTGTCCACCACATCCAGTTCGCCGCCGCGGGCGCGGTAGCGTCCGCCATGCTTCTCGGCCAGCGCCCTGGCCTTGGGAAGATACTCCTTGTAGGCTTCCGCGTCGCGGATATCCACATCGGCGATGATGAAGGCTGCCATGGGTTCGTCCTCCCCGTTCCGGGCTTCCTGTCAGCCTTCCGGCGGCCTCAACGGACCTGATCCAGAAGGCGCTTGCACTCCAGCAGATCGAACAACGCTTCCTGCAGAAGGGCGCGATTGTCCTTGGAAAGCTTGCCGGCGCCGGCTTCGACCGGCCCTTCGTCGTCCGGCCGGCCCATTCCGAAAAAGCGGCGGGGCTGCTTGGGCCGCGCCTGACCGACAAGCTTGTCCTCGTCAACCGGGCCTTCGGGCGCGGGATGAGGCTTGTGAGCCTCCAGCTCCGCCTGCTTCTTCTGGGCGATCGCCTCGATGGCGGACACGTCTCCCGTGCCGAGCGCCACCACGAACGGGACGCCGTTTTCCTTGATGAGCCGCTGCACACCCTTGATCGTGTAGCCCTGATCGTAGAGCAGATGGCGGATGCCCTTGATCAGTTCCACATCCTGCGGCCGGTAATAGCGCCGGCCGCCGCCGCGCTTCATCGGCCTGATCTGGTTGAACCGGGTTTCCCAAAAGCGCAGGACGTGCTGCGGAAGGTCGAGTTCCTCGGCCACTTCCGAAATGGTCCTGAAGGCGTCCGGGCTCTTTTCCATCGCGTCGGCTCTCCCCCTGGGCGGCAGGCGCCGCCAACGAATCATGCTTTTCCATCAGACCCCTGTCGGAAGCCCGATGCAAGCACGCGCAGGGCGCATGCGGCTCACTCCTTGCCGCGCGCCAGCTTGTGAGCCTGGATGATCTTGCTCTTGAGGACGTTGGAAGCCTTGAACGTCATGACCTTGCGCGGAAGGATGGGCACTTCCTCGCCGGTCTTGGGATTGCGCCCGATGCGTTCGTTCTTCGAACGCACCTGAAACGTGGCAAATGACGAAAGCTTCACGGTCTCACCACGCACGATGGCGTCGCAGATCTCGTCAAGGACCATCTCAACCAATTGGGCCGATTCCGTGCGGGACAATCCCACCTTCCGGTAGACTGCCTCCGCCAGATCAGCGCGAGTAATTGTTTTCCCGCTCATGCGCCGCTTCCAGCCCGTCCTCTCCCTGATAGCCTGAAACCTACTCACGACTTGCAGCCGAGGTCAAGGTGCATTGCCATTTGATTGGCTCGCAAATGCAAGCAGCAAAAGCGTTTTCGCCTACATCCGCACCAGGACCGCGCCCCAGGTGAAGCCCCCGCCCATGGCTTCCAGAAGCACAAGGTCACCTTGCCTGATGCGGCCGTCGCCGATGGCTTCGGTCAGTGCCAGCGGCACCGAGGCCGCCGATGTATTGCCATGATGGTCGACGGTGATGACCGTCTTTTCCTCGGCTATGCCGAGCTTCCTTGCCGAAGCATCGATGATGCGCTTGTTGGCCTGATGCGGCACGAACCAGTCGATGTCCGCAGCGGTGATACCGGCCTGGCCGAAGACATCCTCGATCACGTCGGTGATCATGCCCACGGCGTGCTTGAACACTTCCCTGCCCTGCATGCGCAGATGACCGATCGTGCCCGTGGTCGAGACGCCGCCATCGACATAGAGCTTGTCCTTGTGGCAGCCGTCGGAGCGCAGCGACGCGGCCAGAATGCCGCGGTCGGCAATCGTACCGGTGCCTTCATTGGCTTCCAGCACGACGGCGCCGGCGCCATCGCCGAAAAGCACACAGGTCGTGCGGTCGTTCCAGTCGAGAATGCGCGAGAAGGTTTCCGAGCCGATGACGAGCGCGCGCCTGGCCATGCCGCCGCGCAGATGCAGGTCGGCAGTGCTGATGGCGTAGACGAAGCCGGAGCACACCGCCTGCAAGTCGAAGGCATAGCCATGGCGAATGCCGAGGCGTTCCTGGATTTCCACCGACGTGGCGGGAAAGGTGTGATTCGGGGTCGAGGTTGCCAGCACGATGAGGTCGATGTCGCCGGGCTCCAGGCCGGCGGCCTCCAGCGCGGCGCGGGCGGCCGCCTCACCCAGCGAGGCCGTGGTCTCATCCTCGGAAGCGATATGGCGCCGGCGAATGCCGGTGCGCTGCACGATCCACTCATCCGAGGTTTCGACGATGTTCTCGAAATCGGTATTGGCCATGACGCGGCGCGGCAAGGCAGAGCCCGCGCCAAGAATCACCGAGCGAATCATTCACTTTCCCCTGTCGCGGCCGTCTGGCCCGCTTTGATGGCAGCACCGGCATGGAACCGCTCCAGATCTCGCCCGATCTGTTCGATCAGCCGGTTTCGGACCATGTCGTAGCCGAGTTCGACGGCAGCGGCAAAACCTTCCGCATCGGTTCCGCCATGGCTCTTGACGACAATGCCGTTCAGGCCGAGGAACACGCCGCCATTGGCCTTGCGCACATCCATCTTCTCGCGCAGGTAGGAAAAGGCGCCGCGCGCCAGGACATAGCCGAGGCGGGCCATGAAGGTGCGCTGCATGGCCGCGCGCAGATAGCCGGCAATCTGCTTGGCCGTGCCCTCGGCGGTCTTGAGCGCGATATTGCCGGAAAAGCCCTCGGTGACCACGACATCCGTCGTCCCCTTGCCGATATCGTCGCCTTCCACGAAGCCATGGTAGGACATGGAGGGCAGGCCGGCGTCGCGCAGCATGCGCCCGGCCTCGCGCACTTCCTCCTGCCCCTTGATCTCCTCCACCCCGACATTGAGCAGGCCCACCGTGGGGCGCTCGACGCCGAAGAGCGCCCGCGCCATGGCGGCGCCGAGAATGGCGAAATCGGTCAATTGCTGGGCGTCGGCGCCAATCGTGGCACCGACATCCAGCACCACGCTTTCGGAGCGCGCGGTCGGCCAGATGGCGGCGATGGCCGGCCTCTCGATATTGGCCATGGTGCGCAGGCAGAACTTGGACATGGCCATCAGGGCGCCGGTATTGCCGGCGGAGACACAGACATCCGCCTCGCCCTTCTTGACCGCCTCGATGGCGCGCCACATGGACGATTTCCAGCGGCCGTTGCGCAGCGCCTGGCTTGGCTTGTCGTCCATGGCAACCGAGACTTCGCAGTGAAAGACCTCGGCGTTCTTCTTCAGGCGCTCAAGCCCGTCCAGCACCGGGCGGATCGCCTCCTCCCGGCCGAACAGCAAAAAGGTCACGTCGCTGCGGCGCTCAAGCACATGCTCCAGCCCGGGCAGAACGACCGACGGCCCGAAATCGCCGCCCATGGCATCGATTGAAATGCGAATCACGCGTTCTCTTTCCCGTCACGATCCGGCCTCTCGCGGGCCGGTCTTGCAAGTCCGGCGAAAATAGCGGTTTTGGGCGCCCGCACAATGGGCACAGGTGCTTTTTAGACCTCGGCGGAATTCATTGCTTGCCCCCATCCTTGAGGGCGGCCAACCTGGCAAAGGGGTTTGGCTTGTCTTCCGGTTGCGGCTCCACGTCCCTGGGCAGCCGGGCATCGGGCTTGCGCGGATAGGGATCGATGGCCAGTTCGAAATGCTCTTCGGCCACCGCACCGACATCCACCGAATCACCGGAAAACGGTTCCGGCGCATCCTCGCCCTCGGCATCGACGAGGATTTCGCCGGATGGGTCGTACGGTCGGGCAAGGCTCGACCCTTCAGGAACGAAAAGCGCCTCGATTTTGGCTTCCACCCGGTTTTCCAGCGGCTCCAGCGTCACCACGCAAAGCTGCACGATATCGGCCGTCACCTTGCCGGTCACCTTCACGCCATCCTTCTTCCATCGCGTCACCAGAAGATCGAAGGAAAAGGCGCGGACTTCCTCCAGGTCGTGATCCCGTGCCAGGGCGGCGCGGCTTTCCTCATCGGCGGCAAAGGAAACCGGCAGGCCCTTTTCGGGAAGGCGCGCGACATGGACGGCGAAGGAAACGGGGCTTCTGGGACCAGTGGAAATCATCGGTTCGCCTCCAGTTGAGCGGGATCGGGAAAAATCACCTGTCCGGACAATAGGGTTTCATCGCTTTCGGCGGCCAGCGCCGCTTCGGCGGCCAGGACGTAGCGGGCCAGTTCGCCTGCCTGCGGCCATTCGGCTGCCTCGGGGCGGACGTTGCGCTGAAGCGCCATTGCCAGCGCCGCGGCATCGCCCTCGCCGAGCGCTTTCTCATAGGCATCGAGACGGCCGAAATACATCCGGGCCAGCTTCTTCATGCGCTTGGGAACCGAAGTGTCGCCGATGCCCAGCTCGCGCAGCGAGTGGTCAACCTCCTTGAAGAAGATGTCGGTGACGTCCTGCGCCACCGCATCGAGCGTTTCTCCGCGCCCGCGCACCCGCCGCAGGAACAGAAACATGTGCAGGCCGATCATCTCGAACCGGCCTAGCGGCGTGTCGGGCACATCCCATTGCGCATAAAATCGCGGCTGCCGCGCGGCTGCCACGATTTGCCCGTAAAGGCCGTCCGTCAGATCGTGATTGGCCCTGGCCTTGCGGCTGAACAGGCTTGCGAACATGGGCTTGCTCTCCTGATTGGCCCGGTCTGGCCGAGCGGGCCGGTTGCATCGGCGCGCAAGCTGGTTTACCGAGTTTCGACACGGGCGCAAGCAAGTGAAGCGCCCCGTCCGCCAGATTTCACCTTGCGGGCCCAACGAAGGAGATTGCGTTGCGTTCCTGTGAATTCAAGACCCTTCCGCCCATGCGCGCGGCCCTGGTGGCCGCAGGCGTGGCTTCGCTGGCCGTCCTGGCGGGCTGCAATGCAAGCCAGACCCTTTCGCCTTCCGAGACCCTGACACAGGGTTACGTGATGGATGAGCAGGCGCTCGAACTGGTGCCGGTGGGATCGTCGCGCGAGCAGGTGCTGCTGGCACTGGGCACGCCCTCGACCACCTCGACCTTCGAGAACGAGGTGTTCTACTACATTTCGCAGAAGCGCCAGCGCCCGGTTGCCTTCATGAAGCCGCGCCTTGTGGATCAGCGCATCCTCACCATCTTCTTCGGTGAGGACGGACGCGTGGCGAGTATCGCCAATTACGGCCTGCAGGACGGCAAGGTGTTCGACTTCATGTCACGGACGACGCCGGTCGCCAGCCGCGAGACCTCGTTCATCGGCCAGATGCTGACCGGGCTTGGCCGGGCCCCAGCCCGCCTGCCGGGAACCTGACCGGCGGATTTCCTGCGGCGAACCACATTGCCGCGGTCTGTTTCCGTTTCGCAAATGAAGAAACCCCGCGGATCGCTCCGCGGGGTTTCGTTTTTCAACCGGATAGGCCTGTTCAGTGCGCCAGGACGGCGAGCAGAAGCAGGGCCATGATGTTGGTGATCTTGATGGCTGGGTTGACGGCCGGACCGGCGGTGTCCTTGTAGGGATCGCCCACCGTGTCGCCGGTGACGGAGGCCTTGTGGGCTTCCGAACCCTTGACGTGCTTGACGCCATCCTTGTCGACAAAGCCGTCCTCGAAGGACTTCTTGGCATTGTCCCAGGCGCCGCCGCCCGAGGTCATGGAGATGGCGACGAACAGGCCGTTGACGATCACGCCGAGCAGCGAGGCACCGAGCGCGGCGAAGGCGGATGCCTTGGAACCGGAGATCAGCAGCACGCCGAAATAGACCACCAGCGGCGCCAGCACCGGAAGCAGCGACGGGATGATCATTTCCTTGATCGCCGCACGGGTGAGCATGTCGACGGCACGGCCGTAATCCGGTTTTTCCTTGCCTTCCATGATGCCCGGCTTCTCGCGGAACTGCCTGCGCACTTCCTCGACAACCGCACCGCCGGCGCGGCCCACCGCCGTCATGGCAATGCCGCCGAACAGGTAGGGGATGAGACCGCCGAAGATCAGGCCGGCAACGACATAGGGATTGGACAGTTCGAACGAGACCTGGCCGATATCGGCGAAGTACGGATACTGTTCCGCATTCTGCGTGAAGAACTGCAGGTCGTAGGAATAGGCCGCGAAGAGCACCAGCGCGCCGAGACCGGCCGAGCCGATGGCGTAGCCCTTGGTAACGGCCTTGGTGGTATTGCCGACGGCATCCAGCGCGTCGGTGGTCTGGCGAACCTCCGGCGGCAGGTCTGACATTTCGGCGATGCCGCCGGCATTGTCGGTGACCGGGCCGAAAGCATCGAGAGCCACGATCATGCCGGCAATGCCGAGCATGGCGGTGACCGCGATGCCGGTGCCGAACAGGCCGCCAAGCTGGAAGGTGGCGATGATGCCGCCGACGATGACGATGGCCGGCAGGGCCGTCGATTCCAGCGAGATGGCAAGGCCCTGGATGACGTTGGTGCCGTGGCCGGTGACCGAGGCCTGGGAGATGGAATTGACCGGGCGTTTGTTGGTGCCCGTATAGTATTCCGTGATCACCACGATCAGCGCCGTGACGATGAGGCCGATGATGCCGCAGATGAACAGGTTGGTGCCGTTGAGCACCGCGCCATTGGTCGTGGTCAGGTCACCCCAGCCGATGGAAAACTGGTTGGCGATGCCAAGGCCGACGATGGACAGCAGGCCGGTGACAATCAGGCCCTTGTAGAGCGCGCCCATGATCGAGCCGTTGGCGCCCAGCTTCACGAAGAAGGTGCCGATGATGGATGTGATGATCGACATGGCGCAGATCAGCAGCGGATAGATCATCACCGAGGAGAGGACCTCGCTGCCGGCAAAGAAGATGGCGCCGAGCACCATGGTGGCGACGACCGTCACCGCATAGGTCTCGAACAGGTCGGCAGCCATGCCGGCGCAGTCGCCGACATTGTCGCCCACATTGTCGGCGATGGTGGCAGGGTTGCGCGGATCGTCTTCCGGAATACCGGCTTCGACCTTGCCCACGAGGTCGCCGCCGACGTCGGCGCCCTTGGTGAAGATGCCGCCGCCCAGACGGGCGAAGATGGAGATGAGCGAGGCGCCGAAACCGAGTGCGACAAGGGCGTCAATGACCGTGCGGTCGCCGGAGGCATAGCCCATCGGGCCGACCAGGATCCAGTAATAGACAGAGACGCCGAGCAGGGCGAGGCCGGCAACCAGCATGCCCGTGATGGCGCCCGACTTGAAGGCGATGTCGAGGCCGCCGGCCAGCGAATTGGCCGAGGCCTGCGCCGTGCGCACATTGGCGCGAACGGACACGTGCATGCCGATGAAGCCGGCCGCGCCGGACAGGATGGCGCCGATCAGGAAACCGATGGCCGCCGTGCCGGACAACAGAAGCCAGGCCAGGACGAAAACGACCGCACCGACGATGGCGATGGTCGTATACTGACGGGTGAGATAGGCCTGTGCACCCTCACGCACATAGCCAGCGATCTCCTGCATGCGGGCATTGCCCTGGTCGGCGGCCATCACCGACTGGGTTGCCCAGATCGCATAAACAACGGACAGGAGTCCGCATGCGATGACAAGGTAAAGCATGGTCATTGAAAGAACTTCCTCCTCATGGCCGGCCTGCGAGACCCCCGAAGCCGGCCCGTGACAATTTCCCGGGCCAGGACAGGCCTGGCTCCGCGGGACCGGGGCGGATCATGCGTTTCGCCTCAAGGCGCGTCAAGAACGCAAAAAGACGCTATGCCCCGCTTTCCTCACGAAATGCGGGCGGCACTCACCTTTTTCGCCTTGCATGGCAAGGACTGCTGTCAGGAGATCGCTTCGCCGCCGCGTTCACGCAGGACGAGCAGGAAACCAAGGGCCACGAGGCAGAACAGCACAACGGGGAAGATGATCCAGTTGAGCATGTCCCAACCACCGGCATTGTAGACCTGGCCGGACATCAGCGACGCGAAGGCAACGGTGCCGAAGAGCATGAAGTCATGGGCGCCCTGGACCTTGTTCTTCTCGGCGGCGGTATAGGTTTCCGCCACCATGGCCGTGGCGCCGATGAAGCCGAAATTCCAGCCGACACCCAGAAGGATCAGCGCCAGCCAGAACTGCCAGAGCGCGATGCCGGACAGGGCCACGATGGCGCAGCCGATCAGCAGCACCATGCCGGTGGCCACGATCGTTTCCTTGCCGAAGCGGGCAATCAGCCGGCCTGTGAAGAAAGAGGGCGCGAACATGGCCATCACATGCCAGGAAATGCCGAGCGTGGCCTCGTCCGGCGTGAAGCCGCATCCCACCATGGCCAGCGGTGCGCCGGTCATCACGAAGCTCATCAGGGCATAGGACCCGATGGCGCAAACCAGCGCGACGGCAAAGCGCGGCTGGCGCATGATGACGGACAGCGGCCGGGCCGGAGCGTCCTCAAGCACGGTCGGGTCGCTCACCTGATCGCGGGGAAGGCGCAGCAAGGAGAGCACGAGGACGCCGAGCAGGCCCAGTGCGATGATGCCGGCATAGGCGCCGGCAAAGCTCACCGGCGCAAACGCATCACGCGTGAAGATCACCATTTGAGGGCCGATGATGGCAGCGAACACCCCTCCGCCCAGCACCCAGGAAATGGCTTTCGGCTTGAAGGCATGCGGCGCGTTGTCGGCGGCTGCGAAGCGGTATTGCTGCACGAAGGAGCCGCCGAGGCCCACGAGAACGAGACAAGCGGCGAAGGCCCAGAAAGACCCCTGGAAAATGGCCAGCGCGGCCAGCGCGCCGCCAAGCGCGGTGATGGATGCGCCCGACATGAACCCGTAGCGGCGGCCGACCGCGCGCATGAGTGCCGCTGCCGGCAGCGCGCCCAGCGCCACGCCGAGATTGTAGCCGGTGACCGGAGCGGTGGCGAGCGACTTGTCGGGGCCGAGCAGGTAGACGCCGGTCAACGCGCCCATCGAGATGGCAACCGGCGCCGCCGCCCCGACAACCGATTGCGCCGCGGCCAGGATCAGCGCCGTCCGGCGGGCTTCCCGCTCGAGTGCAGTCGTCATCTCGCCCTGCCTTTCGTGTCCGTGCGCACCCGCCCGGCAACCCGGTCGAGCACCGCATTGACGAGGCCGGGTTCCTCGGCCTCGTAGAAGGCCTTGGCGATATCGACATATTCGGTGACGATCACCGCGATCGGCACATCCTGCTTCTTCATCAGTTCAAAGACACCGGCGCGCAGGATGGCGCGCAGCGTGGAATCCACCCGCGAAAGAGGCCAGCTCTCGGGCAGGCTCTGGTGAATCACCGGATCGATCTGGCGCTGGTTGTCCACCACCCCGGCAATGATCATGCGGAACCATTGCGGGTCGGCATCGCGGTAGAGATCGCCGTCGACTTCCTTGCCAAGCCGGAAACTCTCGTATTCCGAGGCGATTTCCAGCAGGCCGACGCCGGTCACATCCATCTGGTAAAGGGCCTGCACGGCGGCAAGGCGGGCAGCGCCGCGCTTGTTGGCAGGTTTGGTCTCGCGTTGCGGCTTGCCGTTTTCGTCAGTCACGGTTCAGGCTCCGAACGTCTTTTTCAGGTCGATCATGGCGAGCGCGGCACGGGCGGCGAAACCGCCCTTGTCGGACTCGGACTTGCGCGCCCGCGCCCAGGCCTGGTCACCGTTCTCGGTGGTCAGGATGCCGTTGCCGATGGCCAGACGCTTGTCGACGGTCAGGTCCATGATGGCGCGGCAGGATTCATTGGCGACGATGTCGAAATGGTAGGTCTCGCCCCGGATGACGACACCGAGCGCGACGTAGCCGTCATAGGTCTTCTTGCCCTTGGCTGCGAGCGCGATGGCACCGGGCACTTCCAGGGCACCCATGACCGTCACGACATCCCAGGTCGCACCGGCCGCTTCGAGGGCTGCGGTGGCGCCTTCCAGCAAGGCATCGGACAGTTCATCGTAGAAACGGGCCTCGACAACGAGGAGATGGGGGGCTTTCGCCATGGACCGGGAGCTCCAACAGGGTACAGGACTTTCAGGCGCGCGGGCGCGAGGCGTCAATAGGACGCTTTGTCCGCATCCGCAAGCCGCGCCGCATAACGCGCCATGGTGTCGACCTCAAGATTGACCCTGTCGCCCGGCTGGCGCTCGCCCCATGTCGTCACGCCCAGCGTGTGGTCGATCAGCAGCACGTCGAAACGGTTGCCATCCACGCCGTTGACCGTCAGGGACGTGCCATCCAGCGCGACCGATCCTTTCGGCGCGATGAAGCGGGCAAATTCGCTGGGCGCCTCAAGGGTGAAACGCACGGCGTCGCCTTCCGCCTGCCGGGCAAGGATCGCAGCCATGCCGTCGACATGGCCGGAGACGATGTGGCCGCCCAGTTCATCGCCCACCTTGAGCGCCCGTTCCAGATTGACACGCGTGCCCGGCTTCCAGCCGCCGATGGTCGTCAGGCGCAGGGCTTCCTCCCAGGCCTCGACCTCGTACCAGCGTTCCGCATCGCCCGGTTCCGGCAAGGCGACGACGGTGAGACAGACACCGGCATGGGCGATGGACGCGCCGATGTCGATGGTCGCCGGATCGTGGGATGTCGCCATGCGAAGCCGCACGCCGCCGGCGCGCGGCTCGACCCGCTCAACGGTACCCACATCGGTGACAATTCCGGTAAACATCAGCGTGCCCTCGTCCATTCGCGATAGGTGTCTTGCCCGAATTGTGCCTGCCGGTGCAGATCAAAGGCCGGCGGCACGGTGGCTGGTGTCAGCGGCGCGCGCACGCCGCCCATGCCGATCCGCATCCGGCTTTCAAAAATGCAGATGCGGTCGACCAGGTCTTCGTCAAGGAACCGGCGCGCCGTGACAGCGCCGCCCTCCACGAACAAGGTCGAAATGCCGCGCGCGGCCAGGTCTTCCATGAGTTCGGGCAGGCAGATGCGGCCATTCATCAGATCGACGGCGAGAAAGTCGACGCCGCAATCAGCCAGCGCCGCGCGCCGTTGCGCGTTCGCGTCCGCCGCCGCGGCGATCCAGACCGGGACGGTGCGCGCCGAGCGGGCGAGGCGCGAGGAAACCGGTGTGCGCAGCCCCTTGTCGAGCACGATGCGGATGGGCGAACGGTCTTCCATGCCGGGCAGGCGGCATGTCAGTTCCGGATCGTCGGCAGCGGCCGTGCCGGCGCCGACGAGAATGGCATCCGTCCCGGCGCGCAGCGCATGGACCTGGGCGCGGGAGATCTCGCCGGTGATCGCGATCTGGCCCCGCCCTTCCAGCCCGATCATGCCATCGGCGGAGACCGCCAGTTTCAAGGTGACTTCCGGCCGCATGGACGAGGACCGCATCAGGTAACCGGCCATGAGATCGGCCGCTTCGCGCGCCAGAACGCCTTCGGTGACCTGCAGTCCGGCGGCGCGCAGAATGGCCGCGCCCTTGCCCGACACGCGGGGATCGGGATCGCTGGCTGCGATGACCACGCGGGCGATGCCGGCATCAACGAGCGCGTTGGCGCAGGGCGGGGTTCGGCCATGATGGGCGCAGGGCTCCAGCGTGACATAGGCGGTGGCGCCACGGGCCTTTCCGCCTGCCTCTTCCAGGGCTTGCGGTTCGGCATGGGGGCGGCCGCCGAGCGCCGTGACACCGGAGCCGACGATGACCGGTCCGGCCCCCTCATCCCGCACGATCAGCGTCCCGACCGAGGGATTGGTGCCGGTCAGGCCCAGATGCTTGCGGGACAGGCGGATGGCAGCGGCCATGAAGCGCCGGTCTGCCGCCTCACCGGGCGCGAACAAAACCGGCATGGACGCTATCTCCCGCTTTCCGGCGCGGCCGCATCCTCACCGCCCAGTTCACCGAGGAGTTCCTGGAAGTCGCGCGCTTCGCGGAAGTTGCGGTAAACGGATGCATAGCGCACATAGGCCACGTCATCGAGCGCCTTCAGCGCCTCCATGACAAGCTGGCCGATCTCGTCGGCCTTGATCTCGGATTCGCCTGAGCTTTCAAGCTGGCGCACGATGCCGGAGACGGCGCGCTCGACACGGTCCGGATCGACATTGCGCTTGCGCAACGCAATATCGAAGGAACGCATCAGCTTGTCGCGGTCAAAGGGCACCTTGCGGCCCGAGCGCTTGACCACGACGAGGTCGCGCAATTGCACCCGCTCGAACGTGGTGAAGCGGCCGCCGCAATCCGGGCAGACGCGGCGGCGGCGGATCGCGGCGCCATCCTCGGCGGGCCTGGAATCCTTCACCTGGGTGTCTTCGGACTGACAATAGGGGCAGCGCATGAAAAAGCCTCGCGGTACGACACCGCGAGGCTTTAGCCGGATTCGACCGGTTTGGGAATGGCGGCGGCCGATCAGCCCAGGTAGGGATACATGGGGAAGCGGCCGGTCATGGCGACGACCTTGTCGCGCACAGCGGCTTCCACGGCCGCGTTGCCCTCATCGGAATTGGCCGCCTTGAGCCCGTCGAGCACTTCCGAGATCAGGTTGCCGATCTCGGTGAATTCGGCTTCGCCGAAGCCGCGCGTCGTGCCGGCCGGCGTGCCGAGGCGGATGCCGGAGGTGACGAAAGGCTTTTCCGGATCGAAGGGGATGCCGTTCTTGTTGCAGGTGATGTTGGCGCGGCCCAGAGCCGCCTCGGCGCGCTTGCCGGTGGCATTCTTCGGACGCAGGTCAACCAGCATGGAGTGGTTGTCGGTGCCGCCGGAAACGATGTCGAGACCGTTGCCCTTGAGCGAGGCAGCCAGCGCCTTGGAATTGGCCACGACACTGGCGGCGTAGTCCTTGAAGCCCGGCTCCAGCGCTTCCCTGAAGGCCACGGCCTTGGCGGCGATGACATGCATCAGCGGCCCGCCCTGAAGGCCGGGGAACACCGCCGAGTTGATCTTCTTGGCGATGGCCTCGTCATTGGTGAGGATGAGACCGCCGCGCGGCCCGCGCAGCGACTTGTGCGTGGTGGAGGTGACCACATGGGCATGGGGCACCGGCGAGGGATGCACGCCGCCGGCGACAAGACCGGCGATGTGCGCCATGTCGACCATCAGGTAGGCGCCGACGGAATCGGCGATCTCGCGGAAGCGCTTCCAGTCCCAGATGCGCGAATAGGCTGTGCCGCCGGCAATGATGAGCCTGGGCTTGTATTCCTCGGCCTTGGCGGCGATGTCGTCCATGTCGAGGCGGTGGTCCTCCTGGCGCACGCCATAGGAGACCACGTTGAACCACTTGCCCGACATGTTGACCGGGGAGCCGTGGGTCAGGTGACCGCCGGAATTGAGGTCGAGACCCATGAAGGTGTCGCCGGGCTGAAGCAGGGCGAGAAAGACGGCCTGGTTCATCTGCGAGCCGGAATTGGGCTGGACATTGGCAAAACCGGCATTGAACAGCGTCTTGGCGCGCTCGATGGCCAGGGTCTCTGCAACATCGACGAACTGGCAGCCGCCATAGTAGCGCTTGCCCGGATAGCCCTCGGCATACTTGTTCGTCATGATCGAGCCCTGCGCCTCCAGCACCGCACGGCTGACGATGTTCTCTGAGGCGATCAGCTCGATCTCATGGCGCTGGCGGCCAAGCTCGTCGCGGATGGCTCCGAAGATTTCCGGATCGATCTCTTCCAGCGGGGCGGAAAAGAAAGCGCGCGTATCGGACATGCTGTGTGGTCCCTTCCTGTCAGCGGTCTCGGGAGAAACGAGAGCGCGGCTTATCACAGTTTCTCGCGGCCTGCCACTTGCCGCGTGCGCAAACAATGCGGACGGTTTTTCGCCCGCCGGCGCCGGACCATAGCGCCATGCAAAACGCCGCCCCGCATGGCGGAGCGGCGTTCATACCCTTCTTTGCGACACGCTTCGCGCGCGCCTCAGAGCGTGGAGGACAGCTGCAATTCGTCCACCCCGTCGCGGCCGTAGATGTCGTCGCGGAAATGAACCACGCCGTCGCCCGTCGACCAGGCCGACACATAGGTGAAGTAGACCGGCACCGGCTCGGCCAGTTGCACCGGCGTGCTCTCGCCGGACTTGATGGTGGCCTCGAAGCGCTGCCGGTTCCAGCCATCGGTCTCGCGCAGGAGCCAGCTAACCAGATCGCGCACATTCTGCACGCGGACACAGCCGGAGCTTTCGAAACGCGCAAGCTTGCCGAACAGGCTCTGCTGCGGGGTGTCGTGCATGTAGGTGGCATGCGGATTGGGGAAGTTGATCTTGACCGACGCCATGGCGTTGATCTTGCCGGGATCCTGGCGCAGCCGGTAATTCGCGGCCTCGTCGGTTGTCCAGTCCACCATTTCCGGCGGAATCTCGTTTCCGTCCTGGGCGAAGATGCGGATGTTGTTGCGCGTCAGGTAGGTCGGATCCTTGCGCATCAGCGGAATGATGTCCTTGCGGATGATCGATTCCGGCGCCGTCCAGTACGGATTGATGATGACCTCGTTGATCTTCGAATTGAGGATCGGCGTCTGGCGGTCCACCTTGCCGACAATCGCGGTGTGGCGCGAGACGACACGGCCGTTTTCCACCGCCTCGATCTGGGCGGCGGGGATGTTGACCATGACGTAGCGGTCGCCCAGATAACCGGACATGGACCGCAGGCGAACCAGGTTGGTCTGCAACTGGCCGAGGCGAACGGGCGCGGACACGTTCATGGCGGCAAAGGTGTAGCGCCCCATGACGCCGTCGGCAGGCAGCCCGTGGCGCTCCTGGAAACGCTTCACCGCTGCATCGACATAGGTGTCGTAGGCCTGCGACATGCCGGCACGCGGCGACAGGTCACCCGAGATCATCAGGCGCTTGCGCAGCGTTTCGACAGACGGGTCGATCATGCCGAGCCGGAGCTTCTGGCGGGCAGGCACGACCGGCCAGCCGCCGCGCGCGACGATGTCCTCGTATTGCGCGATCGCGTGCTCGACATAGGAGACGGTGTCGGGGTTGAAGATGGGAAGGTTGGAGGCGACCCGCCCGCCCTGCGAAGCGCGCGCATCAAACTCGGTGTCCCAATTGCCACGGCGCGGCGACTCGATGATGGTGCGGATGATGTCATCCGCCCGGGCGGCCCCGCTCATCGCTGACAGCGCTGTCGCACCGGCACCGGCTAGAAAAAGGCGGCGGCTGGTTGCCATGATCGTCTTCCCTCGTCGTCAAGTTCTACGTGACCGGAAAGGCCTTCAGGTCACGGGATTATGGAAAGGGAAAGATTGCACGTCAACGTTAACAAAGCGCCAAGCCTGTTGCCGCTGGTTGTCGCTAGCCGGGACAAACCCGCTCGCCCTTCCCCATCGGAAGAGGCGATGCCACGCGAATATGGCCTGATTGTGGGCGCCGGATCACGGCCGCGTTATCACCACGTCGCACGCAGCTTCCGCGCGCCGGACACGGGGACCGGGGACAGGCGGCGGCCCCGCCTGCCATGTCCACCCCCGTCATGTACGGCCCATCACATGCGGTAGGCGATGGTGTCGTTCCAGAAACGGTCGAGACGCTGGAGCGCACGGTTCATCTGCTGGAATTCCTCCGGACCGATGCCGCCGACCTGTTCGATGGATCCGATATGGCGCTGGTAGAGACCGGAAACGATGGCCGCGACATCCTTGCCCTTCTGCGTCAGGCTGACGCGGACGGAACGCCGGTCGACACGCGAACGCTGATGATGAAGGAAGCCCATGTCCACCATCTTCTTGAGATTGTAGGACACGTTGGAGCCCAGGTAATAGCCGCGCGTGCGCAGTTCGCCGGCTGTCAGTTCGCTGTCGCCGATGTTGAAAAGGAGAAGCGCCTGGACGGCGTTGATGTCGGAGCGGCCGTTGCGCTCGAATTCGTCCTTGACCACATCAAGCAGGCGGCGGTGCAGACGTTCAAGAAGATGCACCGACTCCATGTAAAGGGAGTGGATGGCGCTTTCCTGCTTGTCGGAAGCTGCGGGCTGCTGCGAGACAGCACGACGTGCATTGCTCATTGTTTCTTGCCTTCTGTTGGACGCCTGGTGACTTGTTGTTTTGCCGTCACCTTGGCGCCCACATTATCGAAGGCGATTAAAAGTCGACTTAAAGGCTTGCGTTAACAAAACCTTGCTCCATGCCGAAGCGGCAGGTTGGGCAATGAAAGGTTAACGCCGGGCGCCTGCCTCACGCGGCATCGCGGCTGCGGCGAACCTCCAGCCACAGGTAAACCCGCAGCGCAACCAGTGCGGCCAGCACCCCCAGATGGGCGATGACCAGCAGCTCACGGTCGCCGAACAGGTGCGGATAGAGCGCATGCATGGTGATCTCCGAGGCAGCGCAAAGCGTCCAGATCACCGGCCCCCAGGATGCCGGAAGCCAAAGGCCGACGGCGGCGAAGGGATAAAGCACGGCGAGGCTGACGGCGGCGATCTGCCAATGGATGGGCATGAGATCGAAGCGCCAGATGCCGCCGGGTTCCAGCCCGACCAGGCGAAGCCAGTAGGCCAGGCCGCTCCACAGCGAAAGGACCGCGAGGAAGCGCATGAAGACGACGGAGGCCTGCGCGGCGCGCGACGGCTTGAAGATCCCGGCCTCGGCGGTTTGCATCATGGCAGTGGCAGTTCCCCGCCGTCGAGCGGCGCGAAATAGGCGTCGATGTCAGCGGTTTCGACAGCCTCGATGGTGGCCGGGCGCCATGCGGGCGCATTGTCGCGGTCCACGAGAACGGCGCGGATGCCCTCGTAGAAGTCGTGGCCGACCAGCATGCGGTTGACGATGCGGAACTCCATGCGCATGCAATCGTCCATCGACATGCCGGCGCCGCGTGCCATCTGGCGGAAGGCGACGTGAAGCGATGTCGGCGAGCGGCCGGCGATGGTGTCAAGCGTCCGGCGGGCGAAACCGTCGCCCTCGTCGGCGGCCTCGTTCAGCGCGGCCACCACGGCTTCCAGGCTGGAGCCTTCGAACAGACGGTCGATGGCTTCGAAGGTTTCCGAGCCTGTTTCCGGTTCAGGGCGGATGCAGAAACGCATCAGCGAGGCAGCGGCATCGCCCGATTCGCACATGGCATCGAGCAGCGCGCCGAAATCCGCCGAGGCGACCGCGTGCGTGGCCGCGCCGAGGGCCAGCGCATCGCCCTGCTTTACGCGCTCGCCGGTCAACCCCATCCAGATGCCCGAACGACCGCGCAGGCGGGGCAGGAAGTGACTGCCGCCGACATCGGGAAAGAAGCCGATCCCCACTTCCGGCATGGCGATCACGCCCTTGTCGCCGAAGACGCGCACCGCGCCGTTCATCGACACGCCGCAGCCGCCGCCCATGACGATGCCGTCGATGAGCGACACCCAGGGCTTGGGAAAGCGGTTGATGCGGGCGTTGAGCCGGTATTCGTCGCGGAAGAAGGCGGTGAGCACCCGGCCTTCGCGGCCGGCCCGGTAGATATCCATGATGTCGCCGCCGGCACAGAAGGCGCGGCCTTCGCCCCGGATGACGACAAGGGCGACATCGTCGTCTTCTTCCCAGGCATCCATGGCGCGCGCCATCGCCTGAACCATCGAATGCGTCAGCGCGTTCAGCGCCTTGGGCCGTGTCATGGTGATCACGCCCGCCCTTCCCCGCTTCTCGAAGCGGATTTCATCGCCGCCGCCGAATTCGATACCCATGCCGTGAATCGCTCCCTCTCCCTCTGGCCCCCCTGCCCTGTCCGGCTTACGGGCCAGTGCGCTTTTTTGTCAATGGCGCGGTTGCCCGGCGCGGCCCAACTGTGGTTCAACCGGAGGCCCTTCGCGGCAAGGCGAACTGAAGGACAGGATCATGAACCGCATGGACACGTTTTCGATGCCCCGTTCCGTCGATGAAATCACCGGATCGCGCCGCTTGCGGCGGATGCGCAAGGCCGACTGGTCGCGCCGGCTGGTGCAGGAGACGCGGCTGACGGTCGATGACCTGATCTGGCCGATCTTCGTGATCGAGGGCGAGAACCGCAGCGAGGACATCGCGGCCATGCCGGGCGTCCGGCGCATGACGGTCGATCTCGCCGTGCGCGAGGCGGAAAAGGCGGCCAGGCTCGGCATTCCGGCGTTGGCCACGTTCCCCAATATCGCCATGGACCGGCGCGACGATACCGGCTCCCACATTCTCGACGCGGACAACGTGATCAACAAGGCCAGCCGCGCCATCAAGGCCGCGGTGCCGGAGATCGGCATCATCACCGACGTCGCGCTCGACCCGTTCACCAGTCACGGCCATGACGGCATCCTGCGCGACGGCATCATCGTCAACGACGAGACCGTGGACCTGCTGGCCCGCGCGGCGGTGGGGCAGGCAGAGGCCGGCGCAGACATCATCGCCCCTTCCGACATGATGGACGGACGCATCGGTGCCATTCGCGATGCGCTGGACGCAGCCGGTTTCCAGGACGTGGCCATCATGTCCTATGCCACCAAGTTTGCCTCCGGCTTCTACGGCCCTTACCGCGAGGCCGTCGGCACCGGCGGTCTGCTCAAGGGCGACAAGAAGACCTATTACATCGACCCGTCCAACAGCGAGGAAGCCATCCGCGAGACCGAAGCCGACATCGCCGAAGGCGCCGACATGGTGATGGTCAAGCCGGGCATGCCCTATCTCGACATCTGCCGGCGCCTCAAGGACACGTTCGGCCTGCCCACCTTCGCCTATCAGGTCTCGGGCGAATACGCGATGATCAAGGCGGCATCGGCCAACGGCTGGCTGGATCATGACAGGGCCATGCTGGAAAGCCTGGCGGCCTTCAAGCGGGCGGGCTGCGATGGCATCCTCACCTATTTCGCGCCACAGGTGGCGGAGATGCTGAAAGGCTGACCGCGAAGGCGGCCAGCCCTTGCCGGCGCCTTGCAGTCAGGCTGCCTGTGCCCTTGTCGTCAGCACCGTGTAGAGGAAGATCAGCATCGACAGGATGGTCAGGACCGAGCCGATGGCGGCCAGGGTCTCGCCCTGCTGCCTGAGCACCATGACGATGCCCGGCACGATGGTCAGCACGCCCAGCGTGGCCACCCCGTAGTGAACCTTGGCCAGCGGCCGAGCCGCGGCGGCGGGCACGAGGTGATAGTAGAAACCGAAAAGCCCCATCGTCACCCATCCGATCAGGTTGAGATGGGCGTGGGCGCCCGACAGCATGTGATTGCCGCTGGCCGACATCTGGATTCCCCAGACCATGCCGATGGTGACGAAAAGCGCCGCGGTGGCGACGAAGAGAAAAGCTATGCCGCGCATGTCGGGTCCCTCCCTGTTGCGGTCCACTTCCTTCCGCCCCCTTGCCGGCAACCGCGTCCGGCAAGCCATCGGCCCGGCCCTCCCGACACCGGAACCGGAAAACGCGCGTCCGCGCACGCTGCCATTCGGGAAACTGTCCGGGTTCATCTTGTCCGATTGCCTAAAAATCAGTCTTCAATGAATCAATTCGTTTTTCAAGCACCCGGACAGCCGTTTCTTTGTCTCCGGCCGGTCCAACCCCTCGCTTCCTTGAACCGGCAGGCACGCCTTCCCATGTGAAGCCTTGCAAGCATTGCAGTTCCCGGACGGGAAGAAAGGCAGGAAAGACTTGGCACGCACGATCGACGGCAAGACGGTCCATGACAGCGGTTTCCCCGCGGATGAAGACTGGCGCCTGTATGAGGGGGTGCGCACGCGGCGCGTCATGGCGTTTTTCATTGATTACGTCATCATCCTGCTCCTGATGATCCCGTTTGCCATCCTGGTCTTTCTGCTGGGCATCGTCACGCTGGGTCTTGGCTGGATGCTGTTTGCCGTCTTCGGCCCCTTCGTGGCGCTGACCTACGTGGCCATGACGCTGGGCGGCGGACGGCAGGCGACGGTCGGCATGCAGATGACGGGCATCCGGCTTGCAAGGCTGGACGGGTTGCGGATCGATCCGCTGCTTGCCATCGTCCACACGGTCCTGTTCTGGGCCGGAAACGTGTTCACCTCCGGCCTCATCCTGCTGGCCACGCTGGTTCTGGACCGCAAGCGCACGGTTCACGACCTCCTGCTCGGCACCGTCGTGGTGCGCGACAAGGCCTGACGGCGGCCCTGCCCGCGGCAGGGAATTCGGCACTCGCCAACGGCCGCGCACCATTCTACAGTGTCCATGGACGAATCCTCGCCCGCGGACGTTGAATGGCCGATTTCCATACCTATGCCACCTTTGCCATCATCGCGCTGACGGTGGTCGCCTATGTCAGCGACCGCTTCGCGCTGGAGGCGGTGGCGATCGGCTCACTGGCCGCGTTCCTGGCGCTGTTCGCCCTGTTTCCCTACGCCAACGGCGATGGCGCGGCGGTCCGGCCGGAACAACTGGTCGCAGGCTTCGCGAACCCGGCGCTGGTCACCGTCATCGCGCTGCTGATCGTCGGCCAGGGGCTGTTCGCCACGGACGCGATGGACCAGCCGGCGCGCATCGCGGCAAAGGCCGGCGGCGCTTCACCGGTGCGGGCACTGGCCGTGACGCTGCTTTCGGCTGCATTCCTCTCAGCCTTCCTGAACAACACGCCGGTGGTGGTCATCTTCATTCCCGTGCTGACCGTTCTGGCCGCACAGCGCAATTTCTCCGCATCGCGGGCGTTGATGCCGCTCTCGTTCCTCTCGATCCTGGGCGGCATGACGACGATCATCGGCTCTTCGACAAACCTGCTGGTGGCCGGCGTGGCACAGCGCAACGGTCACGAGGTCGGCTTTTTCGACATTACAGCGCCGGGATTGATGCTGGCGGCGGCCGGTGCGCTGTACATCTTTCTCGTCATGCCGCGCATCCTTCGGCGGGGTACGCGCGGCGGCGAGGAGAGGCGGCGGGCGGCCGGGGCGCAGTTCATCGGCGAGATCACGGTCGGCGCCGGCCATCCCTTTCTCGGCATGGAATCGCGCGCGGGCCTTTTCCCCGGGCTGAAGGATCTGATGCCGCGGCTCATCATCCGGCGCGGGATGGATTTCCTGCCGCCTTTCGAGAACATGGTCATATCCGAAGGCGACCGCGTGGTCGTTTCCGGCACGCGGCGCGCCTTCATGAATGCGCTGGCGCGCGGCTCGGCCACGCCCTCGACGCGCGAGGACAGCGAGGACAATCCCCGCGTCAAGCCGGGTCCGGCCTACCACGTGGCCGAAACCGTGGTCACGCCGGGTTCGCGCCATGCCGGACGCACGGTACGCAATGCCGGCATCCAGTCCACCCATGGCGTGGATGTGCTCGGCATCCAGCGCAAGAGCCGCATGGGGCGTGTTCCGCTGGCCGACATCCGGCTGGAGCCGGGCGACACGGTGCTGGTCGGGGCGGACGAGCAGCATCTGCTTTCCATGCGCGACAGCCATGACCTGCTGCTGCTGGAATGGTCGGCACAGGCCGTACCGCAGCGCCAGAAGGCATGGATCGCCTTCGTGATCTTTGCCCTCATCGTGACAACGGCGGCGACCTCGCTGGTGCCGATCGTGGCCAGTTCAGTGATCGGCGCGGCCATAATGATCGCCACGGGCTGCCTGACATTGCAACAGGCGGCGCGCGCCTTCGACCGCCAGATCTTCCTGCTCGTCGGTTCCTCTATCGCCGCGGCCACGGCGCTGGAGCAGACCGGCGGCGCCAAGCTGATCGCCGATGGCGCCGTCATGGCCATGGCCGGACAAGGCCCGGCCGTGCTGCTGTCCGGCCTGTTCCTCGTCGTGGCCCTGATGACGAACGTGCTGTCGAACAACGCGACCGCCGTGCTGTTCACGCCCATCGCGCTGGACATGGCGGCCAGCACAGGCCTTCCGGCTGCGCCGTTCATCGCCGCCGTCATCTTCGCCTCCAACGCCTCGTTCGCGACACCGGTCGGCTACCAGACCAATCTTCTGGTGATGGGACCGGGCGGATACAGGTTTTCGGACTTCGTGAAGGCCGGCCTGCCGCTCGTCCTGCTGATGTGGCTGACATTCACCCTGATCGCGCCATGGTATTACGGGTTTTAGCGAGCCGGAAACCGATGGAAAAAATTGGCATTGGCGAACGCGCCGGCGGCTACTATCTTGAGCATTCATGACGCAGCAACCCGTTCACAATCCGCAGTTCTACCTGACCGCGCCATCGGCCTGCCCCTATCTGGAAGGCCAGTTCGAGCGCAAGGTCTTCACGCACCTGGTCGGAGACAAGGCGAGCGAACTGAACGACCTGCTGACACAGGGCGGTTTCCGCCGCTCCCAGAACATCGCCTACCGGCCGGCCTGCGAGACCTGCCGCGCCTGCGTCTCGGTTCGCATCCTGGCGCAGGAATTCACGACATCACGCAACATGCGCCGGGTCGTCGCCGCGAACGAGGACCTGGTTTCCACGGTCTATGACGCGGAGCCCTCGACGGAGCAGTACAGCCTGTTCCGCAGCTATCTCGATGCACGCCACCGGCGCGGCGGCATGTCGGACATGACGGTTCTCGACTATGCGATGATGGTGGAGGACACACATGTCGACACGCGGATCATCGAATACCGCAAGCGCGGGCCGGATACGTTCATCACCGGCAAGGGCGAAGGCGAACTGGTTGCCATCGCGCTGACCGACGTGATGGGCGACGGCCTGTCCATGGTCTACTCCTTCTTCAACCCGGACATGCCCGAGCGCTCGCTGGGAACGTTCATGATCCTCGATCACATCGAACGGGCACGGACGATGGGCCTGCCGCATGTCTATCTGGGTTACTGGGTGCGCGGCTCCCGCAAGATGGACTACAAGATCCGGTTCCGGCCGCAAGAACATCTCGGCCCTTCGGGCTGGGCCCGCTACGAGGACTGACCCGGCTTGACCACGCAAACAGATCACGTGAAGGGCCTCGCGGTCACCGGGCTGGGCGGCATGCTGCTGACCTTCGACATTCCGTTGCTCAGGCTGGGTGACGGCGAATCGTGGTCCGTCATCTTCCTGCGCTCGGTCTGCTCCATCGTCGTCATGCTTGCCGTCTGGCTGGCCCTCAAGCGGTTCGGGCGCAATCCGCCTCCGCTCATCCAGGGCCGGACCGGCTGGATCGTGGCGGCACTCTATGCACTCACCGGACTGTGTTTCCTGCTGGCCGTCTTCCTGACGCCAACGGCAAACCTCGTCTTCATCCTGGCACTCAATCCGATGATCGCCGCCCTGCTGGGCCGCATCTTCCTGGGCGAGCGGCTGAGGCGCGAAACCCTTGTCGCCATGATCGCCATGGCAGCGGGCGTCTTCATCATCGTTTCCGGCGGAATTGCCGCCGGAAGCCTGATCGGCAACCTGCTTGCGCTTGGCGCTGCCGGATCGCTGGCCGCCGCGCTCACCGTCTCGCGGGCCAGCGGCAAGGACATGGGCTTTTCAGCCGTCATGTCAGGGGGGTTCCTGATCCTGATCTCCGGCATTGTCGTGCTGTTCAACGGCTACCGGATCGAGGCCCCGGTCTGGATCGTCCTCGACGGGGCAATCCTGCTGCCCATCTCCATGTTCTGCCTGGCCACGGGAACGCGCTGGCTGACGGGGCCGGAAGTGGCCATGTTCTACATGCTGGAAACCGTTCTGGCGCCGATCTGGGTCTGGTGGATCTTTTCCGAAGTCCCCGAGCGCCACACCTTCATCGGCGGTGCAATCGTGCTTGGCACGCTCGTCATCCACACGGGCGTCCAGATCGCGCGGGACCGCAAGCGCCGGCTGGCGGCGCGGCCCGTCTGAAGCCCGGTCCGCCAGGCAGGCTGGCATTGCATGGCAGCTTCCCGCCCTTGCGTTTGCATTGCAGCATGAACCGGTTTAGCTAGAACGCGAACCGCGCGCGTGCCCCACGCGCCCCATGCCTCCCGTTGACAAGGCTCAAACATGATCAAACCGACCCTTGCGGCCGTTGCCGGCCGCATTTCGTCCGGGCGTCCGCGTGACCGGCTCGGCACCCTTTCCGTTTCGCAGACAAAGACAGAAATCCTATCAGGCCTCACCGTGGCGCTGGCGCTGGTGCCGGAAGCCGTGGCTTTCGCCTTCGTGGCGGGCGTTCACCCGCTTGTCGGGCTTTACGCCGCCTTCATCGTCGGCCTCGTCACGGCGCTGCTGGGGGGCAGACCGGGGATGATTTCCGGGGCCACCGGAGCGCTCGCCGTGGTGATGGTGTCTCTCGTCAGCCAGCATGGCGTGGAATATCTCTTCGCCACGGTCGTGGTGATGGGCGTGCTCCAGGTTCTGGCCGGCATCTTCCATCTCGGCAAGTTCATCCGGCTGGTGCCCCACCCCGTCATGCTCGGTTTTGTCAACGGGCTGGCCATCGTCATCTTCCTGGCCCAGCTCTCGCAATTCCAGGTGCCGGGATCGGCCGAAGGTGCCGGCGGGCACGGCATGGCGAACGGCCAATGGCTGACCGGGCTGCCGCTCGCCACCATGCTCGGTCTGGTGGCACTGACCATGGCGATCATCTGGGCCATGCCGCGACTGACAAGGGCCGTGCCGGCGCCGCTGGCCGGCATCGGAGTCGTGGCGGGGCTGGTCATCGTGTTCGGCATCGATGTGCCGCGGGTGGGCGACATGGCGTCGATCGAGGGCTCGCTGCCCGCCTTCCACATCCCCATGGTGCCGCTGACGCTGGAAACCCTGAGGATCGTGCTGCCCTATGCCTTCATCCTGGCCGCGATCGGCCTGATCGAAAGCCTGCTGACGCTCAACCTGGTGGGGGAGATCACCGGCCAGCGCGGCGGAGCGTCGAAGGAGTGCGTGGCGCAGGGAACGGCCAATGTGGTGACCGGTTTCTTCGGCGGCATGGGCGGTTGCGCCATGATCGGCCAGTCGATGATCAACGTGAAGTCCGGCGGGCGGACGCGCCTTTCCGGCATCGCGGCCGCGCTGTTCCTGCTCAGCTTCATCCTGTTTGCCGCCCCGCTCATCGAGCAGATCCCGCTGGCCGCGCTTGTGGGCGTGATGTTCATGGTGGTGATCGGCACGTTTGCCTGGAACTCGCTTTCCATCCTGACCAGGATTCCCCGTGCCGATGCCTTCGTCATCCTTCTCGTGACGGTTGTCACGGTCTGGACGGATCTGGCCACCGCGGTGGTGGTCGGCGTCATTGTCTCGGCCCTGACCTATGCGTGGCAGAATGCGCGCCGCATTCATGCGCGGGTGACGACAGAGGGGGACGGCACGAAGACCTATTCCATCGAAGGGCCGCTTTTCTTCGGATCCACCGAGGGATTTCTCGACCTGTTCGACCCGGCCGGGGACCCGGACGTCGTCGTGGTCGATTTCATGAATTCGCGGGTGGCCGACCAGTCGGCGCTTCAGGCCATCGAGACGCTGGCGCAGAAATACGAGGCGCAGGGAAAGCGCCTGCAATTGCGCCACCTCTCGCGCGATTGCCACCATCTCCTGACTCGCGCCGGCCAGCTCATGATCGACAGCGAGGACGATCCCGACTACGGGCTGGCTGTCGATTATGACGTGCGCACGGGCTCATTCGGCAAGGGTCACTGACTGGCGCGAAGAGCTGCAAATCGCATTCGGATACGACGAAGGCCGGGCACCCTGCCCGGCCTTTCGCTTGTCCGCCTGCGGGACTGCCCGTCTATTCCGCCGCTTCCGGCAGACGCGCCGGCGCGATGTCCAGAGGCCCGGCATGGGCATGCGCAGGCATTTCCTCGTCCTCCGGTTCATCACGCGGATTGGGCCGCAGGAGCCTGACAGCAAGCCAGCCGATGCCCTTGCGCACATCGTCCATGATGGAGAAGAGCGAGGGCACGAAAAGCAGGCTCAGCACCGTGCCGACGAGCAGGCCGCCGATCACGGCGATCGCCATGGGCGCGCGGAACTCGCCGCCATCGCCATGGGCAAGGGCAGCGGGCACCATGCCGGCCGACATGGCGATGGTCGTCATGATGATCGGCTGGGCGCGCTTGCGGCAGGCATCAATGATGGCCTCGCGGCGCGCGATGCCGCGCGCGATTTCCTCGATGGCGAAATCCACCAGCATGATCGCGTTTTTCGTCACGATGCCCATCAGCATCAGGATGCCGATGACGACCGGCATGGAGACCGCCTGGTTGGTGAGCCAGAGGGCGCCGACAACCCCGCCGATGGACAGCGGCAGGGACAGCAGAATGGTGACGGTGTGGAAGACCGAGCCGAACAGCAGGATCAGCACCACCATGACCAGCATCAGGCCGGTGATCATGGCATTGCGGAAGGATGTGAAGACATCACCCATCACCTCCGCGTCACCGGTTTCCTGGATGCGCACACCTTCCGGCAGGTTCTGCACTTCCGGCAGCGCCTTGATGGCCTTCAGCCCCTCGCCGATCTCGGCCGTTCCGGCCATGTCGACACCGATGACGACACGACGCTCACGGTTGAAGCGCTGGATCGACGACGGTCCCTGCGCATAGTGGATATCAGCGATGGCGGACAGCGGCACAGTCGCGCCGGATGCAAGCGGTACCGGCAATTGCGACAGGACCGAGAGGTCATCGCGCTGGGTTTCGTCAAGCTGGACACGGATCGGGATCTGGCGCACGCCGTCCGTGAACTTGGCCAGCTTGGCATCGACATCACCGATGGTGGCCACGCGCAGCACATCGGAAAGCGCGGCCGTGGACACACCCAGCTGCGCCATCAGGTCGCGATCCGGCTCGACAATGATTTCCGGACGGTCCAGCGCCGCATTGGAGGTGATCGCCCGGAACATGCCCGTTTCGGCCATGGCGCTCTGGATCTTGCGGGCCTCATCGTCCAGCAGGTCGCCGTCGGTGCTCATGACACCGATTTCGAGCGCGCGCTGGCCGCGGTCGTTGACGTAGGAGGCGCGAAGATCCGGGATGGTCTGCAGGATGTCGAGGATATGGTTTTCCAGATCGTGTTGGGAAACCTCGCGCTCGCTCTTGTGCTGGAGATCGACGACCATGGTGGCACGACGCAATTCCAGCGTGCCGGTCGGGTTGGCGCCGCCGATCACATAGACATTCTCGACCTGCGGGATAGCCAGCACGGCCTCGCTCGCCCGGTCGGTCGCATGGCCGGTGTCCTCCAGCCGCGCGCCGGGCGGAAGCTCCAGCGAAAAGACCACGCGCGAGGCATCCTGGCGCGGCACGAAGCCCGCCGGCAGCATGGTGGTGGCCATGATGGCGCCGACGAAGAAGGCGACGCCTCCCAGAAACGTGATCCAGCGGAAGCGAAGGCTTGCACCCAGCAGACCGAGATAGCCGCGCATGACAAGGCCCGGCCTGAATTCGTGGTCGCCATGGGGCCGCAGGAAATAGGCGGCCAGCAGTGGCGTGATGAGGCGTGCCACCAGCAGCGAGAAGAAGACGGCCACCGCGACAGTGAGACCGAACTGCTTGAAATACTGGCCCGCCACGCCGGACATGAAGGAGACCGGCGCAAAGACCGCCATGATAGTGGCTGAAATGGCGATCACCGCGAGACCGATCTCGTCGGCAGCTTCCAGCGCGGCGCGATAGGGCGTCTTGCCCATCTTGATGTGCCGGACGATGTTCTCGATCTCCACGATCGCGTCATCGACGAGGATGCCGGTCACCAGCGTCACGCCCAGAAGGCTGACCAGGTTGAGCGAGAAGCCCAGGTGATCGAGGACAAGGAAGGTCGGGATGATCGACAGCGGCAGGGCGACCGCGGAAACCAGGGTCGCGCGGATGTCGCGCAGGAACAGGAAGACGACGATGACCGCCAGTGCCGCGCCCTCCAGCAGGGTCTGCATGGCCGATTCATAGTTGCCAACGGTGTAGTCGACGGAGTTGTCGACGCGGTCGATGGTCACGCCGGGATAATCCGCACGCAGCTTTTCCACCGCGTCCGTGACACGGCGGGAAACGTCCACATCGCTTTCGCCCTTGCCGCGGAACACGCCCATGGACACGACAGGCTCGCCATTGACGCGGGCGAAGGAGCGCGGTTCGGCCCAACTGTCGGTGACGGTGGCAATATCGGACAGGATCACGCGCCGCCCGCCCGCAAGCGGGATTTCGAGCGCGCGCAGGTCGTTGACGCTTGCCACGCCGCCCAGCGTACGGATGGTCTGCTCCCGTCCGCCGATCTCGGTGCGCCCACCCGTCAAGTCGACATTGGCGGCGCGCAGCGCGTTGTTGACGGCCGAAGCGGTGACGCCCAGCGCATTCATGCGGTCGGCGTCCAGTTCGACCCGGATTTCGCGGTCAACGCCGCCATAACGGTCCACGCGGGCAACGCCCTTCAGCCCCTGAAGGGCGCGGATCGCCTTGTCCTCGACGAACCAGGACAGCTCTTCCAGTGTCATGGAGGGCGCGCGCACCGCATAGGTGAGGATCGCCTGGCCTTCCACATCGATGCGATTGACGACGGGTTCGTCGGCCGTGGCCGGCAGGTCGGATCGAATGCGCTCGACGGCATCCTTGACGTCGGTGACGGCCGTGGCCGTATCCACCTCGAGGCGGAACTCGATGACCGTGGAGGACCGCCCCTCGGTGATCGTCGACATGACGTTCTTGACGCCGGTGACATTGGCGACGGCGTCCTCGACGCGCTTCGTCACCTGGGTTTCCAGTTCACTCGGCGCGACGCCGGGATCGGTGACCACGACGGAGACGATGGGAATGTCGATATTCGGAAAGCGGGTCACCGGTAGCTGCATGAAGCTCATCGTGCCCAGAACGGTGAGCACGATGAAAAGCAGCACCGAGGGCAGCGGGTTGCGGATCGCCCAGGCGGAAATGTTCCAGTTCATCGGGCGAGCGCTCCGGTGGCTTCATCGAGGACGGGGGTGATGGCGTCGCCATCGCTGACGAAGACGCCGGCGCGCGAGACGATCTGGTCGCCCTCGGCCAGCCCGTCGGCGATTTCCACCGTGCCGTTGACGCGAATGCCCAGGGTTACCGGCGTGGAAACAACCTTGCCATCGACGACCTTCTGCACGAGCGCGTTGCCGTTGCGGAAGAGGATGGCGCTGGCCGGCAGGGCCAGCCCCTCACGGCTGACCAGTTCGATGCTGGCGCTGGCGAAATTGCCGGCGCGCACCGGTCCGTCGGCCGGCAGCGAAACATAGACCGTGCCAAGCCGCGTGGCCTTGTTCACCTCCGGCGCGATTGCGCGCACGGAACCGGCAAGCGGCGTATCGCGACCGGGGACGCGCACCCGCGCCTTCTGCCCCTCGTGGAGCGCGGGCAGGTGCGTTTCGGAAACGGCGGCCTGCAATTCCAGCTCGTTGTCGATGGCGATCCGGAAAAGCGGGCCGGCGGAGGCGCCGACGACGGCGCCCAGCATGGCGTTGCGGGCAAGCACGAGGCCATCGGCGGGTGCCTTGACCTCGGTGCGGGCAATCTGGCGCTCCAGTTCCCTGATCTGCGCGGCATTGACGCCGGACTGCGCCTCGGCAGCCACAACCGCCTTGCGGGCGGTCTCCAGCTTGGCGCGCGCGCTGTCCAGGCCATTGACGGCATTGTCGAATTGGGCCTGCGAGGCCACGCCCTTCTCGCGCAACTGCCTGACGCGTTCCAGTGTCTCGCTCGCCTGACGCACGGCGACCTCGGCATCGGCGATCTGGGCGCCGGCCTGCGCGGTCTGCGCCTCGATCTGGGCGCGCTGGGCGCGGGCCTGAAGGAGCGCGAGTTCCAGGCCGGACTTGTCCAGAACCGCGAGCACCTGCCCCTTGCGGACCATGTCGCCCTCGTCGGCGCGCAGTTCCAGCACCGTCAGTCCGTTGAGGTCAACGCCGACGGCAGCCTCGTCGCGCGGCATCACGGTGCCGTTGACCGGCAGGCTCTCGGTCAGTTCCTGCCTTCGGACCTCGACCACGCGAATGGCGGGCGCGGGTGCCGAAACGGCCGGCGTGACGGAATCCTGGGCGGCGGCCGGAAGTGCCGGTGCCGCCAAGGCGAGCAGGGCCAGGCCCATCGCGGCGGAAGCGGGTTTGAGGACATGGGTCAGCGGCATGGGTCGTGTCCGGGTCATTGCGCGACAGGGCGCAGGTTGGCTGTGACGGAAGTGCGCACCATGTGCTCCACTTCATCGAGATTGATGCCCTTGGCGGGCAGGTCGTTCAGCACGATGCCCTCGCCGATGGAGACCATGACCGCCATCAGCGTCTCGACCGAGACGGCGGGGCGGATCTGGCCTGCGGCTATGGCGGCCTGAATGCGCCTGAAGATCAGTTCATGGACCTGGCGCATCGAGCATTCGCAGGTCTCAAGCACGGAGGGATTGCGCAGCGCCTCTGCCCGGATCTCGGTGAACAGCGGAGCCATGTTGTTCTCATGGCTGACGCGCAGATGCGTCATCATCGCCTGAACGATCCCCTCGACGATGTCGGGATTGGCCAGGGCCTCCGCCAGCAGCGCGGCATCCTTCGTGCGATCGGCCTCGGCGATGGCTTCGATGATCGCTTCCTTGGAGGGGAAATAACGGTAGAGGGCGCCCGGACTCATCTCTGCCTCCTTGCAGATGTCGTGCATGGAGGCGCCCTGAAAACCGGAGCGGACGAAGCATTTCTTGGCGGCATCGAGAATGCGCACGGTCTGCGCCTCGCGCCGCTCGGCGCGGGTCATGGGGCCCTGGCCCTCATCCTCGTCGTCTGCCAGGCCCATCGGACGTTGATTGGCGGTAGCGGTATCCATCAGCGCTTCGTAAAAATAGAGTGCGAACGTTCGTTCTCGCTATATGCGAACGATCATTCTCGATGTCAACATTACGGCACACGAATGGTTTCGGTTCGGTTGCCCCGGCGGAAAAAACAGAAAAAATATCAAGGCCGGCTCAATGGCCGGAAACGTCAGCCGAACTTGCCGGTGCGCGGGAAGCCCTTGGGCACCATGCGACCGGCGGCTGCGCGCGCGCCGGACCATTCGGCCAAATCCGCTTCCGCGCGGGTAAAGACGCGCCCTGCACTATCGGTCCATGTCAGGCCGTCGGCAATCGCGAAGGTCTTGATGTCGGAGACGCCGCCATCCTTGAAGCGCTGCAGGCGAACGCCCTTGCCGCGCGTCATTTCCGGCACCTGGTCGAGCGGGAAAACCAGCAGCTTGCGGTTCTCGCCGACAATGGCGACATGGTCGCCGGAAACAGGAACGCAGAAGCGCGCCTCGTCAGGCGTCTTCACGTTCATCACCTGCTTGCCCTTGCGGGTATTGGCGACGACATCGGCTTCGGACACGACGAAGCCGTTGCCCTCATGGGACACGACGAGCCGGCGCACCTGCGGATCGTGCACGAAGGCCGTGACGATGTCCTGGTCATTGTCCATGTCGACCATGATGCGGATCGGCTCGCCATGGCCGCGTCCGCCGGGCAGCCGGTCTGCGCCGATGGTGTAGACCTTGCCGCCGGTCGTCAGCACGAGGATCTTGTCTGTTGTCTGGGCGTGGAAGGCCAGCTTCAGCTTGTCGCCATCCTTGAAGGAAAGGCCCGACCAGTCGGCCAGATGGCCCTTCATCGCGCGCAGCCAGCCCTTGTCCGACACGATGACGGTGACCGGCTCCTTCTCGATCATCGCCTGCTGGATGGCTTCCAGATCGCGTTCGGGCGCCTCGGCAAACGTTGTTCGGCGGCGGCCCAGTTCCGTGTCCGGGCCGAAGGTCTTGCGCACATCGGCCACTTCCCAGGCGACCGTCTTCCATTGAAGGGGTTCGGAATCCAGCAATTTGCCGATCTGCGCCTTCTCTTCCGTCAGGGCGTCGAACTCCTTGCGGATCTCGAACTCCTCCAGCTTGCGCAGGTTTCGCAGGCGCATGTTGAGAATGGCTTCGGCCTGGTTATCGGTCAGCTCGAACGTGACCATCAACTGCTTTTTCGGCTCATCCTCCTCGCGGATGATGCGGATCACCTCGTCGATGTTCAGATAGGCGATCAGGTAGCCGCCAAGGATCTCCAGCCGGCGCTCAATGACGCCAAGGCGGTGCCGGGAGCGGCGGATCAGCACGTCCTTGCGGTGCTCCAGCCACTGTTTCAGCACCTCGCGCAGCGAAAGGACGTTCGGCACCTTGCCGTGGCTGAGCACGTTCATGTTCAGCGGAAAACGGCTTTCCAGCTCGGTCAGCTTGAACAGGGACTCCATCAGCAGTTCGGGATCGACCGTACGGCTCTTGGGCACGAGAACGATGCGGATGTCCTCGGCGCTCTCGTCGCGTATGTCGTCGAGCAAAGGCAGTTTCTTGGCGATCAGCAGGTCGGCGATCTTCTCGATCAGGCGGGCCTTCTGCACCTGGTAGGGAATTTCGGTGACCACGATGACCCAGGTGCCGCGCCCGGCTTCCTCCTGGTGCCAGCGGGAGCGGACGCGAAAGCCGCCGCGCCCGGTATCGTAGGCCTCGGCAATCGCCGCCTTGCCATCGACGATGATGCCACCGGTCGGGAAATCCGGTCCTGGCACGAACTGCATCAGGTCGCCGTTGGTGGCATCGGGATGTTCGATGAGATGCAGGGCCGCATCGCAGATCTCGGCGGCGTTGTGCGGCGGGATGTTGGTCGCCATGCCCACGGCAATGCCGGACGCGCCATTGGCCAGCAGGTTCGGAAAGGCGCCCGGCAGGACGACGGGTTCCTCGTCCTCCTCGTTGTAGGTGAGGCGGAAATCGACCGAATCCTCGGTGATGCCCTCCAGCAGCAGCGCCGCGACATCGGTCATGCGCGCCTCGGTATAGCGCATGGCGGCGGCGTTATCGCCATCTATGTTGCCGAAATTGCCCTGGCCATCGACCAGCGGGTAGCGCACGGCGAAGCTCTGGGCGAGGCGCACCAGCGCGTCGTAGATCGCCTGGTCGCCATGGGGATGGAACTTGCCCATGACATCGCCGACGATGCGCGCGCATTTGGCAAAGCCGCGATCCGGGTCGAGGCGCAGCAGGCGCATGGCATGCATGATGCGCCTGTGTACCGGTTTCAGCCCGTCGCGGACGTCGGGCAGCGCACGGTGCATGATGGTCGACAGCGCATAGGCCAGGTAGCGCTCCTCAAGGGCGCGCTTCAGGTCGACCGATTCAATGTCCTTGCCGTCGCCCCCGCCGGGCGGATTGAGGCTTTTTCCCATGGTTCCCGGTTACAGAAAGCGGTGATTCGGGGCAAGAGCGCCAAGCGTTTCAGCGCCTGTGGCGGGGATCACATGCCAGGTGGTCAAAAATAAACTACACTGCCAGTGAAAACTGGACGTGTCCGTTGATCCCGTAGACTCTTCGGCCCGAACCCTTTCACATTCCAGCCGGCGCCCCCGGCTGGCCACCAGAGGAAATCGACATGACCCGACCGCTTCTGAAATCCGCCAGTGCGCTGGCATTGCTTTGCATCCTTCCGGTCCAGGCCTGGGCGGCAGCGGACGCGCAGGCGCTGGCCGACGCGCTCAAGCGGCAGTTCGACAAGAACGGCACCGCGCTGACGATCGGTTCTGCCACCGCCGAAGGCGACGACGTCATCCTGAGCGATGTCTCGATCAAGCCGGGCGAGGCGAACGCGGCGCAGATGGAGGAAATCCGCCTGGAGGACGTGAGCGAAAGCGAGACCGGGTTCCGCATCGGCACGATAGCCGCGCCGGAATTCTCCATGACGAAGGATGGCAAGACGCTGGATTTCGGCGGCGCATCCATCACCGGCCTTCAGGTGCCCAAGGAGAACGAGACAGACCCGGTGCGCAAATTGTCCGTGCTTGTCGAAGGCGCCACGATGGGTCCGGTGCGTGTGTCCGAAGGCGATGCGACCATCTTCAGCATGGACGGCATCGACTACACGGCCAGCGCTTATGTGGCCGGTGAACCGCTGCTGACCGAAATGAAGGTGACCGGCCTTCAGGGCGACATGACGAAACTGCCGGACGAGAAATCGCGCGCGGTCATGCAGGCGCTGGGCTATTCCACACTGTCGGGCGACATGACGATGAAGGGAAGCTGGAATCCGGCGGACGGGCGCATGCAGATCAACGAATGGATGCTGGATGTCACCGACGCGGCGGCGCTCAACATCACCATGGATCTCAGCGGGTTCACCACGGACCTGATCCGCCAGATGCAGGAAATCACCGCCAAGCGCGACAGCGGCGAGATGAACGAGCAGGCCATGGGCTTCGCCATGATGGGCCTGATGCAGCAACTTTCCTTCAACGGCGCGCAAATCGCGCTCGACGATGCCTCGCTGACCGGAAGGGTGCTCGATTTCGTGGCCGCCCAGCAGGGCGCCAGGCGCGCAGACGTGGTGAACATGGCCAAGGGCATGATGCCGATCCTGCTCTCGCGGCTTCAGAACCCCGCTTTCGCCAGCATGGTCGCAGGCGCGGTCAGCGACTATCTGGACGATCCGCAATCGCTGACGGTAACGGCCGCGCCCGATGCCCCGGTGCCTGCGCCGCAGATCATGGGGGCGGCCATGGGCGCGCCGCAAACCATTCCCGATGTTCTCAACGTCACCGTGGAAGCCAATACGTGCGGCACGATCACCTGCTGAGAGGCCGGTTCTCAGCGCGATGACAAAGGCCCGGCGGCGCAATCCGCCGGGCTTCTTTCATTCCCGCAATGCGATCCATTCGCGGATGCAGGTTTCGAGGATGATCCGCGTGCCGCGCAAAGCCGCGTCGTGCGTCAGCCATTGGCCTTCGCCGACATCGGGGCCGACATCGGGGCTCACATGGGGAATGTGCACGAAGCCGCTCATCGCCTGTGCCAGCGGGCGGCAGCGGCCGGAGCAGGACAGATGAAAAACGTGGTTGCACAAATAGCCGCCGGCATCGTGCGACCACTCGACGGGTAGGCCGGCGGCCAGAAGCGCGGCATGAATGGAAACAAGCGGCAATTGTGAAACGGCGGGTGCCTCGGCATCCAGCGCCTCTGGCGCTCCCTGCCCCGCATTGTCCGCCTTGCCGCGATCCTGAAGATGGCTTGCCACCCGTTCAAGACGGAAGCCTCTTGCCGATGCCGCAAGGCCGAAATGGATGGCGATATCCGGCGCGGCCGCCATGGCTGCGGCCTCCAGGGCCGGGCCGGCTTTCGCATAATCGACCGGCAGGACCGCGGCGGACAGAGCCGCCGCGACGGGGCTGGGGCTGCCCACGAGCGCGGCCACCAGCCATTCGGTCGGATTTTCCGGCGCGCCGGGAAACGGGCCGAAGCCAGTGACCAGAACGCGTGGGGCCTGCGTCATTCCTTGGCAGGCGCCACCGTGCGCAGGTGCAGTTCGCGCAACTGCGCCGGCGAGGCCTCGGACGGCGCGCCCATCAGCAGGTCCTGGGCCTGCTGGTTCATCGGGAAGAGCGTGACCTCGCGCAGGTTCTTGGCGCCGGCCAGCAGCATGACGATGCGGTCCACGCCGGCTGCCATGCCGCCATGGGGCGGCGCGCCATAGTGGAAGGCGCGGTAGAGGCCGCCAAAGCGCTCCTCGACCACCGAGGCATCAAGCCCGACAATGCCGAAGGCCTTGACCATGACTTCCGGCAGGTGGTTGCGGATGCCGCCCGATGCGATTTCAAAGCCATTGCAGACAAGGTCATACTGCCAGGCCTTGATTGCCAGCGGATCCTCGTTTTCCAGCGCACCCAGGCCGCCGCGCGGCATGGTGAAGGGGTTGTGGCCGAAATCGACCTTCTTGTTGTCCTCGTCCCACTCGAAGAAGGGGAAATCGACAATCCAGGCGAGCGCGAAACGGTCGCGGTCGACAAGATCGAGATCCTCGCCGACGCGGGTGCGAGCATCGCCGGCAAAGCCGGCAAATTTCTTCGGATCGCCGGCAGCAAAGAAGCAGGCATCGCCGGCCTTCAGGCCGAGTTGCAGGCGGATGGCCTCGGTGCGTTCCTCGCCGATATTCTTGGCAATGGGACCGGCGCCTTCCAGCTTGCCGCCTTCCTCGCGCCAGAAGATGTAGCCCAGGCCCGGCTGGCCCTGGCCCTGCGCCCAGGAATTCATGCGGTCGCAGAAGGCGCGCGAGCCGCCGGTCGGCGCGGGAATGGCCCAGACAGCGCCCGTGGGCGAATTGGCGAGGATGTTGGCGAAGACCTTGAAGCCGGAACCGCGGAAATGTTCCGAGACATCTTCCATGATGATCGGGTTGCGCAGGTCGGGCTTGTCGGAGCCGTATTTCGCGATCGCCTCGTCATAGGGAATGCGCGGAAACTCGGCCGTCACCGGCTTGCCGTCGGCAAAGGCCTCGAAGACCTTGCGCAGGACCGGCTCCATCGTGCCGAGGATGTCGTCCTGCTCGACAAAGCTCATTTCGAGGTCGAGCTGGTAGAATTCGCCCGGCAGGCGGTCGGCGCGCGGATCCTCGTCGCGGAAGCAGGGCGCGATCTGGAAATAGCGGTCGAAGCCCGACATCATCAGCAGCTGCTTGTACTGCTGCGGCGCCTGCGGCAGGGCGTAGAACTTGTTGGCATGAATGCGGCTCGGCACCAGGAAGTCGCGCGCACCCTCCGGCGACGACGCCGTGAGAATGGGCGTGGAGAATTCATTGAAACCGGCGTCCTCCATCAGGCGGCGCATCTCGCGGATGATGCGCGTGCGCAGCATGATGTTGTTGTGCAGCGTCTCGCGGCGCAGGTCGAGGAAGCGGTAGCGCAGGCGAATATCCTCCGGATAGTCCGGCTCGCCAAAGACCGGCAGCGGCAGTTCCGCAGCCTTGGAAAGTACCTCGATCTCGGCGGCGAAAACCTCGATCGCGCCGGTCGGCAGGTTGGGATTGACCGCTTCGGGCGCGCGCGCCTTTACCGTGCCGTCAACGCGGATCACCCATTCGCCGCGCACGGTCTCGGCCACCTTGAAGGCCGGCGAATCCGGATCGGCGACAACCTGGGTGATGCCGAAATGGTCGCGCAGGTCGATGAAGAGCACGCCGCCATGGTCGCGTACGCGATGAACCCAGCCGGAAAGGCGGACGGTGGAGCCGGTATCGGCTTGGCGGAGGGCGGCACAAGTGTGGCTGCGATAGCGGTGCATGAAGATCAGGTCCGGTTGTGGCTTGTCTTGGAAGGGCGTCCGCGGCCGATGGGGACGGACCGGCGCCCGGCAAAAAATCCGCGCGAAAAGCGCATGGGCGAGCCTGTTTGTCAAGGTTTGCGCATGCAAAGCACCCCGCCTGACTTGACTCGCGGACCCGCAACGCGAATAGACGGCTATCCATTTCCCATCCGGACGTCCTGTCTCCATGCATGTGATCACCTCAACTGCCGAACTGGAAGCCGTCTGCACTTCGATGGCAAAGTGCGATTTCGTGACCGTGGACACCGAATTCATACGCGAAACCACCTTCTGGCCGGAACTCTGCCTGATCCAGATGGCAACGGTGGAAGAAACCGCGCTTGTCGATCCGCTGGCCGAGGGCATGGATCTCGCCCCGTTCTTCCGGCTGATGGGCGATGAAGGCATCCTCAAGGTGTTTCATGCCGCGCGCCAGGATATCGAGATCATCGTCAAGATGGGCGATCTGGTGCCCCATCCGGTGTTCGATACGCAGGTGGCGGCGATGGTCTGCGGCTTCGGCGATTCGGTCTCCTATGACCAGCTTGTCCAGAAGATCACCCGCGCGCAGATCGACAAGTCGTCCCGCTTCACCGACTGGCGCCGCAGGCCGCTTTCCGACAAGCAGCTTTCCTACGCGCTGGCCGACGTGACGCATCTGCGCGATGTCTATGCCCATCTGGCCGCCGAACTGGAGCGCGAGAACCGCGCCCACTGGCTGAAGGAGGAGATGGATGTCCTGACCGCGCGCGAAACCTATGAACTGCACCCGGACGACGCCTGGAAGCGGCTGAAGATGCGCGTGCGCAAGCCGCTGGAACTGGCGGTGATGCAGAAGGTGGCCGCATGGCGCGAGCGCGAGGCGCGCAACCGCAATGTTCCGCGCGGACGCATCATCAAGGACGACGGAATCTACGAGATCGCCCAGCAGCGCCCGGAGACCGTCGAGGCGCTCGGCCGGCTGCGCTCGATCCCGAAGGGCTGGGAGCGCTCCGCCGCCGCCCAGGGCATTCTCGAAGCGGTCAAGGAAGCGCTCGCCATACCGCGTGACGACCTGCCGCGCATTCCGCGCCCCAACCAGCAGCCGGAAGGCACCGGCGCGGCGACGGAATTGCTCAAGGTGCTGCTCAAGCAGGTGGCCGAGCAGGAAGGCGTGGCGGCCAAGGTCCTTGCCACGTCCGACGACATCGAGAAGCTGGCCGGCGAAGGCGAAAAGGCCGATGTGCCGGCGCTGCACGGCTGGCGGCGCGAAGCCTTTGGCGAGAAGGCGCTGAAACTCATTCGCGGTGAGATCGGCATCCGGTTCGAGAACCGCAAGGTGCAGGTGTTCGACATTTCCTGACCACGGTCTTGCCTGGCCTCCGCGTCACCGGGCGACGGGCATCCCCGCGTCACTGAGCGCAAACCTGTCCCGCGTCACGGCGCGACGACCTGCCCCGCGTCACTCAGCGACGACAAGCTCGATCTCGCGGCCGGTGAAGCGGGCCAGGTGCGCCATGCGCGCCCTGGGCCGTTCGCCATGAAGGCTGGCATGGCGCTTCGGGATGACCAGCTGCAATCCACCATCGGCGGCGATGCGCCAGGACAGCAGCGGAATGACGCCCGGCATGGAGGCCGACAGCAGATAGACCACGCGCATCAGCGCGCCCAGCGCCTTTGCTCGCTCGATGAAGCGGGGTGACGCCAGCTTCAACAGTTCCGGCGCCGCGGCATCGTCGATCAGCCCTTCGTGCCGGTAGAGATTGGCCAGCGCGATATAGGCGCGGCCCGGATGGTCGATACCGACAAACGAAGCATTGGAGATGATGTTGAGCGACTGGGTGCCGCGATATTCCGGATGCGCGCGCCAGCCGATGTCGGCGACAAGGCAGGCGGCACGGCGCAGGCGATGTTCCTCCGGCGTCTCGTCAAGGCCCAGCGCGGCGAAGGCGGTGCCGGTCCAGTCGGCCAGTTCGCGGGCATGGCGTTCGGAGCGCGAGCGCAGGATGGCCAGTTCGTCGGCGGCGGTGAGCAGCGGGTCGGCGCGGCGCCATTCGTCGTCGAGCTGCTCGAACAGATAGCCTTCGCGAACGCCGGTGGCAGACACGACGATGCGTGCCGGCTTCATGGCGCGGATGACCTCCAGCATCACGGCCGCGCCATAGGGCAACAGGCTGCGCCGGTTCTTGGAAACCCGCTTGACGCCTTTCATGGACGCGGTGTCGTTGCGCGCCACCTGCATCAGGAAGGGCACGCATTCATCCGTTTCCATGACATAGTGATGCATCACGTGCAGCGGGTATTCACGCTCCATCATGTGCAGGCGGGCCAGGTTTCGCCATGTGCCGCCCACGGCGTAGAACTCGCGCCCGCCGCCCTGCTTCAGCAGGGTCGCGCGTCGCATCTCCGCCGCGATGACGGCTGCCGCATCCTCCGGCTTGCCGCCAGTCACCTCCTGCAGGCGCAGGCCGCCCAGCGGCAGCGTGATGCCGTCGCCGGTTTCGTGGCCGCGAATGTCGATCAGTTCCAGGCTGCCGCCGCCAAGGTCGCCGACAATGCCATCGGGCCGGTAGAACCCGGCCATGATCCCGTAGGCGGAATAAAGAGCTTCTTCGCGCCCTGAAAGCACCCGCACGTCCGCTCCCAGCACCTCGCCCGCCCGTTCGATGAAGGCCGGGCCGTTTTCCGCCTCGCGCGCGGCCGCCGTGGCCAGAACATGCACCTCCTCCACGCCGGCCTGATCGCACAGCGCACGGAAGCGGCGGAACTCGGAGAGCGCACGCTCCACGCCGGCGGGATCGAGCAGGCCGGTGGAGACGATCTGACGGCCGAGGCCGGCGAGCATCTTTTCATTGAACAGGACGGTGGGGGAGCGGGCGATACCTTCGTAGATGACGAGACGGACCGAGTTCGATCCGATGTCGACGATGGCGACGGGCTTGCGGTCGTAGAGGCGACCCTGGGACAGGCGGTCCATCACGGCTGGGCAGACTTGTCTTTCTTGCGGCGCTTGAAGTGGGCGATCCGCTTCGGCGCATGCGATTTCAACGATTCACCCCGACCCGAAAGGCTCGGGTTGGTCATGAAATACTCCTGGGCGTTGAAAGGTTCCTCCCCCTCCTCGGGCCGGAGCCGTCTCGACGTTCCGTCGGGCAGTACCTCAAAGCTCTGCTGGTTGTCCATCACGTTCGCCAACATGATCTGGTCGAGGATCTGCTCATGCACGGTGGAAGCCTCGACGGGCACGATCACCTCGACCCGCCGGTCGAGATTGCGCGGCATCAGGTCGGCCGAGCCGAAATAGACGATGGCTTCGTCCGACGGCAGGCCATGGCCATTGCCGAAGCACCAGATGCGGCTATGTTCAAGGAAGCGGCCGACAATGGATTTCACACGGATGTTGTCCGACAGGCCGGGAACCTGCGGGCGCAGGCAACAGATGCCGCGGATGACGAGGTCGATCTCGACGCCCGCAGCGCTTGCCTCGTAGAGCGCGTCGATGATCTCGGGATCGACGAGCGAGTTCATCTTCATCCAGATCTGGCCTGGCCGGCCTTCCCTGGCATGGCCTATTTCTGCGCGGATGTGATCGAGAATGCGTGGCCGCAGCGTGTAGGGCGAGTAGGCGAGCTTCATCTGGTCGGTCGGCTCGGCATAGCCGGTGATGAAGTTGAACACCTGGGCCACGTCGCGCGCTATCTGCGGATCGTCGGTGAAGTAGGACAGGTCGGTGTAAATCTTGGCCGTGATCGGGTGATAATTGCCTGTGCCCAGGTGACAGTAATTGCGCAAACGGCCCTCTTCCCGGCGCACCACGAGCGAAAGCTTGGCATGGGTCTTCAACTCGATGAAGCCGAAGACCACCTGAACGCCGGCGCGTTCCAGGTCGCGGGCCCAGCGGATATTGGCCTCCTCGTCGAATCGCGCCTTCAGTTCCACCAGCGCCGTGACGGACTTGCCGGCCTCCGCCGCATCGACGAGGGCACGCACGATGGGGCTGTCGTTCGAGGTGCGGTAGAGCGTCTGCTTGATCGCCACGACATCGGGGTCGGCTGCCGCCTGACGCAGGAACTGCACCACGACATCGAAGCTCTCATAGGGGTGGTGGACAAGGAAATCCTTCTCGCGGATCGTCGCCAGGCAATCGCCGGCATGTTCGCGGATGCGTTCGGGAAAACGCGCATTGTAAGGCACGAACTTCAGATCCTCGCGCGGCAGCGACACGATCTCGGACACATGGTTGAGCGCCAGCGGCCCGGCCTGGACGGAGATGCGATTGCCCTGCACACCGAGTTCATGGGCGACGAAATCACGCAGGCCTTCGGGCATGTCGGGGTCGAACTCGATCCGGATGACCTGTCCGCGCCGCCGGCGCTTCAGTGCCGTCTCGAACAGGCGCACGAGGTCTTCGGCCTCTTCCTCCACCTCGATATCGGAATCGCGGATGATGCGGAACGTGCCCGAACCGAGCACTTCATAGCCGGGAAACAGCCGGCTGATGAACAGGCCGACCACATCCTCAAGTGCGATGAACCGCGTGACGCCGCCGCGCTCGGGCAACTGGATGAAGCGGCTGAGCGCGACCGGCAAGCGCAGCAGGCCCGTCATTTCCTCGCCGTCGCGCCGGTTCTTCAACGCCAGCACCATGGAGAAGCCCAGGTTGGGAATGAAGGGAAACGGGTGCGCGGGGTCAATGGACAGCGGCGTCAGCACGGGGAAGACGGCATCCATGAAATGCTCTTCCAGCCAGGCCTTCTCACCCTTGGCAAGGCCATCGGCGCGGATCAGCGCGATCCTCTCGGCTTCGAGCAGATCCATCAAGCCGGCCAGGCTCTTGTGCTGGTCGGCCTGCAGCTTGGTGACCTCCAGCAGGATCTGGTCGAGCTGTTCGGCGGGCGTGCGGCCATCGGCGGAACGCTCGGTGATGCCCTCACGCACCTGGCCCGCCAGGCCGGCGACGCGCACCATGAAGAACTCGTCCAGGTTGGTGGCCGAAATGGAGAGGAAGCGCAGCCGCTCCAGAAGCGGCTGGCTGGGATTCTGGGACTCTTCCAAAACGCGCCGGTTGAATTGCAGCCATGAAAATTCACGGTTGACGTAGCGCTCCGGATCGTCGGGCGTGAGCCTCGCAGGGGCCGCGCCCTCGGTGAAGTCGGTTCTTGCCGGTGTCAGTTCGTTCATGGTGGGAAGCCTTCGGCCCGCGGGTTTCTCTGTTCCTTCATTCCATGGCTCGACGTTGCGCACAATGGGGCGCAATGCACGCTCGCATCTTGCAATGGCGGCGCATATGTTTCAAACGTCGGCGCGAGCCTAGCCGACAGGCGGGAGCGTGCCCGCCGCCAGGAACGGAGAGCAAGATGGCCGGACATTCCATTCCGCATTTCCAGAACGATGCGGGCCACAAGTCCATCGAGATCGGAGTGAAGGAATTCATGTGCGTGGGCGCCCATCCGCCCTACGACCATCCGCATGTCTATCTCGACATGGGAGACGACGCGGAAAAGGTCTGCCCCTATTGCTCGACGCTCTATCGCTACAACAGCGCGCTGAAGGCGGACGAAACGAAGCCCGAAGGCTGCAGCTTCAAGCCGAAGGCGGCCTGACCGCCAGACTGTGAGGCGGCATCTGGCCGGCTGGCGCGGCCTTGCGGGAATGTGAGCGATGATCCGCAACAGACCGATCCTGATCGCCGGGGCCGGCATTGCCGGGCTGACAACGGCCCTTGCCCTGGCGCGTGACGGCCATGCCGTGCGCGTGTTCGAGCGCGCGCCGCATCTCACGGAAGTGGGCGCCGGCCTGCAGCTTTCGCCCAATGCCACGCGGGTGCTGGCCTCGGTCGGCGTTTCGGGCCGGCTTCTGGCCGCGGCCACGGCGCCGGAAAGCGTTGTCCTGCGGCGCGGGCAGGCGATGGGCAAGCTGACCGAGGTGCCGCTGGGGGCAAGGGCCGAGGCCCGCTGGGGCGCGGCGTATCTGGTCATCCACCGGGCCGACCTGCATGCCGCTCTCACCACCGCCGCGCGCCAGCAACCGCTTGTCGAGATCGTCACCGGAGCGAACGTCGCCGACTATGCGGCGCATCCACGCGGCGTCACCCTTTCGGTGGACCGGGACGGCCGGGTGGACGAGATCGTCGGCGGCTTGCTGATTGCGGCGGACGGTGTCTGGTCGCGGCTGCGCGGGCGCCTGCCCGGTGCCGGCACGAGCGCATTCACCGGCCATGTGGCATGGCGGGCGACCATTCCCGCCGACGGCGATCTGGCGCAATCGCTGGGCGATCTCCTCAGCCCGGCCCATGTAACCGCCTTCATGGCACCGGATGTGCATCTGGTCGCCTATCCGATCAGCGCGGGGCGGCGGATCAATCTCGTCGGGCTGATGCGCGGCGCAGATTACGGACAGAAATGGGCGGCGAGCGCCGACCCTTCCCCCTTCATCGCGGTGATGGACAAGGCGTCACCCGCACTTGGCCGCATGGCGCGCGAGGCGGGTCCATGGGTGGCCTGGGCGCTGCATGCAGTGGGGCCGGGCGCCTGGCAGGACGGCAAGGCGGTGGCGCTCATCGGCGACGCGGCGCATGCGACCACGCCCTTCGCCGCGCAGGGCGCGGCCATGGCCATCGAGGATGCCGGCGTGCTGGCCAGGGCCATGCGCGAGGCCAATGGCGACCCGGCGGTGGCCCTGCCCCGCTGGGAGGCAGAGCGCAAGCCGCGCGTAGCCAGGGTTGTCAAGCGCGGGGCGTTCAACCACTTCACCTGGCACGCGCGGGGGCCGGTCGCCCTGGCCCGCGATGCCGTGCTGTGGCTGCGCAAGCCGGAGCGGCTGATGGCGGATTTCGACTGGCTGTACGGGTGGGACGCGGAGACCTGAAAGCGCCAAACCGCACGCCGATGACATGGGCTGACGGACACCGGGCGGTCGGGAACCGCAGGCGTTGTTTCACCGCTGCCAACGGCTTACTCGGCGTGCTGGGCTGCAGGTGCCGACATTGAAGCGCCGGGCGGCTTGCGCAGAAGCAGCGCCAGGGGCACCGCCATCAGCGTGACGACCATCATCAGCAGGAAATCGTTCACGTAGGAGACCATCAGTGCCTGCTGGTTGACCAGCATGTCGACCACGGAGAGCATGGCCGGATCGCCCGCGGCAGCCTGCGGCGCAAGATGCGTCAGGTTCGGGTCATAGGGATTGATAAAGGCCGAAAGCTCTGTGTGGTTGACCTGGACATTGTGGGTCAGGACGACCGACACAAGGGAAATCCCGATGGAGGAACCGATGTTACGCGTCAGCGAGAACAGGCTGGTTCCATCGGCGCGGTACTTCACCTCCATGGTGGAAAAGGCAACCGTGGAAAGCGGCACGAAGACCAGGCCGAGGCCGAGGCCCTGAACGACGCCGGAGACGATGATCAGCCCGTCGTCCATCTGCGGAGAGAAGCCGGACATCATCCACAGCGACACGGCCGCCAGCCCGAGACCGGCCAGGACCAGGAGGCGCGCATCGACGGTGCGCACGAGACGGCCGACAAGGATCATCGAGATCATCGTGCCAACGCCGCGCGGCGCCATGACAAGGCCGGTCGTGATCGTTGGATAGCCGAAAATGCGCGCCAGCATGGGCGGCAGAAGCGCAAGGCTGGCGAGCAGGATGATGCCGATGACGAAGATGAAGACCAGTCCGGTGACGAAATTGCGGTCCCTGAAGATCGCCGGATCGATGAAGGGGTCGTCCGCCGTGGCGACGTGAACGCAGAAGATCCAGAAACCCGATATCGCCAGGAAAAGCTCGATCCAGATCTCGGTGGAGGAAAACCAGTCCACTTCGCCGCCGCGATCGAGCATCATCTGCAAGGCGCCGATTCCCAACGCCAGCATGGCGAAGCCGAAGAAATCGAAATTGCGCAGCCGCCGCGCGATGTTGGGCAGATAGGCGGCGCTGCCGGCGAAGGCCAGGATGCCGACCGGCAGGTTGATGAAGAATACCCAACGCCAGTTCATCGTTTCCGTCAGCCAGCCGCCGAGCGTCGGGCCGATGATGGGACCGACCATGATGCCCGCGCCCCACATGGCCATGGCAGACCCGTGGCGTTCGCGCGGGTTGATATCGAGCAGGAAGGTTTGCGACAGCGGCACGATGGCCGCGCCGCACAGGCCCTGCAGCAGCCGGAACAGAACCATGGTTTCCAGGCTCCAGGCCAGGCCGCAAGCCATTGAGGTGACAACGAAGCCGACGATGGAGGCAAGGAAAAGTTCCTTGCGGCCCACCCTGTCGGAGAGCCAGCCGGTCAGCGGCGTCATGATCGCCGCCGCCACGATATAGGAGGTCAGGACCCAGGTGATGGTGTCCTGCGAGGCGCCAAGATCGGCCTGCATGGAGGGCAACGCCACGTTTGCGATGGTCGTGTCGAGCACCTGCATGATCGTGGCAAGCATGATCGCCAGCGTGATCAGGCCGCGATGCGGAACATCTTCATGCATCTGAGCGGAAGCGCTCATTTCCCGGTGCCAGCATCCGTCTCGGCGGCAAAGGCCCCCGGAAGCCACGTGGCGTAAAGCGGCTTGCGGCCGGTATCCACGGTGACGCTGGCCGAAAGACCCGAGCGCAGCTCAGGCATGTCGGCGGTTCCGTCGAGGGCGATGCGCACGGGAACGCGCTGTGTCACCTTCACCCAGTTGCCAGTGGCATTCTGGGCCGGAAGCAGCGAGAATTCAGCGCCGGTGCCGGCACCGATCGCGGCGACACGGCCCTTGAAGGTCTTGCCCGGATAGCTGTCGAATTCCACCTCGGCGCTTTCGCCGGGCTTGATGCCGGCAAGCTGCGTCTCCTTGAAATTGGCATCCACCCAGAAGTCGCCGGTTGCAACCAGCGCAAAAAGCGGGTTGCCGGCAGCCACGAACTGGCCGGCGCGGAAGGATGCGGCCTGGTAAAGGACGCCATCGGCAGGTGCCCGAACGGTCGTGAGCGAAAGATTGTAGGCCGCCTTTTCGCGTGCCGCCAGCGCGGACTGGACCGAGGGGTGCTGGTCTGTCGCGATATCCGGCTTGCCGCCGAGGGCAGCCAACGTATTGGCCACGCCCTGCCGTGCAGCGGCCAGAGCGTCGTGCGCCTTGTTGGCATCGTGACGCGCGCTGTCCAGCGAAGAGGAAGCGGAGACGCCCTTGCGGGAAAGCTCCTGCTGTCGCTTCAACTCGGATTGACGGTAGGCCTCTTCCGTTTCCGCCGCCTTTTCATTGGCCAGCGCCATGCGGTAGGCCGCCTTGAGCTGCTCGACTCCGAGACGGGCGCTGGCCAGGGCCGCGTCGGCCTGTTCCAGCGCAATCCGGTACGGTTCCTGATCGATCACGAACAGGACGTCACCGGCCTTGACCGGCATGTTGTCGGCCACACCGGACCGGACCACGCGGCCGGCCAGATCGGAGGTGACGGAAAGGCGGGCCTGATGAAGATAGGCATTGTCCGTTGTCTCGTAGCGCCCGGTCATCAGCCAGTAGCCCGCGCCGGCGGCCGCCAGCAGAAGCGGAACGGAAAACATCAGGATACGCCTGGAGGTCTTGCCGCGCGCCGGTCGGGACGCATTCAGCGCCCGCGCCTTCGTTTCACCCTTCATTTCCGACATGTCATTCATCGTTCGTTGTTCCTGTCGCGCAAGCGGCGGCGCCCTCACCCTCGGAAAGATTGTCGATGAGCAGGCGCAACGCCGCCATCAGCCCCTGCCGGTCCTTCTCCGAAAACCCGGCCAGCGCTTCGTCATAGACCTCGTTGGCGAGTCCCCGAACCTCGTCGAAGACCCGCAGCGTCTTGGGCGTCGCTGCCACAAGGCGCACGCGCCGGTCGCTCTCGTCAGCCTTGCGGGCGACCCAGCCGGCCTGCTCCATGCGGTCGACAAGCCGGGAAACGCTGATCGGCTCGATCTCCAGGCGCTCTCCGAGCCGGGCCTGTGTCATCGCGCCCTCGCGGGCGACGTGAACGAGCAGGCGCCACTGCGCCGACGACAGGCCGTGATCGGCCGTGCGCATCTCGAAGCGCTTTCGCAACAGGCGCGACGCGTCATGCAGCAGGATGCCGAGGCCTTCGGTGGACGATGTTTTCATAAGCCGGATATATTATAAGCATGCTTAGAATATCAAGGCACATAGCCGGATTTTTTGCGACGCAGTATCGACATGGTGAAAAGATTCTCACCAGCCGGCCGAACGAGGCCGGCCGTGCGAGGCGATCAGGCAATTCCGGTTTTTACCGGAGGCTGGCAAGACATGCGCGTCACCATCGGCGAACGGCAGAAGGCGCGACGGGCGCAATCAGGGCTCCCGGCGGCATTCGCAGCGCCCGTCCTTCCTGGCCATTCGCGCGGATGGCAGGCGCCGGCCGGCTCGCCTTGACCTCAGTGCAGGATCTGGCTGAGGAACAGCTTCGTGCGCTCGTGCTGCGGGTTGTCGAAGAACTGGTCAGGCGCGTTCTGCTCCACGATCTGGCCCTGGTCCATGAAGATGACGCGGTTGGCCACCTGACGCGCGAAGCCCATCTCGTGGGTCACGCAGAGCATGGTCATGCCCTCTTCGGCCAGACCCACCATGGTGTCCAGCACTTCCTTGATCATCTCCGGGTCAAGCGCGGAGGTCGGCTCGTCGAACAGCATGATGCGCGGGCTCATGCACAGCGAGCGGGCGATGGCGACGCGCTGCTGCTGGCCGCCGGACAACTGGCCGGGATATTTCTGCGCCTGTTCGGGGATCTTGACGCGCTCGAGATAGTGCATCGCGATTTCCTCGGCCTCCTTCTTCGGCATCTTGCGCACATGAATGGGCGCCAGCGTGCAGTTTTCGAGGATGGTGAGGTGCGGGAACAGGTTGAAGTGCTGGAAGACCATGCCGACCTCGCGGCGGATCTCGTCGATCTTCTTCAGGTCGTTGGTCAGTTCGATGCCATCGACGATGATCTTGCCTTCCTGATGCTCTTCCAGACGGTTGATGCAGCGGATCATGGTGGACTTGCCGGAACCGGACGGCCCGGCAATAACGATGCGCTCGCCGCGCATGACCTTCAGGTTGATGTCGCGCAGCACATGGAAATCACCATACCACTTGTGCATGCCGATGATTTCCACGGCGACTTCGGTTTCTGAGACCTGCATGCCGGCGGGCTTGGCGGTGGCTGAAGCGGAGTGAACGTCGGCCATTGGCTGGCTCCTATCGCTTGTGGCCGGTGTCGAGCCGGCGTTCCATGAAGATCGAATAGCGGGACATGCCGAAGCAGAAGAGCCAGAACACGAAGCCCGCGAAGATGAGGCCGGTGGCCGGTGTCTGCGCCGATGCCCAGGTGGAATCGGAGAAGTTCAGCCGGACAATGCCGAGCAGGTCGAACATGCCGATGATGTAGACGAGGCTGGTATCCTTGAACATGCCGATGAAGGTGTTGACGATGCCCGGGATCACCAGTTTCAGCGCCTGCGGAAGGATGATCAGGTTCATCTTCTGCCAATAGCCGAGCCCCAGCGAATCCGCGCCCTCATATTGCCCCTTCGGGATGGCCTGAAGGCCGCCGCGCACCACTTCCGCCATGTAGGCGGAGGCAAACAGCGCAACGCCGATGAGCGCACGCAACAGCTTGTCGAAGGTCACCCCCTGCGGCAGGAAGAGCGGCAGCATGACCGAGGCCATGAACAGCACGGTAACCAGCGGCACGCCGCGCACGACCTCGATGAAGATGACGCAGAGGCTCTTGACCACGGGCATGTTGGATCGTCGTCCCAGCGCCAGCACGATGCCGAAGGGCAAGGACACGGCGATCCCGACGAAGGAAAGCACCAGCGTGACCATCAGCCCGCCCCAAAGCGGGGTTTCCACCACTTCCAGGCCGAAAATGCCGCCATAGAGCATGATGAAGGCGAAGACCGGGAAGGCGCCGAAAAAGAGCACGGCGTTCAGTCCCTTGCGCGGCATCGACGGCATGAGCAACGGCACCATCAGGCCGAAAAAGGCGATCCCCGTGACCCAGACGCGCCAGCGCTCGGCGACCGGGTACCGTCCGACGAGGAACTGCTCGAACTTGGAACCGACAAAGGCCCAGCAGGCGCCGGCCCAATCGTTGGGCTGGATGCCGCCCTGGGCCTCGGTCGCGCAGAAGGTTCGGTCCGTGCCCGTCCATTGCGCCGAGAAGAACAGCCAGTTCAGCATGGGCGGCAGGAAGTAAAGGATGGCCGCCAGCGCGATCAGCGTCATGGCGCTGTCGGTCGGGTTGGCGAACAGGTTCTTGCGAATCCAGGCCGTCCAGCTTTTCCCGCTGACCGGCGCGGCGCGCGCATTGATCATTTCCATGCGCACATAGGAGAGGTCATGTTCCTGCATCGCTATACCAATGGTTTCCCGCTGTGGTCCATTTGACCGGGAATTCCGGCTGGAGGCAGCGAGGAGAGACGTGAAGGTCGGGCTGGTTGCCCGGCCAAGCGGCGCGACAAGGCTGGAACAGCCGGAAACCCGGCCTCCGGTGAGCAATCCCGGAGCCCTGGCGGCGTTGGACCGCTTGACCGATGCCCCACATCGGCCTGCGCGATCCGCCTTGCCAGATCAGCCGGGACTTGCCCATCAAATGGATCAGAGCGGGGAATCATTGGTATCACCTCTCCACCAGGGCCATCTTGGCGTTGAACCAGTTCATGAACAGCGAGGTGCCGAGGCTGAGGCCCAGATAGACGATCATCCAGATGACCACGACCTCGATGGCCTGACCGGTCTGGTTGAGCACCGTGCCGCCCACGGCAACGAGATCGGGATAGCCGATGGCAATCGCCAGCGAGGAGTTTTTCGTCAGGTTCAGGTACTGGCTGGTCAGCGGCGGGATGACGATGCGCATGGCCTGCGGCACGATAACGAGACGCGATGTCTGGCCCGGGCGCAGCCCGAGTGCGTAGGAGGCCTCCGTCTGTCCCTTCGCGACGCCGAGGATGCCGGCGCGCACGATCTCGGCGATGAAGGCGGCGGTGTAGAAGGACAGGGCCAGAAAGAGCGAAAGGAATTCCGGCTTCACCTGAATGCCGCCCGTCAGGTTGAAGCGGCCGAGCGTGGGCACATCCCAGGACAGGGGGAAGCCGGTCACGATGAAGGCCAGAAGCGGCAGGCCGACGAGGAGACCCACGGCGGTCCACAAGACGGGAAAGGGCTGGCCGGTGGCCATCTGGCGCTGCCAGGCCCAGCGGCGCACCAGAACGATGGCGGCGATGGCGACGACGATGGCGAGGCCGATCAGCCAGGCGCCCTCGCCCCAGACCGCCTTGGGCAGAAAGATGCCACGGTTGTTGAGGAATGAGCCCAGCGGCATGTCGACACTGTCACGCGGCTGCGGCAGGACCGACAGCACACCGAAATACCAGAAGAAAATGACGAGCAGCGGCGGGATGTTGCGGAAAATCTCGACATAGACCATGCAGATCTTGCGGATCAGCCAGTTGTGCGAGAGGCGCCCGAGCCCGATGAGGAAGCCGACGATGGTGGCCGTCAATATGCCGAAAAAGGCAACGATCACCGTGTTGATCATGCCGACGATGAAGGCGCGGCCATAGGTGGAATCGCTGGTATATTCGATGGGCGTCTGGCCGATGTCGAAGCCGGCGCGGCCGTTCAGGAAATCGTAGCCGGAGGCGATGTTGGCCTGACGCAGGTTCTCGATCGTGTTGTTGGTGATCCACCAGACAAAGGCGACGAGGCCCACGAAAACCAGGACCTGATAGACGATGCCGCGAATCTTCGGATCGTAGAACCACGACGCAGCGCTGACGCCGCCCCGGTCACCGGAGAGTTCTGTTGAAGCCATGATCCCCTCATGAGCTTGTCTGTTTATCTGCAGCCCCGATATGTTTTTCGTGGTGGGGCCTTGCCCGGCCTGCCGGGAAGAGGCCGGGGCGGCGGGCGCCGCCCCTGGCCGTTTTCAGTGCATGTTGGCGGCGATCAGCGGATCGGCGGAGCGTATTGCAGGCCGCCCTTGGTCCACAGCGCGTTGATGCCGCGCGAGATCTTCAGGTTCGAGCCGGAGCCGACATTGCGCTCGAAGGCTTCGCCGTAATTGCCGACATGCTTGATGATGCGAACCGCCCAATCGTTGGTCAGGCCCAGGTTTTCACCCAGCTTCGTGCCTTCTTCCGTGCCGAGCAGGCGCTTGATGTCCGGATTGCCGGAATTCTTCATCTCCTCGACATTGGCCGAGGTCACGCCCAGTTCCTCGGCGGCGACCATGGCGAAATGGGCCCAGGTGACGATATCGAACCACTGGTCATCGCCCTGGCGCACGGCCGGGCCGAGCGGTTCCTTGGAAATGATCTCCGGCAGGACCACGTGGTCGTCCGGGCTCTTCAGCGTCAGGCGGATGCCGTAGAGGCCCGACTGGTCGGTCGTGTAGACGTCGCAACGGCCGGAATCATAGGCGGCGTTGACCTCTTCGAGCTTCTCGAAGACGACCGGGTTGTACTGCATGTTGTTCGCCTTGAAATAGTCGGCGAGGTTCAGTTCGGTCGTGGTGCCGGCCTGCACGCAGACGGCGGCGCCGGAAAGCTGCAGGGCGGAGGTAATGTCGGGCAGGTTCTTCTTGTTGATCATGAAGCCCTGGCCGTCATAGTAGTTCACGGCGCGGAAGTTCAGGCCGAGCGAGGTGTCGCGGCTGATCGTCCAGGTCGTGTTGCGCGGCAGCATGTCGACTTCGCCGGACTGCAGCGCGGTGAAACGCTCCTTGGCCGACAGCGGCGAGAACTTGGCTGCATTCGGATCGTCGAAGATGGCGGAAGCGACCGCGCGGCACAGGTCCACGTCGAGGCCGGACCAATCGCCCTTGTCATTCGGCGCGGAGAAACCGGCAAGGCCGGTGGACACGCCGCACTGCACGAAGCCCTTGGCCTTCACGTCATCCAGCGTGGCAGCGGAAGCGGCGGAGGCGGCGACGGTGAGCATCGCAGCGCCGATTACGCCGGTGAGAAGTTCTGTCTTCATGTGGCAAACCCCTTGATTGCGGACCGGTTTCCCCGGTCCCTGTTTTTCGATCCGGCCACGGCCTGCCGTTTCGGCAATCCATCCGGCCATTCAAACCGATGGTCCCCAGTGCCCGGTTCCCATTGCAACGGCTATCAAATTCGCTCTTGCCGCCATCGTCAAGCGCCGTCTGTCCGCCAAGGTGCATTTCGGTGCATTCGAAGACAGTTTAATGCAAGTTCATTTCGCCCCGTTCCCCGGCCGGAACGGATGCTTGCGAACAGCGGTGCCGGCGCTTATGCCTTTGGCAAGACGCACTCACCGGCAAAGGGAAGGGACAGGCATGACGGGCACGGACGGAAAATCCAGGGGCATCAACACGCGGCTGGCGCATTCGGGCCACGAACCCCGATCATATCATGGCTTCGTGCAGCCGCCGGTCGTCCATGCGTCCACCGTCCTGTTCCCGGATGCCGGCACGATGGCCTCGCGCAACCAGCGCTACACCTACGGCACGCGGGGCACGCCGACATCCGATGCGCTGGCCAGTGCCATCGACGCGCTGGAAGGTTCGGCGGGCACGATCTGCGTGCCGTCGGGCCTGGCGGCCGTCACCGTACCGCTGCTCTCGTTCCTGTCTGCCGGCGACCATGTTCTGATTGTCGATTCGGTCTACAATCCGACGCGGCGGTTCGCCGATACCATGCTGGCCCGCCTTGGCGTGGAGGTGGAATACTATCCACCGGAACTGGGTGCCGGCATCGCCAGCGTGATGAAGCCGAACACAAAGGTGGTCTGGACCGAGTCGCCGGGCTCCAACACGTTTGAAATGCAGGATATTCCGGCCATTTGCGAAGCGGCGCATGCCGGCGGCGCCATCGTCATGATGGACAACACATGGGCCACGCCGCTGTTCTTCAAGCCGCTCGACCATGGTGTCGACATCTCCGTCCACGCGGCGACGAAATATCCCGGCGGCCATTCCGACGTGCTGCTTGGCACGGTTTCGGCAAACGATGCCTGCTGGGACCGGTTGCACGAGGGCTTCCTGACGCTTGGCACCTGTGCCGGGCCGGATGATGTCTATCTCGTGCAGCGCGGGCTGAAGACCATGGGCGTGCGGCTGCAACGCCACGGCGAAAGCGCCCTTGCGCTGGCGCAATGGCTGGAAGGCCAGCCGGGCGTGAAGCAGGTGCTGCACCCTGCCCTGCCATCGTTTCCGGGCCATGACCTGTGGAAGCGCGATTTCTGCGGCGCGTCCGGCCTTTTCTCCATCGTGCTCGAGGGCGGCGGCACCGAAAAGGCGCATGCCTTTCTCGACGCGCTGGAGATTTTCGGTCTCGGCTATTCCTGGGGCGGACATGAGAGCCTGGCGGTCCACGTCTACCTGGGTGACCGGACCGTCAGCCGCACCGATTATGGCGGCCCGCTGATCCGCCTGCAGATCGGACTGGAGGATGTGGCTGACCTGAAGGCCGACCTTGCCGCCGGACTGGAAGCGGCCAACGCGGCTGCCTGATCAGGGCACGAGCCAGCGGTCCGGCCGTTCCCGGCCGGGCGCCTGCCAGATGGCGCGGCGGTGGCCGGCCGAGTCCAGCGAGACGCCCTCGATCTCGTCCAGCGCCACCGACACGACCGCGTAGTGGTCGAGGCCAGGGTCATGACCACCGGGCTTCGCCTCGTGCCGGCCATAGCCGCCGCCGCGGGCGATCGTCGCCCCCTGCGGCTCGGTCAGGCGATAGACATGGCGCGAGTGGCCGGGCAGAGCGTCCCAAGCCGCCAGGGCGCGCGGATCCGGCGGCCTGACGAGGCTGGCGCGGCCACGCAGGCGCAGCATCACTTGCAGGTCCTGGCGCCACAGATGGGCTTCGAGCCGCGGATCGGCGGTCAGTTCCGCAGCCTTGGAACTGGTGGCGTCCGTGTGAAAGGTGATGTGCCAACCGTCCGCCTCGACGCTGCGCAGCATCACGGTGCGCAGGCGCGGCGCGCCGTCAAGGCCAATGGTGGCGACCTGCATGAGGCGCGGCGCCAGTTCACGCCCTGCCGCCGCTTCAGCCAGCACCTGTCTGCACCAGGCGGAAAAGGCCCGGAGATCGTCATGCCATGCAGGTTTCGTCACGCGCTTGTCACGCCTCCGTCGGCGACGATGGTCTCGCCGGTGATGAAACTCGCGGCATCGGAGGCCAGGAAGGCCGCGACAGGGCCGATCTCGTCCGGCTGGCCGATGCGCCGCAGCGGCGTCATGGCATTGCGGACCTTCATCGCCTTCTCGTCTTCCCACAGGGCGCGGGCGAAGTCGGTCCTGACCAGGCCCGGCGCCACGCAATTGACGCGAATGCCGCTCGGCCCATGTTCCACGGCGAGATTCTTGGCGAGGATGACATCGGCCGCCTTCGACATGCCGTAGGCGCCGATGACGCCATTGCCGCGCAGCCCGCCGATGGAAGAAATGATGACAATCGACCCGTTGCCCTTTTCCGCCATGCCGGGGATCACGCGTCCGCACAGCCAGAGATTGGACTTCACGTTGTTGGCGAAAATCTTGTCGAAGGCTTCGTCGGGCAGGTCGGTCAACGGTCCGTAATAGGGGTTCACCGCCGCGTTGCAGACAAGGATGTCCGGCTTGCCCCAGCGCGCCTCGGTCTCGGCGATGAGGTTTTCCACCTGCGCCTTGTCGGAAATGTTGCACGGCACGACAAGGGCTTCGCCGCCTTCGGCGCGGATGCCGGCGGCGGCCTGCTCGCAGGCATCGGCCTTGCGGCTGGAAATCACCACCCTGGCGCCAAGGCCGGCCATGCATTCGGCAATGGCCTTGCCGATGCCGCGCGACGACCCGGTGATGACGGCAATCTTGCCATCCAGCGAAAACGGATTGCGATACACGGATTTTCCCTCCCGTCAGTCTTTTCGATTCCGCCGTCAGAACAGCGAAAAATATTCCCTGTGCTCCCATTCGGAGATTTCCGAAAGGTAGCGGTCCCATTCTGCCCGCTTGATGCGTGTCAGCCAGTCGGCCACGGTTTCACCCAGCGCCGCGCGCCAGAAGGCACTGCCGGCGAAGGCCTCGATGGCGGCACCCAGATTGCGCGGCAGGCGCTCCGCGTCCCCGGCATAGGGGCTTTCCACCGGGGCGGGCGCGGTCAGGCCGCGCGTCACGCCATCGAGGCCGGCCAGGATCTGCGAGGCAAGCGCGAGATGCGGGTTGGCCGCCGGTTCCGGGGTACGGTTCTCGATGCGGCTGGCCGGATCGCCCTCGCGAAACAGCGCACGCAGCATGGCGCCCTTGTTGTCATGGGCCCATTGCACGCGATCCGGAGCCAGCAAGGCGGACAGGTAGCGCTTGTAGCCGTTGACGGTCGGCGTGGTCAGCATGCAGCCGGACACGGCATGTTCGAGCAGGCCGGCGATCCAGCCGGAGGCCGTCGGTGTCGGCTCACGCCCGGCCTGCGGCATGAAGCGGTTTTCCTCGCCGCCCAGGCCGGTGACGGACTGATGCACGTGCCAACCGCTGGCCATGCCGTTTTCGACGCGTGGTCGCGACATGAAGGTGGCGTGCAGGCCGTTGCGGGCGCAAACGGACTTCACACAATGGCGGAACAGGACGGCATTGTCGGCGGCCGCCATGGCGCGCTGCGGCTCGAAGGTGAACTCGAACTGGCTGGGGCCGAATTCGATCTCCATGGTCCGAACGGGCAGGTCCATGGCGAGGGCCGCGCGGCGCAACTCGTCCATCACCGGTTCCAGGGCGTCGTAGCGCGCCTCGGTCAGATACTGGTAGCCATGGGCAAGCAATTGCGTCTCGGGCGGCCGGGGCGGCATGCCGCCATCGCCGTGGGCCAGTCGCTCGTCGGTGACGGAAAAAACGAAGAATTCCTGTTCGAGGCCAAAGAGCGCATCCATGCCGGCGGCGTTCAGCCGGTCCACGGCGGCGCCAAGAATGCCGCGCGCCGACAAGGGCAGCGCTTCGCCATCGGCCTGCCAGATGTCGCAGAGGATGAGGGCGGAATGCGGCGACCAGGGCAGCGGGCGAAAGCTGCGCGGATCGGGCACCATGAGGAAGTCGCCCGCGCCGGTCAGCACACCACGGCCGAAACCGGAATCGGCGGCCCAGACATCGAAAACGGTGCGGTGCGACGTGTCCTTCAGCAGCAGTGTCGATGTCATGGCGACGCCAGAGCGGAAGGCGGAGGCGAGCGCATCGGCGACCAGCGTCTTGCCGCGCAGGATGCCGTGCTGGTCGATGAAACAGACGCGCACGGTCTCGAATTCACCGGCCTCCATCTCGGCGCAGATTTCGGCTGCGCGGCGGAATCCCTCGTCGTCAAGCAGGCCCTTGGTGCCGACCAGACCGGACTTCAGGCTATCAGGCGAATGTCCCCCCATCGCGCTCCCCTTCAGGCCCAGGCGCAGCCGGCGCGGCGCTCGGAATCGGCGCGCTCATAGACGGCGCGCCAGTCCTCGCTGGCCGATCCGATGGCATCCACCGCCACCGGGCCTGTCACCGCGGCGGCCGATCCGTTGGCCATGGGCAAGGCGCCTTCATCACCCTTGCCGACAGCCTCGATCGCCGCGCGCAGCATGCGGCGATAACGCGAGATGGCGATGTCGGAGCGGCCCAGATGCTCCTGCGTGCGGTCCTGGATGCGACCCATGCTTTCCACCGCCCACTGGTCATGCACGTTGATGTCCATGCCCATCCCGGTATAGGTGCGGTCCTTCTGCTCGTCGGGATCGTAGCCATAATTGTTGGCCCGGTTCTTCAGCGGCGCGTAGTCCGGCAGGCGGTGTTCCTTCAGCCGCTGCTCGCGCATCAGGGCCTTGTTCACAGGCGCTCCGAAACTGGTGAACATGGAATACCAGTAGCAGGTCTGGTCATCGACGGGCACATGCCATTGCGTGATCGTCATTTCGCGCGACATGGGGATGACGATGGCTTCCGGGAACACCTGGTTGGTCACGCGCACATGGGTGCGCCCGTCCTCCATGTGGCGTAGCGCGACGAGGCGCAGGCCGTGCGGCGCGTCCTCGACCTTGATCTCGGGGCGCGGATAATCGCGCAGCAGCTTCGTCATGGGAATTTCGGTATCGGCGGCCTTGTCGCGGAACTGCTTGCCATAGCTGGCGGACGGATCCTCGTCCTCCAGGAAGCGATGCAGGAAGGAGGCATGGGCCGGATCGATGCCGACTTCCATGGCCTGCAGCCAGTTGCATTCCCACAGGCCCTTGAAGGCGAAGACATGGCTGTCGGGCGCGGCGAAGCAATCGAGCGCGGGAAAGGGCGGCGGGTCGCCCGGCCCCATATAGGCGAAGATGATGCCGTTGCGTTCTACCACCGGATAGGAAACCGCACGGATATTCTCGTGCATGCGGCTGCCTTCGGGCTCGGCGGGCTGCTCCACGCACTGGCCGTCGCGGTTGAAGTGCCAGCCGTGGAAAGGACAGCGCAAGCCGTTGTCTTCCAGCCGGCCATAACACATGTCGGCGCCGCGATGCGGGCAATGACGCCCTATCAGGCCCAGCTCGCCCTCTTCGTCGCGGAACAGGACGAGCCTTTCACCCAGCAGCGTGACCGGCACGACGGGCCGGGCCGACACCAGTTCCTCGGCCAGTGCCGCGGGCTGCCAGTAGCGGCGCAGCACGGCGCCGGCGGGCGTGCCCGGGCCGATGCGGGTGATCAGGTCATTCTGTTCCTGGCTCATCATGGCGGGGTTTCTCCCATGCTTGTCGTCATTGCTGCCGCAAGCAGGTTTTCAGCTTGCAAGCCGCTTTTCAATGCCTGTTTGATGAAAGCCTTATCTATTCCGCGTCGGGCTGGTTCATCGGCGCGGCTGCCCGGAAAGCCTCGATCTCCATGCAGGCGTCGTGAATGCGTCGGATCGTCGGGTAAGGTTCCATGTCGACACCGAAGCGGCCGTTGTTGGCGACCTGCGCAACAAGGCAAAGGTCGGCCATGGTCACGGTCTCGCCATGGCAGAAGGTGCCGGTGGCCCCGTCTTGCGCCAGCATCTGCTCCATGGGTGCGAAGGTCTCGGCCACCCAGTGGCGGAACCAGTCGGCCACGGCCGCGTCGTCGGCGCCGAAGCGCTTGCGAATGGCATTGAGAACGCGCAGGTTGTTGACCGGGTGGATGTCGCAGCCGATCATCTGCGAGAGCATGCGCACCCGCGCCTTGCCATGGGCATCGGCGGGCAGGAGCGGCGGTTCGGGCACCATGTCATCGATGAATTCCATGATGGCGAGCGACTGGCCAAGCACCGTGCCATCCGACCAGACCAGCGCCGGCACCAGCCCCTGCGGGTTGACCGCCAGGAAATCCGGTGCCCGGTTCCCGCCATGGCGCAGGTGATGGGCCACGTAGTCGTAGTCGATGCCCTTCAGAGCCAGGGCGATGCGCACGCGGTAAGACGTGGATGAACGGAAATAGTTGTGCAGCGTGATGTTGGCCATCAGGTTCCTCCCGGTGATCGCCCGCCTGCCCGAGCGGGCGCCAAACTGCCTTGTGACGCTTTACAAGGCAAGCGTTGATCTTGCAGCCGGAACATTGCCCGGCAGGATCCGTTGACGGACCGCGATACGGCGCGTGTCAACCGGACGTGACGGCAAGGAGAACGGGCGCGGTTTTTCCGGTTTCCCGGCCCGGCCAACGAAACGGCAGACGAGCTCCTGTCCCGTCCGCGCCGTATCGCAGCGCAGCCCTGGCCCGCCTGGGCCGGAATTTCTTTTCGCGCAATCGATCAATGCAGGTCAATTTTTCTCTTTCAGCCAGCGGTGGCGCAATCGCCGACGGCGATTTTTCCAACCGCATGCCTATCCTTGGCCGATCCATTCTCGCGGAAGGACAGCGGTGATGATCGATCTCGTTCCCCTTATCGACACGGTCGGCGAAAACGGCGCGGCGCTTGCCGGCGGCGTGGCCCTCGGTCTCGTCTTCGGCATTGCCGCGCGGCGCTCGGCCTTCTGCACGCGCTCGGCCGTCATCGGCCTGTTCGGCAAGGACCGGCGCGCCTCGGCCGTCTGGCTGGCCGGCTTTGCCACGGCCCTGCTCGCCGTTCAGTTGCTGATCTGGCGCGGCACGGTGGACGTGGCCGAGACGCGCTTCTTTTCCACGGCGCAAAGCCTGTCCGGCGCACTCATCGGCGGCGGCCTGTTCGGCCTCGGCATGGTGCTGGCGCGCGGCTGTGTCTCGCGCCACCTGGTGCTGGCGGCTGGCGGCAATCTCCGCGCCCTCGTCACCACGCTTGTCATCGCGGCGGCCGGACTTGCCACCTATTCGGGGCTTCTCGTTCCCGCACGCGACGCGATTGGCGGGTTGTGGAACACGGCTGCCATCGGGGGCAACGACCTTCTTGCCCATGCCGGTCTTGCCCAGGGTGCGGGCCCTGCCATCGGCGCGGTCCTGGTGCTTTCGGCAGCCGGCCTCGCCATTGCGGCGCGGGCATCGGTCTGGCGCGTTCTTGGCGGCGTCGCCGTCGGACTGGCGGTCGCCGGCGGCTGGTACTTCACCTATGTGCTGTCGCTTCAGGTGTTCGAGCCGATCCAGGCGGAGAGCCTTTCCTTCATCCGCCCGCTCGCCACGACAGGCGAACTGGCTTCAGGCGCAAGCGAAGGGTACGGGCTCGACCAGGGCGTACTCATCGGCACGCTGGCCGGCGCCTTTCTGGCCGCCCTGCTGTTCGGCGAATTCCGGCTGAGCGGTTTTCGCGATCCGGGCGCGGCCGCGGCCTGGCGCTATCCGGCGGGCGGGGCGCTGATGGGCTTTGGCGGCATCCTGGCTGTCGGCTGCACCGTCGGCGCCGGCTTCACCGGCGGTGCCGTGCTTGCCGTATCGGCGCTTGCCGGTCTCGGCGCGATGGCCGGTTCGGCGGCGCTGGCGCATCGTTTCATCGACGCAACCGCGCAGACCGGGCAGTTGGCCCGCACCGCCGTCCAGCCGGCCGAATAATCGCAGGCAGCCCTCCCGGGACATACAGGAAGCGGCGGTGCAACCCCTTGCACCGCCGCTTGCCGTCCGTGCCCGCGCTGCCCGGCGCGGACACCGGGAGGAAGACGTTCAGCCGAACATGTCGGCCGTGATACCGGCATACCAGCCGACGGATTCCTCGTAGGTCGCCTTGCGCAGCGCAGCATCCTCGCCCGTCTGCGAGATGAAGCTGGAGGTGGAAGCGATCTGCCCATCCTGCGGCGCATATTGCGCACCGACCTTCACGCCGTCATCCGTTTCGATCAGGCTCCAGCAGGTGTTGGAGTATTTCGCCGGGAAGACCTTGGAACCGGTCAGGTCGCCGCGAATGTTCATCGAGGCAACCTTGGCCTGGCTATTGGCCGAGAACCCGGATTTCGGCATGGCGCCGGCAATGCAGGCATCGCCGATGACGAAGATGTTCTCATCCATGGTCGAGCGCATGGAGGCAGGATCAATGGGACAGAAGCCGCTGTCATCGGTGAGCCCGGCCTCGGCAGCAATCATGCCGGCCTTCTGGGCGGGAATGATGTTGAGCAGCGCGCCCTTGAACGTGTCGAGATCGGTTTCCACCGTTCCGGCATTGACGTCCACGCTTGCGATGCCGCCATGGATATTGGGACCATACCACTCGACCATGCCGGGATAGTATTTTTCCCAGCCTTCGGAAAAGAGCCCCTGCTTGGAGAATTTCTCCTTCGGATCGATGATGATGATCTTCGCATCCACACCCTTCGCCTTGAGCAGGTGCGCCATCATGGATACGCGCTCATAGGGGCCGGGCGGGCAGCGATAGGGGTTGGGCGGCGCGACCATGACGATCTGCTCGCCATTGCCGATGGCATCCAGCTTCGCCTTCAGCAATTGCGTTTGCGGCCCGGCCTTCCAGGCATGCGGCGCGATCTCCGCCGCCTCCTGAGAATATCCGGGCACGGAATCCCAGATCAGGTCGATGCCGGGCGACACGACGAGGCGGTCGTATGGAATTTCCAAGCCGTCGGCCATGATGACCTTGCGGGCGGCGCGATCGACGGTCTGCGCATAGCCGGTGACCTTTGTGATCCCGTAATTCGCCTCGAGCTTTTCATAGCCATGGGTGATGGAGTCGAAATCGCGGAACCCGCCGAGATAAAGATTGGAAAAGAAGCAGGTGGTGAATTTCTCGGAATCATCGATCAGGGTGACATCGATCTCGCCCTTGGAATCCTTGGCTATGTAGCGGGCTGCCGTCGCGCCGCCTGCCCCGCCGCCGATGACGACGACCCTGGGCTTGCCCTGTGCGCGCAAATAGGCCGGCATGGCCAGGGTTGCTGCACTGGCGCCCACCACCAGCCCGAAATGCCTGCGAGTCAATCGTGTCATGTCTTCCTCCTTAACTGACCGATCCTGCAATCTGCCTATTGTGGTTCAAGACCGTTGAAATAGGCAGCGAGCGCGGCGATTTCCTCGTTGGTGAGGTTGGCGACGCGGAGCTTCATGACCTCGTTCGAGCGAATGTTGTTCTTGTATTCGAACAGGGCGCGAACGAAGTAATCCTTCGGGATGCCGACGATCGACGGAATGCCATCGGCATGGCCGGAGGCCTGATGGCAGGTAACGCATTCGCCGGAAAGATATTCGCCATATTCCGGATCGCCCTCCATCTGCAGGACAATCTGGGCGAAGCCGGTCACGCCCGTATTGGTGCGGGCGGTCGTATCCTCGGCCGGTGCGGCCCTGGCCTGACGGGAAAGATAGGCGATCAGGTCGGCGCGGTCCTTCGCATCGGCCATGCCGCGATAGCTCATGCGATTGCCACTGATGAAGTCGCGCGGTTTCTGGATATAGGCGGAGAGCTTTTCGGCGTCCCAGACGAGACCGTCCTCGCCCGCCTGTCTCAAGGCCCTGGAATATTTGAAACCCTCGGCACTGCCGGCGGTGCGCCCAATGATGCCGTCGAGATGCGGGCCCACCTTGTGCCGGGCGTTCTCGCCCACCTCGTGGCAGCCCTTGCAGTCCTTGAACAGCTTTTCGCCGGCAACGGGATCCCCGTCGCCGGCGAAGGCATGTGTCACGAAAGCGAGCGAGAGGGCGGCGAGTGCGCGGAAAAGCCCGCGCCTGGCTGCCGAAGGGCCATCCTGCCCCCCTACCCCTTGTCTGGTCTGCATCGGCTTCCTCCCAGAACCGTGCCTGCCAGCCGTCACGGCCGCCGGATCATTCCTCGTCCGGGGTCACATCGAGAACGGTGGCACGCATCGTGATCTTCACATCATCCTTGCAATTGGTCATGCACGGTTCGGTACGCCACTGCGGATATTCCGTTTCCGCCCTGTCATCGACGATGAAGCCGTCGGCATTGGGCATCTCGACATCAAGGAAGTTCTCGTTGCTCAGCACGAATTCATCATCGACCAGATAGTTCGAATAGAGAATATAGGCGACGATGGCATATGTCTCGTCCGGCGTGAGCACCTGCGCGCCGCCAAAAGGCATGGAGCGATGGACATAGTCCCAGGCCGTCGACAGGTAGGGCCAGTAGGAACCAACCGTCTTCAGGGGATCCTCGTCGGCAAGCGTATCGTCGCCACCAGCCAGTTTCGGCCAGTTGTCAACGCCTTCGGCGAATTCGCCATGGCAGGCCGCGCATTTCTCGGAAAAGAGCGGCTCGCCCTCGGCTACCGAGCCGGAACCCACCGGCAGGCCGGTGCCATCGGGCATGACATTGACATCCCAGGCCGCGATCTCGTCGTCGGTGGCCTGGCGGCCAAGGCCGAACTTGCCCCTGGACCTGACCATCTCGAAACCGGCCGGTTCCGGCTGGCCTTCGCCCGACGCATCTGCGGCCGGCTTTTCTTCGGCTGCCGCGACCGTTTCTTCCTTCGCCGGTTCGGCTTGCGCCTTCTCCTCGCTGGCAGACGTGGAGAACGTCTTCAGATAGGCGATGACGTTTGCAACGTCTTCTTCCTTCTTGAGGCCGGCAAAGGCCATCTTGTTCTTCGGGATGTAGCCCTTGGGATCAGCAAGGTAGGCCGCGACGGTTTCATCGTTCCACGTGATGCCGGACCCAGCCATGGCGCTGGAATACTTGAACCCTTCGACAGACCCGGCCTCACGGCCAAACAGGTCATTGAGTTCCGGACCGACCTTGTTCCTGGCGCCCTCGCCCACGGCATGGCAGGCCTTGCACTTGTTGAAGACCTTCTCGCCGGCATCGGCATCGGCGGCATGGGCCGCGGTGGCCAGGGCAAGAACAGTGGTTGCCGCCAGAATTGTATCAAGAAACTTCGACATTTTCCGCCGTCCCGTCCGTTTTGACATGCCAGGTCTGGATGCAGTTGTTGTGGTAGACCGAGTTGAGGCCACGCACCGCGCGCAGCTGCGCCTTGGTCGGCTGCACATAGCCGGTTTCATCGATGGCGCGTGACTGGAGCAGCATCTCCTCGCCGTTCCATTCGGTATCGAGATAGAAACGGGTGAGCGCCTTGTTTCCGCCCTGCGTGCCCAGGCGCGCGGTCTCCCACGTCTTGCCGCCATCCCTGGAGACGTCCACACGGGTGATGCGTCCATGGCCCGACCAGGCCATTCCGGTGATCACCAGCGGACCCTTGCCATGGGTGATCGGCATTTGCGGGCTGGGCGAGGTGATGACCGATTTGGCATCCATTACCCAGGTCCACTTGCGCGACGTGCCATCGGCCAGCGTATCGGTATATTTGGACGTTTCCTCCCGGCTTTCCACCGGCCCGTCCGTCACCTCGATGCGGCGCAGCCACTTGACCCACATGTTGCCTTCCCAACCGGGAACGACGAGGCGGACCGGATAGCCATGTTCCTTGCGCAGCGCCTCGCCATTGGCCTTGAAGGCGACCAGGCAATCATCGAGCGCCTTGTCCATGGGGATGGAGCGGCCATTGGAGGAGGCGTCGGCGCCCTCGACATAGACCCACTTGTCCTTCAGGTCGCCGGCGGTATCGAGGCCGGCCTCTTCCAGGAGCGTGCGCAGGGACACGCCTGAATATTCCATGTTGTGGATCATGCCATGGGTGAACTGCGCGCCGTTAAGCTGCGCACCGGCCCATTCCATGCCGGTATTGGCCGCGCATTCGCAGAAATAGATATGGTTTTCGCGCGGGAAGCGCTCAAGATCGGCATAGGTGAAGACAAGCGGCTGATCGACCAGGCCGTTGATCATGAGGCGGTAGTCTTCCTTGCGCAATTCGATGGCGCCGGAATGGTGCCGCTCAAAGGCACAGCCCTGCGGCGTGATCGTGCCGTCAAGGGCATGGATCGGCGTGAAGTTGATGGAGGATATCGGGTCCGCCGTCAGCCAGGGCACGTTGCGGCGAATGACATCGCTCTCATACTCGATCGGCAGGCCGTAGGGCGTGGCGTCCACGCCGTCACCGGTATAGGTCGCCCAGTCCTGCAATTCGGTGATGAGCGGATCGCCCGCGGCGCGCGCGCCCACCGTCCCTGCCGCCAGCGCGGCGCCGCCGGCCAGGCCGGCTTTCAGAAAGTTGCGCCTGGAAGCGCCTTTCCCGTTTGTCTGCGTCATCGCTATCCTCCCGGATCGCTGTTATTCAAACATATAGATTATTCTATGTATCACGGTGGAAACCGTCTGTCGATTGTCCGGCTTCCTATCCTTTCCGCCAATCAGGCGTTCACGATCACCGAGCGGTTTTCCTCGATCGAGACCTCGGGCTTGCGCGCGAGATAGCTCTCGACGACTTCCCAGATGGCCGGACCCTCGGTGCCCTCGTTGACGGAGGCCCAGCCGGCCACCGCATATTCCCGGGCCGGGTCAATGGCTTCGCCGGTCTTGAGGAGCGTCATGCCGGAAATGCGCGAGCCCATCGGCTTGTTGATGTCGATGGTGTAGCCCATGCCGCCGATGCGGACCATGTCGCCGCCCTGCTGATAGTAGGGATCGGTATTGAAAAGGTTGTCGGCCACGTCCTCGATGATGTCCTTGAGCATCTGTCCCGACATCATCGAGCGATAGGCTTCGGGATAGGTCATGGCGCAGGCGTTGTGCAGGTCTTCCACGGTGATGTCCTGGCCGGGCACCAGCGTCGTGCCCCAGCGGAAACCGGGCGACAGCGAAATGTCGGCTTCGCGTTCTTCCAGCAGCGCCTGGCAGAAAAGATCGTCAAAGGTGCCGTTGAAATTGCCGCGCCGGTAGAGCAGCGAATCGGTGCGGCCGAGGACACGGGCCAGTTCGGCTTCGTATGGCGCGCGCACCTTGTCGATGAGCGCTGTCATGTCGGCATCCGGCGTGATGACATCGGAAAAGACGGGGATCAGGCGGTACTGGTAGCCCTGCACCTTGCCGTCGCGCACATCCAGATCGACGCGCGAGACAAACTTGCCATTGGAGCCCGAGGCGATGACCAGCGTGTCGTTGACGATCACCGGTTCAGGCAGGGCGTCATGGGTGTGGCCGGTGAGGATCACGTCGATCCCGTCGACACGGCCGGCCAGCTTGCGATCGACATCAAAGCCGTTATGCGAAAGAAGCACCACGACATCGGCGCCTTCATCGCGCGCTTCCTGCACGTTGCGGATCACATCCTCCTCGCGAATGCCGAAGGACCAGTTGGGGAACATCCAGCGCGGATTGGCGATCGGGGTATACGGGAAGGCCTGGCCGATGACGGCGACCCTGGCGCCGCCCTTCTCGAACATCTTCCAGCCCTCGAAGGCCGGCTCGTCCCATTCGGCGTCATAGATGTTGCCGCCCAGGAACGAGAACGGCAGGCTTTCGACCACTTCCTTCACCCGGTCCGCGCCATAGGTGAACTCCCAGTGGCCGGTCATGGCATCGGGTTGAAGCGCATTCATGACATCGACCATGTCCTGGCCTTCGGTCTGCTGCGCGGTATAGGATCCCTGCCAGGTGTCGCCGCCATCGAGCAGCAGCACCTTGTCGTCACCGCGATCGGCGCGAATACGCCTGACCACGGTCGCGACGCGGTCCATGCCGCCCATCTTGCCATAGGTCCTGGCCAGCGACACGAAATCCTGCGACGTCAGCGCGTAGGCGTGCGGGCTGCCCGGCTCGATGTTGTAAAGCTTGAGGAAATCGGCCCCGGTCACATGGGGTGGCAGGCCCTGAACCTCGCCGACACCCAGATTGATCGACGGTTCGCGGAAATAGACCGGCTTGAGCTGCGCGTGGATGTCGGTGATGTGGACCAGCGTCACGTTGCCGTAATCGGCCTGCGCCAGCAGGCTCTCCTCGCTCAGCGCCTGCTGCGCGGCGGCGCGCGACCAGTTTCCGACCAGGGCCGGGCCGGTGATTGCCGACAGGGCGGCTGTTGCCATCAGGAATTCACGTCTGGTCAGCATCGGTCGGGGTCTCCGGTCCACGCAAGGTTCTTGTTCGATCAAAGAAGGGACGGCTCCGGGCCGGCTCGGCCCGGAATTCATGCCCCTTCAGATTTTCCGGTTGCTGCCAACCGGCCGGAAGCGGCAAGCCGCCTCCGGCGCAGGCAACGTTTACTGGCGGACGGCCGGCGTCTCGACCGACAGGCCGGTGCCGCGCCAGGTCACATAGACCTCCAGCGCCATCAGTTCGTCCGAGAACGCCTTGGGCTGGGTTCCGCGCGTATCGCGGATGCAGCCACGGAAGCGGTTGTGAACCGACGTGAGGCCGGACTTCAGACGGTAGGTCGGAAAGCCGTTGACCTGTCCCTGGCTGAGATGGTCCGCACGGATCATCTTGCCCATGTTGACTTCATGGCAGGAGGCGCAGGACAGGTTCAGCTGGCCGGTGCGGGTGTAGTAGACTTCCTTGCCCTTTTCCCACCAGGACTGAAGCTCGCCCTGGCTGAGGTCAACCGATACCGGCTCGCCCAGCGACTGGTGCTTGATATAGACCGTCAACGGCTTCTGGCCGCCCTTGTCGAAGGCATAGGGCTCGGCGCCCATGTTCTCTTCGCGGCACTTGTTGATCTGAAGCTCGATGTTGATCGGGCGCTTGGCGTCGGCATCCCATTTAGGATAGTGGGCCGCAACGCCCTTCATGCTTTCGGCCGCGTCGCCATGGCAGGACGCGCATGACTTGCCCGCAGTGCCTTCGACAGTGTTCCAGATCTGCTCGCCCTCCTCGGCGGCCAGCATGCCGGGATTCTCGAACGAATCACGCTCCAGATCCCTGGTCTCGGCCTCGCGGAACAACCAGCCCGACAGAACCTCGTCGAACGGATGCCCCTCCGGCGCCGCGGTGCGGGTGACCATCGGCTTGCCGTCGATCTCGAGCGTATCGTCAACGGGATCGGCCTTCAGCGCCACCGTACCGGCAGCCAGTGCCAGTCCCAGCATCGCGCCCGTCATGAATGTCGTTTTCTTCACGCGTCTTCCCTCCCAGGAACATTCGCCGGCGCCCGTCACGTGACCGGCGGCCGGCGCATCGTTCTTATTTTACCGTGATCTCGTTCTCGGTCTCATAGACCGAACCGTCATCATCCACCCAGGTGAACTTGAACGTGCCGCTCTCGTTGACCTTGGCATTGAACTCGAAATACGGATTGGCCGACACGGCCGGATCGAGATCACAGGAGAACACCGGCTGGCCGTTGAACTCGCAGCTGAACTTGTTGATGATCTGGCGCGGGATCGGATTGCCATCCTTGTCCTTGCGCTGACCCGATTCCATCTCGTGGCTGATCAGGGTCTTGATGGTGATGACCTCGCCGGCCGATGCCGACTTCGGGACCTTCACGCGGGGTTTGGACTTAGCCATTTTCTTCTACCTCGTTTCCCTTGATCAGCCGCCGCAGCCACCGATGGTGACCTTGACCTGCTTCCTGTCCATGTAGACCGAGCCGTCCTTCATCTTCGCGACGGCAACCACGTCCTGCGTCTTGGCGAGACGAATGCGCGTCGTGGCCAGGGCCGCACCGGAAAGCGAGGTAAAGTGGAACGTGGCCACGCCCGGGCTCGGATTTCCGTCGGCCAGCACGAGCACCGATTCGACGAGGTCGTCGCCTTCCATGGCGCTTTCCACCTCGACGGTGACGGGCACGGTGTTGCCGTTCTCCGCGATTTCCGGCGTGTTGAGCGAAATCTTCCCGCTCTCCGGCGTCTTGCCGCCGGTGAACTCCATGATCGCCTTTTCGGTTGCTTCAGCAGAGGCCAAAGCGGGCGCGGCGCGGAAGCCCGTCACCGCAAATGCGGCCGCGGCAGCGCTGAACCCGAGGGCCTGTCGTCTTGTCATCTTCATGGCATGAGGCTCCTTTCTGCCAATCATTCCTTCAGCGTGGCCAGATAGGCACCACGTCCTCAACCTGCTGCGCAGTCAGGATCGTCTTGCCGACGAACTGCTCAGCCGGCTCCTTGCCCACCTCCAGCGAATAGAAACCGGGCATGACGGTCTCGTCGCTGAAAATCTTCTTGGAGTTCACCACGATGGCCCGCAGTTCCGCCTCGCTCCAGCGGTCGGCAACGCCATCGAGGGACGAGCCGACATCGCCATGGGAAAGCTCGTTCTCCATGTCCTTGTTGGCATGGCAGGCAAGGCAATTGCCAAGCTTGCGGCTCTTGAACGCCTCGGCACCGGCGGCGGGATCGCCCGCCTGGCCCGTCAGCGACGCCATGACGCCGTCGTCGGTGAATTCGACGCCATCAGGCGCCACTTCCGCTGCACCCGCAACGGCAGCAACAGCCATAGCCGCCGCAAATGTTACCAGTCCTGTTGCCCAGCTTCATCGGGTTCATGTCTCCTCCGCTATTCCGGCAGGCGGTTGCTCCGCCTCCCCTTGTCTTCAGTCGCGCACCTTAGCGCTTGTCAATCCGCTTTCAATGCATGGATATGAATTTTAATATGTGTCATTCGTCGCATATGCAATGCTGCGTTGCAGCAAGTCGTTCACATTCGCAGCAATCACTCGCTGTCGAGCCGGCCGGCCCGCGCATCTCGTTGATTATGCGGGCATGATGCTTCTGGAAGTCTCTTCTCCCTCATAGCCCTTTTCGCGCAGCGGAACATGTTCAGGAAGGTGTTCTTTCCGAAGGCGCCGGGCATGATGGCGACGGCGGCCTTGGCAACCGTGGTTTCGCCTTGGCAGGCACCGCCTCCGGGCAGGAAGACGATCGTTGGCGTGAAGACGAAGCCCACTTGCGCGCGGCGTTCTTCTCGGAAGCTCCTCGCCGTACAGATCGGTCACCTCGGTGTCGCCGAACATGTTGTACTGCACGACCATGTAATTGGCCTTGATGTAATCGGCGACCTCGGGATCGGACAGGATCTTTTCGTGCATCGCGCGGCAATAGATGCAACCGCGCTGCTCGAACACGATGGCCAGGCGTTTGCCCTCGGAGGCGGCGGTTTCGATGTCCTCGGCGACATCCCGGAAGGTGTTGGCGAACCAGGCCTGCTTGTGGAGACCGTCATCGCCGATCTCCGCGGCCTGGGCAGCGATTGGCAACAGGAACAAGGCAAACAGGGCAAACAGGCGAATCATGCGCTTTCTCCTCAACCTATGGTCTGGAAGGCCGGAAACGTGTCGATCAGCCACTGGGCGATCCGCGACATCTGGCCCGTGATGAACAGTATACCGGTTATCACCAAAAGCCCGCCCATGGCCATTTCCACCTTGTGCATGTGACGCTTGAACCGCTGGGCGGCGCCGATGAAACGGCTGGCGAAGAGGGCGGCCAGGATGAAGGGCACGCCAATGCCGAGCGAATAGGCGCCGAGCAGCATGGCGCCTCGCGCCGCCGTATCCTCGGTGCCGGCAACGAACAGGATCGCGGCCAGCACGGGGCCCACGCATGGCGTCCATCCGAAGGCGAAGGCAAGGCCGATGACATAGAGCGCCGGCGAGGCCTGGCGGGCTTACTGATCCACCTGCGCGAGCCTCGCGGTAAAGCAGGCCGATCCGGAAGACGCCGGGAAATGCAGGCCCATGACGAGGATGACAGAGACCGGCGACGCCGCCAGGACATTTATGTATCCAGCGGACCGACGCCAGATCGACCAGGCCAGGGCTTCGCGCATGGCCTGACCGAAAACGGAAGCCGTGGCGCCCAGCATGATGAAAACCGTCGAGAAACTCGAGCACGAAGGCGAATGTGGCCAGAACGATCTTTACGCAGGCGACGGAAGCGTTTCGCTGGCTTCGCAATTCCTCGAAGCTCAGGCCCGCCAGCCAGGCCAGGTAAGGTGGTACGATCGGCAATACGCATGGCGACACGAAAGACAGGATTCCTGCCACGAGCGCGCCCACAGACTGACATCCAGCATTGTTCCTCCCGTCATCCGTCCTGCAAGCCTGCAGCCGTCCTCACTTACCGGATGAGGGCTGGAATGTATGCGAGAAAAGCTATATGTTGCAATCTCAAAATGAGGTGCTTTCGTGAAATCCATCGCAGCCCTGGCCACAGCCGGCCTTCTCGCCCTGACTGCCCTGCCCGCCCCGGCAGCCGAAATGCTGATGCTGGAACAGCCGGGCTGCGCGTGGTGCAAGCGCTTCAATGCGGAAATCGCACCGGCATGGCCGAACACGGACGAAGGCAAGGCCGCGCCGCTGCGCCGGGTTGACATCACCAGGGCATGGCCGGCGGATCTGGACTTCGTCGCGCGGGAACGGTTCACGCCGACATTCGTGCTCATCGACGACGGCAGGGAGATCGGCCGGATCAGGGGCTATCCAGGAGACGAGTTTTTCTGGTATCTGGCCGGCGAACTGATCGGCAAACTGCCCGCGGATTGATCTTTCGCATTGCAGCATGCTAGAATGAAAATGTTTACATGTACTGTCGGTTGCCGACGGCGCCTTGGATGGCGGGGAAAAAACCATGGCACTTCCAAAATTCGATCCCTCTGCCCCGGAGGACATGAACGTACTCATCGCCCAGGCTCGCAAGGCCAGCGACCTGCTCAAGGCACTCAGCCATGAAAGCCGGCTGTTGATCCTGTGCCTGCTGGCCGAAGGCGAGAAATCGGTTTCCGAACTGGAATCGATCATGGACATGCCGCAGGCAGCGGTGTCGCAGCAGCTTGCACGTCTGCGCTTCGACCAGCTGGTGGAAACGCGGCGGGAGGGGCGCATGATCTACTATTCGCTGGCCAACGAGGAAGTGGCGCCGGTGATCGAGACGCTTTACGGCCTTTTCTGCGCACCGGTGCGCGACGATGAACGGAAAGCCGCCGAGTAGGTCACGGCTGCCACATTCCCTATCATGGACCAAGCCGGCTCCCGCGCCGGCTTTTTGCTGTGGCAGTCATGGTCACCGCAGAGCCTGCTCGATTGCGCTCTGCCAATATGGCAGCTAGGATCATTTCCAGAACAAGGAGGCGGCCTGCCAGCCGGCGGAACCGCCCGGAGGAAACGCTGATGGAGATTGCGGAATCGCCGTGGTTCCTGCCGCTTGCCGGTCTCCTGGCCGGCCTGGTGATGGGCTATGCCGCCCGGCGAACGCATTTCTGCACCCTGTCGGCGCTTGAGCGTCACTGGTACGCGGGCGATTCGACGGGTCTCTCAAGCTGGATCCTGGCCGCTGCCGTCGCGCTTTTCGCCACGCAAGCGATGATCCATACCGGCCTTGCCGACATCGCCGGCACGTTCTACCTCTCGCCGCTCTTCGGCCTCACCGGTGCGATCATCGGCGGCGTGGCCTTCGGTTTCGGCATGGCCCTGGTGGGAACCTGCGGGTTCGGTGCGCTGGTGCGCTCGGGCGGCGGCAGCCTGCGCTCGGTCGTGGTGCTGCTGGTCCTGGGGCTGTCGGCGCTTGCAGCCCAGAAGGGGCTGATCGCGCAGGTGCGCGTGCAGATCGTGGACAATGTCGCCATCGACCTTTCCCCGCTGGAAAGCCAGTCGCTCGGCGCCATCCTGTCCCATCTCGCGGGCCGGGATCTGTCGCTCATCGTGGCCGCGGCCGTTGTGCTGGGCCTTCTGTTCTGGGCCTTTCGCGACGCGGCCTTCCGGCGCAACCGGGCGCGCATCCTGTCGGGCATCGTCATCGGCCTTGCCGTCGCCTTTGGCTGGTGGGCCACATCGACAGCCGCCTTCCACGCCTTCGAGCCGGTGCAGATCGAAGCCGGATCCTTCGTCGTGCCGATCGGCGACACGATCATGCATTTCGCCACATTTACCGGTGTCGTTCCGGACTATGGCGTGGGTCTGATGGTGGGCGTGGTGTGCGGCGCGGCGCTGTGCGCCTGGCTGGCCGACGACATGCGCTGGGAGGCCTGCGACGACGCCCGGGAATTGTCGCGGCACATGGCCGGCGGCTTTCTCATGGGCACGGGCGGCGTCTTCGCCATGGGCTGCACCATCGGGCAGGGCGTGACGGCCGTTTCGACGCTCGCCATATCGGCCCCGGTCGTCATGGCGTCCATCGCCCTTGGCGCGCGCATGGGCCTTGCCTGGCTGCTGGAAGGATCCGTTGCCTCCGCGTTCCGCCGGACGGGCCACAATCCGGCGGAATAGCGTTCAAGCGCCAACAGCCGTGGGCAGCGCAGGGCCGCCCACGATCAGCCTGCGGCGAAGCGGTAGGCCGAGCCGTCCCTTTCCACCATGCCCTGACCCGGATGCGGCAGGTGATAGCCGATGATGCGGGACTTGTCGGCGGCAAGCCTGTCGATCAGGGCGGTGCGGGTCTCGATGCCCTTTTGCGGGTCATGGTCGCTGCCCGAAGGCCATTCCGGATGGGCAAAGGAAATCACCGCATTGGAGATGGCATCGCCGATGACCAGCATGGACTCGGAGCCCGAATGCAGCATGTAGGACAGATGGCCCGGCGTATGACCGGACGTGTCGATTGCCTCGACACCGGGGATGACCTCGGCGCCGGGGCGGATCAGGTTGATGCGGTCTTCCAGGAAAGCCAGCCGGTTCTGCGCCCCGACCACGAAGGACTTGCGCTCTTCCGGCATGTTGTCCAGCGTGTCATCGGCCCGCCAGTAGTCCCATTCCGCCTGTCCCATGAAATAGTTGGCGTCCGGGAAGACGAGTTCGTCGAAATCGTCGACCAGGCCCCAGAGATGGTCGGGATGGGCATGGGTGAAGATGACATCGGTCACGTCCGCCGGATCGATGCCTGCTTCTTCCATGTTGGCGATCAGGTCGCCGGCGGTCGGCATGAAATTCGATCCCGACCCGACATCGAAGATGGCGAGCCTGTCGCCGGACCGGAAGAAGGTGACGTTGCAATCCGGTGTGATGGCATCGGTCGCCATGCCGTTGGCCTTGAGCAGGGCTTCGATTTCAGCGGCCGGCACATCCGGCGCGATGAAGGAAAGCGGCAGGGTGAGCGTGCCGTCGGAAACGATGGTCACATCGGCGTCGCCGAGTGTTGCATTGCCGACGGCGCGGGCCTGACGCGCAGACAGTCCCATGGCCAGCGCGGCCAGTCCCGCGCTTCCGAGCATGAGTGTCTGACGGCGGGTCAGTCTGAACTGGTCCGCGATGACCTTGGCGTCACGGCGCATGGTTTTCCTCCCTGAAAGGCATTTTGTCTTGTTCAGAAAAGCATGTCCGGACCAAACATTCAATTGTTTGAATTTGTTTTCCTGCCTTTCCCGCCCGCATGATGATTGACCGGACAGCGAAATTCCAACATACTCGGTAGTATGTCCGGAAAAGGGAGGAACCGGGAATGCGGTTCGCACGCGTCAATGGCGTGACGATTCATTTTGGCGATACGGGGGAGCGGGGCTTGCCGGTCCTGGTGTTCGCCAATTCGCTCGGCACCGATTTCCGCATCTGGGATGGCGTCGTGGAGGCGCTTGCCGGCCGTTTCCGCATGATCCGCTATGACAAGCGCGGTCATGGCCTTTCCGAGGCGACACCGGCTCCTTACCGGATGGAGGATCATGCCGGCGACCTGATCGCCCTGCTGGCGCATCTGGGCATCGAACGCACCCATGTCTGCGGCCTGTCGGTCGGCGGCATGATCGCCCAGGCCGTGGCGGCTGCGCGCCCTGCCCTCGTCGAGCGCCTGGTGCTGATCGGCACGGCTGCAAGGATCGGCGACACGGCGGGCTGGAACCAGCGCATCGCCGCGGTCGAGGCCGATGGCATTGCCGCGCTGGCCGACGGCGTGATGGAAAAATGGTTCACCGGCGATTTCCGCACGGCCGGCAATCCGGTCTTTGCCGGCATGAAGGCCATGCTCACCCGTTCTCCGGTCGAGGGCTATGTGGGAACATGCGCGGCGCTGCGCGATGCCGACCTGACCGCCTCGACGGCGGCGCTCGACCTGCCGGTGCTGGCGCTGGCGGGGGCGGAGGACGGCTCCACGCCGCCTTCGCTGGTGCAGGCCATGGCGCGCAGCATTTCCGGCGCCCGCTTCGAGGCGATTCCCGGCGCGGGCCACATCCCTTGCGTCGAGCAGCCGGAGGCGACGGCGCGGCTGATCGACGATTTTCTTTCTCAACCGGGCGGCGTCTGAACGCCGCGACACGAAAACCAGCCTTTGCTCTTCCGGAGGATTTATGAGCGACATCGTCACCGTTACGCGCGACAATGAAATCGCGATCGTCACCATCGACAATCCGCCCGTCAACGCGCTCAGCCACGCCATGCGCAAGCCGCTCAACGAGGCATTGATCGCGCTGCGCGACGATGACAGCGTCAAGGGTGTCGTTCTGGCATGCGCCGGGCGCACCTTCGTGGCCGGCGCCGACATTTCCGAGTTCGGCGGACCGCGTCTGGAGCCAAGCCTGCTCGACCTGATCGCCACGCTGGAAAGCTATGGCGACAAGCCCACCGTGGCGGCCATTCACGGCACGGCGCTGGGCGGCGGGCTGGAACTGGCGCTCGGCTGCCGCTACCGGGTTGCGGTCGCGCAGGCCATGTGCGGCCTGCCGGAGGTCAAGCTCGGCCTCATCCCGGGTGCGGGCGGCACGCAGCGGCTGCCGCGCGTGATCGGGCCGGAAAAGGCCGTGAAGGTGATCGTCGCCGGGCGGTTCATGCCGGCGAAGGAGTGTCTGGCGGACGGACTGGTGGACGCCATTGTCGAGGACGAGGACCTGACCGCCGGCGCGGTGGATTTCCTGCGCAAGGCCATCCAGGACGGCAAGCATCCGCCGCTGCCGCGTGACCGCGACGACAAGATCGCCGCCGCGCGCGCCGACATTGCCGGTTTCGACGCGCTGGTGAAGGAGGTGACGAAGAAGGCGCGCGGACTGGACGCCCCGCATGCCTGCGCGCAGTCGGTGCGCAATGCCATCACCATGACGTTCGAGGAAGGCTATGCGGAAGAGTTGAAAATCTTCCTCAAGCTGCTCGATTCCGACCAGTCGCGCGCCCAGCGCCATCTCTTCTTCGCCGAACGCGAGGCGGGAAAGGTCGCCGGCGTGACGAAGGACGTCAAGCCGCGCGCGGTGAAGAAGGCCGGCGTCATCGGCGCAGGCACGATGGGCGGCGGCATCGCCATGTCGCTGGTCAATGGCGGCATTCCGGTGACCATCCTGGAAATGGCGCAGGAGCCGCTCGACAAGGGGCTGGAGCGCATCCGCACCAATTACGACATTTCCGTCAAGCGCGGCTCCATGACGGCGGACGACGTGGACAAGCGCATGGCGCTTTTCACGCCAACCACTTCCTATGACGATCTCGCCGATTGCGACATCATCATCGAAGCGGTGTTCGAGGAGATGGGCGTCAAGGAACAGGTGTTCAAGAAACTGGACGCGGTCGCCAAGCCCGGCGCGGTGCTGGCCTCCAACACGTCCTATCTCGACGTCGACCGGATCGCCTCCTTCACCAGCCGGCCGCAGGATGTGCTCGGCATGCACTTCTTCTCGCCCGCCAATGTCATGAAACTGCTGGAAATCGTGCGTGGCAAGGAAACCGCGCCGGACGTTCTGGCTACCGCCATGGCAGTGGGCAAGAAGGCGAAGAAGGTGCCCGTTGTCGTGGGCGTGTGCCACGGCTTCGTGGGCAACCGCATGCTGGCGGCGCGGTCGGCGCAGTCGGAGGCGCTGCTGCTGGAAGGCGCCATGCCGGAGACGGTGGACAAGGCGTTCCGCGACTTCGGCTGGCCCATGGGTCCGTTCCAGATGTACGATCTTGCCGGCAACGACATCGGCTGGCGCACGCGCAAGTCGCTCGGCAAGACCGCAGCGCTTGGCGATCCGCTTTGCGAGGCCGGTCGCTACGGCCAGAAGACGGGTGCTGGCTGGTACCGCTACGAGGACGGGCGCACGCCGCTGCCCGATGCGTGGGTGGAAAAACTGATCCTCGACACGGCTGCCGCGCAGGGCGTGAACCGGCGGGACATTTCCGACGACGAGATCATCGAGCGCACGATCTACCCGATGATCAACGAGGGCGCGAAAATCCTGGAGGAAGGCATCGCCCAGCGGGCGTCCGACATCGATGTCGTCTGGATCTACGGCTACGGCTTTCCCGTCGGAAAGGGCGGCCCGATGCATTGCGCCGAGACCGTCGGCCTCGGCACGATCGTCGAGCGCCTCGACCATTGGCATGGCCGCACCGGCAACCCGGTGTTCGAGGTGTCGCCGCTGCTGCGCAAGCTGGCGGTCGAGGGCAAGCGCTTCAAGGACGCCGCATGACGATGCTGCCCGCCCCGCCGGCCGGTGGCTGGCCCTGGGAAAAGGTCTATCCGGAAGGCTGCCTTCCAGACCCGGCGGCGCTGCCGCTTTTTCCTGTCCAGTCGATCCTGGAAGACGGGGCGCGCGACCATCCGGACCGGATCGCGCTGGCGTTTCGCGGACGGTCCATCTCCTATGGTGATCTCAACCGGATGGCGGACGAGACCGCGGCCGGCTTTTCGCGGGCCGGGATCAGGAAGGGCGACCGCGTCGCACTGCTTCTGCCCAACACGCCGGCCCATCCGGTCACGTTTTTCGGGCTGATGAAGATTGGCGCGGTGGTGGTCCACCTCTCCCCGCTCGACGCGCCGGCCGTGCTGGCGCACAAGCTGACCGATTCGGGCGCGCGCATGCTGGTGACCACCAATCTCGGCAAACTTGCCGCCGGCGCGACCGGGCTGGCGGAGACGGGACTGGCGGAGCGGGTTGTCGTGTTCGACGATGCCGCATGGGGTGACAGCAGCGAGACCGGACCGATGCCGGACGGCGCAGCCATCACGGCCCATCGCGATTTCGTTGCCGGGGCCGGCAGCCCGCCCCGGGTGGCGACCGGCATCGACGATCTCGCGCTGCTGCAATATACGGGCGGCACGACCGGCATGCCCAAGGCGGCCATGCTGACGCATCGCAACATTTCCGGCGCGGTGTCCTCCTACACCGCATGGTATGACATCTGGGGCCTGACCCGGCCGGAGGGCGAGAGCGTACTTGTCTATCTGCCGCTGTTCCACATCTATGGCCTGTCGGCGGTTCTGCTGCGCAGCCTGAAGGGCGGCAACCGCTGCCTTCTGCGCACGCGCTTCGATCCGGCCTCGGCGCTCGACGAGATCGAGGCGGGCGCCAATGTGCTGCCCGGCGTACCAACCATGTGGATCGCCATGACGCAGACGCCGGGTTTCGAGAAGCGCGACCTGTCGGCGCTGACGCTGGCGGCTTCGGGCGGCGCGCCCATGCCGGTGGAAGTGGCGCGACGCTTCACGGCCAAGACCGGGCTCGAACTGCTCGGCGGCTGGGGCATGAGCGAGACGTCGCCGGCGGGCACCAACCTGCCGCGCGGCTGGCCGCACAAGGCCGGGACGATCGGCATTCCCCTGCCCGGCTGTTTCCTGCGCGTGGTCGACCTGGCCGATCCTGCCCGCGAACTGCCGCAAGGCGAGACCGGCGAACTGGCGATCCGCGGCAACAATGTCACGTCCGGCTACTGGAACCGGCCGGAGGAAACGGAAGCGAGCTTTGCCGATGGCTGGTTCCTGACCGGCGATATCGGCTTCATGGACGAGGACGGTTTCTTCACCATTGTCGACCGCAAGAAAGACATGATCATTTCCGGCGGCTTCAATGTCTATCCGCAGATGATCGAGCAGGCGATCTACACCCATCCGGACGTGGAGGAAGCGCTGGTGATCGGCGTGCCGGACGGCTATCGCGGCGAGAGTGCCAAGGCTTTCGTGAAGCTGCGCGACGGCGCGCCGGACCTGACGCTGGAAGCCCTGCAGGACCATCTGAAAGAGCGCCTCGGCCCGCATGAAATGCCGCGCGCGCTGGAAATCCGCGACAGCCTGCCGCGCACGCCGGTGGGCAAGCTTTCGAAAATCGAACTCAAACGCGAGGCAGCCGGGAAAGCCCGCGCCGCCCTCAACGACCGCAAGGGAGAAAACCATGGTTGACGCCGTCATCGTATCCACCGCCCGCACACCCATCGGCAAGGCCTATCGCGGCGGGCTGAACAACACGCCCGGCGCGACGCTGGGCGGCCATGCCATCCGCCATGCGCTGGAGCGCTCCGGCCTGGAAGGCGGCCAGATCGAGGATGTCATCATGGGCTGCGCCATGCAGGAAGGCGCGACGGGCCTCAACGTGGCGCGGCGCGCGCTGCTGACCGCCGGCCTGCCGGTGACGGCCGCGGGCACCACGATCGACCGCCAGTGCTCGTCCGGCCTGCAATCCATGGCGCTGCTGGCCAATGCCATTCGCAATGACGGGGTGGACGCGGGCATTGCCGGCGGGCTGGAATCGATCAGCCTCGTGCAGAACGACAAGCGCAACACCTACATGCTCAAGGACGACAACCTCATGGCGATCAAGCCGGAGGTCTACCTGCCGATGATCGACACGGCGGAGATCGTGGGCAAGCGCTACGGCATCTCGCGTGAGCAGATGGACGAATATGGCCTCGAAAGCCAGCGCCGCACGGCGGCCGCGCGCGAGGCCGGCCGCTTCGATGCCGAGATCGCGCCGATCAAGGCGACGATGGCGGTGATCGACAAGCAGACGAAGGAGGTCAGCCATACGGACGTGGAAATTGCCCATGACGAGGGGCCGCGTCCGGGTACCACGGCGGAGGGTCTGGCCGGGCTGAAGCCGGTCTACGAGGGCGGCACGATCACCGCCGGCAATGCCTCGCAGCTTTCCGACGGCGCGTCTGCGAATGTCATGGTCTCGTCGAAATTCGCCGAGCAGAAGGGCCTTGAGCCGATGGGCATCCTGCGCGGCTTCAACGTGGCGGGCTGCGAGCCTGACGAAATGGGCATCGGCCCCGTCTTCGCCGTGCCGCGCCTGCTTCAGCGCCATGGCCTGAGCGTCGACGATATCGGCCTGTGGGAGTTGAACGAGGCTTTCGCCGTGCAGGTGATCTATTGCCGCGACAAGCTGGGCATCGACCCGGAGAAGCTGAATGTCAATGGTGGCGCCATCTCGGTCGGCCACCCCTATGGCATGAGCGGATCGCGCCTGGCCGGCCATGCCCTGATCGAGGGCAAGCGGCGCGGCGTGAAATATGCCGTGGTGACCATGTGCATCGGCGGCGGCATGGGTGCTGCCGGCCTGTTCGAGATCGTTTGAGGGGAGACACGGGTATGGATCTTCGCTTTACCGACGAGGAAAACAGGTTTCGCGAGGAGGTCCGCGCCTTCTTCCGCGAAGCCCTGCCCAAGGACATTCACGACGCCATGATCCATGGCGAATACCCGGACAAGGAAGGGCTTGTGCGCTGGACGCGCATCCTGAACGAGAAGGGCTGGGCGGTGCCGCACTGGCCAGAGCAATGGGGCGGCACGGGCTGGGACCCGATGAAGCAGTACATCTTTCTGGAGGAATTGCAGAAATTCCCCTGCCCTGCGCCGCTGGCCTTCGGCGTCAACATGGTTGGTCCGGTGATCTACACCTTCGGCAACGAAGCGCAGAAAAAGCATTTCCTGCCACGCATCGCCAACCTGGACGACTGGTGGTGCCAGGGTTTCTCCGAGCCGGGCGCCGGCTCCGACCTCGCCTCGCTGAAGACGCGGGCGGTGCGCGAGGGCGACCACTACATCGTCAACGGGCAGAAGACATGGACCACGCTGGCGCAATATGCCGACTGGATCTTCTGCCTGGTGCGCACGGACACGCAGGCCAAGAAGCAGGAAGGCATTTCCTTCCTGCTGATCGACATGAAGACGCCCGGCATCGAGGTGCGCCCGATCGTGACCATCGACGGCGGCCGGGAGATCAACGAGGTCTTCCTCACCGACGTCAAGGTGCCGGTGGAAAACCTGGTGGGCGAGGAAAACAAGGGCTGGGACTATGCCAAGTTCCTGCTCGGCAACGAACGCACCAACATTGCCCGCATCGGCATGACCAAGCAGCGGATCGCACGCATCCGTGAACTGGCGGGCAAGGAAATGGCGGGCGGGCGGCCGCTGATCGAGGACATGCGCTTCCTTGAAAAACTCGTTTCGGTGGAGATCGATCTCAAGGCGCTGGAAATGACCCAGTTGCGGGTCGTCGCGGCGGAAGCCAAGCGCGGCAATACCGGCAAGCCCGATCCGGCTTCGTCGATCCTGAAGATCAAGGGATCGCAGATCCAGCAGGCCACCACGCATCTGCTGATGGAAGTCATGGGCCCCTATGCCATGCCGCTGCAGCATGACACGGGCGACGGCTGGAACGAGCCGCCGGTCGGCCCGGACCATGCCGCGCATGCCGCGCCGTCCTATTTCAACAACCGCAAGGTTTCGATCTATGGCGGTTCCAACGAAATCCAGAAGAACATCATCGCCAAGGCGGTGCTGGGGCTTTGAGACCCAGACAGGACACGGACAATGGACTTTGATCTGAGCGAAGAGCAAACCATGCTCAAGGACGGGCTCGACCGGATGCTCGCCAACGAATACGCGTTCGAGGACCGCAACAGGCACATGGCGGAGCCCGAGGGCTACAGTCAGGCCATGTGGGCGCGCTATGCCGAGATGGGCCTGATGATGCTGCCTTTCGCCGAGGCCGATGGCGGCCTTGGCGGCGGGGCCGAAGACATCATGCTGGTGATGGAGAGCTTCGGCCGCGCGCTGGTTCTGGAGCCGTGGTTCGCCACCGTGGTGCTGGGCGGCGGCTTCCTGCGCGAAGGCGGCAGTGAGGCCCAGCGCGGCGAACTGGTGCCGGCACTGGCGGAAGGCTCGCTGAAGCTGGCCTTCGCCCATACAGAACGCCATGCGCGCTACGATCTCGCCCATGTCGAGACCACGGCGACGAAGCAGGGCGGATCCTACATTCTCAACGGCGCCAAGAGCATCGTTCTCAATGGCGACACGGCGGACAAGGTCTTCGTATCCGCCCGCGTCTCCGGCGGCGTGCGCGACGAAGACGGACTGTGCGTCTTTCTCGTCGATGCCGATGCGGACGGGCTGTCACGGCGCGGCTACCGGCTTCAGGACGGTTCGCGGGCGGCGGAGGTGACGCTGGAAAACGTCACCGTGGATGCCTCACGCCTGTTCGGGGCCGAGGGCGGCGCCTTCCCGCTGATCGCCAAGGTGACAGACCAGGCCATCGCCGCGCTTTGCGCCGAAGCCGTCGGCATCATGGAGGTCATGGAAAAGCTGACGGTCGAGTATCTCAAGACACGCAAGCAGTTCGGCGTCGAGATCGCGAAGTTCCAGGTGTTGCAACATGCCGCGGTGGACATGTTCATCGCGCTGGAACAGGCCCGCTCCATCACCATGTATGCCACGATGATGGCCGACAGTGACGACGCCCTTGAACGCGGGCGCGCCATTTCGGCGGCCAAGGCGGAAATCGGGCGCGGCGGACGGCTGGCGGGCGAAAACGCCATCCAGCTTCACGGCGGCGTCGGCATGACGATGGAATATGCGATCGGGCACTATTTCAAGCGCATCACCATGATCGACATCCTGTTCGGCGATACCGACCATCACCTGGCGAAGCTGACGGCACAGGGCGGACTGTTCGAGGCGGCATAGGGACTGCCGGAGGCCATCGGCAAGGGAGCCGTCGCGGCATCACACCGCGGCGGCTTCGCTGTTCTGGCCGGCCTTTCGGGGCGCGCAATAGATGTCGTAGAGCGTTTCGAGCACGCGGCAGACCTTGTCGGAGGTGACGGAGTAGTAGATCGTGCGGCCGTCACGCCGCGTCGAAACCAGTTTCAGCGCTCGCAGCTTCGATAGCTGCTGGGACAAGGCCGACTGGGTCATGCCCACGGCATCGGCGAGCGGCTGAACGGCCATTTCGCCATTCATCAGGTGGCACAGGATCATCAGGCGGTTCGAATTGGCCATGACCGCCAGAAGGCTGGCGGCATCCTCGGCCGACTTCTCTATTTCACCAATATCCATCTGCACTTCGGTGCCATTGTCTTGTGTCGTCATCGCACACACATCTTTGGTCTTGCATATATGAACACTTTCACATATGTAGCAATCAGAGCGGCGAAACACAAGCCGCCATTTGAAAACAGACGAGGAGGGAAACGCATGGAAACGGATTTCACGCCGTATCAGTCGCTTTTCGGCGGCCTTCTGATCGGCCTTTCGGCGGTCATGCTGATGGCATTCAACGGACGCATCGCGGGCATGACCGGCATTGTCGGCGGCATCCTGCCGCCATACGCGAAAGACAATGGCTGGCGAATCGCCTTTCTTGCCGGCGCAATCATCGGTCCGGTTCTCTACATGGCCGCCGGCGGCGTGGTGCCCTTTGCGGTTCCGGTCTCCATGCCGGCCATGATCGTCGGCGGCTTCATCGTCGGCATGGGCGTCGTCTACGGGTCCGGCTGCACCTCCGGCCATGGCGTCTGCGGCATGGCCCGCTTCTCGCCGCGCTCCATCATAGCCACTGTCACCTTCATGATCACGACCGGTCTTACGGTCTATGTCATGCGCCACGTGATCGGAGGATGAGCACGATGAAACCGGTTCTTTCAGCCTTGGCCGCCGGCCTGGTATTTGGCATCGGCATCGCCATTTCCGGCATGGCCAACCCGGCCAAGGTCGTCAATTTCTTCGATGTCGCCGGGGCCTGGGATCCCAGCCTGATCTTCGTGATGGGCGGTGCGCTCATTCCCACCGCGATCGGCTACCGGATCCTGTTCGGCGCCACGCGGAAACCGCTGTTCGCGCCGAAGTATTTCGTGCCGACCAGCCGCAGCATCGACGCCAAGCTGATCGGCGGCTCGGCGGCCTTCGGCGTGGGCTGGGGCATTGCCGGGTTCTGTCCCGGCGGCGCGGTTCCGGCGCTGGGCATCGGCTTCGGCCCCACAGCCATCTTCCTTATTGCCATGATGGCCGGCATCGTTGCCGCCCGCATGGCCCTGCACCGCTCGCTCAGGCTGAACGCGGCCTGAGCGGAACACGCAATCCGAAAACGAGGAGCAAATCATGTCCCTGCCCTTCACGCCCGACATGTCGGTCAAGCCGGAAGTGACGGCCTTCTTCGACGAGCCGACGAACACGATCTCCTATGTCGTCAAGGATCCGGCCTCGAATGCCTGCGCGGTGATCGATTCGGTGATGGACATCGACTATGCGGCGGGCCGCATCACCTATGATGGCGCGGACCGCATCATCGAGCACATCAAGGCCAATGGCCTGAAGCTGGAATGGATCATCGAGACCCATGTCCATGCCGACCATCTCTCCGCCGCGCCCTATATCCAGGGCAAGCTTGGCGGCAAGATCGGCATTGGCGAGAACATCCGGATCGTGCAGGACACATTCGGCAAGGTGTTCAACGAGGGCACCGAGTTCCAGCGCGACGGTTCGCAGTTCGACAAGCTTTTCAAGGACGGCGACAGCTATTCCATCGGCTCCATGACGGCCCATGCCATGCACACGCCCGGCCACACGCCGGCCTGCATGACGCATGTGATCGGCAATGCCGCCTTTGTCGGCGACACGCTGTTCATGCCGGATGGCGGCTCGGCGCGCGCCGACTTTCCCGGCGGAGACGCGCGCACGCTCTACCGTTCCATCAAGCGCGTTCTCGAACTGCCGGGCGAAATGCGCCTCTTCATGTGTCACGACTATGGCCCGAACGGACGCGACATCCAGTGGGAAACCACTGTCGCGGCGGAGCGGGCGCACAACATCCATGTTCGCGACGGCGTTTCGGAGGACGAGTTCGTCGCCATGCGCGAGGCGCGCGACGCCACGCTCGACATGCCGAAGCTGATCATCCCGTCCTTGCAGGTGAATATGCGCGCCGGCCAGTTGCCTCCGAAGGACGAAAGCGGCAAGACATTCCTCAAGGTTCCGGTCAACGGACTTTGACGACACCAACCACCGGGCCGGGCCACGAGATCAGAACAGGCCCCGGCCCGTCCATGACGAGGGATAGATTCCATGGAGATCCGCCAGCTCACGCCAGATTTCGCCGTTGCGCCGCAAATCGGACCGGAACATGTCAAGCCGATCGCGGATGCGGGTTTCAAGAGCCTGGTCTGCAACCGGCCGGACACGGAAGAAGGCGCCGTGGACCATGCGCTCATCGAGGCGGCTGCAAAGGAGGCCGGACTGACATTCCGGTTCATCCCCGTCGTGCCGGGCTCCATCACGCCGCAAGACGTGGCGGACATGACGGCCGCCATCGACGCCATGCCGCGCCCGATCCTGGCCTATTGCCGGAGCGGTACGCGCAGCATGAACCTGTACATGCTGGTGGAGCGCATGCGGGGCTGATTACGCCGGACCGGACGCCCCGGCCGGCACGGGCTGCGACCGCGAACCGGCATGGCACGGCCGGACGCGGACATCACACCGGACCAAGAAGGGGGCGCGCCGGACGCGCAAGAGGCTATGAATGACATCGTGAAGGCGGCTGGCAGCCGCATCCGGCAGGTCATGCCGGTTTTCGACTGGGGCCGCGACTACAACAGGGACACGGCGGTCAACGACCTGGTCGCGGCGGTCATCGTGACCATCATGCTGATCCCGCAATCGCTGGCCTATGCGCTGCTGGCGGGCCTGCCGCCGGAAATGGGCCTTTACGCCTCCATCCTGCCGCTTGTCGCCTATGCCCTGTTCGGCACAAGCCGGGCACTGGCCGTCGGCCCGGTCGCCGTGGTCTCGCTGATGACAGCGACCGCGGTGGGCAACATCGCCCAGACCGGGACGCCGGAATACATGGCCGCGGCCATCACGCTGGCCTTCATGTCAGGCCTGTTCCTGCTGGCGCTTGGCGCCTTCCGGTTGGGTTTTCTGGCCAATTTCCTGTCCCATCCGGTGATCGCCGGCTTCATCACGGCGTCCGGCATCATCATCGCCGCGAGCCAGCTCAAGCACATTCTCGGCGTTCAGGCGAACGGGCACAACCTGTACGAACTCGTCGCGTCACTGATCTCGCACCTGCCGGAGACGAACCCTGTCACACTGGTGATCGGGGTTGCGTCCACGGCCTTCCTGTTCTGGGTGCGAAAGGGCCTGAAGCCGCTTCTTCTGGCCAGGGGCCTTGGCCCGAAAAGTGCCGATATCCTGGCCAAGGCCGGACCGGTGGCGGCCGTGGCCGTCACCACGCTGATTGCCTTCACCTTCGGGCTCGGCGAACGGGGGGTGAAGCTGGTCGGTGACGTTCCGCAAGGCCTGCCGCCGTTGACCATCCCCTCCTTCTCGCCGGACCTTTGGGCCAGCCTGATCGGCTCGGCGGTGCTGATCTCCGTGATCGGCTTCGTGGAATCGGTGTCGGTGGCACAGACGCTGGCCGCCAAGAAGCGCCAGCGGATCAACCCGGACCAGGAACTGATCGGCCTGGGCGCCGCCAATGTGGCGTCCGGCATGACAGGCGGCTATCCGGTGACCGGCGGGTTTGCCCGATCGGTGGTGAATTTCGATGCCGGGGCGGAAACGCCGGCGGCCGGTGCCATGACAGCCGTCGGCCTCGCGATTGCCACCATCGTGCTGACCCCGCTGCTGGCCTTCCTGCCGCAGGCAACGCTGGCCGCAACCATCATCGTTGCCGTGCTGTCGCTGGTGGATTTCTCGATCCTCAAGAAGACCTGGACCTATTCCAAGGCCGATTTCATCGCCGTGGCCGCCACGATCCTCGTCACGCTGTTCCTCGGCGTGGAACTCGGTGTTTCAGCCGGTGTCGCGCTCTCTGTCCTGATCCATCTCTACAACTCGTCCAAGCCGCACATGGCAATCGTGGGCCAGGTGGCCGGCACAGAGCATTTCCGCAACGTGCTGCGTCACGACGTGGTGACCGATCCGGCCATTCTGACGCTGAGGGTCGATGAGAGCCTGTATTTCGCCAATGCACGTTATCTGGAAGACCGGGTCTACGACATGGTCGCCCGGCGGCCGGAACTGAAACACGTCATCCTGATGTGCCCGGCGGTAAACGCCATCGACATGAGTGCGCTCGAATCGATCGAGGCGATCAACGAGCGGCTCAAGTCTCTCGGCGTGACGTTCCACATGTCTGAGGTGAAGGGGCCGGTCATGGACCGGCTGAAGCGCTCGGACTTCTTCCATCACATGACGGGCAAGGTCTTCCTGACCCAGTACCAGGCGGTGTGCGAACTGGGCGGGCGGCTGGAAGGCCGGGTGCGCAGCGCGCCCAGGGCGGCGCAATAGGCCACCGCGATTGCTGAAGGGCAAAAGCCGGCAGCGCAAATGGCGCAGCCGGCTTTTTCCTGTTCGGATCGCGGGTCAGGACCGGATCAATAGAGCAGCCGCATCAGCCCCAGCGTCAGCGACGGGAAGATGACCAGGATCGCGGTGCGCAACAGGTCCGACGTCACGAAGGGCAGGACGCCGCGATAGGTGGCGGCGATCGGCGTATCCCTGGCCATGGAATTGATGACAAAGAGATTCATGCCCACCGGTGGCGTGATCAGTCCCACCTCGACGACGATCAGGACGAGGATGCCGAACCAGATGGCGAATTCCTCCGGCGTGAGGCCGTAGTCGAGGCCGGAGACGATGGGGAAGAAGATCGGGATCGTCAGCAGGATCATGGAAAGCGAATCCATGACGCAGCCGAGGACAAGGTAGACAACGAGGATGAAGACAAGGACCACCCACGGATTGAACCCCTGGGTGACGACCCATTCGGCCACTTCCTGAGGCACCTGGGAGAGCGCCAGGAAGCCGTTGTAGATGGACGCGCCGAAGACGATGAAGAAGATCATCGCCGTTGCCGATGCGGTGGCCAGGATCGAATCCATCAGGGTGCGCCGGGTCAGCCCGCCATTGAAGAAGGCGATGAGGCCCGTACCGGCCGCCCCGACTGCCGCGCCCTCGGTGGGCGTGAACCAGCCCATGTAGATGCCGCCGACCACGAGCAGGAAGACGATCAGCACCGGCCAGACATCGAACAGGGCGCGAAAGCGCTCCGCATAGGGCGCGCGCTCGCGGGTGCCCGCCGATTTCGGATAGAGCCGGACATAGATCGAGATGGCGATCATGTAGCCGATGGCCGCCAAGATGCCCGGCACGAAGGCCGCGACGAAGAGCTTGGCGATGTTCTGCTCGGTCAGGATGGCATAGATGACCAGCACGACCGAGGGCGGAATGAGAATGCCGAGCGTGCCACCGGCGGCCAGGGTTCCCGTTGCCAGCGCGCCGGAATAGCCATAGCGGCGCAATTCCGGCAGGGCGACCTGGCTCATGGTCGCGGCGGTGGCGAGCGAGGAACCGCAAATGGCGCCGAAGCCGGCGCAGGCGCCGACGGCCGCCATGGCCACACCGCCCTTGCGGTGTCCCATCCATGTCTCCGCGGCCTTGAAAAGGGCTTGCGACATGCCGCCCAGCGTGGCGAACTGGCCCATCAGGAAGAACAGCGGAACAATGGAAAGCGAATAGCTGGAAAAGGTGGAGAAGGTCTCGTTCTTCAACTTGGCCATGATGGGCAGCCAGTTGAAATCGCTGACCAGCCATGAGCCGACCATGCCGACGACCAGCATGGAAAGGCCGATGGGCAGGCGCAGGAAGATGAGCAGAAGCAGGACCGGGAAGGACCAGATGCCGATTTCAAGATGGGTCAATGGTGAACTCCCAGGCCGGGGCCGAAATCGGACTTGCCGGTTCTGACCTCCATCACGCGGACATAGACCATCCAGAGCGCAATGATGCAGGCGACGACGGCTGCCACGAGGCTTGCCGCGTAGGCCCACCAGACCGGGAATTGCAGGATGAAGGTCGTTTCATGGTATCGCATCTTGTCGAACATGCCGTCCTTCAGCTTCCAGGTGAGGACGACGATGATCACCGCCATGACGATCTCGGAGACGAGATCGATCCAGCGGTTCGTCCGCTCCGACAGGAAACTGGTGAAGAGATCCACCGTGGCATGGCCGCGATTGAGTTGGCACCAGGGCAGGAAGGCGAAAATGGCGAAGGCAACGCCGGCCTCGACCAGTTCGAAATCGCCGGGGACAGGGCCAAGGCCCAATGAAATCATGGCGCGTCCGGCGATCGACACGCATGTAATGACCGTGAGTGCGACCAGCACAAGGCCGCCCAGAAGCGCCAGTGTGCGTGCCAGCAGTTCAATGGCGCGCGCCATTTCTCAGCCTCCCCTTGCCCTTGCCCCGGCTCTTGCCCATGCCGAGGCAGAAATGCGGGCGAGACATGCGCCATACCAGCCATGTCCGCCAATTGAAAGCGGCCACCTGCCATTGACTTTGCGTATAGCAGGCGGCCGGACGTGTCAGTTTCCGGCGGTATACTTGCCGATCAGCGCCTGCGCCTCGTCGATGAAGGCCTTGCCGTCAATGCCGCGCGCGTCCATGTCGGCGGCCCATTTGTCGTAAACGGGCTTGGCCGCGGCCTTCCACTTCTCGCTGTCTTCGGCCGAAATCGTGATGATGTTGTTGCCGGCCTCGACCGCCAGTTCGCGGGACGGAGCGTCGGCGCCGGCCATGGTCTTGCCGGCGAAGGCGGAGAACTCACGGCCGGAATTGGCATCGATGGCCTTGCGGATATCCTCCGGCAGGCTTTCATATTTCGCCTTGTTCATGGCGAGCGTGAAGGTGACCGTGTAGAAGGCGTAGCCATCGGCGAACTCGGTATGGTTCTTGACCAGTTCCGGCACCTTGAGCGAGGCGGTCACCTCCCAGGGGATCACGGCGCCATCGATCACGCCCTTGGACAGGGATTCGGGAATCGCTGTGACCGGCATGCCGATGGCGGTCGCGCCCAACTGTTCAAGCAATTGCGTCGCGACGCGGCTCGGAGCGCGGAACTTCATTCCCTCCAGGTCGGCCATTGTCTCGACAGGCTTGTTGGTGTGCATCACGCCGGGGCCATGGACCCAGGTGGCGATGATGTGGACATCCTTGTAGTCGGTGTCCTTCATCTCTTTCTCGAACAGGTCCCAATAGGCCTTCGAAACGGCCTCGGCATTGGTCATCATGAAGGGAAGTTCGAAAACCTCGGTACGCGGGAAGCGGCCGGGCGTGAAGCCGTTGACCGTCCAGGCCAGATCGACGACGCCGTCCATCACCTGGTCCATCAGTTCCGGCGGCTTGCCGCCAAGCTGCATGGAAGGGTAATGCTCGATCTCCAGCTTGCCGCCGGCGTCCTTCTCGACCCGGGAAATCCATTCATCCAGGATCAGCTTGGGAACATTGGCCTGGGCCGGCAGGAACTGGTGCAGCTTCAGCGTCACATCCTGCGCCATGGCATGGGTAGCGACCCCCAGGGCCGTGGCGCCGAGTAGTGCCGCGGCAGTCATCGTCTTCATCAGGAAACGGGTCATCATCGCTTTCCTCCCCAGGTTTGCGAACCGGTGTCTGTCATCACCTTGCGAAACGGCCGTGCGGCGGTTTCGAAAGGCGATGCCGGCGTTTGCCGGCAGGCAGAAAAGGCGGCCATGACAGCCGCCTTTCCCGTCCGGTCATCACATCTGGCCGGAATACTTCTTGATCAGCGCCTCGGCCTCGTTGACCAGCGCCTGGCCGTCATAGCCCTTGGCATTCATGTCGGCGATCCACTTGTCGTAGACCGGCTGGGCCGCCTCACGCCATGCCGCGGTTTCTTCCTCGTTCAGCGTGACGATGTTGTTGTTGGCCTTCACCGCCAGTTCACGGGCCGGACCATCGTAATATTCCTGGGTCTTGCCGGCGAATGCGGAGAATTCCATGCCGGAATTGTCGTCGATGACCTTCTTGAGATCATCGGGCAGGCTTTCATACTTCGCCTTGTTCATGGCGAGGACGAAGGTGACGGTGTAGAGCGCGCGGCCGGTGAACTCGGTGTGGTTCTTCACCAGTTCGGGGACCTTGAGCGCGGCGGTGACTTCCCACGGGATCGTGGTGCCGTCGATCACACCCTTGGACAGGGCTTCCGGCACGGCAGGAACCGGCATGCCGACCGGCGTGGCACCCAGTTCTTCCAGCAGCATGTTGACCGTACGCGACGCGCCGCGAATCTTCATGCCGTTGAGATCGGAGGGAACACGCACTTCCTTGTTGGCGTGAATGACGCCGGGGCCGTGGACCCAGCCGCCGATGATGTGGACGTCCTTGAACTCCTCGTCCTTCATGTCCTTCTCGAACATTTCCCAGAAGGCGCGCGAAGCCGGCTCGGCCGTCGTCACCATGAAGGGCAGTTCGAACACCTCGGTGCGCGGGAAGCGGCCCGGCGTGTAGCCGATCACCGTCCACACGACATCGACGACGCCGTCACGAACCTGGTCGATCAGTTCCGGCGGCTTGCCGCCAAGCTGCATGGACGGATAGCGCTCCACCTTGATGCGGTTTCCCGACTGCTCCTCGACCTTGTCGGCCCAGACGTCGAGCACATATTTCGGGACATTGGCCTGCGCCGGCAGGAACTGGTGCAGCTTCAGCGTCACCTCCTGCGCGAAAGACGCGACCGACGTGCCCATGACAGCACCGGCGCCAACGATGGCGGCCAATGCGAGCGATTTCAGAGATACTGGTTTCACCGGAACTCCTCCCTACGGTTTCCTAGCTTCCCAACCGGAGACAGATGACCTGCCGCCGGCTGCATTCATTCCATCTTATGCAGGATTTTGCAACATGCTATCGCGCTTTTATGCACTATATTGCTGCATGCCTTCGAAATCCTGCCACTTCCCCTTCCACGCCTTGCTCTTGTCGGCGCCGGTTCGCATCATTCAATAAACCGTCCAAGCGGTCAACGAATTTCCCGCGGCAACGCGCTGCTGTCCTTCAGCGTCTCCAGCACGATGGCGGTTTTGACATGGGCCACGGCTTCGTGCGGAAGCAGCACATCATTCACGAAAGCCGACAGGGCCTTCAGGTCCGGGGTCACGACCTTGAGATGATAATCCATTTCGCCGGTCAGCGCATGGGCCTCCTGAACCTGGGGCAAATGGCGGATGAGTTCGGCGAAGCGCCGGGCGTTGTCCCGGTTGTGGGTGGCCAGCGTCACGGAGATGATGTTGACGAAACCGAAGCCCAGTTTCCCACGGTCCAGGCGGGCCGAATACCCTGCGATATAGCCGGTCTCCTCCAGCCTCTGGCGGCGGCGCGAACATTGCGACGGCGAAAGGTGCACCCGCTCGGCCAGCTCTGCATTGGTCAGCCTTGCGTCATCCTGCAGCAATGCCAGAATCTTGCGGTCAAACCGGTCAACCCCCTCCATCGCCTCCATCTACACCCCCTCTGGCGCATGTTTCCTGCATGGTTGAAGCAAAATGCCGTCGTTCGTGCAAGTGGGCGGCTGGCGTTTCCGGCACCGGATACCCGCCTTCTGCAGACATGGCGTCGCGGGCGGCAAGCGGGCGGCGATTGACATTGCTGCGCAATTGTTGAAATTGCAACTGTTGTATTTGTAACGACAAAAGGGCCTGGCACGCATGACCATCAAACCTCCAACGGGGACCGCAGCCGACCTGGCACTGGAGGACTTCCTGCCCTACCGGCTGAACCGCCTCGCCGATCTTGTCAGCCGGTCCTTCTCGCGCATCTATCGCGAGCGCCATGGCATGACGCGGCCGGAATGGCGGGTACTTGCCTCGCTCGGTCAATTCGGCCGGGCCACGGCCAGCGACATTGTGGCGCACTCCTCGCAGCACAAGACGAAGGTCAGCCGCGCCGTGGCGGCGCTGGAAAAACGGGGATGGCTGAAGCGCGAATCCGACGAGAACGACCGGCGCGTGGAGCATCTGGAACTGACCCGGGCCGGGCGCGCGATCCATGCGGAACTGGCGCCTTTCGCGCGCGAATACGAGAATGCGGTCATCGCGGAAATGGGATTGGAGGACTGGCAAGCCCTGGAGCGTGGCCTCACGCGGCTGGAAATCTGCCTGCGCCTGCGCGGCGATGCTGCCGGCTGAGCGGCCGGCGACACGGGGTTTCCGCTTTCCTGAATGCTTGCGAAACGGCATCAGACAGATTAATATATGTTCATATATATTAGTTGTTGGAGAGCAACATGTCCGATCTCGCCACGGCGCCGGCTGCCGCCGCCACCCATTCCCGTCTCGAACACGTCCCGGTCGGCCTGTTTGCCATGGTCATGGGGCTTGCCGGACTGACCCTGGCCACCATGCGCCTGGAACATGTCAGCGGGTTTCACACGGTCGCGCCCGGCCTGCTGCTGGGCCTGACCGGGCTCGTTTTCGCGGCCATCGCCGCGCTCTATGGCACCAAGGCCATGAAATATCCCAAGGCGGTCCGCGCCGACTGGAACCATCCGGTGCGCATCGCCTTCTTTCCCGCAGCCAGCATCAGCCTGATCCTCATCGCCACCGCACTCACGCCGATGCATGATGGCTGGGGCGGGATCTTCTGGAGCGTCGGCACGGCGCTGCAACTGGTGCTGACGCTGGCGGTTGTCTCGGCCTGGATCGGACACCGGACCTTCGAGGCGGCGCATCTCAACCCGGCCTGGTTCATTCCCGCCGTCGGCAACATCCTCGTTCCGATTGCTGGCATGCGGCTCGGCCACACGGAAATCTCCTGGTTCTTCTTCTCCGTGGGCATCCTGTTCTGGGTGATCCTGGCGACGCTGGTGTTCAACCGGCTGATCTTCCATGCGCCCCTACCCGAGCGGCTGATGCCGACGCTGATGATCCTGATCGCCCCGCCTGCCGTCGGCTTCATTTCCTGGAACGCCCTGACCGGCGGGATCGATCCCTTCGCCCGCATCCTCTACTATAGCGGCGTCCTGTTCGCGCTCGTCTTCGCCACGCAGATCCGCACGGTCAGCCGGCTTCCCTTCATGATCACCTGGTGGGCCTATTCCTTCCCGCTTGCGGCACTGACCATCTCCACGCTTGCCTATGGCCATGCGGTGGGCGCGGAAGGCTTGCTTCTGGCCGGGCGCATCCTGTACGGGCTGCTTGTCGCGGTCATCGTCATGCTGCTCGTGCGGACGGGCATGGCCATGGCGCGCGGCGACATCTGCAAGCCGGAGTGACATCGTGACAGACAAGATCAGCCTGTATGACGCCATCGGCGGAAAGCCTGCCGTCGAGCGTCTGACCGCGCGTTTCTATGCGCTGATGGACACGCTGGCCGAAGCGCGGGCAGCGCGTGCCATCCACCCGGAAGACCTCAGCGAGAGCGAGGAAAAGTTCACGGAATACCTGATGATGTGGCTCGGCGGACCGCAGACCTTCATCGAGAAGCGCGGCGCGCCCATGCTGCGCCGCCGCCACCTGCCCTTCGGAATCGGAACGGCGGAGATCGACGGCTGGCTCACCTGTTTTCGCCAGGCGCTGGACGAAACGGTGGAGCAGGCGGAATTGCGCGAGACAATCTGGCAAAATGTCGAACGGCTCGGCCATCACATGCGCAACCGCGAGGGATAGCTGCAATTCGGCCCCTCGCCTCGTCCCCCCGAATCCCTGTATGAAGCGCGGATGATCATCCGCCAGTTGCCAGAGACCGTCATCAACCAGATCGCCGCCGGCGAGGTCGTCGAACGCCCGGCCTCGGTGGTCAAGGAACTGGTGGAGAATGCCCTGGATGCCGGCGCCACCCGCATCGAGGTGGTCACCGCCGGTGGCGGGGTCAATCTCGTGCGCGTCAGCGACGACGGCTGCGGCATGGCGGCCGGGGACCTGCCGCTGGCGGTGTCGCGCCATTGCACCTCCAAGCTCTCCGACGACATTTTCGACATCCGCTCGCTGGGATTTCGCGGCGAGGCCCTGCCCTCCATCGGTTCGGTGGCGCGGCTGACGATCCGCTCGCGGCCGCGCGAAGGCGGCGACGGCGCGGAAATCCTGGTCGAGGGCGGACGTGTGAGCGGGCCGCGCCCGGCGGCCGGAAATCCCGGTACGCTGGTCGAGGTGCGCGACCTGTTCTTCGCCACACCGGCGCGGCTGAAGTTCATGAAGAGCGCGCGGGCCGAAAGCACGGCGATCGGCGACGTGGTGAAACGCATTGCGGTCGCCTTTCCGGGCGTGCGCTTCTCGCTTTCGGGATCCGATCGCAGCATGCTGGAGCTTGCGGCCTGCGGAACCGGCCCCGAGGCCCGGATGCGGCGCATCGCGCAGGTCATGGGCGAGGAATTCGCGGCCAACGCGCTGGAAATCGACGCCGAACGCGAGGGTGTCCGGCTGACGGGATACACCTCCATCCCCTCCTATTCGCGGGGCAACGGGCTGGCGCAATATGTCTATGTGAATGGCCGTCCGGTGCGCGACAAGATGCTGGCCGGGGCCATTCGCGGCGCCTATGCCGACACGCTGCCGCGCGACCGGCATGCCGTGGCCGCCCTGTTCATCGACATCGACCCGGCACTGGTGGACGTGAACGTCCATCCGGCCAAGGCCGATGTGCGGTTCCGCGATCCGGGTCTGGTGCGCGGGCTGGTCGTCGGCGCCATCCGGCAGGTGCTGGCCGGCGCGGGCATCCGCCCGTCGACCGGAGCCGCCGAGGCGATGATGGCGGCTTTCCGCCCCGGCGGCACGGACGGCAGCGCACAGCCATTTCCCGGCCACGGCCCGTGGCAAGCCGGACGCCCCGCCGCGCCCTTCGATCCGTCGACGTCGCCGAGCCGGCCGCTCGATCGGGCCGGCGGCTTCGCAGAGCGCGCGCAGGCCGCCTTCGACACCGTTTCCGCTCCGTCGGCGGATGCCCGCGCAGCCATGGCGCAAGCCTCTCCCGAGCAGATGGCACGTCCGCTCGGCGCGGCCAGGGCGCAGATTCACGAGAATTACATCGTGGCACAAACCGGCGATTCGCTGGTCATCGTGGACCAGCACGCCGCCCATGAGCGCCTCGTCTACGAGGCGCTGAAACAGGCGATCCACGCGCGTCCGCTGCCGTCTCAAATGCTGCTGCTGCCGGAAATCGTCGATCTGCCGGAAGAGGATGCAGACCGCCTTGCGGCCCATGCCCCCATGCTGGCCCGTTTCGGCCTGGGGCTGGAGCGTTTCGGGCCGGGCGCGGTGGCGGTTCGCGAGACGCCGGCGATCCTCGGTGAAACGGATGTGCCCGGCCTTGTCCGCGATCTGGCCGACGAGCTGGCCGACAATGAAACGGCGGACCTTCTGAAGGAGCGTATCGACCACATTGCCGCCACCATGGCCTGCCACGGCTCCGTACGCTCCGGCCGCCGCCTGAAAGCGGAAGAAATGGACGCCTTGCTGCGCCAGATGGAGGCAACGCCCGGATCGGGAACGTGCAATCACGGCCGGCCCACCTATATCGAATTGAAACTGACCGATATCGAGAAGCTGTTTGCGCGCCGCTGAACCCAATTGCCTTGACGCGCGGGGGAAAATATGGCGTCAACGAAAGGCATGAAAGGCAGGCATCCATGAACCGTTTCGAAGGACCCGGCGCCCGCGAAGCCCGCATCCGCTACCTGGATGGCGACTACCAGGTGCTGTCGCCCGGTGCGTTCGTGCGCTGCGCCGTTACCGGCGAGCCGATCGCGCTGGACGAACTGAAATACTGGTCGGTGGAGCGGCAGGAGGCCTATCGCGACGCCGCCGTATCACATCAGCGTGAACTCGACGCGCATCCGGAATGGCGCAAGCGCTGAGGCTTGCCCGCGTGTTCAGGCCTGCCCCCTGGCCCTGCGCGCCCGGAACGCCTCCATCGTTTCGCGGATGATCCGTTCGGCCGCTCCCGCGCTGTCAAAGACGGTCTCGACCTCCAGCACCTCGAGTTCTTCCATTACCGTCCTTGCCAATGGCGAACCGCCGGCCAGCCGTGCGGCATCCTTCGCGGTGGTGATGAGCCGCGCGCCATTGGACGCTTCCAGTGCCTGCAGGTCGGCAAGGTCGTCATCGGAATAGAGATGATGATCCGGGAAATTGCGCGTGGCGGCGAGGTAGCCGGCGCAGGCTTCCACGGTATCATAGAATTTTTCCGGTTCGCCGATCCCGGCAAAGGCCACGAAGCTTCGCCCGGCATAGCGCACCGGCTCGACCGGCTCGACATGGGCGTGGAAAACCGGGCGCGCGGCGCGCGCGGCAAGCCGCACGGCATGGGCGGCGGCATCGCCCTTTCCCATCACGAGCAGAGCGTCGGCGTGGCGCAATTGCGTGACCACGGGCGCGCGCACCGGACCTGCCGGGATAACGTGGCCGTTTCCAAGCCCGCGCCGGCTGTCGACCACGAGCAAGGCGAAATCGAAACGGATACGGCGGCTCTGGAAGCCGTCATCCATGATGGCGAAATCGCATCCCTGCGCCTTCAGCAAGGCCGCACCGGCCTTGCGGTCGGGCGTGACGGCAACGGGTGCATGGGCGGCCAGCAGCATGGGCTCGTCGCCGACATGGCGGGCACTGTCATGTGCGGGATCGACCAGGTGGGGGGAAGACGATGCTCCGCCATGGCCACGGCTGAGGAAACCCGGTTTCAACCCTGCCGCCACGGCGGCCTTTGCCATGGCGATGGCCGCCGGTGTCTTGCCCGATCCGCCCACGGTGAAATTGCCGATGCAAAGGACGGGAAGCGGCACGGCAGCGGGGCGGGCACGCTCCATCGCCCAGCCAGCCGCCCGGCCATAGAGCCAGGCAAGGGGCTGCAAGGCCAGCGCCTGCCATCCCGGCCTGCTCCACCAGAAGGGCGGCGCGTCCCCGATCATTCCCCGGCGTCCCGCCTGCCGCGATCGAGCCTTGCTTCCACGACAAGCGGATGGATGAAGGGCTCAAGGCCGCGCATGGTGTGGGCCAGCGCGCCGCGCATGGTTTCCACCGTGCGGCGGGCATTCTTCTTCATGGTGTTGCGCATCTCGTCATTGCCAAGAAGATAGTTGACCGCGCCGGCCAGCATGTCCTTGTCCTTGACGAGCTTCGCACCCCCATTCTTGATGAGGCGCTGATAGCTCTCGCGGAAATTCTGGACGTTCTTGCCCGACAGGATCGCTGTGTCGAGCATGGCGGGTTCCAGCGGGTTCTGCCCCCCCTCGCCGGTCAGCGACTTGCCCACGAAGACGATGTCGGTCAGCCGCAGGTAGAGCCCCATCTCGCCGATCGTGTCGCCCAGGAGGATGTCGGTTTCGTTGCTGACGGCATCGCCACGGCTGCGCCGCGCGATCTTCAGGCCGGCTGCCTTCAACTGCGCCTCGATTTCATCGGCGCGGGCGGGATGGCGCGGCACGATGATGGTCAGCAGGCCGGCATGGCGGCGCGCCAGCACCTGGTGGACATCGGCGCAGATCGCCTCCTCGCCATCATGGGTGGAAATGGCCGCCCACGTGCGGCGGCGGCCGATTTCGTCGGTGAGCCTTTCCAGCTCGCCCAGATCCACGGCCGGGGCCTCCGTATCGACCTTGAGATTGCCGGTGACGATGACCGGGCGGGCGCCAAGCTTGCGGTAGCGTTCGCCATCGACATCGGACTGCGCCATGACCAGCGCAAGGTTTTCCAGCAGCGCCTCTGCCAGCCAGGAGCGTTTACTCCAGGCCTTGAAGGAGCGGTCGGAAAGGCGGCCGTTGACCAGGACCTGCGGCACCCGGCGGGCGCCCAGTTCCAGAATGGTCATCGGCCATATCTCGGATTCCGCGATGATCGCCAGGTCCGGTTTCCAGTGGCCGAGAAAGCGCGACACCGCCGGCTTCAGATCCAGCGGCACGTATTGATGGATGATGTTGCCGGAAAAGCGGTCGCCTGCGATACGCGCAGAGGTGACCGTTCCGGTTGTCAGGACGATATTGACGCCCAGGGCCGCGATCCGCTCGGCCAGTGGCGAAACGGCGCTCATCTCACCGACCGAGGCGGCATGTATCCACACAAGCGGGCCGTCCGGACGGGCCGTGCGGGTGATCCCGTAGCGCTCCCTGCGGCGGCGGGGATCCTCCTTGCCCTTGGCCGCGCGCCAGCCGATATAGCCGCCCACCAGCGGATAGGCGGCCCAGCCGAGCCAGCGATACGACCAGAGGATCGAGCGGGCGAGACGGTCGCTCATGCCCGCGCTTCCAGAAGCGCTTCAGCGCGCGCATGAATGCGGTTCAACTCGCCGGTCAGTTGCTGGCGGGCGGCCTCCATCTCGTCCTGGGTGGCATCGGCGGCCACGAATACCGGTTCGCCCGTCACCGCGGCGGCGCGGCCGAAGGGGAGGTTTATCACCGACTTGTCCCACGCCTTTTCCAGCACCTTGCGGCGGCTGGTCTGGTAGGCCACAGGCAGGATCGGACGGCCGGAAATGCGCGCCAGCGTGATGACGCCCATGCCGGCCTCGCGGGCCGGGCCCTTTATGACATTGGCGACCATGCCCACCCATTGGCCGGCATCGAGCAGACGCTTCATCCGGATCAGGGCACCGGCGCCGCCCTTGCCGGCGGACCGGGCACCGGGACGTCCGCCCGAGCCGCGCACTGTGGCGATGCCGCCGAATTTAAGCACCATGGCATTCAACTCCGCATCGGCGGACCGGGAGACCATGATGGTCAGTGGAACCCGGTGACGGTTCAGGCAAGCGAACATGAAATGACGGCCATGCCAGGTGGTGGCGATCATGTTCTGCCCGTCAAGACCGAGTTGCGAAAGGTCGTCAGACCCCGCCACCAGACGATTGGTCCGGTAGACCAGCGCGATCCAGCCATAGATGAGACGGGCCAGGATGCGCTTGACGGTGGGGGAGCGCGCAAGGGGCCCGCGAATGGCGACCCACAGGCGCTTGCCGGCCGGTGTCTTCACCGCCCGTCCGCCAGAGCTGTCCAGCACTGCCGTCACGCCGCTCAGACCTTTTCGTCCGGCTCCAGGAGGCGATGCAGGTGAACGACGTAATACCGCATCAGGGCATTGTCGACGGTCTCCTGCGCCTTGGCGCGCCAGGCCGCGCGGGCCGACTGGAAATCGGGGAAGACGCCGACGATGTCGAGTGCGTCGAGATCGCGGAACTCGGAACTGTTCAGGGCTTTCAGCTCGCCGCCGAAGACAAGGTGGAGAAGCTGTTTCTTTTCCGGTGCATCGGTCATGGGAACACTTTCCATAAAGGCATGATTGACGTCGCATAGAGCATAAACGCGGTTCAAATGAAACCACGCCGCGGCGTTTTCAAGACATGGAACGCAGGGCTTCCAGCATTTGCGGAACCATGGCCGGGGAACCGGCGGCCATGCGGCCGCGGCGCGGATCACGGGTCGCCAGCAGCGGGGCCGTGCCATCCTCGCCGAACAGCGCGCCGCCGGCTTCGCGCAGCATCAATCCGGCCGCGGCGATGTCCCAGTCGTGGCTGTCGGGCCGGATGAAGGTGCCATCCAGCCGCCCGTCCGCCACCATGGCGAGACGATAGGCCAGCGAAGGCACGTGGGAGACCTTTTGCATGCGACGGCGCGTTTCCTCCGGCAGGGACCTTGTCATCCAGGCCGGGCCGCCGACCACCGGCTGGTCCCGCCGGCCGTTGACGGCAAGCGCCATGCCGTTCCTGCGGGCGCCGCCGCCCAGAGTGGCCTCGAAAACCTCTCCGAGGGCAGGACAATCCAGCACGCCGGCCAGCGCATGACCGTTTTCGACAATGGCGACGGAAACGCACCAGACGTCACGCCCCTCGACGAAAGCCCGTGTTCCGTCGATGGGATCGACGACAAAGGTACGCCGGGCGCCGAGGCGCGCCAGGTCGTCGGCGGTTTCCTCGGAAAGCCAGCCGTGCCCGGGGCGCGCCGCCATCAGCGAATCGCGGAGAAACCGGTCGACGGCGATATCGGCCTCGCTGACAGGCGAATCGCCAGCCTTCATCCACACGTCGGGATCGCGGCGGAAATAGCGCAGCGCGATGCGGCCGGCCTCGCTCGCGGCATCGCGCAGCAAAGCCAGGTCGGCATCAAGGCCGGTCAGGGGTGTTTCAGTCGCCGGCAAGCGTCATGCCCTCCACGAGCAGGGTGGGCGCGGCGGTGGAGAAGGACCGGTCGAGATCATTGGCCGGCGTCATGGCCATGAACATGTCCTTCAGGTTGGATGCAATGGTGACCTCGGAAACCGGCCAGGCCAGTTCGCCATTTTCGATCCAGAAACCGGATGCGCCGCGCGAATAGTCGCCGGTGACCATGTTGACGCCCTGCCCGATCACTTCCGTGACGTAGAAGCCGGATTTCAGCGAGCCGATCAGGTCCTGGGGCGAGGCATCGCCCGGCTCGATGGCCAGATTGGTCGATGCCGGCGTGACGGAGGAGGCCGAGCGCACCCCGCGGCCATTGGTCACCAGCCCCAGCTCGCGTGCCGCCGACGAAGCCAGGAACCAATGCTGAAGCACGCCCTTGTCGACCATGACCAGCGGTTCGCCGGCCACGCCCTCGCCATCGAAGGGTCGCGATGCCGGGCCACGCACGCGGCGCGGCTCATCGGTCAGGGTTATCGCCGCGGAAGCGACCGCCTGGCCCATGCGGTCGCGCAGGAAGGAGGTCTTGCGCGCGACGGCGGCACCGTTGATGGCGGCGGCCAGTGAACCGGCCAGGCCGCGCGCCACGCGCGGATCGAAGACGACCGTGACCGGCCCTGTCTTCGCCTTGCGGGCGCCGAGGCGCCGGACCGCGCGCTCGCCGGCACGCCGGCCAATGGCCTCGGGCGTCTCCAGGTCGGCGAAATGCTGGCGCGATGAGAAATCGTAGTCGCGCTCCATAGCGGTTCCCTCACCGGCGAGCACCGAAACCGAGCGCGAGAAGCGGGTTGACTGGTAGCTGCCCAGGAAGCCGTGCGAGGTGGCGAGAACCAGGCCGCCAAACCCGGCGCCAACGCCTGCGCCGAGCGAATTGGTGACGCCCGGCACAGCCATGGCCGCCTCCTCCATCGCCAGGGCGGTCTCGGCCATCCGGGCAGCGGCGGGTTCGCAAGGGTCGAACAGGTCGAGATCGGGAATGTCGCGAGCCAGCAGGTCCGGCTCGACAAGACCGGCATGGGGATCCTCGGGCGACGCCTTCGCCATGGCCACGGCGCGTTCGGCGAGGCGGGCGGGATCATAGCCGGTCGTCGCGGAAACGCTGGCGACGCGGCGGCCGCAGAAGACACGCAGCGATACATCATCGCTGGCCGAGGATTCGGTGTTCTCCACCTTGCCCAGGCGCACCGAAACCGACGTCGAACCGCCGCGCACAACAACGGCGTCGGCGGCATCCGCGCCGGCTTTCAGCGCGGCATCGACAAGCACCTGTACACGGGTTTCCAGTTCGCTCGTGTCGCGTGGGGTTTGCGTCATGACCATCCTTCGATGCGGCACTGCCGCCGCCTTGCCACGGCCCCTGACCACCGGCCGGGCCGTCTGAACTTTCCTGTTTCATCTATTGGCGCGGCCTGCAACAATCAATGGCACCGGGGCAAACAGGGAAATGCAGACAGATCATGGCCACCGAATCCACCTCGCTCTTCGCCGAAGCCCTGCTGTTGCTCGGCGGCGCCGTCATCGCGGCGCCGGTCTTCAAGCGGATCGGGCTGGGCACGGTGCTCGGCTATCTTGCGGCGGGAATCGTCATCGGGCCGATTGCCCGGCTGATCGCGGATGCCGAGGAGATCCTCCATGTGGCGGAACTTGGCGTGGTCTTCCTGCTGTTCATCATCGGACTGGAACTGAAGCCGGCGCGTCTGTGGGCCATGCGGCGCGCCATTTTCGGGCTCGGACTGGCGCAGGTTCTGGGTGCCGGCATGGCCATTTACGGTCTGCTCATGCTCTTCGGCTCGCTGCCGGCCAATGGCGCGCTGATCGCCGGATTCGGCCTGGCGCTGTCCTCCACCGCGTTTGCGCTGCAATTGCTCGACGAGAATGGCGCCACGAACACCCGCTGGGGCCAGACGGGCTTTTCGATCCTGCTGTTCCAGGACCTGGCGATCGTGCCGCTGCTGGCGCTCGCCTCCTTCCTCGCGCCCTATTCGCCCGACGCTCCGGGCAATATCTGGCTGGATGCCGGCATTGCCGTGGCCGCCGTGGCCGGCGTCATCCTCGCCGGGCGCTACCTGCTCAATCCGGCCTTCCGCTTCATCGGCAACACGGGTGCGCGCGAGGTGATGATCGCGGCGGCGCTGTTCGTCGTCATCGGGTCGGGCATGCTGCTGCAATGGGCAGGGCTCTCCATGGCGATGGGCGCCTTCCTGGCCGGCGTCATGCTGGCCGAATCCAGCTACCGCCACGAGCTGGAGGCAGATATCGAGCCCTTCCGCGGCCTGCTGCTGGGCCTTTTCTTCATCGCCGTGGGGCTTTCGGTCGACCTTGGCGTGATCCGGGACAACCTGTTCCTGATCACCGGAGCCACGCTCGGCCTGCTGGTACTGAAGGCAGCGATCAATTACCTTCTGTGCCGGATTTTCGGCTCCGATCACAATGATGCCATGCGCGTGGCCCTGCTCATTCCGCAGGGTGGCGAATTCGGCTTCGTGCTGTTCTCCATCGCGGCGGCCAGCGGTCTGTTCACCACATCCACGGCATCGATCCTGATTGCCATCGTGACGCTGTCCATGGCGCTGACGCCGCTTTCCATGATGCTGGCCAAGCGCATGGTGCGCGCGGACGAAGCGGAGGAAATGGACGAGGATTTCGATGGCGCCGGAGCCGACGTGCTGATGGTCGGTTTCTCGCGTTTCGGGCAGATCGCCTCGCAAATGCTGCTGTCGAGCGGGCGCGACGTGACCATCATCGACCATTCCGCCGACCGGGTGCGGGCAGCGCAGAAATTCGGTTTCCGCATCTATTTCGGCGATGGCACGCGCAAGGATGTGCTGGAGGCGGCGGGCATCCGGCGCGCCAAGATCGTCGCGGTCTGCACGCACAAGCGGGAAATCACGGACCGGATCATCGACCTGATCCAGTCGGAATACCCTAACGCGAAGATTTTCGCCCGGGCCTATGACCGAACCCACACGCTGGCCTTGCGGGCGCGCGGCGTGGACTACGAGGCGCGTGAAACCTTCGAATCCGGCCTGCTGTTCGGCCGCAAGACCATCGAGGCGCTGGGAGTGGAAGAGGCCCGCGCGCAGGAAATCCAGGACGATGTCCGCAAGCGCGACGAGGAGCGGCTGGCGATCCAGCAGGTCGAAGGGCTCTATGCAGGCCGCGACAAGCTGCACACCCGGCCGGTGACGCCGGAACCGCTGATCAAGCCGGTGCGCGAAGGCAAGCGGCTTGACGATGACCCGGAAGGGCGCGATCCGGAAAAACCGGCCAATCCCCATACCGTCGGCGCCAACGCCTGAATGCGGCCCTGCGCAATCGGGCTGGATCAGGCCGGTTCGGCGGCCGGCGGGACTTCCGGTTCCTGAAGCGCGGCGGCGCGGCCGGCCAGTTGCGGCAGCTTTTTCACCAGCGCCTCGCGCAACTGGATCCTGACCGGCTCGGTCACGTGGAGGACCTGGCGGATCTTGAGGAAATCGAGCACGCGGAAGCGCGAGACCGGCGGGCGGATCATGATGGAGGGCGGATGCGCCTTCTGCCGTGTTGCGATGATCGATTGCATCATCAATTGCGTGGCGCCGAACATGAAGTCGATGGACGAGGGATTACGCCCGGTTTCCTCCGGGCCGCCGACAACGTCGATGGCGATCACCATGTCGACCGCATCGCCGAAAATGTCGAAGGGCAATGGATTGTAGATGCCGCCGTCGATCAGCGTCATGCCGTCGCGCTTCACCGGACGGAAGACGGCGGGAATCGCGGCGGACGCTGCAACGGCGTTGCGCAGATCGCCCCCGGTAAAGAGGCAGAGCTTGTGACCGAAATAGTCGGTCGCAGTCACGGTGAGCGGGATCTCCAGTTCCTCGAAATGCGCCGGTATGCCGTCGGGCAAGAAGGCCTTCAGGATGCTCTCGACATTGAACTGGGAAAGCCGCAAGCCGGTTTCCATCATTGCGCCGATGCTTGCCGGCCGCGCCCGCCAGAGCCGGGCAACCGCTTCGCCACGGTCGGCCAGAACGGCAAGGGCGTGAGCCTCGATCTCCTCGCCGGTCATGCCGGCGGCCATCGCCGCCCCCATGATGGCGCCGATGGAGGAACCGGAAATGGCGACCGGGCGAATGCCGAGAGCATCGAGTTCCTTGATGACGTGAATATGGGCGAGGCCGCGCGCGCCGCCGCCCCCGAAGGCCACGCCTATGCGTGGCAGGACCGGCATTTGCCCCTCGCCATCTCCCGACGGCGGGCGGGCATCAGCCGGTTCCGCTTTCGTCCTGCCTGCCCGCGCCTTTTTCGTCATGGCCTTGTCAGCCCCCGCTGGTTGCCGCCGGCGCCGCACCGGCAATGGCCTCTTGCGGACCAACCATCATGATGGCGGGCTTGGCGGTCAAGAGCTTGCGCGCCTGTTCATGCACATCCTCCAAGGTGACCGCGTTGATATGGCCGGCGCGCTCGCGGATATAGTCGATGCCCAGGTTTTCCTGCTGGATACCGACGAGCGTGCGGGCGATGTCGCGCGAATTGTCGAAATTGGCGATCGGATAGGAGCCGATGATGTATTTCTTCGCCGTTTCCAGTTCCGCGGCGGTCGCGCCGTCCTTCACCATACGGTCCACCTGTTCCAGGATCACGTCGAGGGTTTCCTGCGCGCGGTCGGAGCGGGTCGCCGTCGAGATCTGCAGTTCGGCGGAATAATCGCGCGGGGAAAGCCAGGCGCCCACGCCATAGGCCAGGCCGCGCTTCTCGCGCACTTCCTCATAGAGGCGGGACGAGAACGTGCCGCCGCCCAGGATGTGGGTCATCACATAGGCGGCATAGAAGTCCGGATCGGCACGCTTCACGCCCGGATAGGCAAGGCGGATGGAGGTCTGCGGCAGATCGTAGGCCACTTCCATGCGCTGTCCGAACTCCGGAGCGGCGGGACCGACCGGTCTCTGGTCGGCCTTTTCCGGCAGGTCCGCGAACAGGCGGTCAAGCTCACGCTTCAACGTTTCGGCATCGATGGCTCCCACGACGCCGACGACGAGATTGTCGCGGGCGAACTGCGCCTGGTGGAAGGCCTTGAGGTCTTCCGGCGTGATGGTGCGCAGGGTTTCGACCGTGCCATCGTTGCGCCGGGCATAGGGATGGTCGCCATACAGGCCCTTGTTCCATTCGATCGCGGCGATGGTGCGCGGATCGCGGGCATCGGAGAGGAGGCCGGCGACGATCTGCTCGCGAATGCGCTCGACCGGTCCGGGGTCGAAACGCGGCCGGGTGATGGCCAGGCGCAACAGTTCAAGCGCCTCGTCGCGATTGTCGGCGAGCATGCGCATGGACCCGGAAATGCTGTCCGGGCTCTGCGAAAAGCTCATTTCCGCACCCACGTCATCGAGACGTTCCTGGAAGGCGTCGCTGTCGAGATCGCCCGCACCCTCGTCAAACAGTCCAGTGATGAGGTTGGCCATGCCCGCCTTGCCGTCCGGGTCCTGTGTGGAGCCACCCTTGAAAGCCATCTGGATGGTAACGATGGGAACGGTATAGTCCTCCACCAGCCAGGCCTTGATCCCCTTGTCGGAAACGACTTCCTGGATGTCCATTCCGGCGCGGGCCGGCAGGCTCGCGGCCAACATCACGAGGAGCGCGGCCAGCAGACCGGCGAGCGGATGGAAGAAAACACGTGCGTTCTGCATGGACGGGGTTCTCATGAGCGGGTCTCCTCTTCCGGCAGAAGCAGGCCGGTGACGGAGCGCGAATTGTCGAGCCAGCGGCGGGCGGCATCCCGGACCTGTTCCGGCGTCACCTGCTCGATGCGCGAGGTCCAGGTTCCGATGTCCTCCACGGTTCCGCCCGTGGTGAGCACCGAGCCGTACATGCGCGCCATGCCGGACTGGTCATCGCGCGAGAAGATCATCTGGCGGATGAAGCGGTTGCGCGCCTTGGTCAGTTCATCCTCGGTGACGCCGTCTTCGGCGATCCTGGCGACTTGCGCGAGAATGGCGTCCTGGAGTTCCTCCACCGTGGTCTCGCCGCGCGGCGTGCCATAGATGCCGAACCGGCTGGGGTCGAGCGCGGTGCCCTGATACCAGGCACCAACGCTGGCGGCCATGCCCTTGCTGACGATCAGTTCCTGATAAAGGCGGGAGCGTGTACCGCCGCCAAGGATCTCGGCCAGAAGGTCGAGCGCCTCGGCCTGCAGGCCTTCATCGGAACTGTAGGAGGGCACGACCCAGTTGACCTGATAGGTCGGAACCGAGACGCGCGGATCGCGCATCGTCACCACGCGGGCGGTGTTCTGCTCGGGCTCCTGGGGGCGGATCCGCGGAGGCAGTTCCGGGCCTTGCGGCACCTTGCCATAGGTCTGCTGGGCCAGTTTGCGCACCTCTTCGGCCGTGACATCGCCGGCCACGACGAGAACCGCGTTGTTGGGCGCGTAGTAGCGTGTGTAGAATTCGATCGCGTCGGCGCGGTTGAGCTGTTCGATCTCCCGTTTCCAGCCGATCACCGGAATGCGGTAGGGATGGTTCTGGTAGAGCGTGGCGTCGATTTCCTCCGACAGAAGTGCCGACGGGCTGTTGTCGACACGCATGGCGCGTTCTTCGAGGATGACGTCGCGCTCCGGCCCGATCACGTCATCGGTGAGGATGAGATTGTGCATGCGGTCGGCCTCGAAAGCCATCATGGTGCCCAAGGCATCGGGCGCAACCTTCTGGAAATAGGCTGTGTAATCATCAGAGGTGAAGGCGTTTTCCTGCCCGCCGATCTCCGTCACCGCGCGGGAAAATTCGCCTTGCGGGTGATTGCTCGTGCCCTTGAACATCAGGTGTTCGAAGAAATGGGCTATGCCGGACTTGCCGGGCGCCTCATCGGCGGCGCCGGTCTTGTACCACAGCATGTGGGTGACGACAGGTGCCCGATGATCGGGAATGACAACGACTTCCAGCCCGTTGTCCAGCATGAAGCGGGAAATGTCCTGTTTCGCGTCCTCGGCGAAGGATGGTGCAGCGGTCAGCAGGGCTGAGCCGGCCAGCGCCGCCAACATGGTTTTGCGAATGACCGCCATGGCAAGCATGTCTCCTGTGGCATGATCGAATGGGCAAACTGACCATCAAGATAGGGCCAAGTCAGGGCACAAGGAATGCGCGCCAGATGAAATCTTCGTAATGAAAGATCAGGCGCCGGCGTCGCCAAGGTGCAGGAAACGCATGATGGTGTCGCCCCAGCGGCGTTCGTCGGCCAGTTCGTAGCCCGGCCATTCCAGCGGCGCGCCGGCCGCTTCCTCTACGATGCACAGACTGCCAGACATCAGCCAGCCGCCCGCGCGCGCGGCGGCCAGGGCGCGGGTTCCCAGCCCCTTGCCATAGGGCGGATCGGCGAACATCAGCGTAAAGGGCTGCATGGTGCCGACCTGCCCGAGCGCGGCGGCATCGCGCCGGAAAATGCGCGCCACACCCTGAAGGCCGAGGGTCTCGATATTGGTGCGCAGCAGACCCCTGCCCTCGGCCGATTGCTCGACGAACAGGGCGAAGGCGGCGCCGCGCGACAGGGCCTCAAGGCCCAGCGCGCCGGTGCCCGCGAAGAGGTCAAGCACGCGCGCGCCTTCCAGCACGTTTCCATGGCCGTGGGCGAGAATGTTGAACAGCGCCTCGCGGGTGCGGTCCGTCGTCGGCCGGATCGCATCGGTTTTCGGCCCGGCCAGGGCCCGGCCCTTCAGCCGCCCTCCAACGATGCGCATGGATCAGCCGTCTTTCCCGCCCCGTGGGCCGCCACGGGGTTTGCCACGGGGACCGCCATGCGGCTTACCACCTGCCCGTCCGCCCGGCTTGCCGCCTTCGGGGCCGCGGTCGCGGGCCGGACCGCGGGATCCTGGGCCACGGGATCCGGGACCACGCGGGGCGGAACCACGCTCCTGCCCGGCGTCCTCGCGGCCGCCTTCGCGGGCGGGTCGGTAGCCGCCCTTGCCTGCCGGCTTGCCACCACCGGAATTGCCGCCGGGCTTTCCACCGGATTTGCCGCCGGGCTTTCCACCCGAGGGTCGTGCGCCGGAAGCCGGACGGGCACCCGGCGCGCGCCAGACATGGGCGCCGCGCGCCTCGTCGCCGAACTTGCGTTCCGCCGGCCGCTCCGCGCCTTCACGCGGGCCTGACCGTTCGCGCGCGGGCCGCTCGTCGCGGTCACGGCGCTGCCGGTCATCGTCGTCAAAACGCCGCGGACGCCTGTCGTCGCGGTCGCCCCGCTGGCGGTCATCGTCACGGAAGCGGCGCGGGCGCTCGCCTTCGTCGCCGCCACGGGGACCGGACTGGAACCGGCCACGGCGGCGGATCAGCCCGCCCTCTTCCTCACGGACCTCGTCGCGCCGGGGACGCGTCTGCAGCCGGTCGAGCGCGTCGGCGCGGCGCTCGTCGCGGTCGAGGCGCTGCGGTCTGGCGGCAGGGGTCCGTTCCGGTTCCTCGCCCTTGCGGACCGGCTTGTTGGAAAACTCGTTGAGCACGGGCGCTTCAAAATTGGCCCCCGATTCCTCGATCAGGGTTTCGCCAAGCTGCTCGCGCAGCGCACGGCCGCGAATCTCGCGCACCGCGCCTTCCGGCAGGTCTCCCAACTGGAAGGGACCGTAGGAGACACGGATCAGGCGCGTCACCTCAAGCCCGAGCGCGCCCATGACATTCTTGACTTCCCGGTTCTTGCCTTCGCGAAACGAAATGGTCAGCCACGAATTGGAGCCCTGCTGGCGGTCGAGCACCGCATCCATGGCGCCGTAGAAGATGCCGTCGACGGCGATGCCGTGCTTGAGGTCATCAAGGCGGGTCTCGTCGACCTCGCCGTGTACGCGCACGCGGTAGCGGCGCAGCCAGCCGGTGGCGGGCAGTTCCAGCACACGGGCAAGGCCGCCATCGTTCGTCAGCAGCAGCAGGCCTTCGGTGTTGATGTCCAGCCGCCCGACCGAGACCACGCGCGGCATGCCTTCCGGCAGGGCCGCAAACACGGTCGGACGTCCCTCCGGGTCGCGGTTAGTCGTCACGAGACCGGCCGGCTTGTTGAACAGCCAGAGGCGGGTGCGCTCGATCTCGGGGATCGGATTGCCGTCTATGGCGATGCGGTCGGCGGGCGTGACATTGAGCGCCGGGCTGTCGATCACCTTGCCATTGACCGAAATCCGGCCATCGGCGATCAGGGCTTCGGCCTCGCGGCGCGACGAGACGCCGGCGCGGGCCAGCCGCTTGGCGATGCGCTCTCCTGGCGGGGGCGCATCGGCGGCCTCCGCCGGATGCCTTGTGCCGCGCGCGCCAAATGGCTTGCCGCCCGTCCTGTTGGGGCCCGGCCCGGTGTTCCTTCGCGCGCCACCCGGCTTGCCGCGACCGCGCGGGCCCTTGTCATTCCTGTCGTCGTTCATCTGGTCATTCTTTCGTGGTGGGCCTGAGCATTTCGGTTGCGACTGAACCGCCCCCGATGCTCCATCTTGCTCTTCTTTCGCAATCCCGGACGCGAAACCGGTTCCCACTTTCGCTGCAATTGCTTTAGGTAGCAAACACAGTGTCCTGTTGCGAGTGAAAACGAACATGCCCGGAGAGGCAAAATCCGTCCTGACACCCATGGAGATCGCTCTTGGCGAAGCCCGCGCGGCGGCCGGCCGCGGCGAGGTCCCCGTGGGCGCCGTCATCACGCAGGGCGGAGCGGTGATCTCGAAGGCCGGCAATCGCACCCGCGAACTGAACGACCCGACCGCCCATGCGGAAATACTGGCCATTCGCGATGCCTGCACCGCGCTCGGGCAGGAACGCCTGACCGGACTCGACCTTCATGTCACGCTGGAACCATGCGCCATGTGCGCCGGGGCCATCTCGTTTGCCCGGTTGCGGCGCATCTATTTTGGCGCCGAGGATCCCAAGGGCGGCGCGGTGACCAGTGGAGGCCGGTTCTTCAGTCAGCCGACCTGCCATCACGCGCCAGACGTCTATGCCGGCATTCATGAACAGGAGGCGGCCCATCTGCTCAAGGCCTTCTTCGCGGAAAAACGCGACTGAGCGCGCGAACCAGGAAACGCGCTTACCAGGGCAGCATGTCGCGCCAACTCGACTTGCCTGCCTTCTTGCGCGATTCCGCTCTCAGGCGGCGTTCCTTCTCGTCCTCATCCTCACCGAGTTCGCCGACCGCGGCAGTGGCCGCCGGCACCCGGTATTCGAGCGGCGGTTCGGAAAGATACTTGCGATTGGCCGCGCTTCCCTGGCTGCCTTCGACACGGCGGCGGCGGTATTCGGCCTGCTGGGCGTTCTTGGCGAAAACCGGCGTCTGGCTGGAATCGAGGGTCCGGTACTGGCCGCGCTCGGCGGCAGCGGTGGAGGTGATCATCGGCGCATCCGGATCGCGTTCGCGGCCGCTTGTCACGATCGGCCGGAAATCCGGGTTGTCGCGGTTCTGGGTTGCATATTGGCGATAGCGCGCGCGGCGCTCTTCCGGCGATTCGGGCCATGCCTGCTGATTGGTCGCCACAATGTCCTGCTGCGGCGCAGGCAACTGGTCGGTGCTCGCCGGCCTGACCAGATCGGGCCGGGGCTCGTAATCGATCTGCGGCCCGCGCTTGGGCGCCAGCGACAGCATGCCGCCCAGATCCTCGACAAGCTGTTCGTTCGCCGTCTTGTCCGTGCCGTAGGTCGGCGAATTCATGCAGCCGGACAGGGCCGCGGCGGCTATGGCGGCGGAGATGGCGAGCGCGAGGCTCCGGCCGTTTCGCGTGTTTGCAAGCATGTCGCGGTGCGCGCCTTTCATTGTCTGTCCCCGGCGCTCGTGGCGCCTTGCATCCTGCTGCTCGTGCGATGACGGCACAATCCGGCAACAAGATGACACAACCCAAGTTGCCAGTCTTTTATCGCAATGCGGGCCGAACGGCAACGCGGGCGCGCGGTCTTCCACGCCCGCGCCCGCATTGCCCGGATCGTCCGGCTCAGAGGCGGCCAAGCGCCTGCAATTCCTTCAGCGCCGCGGCATCGCGGGCCGAGACGTCGGGGAAATCGGCATCCGTGCCGACATCGTTCGTCACCCGCCAGGACCGGGCGCACTTGGTGCCGCTGGCCAGCGCAGGCACAACCCCCACTCCCTTGACCTCGTCGAGCGTGAATGCCCCGGCCGGGGCGGGCTTTTCGGAGACCGAAATGCCCGACGTGATGCAGATCTCGGACATGTCCAGGCCCTGGATGGCCTCACGCAGGGCCGGGTCGGTGACATGAACGAAGGGCGCGGCCTCCAGCGAGGAACCGATGCGCTTTTCGCGGCGCTCGATCTCCAGCGCGCCGGTAACGACACGGCGGACCTGCCGCACCTTCTTCCATTTCGCCGCGAGGTTTTCGTCCTTCCATTCCGCCGGAATGGCCGGGAACTGTTCCAGATGCACCGAGACAGCATCCGGGTTGCGCTCAAGCCACGCTTCCTCGGTGGTGAAGGGCAGCATGGGCGCAAGCCATTTCACCACCGCATCAAAGACGGTACGGACCACCTGGAGCGCGGCCTTGCGGCGAATGCTCGACGGCGCGTCGCAGTAAAGCGCGTCCTTGCGGATGTCGAAATAGAAGGCCGACAGGTCGATGACCATGAAGTCGATCAGGTTGCGGGCGATCCGCTTGAAATCGAAATTGCCGTAGCCCTCGTTGACCACGCGGTCCAGTTCCGCCAGGCGATGCAGGATCAGCCGCTCCAGTTCCGGCATGTCGTCCAGCGCCACCGTCTCGCCCTCGTCATGGGCCAGCGTGCCCAGCATCCAGCGGATGGTGTTGCGCAGCTTGCGATAGGCATCGATGTTGGTCTGGATGATCGCCTTGCCGAGACGCTGGTCTTCCCAATAGTCCGTGGTCATGACCCACAGGCGCAGGATGTCGGCGCCGGCATCCTTCATCACGTCCTGCGGCGTGACCGTGTTGCCCAGCGACTTGGACATCTTGCGCCCGTCCTCGGCCATGGTGAAGCCGTGGGTAATGACCGTGTCATAGGGCGCGCGGCCGCGCGTGCCGCAACTTTCCAGCAGCGAGGAATGGAACCAGCCGCGATGCTGGTCCGAACCTTCCAGATAGACGTCCGCCGGCCATTTCAGGTCGGGCCGGTCCTCCAGCGTGAAGGTGTGGGTCGAGCCGGAATCGAACCAGACGTCGAGGATGTCGCGCACCTGCTTCCACGGTTCGCCCGCGCGCTCGCCCAGGAAGCGTTCGCGCGCGCCCTCGGCAAACCACGCATCCGCGCCCTCGGCCTCGAAGGCCTCAAGAATGCGTGCGTTGACAGCCTCGTCCTTCAGCACGTTTCCGTCCTCATCGGCGAAGACACAGATCGGCACGCCCCAGGCGCGCTGGCGCGACAGCACCCAGTCGGGCCGGTCGGCGATCATGGTGCGCAAACGCGTCTGGCCGGCTGCCGGTACGAAACGGGTCGCGTCGATGGCCTTGAGCGCGCGCTCGCGCAGCGTCGTTCCGTCCTCCAGCGTCTTGTCCATATGGACGAACCATTGCGGCGTGTTGCGGAAGATGACCGGCTTCTTGGAGCGCCAGGAATGGGGATAGGTGTGCTTCAGGCGGCCGCGGGCAAACAGCTTTTCAGCGGCGATCAACGCCTCGATCACCGCCTTGTTGGCATCGCCCTTCTTGCCATGATCGTCGATGACGCGGGCGGGGCCGCCTTCGCGGTCCGGGCCGAAGCCGGGCGCATCCTTCGTGAAGAAGCCGGCATCGTCGACCGTGAACGGGATCTGGCTGGAAATGCCCCGGGCCTCAAGTTCGCGCGCATGGTGCATCCAGGCGTCAAAGTCCTCGCGGCCATGGCCCGGCGCAGTGTGGACGAAGCCCGTGCCGGCATCGTCGGTGACGTGGTCGCCTTCCAGCAGCGGCACGTCGAAGGTGTAGCCGCCGCCGACGCCTTGCAGCGGATGGGCGCAAACCGTATTGGCCAGTTCTCCGGCGGATACATCGCGCAGACGCTTGTATTGCAGCCTGGCCTTGGCGAAGCTCTCTTCGGCCAGCGCGTCAGCGAAGACCAGCTTCTCGCCGGGTTGCGGGCCGAAATCGTTCTCAGCCGCCGTCACTTCATAAAGGCCATAGGCGATGCGCGCGGAGTAGGAGATGGCGCGGTTGCCGGGAATGGTCCAGGGCGTCGTCGTCCAGATGACGATGCAAGCGCCGTCAAGGTCACCGCCAGCGGTGACCGGGAACTTGACCCAGATCGTGTCGGATTCGTAATCCTGGTATTCCACCTCGGCCTCGGCCAGCGCGGTGCGCTCGACGACCGACCACATGACCGGCTTGGAACCGCGATAGAGCTGGCCGGACATGGCGAATTTCAGCAGCTCGCCGGCAATGCGGCTTTCGGCATGGAAATTCATCGTCGTGTAGGGCGTCTCGAAGTCGCCGATGACGCCAAGGCGCTTGAATTCCTCGGACTGCACCGCGATCCAGTGACTGGCGAAATCGCGGCATTCCTGGCGAAACTCGTTGACCGGCACCTCGTCCTTGTTGCGGCCCTTGGCGCGATACTGCTCCTCGATCTTCCATTCGATCGGCAGGCCGTGGCAATCCCATCCCGGCACGTAGTTGGAGTCGTAACCGCGCATCTGGAACGAGCGGGTGATGACATCCTTGAGGATCTTGTTCAGCGCGTGCCCGATGTGGATGTTGCCGTTGGCATAGGGCGGGCCGTCATGCAGCACGTAGAGCGGGCGGCCTGCGGCGCTTTCGCGCAGCTTGCGGTAAAGGTTCATCTCCTGCCAGCGGGCGACGATTTCCGGCTCCTTCTTCGGAAGGCCGGCGCGCATGGGGAATTCGGTCTGCGGCAGGTAGAGCGTCTTGGAATAGTCGAGCTTTTCGGGCGTGTCGGTCATTGTCTTGCCAATCATGGGGCCGGTTGCGGCCTGGCTTCATTCGGGCTTGAAAACGGATGGCTGCGCGGGCGCGGGTCCGCATGGCGCACAGCATGGCTCCCGGACCTTCCCGCGCCGGGTCAGGCGCTGGGGAAAGCCGGGCCAATAATTCGCAGGGATATGACGTGTGGCACGGTCTTCATGGGCGCGGGTCTTAGTCCTTTTTGCGCCACTTGAAAAGTGGGCCTGCGGGCCGCCCCGCCGGTTACCATGTGTCCCGGTCCAGTTTCTCGAAGATGATGCGGCGCATGGCTGCCGTCATCGCGCCGGGAAACAGACGGCCGAGCCCGGCATAGAGCCTTGGCGCGCCGCCCGGAACGATGGCCCGCCTGCCCTTCTGCATGCCGTCCAGGATGATGCGCGCGGCAACGGGGGCCGGCATGCGGCGCGATGCGTCGGCGCCTGCGGGGGCGTGGCGGGCAGCCTGCGGCGTATCCAGAGGGCCGGGAAAGATGGCCGAGACGGAAACGCCGAGACGGGCGGCGGGCTTGCGCAGCGAGCGGGCATAGACGGCCAGGGCATCCTTGGAGCCGGCATAGGCGGCGGCGCCGGGATAGCCGGTGAAATGCGACAGCGAGGAGACGAAGCCCATGTGCCCGCCGGCGGCGACGGCACGGTCTCGCAGCAGGGCAGCGGCCAGGACCATGGGTGCCTCTGCATTGACGCGGACGATACGCAGCAGCACGTCCGGCGGCATCGTGGCCAGACGGCCCGTGGCACTGATGCCGGCATTCAGCAAGACGCAATCATAAGGCCCGGCGGCGAAGATGACCGGCAGCGTGCGGTCGAGCGCGTCACGGTCGGCAAGGTCGCAGGTGATGTGAAGGCGCTCGCAGGCCTCGCCATCGGGTTCCTGCCGGTCGAGTACAACCACGTCGAAGCCGCGCAGTTCCAGCAGGTCGGCAAAGGCCCGGCCAAGGCCCGATGACGCACCCGTGACCAGGGCGCGCGGCCTCTCCGTGCCTGCCCGGCTCACAGCCGCGGCCTCCACCAGGAGGCGCCGGAGAGATAGCGCAGCCAGCCGAGCGCAACCGGCGAACGGCGCGTGGCGAGATCATGGGCCAGCATGGCGGCGGCATCGCCGGGGTCCAGAAACAGCATGGCCAGCCGTCCGGGATCGTGGCCGGCCCTTGCATGCATGCCGGTTCGCATGGGGCCGGGATGGACGACCTGCACGCCCACCTCGCCGCGCCATTCGCTGCGCAGGGCACGCGCGACACCGTGCAGACCGGCCTTGGACCCTGCATAGGCGGGAAACAGCGCCGCGCCCCGGTAGGCCACCGATCCGACCAGCGTGAGCAGACCCTGCGCGGCGGCAAGGCGGGAATGGAGCATGCGCGCGAGGACAAGCGTGGCGGCAAGATTGACGTCGAGCGTCTCACGGATCTGCTGCGTGCTTTCCAGTCCGTCCGGCACGGCATAACCGGCCGCGGCATTGAGCACGGCGTGGTCAAGGCCCTCCCAGCCGGCCCTGTCCAGAGCGTCGCAAATCGAGGCGGAGGCCGCCAGCGGATCAGCCAGGTCGGCCTGCACATAGCGGCAGCGTTCGGGCAGCAGGGACGCAGCCTCTTGCGGCGTCCTGCGGCCTGCTACCATCACCTCATGCCGGCCGCAAAGGTGGCGGGCAAGCGCCAGACCGAGACCGCTGGTCCCGCCCGTTATCAGCAACCGGCGCGCGCCGCCAGCGCTCATTGCGCCTGCGCGAAGGCAATGGCCGCATCGAGCGGCGAAAGCGGTCTGACGCCTGACAGGAGCGCGCGGGCTTCCGCCTCGTCGCGCTTCATCTGCGCCACCAGAGGGTCGAGACCGTCAAACTTTTCCTCGCCGCGCAGGAAGCCGAACAGGGACACGGTGCAGGTCTCGCCATAGAGATCGCCGGCGTAGTCGAACAGATAGGTTTCCAGCAAGGCCGAACCGTCGCTGTCGACCGTGGGCCGGCGGCCGAAACTGGCGACGCCATCGTGGACCGCGCCATCGGCTCGGGTGAAGCGTACCGCATAGATGCCATGGGCGAGGCCATTGTCTTCAGGCAGCGCCATGTTCGCCGTGGGATAGCCCAGGGTGCGGCCAAGCTGCTTGCCGCGTATGATATCCGCCTCCACCGTATAGCGATACCCCAGAAGGCCGGCGGCCTGCGCGGCGCTGCCCGCCTGCAGGCATTCACGAATCCGGCTTGAGGAAACGACTTCCGCATTCTCATCCCGGAAGGCATCGACAAGCGTGACGCCAAAGCCGTTTTCCTCGCCCGCGGCCATCAGGTAGGCCGGGCCCCCGGCCCGGTTGCGGCCGAAATGGAAGTCGAAGCCGGTCACCACGTGGACGATGCCCAGCCCGTCGCGCAGGATGCCGTGGATGAAATCGGCCGGCTCGGTGGAGGCGAAGTCGCGGCTGAACGGCTGTTCGACGACCGCATCGAATCCGAGGGCTTTTAGCAGCCGGGCGCGCAACGGGGCGGGCGTCAGCCGGAAGACCGGTTGATCGGGCCGGAAAACCGTGCGTGGATGCGGCTCGAAGGTCAGCACAAGGGCCGGCACACCCTTTTGCGCGGCAAGTGCCAGCGCCTTTTCCAGCACTGCCAGATGGCCGCGATGGACACCGTCGAAGTTGCCGATGGCGACAACACCGCCTCGCAGTTCCGGCGGCAGGTGCATCGGATCGGACAGACGCAGCAGGCTCTCCTTGACCATTCGACTACACCAGTTTGGCGATGGATGCGGCGGGCCAAAGCCCGTGCTGGGCGAAAAAGGCGGTCAGCCGGGTCCGGTCGGGCGCATCGGCTGCCGGGCCATACTCGCGGAAATGAATGCCGCCGGAGACAAAGAGAACATCGATACCGGCATCTACCGCACCCTTGATGTCGGTGAGCATGCCGTCGCCGATGGCAAGGACATCCTTCCTTTCCACCGGCTCGCCGGGCAGTTCGTTGAGCCGCGCCATGGCGGCGCTGTAGATGGGGGCATGCGGCTTGCCTGCGATCAGGGTGCGCCCGCCCATCTGGCCGTAGTCGCGGGCCAGCGCACCGGAACACCAGATCATGCGATCGCCGCGCTCCACCACGATATCCGGGTTGGCACAGACCATCGGCAGGTTGCGCGAGCGAAAACGCATCAGCATTTCCGCATAGTCTTCCGGCGTTTCCGTCTCATCGTCGAAAAGGCCGGTGCAGATCACGGCCGCAGCCTCGAATTCCTCCACAAGTTCCACATCCAGGCCATCGAAGAGCTGAAGATCCCGGTCGGGCCCGAGATGGAAGACCCGGCGCGGGCCTTCGGCGATCAGGTCGCGCGTCACGTCGCCCGACGTGACCACCGCATCCCAGGCATCGTCGGGCACGCCCAGTCCACGCAACTGCGCAATGACACCGGACGACAGGCGCGGCGCATTGGTCAGCAAGACAACCCGGCGGCCCTGCGCGCGCATGCGCGCCAGCGCGCCGCAGGCTTGCGGAAACGCACGCACCCCATTGTGCACGACACCCCATACATCGCACAGGATGGCGGCATAGGGCGCGGCCAGGTCATCCAGTCGCTCGATCAATCCAGGCGTGGCGTTCATCAATGGCTTCCGACTTGCGCATCCGGTCTTGAAGAAGTCCCGGCCGTGTCCCGGGCCGGGGGTTGAACCGTTCCGGAATTAACCCAAGCCGTTCACCCTGTCACCAGCTTTGGGCTGACAGGATCCGGCGACCATGCGAAAAAGAGTGAGCTAATACGTCGCAAAACCCGGCTTTCGCCATGGAGGTTTACCGGTCGCATGAATCGTCCTTCGATCCCGTTCATCAGCATTTCGGCGGCAAGCCTGCTGCTTGCGTCCCCGGCGCACGCGGCGCTGGACGACATGCTGGTGGCTGGTGGCCTGGGGCTTTCGGCCGGCATCGGGATGGCCGGTTTCGCAACCGGGCTTTGGGCGCTCCTCCTCCTGCGCAAGGCACGGCGCGAGCAGCGCCGGCTGATGGAAATGGTGGAGCGAACGCTGGCGGCGCAGACGCGAAGCGCAAACCGGGCGGAGCCGGCGGAGGGCAGGCTCGATCCCCCGATGCCCGCAAACATTACCGCGGCGGTTCCGGCGCAAAACCCTGACGGCGGCACGGTTGGCGATGGCGCCAGCGAAGGTGCGCAGCGTGCGGCTGCGGCCGACGAACCGGCCGCGAACGTGATCCGGCTCAGCGAGGAAGCGGCCAGGGCCGCGCGGCCGGAACGGGAGGAACGAACGTCGAGGCGCGCAGGCAAGGCGGAGAAGGCCCGCGTGGAAGCCCTGTGCGAGGGGCGTTTCGACCTCGCGCTCGAACCGATGATTTCCATATCCGGTTCGCGGGCCGTGGGTTTCAACGTGCACGCCACGGTGGGACCCGGCAACGATTTCATGTCCCGCATGGCCAGCGAACCGCGCGCCGGGGCGAGGCAGGCCTTCGAGGCCGCCCTGGTGCGCAAGGCGGCCGAAGTGGCAAGCCGGCATCTGGGCGCGGACGGCGCCAACCTGCCACTGCATGTGCCGGTCTCCGCCAGCCTGTTGCAGAACCCGGAGGCGCTGGGCGGGGTCGCCACGCTTTACAAGGGCGACGACGCGCTTGCCCGTTCGCTCATCCTGTCGCTGCCGGTTCACCTGATGACCGGAGCGAACCGCAAGCACGCCGCGGCACTCGACACCTTGCGTGACAGCGGTGCGCAATTTGCCGCCGAAGGATGGCTCGGCGGCGCCGATGCCCTGAAAATCCTCACCGGATACGGTGTGCGCTGCGTCAAGCTGACCGCAAACCGGCTGCTGGAGCGCGAAAAGCTTCGTCCGCGAGACCTGGATGCAGAAAGCATCATCGCTGCCTGCACCCGCGAAGGCGTTACCGTTTCGGCAATCGACGTGACGACCGACGAAGAGGCGGTGAGCCTGATCGACCTGGGGGTCGATGTCATGTCCGGCAGCCGGTTCAACGGACCAAGGCGGCTCAAGCCGGATCTGCCCGCGGGCAAGGGTATTCTCGCGGCAACATGAACCGTCGCAAGCCAGGTGCATTTACAGTAAACGTACAGTAAATTCTTATATACGAAATCATTTCTTTGCGTAATCTCTAATTAAATGTTCTCATAATATATTGCCCTGTCGTTCCAAGAGGCAGGGAGCAATACTGTGTACAGGAATTTCGCCAGAGACAAGTCAGGCAATTTCGCCATCATGTTTGCCTTTCTCCTGCCGGCATTCATCATGGCGGCGGGGTTCGCGATCGACCTGACGGAAATGCAGCGGCAGCGCCATGCCACGGTCTATGCGATGGAGGCGGCCGGCATCGCCATCGGGCGCCAGATCGAGGAAGGGATGAGCGACGATGAACTCAAGGCCTATGGCAAGAAGTTCTTCGAATCCAATCTCGGGCCGGTGGACGCCGACCAGACGGACCTGCAGATCCTGCTGCCCACCGATACGGGCAGCGATGGCGATATCAAGCTGACGACGGAATTGCAGTTCAGACCGCTGTTCCTGACAGAGAGCCTCGCGGATCTCTATGGCGGTCCGAAGGATTTCACCTTCAACACGGATATCAAGGTTCGCACCAAGAACACCGCGGAAATCGCGCTCGTCCTCGACAATTCCGGCTCCATGGACAACAAGGGTTCCGGCTCCAACAAGAAGCGCCTTGAACTGCTCAAGGAAGCGGCCACCTATCTTGTCAACGAGCTTGGCGACGACGCCAAGAAGATCAAGCAGATCGTCAAGCCCGTGCAGTTTTCCGTCGTGCCGTTTGCTGCCTCCGTCAACGTCGGGCCCCAGAACGCCACCGCCGACTGGATGGACAAGTTCGGCGACTCGCCCATCCATCACGAGAACTTCAACTGGGATTCGCTGAAGGATGCCTGGGGCGACAGCAAGAAGGCGGTCAAGACCGGCAACCGTTGGTACAAGACGGGCAATGGATGGGGCGCCGAGGAAGGCGAGGCGCTGACGCGCTTCTCGCTCTACAACGGCATGAAGAAACAGATCGGCGAGCAGGTCATCGAGGCCGGCCACTACGAAAGCCAGCCCGTATGCCGGTGGTGGTATGGCCGCCAGTATTGCTGGAACGAAAATACCTGGGTGCCGCCGGTGACGGAGCCGATCTACGGGCCTGCCGAAGCCTGGCAGGGCTGCGTCGAGGCCCGTCCCTACCCCTACAATGTCAACGGACAAGGCGCCAGCAGCAGCGATCCGGAATCGCTGATCGTGCCCATGTTCGCCAATGACGAGACCGACAATGGCGACAATGGCTGGTGGCACAACAACTGGCTGGATGACGACTATCCGGGCGACCCGTCCAGCTACACGAACCTGAAACGCCACCGCGACATGGTGAAATACTTCCAGACGCTGCCGGACAGCCATTCGTCCGGCCTGGACCAGGGACCCAATTTCTCCTGCACGACCACCCCGATCACACCGCTTCAGGACGTGACCAAGACCGACGAACGCGATGTGGTGCTGGATGCGATCGATGCCATGCAGGCCAATGGAAATACCAATGTTCCGGAAGGCATGGCATGGGGCTGGCATACGCTGACCAAGGATGCGCCCTTCAGCGAAGGCCGGCCGAAAACGGACCAGAACAACGACAAGGTGATCATCGTGCTGACCGACGGCGCGAACACCTATACCCACCTGCCCGGTTCCTACTACGATCCCGACGGCATCAAGAAGTCGACCTATGCCGCGCATGGCTACATGGGAACCAATTACGACGGCGGCAGCAAGCCGCGCCTCTATGAAGGCCTGAGTTCCGGTTTCCCGACCGGCGCGTTCAACGATACACAGTATACCGCGGCCATGGACGAGCACATGCAGCAGCTCTGCACCAATGCCAAGGATGACGGGATCATCATCTTTTCGATCGCACTCGACCTTCCGTCCGGTTCCGGCGCCATCGACGAGCTTCGCGAATGCGCTTCGGAATCGCGCTTCCGCAAGGATGGCAGCGGGAACTATGTGAAATTGTTCTACAATGCGACCGGCGGGCAGTTGATGGATGTCTTCAAGGCGATTGCCGACGAATTGTCGAACCTTCGCATCGTCAGCTGAGCCGTGCCTTTCGGACCACGCACGCCCCGCCGCACCGGCGGGGCGTGTGCATTCGCGTCCGGCCGGACCGGGCCGTGCCGGGGCACAACGGACCGGCACGTTCACCAATGTGATTTTTCCCTTCCGGATTTCTTGACACGGCAGGAGACGGTGCTTATCTCCCTCGCCGTTAGCACTCGCTATCGAGGAGTGCTAACACCGCGAAAGCGGTCCCATTGAGTTGAAATCCATTCACCCGAGGGTAACAGACATGGCCGAGATGAATTTCCGCCCGCTCCACGACCGCGTTGTCGTGCGCCGGGTTGAGTCCGAAGAGAAGACCGCCGGCGGGATCATCATTCCCGACACCGCCAAGGAAAAGCCGTCGGAAGGCGAGATCGTCGCCGTTGGCGAAGGCGCGCGCAAGGACAGCGGCGAACTGATCCCGATGTCCGTCAAGGCCGGCGACCGCGTCCTGTTCGGCAAGTGGTCGGGCACGGAAGTCAAGCTCAACGGCGAAGACCTTCTGATCATGAAGGAAGCCGACATCATGGGCGTGATCGGCTGAACCGGCCGGATATCCGCTCTCAAACCTCAATCCTCATTTAGGGCAAATGCCCGGGAGTTATGGAAACATGGCAGCCAAGGAAGTAAAATTCAGCCGTGACGCGCGCGAGCGCATGCTGCGTGGCGTGGACATTCTGGCCGATGCGGTGAAGGTGACGCTGGGTCCGAAGGGCCGTAACGTCGTCATCGACAAGGCTTTCGGTGCGCCGCGCATCACCAAGGACGGCGTTTCCGTCGCCAAGGAAATCGAACTGGAAGACAAGTTCGAGAACATGGGCGCGCAGATGGTGCGCGAAGTCGCCTCCAAGACCAATGACATTGCCGGTGACGGCACGACCACGGCCACCGTTCTGGCCCAGGCCATTGTCAAGGAAGGCGCCAAGGCGGTTGCCGCCGGCATGAACCCGATGGATCTGAAGCGCGGCATCGACCTGGCGGTTGGCGAAGTCGCCTCCAAGCTGGTCTCTTCCGCCAAGAAGATCAACACCTCCGATGAAGTGGCCCAGGTCGGCACGATTTCCGCCAATGGCGAAAAGGAAATCGGCGACATGATCGCCAGCGCCATGCAGAAGGTTGGCAACGAGGGTGTCATCACCGTCGAGGAAGCCAAGACGGCCGAGACCGAGCTGGAAGTCGTTGAAGGCATGCAGTTCGATCGCGGCTACCTGTCGCCCTATTTCGTGACCAATCCGGAAAAGATGGTCGCCGAGCTGGAAGACGCCTACATCCTGCTGCACGAGAAGAAGCTCTCCAACCTGCAGGCCATGCTGCCGGTCCTCGAATCGGTTGTGTGCAGTCGTCCAAGCCGCTCGTCATCATCGCCGAGGACGTGGAAGGCGAGGCGCTTTGGCCACGCTGGTGGTCAACAAGCTGCGTGGCGGCCTGAAGATCGCTGCCGTCAAGGCGCCGGGCTTCGGCGACCGCCGCAAGGCCATGCTCGAGGACATCGCCATCCTCACCGGCGGCCAGGTGATTTCCGAGGACCTCGGCATCAAGCTTGAGAACGTGACCCTCGACATGCTGGGCCGCGCCAAGAAGGTTGCCATCTCCAAGGAAAACACCACGATCGTCGACGGCGCCGGCCAGAAGGCCGAGATCGAGGGCCGCGTGGCCCAGATCAAGGGCCAGATCGAGGAGACGACTTCCGATTACGACCGCGAGAAGCTGCAGGAGCGTCTTGCCAAGCTGGCTGGCGGCGTGGCCGTCATCCGCGTCGGCGGTGCGACGGAAGTGGAAGTCAAGGAGAAGAAGGACCGCGTCGACGACGCTCTCAACGCGACCCGCGCGGCCGTTGAGGAAGGCATCGTGGCCGGCGGCGGCACCGCTCTCTTGCGTGCCTCCAACGCGCTCACCGTCAAGGGCGTCAATGCCGACCAGGATGCCGGTATCGCCATCGTGCGCCGCGCCCTGCAGTCGCCTGCCCGCCAGATCGTCACCAATGCCGGTGACGAGGCCTCCATCGTGGTCGGCAAGATCCTCGAAAATGCCTCGGAGACCTTCGGCTACAATGCCCAGACCGGTGAATATGGCGACATGATCACCATGGGTATCGTCGACCCGGTCAAGGTGGTTCGCACCGCCCTGCAGGATGCCGCTTCCGTGGCCGGCCTGCTGGTCACCACCGAAGCCATGATTGCCGAACTGCCGAAGAAGGAATCGGCGGCTCCGGCAATGCCGGGCGGCGGCATGGGTGGCATGGACTTCTAAGTCCGGCTTCCAAACAGACATACGGAAAGGGCGGCTCGCAAGGGCCGCCCTTTTTCCATGCCGCCATGGCGACCCTGATATTCACGACGGACAATGCCATCGCAATTCAATTGTTTTCGAAACTACTTTCTTTACTTTACCTCCGGTTCATCCCGATTGCAGGAAATCCGGGCCCTTAACATGCCATGAACCCGTTCGGGCCGATATGGTCTGCGTGTGCGAATACAAATGGGGGCCTGTCTTCATGCTGGAGATATTCAGTTTTACCGGTCGCTATGGCCGCGTCATGTTCTGGTTCATCATGGCCATTTCAACCGGCTTGAGCTGGTTGTCCGGTCAACTGGCGTTCAAAAAGGCGACGTTCGAGAACGGCTTCATCATGCCGGACACCAGCGATCCACGGTTCTGGGTCTCGGCTGGACTGGTTGTCCTGGCCTTCTGGCTCAGCGCCGCCGCCTGCATCAAGCGGCTTCACGACCGTGGCAAAACGGGCTGGTGGTATCTCCTGCTGTTCGTCCCGGTGTTCGGGCCCCTCTGGGTCTTGATCGAACTGGGCCTGCTTCCCGGCACAGGGCGCGATGACAACGGCTACGGGCCGCGCAACGACCTTGCGGGACGTCCGGTCAGGAAAACCGCGTCCCAGGAAGACCGCGAGATGTTCCAAGCGGAAAACCGCCGGCGAAAGGCGATGGAAGCAGCTCATGTGAAGGACCAGGATGCGCCGACCTTGCAAGTCGAGCGGCGGCGCCAGGTGATGGACCGCCTGCGAATCCCGCCTGCGGAGCGAACCGGGTTCGGACGCAGGCGCTATATCTGACCGCTCGCTGTTTATGACGGACTGACAGGCATGTGGCGTTTCTTCGGATTTTCCGGTCGGATCGGGCGGCAGACATGGTGGTTGGCCCATCTGCTTGTCGCGGCTCTCACCTTCCTGGCATGGGATGACCTCGTTTTCAGCCTTGACCGGCGCGGCGATACCGAACCGACCGCGTACGGCCTCGCCGCTCTTGCCGCCGTCCTCTGGATCTCCTGGTCCGCCAATGTGCAGCGGCTTCACGACCACAACAAGCCCGCGACGATGTCGAACCTCAGCTTCCGCTGGGCGCATGACCTTCTTATCGAGCTTGGCTTCAGGAAGGGTGACGAGGGACCGAACGACTTCGGCCCACCCGAACCGCCCTTCCTCCGTCCCGGCAGCCGAAAGGCCAGGCCGCAAGGGGCGGGCAGAAGCGGCGCCGGCTCTCCACCGGACGGAACGGCAATGCACGGCGCGGGCCTCTCCGCCGCTCCGCCAGCGGCCGAGCGGCCGGCCAGCACCGCCAGGGCGCGCACCACCTTCGGACGTCGCAGTATTCCGCCAGGTTGAGCGGGGCTTGGTTCCCGCCGCCTCCTGCCCCATATCACTGACGGGACAAGAGGAGCAGACGCATGGCGAAACGCACCGAAACCGACACGTTCGGCCCCATCGACGTGCCTGCGGACCGCTATTGGGGCGCGCAAACGCAGCGCAGCCTGGAAAATTTCCGCATCGGCTCGGAGCGCATGCCCCCTGCCCTCATCCATGCCCTCGGCCTTGTGAAACAGGCGGCGGCGCGCAGCAATGCCGCGCTCGGCGTCCTCGACGGCGATATCGCGTCCCTCATCGACCGCGCCGCGCAGGAGGTGGCGCAAGGCAGGCTGGACGACCACTTCCCGCTTGTCGTCTGGCAGACAGGATCAGGTACCCAGACCAACATGAACGCCAACGAGGTGATCGCAAACCGGGCCATCGAGATGGCGGGCGGCGCGATGGGTTCCAAGACGCCCGTCCACCCCAACGACCATGTCAATCGCAGCCAGTCGTCCAACGACACCTTCCCCACCGCCCTGCATGTGGCGGTCAGCCGGGAGGCGCATGACCGGCTGTTGCCGGCGCTCGACCGGTTGCATGAGGCGCTCGATGACAAGGCAGAGGCGTTCGGCGACATCATCAAGATCGGCCGCACGCATACGCAGGATGCCACGCCGCTGACGCTCGGGCAGGAATTTTCCGGCTATGGCGCGGCGCTGGATCTCGGACGCAGCCGCATCGCAGCAGCGCTGGCTGACGTGCATTCGCTGGCACAGGGAGGAACGGCGGTCGGCACCGGGCTCAACGCCCCGCAGGGCTTCTCCGTACGCTTCGCCGATGAGATTTCTGCGCTGACCGGCCTCGCCTTCCGGCCCGCGGCCAACCGTTTCGAGGCGCTGGCCAGCCATGGCGCGCTGGCCAACCTGCATGGCGCGCTGGCCGCACTGGCCGCCGATCTCTACAAGATCGCAAATGACATCCGCCTGCTGGCCTCGGGTCCGCGCTCCGGACTCGGGGAATTGTCGCTGCCGGAAAACGAACCGGGCTCGTCCATCATGCCGGGCAAGGTGAATCCGACCCAGGCGGAGGCGCTGACGATGGTGGCCGCACAGGTCATGGGCAACCAGACGACCGTGACCTTCGCCGCCTCGCAAGGCCAGTTCGAATTGAACGTGATGAAGCCGGTGATCGCCCATGACGTGCTGCAATCCATCCGTCTTCTGGCCGACGGCATGGTATCCTTCGCGGACAAATGCGTCGATGGAATCACGGCCAACGAGAGCCATATCGCTACGCTGGTCGAGCGGTCGCTGATGCTCGTGACCGCGCTTGCGCCTGAAATCGGCTATGACAAGGCTGCTGCCATCGCCAAGGCGGCCCATGCCCATGGAACAACGCTGCGCGAGGAAGCGCTGAAGAGCGGATATGTGGATGAAGCGACATTCGACCGGCTGGTCCGGCCGGAAACCATGATCAACGGCGGCTGAGAATGAACTGGTGCGTCCATGCCCTGTTTACGCTGCGTTGCACAAACCGCGCCTATTCGTGAACGATGGAAAGCGTATTGTCTCTCTATAGCAAACAAACGCTGAGGGACTATCCATGAACACCAACCTTCTCCTGCTGGCCGGCCGCGTGCTGGCCGCTTTCATCTTCATCATGGCGGGCTGGGGCAAACTGGCCGGCGGCATTGACGGCACGGCGGGCTATATAGCCTCGGTCGGCCTTCCCGCATCGACGGCGCTTGCCTGGCTGGCCGCCATTTTCGAACTGGTCGCCGGGCTCTTCATCCTGGCCGGCTTGATGACCCGCGCCACCGCGCTGGCGCTGGCCGCCTTCTGCGTCTTTACCGGTTTCGTGTTCCACTTCGATCCGGCCGACCAGATGCAGTTCATCTCCTTCATGAAGAACCTGGCTATTGCCGGTGGCTTTGCCTTCCTCGCCGTTTCCGGTCCCGGAGCATGGTCGGTGGACGCGCGTCTGGGCGGTGGCAAGCTCGCCACGGCCTGAGCCTGGCCGAACCTGAAGAAGGTCCGCCCGCACCGTGCCGGCGGACCTTTATCCATCAGACCGGCTGCTTCGTGCCCGTGAAGACTTGCGCCAACACAAAGGTGGCGATGACGACCGCGGACACGGCAGCCCCCGCTGAAAATGCCGTTCCCAGCAAAGCCTGAGTGCCGAAATAGACGAGCAGCAAGCCGAGAACGAGACTGACGGTGAGAAGCGCGCAGGCAATGCCCGCTCCCAATTCGGCGTTGAGCAGGCGGGCCATCCATGCCGGCAGTCTGCTGGTGCCGAACCAGAACAGCAGCAGGACCGACAGGCCGTACATGGCCAGTCCAGATGTCATTTCCATGAGAAAAGCTCCGCAAATCCGTCCGGCCGGACCATCCGGCAGGAACGCATGAACGGAACGCATGTGTTTTGGCTTTGTGGTTGGCGGAGCCGCACCGGTCAGCGCTGGGCTCCGGGGGACGCGTTCGGGCCGGACACACCGTCCGACCGGGCCTTCTTGCACCCGACCAGTCAGAAAAGCAATCCGTGAAAAATAGCCGTCAGGCGTGGGCCAGACTGGCCCCGACGCGCCCGGCGATCTCGCGCGCGAGCGCAGCCTCCGGGCCTTCCAGCACACGCTTGCCGGTGACAAGGCAGGCCTGGGATTTGAGGATGATCCCGTCGTCGAGGATCTTCAGATGGTTGGCGCGCAGCGTGGAGCCGGTGGAGGTGATATCCACGATGACATCCGCCGACCCCGCGGCAGGCGCCCCTTCCGTGGCGCCAAGGCTTTCGACGATGCGATAGACCTGGATGCCGTGGGCGCGCGAGAAGAACTGCTGGGTCAGGCGCCAGTATTTGGTGGCGATGCGCAGACGCCGGCCATGGCTCATGCGGAACTCGGCCGCCACGTCATCAAGATCGGCCATGGTATCGACGTCGAACCAGACCTCGGGCACGGCAACGATGACATCGGCATGGCCGAAACCGAGACGGGCGGAGATTTCCACCTTCTCGTCCCAGGCCGCCAGCGTCTCGCGCACCAGATCCTCGCCGGTGACACCCATTTCCACCGTGCCGGCACCCAGTTCGCGGGCGATCTCGGAGGCCGAAAGGAATGCGATCTCGATGCCGTCGTGACCGTCAACGGTGGCACGGTACTGGCGCGAATCCTCCGGCTGGCGGATGGTGAAACCGGCCTTCTGGAAAACCGCGATGGCCTGTTCCTTCAGGCGGCCCTTGGAGGGCAAGGCAATGGTAACGGCCATGGCTCAGGTCTCCCGCGCCTGTTCGGCCCGGTCGAGCCAGACGGAAAAGCCGACGCCGGAAATGGGCGCCGGCGCGCCCAGAAGGGTCAGCAGGCGGTCATAGCGCCCGCCGCCGGCAACCGGCTTGTCGAGGCCCGGCGCATGCACCTCGAAGACAAGGCCCGTGTAATAGTCGAGCGGCCGGCCGAAGGCGGCATCATAGCGGATGGCCGACAGGTCGAGCCCGGAATTGGCGATCGCCGCGACGCGCGCGTCGAAAGCGGCAAGCGCACCGCCGATTTCAAGCCCGGCCTTTCCGGCAAAGGCCTGCAACGCGCCGGATGCTTCGTTAAGCGGCGCGCCAATGGCCAGAAAGGCTTGCAACGCGGCAAAGGCTTCCGGCGCCAGCCGCACGGAAGCAAGGCGGGCCTTGTCGATGAGGCGTGCGGCGATCTCGGCGGGCGACCGGCCGGCGGAAGGCGAAATGCCGGTTTCGGCCATTCTCGATTCTACATGGGCTTCCAGCGCGGCGCGGTCGCCGCCCTGCACCAGACCGACAAGGGGCGCATCGAGTGCAGCCGTCCCGTTGCCCGAGGACAGGGCATTCAGCGCGGCGGCCAATTGCTCCGGGGCACCGAAGGCGCGGGCAAGGCGCTGCTGCCAGCCGCGCGGCAGGCCGAGCGCGGCGAGCACGGCCTCGAACACGGCCTGGTCACCCATGGATACAGCCAGGTCCCGGCCGGGCATGAGCATTCGCGCCAGTGCCAGCGCATCGGCCAGCGAGCGGGCATCAGCGCTGTTGGTGTCCGGATCGCCCAGATCCTCGATTCCGGCCTGGAAGAATTCATTGCCGCCGTCGCGGCGCTGGCGGAAGACCTCGCCCAGATAGGCATAGCGCCGGTGGCCCGCCTCACCCGCCTCGATATGCATGCGGCAGACGGGAATGGTGAATTCGGGCCGCAGGCACAGGCTTTCGCCCGTCTCGCTCTCCGTCAGGAAGATGCGCCGGCGAAGATCCTCGCCCGCCATGTCGAGAAACGGGTCGGCCGGCTGGATGACCGGCACATCGACGGCTTCCGCGCCACGCTTCTCGAACAGTGCCAGGATGTCGCGCGCATTGGAGGGGAAGCGTGGGGTCATGGTCAGCCTTCCGCCTGTGCCGCCAGCAGTTTCTTCACCTCGGCCACCAGGTCGGCCTCGGCGATCTCGAACTGTCCGGGGCGGGCTTCGCGCCATTCCTCGTTGGAGGCGATGGCCTCGGCCTGGCGGCGGCCTTCGATCATGTCCTTGACCTGCACAATGCCCTTCTCGCGCTCGTCCGAGCCCTGGATGATGGCGATGGGGCAATGGCGGCGGTCGGCATATTTGAGCTGGTTGCCGAACTTCTTCCAGTTGCCCTGGTACATCTCGGCGCGGATGCCGGCGGCGCGCAGATCCTGGACCATTTTCTGATAGCGCCCGAGCGCCGGCGTGTCGCCATCCATCACCGTGACGAGCACCGGCGCCACAACGGGCGTGCGACCCAGCTTGCCGAGGTTCTTCAGCGCCGTCATCAGGCGCGAGACGCCGATGGAAAAGCCGGTGGCCGGCACATCCTGCCCGGTGAAGCGCTTGACGAGGCCGTCATAGCGCCCGCCACCGCCGACCGAGCCGAACTGCACGGTCTCGCCCTTTTCGTTGACAACGTCAAAGGTCAGTTCCGCCTCGTAGACCGGGCCGGTGTAGTATTCGAGACCGCGCACGACGGACGGGTCGATCTTCACCCGGTCCGGGCCGTAACCGGCAGCCTGCACGAGGCTTTCGATCATCATCAGCTCCGACATGCCGTGGGCATAGGCCTGCGAGGCAGGATAGGCGTCGGAATCGTCGGAGAGCACACCGATTCCCCTGAGCACGGTGCGGATTTGCGCTTCATCAAGCCCGGCGCCCCTGGTGAAGTCGCCTTCGCCCTCGCGCCCGCCATCCCAGCGGCCGGGGCCGAGCAACAGGCGCACGCCGTCGACGCCGAACTTGTCCAGCTTGTCGATGGAGCGCAGCACGGTGAGCCTGCGTTCGGCATTCTCCTCACCGCCAAGGCCGATAGCCTCCAGCACGCCATCGAGCACCTTGCGGTTGTTGACGCGGATGACATAGTCGCCGCGCTTCACGCCCAGCGCCTCCATGGCGTCGGCCATCATCATGCACATCTCGGCATCGGTCTGCACGCCGGGCGCGCCGACGACATCGGCGTCGAACTGCATGAACTGGCGGAAACGGCCGGGTCCGGGCTTCTCGTTGCGGAAGACCCATCCGGCGCGATAGGTGCGGTAGGGCAGCGCGATCTCGTTGATGTTCTCCGCCACGTGGCGCGCCAGCGGCGCGGTAAGATCGTAGCGCAGGCTCAACCACTGCTCATCATCGTCCTGGAGCGAAAAGACGCCCTCGTTCGGCCGGTCGCTGTCGGGCAGGAACTTGCCCAGCGCATCGGTATACTCGAACATCGGGGTCTCGACCGGGTCGAAGCCGTAGCGCTCGTAGACCTCGCGGATCTTCGCCACCATCTCGTCGGTGGCGCGGATATCCTCCGGCGAACGGTCGACAAAGCCACGCGGCAGGCGCGCCTTCAGCTTCTGCGGCTTCTTCTTTTTCTTCTCAGACATGGAAACGGCCCCAAGCGGCGGGAAACGGAAAACCGGGCTTCTCCTAACCGACATGGGGAAAGGCGGCAAGGGCGGGGGCGGGACATGGCGGCCTGGCTCGCACGATTGCAAGAAGAAACCCGGCCGTGGCCGGCCGGGTCTGCCATTCCATCACGTCTTGCGCTCATGCCTCAGTTGTAGGGCGACCAGCACTGGCGGCGTGGACCGTTATAGGGCTGGTAGGTGTTGTCCCACCGGCGGTAGGAGCGATACTTTCGGTCGCACCAACGGTAATGCGCGCGGGAGAAATCGCGTGCGCGGCGCGGCGGCGGCGCGTAGCGGCGTCCATCGCCCAGGGTGAGGCCGAGCGCAAAGGCCGCTGGCGGGAACCACCAGCCGTTGTATTCACGCCAGCCACGGCGATGGTGGCGGCGGCCGCGGTGCCCGTTCAGCCAGGCGCGGCCATCATGGCGGCGGAAGTGGCGGCGCATTTTCCTGCGGTGATCGCGGCGATTCTGCACCTTTACGACATCGCCCGACGTCGCCGTCTTCTGGATCGTCTGCGGCACCATGGGAAGGGCAAGGGCGGGGCTCATCGGCGCCACCGTCATGGCGGCCGCAGCCAGCATGGATGCGAGTAAACCGGATTTTCCTGTCATGTCGTGCTCCTGGGTTGCTCGTCCCTTGCCTGACGAACGCCCCTGGCACCACTTGGTTCCTCACCGGCGCGGCCAGACAGCCGCGCCCTGTCTTTCCGGCGCTGCGGCCTTACGGCCAGTAGGGCGACCGGCACTCGGCGCGCACGCCACGGCGCGGAATGAACGTGTTGTCGGAGGCCCGGTAGGTCCGGTAATTGCGGTCGCACCAGCGGTAATGGGCGCGCGGAAGATCGCGATAACGGCGCGGCGGCTCGGCATAGCGAGGCGCGGCGCCAAGGGCGAGGCCAAGGGCAAAGGCCGCCGGCGGGAACCACCAGCCATTGTGGCGGCGCCAACCGGGCCGGTAATGGCGGGAGCCGCGATAGCGGCCGTAGTAGCCATGGCCGCGATGCATGCGCCACTGGTTCCGACGGGCTTCCCTCATCGCGTCAATCGAGCGGTTCTGGACCGGGGTGACGTCGGAGGATGAGACATGCTTCTGCACGATTTGCGGCATCGCGGGAAAGGCGACAGCCGAACCCGTTGGCGCGACCATCATGACCGCGGCAGCAAGAGCCGAGGCAATGAACCCTGATTTCCTGATCATCTTCTACTCCTGTTCTTCGCGTCCCTCGCCCATAATACTAGCACAAGGCACAATGATCGGCGATTCAATATATGCGTGACCTTGTATCCGTGACATCGCCTCGCCGGGCAAATGCGCCTTTCACCGGAGCGCCACGGGTACGGCACAGACAACCAAACCGCTTGATCACACTACCGAACAACCAGGAATGCAGGCTGTAACGGGGATCACAGCCGCGCTTCGGACAGACCGAAGCGGTCAACGCGCAGGGCGGGCAAAGCGTTCGCGCGCCGCCTGCGCCTCCGCGCGGCAGCAGCAGCCTTCGACGTGGTCGTTCACCAATCCCATGGCCTGCATGAAGGCATAAGCGGTCGTCGGCCCGACGAATGTCCAGCCGCGTTTCTTCAGATCCTTCGACAGGCGATGCGAGGCGGGCGTATGCGGATTGGCGACGAGGGCCGCACGGGTCACCGGGTCCGGACGCTCGGCGGGACCGGGCTCGAAGGACCAGAAATAGGCGGCAAGGGATCCGAACCCGGCCTTCATCTCCACGGCGCGGCGGGCATTGTTGATCGTCGAGACGATCTTGCCGCGATGGCGCACGATACCGCTGTCGGCCAGAAGGCGGGCGATATCCCGATCATCGAACTGTGCAACCTTCGCAAAGTCGAAGCCGGCAAAGGCGGCGCGGAAATTCTCCCGCTTGCGCAGGATCGTCAACCAGGACAGGCCCGACTGGAAGCCTTCCAGGCATATCTTCTCGAACAGGCGGATATCGTCGGCGACGGGATAGCCCCATTCCTCGTCATGGTAGCGCACATAGTCATCCTGGCCGCCATGCCAGAAGCAGCGCATTCGCCCGTCAGGCCCGGCCAGCAAGCCATTGTCGTCGCCCGTCATCGCCGCAATTCTCCCTGTTAACCGGTTTCGGCAGCGGATTCACCGGCGATTCACCAGTTTCGTGAAGCGCCCGGTAACCACAGCCAACGGTTTCACCGGCGAATCGCATTTTATGAAAATCGATTCATCTTTCCGACTCCGCCACGGGCACAGGATCACCGTCAACCGTGCGGCATGGTGCCTGCTGACGCCTGCTGCCGGGCGAGCCCCTGTGACGAACCAGTTTGCGAGTCCATCCGATGCTGAAAACCCTGTTCCTGGCCTGCGCGGCATGTGCCAGCCTCGCCACCGCCGGCCCTGCCGCCGCCGGCGAGCGCTACGGCAGCCCTCCACCGGTCGTCGTCAGTCCCGACCTTTCCGCCCCGTGGGTGATGCAGTTGCAGCGCGCGCCCGTCGGCGCCCGCCACCAGCGGAACTATCGCAACCTCCCGGCAGGCGTAACGGTGCGTGTCGCCCCGCCGGCCAAGCGCGCCGTGCGGCAACGCCCCGCAACCCGGCAGGCCACCGTCGACCGGCAGGTCCGCACCGCGGCCTATGCCGTGCGTCCGCTGCCGTCGCAGCCCCGGCGAACCGTCAATCCGCTCTACCTGCCGCAAGACGTGGCCTATGATGGCGGGCACAAGCCCGGCACCATCGTCATCGACACGGACAACAAGTTCCTCTACCTCGTGACGTCCGGCGGCATGGCGCGGCGCTATGGCGTGGGCGTGGCAAAGCCCGGTTTCGAATGGGCGGGTACCCACAAGATCACCCTGAAGCGCGAATGGCCCGACTGGCGGCCGCCGGCGGAGATGATCGAACGGGTCAAGCGGCAGGAAGGCCGCATCCTGCCCGTTCACATGCCGGGCGGACCGGCCAATCCGCTGGGCGCGCGCGCCTTGTATCTCGGCTCGACGCTCTACCGCATCCATGGCACGAATGCGCCGTGGACCATCGGACAGAATGTTTCCTCGGGCTGCATCCGCATGCGCAACGAGGACGTGATCGACCTCTACAACCGCGTCGGCGTGGGCACGCGCGTCATCGTGCAGTGATCCGACCGGAGAGGGACAGGCCGGCGGCGGGGGACGACACGCTGCCGGCCTGCTTCGGCGAAACGGCGCGGGGAGAGGCATCTCCGCGCCGTTTTCCTGATGTCCGGCATGTTCCGTAAAGTGAAGGGCCTGACGGGTCCAAACACTTGCTGCTTCCGGTCCCGCTGATATGCTCCGGCCACCCAAGTGGCAGGAGACAGCGCGCTGCACCGGATCGCCCGCATCGACATCACGGAACTGACAAGGCCCCTCCCGGCACCCGCAAGCGCAATTCTTTTCGGCGCGTTGTGCAGCGCCGTCGGCGTTGCGCTACGGATGGTGACCGACATGTATCTGCCGGGCGCCGGTCCGTTCGCGCTGGCCGTGCCCATGGTGCTGATCGCAACGCTGTTCGGCGGCTGGCTCGCCGGCCTGGTCTGCCAGACGCTTTCGGGTCTCCATGCCTGGTATTTCGTTCTGCCTGTCGCAGGCAGTTTCGACCTGGCTGAAATCAGCGACGGGCCGCGAATCCTCGTCAACCTGGCGGCGGGCTATTTCTCGGTCCTGCTGGCCGAGATTTTCCGGCGGGCGGCACGCAAGGCCCTGCATGACCGCGAGATGCTGCTGGTGGAACTGGAGCACCGGGTCAAGAACAGCTGTGCCTCCATCGCCTCGATCATGCGCATGCAGATGCGCGACGCCCCGCCCGATGCCAAGGCCCTGCTGCAGGCCGCGCTGGGGCGCATCGAGAGCTACGCGCGCGCCTATGGCTACCTGCGCTTCCAGTTCGATGATACCGGCTCGGTGCATATCGACGACTATCTGCGCGATCTCTGCGTGGCGCTGGAGGAAACGGCGACCGCCGACAGACGTGTCACCTTTGCCTGCGACGCGGAACGGGCACCCATCAACCGGGACAAGGCCATCGTGATCGGCCTGCTGGTCAACGAGGTTGCCACCAACAGCATCAAACATGCCTTTGGCGAGAACAGGGGGCGTATCTCGGTCCGTTTCCGGCCAGAGAACGGCCGCCATGTCCTGTCCATTTCGGATGACGGACGCGGCATTTCCGATGACGCCGGCGATGGCGGCCGGCCGGGCCTCGGCATGCGGCTGATCGAGGCGCTGGCGCAACAGGGCAATGGCACGGTGGAACGCACGACAGGACCGGGCGGCACCACGTTCACCATCACCTTCAACGGCTAGCCGCTGGCGTGGCCGTCCTGACCGGCGGCGGGAAGGGCCTTGCGCGCCCGGCCATCCGGCACGCCGGCGGGCCTTTCCCCGCCCCAGGCCCAGTCCAGAAGCTTGACCGTATGGACAACGGGCAGGCCGGCGGCATCGCCGATCTGCGTGATGCAGCCGATATTGCCTGCCGCGACGACCTCGGCCCGTGTTGCCTTCAGGTTCTTCACCTTGCGCGCCTTCAGCGTGGCCGCGATGTCGGGCTGCATGATGTTGTAAGTACCGGCCGAGCCGCAGCACAGATGGCCCTCGGCCGGGTCCTTCACCGAGAAGCCCGCCTTCCTCAGCAGCGATTTCGGCTGGGCGGTGATCTTCTGTCCGTGCTGCATGGAGCAGGCGGAATGATAGGCCACCGTCAGGCCCGTGGCATTGACCGGTTCGGGAAGATCGAGCGTTGCGAGATATTCGGTCACGTCCTTCGCCAACGCCGAAACCCTGGCCGCCTTGTCCGCGTAAGCCGCGTCATGGCGCAGCATGTGGCCGTAGTCCTTCACCGTCGTGCCGCAACCCGACGTGGTGATGATAATGGCGTCCAGCCCGCCATCCTCGATGAGCCGCCACCAGGCGTCGACATTGCGCCTTGCCTGATCCAGGGCTTGCTCCTCGCGGCCCATGTGGTGGACGAGCGCGCCGCAGCAGCCCTCGCCCTTCGGCACCACCACCTCGACGCCGAGCCGGTTCAGGAGATCCATGGCGGCCTGGTTGATGTCCGGGTCGAGCACCGGCTGGGCGCAGCCGGAGAGGATGGCGACGCGGCCGCGCTTCTGCCCGCGTTGCGGGCGCGGGCCCGGCAAGGCCGAGGGCGCATGAGCGGCGACGGATTTCGGGGCGAGGCGCAGCATGGCCGCGATCGGCTTCAGCGGCGCGATGCGCTCCAACACGGGCGCGAAGGGCCTGCCCAGCGCCGCCAGTTTCAGTGCGGCGCGGAAGCGCCCCGGCCAGGGCAGCACCATGGCCAGCATGGCGCGCGTCATCCGGTCGGGGAGCGGGCGCCGGTAGGTCTTCTCGATATGGGCGCGGGCGTGGTCGACAAGGTGCATGTAATCGACCCCCGACGGACAGGTGGTCATGCAGGCAAGGCAGGACAGGCAGCGGTCGATATGGGTCACCACCTGCCTGTCTGCCGGACGATCGTTCTCCAGCATGTCCTTGATGAGGTAGATGCGCCCGCGCGGGCTGTCGAGTTCGTTGCCCAGCGTTACGTAGGTCGGGCAGGTCGCGGTGCAGAAGCCGCAATGGACGCATTTGCGCAGGATCGATTCCGCTTCCGCGACGCCGGGATCCTGCAATTGTTCGGCTGAGAAATTGGTCTGCATCGGATCAGGCTCCAGCGGCCATGCGGCCGGGATTGAGAATGCCGGCGGGATCGAACGTGTCTTTCACACGCTTCGAGAGCGCGGCCACGGCCGGGGAGAGCGGCTGGAAGACGGGAATGGTGGCGCGCACGGCGGCGCTGGCGCGCATCAGCGTGGCATGACCGCCACCGAAACGGGCGACGGCGGCGCGCACGGTGTCATCCTGGGGGTCGATGCCTTCCATCTGCACCCAGGCCAGCCCGCCCTGCCAATCGTAGAAGGCGGAGGCGCCGGCCTGCATGCGCAGCGCCATCACGGCATGGTGCGCCTGCGACGGTTTCATGGAAATGCGCCAGACCGGCCTGTTCTCGCCGCCACCGGCAAAGGGGGCCACGTCGCGCACATCCTTCCACAGGTCGCGCGAGCGGCCGGCGCCGATTTCCTCGATTTCCCCCATGCCTCCCAGCAGATCTTTCAGCTTGTCGGCGCGGATGCGCACCGATTTTTCAAAGCCTTCAAGGCGCAGCAGTGTCGCCGGCGCCGATCCCAGCGCGCCATCCAGCACCCTTCCGGCCACCAGTTCCGGCAGATGCGCGGCGCCCGACACGTCCGCGCTCGTCGCCATGGCATGGGCCAGCGCATTGACCGCGTCCTCATCCAGCAGGCCGCGCAATGCCAGCGTCAATTCGGTCTCAGGCACGGGCTGCACCTTGAAGGTGACTTGCGTCAGGAAACCGAGCGTGCCCCAGGAACCGGCCATCAGCTTGACGAGGTCCAGGCCGGTGACGTTCTTCATCACCTTGCCGCCATTGCGGATCACCTCGCCCGTACCATTGACGAAGCGCACGCCAAGCAGGCCGTCGCGCGCCGCCCCGGCCACGAACCGGCGCGGCCCGGAAATGTTGGCAGCGGCCAATGCGCCTGCCGTGGGTTCGCCGTCGCTGCCGAGCAGCGCGCGGTAATCGGCCGGCTCGAAGGCAAAGCGCTGGCCGGCCCGGGCCAAAGCCTCATCCACATCGGCCAGCGGCGTGCCGGCGGCGAGTGTCATGACCATTTCGGCGGGGTTGTATTCCGCGATGCCGGCGAGCCCCGATGAAGACAGCGTGGCCGCGGCCTGGACAGCGCGCCCGATGCCGGCGCGCGTTCCCCCGCCCTCGATGGCCAGCGGCGTGCGCGCGTCATGGGCCTCACGGATGATCGCGGCGGCCGCGGCCTCGCTCGCCGGACGATGCGTCGTGGTCATGCGGCCTTTTCCTTCGCCTTGATTGTCGTCATGTCGAGCGGAAAGACCTTCGACGGGTTCATGATGCGGTGCGGGTCGAAGGCGTCGCGCACGGCAAGCTGCTGGGCGAGATCCGCCTCGCCATATTGATGGCGCATGAGGTCGCGCTTCTCGATGCCGACACCGTGCTCCCCGGTCAGGCAGCCGCCCGCGTCGACGCACAGGCGCAGGATATCCATGCCCGCGGCCTCTGCCTTCTCTGCCTCTTCCGGATCGTTGACATTGTAGAGGATGAGCGGGTGCATGTTGCCGTCACCGGCATGGAAGACATTGGCGACGCGCAGGCCGTATTTCTTCACGATCACGTCCGTCTCGCGCAGTACATGGGACAATTGCCCGAGCGGCACCGTGCCATCCATGCAGATATAGTCCGCGATCCGGCCGGTCGCGCCGAAAGCCGACTTGCGGCCCTTCCAGATCAGCGCCGCCTCGATGGCCGACTGGCTCTCCTTCACCGTGCTGACGCCGTGGCGGCGCGCGATCTCGACGATGCGCGCGAGCATGTCGTCCATTTCGGCCTCGGACCCTTCCACCTCGACGATCAGCAGCGCTTCGACATCCAGCGGGTAGCCGGCATGGGCGAAGGCCTCGCAAATCTCGATGGCCGGCTTGTCCATGAATTCGATGGCAACCGGAATGATGCCCTCGCCGATGATATCGGCCACGCAGGCCCCGGCGACTTCCGAGGAATCGAAGCCGAAAAGCAACGGCCGCGCCCCTTCCGGCCTGGCGATCAGGCGCACGGTGGCTTCGGTGACAATGCCGAGCTGGCCTTCAGAACCGCAGACAAGGCCGAGCAGGTCATAGCCGGCGGCGTCCAGTTCGCCTGCGCCAATGTCGAGGATCTCGCCATCGAAGGTGACAAGGCGCACGCCAAGCAGGTTGTTGGTCGTGACGCCATATTTCAGACAATGGGCGCCGCCGGAATTCATGCCGATATTGCCGCCGATGGTGCAGGCAAGCTGCGAGGAGGGATCAGGTGCGTAGAAGAAGCCGTCTGCCTCGACCGCGTTGGAAATGTTGATATTGGTAACGCCGGCCTGCACCCGCGCCAGACGGTTGGGCAGGTCGATTTCGAGAATGCGGCTCATCTTCGACAAGCCGATCACCACCGCGTCCTCCTGCGGGATGGCGCCGCCTGAAAGCGACGTCCCGGCACCGCGCGCCACGACGGGCACCTTTTCGCGGGCAAGGTATTTCAGCACTTTCGCCACCTGTTCCGTCGTCTCGGGCAGGATGACGGCCAGCGGCACGCGCCTGTAGGCCGTGAACGCATCGGTTTCGAAGGGCACCAGTTCACGCTCGTCGCTGACGAAACACGACGCAGGAACGAGATCGGCGAGATCGGCGACAATGTCGGCACGCCGCGCCAGAATGCGCGGATCGGGATCGTGAAAACGGATGTTTGCCATGCCTTCCTCCCCAGAACTGGTCAAATAGTTTTACCACTCGTCGGCACCATGCGCAATCAATGGCCGGCCGACCTTCGCATTGAAAGCCTTTTTCCGGACGGAACAAAAACTTGTCACCCTGCGTCAACAAGAAAGAGGGGCGGCAAAGAAACTTTTCCGGAAACAGTGATCCAACGATCAGCAAAGGACGTAGTGAGGTTCAGATGTCAGGTGAGTCTCACATGAGCCATATAGCCGACTATGAAATTTTCGCCCGGGTCGTCTCCGCTGGCAGCCTTTCGGCGGCCGGCCGGGAGATGGGCCTGTCGCCGGCGGTGGTTTCAAAAAGGCTGCGCCGGCTGGAAGACAGTCTCGGAACCCGGTTGCTCCAGCGCACGACGCGCCAGATCGCATTGACCGAGGCCGGTCAGGGGTTCTATGAGCGGATCGTCGCCATTCTCGCAGCGGTGGAAGAGGCCGAAAGCTTCGTGTCCCGCCGCTCGGCGCAACCGCGCGGCACGCTGAAGGTGTCCGCGCCCACGTCCTTCGGCCGCATGCATGTCGCCCCGCATCTGCAGGCCTTCATGCGAGACAATCCGGATCTCGCCATCAATCTCGTTCTTTCCGATGATTTCGTGGACATTGTCGGCGAAGGTTTCGATCTTGCCATCCGCATTGCCGAACTGACCGATTCGAGCCTTGTGGCGCGCCGCCTGGCCCCGGTCCAGCGTTTCCTCGTCGCCTCCGCCAGCTATCTGGAAAAACACGGTGAGCCGACTTCGATCACTGACCTTCAGAATCACGTCGTGCTGCCGGCCCACAACCACGAGCCCTGGCGTCTGGAAGGGCCGGACGGCCCGCTGATCTACCGGCCCGAAGGCCCGCTGCTGACCAACTCATCGGAAGTGCTGCGGCAAGCCGTGCTCGCCGGCATCGGCATCGCGCTGCGTTCGACCTGGGATGTCGGCCCGGAACTGGCGTCAGGCGAATTGCGCCGCGTGCTGCCGGACTATTCGGCCTCGAAGAATGTCGGCATTTACGCCGTCTATCCCTCGCGCCGCTTCCTGCCGGTCAAGGTGCGCCTGTTCATCGATTTCCTGGCCGGTCTTTACGGCCCCTCGCCCTACTGGGAAGATGGCAGCGAACCCCGCGCGCTGGCCGCCGAGTAACCTTTAATCGTGCTCGCCGTGGGCGCGGCGAATGCGCCTGACCATCCACCACACGAACAGGATGACGATGGGCACCGAGGCCGCGGTCACATATTCGGGCTTCATGCCATGGCCAAGAAGGCCGGTTCCCTTGGCCAGATAGCCGATCAGTCCGACGATGTAATAGGAAACGGCGGCGACCGAGAGGCCCTCGACGGTCTGTTGAAGGCGCAACTGGAGCTGGGCGCGGCGGTTCATCGAGTTGAGCAGGTCGCTGTTCTGGCGCTGCAAGTCAACTTCCACCCAGCTTCTGAGCAGCGTCGTCGCACGGGCCAGCTTGCGCGACAGATTGGCCTGACGCTCCTCGACCGAGCGGCAGGTGCGCATGGCGGGCGCCATGCGCCGCTTCAGGAAAGCGCCCCATGTCTCGTAGCCCGTCACCGGTTGCTCGCCGATGGCGGCCAGCCGTTCATTGACAATGCCGTCATAGGCACGGCTGGCGCCGAACCGGTACAGGCTGGCGGCGGCATCGGCCTCCAGTTCCGAGGCCAAATCCGTCAGTTCGGTGAGCAAATCCTGGCTGCCGGCGCCGCTGCGGGTGCGCATGCGGTTCGTCACGTCGGCAAGGCGGTCCTCGATCCGGCGAATGCGCGGCGACAGTTCCTGGGCCAGCGGCAGGCCGAGCATGGCGAGGATGCGATAGGTCTCGATCTCGATCAGGCGCTGGGCCAGCGCGCCGGCGCGGGCCGGCGTCAGGCCGCGGTCGAGCACAAGGATGCGGGTCAGGCCGTCGCCGTCCTGGCGAAAATCGGTGATGGCGGCCGCCTGCCCGTTTTCCACGAGGCTGTAACAGAGGCTGGCGGCATCGAAGCCGGTGACAAGGCGCTCGCTGGCTTCGGTCCATTTGCGAATCTCGAGGCGCACGCCGGCCAGCACGACACCCGGCAAGGCAAAGGACGGGCCGAAGGGCGGCTCTTCCAGGGGTTTTCCGTCTTGCGGCGAAAGCGGGCCGTTCCAGAGATAGGTGGAGAATTCCGTGTGCCGCTCCCAGCGCAGCGCGCCCCGGCCGCGCAGGATGGTGTGGTGGCGCGCGCCGCGATCGGGCGGGGCGACACCATTGGCCCGCGAAAGGTCCGACAGGACGGCGTGGTCCACCGTGGCGCCGCCCTCGGTCATGAAGGCAAGCTGGACGAGCAGGTGCGGCGTCTCCACCAGCGGCGCAGGACGGGCATGCACCTCGCCAAGTGCGGCCGACCGCCCCGGATGAACCGGGAACCCCAGTACCGTTGCGGCGGTTGAGCGGTTCTGTTCCCCAGCGCCAGATGCCATCGAATTTCCCTCTTGCAGCCCGATCGCGCAGGGCCCGCGCTTCTCCGGACGCGGGCAAACGCGTTTATCCGGCAAGCTTTAGCAACATATTGCAGTGCCGCAAAGCCAGCGCATTCCTGCACGTGGATGGAAAACGCGCGCAAGTGGATAAACAAATTGACCAGTTTGCCTGCGAAACGATAGACTCGCGTGAATTTGCCGCAGGGAGGACTTCAGGCCGTTGAACGAGATCTTTTCCCGGATCCACCACTCACGCACTGCCGACGAGGTCGTCGAGCAGATCGAGGTGCTGGTCCTGGAGGGCATCCTGCGCGTCGGCGACAAGCTGCCGGGCGAGCGGGAACTGGCCCGCCAGTTCGAGGTGTCGCGGCCGATCCTGCGTGACGCGCTGAAGATGCTGGAGGCGCGCGGCCTGCTGGTCACCCGCCACGGCGGCGGAACCTATGTTGCCGATGTGATCGGCCAGGTTTTCACTGGACCGGTGATGGAACTGATCTCCAAGCACCGCAAGGCCATTGCCGACTATCTCGAATATCGCCGCGAGATCGAGGGCGTGGCGGCGGAGTATGCCACCAGACGGGCCACCGAGGATGACAAGGCGCTGCTGACGCGTATCATCGAGCGCATGAAGGAAGCCCACCAGAAGGACGACTTCGAGGAAGAAGCCGCCATCGACGTGGAGTTCCACAACGCCATCGGCGAATGCGCGCATAACATCATCCTGCTGCATACGCTGCGCTCCTGCTACCGCCTGCTGTCGGACGGCGTGTTCTACAACCGGTCCATGATCTACAATTTCCCCGGCGCGCGCGACAAATTGCTGGAGCAGCATCTTGCCATCTACGATGCCGTCATGGCCGGCGATCCGGCCGCAGCGCGCGCAGCCGCGCAGGCGCACATGACCTATGTGGAGAATTCCATGCGCGACGCAGAGCGCACCGTGGACTGGCAGCGCATTTCCCGCCTGCGCCTGCGCCAGCGCAGCGAGACGACAATCGAGTAATCCGGAAGCATCCCATGTCAGAGAGTTCCCCTCCCCGCGTCGGCCTGTTCGTCACATGCCTGGTCGACCTGTTCCGCCCGAGCGTGGGTTTTGCAGCCATCAAGCTGATGGAGGCGGCCGGGTGCCGGGTCGACGTGCCGCGGGCGCAGACCTGCTGCGGCCAGCCGGCCTACAATTCCGGCGACCGGGCCGACACGCGCGCCATCGCCGAACAGACCATCGCTGCGTTCGAGGACTTCGATTACGTGGTCGCGCCGTCCGGTTCCTGCGCCTCCATGCTCAAGAAGCACTATCCGGGCCTTTTTGCCGGCGATGCGGCATGGGAAGAACGGGCGTCAGCCTTTTCGGCCAAGTGCCACGAACTCGTCAGCTTCCTGACCGATGTGCTGGGGATAGAGGGCGTCGATGCCCGCCTCGATACGGTTGCGACCTATCACGACAGCTGTTCCGGCCTGCGGGAACTGGGTGTGCAGGGGCAGCCGCGCAAGCTGCTTGCCAGCGTGGAGGGCCTGACCGTCAGCGAGATGCGCGACCCGGATGTGTGCTGCGGTTTCGGCGGCACGTTCTGCGTCAAGTATTCCGACATTTCCAACGCCATCGTCGAACGCAAGACGGCCGACATCACCTCCACCGGCGCCTCCTTGCTGCTGGCCGGCGATCTCGGCTGCCTGATGAACATGGCAGGCAAGCTGAAGCGCGAAGGCTCGGGCGTGGAGGTGCGCCACGTGGCCGAAGTGCTGGCCGGCATGACAGACACGCCGCCGATTGCAGGGAAAGGCTGACGCCATGCAGATCACCTCACCGACCTTCAGGAAGAACGCCCGCGCCGCGCTGGACGACCGCCAGCTTCAGCGCGCGCTGGGCAATGTTCGCTCCGGCTTCATCGAAAAGCGGGCCCAGGCGGCCGCGGGCCTGCCGGAATTCGAGGCACTGCGCGACCAGGCGCGCGACATCAAGAACCATACGCTTGCCCATCTCGACCTGTATCTGGAAACCTACGAGAAGGCCGTGAAGGATGCCGGCGGGCATGTCCACTGGGCGGAAACCGCCGCCGACGCACGCGGCATCGTGCTCGACATCTGCCGGCGGGCCGGTGCGCGCACCGTGACCAAGGGCAAGTCGATGATCACCGAGGAGATCGGGCTCAACGACTTCCTGGAGCATTCCGGCATCGAGCCGGTGGAGACGGATCTGGGCGAATACATCATCCAGCTACGCGGCGAACACCCGAGCCACATCATCGCGCCGGCCGTCCATGTCAACAAGGACCAGGTGGAGGAGGATTTCCGCCGGGTCCACACGCATCTGCCGCCTTCGCGCGACCTGTCGGAGCCGGAAGATCTGCTGGGCGAGGCGCGCCGCGTGCTGCGCTCGCGCTATTTCGAGGCCGATGTCGGCATTACCGGGGCCAATTTCCTGGTCGCCGAAACCGGCTCCTCGATCATCGTCACGAACGAGGGCAATGGCGACCTGACCCAGACACTGGGCAAGGTGCATATCGTCATGGCCTCCATCGAGAAGGTGGTGCCGACGCTGGAGGACGTGTCGCAAATCCTGCGTGTGCTGGCACGCTCGGCGACCGGCCAGGAGATGAGCGTCTACACCACGCTTTCGACCGGGCCGAAACGCGACAAGGACCCGGACGGCCCGGACGAATATCACGTCATCCTGCTCGACAACGGGCGCTCCTCCATGCTCGGCACGGAGTTCCAGGAGATGCTGCGCTGCATCCGCTGCGGCGCCTGCATGAACCATTGCCCGGTCTATCACACCGTCGGCGGGCACGCTTACGGCTGGGTCTATCCGGGGCCGATGGGCGCGGTTCTCACCCCCTCGCTGATCGGCGTGGACAAGGCGGGTCACCTGCCCAACGCTTCCACTTTCTGCGGGCGTTGCGAGGCGGTGTGCCCGATGCGCATTCCCCTGCCCAAGATGATGCGGCACTGGCGCGAACGGGAATTCGAGCGCGGACTGAACCCGTCGACCCAACGTTTCGGGCTGAAGAGCTGGGCCTTTCTCGCCCGCCGGCCCCGCATCTACCGGCTGGCCACCTCGTTCGCCATTCCGTTGCTCTCGGTGTTCGGCGGGGCGAAGCGCCGTTTTTCGTGGCTGCCGCTTGCCGGCGGGTGGACAAGGCATCGCGAGCTGCCCGCGCCGGAATCGCGCACGTTCATGCAGCAATGGGCCCAGCGCGAGGCGCTGAAGCAGGAGGCACGGCCATGAGCGCGCGTGACGCCATTCTCAACCGCATCCGCAAGCATGCGGGCGGCAGCGGCGCGGCGGACGAGCGGATGAAGGCGGTCGCGGACCGGCTGAAGAAGCACCCGCAGGGCGTTGTGCCGGCGCGCGCGCAAATTGCGCCGGCCGAGCGGGTCAAGCTGTTCCTCGCCAAGGCGGAGGGCGTGCAGGCAACGGTGCAGACGGTGAAGTCCGGCGACGACGTGCCCAAGGCCGTTTCAGCCTATCTGCGAGCGCGAAACCTGCCGGCATCGGTGCGCATGGGCGCCGACAAGCGGCTCAAGGCCATGCCCTGGGACAAGCAGCGATCGCTGGAGGTGAAGGCCGGTGCATCGGACGGCGATGACATGACCGGCGTCAGCCACGGCCTGTGCGGGATCGCGGAAACCGGCACCGTCATGCTGACGGCCGGCGCGGACAATCCGACCACGATCAACTTCCTGCCGGAACATCATATCGTGGTGCTCGACGCGGCGGATATCGACGGTACCATGGAGGAAGCCTTCGCCCGGTTGCGCAAGGCCTCCCGGCGCAAGGGCATGCCCCGCGCGGTCAACCTGGTGACCGGGCCGTCGCGGTCCGGCGACGTGGAACAGAAGATCATCCTCGGCGCGCATGGGCCGAAGGCGTTGCATGTCATCGTCGTCGGCAAGGCAACGTGAGTGCTGACCGAGGTATTGCGCTGGGCGAGGCGGCCAGCCCGCCCGGCATGCGTCTTTATGCCATCGGCGACGTGCATGGCCGTCTTGACCTGCTGAGCGCGCTCCACGGCAAAATCGGGGCGGAAATCGCGCGCGACCGGCCCGCTGACTGGCGGATCATCCATGTCGGGGACTATATCGACCGCGGCCCCTGCTCGCGTGGCGTGCTCGATTTCCTGACCGGAAAGTCGTCAGCGGACGAGCGAAACATCGCGCTGGCGGGCAATCACGATCTCGGCCTCTTGTGGTTTCTCGCCAAGCCTCGCGCCAACACCCTGTTCACCCGCCATGGCGGCGTCCAGACCGCGCTTTCCTACGGCGTGACGGCGGATTTCAGCAGCAATGAGGCAGCGCGCGATACGGCGTGCCGGCTTGACGCGGCCATTCCCGAATCCCACACGCGTTTCCTGACCGGGCTCGCCCGGTCGGTTTCCTTCGGGGATTTCTTTTTCTGCCATGCCGGCATCCGTCCCGGACTGGCGCTGGACCGGCAGGATCCCGAGGATCTGATCTGGATACGCGACGACTTCCTTGGCTGGGCCGGGCTGCACCCCAAGGTGATCGTGCATGGCCATACCCCGGTTGCCGCCCCGGACCTCAGGCCGAATCACGTCAATATCGACACCGGAGCCTATTCCTCCGGCATTCTCTCGGCCCTCGTGATCGAGGGCCGGCTCACACGCATCTTGCAGGAAACAGGCGGATCGACGGCCGCATGAAAGGCACAGGGCCCTCCATCCGCGCCTGAACGCGAATCACAAGCGGGCGGGCTCAATTGCCCAGCGCGACGATTCCGTAGCCGTCATGGGTGGCGGATTTTCCGGCGGCGGCATCGGTGGCATAGAAACCGATGCTCCACATGGCTGCAGCGGTCAGCAGGAAGACAGAAAGAAGTGTTGCTTTCACGGGATTCATCTCTGTTTGCTTTCCGTACTACCTGCGCCAGTTTTGGTTACCATTCCGTTGCCAGACAACGGGAAAGGCATTTCATCTGTTCCATTCTGATCGACAAGGCCACCCTGCCCCGACGGCGGTTTCCCTAAGTCATTAACGGATCGATTACCAGCCGTCTGTGACAGACTGCACACGGAAAAGCGGATTTGTTGCAACGCAGCAACGCAAGTGCCGCCGCATCCGGTGCCTCCGGCGCCATGATGTGCCGCATTGACAGGCGCAGGGCCCGCGGTCCTATCTGGTGCGAAGGACCCCATGCCGGAGTGCAACCATGGACTTTCCCGTCGACCTGCCTGTCCTGCTGGCCTTTTCCGCCGCTTCCCTGGCATTGCTCGTCATTCCCGGCCCGACCATCATCATGGTGGTGGCGCAGGCACTGGCGCATGGCCGTCGCGTGGCGCTGGCCAGCGTTGCCGGCGTGGCCCTTGGCGACCTCCTTGCCGCCAGCCTTTCGCTCGTCGGCGTCGGAACCATACTGGCGGCATCCGCCACGGCCTTCACCGTGATCAAGTGGGTGGGAGCGGCCTATCTCGTCTGGATCGGCGTGAAGATGTGGCGCGCGCCGGTGGCGCCCGTGCTGTCGGGGCTGGCGGCGGGCGAACCGGTGGCCGGCATCCGCCGCTGGCCGGTTTTCCGCGATGCCTTTCTCGTGACCCTGTTCAACCCGAAGGGTATCGTGTTCTTCATGGCCTTCGTGCCGCAATTCATCGTGCCAGGGCGGGATTTCGTACCGCAGGCGGCGGTGTTCGTCGCGGTGTTCACAGTTCTGGGCATGGTGAACGCCGCCGCCTACGCACTGCTGGCCGGCACAGCGCGCCAGGCCATCCGGCGTCCGGCCCTGCTCAGGGCAGCCACGCGTACCGGCGCCGGTTTCCTGATTTCCGCAGGGCTTGCCTCGCTGATGGTCAAGCGGGCGGCCTGACCGATGACCCTGCCAAACCGCGTGAACCCGTTCGGCGGCCTGTTTGCGGATCCGGCGCGCGGTACGTTCACGGGCAATCGCGGTGTCATTCACGATCCTGAGACCCGAACGCCGACCGGACGGCGATGGTCGAGAAAGGCGTGGATCTGCTGTGCGCTCACCTACCAGGACCGCAAGCGCGATGTCTGGGGCCGGAACGGTCCCGGCGGGTCCGCGGGCTGGACGGAACTGTTCTTCGCCGACGAGGTGACAGCGCTGGCGGCCGGCCACAGGCCCTGCTTCCTGTGCCGGCGGGGCGCGGCAACCGCTTTCGCCTCGGCCTTTGCCCAGGGGATGAACGCGCCAGCCATGTCCGCGGCCGGCATGGACGCCGTTCTCCACGGCCAGCGGCGGCTTTCGACGCGTGCCGATGCACAGCGCCTCTCCCCGATCGACCTGCCCGGCCTGCCGGACGGCACCATGGTGGAGGCGGACGGCCGGGCCTTCGCGCTGCGCGGCCGCCGGGCGCTTGCATGGCATGCGGATGCCTATGGCCCGCCAATGGCGCTCTCGGACCTGATGCGTTTCCCGGTCACGCTCATCACGCCGAAGGCGACGGTGACGGCCTTGCGCAACGGCTACCGGCCGGCCTGGCGCGCAGACAGCACCGCTTGACCCCGGCCGCCTCCTCGGTCATCCATCTGCCATGCGCGCCAATTACAAGCTTCCCCGCCTGTTCCTCGACACCGCCCTGGCCGGCGGCATCGTGGTCGATGCCGATTCGCAGCAATCGAACTACCTGCTGAACGTGCTGCGGCTGGCCGACGGCGCGGAACTGCTGGTGTTCAACGGGCGCGACGGCGAGTGGCTGGCCCATGTCACGCGGGCTGGCAAGAAGCGCGCGCAGATCACGCTGGCGGCGCAGACGCGGCCGCAACCGGAGCCGTGCGATCTCGTCTATTGCTTTGCACCGCTGAAGGCCGGGCGGCTCGACTACATGGTGCAGAAGGCCGTGGAAATGGGCGCGGGCGTGCTGCAACCGGTGATCACCCAGCATACGCAGGTGCACAAGCCCGGTCTGGAGCGCATGCGGGCCAATGCGGTGGAAGCGGCCGAGCAATGCGGCATCCTTTCCATTGCGCAGGTGCTGGAACCGGTGAAACTGGACCGGCTGCTTGCCACCTGGGAGGGGGGGCGCCGTCTCGTCTTCTGCGACGAGGCCGCGCAGGGCAACAATCCCATGCCCATTCTTCAGAACCTGGCCGAGCCCCGGTTCGGCCTTCTCATCGGACCCGAGGGCGGGTTTTCGGAGGAAGAGCGGCGGCAATTGCATGCGCTCGACTTCGTGACCGCCATTCCGCTGGGTCCGCGTATCCTGCGCGCCGACACGGCCGCCGTTGCGGCAATGGCCGTGCTGCAGGCGGCGCGCGGCGACTGGACATGACCGCTTCAATATCTGTTGACGTGGCGTTCAGGACTTTTCGCTTGATCAGCCCTGCCCTTCTCGTCCATTGATGCGCCTCGACGACGCGGCGCGCCCGCGCCCGTGTGCGAATTGAGAAGGACGGCGTTGCATGGCGCGGGACACGACTGACGAAAGGCCGCTTGACGGTTTTGCCGACATGGTCGGCTGGATGGAAGCCGGCTGCAAGCCGCCGGAAGACTGGCGCATCGGCACCGAGCACGAGAAATTCCCCTTCTACGTGGACGGCAACCGGCCGGTCCCCTATGGCGGCGACAATGGAATCCGCGCCATCCTGGAGGGTATGCGCGAAAAGCTGGGCTGGGAACCGATCATCGACGCCGGCCATATCATCGGGCTCGTCGAACCAACGGGCCAGGGCGCAATCAGCCTGGAACCGGGCGGGCAGTTCGAACTGTCGGGCGCGCCACTGGAGACCATCCATCAGACATGCCGGGAGGGCAATGCCCATCTGGCGCAGGTGCGCGAAATCGCCGAGCCGCTCGGCATCCGCTTCCTCGGCATGGGCGCAAGCCCGAAATGGACGCTGGCGGAGACGCCGCGCATGCCGAAGTCGCGCTATGACATCATGACAGGCTACATGCCCAAGGTCGGCAGTCAGGGCCTCGACATGATGTACCGGACCTGCACGATCCAGGTGAACCTGGATTTCGACAGCGAAACCGACATGCGCCGCAAGATGCAGGTCTCGATGAAGCTGCAGCCGCTGGCCACGGTCCTCTTCGCCTCCTCGCCGTTTACCGAGGGCGCGCCGAACGGCCTGCAAAGCTGGCGCGGCGACATCTGGCGCGACGTCGACAACCAGCGCTCCGGCCTGCTGCCCTTCGTCTTTTCCAGCGATTTCGGCTTTGCCGACTATGCCGAATGGGCGCTCGACGTGCCGATGTATTTCATTATCCGCGACGGGCGCTATCACGATGCAACGGACGTGACATTCCGCCAGTTCATGGATGGCGCCCTGAAGGGCCGGATCACGAACCCGATACCGACCATGGGCGACTGGACCAACCATCTGTCGACCCTGTTTCCGGATGTCCGGCTGAAACGCTTCCTCGAAATGCGCGGCGCGGATGGCGGACCCTGGCGGCGCATTTGCGCGCTGCCGGCCTTCTGGGTCGGGTTGCTCTATGATGGCGAGGCGCTCGACGCTGCGGAAGCCCTCGTCAAGGACTGGACGGTGGCGGAAACGCAGGCGCTGCGCGACAGCGCACCGACCAGCGGGCTGGACAGCGGGATCGCCGGACGCAGCCTGCACATGATCGCCCGCGACGTGCTGGAAATCTCGCGGCTCGGCCTCAAGAACCGCAACCGGCTGAACGTCGACGGTTTCGACGAGGCGCATTTCCTGGCCCCGCTCGAGGAAATCGTGGCGCGCGGGACGACCGACGCGCAGGAAATGCTGGCCGCCTGGCATACGCGCTGGGACCATTCGGTCGAGCCCCTGTTCACCGAATACGCCTACTGAGCGTCACCGCGGCCTGTTCCTGCAACCATCTTCCCGTTTGTTCGCGGCGCGCAAACGGGCTAGCCTTGTCTGACGATTCAAACGGCAAGGAGGAATTGCCATGGCCCCGTTGCTCGACATGATGCTCAACATGCAGAACGGCGAGGCCGTGCAGCAGATGGCGCGCCAGTTCCAGTTGTCCCAGGAGCAGACTGCCAAGGCAATGGAAGCGCTGATGCCCGCCTTCTCCGAAGGGCTCAAGCGCAATGCCTCCGATCCGTTCGGCGTCGCCAACTTCCTCAATGCACTGGCGACAGGCCAGCATGCGCGCTACTGGGAAGACATGCAGGCCGCCTTCCAGCCGCAGGGTGTGCACAACGGCAACGGCATTCTCGGCCATCTGTTCGGCTCGCCCGAGGTCAGCCGGGCCATCGCGAAACAGGCCGAGGCGGCCACCGGGATCGGCCAGGAAATCTACAAGCAGATGCTTCCCGTCCTCGCCAACCTGATCATGGGAGGGCTCTACCGGCAGACCACCGGCCAGGCGGCGCCGCAGGCCGGTTTCGGCGCAGGCGGTTTCGGCTCAGGCGCCAACCCAATCGGCGATGTCATCGCGGAAATGATGCGACAGGGCACCGACATGTGGACGCGCGGCCAGCAGCAGCACCGCACGCCGCGCGCGGAGCCGCAAAACCCGTTCGACAATCCCTTCGGCAAGATGCTGGAGACCATGATGGGCGGCGGCCAGAAACAGCCGCAGGCCGAACGCCCGCAAAATCCGATGACCGACAATCCGTTCGGCCGCATTTTCGAGGATTTCCTGCGCAGCGCGCAAGGCGGCGGCATGGGCGGCCAGACCGGGGGCGGCCAAACCGGGGGCGGCCGGCAACCGGCCGGGGACAGCGGTTCCGCCGACAAGGCGCAGAATCCGTATGACACGATTTTCGGCGAGATGTTCGAAAGTGGCCGGCGCGCCCGCGACGAATACCAGCGCAATGTCGAAAGCATTTTCGACCAGTTCCTGAAGGGCATGGACCGCCCGCGCTGACAGCCTGCGGCAAATCCTGGAAAAAGACCCGGCCGCGGGGGGACGGCCGGGTCAGGTGCGCGGGCCTTGCCGGAGGGGATCCGGCCTGCGGTCATGGGAGTTGCGCAGCGCCCGCGGGATTTGCCATTGGGTCTCAGTGAACCTGGCGCGCAGCCATTTCGGCCAGATAGAGGCGTTCGTCTCGCAGCGCGGAAAGGCGGCGCGTCGGATCCTCGTTCCAGCGGCTGCCGCCGGCCTCGAACAGGTCGCCACGGGTTATGCCGATGTCAGCCAGTTCGCGATCGGTCAGGCCGGACAGTTCGGCCAGACGGATGCGGTTGCGCCAATTTCGGGCCAGCGCCGCCACGGCCGCACCGGCGCGCGTGGCAACGCCTGCGAGGGCGGCCAGGCGGGTGGAAGCATGGGCAGTGTGTTGCAGCGCAGTCATCTCTTCGACTCCTCTCGGTAAATCCGGCAATCCGGCCAACGGCAAGACGTGGCGCGAAGCGGGATGCTCGCGGCATGTGTGTCGACCGGTCAGTCCGGAATGTCAGCATCATGCGTCACGGCAATTGATTAGTCGAACGAATGTTTCTAATCTTATCCTTCAGAATTGTTGATGGGAACATGCCATGGCCGCCGCACTCGATCTGGACCAGCTCCGTACCTTTCTCGCCATTGCCGAAACCGGGTCCTTCACCGAGGCATCACAGATCGTCCACCGCACGCAATCGGCGGTCTCGATGCAGATGCGCAAGCTGGAAGAGCGCGTCGGCAAACCGCTTTTCGAGAAGGACGGGCGCATGAACCGCCTTACCGAGGACGGCGAACGGCTGACGGCCTATGCGCGCCGGCTTGTGCAACTCAACAACGAGACGCTGGCCGCCTTTGATGACAACCAGTTGGCCGGCCATGTGCAGATCGGCGTGCCGGACGACTATGCGGAGCGGTTTCTGCCGGAGATCGTCGGGCGTTTCACCCGGTCGAACCCCAAGGTGGAACTCACCGTGCTTTGCGAACCGACCTACGGGCTGATCGAGCATGTGCGGCGCGGGCATCTGGACATTGCGCTCATCTCGCAGACCGAGGGCGATGGCAGCATGGAAATCGTGCGCCGGGAGCCCTTGCTCTGGGTGACGAGCGCCGCCCATGCCACGCATGAGGAACCGGTCCTGCCGCTGGCTGCGGGGCGGCCATCCTGCAAATGGCGGCAGCGGGCGGTGGAAGTGCTGGACGCCATGGGCCGGGACCATCGTTTCATCTTCAACAGCTGGTCGGCCACGGTCATCGCGGCGGCCGTGCTTTCCGGCCAGGCGGTTTCGCTGCTGCCCGAATGTGCGCTGCGGCCGGGCATGCGGGTGCTGGGCGAGAGCGACGGGTTCCTGTCGCTGGGCGAGACGGGCATTGCCATCCTGCGCGGGCGCACCCGCCATCCGGCGCTGGTGGATGCGCTGGCCAGGCATATCGGCGAAAGCCTCGACAACCTGTCGGTGCCCGGCGCGCTGGGGCTTGGCCAGCCGGACATGCAGGCTGCCAATGGCGGCCTTCGCGTGCCGCGCCTGCGGCCCGGCCACATGCTGGCAGGCTGGTAGGCCGGGTTGACTCCTCGCCAGCCCGAAAGCCCAATGCGCCCATGACAGACGAATCACCTTCCAATGCGGCCGAGTTCACCGTCTCGGAGATTTCCGGCGCCCTGAAACGCGTGGTCGAGGACGCCTTCGGCCATGTGCGCCTTCGCGGCGAAGTGTCGGGCTATCGCGGGCCGCATGCCTCCGGCCATGCCTATTTCGCGCTCAAGGACGACCGCGCGCGGATCGAGGCGGTGATCTGGCGTGGCAGTTTCCAGCGGCTGCGTTTCAAGCCCGAGGAAGGCATGGAGGTCATCGCCACCGGGAAGCTGACCACCTATCCGGGCTCTTCGAAATACCAGATCGTCATCGAGAACCTGGAGCCGGCGGGCGCCGGTGCGCTGATGGCACTGCTGGAAGAGCGCAAGCGCAAGCTGGCAGGCGAAGGCCTGTTCGACGCGGCCCGCAAGCAGGCATTGCCATCGCTGCCGCGCGTCATCGGCGTCGTGACCTCACCCACGGGCGCGGTGATCCGCGACATCATCCACCGCATCACCGACCGTTATCCCCTGCATGTCATCGTCTGGCCGGTGCGGGTGCAGGGCGATACCTGCGGGCAGGACGTGGCGCGCGCCATCGACGGCTTCAACGCGCTTGTGCCCGGCGGTGCGATTCCCCGGCCTGACGTCATCATCGTTGCGCGCGGCGGCGGAAGCCTTGAGGATCTGTGGGGCTTCAACGACGAAATCGTTGTGCGCGCGGCGGCGGCTTCGCACATTCCGCTGATTTCGGCTGTCGGGCACGAAACCGACTGGACGCTGATCGACCTGGCCGCCGACATGCGCGCGCCGACGCCGACGGGTGCCGCCGAAATGGCCGTTCCGGTGAAGGCGGATCTGGAGGCTGCGCTCGCCAACCTGTCGGCGCGGCTGTCAGGCGCATTGCGCCGCGCGATGGACCGCAAGCGCGAAGCCGTGCGGGCGGCGGCGCGCGCCCTGCCCCAAGCCGACCAGTTGCTGGCCATGCCGCGGCGGCGGTTCGACGAGGCCGCACTCAACCTGACGCGCATGCTGCGCGTGAACGTGGAGCGAAAGCGGGCGAAATCCGAGGCCGCATCCGCGCGCCTGCGGCCGGGCCTGCTGGAAACACGCGTCGCGCAGGCGCGGCGTGACCAGACCCGCCTGGAGGCAGCGCTGCCGCGGCTTGCCGCACGCATGCTGGAGCAGCGGTCGGAGCGGTTGAGCCAGGCCGGACGGCTGCTCAAGTCCTTCTCCTACCAGGGAACGCTGGAGCGCGGTTTCGCGCTTGTGCGCGATGCGGAAGGAAGACCGGTTTCGCGTGCCGCCGCCATCCGCTCCGGCGATGCGCTGGCGATCGAGTTCTTCGACGGCCAGATCCGGGCTGGCGCCCTGGGGCCGGTCGGCGGCGACAAGGAGCGGCCGCGCAAGCGCAAGGAAACGCCGGTGATACCGCCAGCCAAGCGCCAGGGTGAACTGTTCTGAGCGCAGCCAAACCGGCGGCTACGCCTTCAGCACATCAGGATCATGAAAAACGGGGATGGTACGGTTGGGTGGATTCGAACCACCGACCTTTGGAGCCACAATCCAACGCTCTAACCAACTGAGCTACAACCGCCCTTGCCGGAAGCCGGCGGAGCGTCAATACGCATATTTGCTTCGGGTTTCAAGCACAAATCCGGCGCTTCGGCCATGCCGGCCACGAAAAAAGGCCGGACGCGCAGTCCGGCCTTTTCGCGTGCCGCCGGCCGGGAGGATGGCGGGCGGCATTCCCAGCGGCCGGGAGGAGGATAGCCGCGGGAAAGAGGGTTGGCGCGCCTCAGGCGGCCTTAAAGTCCTTGACGGCCTTTTCGAAGGCGGTCTTGGCCGGCTTGGCCATTTCTTCGGCAGCCTTGGTCGTGGCAGCCTGCATGTCCTTGGCCTGCTCGGTGGCCATTTCGGTCTGCTTGCGCACGAAAGCGGTCTGCATTTCGACGAAGTCGGAGAGCGACTTCACGCCCAGCAGGGCTTCCATGTGGGAGAAGCCGGCCTCGGCATTGGCGCGCATGGCGGCGATGGTCTTGAGCGAAACGGTGTTGACGGCGCCCTTGACGGTTTCCATGGAATCTTCAACCATCTTCTGGGCTTCCTCGGCGTTCGCCTTCATCTTGGCGTAGGCTTCCTGGGTCTGCTCAACGCCCTTTTCGGCGAAGGCGCGAACCTGGTCAGTGGCCTTGGTGGCATCAAAAGCCGGGAATTCGACGGTTTCAGCGGTCTTTGCAGCCTTGGTCATATCATGATCCTCATAATGTTGACCGGCTCTCGCCGGTGTGTGTTGATAGGCTTCAATATAGCGATCTTTTTGTGCATTGCAACATAAATTTTGCACTGCACAATTTCTGGAGGCAGATTAACCACTTGCGGAGTTTGCAGGACCACCGGGCGGGGTGAAACATGGACGGTGCAGGCGCCAGCGATTATTAAGAAAGCGTAAAGCTCCCGCGGATCGGGGAGACATGGAAAGCAGGGCCGCAGACATGGAAACGGGCGTCTACCCCTTCCTCGACATTGCCGTGAACGACGCTGTCCGCATGCGCCTGGCATCGGGCGACGCGCTGGTCGTCCTGTCCAGCGACCTTTCCACGGTGCTATGGGCGAATGGCCACGGGGCGCAGATTTTCGGCTTTCAGGATCTCGAAGAGGCGATCGGACAGGAAACCGGCCTTGCCGTGATCGCGCGGCGGCAGATCCAGGGCCTGCGGGGTTTTCCGCATCTGGCGCGCGAGATGCCGGTGCTGGTCCGCCTGGGGACTGGCACGGGCTCGCGCACGGTGGCATTCCAGGCCAGCAGCATGAGCATGCCGCAGGGCGAGCCGGCCATCCTGCTTGCCATACCGGCCGAAGCGCGCGGGGCCGGCAGAGGCGGGCAGGTGGTCGCGGGGTTCTCCAGCCAGGAAAACCATGCCGCGCTCGTGGACGCGAATGGCGAAGTCCTCGAATGTTCCAGCGATTTTGACCGGCTCGGCATAGCGCCCGGCACGCTGGTGGCGCTGGTCAAGGCGGTGGCCCATGAGGAGGACCGCCTCGTCAAGCGCATGATCGAAAGCCGCCACGGGCCGCTTCCGGCCGGGTTCGCCCGGCTGACGGACGATCCGGCACTGCACCTGCTGCTGGCCGTGGAACCGGGAGCGGAACCCGGCAAGGGCGAAGCGGCCGCGCAGGCAGACGATGGCACTGCCGCGCAAACGGCCCTGCCTGTCTTGGAGACGCATGAGGACGTTCTTCCCGAAACGCCGCGCCGGGACGGCCGGCCGGCCGTGGCGACACCGCGCACGATTGCCGAAATGGTCGGGCTGGCCTTTGGTGGCGCTGCCGCGGACCGTCGCCATGACATGCCCGGCGACCAGGATGCCTTGCACGAAGACATGGCGGCCAATGATGACATGCCGGCAGCCGAAGGCGGCGCGGCAACCGATGGCGACCATTCGGGCGTGCGAAATGAAGCAGCGGACAGGGCAAGCCCCCCGGTTGCCCCGCATGACGACTGGTATTTCGAGCAGGGCGGAACCAGCAAGCCGGAAGAAACCGCCTCACCCGGCGAAGCCCCGGAGGAGCCTGGCGATGCAGGAACGGCAGAGGCATTCGTCGCCGAGACGGAAGCCGCCCAGCCGGTCCGCTTCGTCTGGCGCACGGACGCGCAGGGCTGCTTCACCGCGCTCTCGGACGAGTTCGGTGCTGTTGTCGGTCCATCCGCGTCCGACATCCTGGGCCAGACATTCGAAGCCGTGGCGGCGCGTTTCGGCATCGACCCGGATGGCGACATCGCCGGCCTTCTGTCACGGCGCGACACGTGGTCCGGGCGCTGTGTCCTTTGGCCACTGCAGGGAACGGCCAAGCGCGCACCCGTCGACCTGGCTGCCCTGCCCGTCTACAACCGCGAGCGGGATTTCGAGGGATTTCGCGGCTTCGGCGTGATCCGTCCGGGCGAGGCGGTCGAGGATCCCGGCGCCCTAGGCCTTGTGCTTGCGCAAGGCGAAACGCCCATGGCGGAAATCACCGATACCGGCACGGACGATGCGCAGAATGGGGCGGAAAGCCCGGAGCCGGCGCACCCGGAGCCGGCTTCCGAAGCGCCGGACACATTGCCGGAAATGGAGCATGATCCGTTTCACGGAGAAGCGCCCGCGCTTGCCGTCGACACGAGCCTGAACCGGCGCCTCAACGACAAGATCGTCAGTCTGGAGCAGCATCGCGAGCGGCCGGGCGACCGGCCGGGCAAGCGGCTGTCACGCGCCGATCAGCATGTCTTCGAAACCATTGGCAAGACATTGCGGGAAACATCGCTTCCGCCCGCCGATGCCGATGCAGGCGAAAACGGCGGTCAGCCGGACACGCCCGCGGCAGCCCCTGCCGGGGAGAGCGGCCAGCAACCCGCCTTCGACGCCGGGCGAGACGAAACGGCAGAGCCTGTAGCGCAGGACGCCGATGCCGGCGGCGGTGCCGTGCCAACCGACGGCAGCAACCGGCAGGATGAGGCGCGGCCCGCGCTTCTGCCGGAAACGCCGGCCGGCACCATCCGTCCGGTTCGCCAGGCACCCAGACGGGTCTATGCCGGGGCTTTCGCGGGGGCCGGCGTTTCCGGGGCGATGTATATCGCAGCCGCATCGGACGGAACGAAGGACAGTGCCGGGGAGGACATTGGCGGCCACGCAGAAGACTCCGACATGGATGCAGTGACGGAAACCGCTCCGGAAGACGTGGCGAACGTGGCGGACGTGGCGGACGTGGCGGACGTGGCGGACGTGGCGGACGTGGCGGACGTGGCGGACGTGGCGGACGTGGCGGACGTGGCGGACGTGGCGGACGTGGCGAAGACCGTCGAACCGGTTTTCCCGTCTGTCAATGCCTACAGCCTTGCAAGGCCGGGCGTGCAGGCGCCAGACGGCGAGCCCGCCGCGACGTCGGCGGCGGATCATGGAGAGCCCGACCCCACCTTCACCGTGGCAGGGCACCATCCGGCCAATGGAGCGGATGAACCGGCGACCGGGGCCGCAGCAACGCCGCGAGACGCGGCGGCCGGCGATGGCTCCGGCACCGAACCCCTGGCCCGCCGGCTGGCAGCGGGCGACGTCTCGCCTGCCTTCCTGTCGCGCCTGCCGGTTCCGGTGCTCGTGACCGGCGGCGGGCGTCTTGCCTATGCCAATGGCGCCTTCCTGTCCTTCAGCGGGTACGGCTCTCTGGCCGACCTGGAAGCGGCTGGCGGGCTGGAAGCGCTGTTCGGTGAGGCAGGACCGCAGGGGCCTGAAATCCGCCTGGCCGACGATACCGCCGCGCGCGTGCGGACCCACATGCAGAGCATCGGCTGGAATGGCGGCAAGGCCATCATGCTGGCCTTTCTCGATCCCGGCGACGAGGACGACGACAGCACGCAGGATTTGACTGCCGGAGCGGATATGACGGAAGGCGGGCCGATCAATGCCTTCCTTGCGCCCGAGAGCGTGGAGAAGCTGCAAGCCACGGTGCGCCAACTCAACACCATCCTCGACACCGCGACCGACGGCGTCGTGCTGATCGAGAACGATGGCACGATCCGCGCCATGAACCGCTCGGCCCAGGCCCTGTTCGGCTATGACGGCGAGGAGGTAACGGGCGAACCGTTTGGCCGGCTATTTGCCGCCGAGAGCCAGCGCGCCGCGCGCGATTACCTTGCCGGGCTCGCCGGCAACGGGGTTGCCAGCGTGCTCAATGACGGGCGCGAGGTCATCGGGCGCGAAGCCAAGGGCCGTTTCATCCCGCTCTACATGAGCATCGGCAAACTGCCTTCCCACGGCGGCTATTGTGCGGTGATGCGCGACATCACCAACTGGAAGCGGGCCGAGGAGGAACTGACCGAAGCGCGACGGCAGGCCGAAGACGCATCAAGCCAGAAAACACAATTCCTGGCCCGGGTCAGCCACGAGATCCGCACGCCGCTCAATGCCATCATCGGATTTTCGGAACTGATGCTTGGCGAGCGTTTCGGCCCGATCGGCAACCAGCGCTACAAGGACTATCTGCGCGACATCAACCGTTCCGGCAACCACGTGCTGGACCTGGTCAACGACCTGCTCGACATCTCCAAGATCGAGGCCGGACACCAAGAATTGTCCTATGAGGCGGTTCCGCTCAACGATATTCTCGCCGAAGCGGTGGCGATCATGCAGCCGCAGGCCAATCGCGAACGGGTCATCATCCGCTCATCGCTCGTCTCCGGCCTGCCCGACGTGGTCGCCGACAAGCGCTCCATGCGCCAGATCGCGCTCAACCTGCTTTCCAATGCCGTGAAATTCACCCCGCCCGGCGGACAGGTGATCGTTTCCACCGTCCACGAGGCAGGCGGCGAGGTGGTGATGCATGTGCGCGACACGGGCATCGGCATGACAATGTCCGACATCGAGCATGCGATGAAGCCGTTCAAGCAGCTCAACACGATGCGCCGCACACGCGGCGACGGCACCGGCCTCGGCCTGCCGCTGACCAAGGCGCTGGTGGAGGCCAACCGCGCCCGCTTCGCCATCACCTCGACACCGGGCGAGGGCACCATCGTGGAGGTGATCTTCCCGCCGGCACGCGTGCTGGCGGACTGAACCGGATCAATCCACTCCAGTTTAGAAACGTTCCAGTCTTTCAGGGATTTCCTTGACCCCCGGGCGGGGCCAAGGCACTGAAAAACGGCAACCGGCCGACGCGCCGGACCAATGGAAACCCTTCGCGCAGGGCCTTGACCCCTGCAGCCCAGGAGACCGGAATGAACACCATTTTCGCACGGCTGGCCTGCGCCGCCGTCCTTCTTTCCCCCCTCGCCGCCGCCCCCGCGATGGCCGGGGATGTCGTCAACATCTATTCCTACCGCCAGCCGGACCTGATCAGGCCCGTGCTCGATGCCTTCACGAAGGAAACCGGCATCGAGACGCAACTCCTTTTCCTCGACAAGGGCCTTGAAGAGCGCATCGCGGCCGAAGGCCGGAATTCGCCGGCCGACGTGATCCTGACCGTCGACATTTCCCGCCTGACGAAGGCGAAGGAAGCCGGCATCACGCAGCCGGTGAACAATGAAGACATCAATGCCCATATCCCGGCGGAATTCCGCGACCCGGAGGGCAACTGGTTCGGCCTCACCCAGCGCGGCCGCGTCGTCTATGCCTCGAAAGAACGCGTGCCGGAAGACGAACTGGCCTATGCCGACCTGGCCGATCCGAAATACAAGGGCCGCATCTGCATGCGCACCGGCCAGCATGACTACAATATCGGCCTGTTCGCCGCGATGATTGCCCATGAAGGCGCGGAAGCGGCGGAAACGTGGATGAAGGGGCTGCGCGACAACCTCGCCCGCAAGCCGGAAGGCAATGACCGGGCTCAGGCCAAGGCGATCTATTCCGGCGAATGCGACATCGGCCTGGGGAATACCTATTATGTCGGCCTGATGAAGACCAACGAGAAGGAACCGGAGCAGAAGGAATGGGCCGACGCCATGAAGGTCATCTTCCCGACCTTCGAGAACGGCCGCACCCATGTGAACATTTCCGGCATGGCGCTGGCGAAGCACGCGCCCAACAAGGATGCCGCCATCAAGCTGATGGAATTCCTGGCCAGCGAGGAAGCCCAGCAGGTCTATGCCGAGCAGGTGTTCGAATATCCGGTCAAGCCGGGCGTGGAGGCCTCCGACGTGGTCCAGTCGTTCGGCACGCTGAAGGCGGACACGCTGCCGCTCACCGATATCGCCGACCAGCGCAAGGCCGCGTCGGAAATGGTCGACCGGGTGGGACTGGATGACGGCCCGCAAAGCTGACCGGCTCATCGCAGCCTCCGGCATTGAAGGCGGAGCCGGCCACCGGCTTCGCCTTTCGCTGCTTGTCATGTCGGCGTGACCGGGGCAAAAGGCTCATCCCATGCAACCCAGCCAGGCCGTCAATCCCGCCCCCCTGTCCCTTGACCGGCTTCCGCCGGTTCGCAGGCCACGCCATCCCGCCATTCGCGGACTGACAGCGCTTGTCGCGGCACTTGTGCTGCTGCCGGTCATGGTGCTGATCGGCGTGGGCGTGACGGGAAGCGGCGAGGACTGGCCGCATCTTCTGCAAAACGTGCTGCCACGCTCCACCGCCACGACGCTCTGGCTGCTGGCGCTGGTCTCGGCCGGGACCGCCAGCATCGGCGTCACCACGGCCTGGCTGATCGTGGCCTATGATTTCCCCATGCGCCGGGTGCTGGCCTGGGCGCTGGTCCTGCCGGTGGCCGTGCCGCCCTACCTGGCGGCCTATGCGTTCGGCGAGTTCTTCCACTTCACCGGTCCGGTGCAATCGGCCTTGCGGGCCATCTTCGGCTGGCAGAGCCCGCGCGACTACTGGTTTCCCGACATCCGCTCCACCGAGGGCGCAGCGCTGGTTCTCTCGGCCGTCCTCTACCCCTATGTGTACATGACGACGCGCGTCGTGTTCCTGATGCAGGGGCGCAACATCGCCGATGTGGCGCGCACGCTGGGCGCGCGGCCGGGCACGGTGTTCCGCCGCATCCTGCTGCCGGTCGCGCGGCCGGCCATCATCGCCGGCGTGGCGCTGGTGCTGATGGAGACGCTGAACGACATCGGCGCAGTGGAATATCTCGGCGTGCGCACGCTGACCTTCTCGGTCTATTCGACCTGGCTCAACCGGGGAAGCCTGGAGGGCGCGGCACAGATCGCGGCGGTGATGATGGTCATCGTCTTCGCCATCCTGATGACCGAGCAATGGGCGCGGCGCAAGCAGGGTTTCCATGCAGCACGCGCCACCCATATCAAGGCGCGCCCGGCGCGGCTGAAACTGACCGGCTGGCGGGCAGCGGCCGCCTTCCTCGCCGTGCTGCTTCCCATCCTGGCCGGCTTCGGCATACCCATCCAGGTTCTGGGCCGTTTTGCAGTCAGGCGGCTGGACCAGCTTTTCGAACCTGCGCTCCAGAATGCCTTCCTCAGCTCCGTCGCGGTGGCAGCGGCGACCGCCGTGGTCACAGTCGGGCTGGCACTGCTGCTGCTCAATGCCGCACGGCTGGTGCGGCGGCCGGGCGTTCTGGCCATGGCACGCATTTCGACGATCGGTTACGCGCTGCCGGGCACGATCCTCGGGCTCGGACTGCTGTTCGCGCTCGCGCGCATCGACAATACGGTGGATGCGCTGGCGCGCGACTGGTTCGGGTTTTCGACGGGGCTGCTGATCAGCGGCACCGCGGGCGCGGTGATCTATGCCTGCACGATCCGCTTCATGGCGCTTGCCGAAGGCACCATCCGCTCCGGCATGGAAAAGCTGCCGCGCAATATCGACGACGCCGCCCGCTCGCTGGGCTGCTCGCCGGCCCGTTCGGCGCGCATCGTGCTCCTGCCGCTGCTGACCCCGGCGATCATGACCGCGGGCGTGCTCGTCTTCGTCGATACGGTGAAGGAACTGTCGGCCACGATCCTGCTTCGTCCCTTCGGCTTCTCGACGCTGGCCACCCATGTCTACGAGAACGCCTCACGCGGCGTGGTGGAAGACGGCGCCGTTGCCGCCCTGCTCATCATCGTCACCGCACTGGTGCCGGTGATGCTGCTTTCCCGTGCGCTGATGCGAGACGAGGCTTCCTGACCGCACCAAAGAAGAAGGCGCTTTCCGGTGAGGAAAGCGCCTGAGTCATTTCTGCAAGCTGTCAGGGATGCAAAAGGGCTGTTCGTCGGGAACCGATCCGAAGGTTTCAACAATCAGTTAACGCGAGTGTGCCGACAAGAGCTTAACCAAACCTTACCTGCACATTGCGTGTTTTAGCCATGCGACCCGAACCCTGCGCGTGGTAAATTTCGCATTCACGATTTGCTAACCAAGACGGCCGGCGCCTCATACGCGCAGCGCTTCGAGGTCGCGATAGAGGTCGAGCGCCTCCGGGTTGGCAAGCGCCTCCTTGTTCTTGACCTGTCGGCCGTGAACGACATCGCGCACGGCCAGTTCGGTGATCTTGCCGGATTTCGTGCGCGGGATGTCGGCCACCGGCACGATCCTGGCCGGTACGTGCCGGGGGCTGGCGCCGGTGCGGATTTTCGTGCGTATCTTCCTTTCAAGATCGGCATCCAGCGAGACGCCTTCGGCAAGGCGGACGAACAGCACGACACGCACGTCATCCTCCCAATCCTGGCCGATGCACAGCGCCTCGATCACCTCGTCAAGCTGTTCGACCTGGTTGTAGATCTCGGCCGTGCCGATGCGCACGCCGCCCGGGTTGAGCGTGGCATCCGACCGGCCGTGAATGATCATGCCGCCGTGTTCGGTCCATTCGGCGAAATCGCCATGGCACCAGACATTGTCGAACCGTTCGAAATAGGCGCCATGATATTTCATGCCATCGGGATCATTCCAGAAGCCGATGGGCATGGACGGAAAGGCCCTGGTGCAGACGAGTTCGCCCTTTTCCTGGCGCACGGGCTCGCCATCGTCGTTCCAGACATCGGTGGCCATGCCAAGGCCGGGGCCCTGGATCTCGCCGGACCAGACCGGCTTGCCGGGAACGGCAATCACGAAACAGGAGACGATGTCCGTTCCGCCGGACACCGAAGCCAGGTGAACGTCGGACTTGATGCCGTCATAGACGAATTCGAAGCCTTCGGGCGACAACGGCGACCCGGTGGAGGATATGACGCGCACACAAGAGAGGTCATGGGTCTCGATGGGGCGCAGGCCGGACTTGCGCACGGCGTCGATGAACTTGGCGGATGTGCCGAAGAAGGTCATCTTCTCGTCGCGGGCATAATCGAAGATGACATTGCCATCGGGATGGAAGGGCGAGCCATCGTAAAGCAGGAGCGTCGCGCCGGTTGCCAGGCCCGAAACCAGCCAGTTCCACATCATCCAGCCGCAGGTGGTGAAATAGAAGAAGCGGTCGTTCTCGCCGATGCCGGAATGCAGGCGGTGCTCCTTGGCATGCTGGAGCAGCGTGCCGCCGGCGCCGTGGACAATGCATTTGGGAATGCCCGTCGTACCGGAGGAATAGAGAATGTAAAGCGGATGGTTGAACTCCAGCCGCGTGAAGGCCGGTTCGCCCGCCTGCCAGGGTGCGATGAAGTCATCGAGCGTCGTCGCGCCCTCGATCCCGGCGGCGACCGATGCCGCATCGCCGAGATAATCCAGCACGAGGCAGGTTTGCGCCGGCAGTTTCGAAAAGACATTGGCCAGTTTTTCGCCGGTTTCCTGGCGCTTGCCGTTGTACCAGTAGCCATCGACACCGACGAAGAGAACGGGATCGATCTGGCCGAAGCGGTCGAGGACGCCCTGTTCCCCGAAATCGGGCGAGCAGGACGACCAGATGGCGCCCAGGGATGTGGTGGCCAGCATGCAGGCCACGGTTTCGGGCATGTTCGGCACCATGGCGGCAATGCGGTCGCCCGGCTTGACGCCAAGCGCCCGGAACCCCTGCTGCAGGCGCGAGACAAGGGCGCGCAGGGCATTCCATGACATGCGACGCTCGACCTTGTCCTCTCCGCGGAAGACAAGCGCATCCCCCTCGCCCGACTTCCACAGCAGGTTTTCCGCGAAATTCAGGCGGGCATCGGGGAAGAAACGGGCGCCCGGCATGCGGTCGCCGTCGACGAGAATACGGTCGCCCTTTTCGCCGATGATGCCGCAATGATCCCAGATCAGGCTCCAGAACGCCTCGCGCTCGTTGATCGACCAGGCATGAAGGTCGTCGTAGCCTTCAAAGGCCCGGCCTGCCCGCTCGCCGGCAGCAGCCGTGAAGGCGGTCATGGGATGGGCGGCCACACGCTCGGGCGAGGGTGTCCACAGTGGGGTGTCCTGGGTCATGCTATCCTCCCTTTCGATGGCTGCGTGTGTTGCCGATGCGCACGGATTTCGCAAGAGCGTATAAACACCTTCGCAAACACCGCACGCAACCGGAAAGCGGCAGATGCCTGTGGTAAACGGATCGGGCGCCGGCCAAGCTGCTTGAAATGGCCACCGCGTCGTTTACAGGTTGGGCTTGCCTCGGGAAGGAGATACAGGACGCGCATGTCGGCACCGGTCATTCGAAGGCTGTTCCTCTCCGGCCTGCTGCTGGGCATCCTGGCGGTGGCGATCTTCCTGTCCCTGCCCTTTCTCGCCTCCACGTCCATCATCCGCGGCCGGATCACCGCGGAGCTGAGCAACTGGACCGGGTATCGCGTCGAGCTGACCGCGGCACCGGAAATCTCGCTTTTTCCCAATGTCGAGGTGAAGCTGTCGGGTGTGCAGCTGAAACCCTGGGGCAGCCCGGAGCGGACCGTGGCGCGGGCCGAGGAGGTGCGCGTGGCGCTCTCGGCCCTCGACGCGGTATCCGGCCGCATCCGTTTCACGCGCATCGACATCGTGCGCCCCGTGATCAACCTGCCGGATGCGACATCGCTGCCTGCCGCTCCCTCAAGCGGGCGTTTCGTCACGGCGCTGCGCCTTGCGAGATCGGCCATCGACGTGGACGGCGAAGCCCCCGATCTCGGATCGGTGCCGGACGAACCGCTGGGAACCGTCAGCCTGGTTGACGGACGCGCCGTCTACACGCGCGACAACAAGGAGTTTCCGGTTGTCACAAGCGTCAATGCCACGATCGCATGGCCGCGCCTGGCTGCCAGCCTCTCGGCCACAGGATCGCTGATCTGGAACGGCGAACAGGCCGATCTGCGCGTCTCGGCACGCCAGCCCCTGCTGCTGATGGCCGGGGGAGAAACGCCGCTTTCCTTCGAGATGACCTCAAAGCCGCTTTCCTTTTCCTATGATGGCATCGTTACGCGGCGTCCAAACCTGTTCGTCGATGGCGCGGCATCGCTGTCCACACCCTCGCTTTCGCGGGCACTCGAATGGTCGCGGCTGACCGCGGCGCAGGGCCTGTTGCCAGGCCGGATCGCCGCCAGCGGACGCCTGACTGGCGGTCCGGACCGGCTGAAACTGGAAGAGGCAGACCTGTCCTTCGGCGACAGTTCGGGCAGCGGCGTGCTGGAATTCGGCCTGCCGGGACCTGTGCCGATGATTTCCGGCACATTGCATTTTCCCGCCATGGACCTGGCGACGATCCTGAACGCCTTTCCCGATGTGCTGCCGGGCGATACGCCGGCCAACGCGCTGACGGAAGTCCCCGCCAGCCGGATCAATCTCGACCTCCGGCTGTCGGCCGACAATGCGACGTTCCAGGATGTCCTGCTGAGCGAAGTGGCGGCCACGGTCCAGGTGAAGGACGACCTGTCGGTCTTCGACATTTCGGATGCGCGGGCCTTCGGCGGCTCCGTCCAGGCAGGATTGCGGATCAACAGGTCGGGTGAAGGCAAGACAAGCGAGTTGCGGGTGCTCGCCACCGAAGTGGACGGCAGCCTGATCGGCGAAGCCATTCCGCTTGCCAGCGGCGTTCCGGATGCGACGTCGACGGTATCGCTGATTTTGAAAGGCCCCGGCGCCACGTGGACAGACCTGATCGAGAACTCGACCGGATCGCTTTCGGCGCAAATGACGGCAGGGGCGATCCCGGAGGTCGATCTCGACCTGTTCGTCAACCGGCTGCGGTCGTCCGGCTTCTTCAGCCTGTCGGAGGCTGCCGGCAGGCCGCTGGCCTTCCAGACGGCGGAGGTCGAACTGGCTATCGAGCAGGGTGTCGCACGCATCCAGAAAGCGACGCTGACGACGCCGGTGCGCCAGGTCCGGCTGGTCGGGCTGATCCCGCTGGCCGGACGCAGCCTCGCCATTGCCGGCACGGTGACGCCACTTGGCGAAAACCCGGCAGACGGCGACGCGCTTTCCTTCTTTGCCGGGGGATCGTGGAACGCGCCGCTGATCTCGCCGGTGCTGGCACCGAACCTGACCCCGCAATGACGGGGTGGCGCGGCAGCGGCCATGGCCGGCGCGATTCTCTTTATTGGCGAATCAGTCTAGTTTCATCCGGATGACCGCAAGAGGGTGCGGGGTGGCGGCGTGTTCAAATTCCTGCTCGGACTGTTCAAGATCCTGGTGATATCGCTGATCACCGGAGCAGGACTGTCCGCGTTCAACCTGACCGCCGGCGACATCCTGCAACAGATGGGCCTGACGCCGGACAGGGTGCTCGGCCTGCTTCAACAGGGCGCGGAATGGGCCATTCCCAATATCGTGCTCGGCTCCATGGTGATCGTGCCGGTCTGGCTCGTCGTCTTTCTTCTGCGTCCGCCGCGAAGCTGACGCCCCGGCCGGGCGTCAGGCATTGGCAAAGGCCGCCTGTTCGTCGCGCCGGCGCTGCAGATCCCTGCGCTTGTTGACAATGGACGCGATGATGACGCCGGTGGCCACGAAGCCGATCAGCACGGTGCAGACGGCATTGATTTCGGGCGTCACGCCAAGGCGTACCTGGCTGTAGATCTTCATCGGAAGCGTCGTGGCACCGGGGCCGGAGGTGAAGGACGCGATCACCAGATCGTCCAGCGAGAGCGTGAAGGCCAGCATCCAGCCGGAAATCACGGCAGGCATGATGTTGGGCAAGGTGACCTGGAAGAAGGTGGTCACCGGGGGTGCGCCGAGATCCATGGCCGCCTCTTCAAGCGAGCGGTCGAAGCTGACGAGACGCGACTGGACGACCACGGCCACGAAACACATGGAAAAGGTGACATGGGCGAGCGTGACCGTCATGAAACCACGGTCGAACCCGATGGCGACGAAGAGCAGCAGCAGCGACAGGCCGGTAATGACCTCCGGCATGACCAGCGGTGCGTAGACCATGCCTGAAAACAGAATCCGGCCACGAAAGCGCGTATAGCGGTCCAGCGCAAGCGCCGCCAGCGTGCCAAGCACGGTGGCGATGGTGGCAGACAGAAGGCCGACACGCAGGGTGACCCAGGCCGCGTTCATCAGGCCTTCATTGCGCAGCATCTCGCCATACCATTTCGTCGAGAAACCGGCCCAGACCGTCACCAGCCGGGACTCGTTGAAGGAATAGATGACCAGCAGGACGATCGGCAGGTAGAGAAAGGCGAAGCCGAAGACGACGGACGCGATGTTGAAGCGGGACCAGGTCGTGTTCATGTCACTTGCCCGCCTCTTGCGCCCGCGCCTGCGCGTTCTGGAACATGACGATGGGAACCACCAGCAGCAACAGCAGGATGATGGCCACCGCCGAGGCCAGCGGCCAATCGCGATTGTTGAAGAATTCGGACCACAGCGTCTTGCCGATCATCAGCGTGCGCGAACCGCCCAGCAGGTCCGGGATGACGAATTCGCCGACGGCGGGAATGAAGACCAGCAGGCAGCCGGCCAGGATGCCGGGAATGGCGAGCGGCAGCGTGATCTTCCAGAACGCCGTGACCGGCGGACAGCCCAGATCCTGCGCCGCCTCGATCAGCGAATAGTCCATCTTCTCCAGCGTCGAATAGATGGGCAGCACCATGAACGGGAGATAGGAATAGACAATGCCGATGAAGATGGCGGTGTGGGTGTTGAGGATTTGCAGCGGTTCAGAGATCACGCCCAGGGCCATCAGAAACTGGTTGAGCAGGCCTTCCGGCTTGAGGATGCCGATCCAGGCGTAGACACGGATCAGGAAGGAGGTCCAGAAGGGCAGGATGACGAGCATCAGCAGCGTGGGGCGCAGGCCCTGCGGCGCCCGGGCCATGCCATAGGCCAGCGGAAAGCCGATCAGCAGCGTCAGCACCGTGGAAATGGCGGCGATGATGACGCTGGACAGGTAGGCCTTCACATAAAGCGCGTCCTCGGTGATCCACAGGTAGTTGTCGATGGTGAACCGGCGCGCGCTTTCCAGCCAGGTGCCGAGCCCTTCGAACACGGGTGTGTAGGGCGGCATGGCAATGGCCGAGGTCGACAGGGATATCTTGAAGACGATCAGGAAGGGGATGAGGAAGAAGAACAGCAACCAGGCATAGGGCACCAGGATGACCAGGCGGCTGGCAAGGGCGGAAATCAGCTTCTGCATGGCCGCCGCCCTCAGCTTGCCAGGACGACACCAGCATCCGGATCGAAGCTGATCCAGGCGCGGTCACCCCAGGTGAGCGGATTGTCGGAGCCGCGGGCGCTGTTGATCATGGATGCGCGCACGACCTTTCCGGAATCCAGCCTGACATGGATGATGGTCATATCGCCGAGATAGGCGATGTCCCAGACCTCGCCGTCGATGCTGTTGGGCGCAGCGTCCTGTTTCTGCGACATGATGCGGATCTTTTCCGGACGGATGGCGAACCAGGCCGTCTCGCCCTTGCGGGCCGGTCCGGCATTGGCCGCACGGATGGTCAGGCCGTCCTGCCCGGCAATCACCGCGCCATCGGCGCCAAGATCGCTGACCTGGCCCTCGAAAATATTCACGTTGCCGATGAAGTCAGCGACGAAACGCGATGACGGGGCCTCGTAGACCTCGGCCGGCGTCGCTACCTGCTTGATCTTGCCGTGATCCATCACGGCAATGCGGTCGGCCATGGTCATGGCCTCTTCCTGGTCATGGGTCACGACGACGAAGGTCAGGCCGAGATCCTGCTGCAGATCCATCAGTTCGAACTGGGTTTCCTCGCGCAGCTTCTTGTCGAGCGCGCCGAGCGGCTCATCGAGAAGCAGCACCTTGGGCCGCTTGGCGACCGAGCGGGCGAGCGCGACGCGCTGGCGCTGGCCACCGGAAAGCTGGTGCGGCTTGCGCTGGGCAAACTGCTCCAGCTTCACCAGCCGGAGCATCTCCGCCACCCGCTCCTTGATCTGCGGCTTCGGCATGCCATCCTGCCTGAGACCGAAGGCGATGTTTGCCTCCACACTCATATGCGGAAACAGCGCGTAGGACTGGAACATCATGTTGACGGGCCGGCGATAGGGCGGCACGCCACGCAAATCCTGCCCGTCGAGCAGGATTTCACCGGATGTCGGCTCCTCGAAGCCCGCCAGCATGCGCAGGAGCGTGGACTTGCCGCAGCCCGACGCGCCAAGCAGGGCAAAGAACTCCCGCTCATAAATGGTCAAGGTGAGATCGTCGACAGCGGTGAAATCGCCGAAGCGCTTGGTCACGTTGCGAAAGACGATATACGGCCTCGCGTCAGGATCATTCCAGGGCGCAAAGCTCTTGCGGATGCTGCCAAGCGATTTCATCCCCTGATCCCCCTCATGCGGCACAGCGTCCCTTGCGGCGCGCCGCTCTGTACTGGAAGTCTTTCCCGTTTCCGAAAAAACCCGGCGGAACGGTCTCCGCCGGGTTTCCTTGCCTTCGATTACTGGCCGGTGACGACGCGGGTCCAGGCGCGCGTCATGAGCCGCTGTTCCTTGTTGTTCGGCGGCGTCGTGGTGAACAGCTTGTCGGTGGTCTCCTCGTCCGGATAGACGGCCGGATCGCCGATGACTTCCTCGTCGAGCAATTCCTGCGAGGCCTTGTTGCCGTTGGCGTAGTAGACGTAGTTGGATGCCTTGGCGATGACCTCGGGCTTCATGATGTAGTTCAAGAACTCATGGGCCTCGGCGACGTGGGGCGCATCGGCGGGAATCGCCATCTGGTCGAACCACATCTGCGCGCCTTCCTTCGGGATCGAATAGGCGACTTCGACGCCCTGATCGGCCTCGGCGGCGCGGTCGCGGGCCTGGAACACGTCGCCGGACCAGCCGACGGCGAGGCAGATGTCGCCATTGGCCAGCGCGTTGATGTATTCGGACGAGTGGAACTTGCGGATGGAGGGGCGGATCGCCTCAAGCGCGGCCTGCGCGGCCTCGATATCCTCGGCGGTCTTGGAATCGGGATCCTTGCCGAGCCAGTTGAGCGCTGCCGGGATCATCTCTGCCGGGGCGTCAAGCATGTAGACGCCGCAATCGGCCAGCTTGGAAATCTTCTCCGGATTGAAGACAACGTCCCAGCTATTGATGCTGTCGATGCCCAGTGCCTCCTGGACCTTGGCGACATTGTAGCCGATGCCGGTGGTGCCCCACATGTAGTTGATCGAATAGTCGTTGCCCGGATCGTATTTCTCGGTGCGGGCGGCGATCTTGTCCCACATGTTTTCGAGATTGGGCAGTTTCGACTTGTCGAGTTTCTGGAAGACGCCGGCCTGGATCTGGCGGGCGAGGAAGGTGCCGGTGGGCACGACGACATCATAGCCGGTGCCGCCGGCCAGCAGCTTGGTTTCGAGAATCTCGTTGGAATCGAAGACGTCGTAGACGACCTTGATGCCGGTTTCCTTGGTGAAGTCCTCCAGGATCGATTCGTCGATATAGTCGGACCAGTTGTAGACGTTCACAACGCGCTCCTGGGCGGCTGCATTGCCGGCGGCAAGGCCGAGCGCAAGCGCCGAAACGGCGGACATGAACAGGGTGGATCGGGTCATTCTGCTCTCCTCTTCGAAGGGTCGTCCGGCTCTCTTCACGGTATCGCTGCGGCCGGTTCTGATTGAAAGCCTATTGGCCTTTACCGCGTTGCTCAAGCCGGTTTTTCCGGAACGCGGCCTAGAGATAACTGGTGCGTTCCAACGGCGTGATCTCCTGCCAGAAAGCCAGGATTTCAGCCCTCTTGAGATCCTTGAAAACCTTGGCCAGCAAGGGGCCCATGGCGCGGGCGGCGAAACCGCCACGGTCCATCAGTTGAAGCGCGTCGTCCATGTCGTCGGGCAGCGACAGACCGTCCTCGTCATAGGCGTTGCCTTCCACCGGCGGGGGCGGGGGAACGCGCTGTTCCAGCCCTTCCATGATCGCCTCGACGATGGCGGTCATGACCAGGTAGGGATTGGCATCGGCGCCGGCGATGCGATGCTCGATGCGCCGGTTCGCCTCGTTGGAGACCGGGATGCGCACGGCGACCGAGCGGTTGTTCTCCGCCCAGACGGCGCGCGTGGGCGCATAGGAGCCCGGCGTGATGCGGCGAAAGCCGTTCCAGGTGTTGATGAACATCAGCAGGGCTTCCGGCATGGTCTTCAGAAGGCCGGTCACCGCGTATTCCAGGCGCTGGCGGCCGCCCTCGCCGGAGAAGATGTTGATGCCGGCCGCGTCCAGCACGGAGGTATGCACATGCATGCCGTTGCCGGCATATTCGATGAAGGGCTTGGCCATGAACGTGGCCTGCAAACCGTGCGCGCGGGCGCAGCCCATGACGATGCGGCGCAGCTTGATGACGTCGTCGGCGGCGCGCAAGGCATCGTCACGGTGCTTGAGATTGACCTCGAACTGGCCGGGCGCGGCCTCCTTGATGATCGTGTCGATGGGCAGGTTCTGCGCTGCGGCGGCATCGCGGATCATATCGAAAAGCGCGGCATGCTCGGCCAGGTCGTCGAGGCCGTACATGCGCAACCGGTCCGGCCCGCCCATGGCGCCGACGGGCGCCGGCATGCCGTCATCCCAGTCGGTGCCGGGTTCCAGAAGATAGAATTCCAGTTCGAAGGCCACGACCGGAAACAGGCCCCTGGCATTCGCCTCGGCCACCTTGGCCTTCAGCACCTGACGCGGATCGGCCATGAAGGGCTCACCCTCCGGCGTGAATGTCTGCAAGAGGACCTGTGCCGTCTTGCGCTTGGCCCAGGGGACGATGGACAGCGAACCGCGCGTGGCGCGGCAATAGCCGTCCTGGTCGCCGGTCTCGATATGCAGGCCGGTTTCCTCCACCTCACGGCCCCAGACATCCAGCCCGTGCAGCGACATGGGAAAGTTCACGCCCTCCTGAAACGCCTTTTTCAGCGCATCCGCCGGCGCCCACTTGCCGCGCATGACGCCATTGGGATCAACCATCAGGAACTCGACCACCTCCAGGTCCGGATGGGCGGCGACGAAGGTTTCGTATTCGGCCTTGTGTTCCGGGGAGATGAAACCGTCGGGGGTGCCGGTATCGGGTACCATGTTCTTTGCATCCATGCCCTGACCGTTCAGATTGACCGCCGTGGCGGCAGTGACCCCGTGTTCCAAGATGAATACCCGCAATTGTTGACGACGCGCCAGACTGCCCGGGCGCCCGACGATCTGTCAACTCGGCCGCCATCACTTAAGCTCTGTCGAAAAACCTGTTCGGGCGAAACGTCTGGCGCTATGGGTGACGTCATGCCGGTTCCTCCGAACATCCGCCCTGTCCATATCCTGTTCCGCCTTGCCGCGATGGCCGGCGCCGGCTGGCTCCTCGCCATGGTCCTGAACGGCGGCTGGCAATGGCGGCACATTCTGGAGCCGAGCGGCCTGGCCGCCGCCTTGCTGCTGGCGGCGACGCTGGCGGTTGCGCCGCTGCAACGCCTGATGCCCGCAGGGCGTCTGCCGGCAGGGCTGGCGGCCATGCGCCGCGACTTCGGCCTTGCCGCCTTCGGTTTCGCCGCGCTGCACATGGCGGGAACGGTGCTGGCGCTCGGGCGGCTCGACTACGTGATCCAGGGGCTGGCATGGACCAGCATCTGGACGGGCTGGGTGGCCTTCGTCCTGCTGCTGCCGCCTGCCATCTCGTCGGTGCCCGCGATCAGGGCGCGGCTCGGACCATTGTGGAAGCCGGTCCAGCGGCTGACCTGGCCGGCCGCGGCCTTCGCGGCGTGGCACTGGTACCTTCAGACCCGTGGCGGTGGGCTGTTCTGGAGCGTGACGGGCCTTCTGGCCGCGATGGAAGTGGCGCGCATCATGGCAGCGCGCCGCCGGGCTCACTGAAAATCGAATGCGGAGAGCCCGGTCACCATCTCGTCCAGCCCCAGGGGGCGAGTGATCGGCGGCTCGGCGCGGGCAAGGCAGCCGGAGCGTTCGCACAGGCGGCAGGCCGGCCCGACGGGCGTGGCCGGAACCTGGCCGTTCCTGGGCGTGACGCCGGGCACGACGCCCGGCAGCGCGCCGCCATAGATGATCTCATCCTTGAAGGCGATGTCGCAGCCCAGAAGGATGGCGGTGCGGCGCGGCCGCTCGGCAAAGGCGCCCTGCGGGCCTTCCAGCGTGCGCGCCACGGTGAGGAATTCAGCGCCATCGGGCATGACAACGGCCTCGACGAAAATCTGGCCGGGCTGGGTGAAGGCGGCGTGGATGGCAAGCTTGGGACACATGCCGCCGAAGCGCTGCTGGGGGAAACCCTGGGCGCCCGCGCGCCGGAAGCGGTGGCCGGCATTGTCCACCTCCAGCATGAAGAAGGGAATGCCTGCCTGACCCTGCCGCCCCAGCATGGTCAGCCGGTTGGCCGCCTGCTCGAATGAAACGCCAAAGCGCGAGCGGAGCACGTCCATGTCGTATCGCGCCTTCTGTGCCGCCTGCAGAAAGGGCTGGTACGGCATCATCAGCGCATGGGCAGCGTAGCGCGCCATTTCGAAGCGAGCGAGCCGGCGGGCCTCGTCGGTGGACAGTTTGAGCGCCTCGATCTCGCGGGCAATGGCGACATTCATGCGCAGCAGTACCGCCTCCATGGCCACTTCGCGCAGCTGGTCGAAGGGCGAAAGCCGCTCGGACAGGAACAGGCGCTGCGAATGGCGGTCGAAGCGGCGGCGCCAGTTGGGCATGGTCGCGACCGGCAGGACACGCACCGTGATTCCCAGTTCCGTGCGCATCCATGCCTTCAGGGCACCCATCAGGTCGTCACCCGGCTGAAGCAGGCTGGTGAAGGCTTCCGCCTCTTCCTCCAGGACCGGATAGTGATTGGCCCGCGGCTCCAGCACCTCATGCACCTCGTCGATGGGCAGGCGCGCGCCCGACAGGGCGGTGGCATGGCCTTCACGGGCCAGGAGGTCGGAGAGATCGGTCAGCCGTTCGGCCTGTTCGCGATAGGCGCGATAAAGCTTGACGACCGCTGCCGAGACATTCGGCGCGGCCTCGGCGATTTCCATCAGTTCCTGTTCGCCCGGCAGTTCACCGGCAAGCAACGGATCGGCGAACACCTCGCGCAGCGCGGCCAGCGACGCGCCGGTCTCGCCCTGCAATTCGTCAGGGTCGATCTTGTAGACAGAAGCCAGCTTGAGAATGAGCTGGACGGTGAGCGGGCGCTGGTTGCGCTCGATCAGGTTCAGATAGGACGGAGAAATGCCCAGCGCCTCGGCCATTGCCGTCTGGGTCAGGCCCTTGGCATTGCGGATCCGGCGAATGCGGGGTCCGACGAAAATTTTCTGCTCCGCCAAGGCGGCACCCCCACGTTCCAGGCTTTACACAAGTTTACAGATTAGAGCCACATTGTGGATTTTACAAGTTTTACATTCTTACAATGCCATTTCGTCAAAGCCTGTACAGCTTGACCCGATTCAGGCCTCGAAACGGCTGTTTTCCCTCGCATAACGGCGTTGCGATGGCTAGCTTGAACTCAAGGACGCCGCAGACAGGACCGGCCGGTTCGGCTTCTGTTAAAAGCGCAAGGACTTCACAACTGATCCGGCTGCCCGGTGACAAGGAGAGACAGATGGCACCGAAAACGCGAGTCAAGGAACGCGCCGAGGAACAGGCTTCGGCCATGAACATGGACCAGCAGGCGGTGATCCGCATGGTCGCCAACGACCTGCACCGGCTCAACCAGTCGGTGATGAAGGCGGTCGAGGCCGGCGTTTCGGTGGAACTGGTGCGCTCGGCGCGCCATCACTGCGGCAATGGCAATTGGGGCGATCTGCTGATCCCGGTGATCGTGACCAACGGGGGCGCCCCCGGCGAAGAGTGATCCGCCGCATCCCGGCATCCGGGAACAGGTCCCGCAACAGGCCGCGTTCGCAAGGACGCGGCTTTTTGCGTCATCCGTGATCACGTTTTTATTAAATTACAGATTGCATTCTGGCAACCCGATACAACATGGTTTAAAGAGCCCGCGCTAGATATTCCGGGCATACATTTCGAAGCGAAGTTTCAACCATGACATCGGGCAAATTTTCCTACGGGCTCAGCATCTCAATGTCCGGGCAGCCGGCCTTTCGCAAACGCACAGGGGGCGGCGTTCTCGTCATGACGGCGGACGCGGTCAGCCGGATCGTCATCGAGGGCACGCTGCGGCGCATGGGCATTGCCTGCCGCTCGCTCGACATGGCGGCGCTGGCCCCTGTCGCCGATGGCGAGATGCCGGACCTGGTCATCCTCGATTGTACGAGGGCGGCTGACTTGTGCCGACGCCATGCCGGCATCCTGGCGGGACGCAACCGGGCGAAGCTGATCGTCATCGGTGACGAAACCGTGCCGGAAGATGTGCCCGCCGACATGATCCTGCGCAAACCGATCATTCCCGACCGGCTGGAACAGGCCGTTTTTTCCCTGCTCGGCACACAAGACTAGGCCCCCCTTCCCTTTCTGTCGCTCCATCTCCTATATTCGCACCGTCTCAACCAGAACCGGTGATGTATGGCTTCCGAAAAAAGGGATGTGCGCGAAACGTCGGCAAGGCGTGCCCGGCCGCCGAAATTCGTCAACAATCTGCGTGGCGTGAAATCGTGGAAAGAGGCAGACGGCTGGCTCGAATGGCGCGGGATCGAGGACATCGAGTGCATCACGCCCGACCAGGCCGGCGTTGCACGCGGCAAGATGATGCCGTCGAAGAAGTTCACGTCCAACACGTCTCTGGCGCTGCCTTCCGCCATCTTCATGACGACAATCTCAGGGGACTATCCGGAGGAGAGCGACACATTCCGCTATCCCGAGGATGACGGCGACCTCAAGCTGATGCCGGATCTCTCCACGCTGGCGGTGGTGCCATGGGAGAGCGACCCGACGGCGCAGGTGATCTGCGACATGGTGCATCAGGACGGACGCGAGGTGGAATTCGCGCCGCGCAACGTGCTCAAGCGGGTGATCCGGGCCTATGAGGCCATCGGGCTGAAACCGGTCGTGGCGCCGGAGATCGAGTTCTATCTCGTCTCCAAGAACACCGATCCGGACTACCCGCTGACGCCGCCGCTGGGGCGTTCGGGCCGGCCGATCGGCGGCGGACAGGGCTATTCCATCGCCGGCATCAACGAATTCGACGAATTGATCGACGACATCTATCACTTTTCGGAAGGCCAGGGGCTGGAAATCGACACGCTGATCCACGAAGAGGGCGCCGGACAGCTCGAGATCAACCTGCGCCATGGCGACCCGGTGGAACTGGCCGACCAGGTGTTCATGTTCAAGCGCACCCTTCGCGAAGCCGCGCTCAAGCACGACATGTACGCCACCTTCATGGCCAAGCCGATCCAGGGCCAGCCCGGCTCGGCCATGCACATCCACCAGTCGATCATCGACAAGGAGACCGGGCGCAACATCTTCACCAACGAGGATGGCTCGGAGAGCGAAGCCTTCCGCCATTTCATCGGCGGCATGCAGCGGCATGTGCCCAACGCGCTGGTCATGTTCGCGCCCTATGTCAATTCCTACCGGCGACTGACCAAGGGGGTGACTGCTCCGGTCAACGTGGAATGGGGCTATGACAACCGGACGACCGCCTTCCGCATTCCACGCTCCGACCCGGCGGCGCGACGGGTGGAGAACCGTATCCCCTCCTCCGACGCCAATCCTTACCTGGCGCTGGCGGCTTCGCTGGCCTGCGGCCTGATCGGGATGCGGCAGAAGCTGACGCCGAAGGAACCGGCAGGCCACTCGGCCAACGAGGCCGACATCGAATTGCCGCGCGGCCTGATCGAGGCAACGGCGCTGTTCGAGGCCGATACGGCGCTGGGCGAACTGCTGGGCGGCAGCTTCGTGGGCACCTATGCCGCCATCAAGCGCGGCGAGTTCGAGACCTTCATGCAGGTGATCAGCCCGTGGGAACGCGAGTTCCTGCTTCTCAACGTCTGACCGGAAATCCCATCATGGTGCATACGAGCGCGATTTCGCCCGGCTTGTCCTGGTACGAGGCCACGGCCGGCGAGCGGCCGGACTGGCCGCCACTCAAGGGCGACCACACTACCGATGTCATCGTCATCGGCGGTGGCTTCACCGGGCTGTCGGCGGCTGCGCAACTGGCGAAGGACGGGATCGGCTGCATCCTGATCGAAGGGCACCGGGTCGGCGACGGCGCGTCAGGCCGCAATGGCGGGCAACTGGGCACCGGCCAGAGGGCCTGGGCGGAGGAACTGGAAGCGGAAATCGGGCTGGAGCGGGCGCGCGCGCTGTTTGCCATCGCCGAGGATGCCAAGACGCATCTCATGGATTTCGCCCGCATCCACCAGATCGACATCGAATACATGCCGGGACAGATGTCCGTGGTGCACAAGCCGCGCTACCTCGACGATTTCCGCGCCCATGCCAGGCTCATGGCCGAGCGGTTCGACTATCGGCATATCCATTTCATGGACAAGGCGGAGACCGCCGAACGGCTGGGCTCGACGCGCTATCACGGCGGCATTCGCGACATGGGCACCGGGCACATCCATCCGCTCAAGCTGGTCATCGGCACGGCAAGGGTGGCGGCGCAGAGCGGCGCGGCCATTCACGAGAACACGCCCGCGCTTTCCATCGCCCGTGAAGGGGGCAAGGTGGTGGTGACCACGCCGGACGGCACGATCCGCGCCGACCGCTGCCTTCTCGCCACCAATGCCTATGGCGAAAAACTGGAGCCGGTTTCTGCCGCCCATATCATGCCGATCCGCTCCTTCATCGGCGCGACGGTTCCTCTCGGTGACGATACCAGCGTCATTCCGGGCAATGAAAGCGTGGACGATTCGCGCTTCGTCGTGCGCTATTTCCGCAAATCGCGCGACGGACGGCTGCTGTTCGGAGGGCGCGAGGCCTATACGGCGGAAGAGCCGAAGGACATCTCGACCCATGTGCGCAAACAGATCGCCGAGATCTACCCGGCCTTGCGCGACATCGAGATCACCCATGCCTGGGGCGGGTCGGTCGGCATCACCATTCCGCGCAAGCCCTTCGTGCGCGATGTCATGCCCGGTGTCACCGCAATCGGCGGCTTCTCGGGCCATGGCGTGCTGCTGTCCAACCATACCGGCCGGCTCTATGCCGAGGCCGTGGCGGGCAAGGACGACCGGCTGCGCCACTATCGCGACCTCAAAATCCCTGCCTTCCCCGGAGGGCGCCTGTTGCGCAAGCCGCTGCTGCTGGCGGCGATGACATGGTTCTCGATGCTGGACCGCATCTGACGCCGCGCTCCCGCATCGAACCTCGTCCGGGCAGGAACCGGAGGCGAAACCGGGCACCACTTTCGCTGGCCTTGCCCTGCTCGACCGCATCTGAACCTTCTGACGCCGCGCTTCCGCATCGAACCCCGTCCGGGCAGGAACCGGAGGCCGAGGCCGATCAGATCCGGCGCACGATCACCGATCCGGCCGAATAGCCGGCGCCGAAGGAGCAGATGACGCCGAGGCTGCCAACCGGCAGGTCCGCGCTATGCTGGGCGAAGGCGATGATCGACCCGGCAGAGGACGTATTTGCGTATTCCTGCAGGATGTTGGGCTGTTCCCCCGGTTCCGGCACGCGGCCAAGCACCCTCTGGCCGATCATGTCATTCATGCCCTTGTTGGCCTGGTGCAGCCAGAGCCGCGCCAGATCTGACGGGGCGATGGTCTCGTCTTCGAGATGCGACAGCATCATCTCCGACACCCAGGGCACGACCTGTTTGAAGACCTTGCGGCCCTCCTGGTAGAAGCGCATGTCACGCCGGTCGTCCATCTGGTCGTGGCATGGCCGCAGAAAGCCGTTGTTGTTGCGGATGTTGTTGGAAAACATGGTGCGGCAGCGCGTCGACAGGATTTCCCAGCCGCCATTCGCCGCCGCATCGGCACGCTCCAGCAGGACCGCCGTGCAGACATCGCCGAAAATGAAATGGCAATCGCGATCGCGCCACTCCAGGTGTCCCGAGGTGATTTCCGGGTTCACCATGAGGATGGCGCGTGCCGAGCCGGATCGGATCATGTCGGCGGCGGCCTGGATGCCGAAGGTGGCGGACGAGCAGGCGACATTCATGTCGAAGGCAAAGCCGCCAATGCCGAGCGCCTGCTGGATCTCGATGGCAATCGCCGGATAGGCGCGTTCATGGTTGGAGGCCGCGCAAATGACCGCGTCCACGTCCTCCGGCTGCCGGCCTGCCATGGCGAGTGCCTGGCGGGCGGCATCCAGCGCGATTTCCGCCATGATCGACAGGTCGTCGTCGCTGCGCGGCGCAAGGCGCGGATACATCCGGTCGGGGTCGAGCACGCCTTCCTTTTCCATGACGTGACGGCGCTCGATTCCGGAGGCCTTGAGAATGAATTCCTCGCTCGACATGGGCTTGGCGGCCAACTCGCCACGCGCTATCGCATCGGCATGGGCCTCGTTGAAGCGGCGCGCATGCTCGTTGAACGACGCGACGAGTTCGGCATTGGTGATGACGGCTTCCGGCGTGAAGACGCCGGTGCCGGTGATGGCCACTGCATGCATGGCTTGCCCCCTTGCCTCGCCGCTCACACGCAGCGTCCGCCATCGACTTCCAGCGCGACGCCGGTGATGAATCCGGCTTCGTCGGAAGCCAGCCACAGCGCGGCATTGGCGATATCGAGCGGCGTGGAGAAACGGCCGAGCGGGATGACCGACTTGAACTTCTCGCGGATCTCGGGCGTGTCCTCGCCCATGAAGGAGGCCAGCATCGCGGTCTCGCCCGCCACCGGGCAGAGCGCGTTGACGCGGATGTTCTTCGGCGCAAGTTCCACGGCCATGGATTTCGTGGCGGTGATCGCCCAGCCCTTGGAGGCATTGTACCAGGTCAGGTTCGGACGCGGGCGCAGGCCGGCCGTGGAAGCAGTGTTGATGATCGAGCCGCCGCCCTGGCGCTCCATGATGGGGACCACCAATTGGGTGGAATGATAGATCGCCTTCATGTTGACGGCCGTGATGAGGTCGAACGTGTCCTCGTCGACATCCAGCAGCGAGCCGTTCCTGTGGGTGAAGCCGGCATTGTTGACCATCACGTCGACACGGCCGAAGGCCTGGAGCGCCGCCTCCACCATGGCCTCGATCTCATCGCGCAAAGCCACATCGACCGTGACCGGAATGGCCGCGTCGCCGATTTCGGAGGCGACGCGCTCCGCGCCCTTGGCGTTGAGATCGGCGACGACCACCTTCGCCCCCTCTTCGGCAAAGCGCCTGGCCATTCCCTCGCCGAAACCGGACGCGCCGCCGGTAATGATCGCGACCTTGTCTTGCAGGCGCCCCATGGATGTCTCCTTCCCGTCTCCGGCCTGTTGCAAGGGCCGGTTCATGCTGGTTCAGCCGTGGTTGAACACGACCGTCTTCGTTGCGGACATGTCGTAGAGGGCCTCGAAGCCCTTCTCGCGGCCATGGCCCGATTTCTTGAAACCGCCAAAGGGCAGTTCGATGCCGCCGCCCGCGCCATAGCCATTGACGAAGACCTGGCCTGCGCGCACGCGCTTGGCGACGCGGTGCTGGCGGGCGCCGTCCGCCGTCCAGATTCCGGCGACGAGACCGAATTCGGTGCTGTTGGCAAGCCGGACCGCCTCCTGCTCGCCATCGAAGGCGAAGAGCGACAGGACGGGACCGAAAACCTCTTCCTGGGCAATGGCCGCCTGCGGGTCCACCGAGCCGAACAGGGCGGGTGCGGCATAATAGCCGCTGTCCGGCGCCTCCGGCGAAATGCGCCCGCGGGCCAGAACCGGCACACCGGCCTCTTCTGCCGCGGCAATGAAACCGGCAACGCGGTCGCGCTGCTTTTCGTTTATCATCGGGCCGAGATCGAGATCGGCCTGGTGCGGACCGGCGACCAGCGCGGAAAAGCGTTCGGCCAGCGCCGAGGCAATGCGCTCGTAGACCGGCGTCTCGATGAGGATGCGGCTGCCCGCCGAACAGGTCTGGCCGCCGTTCTGGATAATGGCGTTGACAAGCACCGGCAGGGCGGCATCGAGGTCGGCGTCGGCAAAGACGATCTGTGGCGATTTTCCGCCAAGCTCCATCGTCACGCCGCGGTTGTTGATGGCGGCGGCCTGCTGGATGCGCGTGCCGGTCAGCGTCGATCCGGTGAAGGTGACGTAGTCGACACCGGGATGGGCCGAAAGCGCCGCGCCGGCGGTGGCGCCATAGCCGGTCACAACATTGAACACGCCCTCCGGAAAACCGGCTTCAAGGGCAAGTTCGGCCATGCGGATGGCGGTCAGCGAGGCGTCCTCGGCCGGCTTGACCACCAGCGTATTGCCCATCGCCAGCGCCGCGCCGGCCACGCGGGCAAGGATCTGCAGCGGGTAATTCCACGGAATGATGCCGGCCACGACACCATGCGGCTCGCGCAGGGTCAGCGCCGTGTAACCGTCGAGAAAGGGGATCGTGTCGCCGTGGACCTTGTCGGCCGCGCCGCCGTAGAACTCGTAATAGCGCATGGTGGCCGTGACATCGGCCTTGCCCTGGCGCACCGGCTTGCCGGTATCGCGGCTTTCCAGCGCTGCCAGTTCGTCGCCGTTTTCCTCGACCAGGCGGAACAGTTTCGTCAGCAGACGCCCGCGTTCGACCGCCGGCATGCGGCTCCACGGTCCCTCGTCGAATGCCTTGCGCGCGGCGTTCACGGCACGATCGACGTCTGCCTGGCCGGAAGACGGGATGGTGGCGAAGGCAGCGCCGTCGGACGGGCAGACCACGTCGATACGTTCGCCCGAGACCGCATCCACACGCTGGCCGTCGATGACATTCATGAAGGCCATGCCCTGGGCGACCGTCGTGGCCGGATGAGCACCCATGATGTTTCTCCCGTCTTCGTTCTTCCCGGCCCGGCCGGTTTACAGGGCAGCGACTTGAAACGCTTCCACGCATGCTGTCAAGCAAGCAGGGCACTGGCAGGGCGGAAAAAACGGGAGGCGCCCCCTGTTCTTTTTAAATCGATTAGATTATAGAGGACGCAGCGTTGAGAAGCGGACACCATGACCAGCACGATCATTCCCGTCGATCCTTTCGACTTCATCATTTTCGGCGCCACCGGCGATCTTGCCGAGCGCAAGCTGCTGCCGGCCCTCTACCAGCGCCAGCGCGACGGGCAGTTCTCGGAACCCAGCCGCATCATCGGCGCGTCGCGTTCTCCGATGAGCGATGACGCATTTCGCGGCCATGCCCGGCAGGCGCTGGAACGCTTTGTCGGCCCGGCGGAACGCGACGAGGCGGAAATCGCCCGCTTTCTCGACCGGCTTTCCTATGTATCCGTCGATGCGACGGGCGACAGCGGCTGGGCCGACCTGGCGGCCAGGCTCGACGATCCGGCGCGCATCCGCGCCTTTTACCTGGCTGTCGGGCCGGCGATCTTCAGCGACATCGCACGGCGCATCCGCGATCATAGCCTGGCGAACGCGCAGACACGGATCGTCGTGGAGAAGCCCATCGGGCGCGACCTGGCTTCCGCACAGGCGCTCAACGACACGATCGGCTCGGTTTTCGACGAGAGCCAGATCTTCCGCATCGACCACTATCTCGGCAAGGAAACGGTGCAGAACCTGATGGCGCTGCGCTTTGCCAATGCGCTGTACGAGCCGCTGTGGAACTCGGCGCATATCGACCACGTGCAGATCACGGTTGCCGAAAGCGTCGGGCTGGAGCAACGGGCCGGCTACTATGACAAGGCCGGCGCCCTGCGCGACATGGTGCAGAACCACCTGATGCAGCTTCTCTGCCTGGTGGCGATGGAAGCGCCGGCATCGCTGGATGCCGATGCCATGCGCGACGAGAAGCTGAAGGTGTTGCGCTCGCTGGTGCCGCTCACCGGCACGGACGCCATTCGCCAGACGGTGCGCGGGCAGTATCGCGCCGGCGCGTCGGCCGGCGGGGCCGTTTCGGGCTATCTGGACGAGCTCGGCGATCCATCCAGCACCACGGAAACCTTCGTGGCGCTGAAGGCGGAAATCGCCAACTGGCGCTGGGCCGGCGTGCCCTTCTACCTGCGCACGGGCAAGCGGCTGGCCTCGCGGGTGTCGGAAATCGTGGTTCAGTTCAAGCCGGTGCCGCATTCCATCTTCGAGCCGGCGGCCGGCATCGTCCATGCCAACCAGCTCGTCATCCGGTTGCAGCCGGACGAAGGCGTGAAACAGTGGATCATGATCAAGGATCCGGGTCCGGGCGGCATGCGCCTGCGCCATGTGCCGCTGGACATGAGCTTTGCGCAATCCTTCAATGTGCGCCATCCTGATGCCTATGAACGGCTGCTGATGGACGTGGTGCGCGGCAACCAGACCCTGTTCATGCGGCGCGACGAGGTGGAAGCGGCCTGGCGCTGGATCGACCCGATCCAGCAAACCTGGGCGGAGCGGCCGGACGATGTGCATGGCTACACGTCGGGCACATGGGGGCCGTCGTCCTCCATCGGCCTGATCGAAAGGGACGGACGCACATGGCACGAGAGCATCTAGCCGACACGCCTTCGCCCGCCGGCAAGAGCTGGCACGAATTCGCCGGGCCGGACGCGCTGGCGCGCACGCTGGCGCGGCGCGTGGCCGGCGTGCTGTCACTGGCGGTCGAGCAAAAGGGCCATGCCGTGCTGGCCGTCTCGGGCGGCACGACGCCCGGCCGCTTCTTCGACTGCCTGGCGGAAGAACCGATCGCCTGGAACAAGGTGACCGTGACGCTGGTGGACGAGCGCTTCGTGCCGATGTCATCCAACCGCTCCAATGCGCGGCTCGTGACCATGCGCCTGCTGCAGAAAGCGGCGGCCCGGGCCTCCTTCGAAGGATTGTATGAAGCGGCCGGAACGGCCGATGCGGCAGCCGAGGCCATGAACCAGCGGCTGATGCGGCTCATTCCGCCACCCTTCGACGCCGCGATCCTGGGCATGGGGCCGGACGGGCATACCGCCTCCTTCTTTCCCGACGCGGCGGAACTGAAGAGCCTGATCGATCCCCAGGCGGAACCGGGCATCCGTGCGGTGCATTCGGACAGTGCCGGCGAAGCCCGTCTGACATGGAACCTGGCGGCGCTGGCCAGCGCATCGCTTCTGGTCCTGCATATCGAGGGACTGGAGAAGAAGGACGTCGCGCTGCGCGCCACCGAACCGGGTTCGGAGACCATGCTTCCGGTCGCCGCCCTTTTCGAACATGCGAAAACGCCCGTTCAGATCTACTGGTCGCCGGGCGGAAAGGCCTGACATCATGACTGCCGCACAGACCATCCGCGCTGTCACGCAGCGCATCCGCGAACGCTCGAAGGCCGGCCGTGAAGCCTATCTGGCGCGGGTTGACGAAGCCGCGGCCAGGGGCGTGCACCGGGCGCAGCTCGGCTGTGCCAACCTGGCGCATGGCTTCGCCGCCTGCAATGCCGGTGACAAGGCAGCGCTGGCAGGCGACGCGGTGCCCAATCTCGGCATCATCACCGCCTATAACGACATGCTGTCGGCACATCAGCCGCTGGAAAGCTTTCCGGCGCTGATCCGGCAGGCGGCGCGCGAAGCCGGCGGCGTGGCGCAGGTTGCCGGCGGCGTTCCGGCCATGTGCGACGGCGTGACCCAGGGCCAGCCCGGCATGGAGCTGTCGCTGTTCTCGCGCGACGTGATCGCCATGGCGGCTGCAATCGGCCTGTCGCACAACATGTTCGATGCGGCCGTTTTCCTGGGCGTCTGCGACAAGATCGTGCCCGGCCTGACCATCGCGGCGCTGACCTTCGGCCATCTTCCGGCTGTCTTCATCCCGGCCGGGCCGATGACGTCGGGCCTGCCCAATGACGAGAAGGCGCGGGTGCGCCAGCTTCATGCCGAGGGCAAGGTGGGCCGCGCTGAATTGCTGGAGGCAGAATCGAAATCCTACCATGGGCCGGGCACCTGCACCTTTTACGGCACGGCCAATTCAAACCAGATGCTGATGGAGATCATGGGCCTGCACACGCCCGGCTCTTCCTTCATCAATCCGGGCACGCCACTGCGCGATGCCCTGACGAAAGAGGCAGCGAAACGGGCCCTGGCGATCACGCAGTCCGGCAATGAGTTCACACCCGTGGGCCGCATGATCGACGAGCGCTCGATCGTCAATGGCGTGGTCGGGCTGAATGCCACGGGCGGCTCCACCAACCACACCATCCATCTGATCGCGATGGCCGCGGCTGCGGGTATCCGGCTGACATGGCAGGACATTTCCGACATTTCCGACGCCACGCCGCTGATCGCGCGGGTTTATCCGAACGGGCTGGCCGACGTGAACCATTTCCACGCAGCCGGCGGCATGGGCTACCTGATCGGCCAGTTGCTTTCGGCCGGCCTGCTGCATGAGGACGTGCGCACGGTCTGGGGCGAAGGGCTGGATGCCTATGCCATCGAACCCCGGCTGGGCGAGAACGGCACGGTACTGCGCGAACGGGCGCCGGATACAGCGCATGATCCCAAGGTGCTTTCCACGGTCGCCGCCCCGTTCCAGCCCACAGGCGGGCTTTGCGTGCTCAGGGGCAATCTGGGCGAGGCCGTCATCAAGGTTTCGGCCGTGAAGCCGGAGCGGCAAGCGATCACGGCGCCGGCGCTGGTCTTCGACAGCCAGGAGGCGTTGCAGGCCGCCTTCAAGGCCGGCGAACTGAACCGCGATTTCGTGGCGGTGATCCGCTACCAGGGGCCGAAGGCCAATGGCATGCCGGAATTGCACAAGCTGACGCCGCCCCTCGGCGTGCTGCAGGACCGGGGTTACAAGGTGGCGCTGGTAACCGACGGGCGCATGTCGGGCGCTTCCGGCAAGGTGCCGGCGGCCATTCACGTCACGCCCGAAGCGCTGGACGGCGGCATGATCGCGCGCATCCGCGACGGCGACATGATCGCGCTTGATGCGCGGGCCGGCACGCTGGAAATCCTGGTGGATGCCGGCGAACTGGCCGCACGCGCGGTCGAGACGCCCGATCTTTCGGGCAACGAGCACGGCATGGGCCGCGAATTGTTCGCCAGTTTCCGCCACGCGGCCGGGCGGGCGGATGCAGGCGCCACGGTGTTCGGCCCCTAGGCGCCAGGGCGGGAATTGCACCGCATTTACGCTTCCTTAGCCTGCGCCCGTTAACCTTCGCGACGGACGGTCACTTCCGACAGCGGTGCATGAAGCGCCTGCGGCCGCCCGCTGCTTCTGGCAAGCATGTTTCGCACCATAACCCGCCTTCGCTGACGCAGCATTGGGCGCGAAGGCCGTGGAGACTGCACGATGGCTGGCAAAAAGCCCGCAAAGCCGGAAAAGGACAAGAAAGCCGCCGGCAAAGGCGACGGCGCAAGCAGCGGCGGCATCATGGCGCTGATTCCGAAGATCATGGGCGCATTATCGGTGACGTCCGGGGCCGTGCTGCTGGCAGGTCTGTACGATGTGGGCCATGTCGGCCTGGTGCACATGCTTGAAGGTTTCGCCATCGTGCTCGTGCCGCTGTACCTCGCCGGTGCGCTGGCCGCCATTTTCATGGGTGGCCATGCGGCTGCACCGGGCCAGGGCGGCGAAGGCGTGGAAGGCGGGCTGGCCGAGCAGATTCAGGAATTGCAAGGCAAGGTGAATGCCCGCCTGTCATCTTTCCAGAGCACGCTGGACGTGATGACGGGGCAGGACTACGAGAAGACCCTGGCTGAAAACCGGGAACTCAAGGCCCAGCTCGACGCCATCCGGGCCGCGGAGAAGGAGCAGATCGACCAGCAGGTGGAAATGCTGCGCGCCAAGAATGCGGAACTGGAAGAACAGATCCGCAAGTGGGCGATCCAGTCCGTGGGCAACGCCATCAATGGCAGCAATGGCGACGGTGACAACGGCGACTCGGTGAACGTGGCCGCCTGACCGGCAACCCGTTTTCACCTGTCATGCGGGGCGCTCAGAAGCGCGGCGGCTCGACGCCGGCCCCGCGGCAGGCCGACACCAGCGTATTGGCCATGAGCATCGAAATCGTCATCGGACCGACGCCGCCCGGCACGGGCGTGATGGCCCCGGCCACGGCGCTGGCCTCCTCATAGGCGACATCGCCCACGAGGCGGGTCTTGCCCTCGCCCTTTTCCGGCGCGGGAACACGATTGATCCCGACATCGATGACCGTTGCACCCGGCTTGACCCAGTCGCCGCGCACCATTTCGGGCCGGCCCACCGCGGCAACCAGGATGTCGGCGGTGCGGGCCAGCGCCGGCAGATCCCGCGTGCGGCTGTGCGCGACGGTCACGGTGCAATTGGCGGCCAGAAGAAGATGGGCCATCGGTTTGCCGACGATGTTGGAACGGCCGACGACGACAGCGTTCAGGCCGGAGAGGTCGGTGCCCAGTGCCCGTTCGATCAGGATCATCGAGCCGGCCGGCGTGCAGGGCACGAAGGCCTGGTCCAGTTCGCCTGTCGCGAGGCGTCCGACATTGATGAAGTGGAAACCGTCCACGTCCTTGTCCGGGTCGATGGCCTGGATGACCTTGCCGGAATCGATATGGCCGGGCAGCGGCAATTGCACGAGGATGCCATGGATCAAGGGGTCGGCATTGAGATCGGCGATCAGCGCGAGGAGATCATCCTGCGAGGTCGATTCGGGCAGGTCGTGCTGGACCGAGTGAAAGCCGCATTCCCTGGCGCGTTTCGACTTGGACGCGACGTAAACCTGCGAGGCCGGGTCTTCGCCGACGATGACGACCGCCAGGCCCGGCGTGACGCCAGTGCTGGCGACCAGTTGCGCCGTTTCCGCCCTTACCTTCGCTGCGACATCCGCCGCGATCGCCTTGCCGTCGATGATGGTTGCCATGTGCCGGTCCTCGTCTTCGATTTGTCCGAGGGGGCTAGCATGTCCGCGCGCCGCTTTCATCTCTTGAATGCGACACGCCCATGCCGTTTCGGCAAGATTGTCAGGAGGCGCGGCGGCGGCGGCCGGCCGATGCGCTCTCGACGCGATGGCGCAGCGTCTGCAATGCCGCGCGCAACTGGCGCACTTCCGCGTCCACGGACGGGTCGTGCCCCTGCTGATTCAGAGGCCCGGGGGGTGCCGGCATGACCGGCTGCGCCGGTGCGGGATACGGAACGTCATATGCGCCCGGATGCACCGGCGGAGCAGCGGGCGGCATGGCATGCGGCCAGTGCCAATATGCCTGAGGCGGCACGGGCGGCATCCCAACCTGGCCATAACCGCTCCAGTGAGCGCCCGGCATGGCCGGCACCGGCGCGGACGGCATGATCTGCCCGGCCGCTGGCCAGGCCGGTGGAGGCGCGCCATGGCATGGCGCTGCTGGCCAGCCAGAAGCGGGATATCCGGCCCAGCCTGCCGGCGAACCGGGTATGCCGGGCGCGGCGACCTGCTGATATGCAGGTGCCATGGCTTGCGACGGCCCGGACGGGGCCGAGGGCGCGGCCTGCCATCCGGAGGGCAAATGTTCCGTGTCGCGCGGAACCGACTGGCCTTCGGCAGGCGCCGAAGCCGGATGCGGCGGCTGGACCGGCCCCGGATCCGGCGCCGCCGGCATTCGCTGGCCGGTGCGCTCACGCAGCAGCGCCGTTGCCGCAGCCGCCCAGGCCGGTTGCGGCGCTGGCGCATCGTTTATCCTGTCCGGTGATTCATCCGGCTGCGGGGTGCGGCGCTTCATGCGTCCCTGCCCCGGCGGGGGCGGCAGCGGGCCTTCCTCGGGGCCGCTCCTGCGGGCCTGCAAGCGCGACGCACGCGGCATGATGGCCGCCCTTCCACCGAACGCGGCCAGCACGCCGCGCAACGCGCCAAGGCCGATACCCGCCACGAAGCCGAGCATGGTGAAGACGACAGCGATCATGGAGCGGGACGGCCCCGTCGGCAGCAATGCCGGTGTTGCCGGAGAGATGATCGAGACGTTGGCCGTGTTCAGGCCCTTCTGTTCGGCGGCGTCGCGCGCGCGCAGAAGGTAGTTTTCATAAACCGCGCGTTCGGCGGCGGCGGCGCGCTCCAGTTCGCGCAGTTCGACGAGGCGGTCGGATACAGCCGCCTGGCGTGCCTTGGCCTGGGCCAGCCGGGCTCCCAATTGCTGCTCCTGCTCCACGGCGCGCTTCAGTTCCACCTGGATGGAGGCGACGATGCGGCGCAGTTCGGCGGCGATCTGGCGCCTTGCACCGGCAAGCTGCGCGTCCACCGCCTGCCGTTCCGGGTGGCGCGGCCCGAGGCGCACGGCCAGCGCGTCGGCTTGCTGTGACAGGCGGGCGTATTGCGAGCGCAGTTCGGCCAGAACAGCCGAATTGACATATTCGGGCAAGGAGGCCGTGGCCGCCGCATCCGGATCGACGTCACGGGCGCTGGTGGCGCGGGCCTGAAGTTCGATGGTCTTCGCGCGGGCATTGGAGAGCTGGTCGTTGATCTTGACGATCTGGTCGTCGGAAATCAGGCGGCCCTGGGCATCCACGAGGTCATTTTCAGCCTTGTACGCCTCGACCGCCTGCTCGGCGGCGAACACGCCCTTGCGCAATTCCGCCAGCCGCGAGGTGATCTCGGTTTCGGCCCGGCCAGCCGTATCCGACTGGAGCTGACCCGCCGCCTCGCGATAGACATCCACCAATGTGTTGGCCACGCGGGCGGACTTTTCCGGATTTTTGGTCCGTGCGCTGACATAGATGACGAAGGTCTTGTCGCCGCGCGAGATGTCGAGGCTTTCCGCGAGATTCTCGATGGCCAGCGCGCGGGCGCGATCGCCATCGGCGGCACCGGACCCGCGGCCCGAAACCAGCGAGCGCAGGCTGGAGATCATGCCCCGCAGCGAAATGCCACCGCCCTGGCCATTGAATTCGCTGTCGCGCGCCAGATCCAGCGCGTTGACGACGTCGCCCAGCACCCTGCCGGAATACATCACGCGGACCTGGTTCTCGATGATGGCAAGCGTGGCGTCGGAGGGGAGCCCGCCGGCGGTCAGTTCACGCTCGCCGATCTTGATGTCGCGCGGGTCGACGATGATCTCGGCCGTCGAGACATAATGTTTCGGCGTGCCGAGCGCGACCATGACGCCAAGCGCCGCGCCGGCCAGGGTGGTCAGGACGATGATCCTGCCCGACCCAAGAATGCCGCCGATGACTGCCAGCGGGTCGATCAGAGGCTTCCACGCCTCCTGCGGCTGTTGCCCGGCCATCGTGGCGTGGTCATCCGGTCTGGCGGGCGCAGGCTGATCGGCGGGCGCTTGGTCTTGCCCTCGTTCGCCGGATTGGCCGCCGCCGCGCGACAGACCGGATGAAAAGCGCTGATTGCGGGCGCGGGGCATCCGGTCGAGCGGGCGCGGCGCAACGATATCGTCGAGAAGCGAGCCCGTTCGACCGGGCGACGTGTCACGGTCCTTCTGCCAGCCGCGATCGGAAGCGCCGTTTCCGTCAGCCCGGGGCTCGGCACGCAACGACAACAGCCCCTCACGGGCGGGCCCACGCCGGGTCCGCCCGGCATCCGCCTGCGGGGCGGTGTCGGTTGCGCCGCGCGACAGCAGCGAACGGCGTCTGTTGGAATCATTGGCGTCGCGACGAGTCATGGCTTCCCGGCTTGATCCGTTTCGCGGAGGCGAAAGCGTTAATTCAAGCTAAACAGACAGGGGTAACAAAAGGTTAATTCCGGGCACGGAAGAAAACGTATTTTCGTAGATTAGGAATACATCAACCTCGCGGGGACACGCTGCCTTAATCTTTGAAATGTATGGGTTTGCGCATGAACAGCGCCATCGAACCGATGAAACCCGCCCTGCGCCGCCGGATGCCGGATGCCCTCGCCCGGCTCGTTCCGGCCGGTTGGCGCAGGCTCGTGCGCGATTACATGTCGGCGATCAGCGGCTCGCTTGGCCGGCTGGTCTTCTCGCTGGCCTATTTCGTCATTCTCGCCAACACGCTGACCATTGCCGATTTCGGCCTGTTTGCGACCGCCTCGGCAACCGGCGTCGTGCTGTCGCGCATCGTGGCATTCGGCTTCTCCTCGCCGCTCTACCGGGCCGCAACGATGCGCCCGCGCCTGATCGGCCTCTATGCCGGCGGGTATCTCGCCATGGCGGCGGCTTCGCTGCCCGTTCTGGCGCTTGCCGCAGGGCTTGCCTACGCCATCGTCTTTTCCGGCGAGATGGCGCTGGCGACCTTCGCGCTGATCATCGTCACCGAGGCGCTGATCTGGCGCAGTGCGGAAATCGTGGTCATCGTGAACAATGGCATGGGCCGGTTCGGACGCGCCGCGATCCTGGTGATCTGCGGAACGGCGCTGCGCGCGGCCGCCGCTCTCGGCTTCTGGCTGGTTGCGGCCGGAGACAGCGTCAGCGCATGGGCCCCTTGGTATGCAGCGGCCAATCTCGCCGTGCTGGCGATTTCGCTGGCGTGGTTCTTTCCGCGCCATCGCCTGCGTTTCCATACCGGCATCGTCCGCCGGCGGCTGACCGACTCGCTGTCCGTGGCGGGCGCCGAGATCCTCTTCTACCTGCAGATGGAACTGGACAAGCTGCTGGTTCTCGCCCTTGGCGGGCCGACACTTGCCGGCCTCTATGCCATCATCATGCGGCTTGTGGACCTGACCGCCATTCCCATGCGCACGTTCAACATGATGCTGGTTCAGGCGATCATGCGGCGCGGTGGCGAGATCGGTGGCGTCCTTCGGCGCATCGGCTTCGAAACCGGAATCTTCGCCATCTCCACCGCCGGCATGGCCTTCATCGCGCTGATGCTGGCCTGGAGGCCGGACCTGATGGGGCGCAACGTGGCGGAGGCGGCACCCATCCTGCTGCTTGCGTTGTTGATACCGGGTTTCCGCAACCTGACCGAATACCATGCCGAACTGCTCTATGCGCGCGGCCAGTCCTTCCGCCGCGCCATCAATCTGGCGGCCCTGGCGGTGCTGAAAGCAGGCCTGCTGACCCTCCTGCTGGCGGGGGGAACCGGATCCCAGGCCGGCATCATCGGCAGCCTCACCTGGGCCTTTGGCGCGCTTTATCTCGCCTCCATGCTGCTGACCTATCCGGCGCTGCGCCAACCCGCCCGCCCGCTCTGAAAGCCGGCCCGGCGGACGCGCCGGCCTGTATCGCCCAAGCCGGGATCAGGCGGCGGCCAGAACGGCCGAGCGGATATCCCCGACATCCGCGCCGGTGAAGGACTGGAGGCCGACGGCCACCTGGCCGGGGCCGAGACCGCCGACGAAATCCCGGATGGCGCAAGCATCCAGCGTGGGGCCGGACCAGTAGATCCGGCAGAGTTCATGACGATCGTGAAAATGACCGGCGCCCGACTGCACGACGTCGGCGTGGATGCCATACAGCATGCATTCGGAAAAACGGCGGTTGCGGGCCATGGCCTCGATCCAGTGGCGCCCGCTCGCCGCTTCCAGCCGGTCAGCCATCGCGCGCGTGGCATCGGTGCGCCAGGCGATCAGCGTTGCGATATAATCATGGGCGGGCCGGAAGCCAGCCGCAATGCCCAGCGCCGCCGCCGCGTTTTGCGCCCATTCGCGCTGCGGCTCGTGACCTGTTCGGCAAGGCGGCCGTCACGCGGAACAAGCGCAGGCGATCACCCCTGCCAGACTGGCGCCATCGAACGGCTTCCAGGAAGGCGAGGTCAGGAATCGCAATGGAAGAGCGCGTCCTCCGGACATGGCGGGCAATGGCGATGGCGCAGTGCTGCACATGCCAGCGCCGCGGCGGCACACGCGCCGACAGCCAGATGCGGCGGCGAAAGCCCGAAAGGGGATCGGGCGGTCATGCAGCCAACCCGGCAGGATGTCCTGCTCGCCAATGACTTCGCGATGCGGGCCTGGCTGCCGGAACGGCGCGACGTCCGGATCGGAGACCAGCAACAGGTGCCGCGTCATGCCGGTGACATGGCGGTCCACCGTTTCGCAAAGCAGGCGGCAGCGCTCGAAATCCGCCGCGAGGTGGCGGTAACCAGTGCCGTGCGCGGCATCGATGGGGCTGCATGTTCAGCCGTCATGGCGCTTCATCGCAAGGCGTTGGCGAGCGACCCGCCAGAAAGAGAGGATTGCTGACCAGATAGCGCCGCCACAGCCGCGAGGGCTCCAGCCACAGGCGATAGGCCCATTCCAGGCGAAGGCGGCGATCCAGCCTGGCGCGCAGGGAACCGCACCGGAAAGGAAATCGAGCAGGGCACCCACCCCGATCGCGGGCAATGCCGCGCACCGAGCTTCTGATCCACATCTCCTGACGCGGCGCCCATGGCGACAGCAGGTCGGGCCAAGCAACGGAGCCGCCCAGGATCTGCTTCCCCCGGACATCGAAAACCGTCGCCGATGACTCGCGATGCTGCAGGGCATGTCGGCGAAGTGCTGCCCAGGCCGCAGCGGCGTTGTCGCTCGTGGTGCCGAGCAGGCCGACGGTATCGACGCCGCTGGCGCGCTCAGGAATGCGGGATGAAGTCAGTCCGTTCAGGGGCCGAAACGGCGCCATAGAGCAGCCTGGCGGCGATATCGACGCCCGCCATCCGGCAGGGCGAGAAAGCCCCGCATCGCTTCCGCGAATCCGGCATCGGAGGCCGCCACATTCGCATTGTGGGCATTGAGGAAACTGACCGGCGTGAAGCCGTCCTGTCCGACCAGATCGCCAAGATGAGCGATGGCCTCGTCCCAGGTCAGCATGGCAACGGGCTGGCCGAGGATGACCATCGACCGGGCCTTCCTGCCGGGAGGTATGGTCAGCATGTTCATGCCGCTGCCCTACCGGCCAGGGCCGCGCCCAGCCTGTCCAGCGCCCGGCGCATGCCGGAATCGAGTGCGGCCAGTTGCGCGGCATGGAAGCGGGCACCATCGGCATGGGCCGGTGCCGCGGCGCGGGCAACCATGGCGGCGGCGAAGGCTTGCGGATCGTCGGCAAGCGTGCAGTTTTCCGGCACTTCGGCAATGCCGCGCAAGGCCAGCGTCGTGGCGACGGATGGCAGGCCGTGCTCGAAGGTTTCGATGGTCTTGAGCTGGACGCCCGTTCCGGCGCGGGCCACCAGAGGCACCATCCGGGCCTTGCGGATGAAGGCGGCGGCATCGGGCACACGGCCGACGAACCGCGTGCCGGCATGGGCCGTTGCCATGCCGCCGGGAACCGAGCCGGCGATGCGCACGGAAAAGTCATCCGGCAGATGCGGCGTCACCTCGCGCAGGAACCAGTCCAGCCCGATACGATTCGGTTCCCATGTCCAGGTTCCGATGAGGGCGGCGTCATGGTCCGCGGGTCCGGTGACGGGCGGCGGGGCTTCGGCGCGCGTGACGAGCGGCAGGACGGTGAAACGGTCATGGCCGGCCTCGCCCGCCAGGGTGCCGGCATCTTCTCCCGACAGGGTCAGAACGTGGCTGGCGGCGCGACAGAAACGCTGCTCCAGCGCCCGCAGGTATCGCGCCTCGCGGCGGAAAAGGAAGCGCTGCAAGGGGCTCGTGGCCGCATCGGCATTCTGCCCGGCCGAGACATATTCGACATTGTGCGCCACGAAGAGGGACGGGCGCGACAGGAAAAGATCGGGATAGGCGCCGGCCATCTGCACCGCGTTGAGCACGAAGCCATCGAACGGCCCGATCCTGTCGAGGGCCTGTTCCACCGCCGCGCGGCCCGCGGCCTGCAGCTTGGCCGAGGAAACCGTGGTGCCGGCAGCCATTGCCTGCCCCAACCACTGCATCTTCTTCAATTGCGACGCATGAGCGGTCGTCACATCGATCTCACCCAGCAGGATGGTCTGCCCGTCATCGGCCGGCCGCCGGCCCGGCCAGCCATAGCCCAGCACCGTCACGCGCGTTCCGGCCCGGCGCAGCGCCGAAAGGATGGCGGCGTTGGCGATTTCGTAGCCGGTCGTCGCTGTGCCGTCAGGCACGATGGAGGTGACGAAAACGAGATGCATGGTCACGCTCCGCGGTCCAACATGCGCCCGATTGACGGCGAGGCGCTCCCGGCGACGAGAGACCCAGTCGCGCCGCCCTTGCATCGCCCTGTCTTCGTAGCCTTCGTGCCTGCCATCAAATCCTCACGCAAAGCGGCTTGTGAACGTTCTCTTTCCTTTTCCTGTGTACCCGCAAAGCAGTTTCATGATGTTTAAGCAAGTTGTGTAAGTAACGCCTCCAGGAGAACAATTTTCCGAATCGGACGACAGGCTTAACGCGGCCTTAATCCGCTGCACCGCAAGGTAAGATGTCGAAAAGAACCGTGGCGCCCCCCATGCAAGACCCGATCTCAATCGTCACCCGATCCCCCGGTCTCGATCCAGCCCGGATCGAGGCGGTCATCACCATTCCCACCTTCAAGCGGCCCGACCACCTGCTGGCAACGCTCGAATCGGTGCGCAGACAAAGGACGGATCGTGCCTTCGCCGTGATCGTGATGGAAAACGAGGCGGAGCAGCGCGAAGGCGCGACTGCCGCCGCCCCCCTTTTCCAGTCCGGTGAATTGAACGGGCTTGTCATCGTCGCGCACGAGCGCGGCAATTGCTGCGCCTACAATGCCGGCTGGAAGACGGCGCTGGAGACATTTCCCGATTTCCGTCACCTGCTTGTCATCGATGACGACGAACTGGCCGACCCGGACTGGCTGGAGCGCATGTCGCTCACAGCCGAAGCCCTGGATGCCGATCTGGTGGGGGGGCCGCAAATCCCCGTGTTCGAGCGGGCCGACATGGAACACTGGCGCAACCACCCGGTCTTCCGGCCGCCACACGCGGAGACCGGGCCGGTGGAAGCACTCTATTCGTCGGGCAACCTGCTCGTCTCTCGCGCCGTGCTGGAGGCGATGGATTACCCGTTTCTCGACCTGCGCTTCAATTTCATGGGCGGGGGCGATTCCGACTTCCTCAGCCGTGCGCGGCAAAAGGGATTCCGGCAGGCCTGGTGCGCGGAAGCACCGGTGCGCGAGACAATTCCCTCGCGCCGTCTGCAGGGCGACTGGATCCGCGCACGCAGCATCCGCAACGGCGTCATTTCCACGCTTGTGGAGCGGGGAAAGCGGGCGCGCGAGCCGTTCGGGCGCGCCAAGGTGATCGCGCGCAGCCTGGCGCTGCTGGGCGCATCCCCGTTGCGCGGCCTGGCGGCCATGCTGCGCACCGGCTCGGTCTCGACCGGGCTTTACCCGGTCCTGGTGGGCATCGGCCGCGTGATCGCGGAATTCGGCTATACGAATGAACAGTATCGCAACGCCGAGAAGAACTGAGCCGCGCGGACTGGGTGCAGTCCTTTCCGGTTCCCGGCTGGCCATGGTGCTGGCCACGGTGCTGTTCACCCTGCTGCTGGTGACGTTCAAGCCGCTCAATCCGGGAACCGGCCCGCAGGATGGCGGCGGCGACATCGTCAACCAGCTCGGCTACGGTTCACTCGGCGCGCTGGCCATCCTGTGCCTGGCGCTGTTTGCCGATCCGCGCCGCGTGCTGGCGCTTGCCAGCCCCTGGTGGGGCCTGCTGCTCGGCTTCTTCGTGCTTTCCATCCTGCGCGCCGCCGATCCGGGCAGCGCGGCACGGGCGGCCTCCTTCTCGATCATCATCATCCTGGCGCTGGCGGCGGCGCTGTCGCTTCCGCGCAGTTTCGACGGTCTGTCGGCCATGGTGAAAACCGCCGCGGCCATCATCCTCGTCTTCTCCTTCCTCGGCCTCGTGCTGATGCCCGAGGCCGCGATCCACGGATCGGGCGGCTATGAAGCCCAGCATGCCGGCTTCTGGCGCGGCATCTACTCGCACAAGAACATTGCCGGGCCGGTCATGGCCTGCCTGGCCTTTGCCGGATTGTGGCTTTGGCGGCGCGGCGAGAAGGGAGCCGGCGCGGCGATCTTCCTGGCGGCCATGGTCTTCGTGCTCAACACCGGTTCCAAGACCACGGCGGGGCTGGTGCCGGCGGCCATGCTGCTGGTCATGCTGCCCAACCTGATGGGCATGCGCAGGGCCGTGGTGGTGGCCTATCTCGTTTCCATCGCCACGTTCGGCCTTGCCACGCTCGGCATCGTCTATATCGACGCCCTCAAGGACCTGGCGCGCGAACTCGCCCCGGACCTGACCTATACGGGACGCACAACCCTTTGGGCCTTCGGTGGCGAAATGATCATGAAGAAGCCCTGGACAGGCTATGGCTATACCAGTTTCTGGGGCACGGATTTCATTGCGAACCAGGATCTGCATTTCGACGCGGACTGGGATTTCCGCGGCATCGTGCATGGCCATGACGGTTATATGGACATCGCCATCGCCATGGGCCTGCCGGCACTCGCCGCGGCGGCCATCGTGTTCAACATCGCGCCGCTGTTCGACTACATGCGCGTGCCAATGCTCAAGGACAGCGTGCTGTTCGCCGATTTCCTGATGATGATCCTGCTGTTCACGACGCTGAACGCCTTTGTCGAGACATTCTTCTTCCACCGGGCCGATCCCGTCTGGGTGCTGCTGGTCTTCGCCACGCTGGGCCTGAGGATGACCGCGCGCGTGAGCCTGCCCTCGCACGGCTGACACCGGCGGCGATTGCAAAGCGGCAGCCGGTTTGCCAAGAAGGCGAAACAGTTCAAGGCGAGGAGAGCACCATGCGCGTGATCATGGCCGGATGCGGCAATATGGGTTTTGCAATGCTGAAGGCGTGGATTGCCGGCGGTGTGCTGGCACCTGGCGATTGCACCGTGGTGGAACCGGCCGAGGCGCTGCGCGCGCGGGCGGCCGCGCAGGGCGTGACAGCCGTGGCGGAGGCCGTCGCACTTCCCGATGACCTGCGCGCCGATGTCGTCGTCCTGGCGGTCAAGCCGCAGGTGATGGGCGATGCCGCGCCGGCCTATCGCCGTTTCGCCGAAGCCGGAGCCACCATCGTGTCGATTGCCGCCGGCACAAGGGTTGCGACATTGCAGTCGCTTGTCGGCGAGGATGCCGCCATCGTGCGCTGCATGCCCAATACGCCGGCAGCCATCGGCCAGGGCATGATGGTGACCTTCGCCAACGGACGCGTCGCGCCTTCCGCCATGGACGCGGTCAACATGCTTCTGGCGCAAAACGGGGCTGTCACCTCCATTCCATCGGAAGACCTGATGGACGCCGTGACGGCCGTTTCCGGCTCCGGCCCGGCCTATGTGTTCCATTTCATCGAAGCGCTGACGGCGGCGGGCGAGAAAGCCGGGCTGCCGGCCGAAACCGCGGATCTGCTGGCCCGCCAGACCGTTCTGGGTGCGGCGAAACTGGCGTTCGAGAGCGGCGAGGCACCGGGCACGCTGCGCGAACAGGTGACCAGCCCCAATGGCACGACAGCCGCCGCGCTGGCCGTGCTCATGGGGGACAACCGTCTGAAAACACTCGTGGAAGAGGCGGTCGAGGCAGCGCGCGCACGGTCCGTGGAACTGGGCGCCTAGAGCCGTGGGCACAAGGGGGCGTGACAAGCGGGCGGAATCGCCCTAGGTTCAGGTCTGCTCACGGTCGCACGACCGGTCTGTCTGGCGGGAGAGAGTTTCCTCGTGAATGGGGAAACCGCCGAAGGGGAAATCGCCCGAAATCTCTCAGGCAAAAGAACCGCGGACAGGTCAAGGCGCTCTGGAAAGTCAGGTTTTTCCCACAAGGGGAAACCTGCGCCGACGGTGTAAGCGGTGCGGACAGGGTTCCCGCGGCGCGAATCTCTCAGGCTTCCGACAGAGGGGCGGTCCCAGCCTTCATTGTGAGGGCGGACCACGCAACCTGTCGTCAAGGAGCAGCCCGTGGGCGAGAGCGATGACCTGAATACCCTTCCCTTGCATGATCTTCATGCGCAAGCGGGCGCGAAATTCGGCGCGTTTGCCGGATGGTCCATGCCACTGAGCTATCCCATGGGCGTGCTGCAGGAACACCTGCATGTGCGCGAAAAGGCGGGACTGTTCGACATTTCCCACATGCGGCTGGTGCTGATCGAAGGCGCCGGGGCCGCTTCCGCCCTTGCCCGGGCCTGCCCGCTGCAACCGGACGCCATGGGCGACGGGAAAAGCAAATACACCTTCCTGCTCAACGCGCAGGCCGGCATCATCGACGATCTCATCGTCACCCGGCTCGCGCCGGAACGATTCATGGTGGTTGCGAACGCATCGCGGGCTGCCGTTGACCTGGCGCGCCTGCGCGAGGCGGCCGGCCCGTTCGACTGCACGGTAACGCCGCTCGACCGGGTGCTGCTGGCCCTGCAGGGACCGATGGCCGCAGACGTGATGCGCGATGCCGGCGAGGCGATCGACGCTCTCACCTTCATGTCGGGGACCGAACCGCGGCCCGGCTGGTTCCTGACGCGCTCTGGCTATACCGGCGAGGACGGGTTCGAGATCGCCATGCCGGCGGACGAGGCGCAGGCCTTCGCCAGCCGCCTGGCCGGCGATGACCGGGTGGCGTGGATCGGTCTGGCAGCGCGCGACAGCCTGCGGCTGGAAGCCGGTCTGTGCCTCTATGGGCAGGATCTCGACGAGGAGACGGACCCTGTAAGCGCCGGCCTGCTCTGGGCGATCCCCAAGGGGCTGCGTGCGGGGGGCGACTTCTTCGGCGCCGACGCGCTTGCCCGCATCATTTCCGAAGGCGCGACACGCAAGCGCGTGGGCCTTGTGCCCGACGGCCGCCAGCCGGTGCGCGCCGGCGCGCCGCTCATGGACGAGGAGGGCAGGACCGTGGGCACCGTGACTTCCGGCGGGTTCGGACCCTCAGCCGGCCATCCCGTGTCCATGGGCCATGTACCGAAGGTGCTTTCCAGACCCGGCACGGCCCTGACGGCAGAGGTGCGCGGCAAACCCGTGACCATGACCGTCGTCAAGCTTCCCTTCATCCAGAAACGCAGCACCCAGGGGTGACCACCATGAGCAAGACCTATTTCACCGAAGACCACGAATGGATCCGCGTCGAGAACGGCGTGGCGACCGTCGGCATCACCAACCACGCCCAGGAACAGCTTGGCGATCTCGTCTTCGTCGAACTGCCGGAACCCGGCAAGACCGTGTCCAAAGGGGATGCGGCCGTCGTGGTCGAGTCCGTCAAGGCGGCCTCGGATGTCTATGCGCCCGCTGACGGCGAAATCACGGCTGCGAACGAGGCGTTGTCTTCTCAGCCAGAACTCGTCAACAGCGCGGCCGAGAGCGACGGCTGGCTCTGGAAGATGACGCTTGCCGATGAAAGCCAGCTCGACGGTCTGATGGACGCCGATGCCTACCAGGCGATGATCGGCTGAAGGAGGCCCCCATGAGTGCTGCAGCCTCCTTCGCGCGCCGCCATGTCGGGCTTTCCGACACGGACATGCGCGCCATGCTGTCAAAAATCGGCGTTCCCTCGCTTGAAACGCTGATATTCGAAAGCGTTCCCGCTTCCATCCGGCTCGACCGGGCGCTGGACCTGCCCGCGGCGGTGAGCGAACAGGACGCGCTTGGCGAACTGTTTGCGAAAATGGATGCCAATACCGTGGCCAAAAGCTTCATCGGCCAGGGCTATCATGGCTGCCACGTTCCGCCCGTCATCCAGCGCAACCTGTTCGAGAACCCGGCCTGGTACACGGCCTATACGCCCTACCAGGCCGAAATCAGCCAGGGCCGGCTGGAAATGCTGTTTCACTTCCAGACACTGGTGGCGGAACTGACCGGCCTGCCGGTTGCCTCCGCTTCGCTGCTGGACGAGGGCACGGCCGTGGCCGAGGCCGTGGGCGTGGCCTTCCGGCACCATCGCGAAAAGCGCTCGCATGTCGTGCTGGCCGGCGACCTGCATCCCCAGACCATGGATGTGGTGATGACACGCGGACAGGCGCTGGGGTTGACCGCCTCCGGCGCAATCGACGAGGGCACGGCGGCATTGCTGGTCGCGTGGCCGGACACGGCGGGCGTCTATGGCGACCACTCCGCGCTGATCGCGAAGGCAAAAGAAGTGGGTGCGCTGGTCGTGGCCGTTGCCGATCCGCTGGCGCTGACCCTGCTGGAGCCCCCGGCACACTGGGGCGCGGATATCGCCGTCGGCTCGATGCAGCGTTTCGGCGTGCCGATGGGCTATGGCGGGCCGCACGCCGCCTACATGGCCGTGACCGAGCCCCTGACCCGGCTGCTGCCGGGCCGGCTTGTCGGCGAATCCGTCGATGCCAGGGGCCGCCCCGGCTATCGGCTGGCCTTGCAGACCCGGGAGCAGCACATCCGGCGCGAAAAGGCGACCTCCAACATCTGCACGGCGCAGGCGCTGCTGGCCAACATGGCCGCCGCCTATGCCATCTGGCACGGGCCGGAAGGACTGCGCGCCATTGCGGCCGGCGTGCATGAAAAGGCCGCGCGCCTGGGCCAGGCGCTTCGCGATCACGGGCTTGCCCTGGCCGGGGCGCATTTCTTCGACACGGTCACCGTGACGGTGCCGGGCAAGGCCGAGGCCATCGCTGCCGACGCGGAAGCCGATGGCCGGCTGCTGCGCGTGATCGATGCCGATACGGTCTCCGTCGCCTTCGACGAGACCAGTACGGACGATGACGTGACCGGCCTGGCGCGGCTGTTCGGCGCGCGCCTTGCCGACGTGGCCGCCAGCGCCCTGCCAGCCCCGCGCGAGGCGGCCGGCTTCCTGACACAGCCGGTCTTTCATGAAAACCGGTCGGAAACCGAGATGATGCGGTTCCTGCGCAAGCTGGCCGACAAGGATCTCGCGCTGGACCGGGCGATGATCCCGCTCGGCTCCTGCACGATGAAGCTGAATGCCGCCGCCGAGATGGCCCCGGTGAGCTGGGCGCAGGTGGCCAACATCCATCCCTTCGCACCCGCCGCCCATGCGCCGGGTTATCGTGCCATGTTCGACGATCTCGAGGCGTGGCTTGGCGAGATCACCGGTTTCGATGCCGTATCGCTTCAACCCAATGCCGGCAGCCAGGGCGAATATGCCGGCCTTCTGGCAATCCGGCGCTATCACGAGGCGCGCGGCGACAAGGACCGCAGGATCTGCCTGATCCCGTCGTCCGCCCATGGCACGAACCCGGCCAGCGCGCATATGGCCGGCCTTGACGTGGTGGTGGTCAAATGCACCGACAGCGGCGACGTGGATGTGGCCGATCTGAAGGCCAAGGCGGCGCAGCATGGCGACCGGCTGGCCGCATTGATGGTCACCTATCCCTCGACCCATGGCGTGTTCGAGGAAGCGATCACCGAGATCTGCGACATCATCCACGCCCATGGCGGTCAGGTCTATCTCGATGGCGCCAATCTCAACGCCATGGTCGGGCTGGCCCGGCCTGGCGACATCGGCGCCGATGTCTGCCACATGAACCTGCACAAGACCTTCTGCATTCCCCATGGCGGGGGCGGACCCGGCGTCGGGCCCATCGGCGTGAAAGCACATCTGGCGCCCTGCCTGCCGGGCCATGTGACCCAGGGCAGCGACCATGCCGTCGCATCAGCCGCTTTTGGCAGCGCGGCCATCCTGCCGATCACCTGGATGTATATCCGGATGATGGGCGCGGACGGGCTGAAACGGGCAAGCGAGGCAGCCATCCTGTCGGCCAATTACATCGCGCGGCGGCTCGAAGAGGCCTATCCCGTACTCTACAAGGGCCGCAAGGGGCGTGTCGCGCATGAGTGCATTCTCGACACGCGGGTGCTGAAGGACAGTGCCGGCATTTCGGTGGATGACATCGCCAAGCGGCTGATCGACTACGGCTTTCACGCGCCGACCATGTCCTGGCCGGTGGCGGGGACGCTGATGGTGGAACCGACCGAATCCGAACCGAAGAAGGAAATCGACCGGTTCTGCGATGCCATGCTGGCCATTGCCGCGGAAGCGGGCAAGGTGGCGGACGGCACCTGGCCGAAGGAGGACAATCCGCTGGTCAATGCACCGCATACGGCGGAAGACCTGCTGGCAGCCGACTGGGGCCACGCCTACAGCCGGGCCGAGGCTGCCATGCCGGACGGCGCCTCGCCGGCGTCGAAATACTGGCCGCCCGTGGCGCGGATCGACAACGTGCATGGCGACCGCAACCTGGTCTGCACCTGCCCGCCGGTGGAAGCACTGGCCGTCAACACCTGACGCTTTGAGGGAGCCGGCATATCAGCCGGCTCCGGCGTTTTGCCGCCGATCATGGGCCAGCGGTTCAGGCCGGCTCCTTGAGACGCTCGATAGCTTGGCCGAGTTGCGCCAGGCTATCGATCACGCCATCGCAGGGGATTTGATCCACCGGTACGGTTGTATAGCCGCCGCGCACCAGAACACAGGCCATGCCGGCGGCGCGCGCGGCGCCCGCATCTGCCGGACTGTCGCCCACCATCAGGCAGCGCGACGGGTGAAAGCCGGCCTGTCTGGCCGCGTGAAGCAACATGTCCGGCGCCGGCTTCTTCTCCGGTCCGCTATCGCCGCCGACGACGACCGCCATCAGATCCGAGAAACCGAAATGGTCGAGAATGGCGCGGGTAAAGCCTTCCGGCTTGTTGGTGACGACGCCGAGCGTGACACCGGCTTGGTGGTAGGCTTTGACGATCATCTCAGCGGCAGGCATGAGCGTGGTGCGCTCGGTGACCTGGCGGCCATAGGTCTCCATCATGGTCGCGGTCCGGGCATCGAGCACGGTGCCTTGCAGCGCGATGGCACGGGCTGCAAAGCCGCGTTCCACCAGCTTGCGCACGCCATTGCCGACCATGGCGCGCACCTCGTCCAGCGAAAGGGCGGCATGGCCTTCCAGCGCCAGAACCTCGTTGAGCGAGGCGGCGAGGTCCGGCGCGGAATCGACCAGCGTGCCGTCAAGGTCGAAGAAGATGGCCTGCGGCCAGCCGCAACGGTCTCCGCCCTGCGCGAAATGCCGGCTCATGCGGCATCCTTCCACTTGATGGAACAGCCCATGGAAGCGATCTGGTCGCGCGGGCCCTGCCCCGTTTCGGCCACCTGTTTCATCGCTTCATGGAGATCGCGGCGGATGTCGGCCGGGGCGGTTTCCTTGCGCGAGGCATCGAGGCGGCCTCGATATTGCAGTTCCATCGCCTTGTTGAAGCCGAAAAAGTCCGGTGTGCAGACCGCATCCCATGCACGGGCGACCGCCTGCGTTTCATCATGCAGATAGGGGAAAGGCAGGTCGTGAGCCGCAGCAAAGCGTTTCATGTTGTCGAAACTGTCGGCGGGATAGGCCTCGGCATCGTTGGAGCAGATGGCGACGAAGCCCATGCCGAGCGCCTGAAGGTCGCGGGCATCGCGGGCGATCCGGTCGATCACCGCCAGCACATAGGGGCAATGGTTGCAGATGAAGGCGACGACGAGACCGTTCGGGCCCGCCTCGCCAAGGATGGAGCGATTCTTTCCGTCGACGCCCGGCAGGGTGGCGTCGACCGGCTTCCAGCCGAAATCACAGACGGGAGGAATGGCGGCCATGGGACAACTCCGGGGGTTTGCTGTTTCGCTCAGGCCGCGGCGCGGGAGGTGGTGGCAGCGGCACGGATGGCCCGGATGTTGTCGCCATAAACGGCCGGATTGTCCACCGAGCCGCCGCGAAAAACCGCCGATCCGGCAACCAGCACGTCGGCGCCCGCCTCCGCGACCAGTGGGGCGGTGGCCGGATCGACGCCGCCATCGACCTGAACATGGATGGGCCGGTCGCCGATCATGGCGCGCAGGGCGCGGATCTTGTCGGTCATGTCGATGAATTTCTGGCCGCCGAAACCCGGATTCACCGTCATCACAAGCACAAGGTCCGCAAGGTCGAGCAGATGGGCCACGGCTTGCGCGGGCGTGCCGGGATTGAGCGCCACACCGGCTTTCATGCCGGCTGCGCGAATGGCCTGAAGTGTGCGGTGGATATGCGGCCCGGCTTCCAGGTGCGCGGTCAGAACATCCGCGCCAGCATCCGCATAGGCCTCGATCCACGGATCGACGGGCGCGATCATCAGATGCACATCCATCACCGTCTTCACATGCGGGCGGAAGGCCTTCACGGCTGGCGGACCGAAGGTCAGGTTGGGCACGAAATGGCCGTCCATGACATCGACATGCACCCAGTCGGCGCCTTGCGCCTCGATGGCGCGGATCTCACGCCCGAAATTGGCGAAGTCGGCGGACAGGATGGAGGGCGCAATCTTGATCGCACGGTCGAAGGTCATGGGCTATGTCTCCTATTCGGCGGCGGCACGCGTCGCGCGGTCGACATCCAGCCCGCCGGAAAAGACGCGGCTTGCGCGGATGTCATCTTCGGTGATGGTGCTGAGCGCGTCGGCATCCAGCGGGCCGGCCGCGCTTTCGAACAGGCGGTTGGCCTGGCGCAGGCGGGCGCGGTCGAGCGCGTTGCGGATGGAACGGGCATTGGCGAAATGCGGCTGGGCGCGGCGCAGGGCGATATAGTCGGCCATGGCCTGTTCGGCCGCCGCGTCGAAGCGATAGTTCCGTGCCTCCAGCATGGTCCGCGATATGCGCAGCAATTCCTCGTCGGAATAATCGGGAAACTCGACATGATGGGCGATGCGCGAGCGGAAGCCGGGATTGGCGGCGAAAAAGCGGTCCATCCGGTCGGCATAGCCGGCCATGATGACGACGAGATCGTCGCGGTTGTTTTCCATCACCTGAAGCAGGATCTCGATGGCCTCCTGACCATAGTCGCGCTCATTGTCCGGCTTGTAGAGATAATAGGCTTCGTCGATGAAGAGCACGCCGCCCATGGCCTTTTTCAGCACTTCCCTGGTCTTGGGCGCGGTGTGGCCGATATACTGGCCGACCAGATCGTCGCGCGTGACGGAAACGAGGTGCCCCTTGCGAATGTAACCCAGGCGGTGCAGCAGGCCGGCCATTTTCAGCGCCACCGTGGTCTTGCCGGTGCCCGGATTGCCGGTGAAGCTCATGTGCAGGGTGGGCGTTTCTGTGGCCAGCCCCATCTGGCGGCGGGCGCGATCCACCAGCAGCAGGGCCGCGGTCTCGCGGATGCGCTGCTTGACCGGTTTCAGGCCGATGAGCTCGCGGTCCAGTTCTTCGAGGATCTCCGCCACGCCAGAAGAGCGGAACTCCGCCCTCAGGTCTATGGCCGAAGGTCCCGCCTGCTGTGTCTCGTCCGTGACCGGGTCGTCGCCCATTTGCCGTGCCTCCTGTGGATCGTCCGTGGACCGTCTGTGGATCATGCATTGACAGGCTGTTGAAAGCCTGTGGAACAGGGGCGGCCGGCGCGGTTGCCGGGCCACCCCCGTCTTGCCACTCTCAGCCAGCCACGCGCCAGGAATAGGACTGGCTGCGGCTGCGCATATCGGTGCGCACCATGTCGATCTTCGGCTCCTCGGCGGGGCGATTGACGATGAAGGACATCATCACTGTCTCGAAGCCGCGTGTGTCGTCAAAGGCATTGATGCGGATGTATTTTTCGCCGTGTGCCTTGCGGCACTCGTCCAGTTCCATCATCACGCCCTTGGCGTCCTTGAGGTCGAACATGGGATTGCCCCACATTTCCCAATAGGTGTTGCGCGGATGCGGGTCGTCGGTGAACTCGATGCCGATGGCCCATTCGCGCGACAGGCAATATTCCACCTGTGCGGAAATCTGGGCGTCGGTCAGGTCCGGGAGGAAGGAAAAGCATCCCTGGGTGATACGCATGTCGGTCTTCCTTTCATTATCCGTTTGCGGTCTGCCACCTGGAGGCAGGAGGCTCACATCGCCACGGAGGGCGTCGGCACGAAGTCGGACGTGTCGGTGGAGGTGTAGTTGAAGGTGATGTTGCCCCAGGTATCGAGCGCGGCTTCCAGCGGCTTGCACCACTTTGCCGCCTCGCGCAGGATTTCCGGACCTTCATTGGCGATGTCGCGGCCCTCGTTGCGGGCAAGGACCATGGCTTCAAGCGCGACGCGATTGGCCGTGGCGCCGGCCTGGATTCCCATCGGGTGGCCGATCGTGCCACCGCCGAATTGCAGCACGACATCGTCGCCGAACAGGTCCAGCAACTGGTGCATCTGGCCGGCATGAATGCCGCCGGAGGCCACCGGCATGACCTTCTTCAGGTCCGCCCAGTCCTGCTCGAAAAACAGGCCGCGCGGCAGGTCGATCGCGTTCCTCGTCTCGCGGCAGACATTGTAATAGCCCTGGACGGTGAGCGGATCGCCCTCCAGCTTGCCGACAGCGGTGCCGCAATGGAGATGGTCGACGCCGGCCAGGCGCAGCCACTTGGCGATGACGCGGAAGGAAATGCCGTGGTTCTTCTGCCGCGTATAGGTGCCGTGGCCGGCGCGGTGCATGTGCAGGATCATGTCGTTCTGGCGGCACCATTCGGAGATCGACTGAATGGCCGTCCAGCCGACGATCAGGTCGACCATGACGATGACCGAGCCCAGTTCCTTGGCAAATTCGGCGCGGCGGTACATCTCCTCCATCGTGCCGGCGGTGATGTTGAGGTAGTGGCCCTTGATCTCGCCGGTCTCGGCGGACGCCTTGTTCACCGCCTCCATGCAGTAGAGGAAGCGGTCGCGCCAATGCATGAACGGCTGCGAGTTGATGTTCTCGTCGTCCTTCATGAAATCGAGCCCGCCCTTCAGGCCCTCATAGACGACGCGGCCGTAATTCTTCCCCGACAGTCCCAGCTTCGGCTTGGTGGTGGCGCCGAGCAGCGGCTTGCCGAACTTGTCGAGGCGCTCGCGCTCGACCACAAGGCCCGTGGGCGGGCCGCGGAAGGTCTTCACATAGGCCACGGGGAAGCGCATGTCCTCCAGCCGGGCCGCCTTCAAGGGCTTGAAGGAAAAGACATTGCCGATGATCGAGGCCGTCAGGTTGGCGATGGAGCCTTCCTCGAAGAGGATCAGGTCATAGGCGACATAGGCGAAATACTGGCCTTCCTGGCCCGGCACCGGCTCCACGCGATAAGCCTTGGCGCGGTAGTTCTCGCAGGCCGTCAGGCGGTCGGTCCAGACCACGGTCCAGGTGGCGGTGGAGGATTCGCCGGCGACGGCGGCCGCCGCCTCGATCGGGTCCACGCCTTCCTGCGGGGTGATGCGGAACAGGGCGAGGACGTCGGTATCCCTGGGCTCGTAGTCGCCGTCCCAATAGCCCATCTGCGCATATTTCAGCACACCGGCCTTGTAGCGCTCCTTGCCCTTGATCTCGGTCTTGGCGTCGATGGTCATGGCAGTTCCTTTCGCTTTGTCTGTTGTTTCAGGCGGCGCGGGCCGTGGCGAATTGCGGGTCGAGGGCACCGCTGGCATAGCGCCTGGCCATCTCGTCCATGTCGATCACCCGAATCTTGCTGGCGTGGCCGGCAGTGCCGAAGCGCTCGAAGCGGTCGAGGCAGAGCTTCTCCATCTCCTCCATGGCGGGGATCAGGAACTTGCGCGGGTCGAATTCCTTCGGTTTCGTCGTGGCGATCTTGCGGAACTGGCCGGTGATCGCCATCCGGTTGTCGGTGTCGATATTGACCTTGCGCACGCCGGAGCGGATGCCGCGCTCGATCTCCTCCACCGGCACGCCCCAGGTCTGGGGCATGTCGCCGCCATGATCGTTGATGAGGTCCTGCAGATATTGCGGCACGGAGGACGACCCGTGCATGACCAGGTGAACGTTCGGGATGCGCGCGTGGATCGCCTCGATCTGGCTGATGGCGAGGATGTCGCCGGTGGGCTGGCGGGAGAACTTGTAGGCGCCGTGCGACGTGCCGCAGGCAATCGCCAGCGCATCCACATGGGTGCGGGCGACAAAGTCGGCGGCCTGGTCCGGGTCGGTGAGCATGTCCTCGCGGGAAAGCTTGCCCTCAGCGCCGGAGCCGTCCTCCTTCGCGGCCTCGCCGGTTTCAAGATTGCCGAGCACGCCAAGCTCGCCCTCCACCGAAGCGCCGACCCAATGAGCCATGCGCGCGACGCGTTCGGTGATCGCGACATTGTATTCGTAGGAGGCCGGCGTCTTCATGTCCTCCTCCAGCGAACCGTCCATCATCACCGAGGTGAATCCATGGCGGATGGCGGTCAGGCAGGTGGCTTCGTTGTTGCCATGGTCCTGGTGCATGCAGACGGGGATTTGCGGGTACATCTCGGTCAGCGCCTCGATCATGTGGCGCAGCATGATGTCGCCGGCATAGGAGCGCGCACCGCGCGAGGCCTGCAGGATGACCGGCGCGTCGCAAGCGGCGGCGGCCTTCATGATGGCCAGGCCCTGTTCCATGTTGTTGATATTGAAGGCGGGCACGCCGTAGCCGTATTCGGCGGCGTGATCGAGAAGCTGGCGGAGCGTGATACGGGCCATGGTTCTGTCCTTTCAGGCAGGGGCGGGAAGGGTTCGGGTGGGTTGGGGAAGCAGGCCGGCCAGTTCGCGGATCCAGGGCGAAGGCCTGTCCGGCATGCCGCCGGGCACGAGGAAGTAATCGCCGAGAACCGAAAGACGCATGGCGAAGATGCGGCTGTGGCGCTGTGCCTGCCGGTGAAAGCGGATGTTCTCCAGGAGCGCGACCGCCCCCTGCGGCATGGCGGAAACGCCTGCCTCGGCAACCGGGCCGACGCAATCGGGTACGAAATGGACGGGCAGGCCGGTCGCCGCGCGCAAGGGTTCCATCCACTGGCGCAGCGACATGGCCGGATTGATATCACCGGCCGGATCGTCATGGCCCGCGATGATGGCGACGCGGGCGCCGCGCCCGGCCAGCGCGCGGATCGCATCAGCGCAGTCGCCGCTCACGCCTTGCGAGAAGTCGCAGCGCAGCAGCACGGTCGCGCCATCCAGATCGCGGACCATGGGGCCGGTCGCGTTCATGTGGCCGCACCCGTCATGCGCCGCGCGGCCGCGATCACCGCATCGGCGGTGATGCCGAAATGCCGGTAGAGATCGGATGCAGGCGCAGATGCGCCGAAGCCCGGCATGCCGATGAAATGGCCGCCCTGACCGAGCCAGCGGTCCCAGCCCAAACGCGCAGCCGCTTCCACGCCGATGCGCGGTGCCGTGCCCAGGACCGAGGCCTGGTAGGCTTCGTCCTGCTGCTCGAACTTTTCCCATGAGGGCATGGAAACGACAGCCGCGTGAATGCCGTGTTCGGCCAGCAGCCGGCTGGATGCATCGCGGGCGATTTCCACTTCCGAGCCGGTGGCGATGATCGTCACGTCGCGGGCACGTTCGCTTTCCTGCAACACATAGGCGCCGCGCGCCGACAGGTTCTCGCGGGTGTGGCGGGCGCGCAGCATGGGCAGGCCCTGGCGCGACAGGGCGAGCACCGAGGGCGTCGCCGTTTCGCAAAGCGCGATTTCCCAGCATTCAGCCGTTTCGATTATGTCGGCAGGGCGGAAGACATTCATGTTGGGCGTGGCGCGCAGCATGGCCAGATGCTCGACCGGCTGATGCGTCGGCCCGTCCTCGCCCAGACCGATGGAATCATGGGTCAACACATAGACCACGGGCTGTTCCATCAGCGCCGACAGACGCATCGCGCCGCGCGCATAATCGGAAAAGACGAGGAAGGTGCCGCCGTAGGGGATGAAGCCACCATGCAGGGACAGGCCATTCATGACCGCAGCCATGGCGTGTTCGCGGATGCCGTAGTGAATGTAGCGTCCCTTGAAGCGGCCGGGTGCGACCGGTGCCAGGTTCTTCGTCTGCGTCAGGTTCGAGCCGGTGAGATCGGCGGAGCCGCCTGTGGTCAGAGGAGTTGCTTCATTGATGACATCCAGCACCATTTGCGACGCCTGCCGGGTGGCCGTCTTCGTGGCGGCGGCCTGGTGGGTGCGGCGGAAGCGCTCCAGCCGGCGCTTCATCAGCGAGGGCAGGTCACGGGCCAGCGCCCGGTCGAAGGCCTTGCGCAAACGGGCCGCGTCGTGGCGCTGCTGCCAGAGCTTGCGTTCGGCGCGACCGCGCGCGGCCACCGCCTCCCAGGCCGTGCGCACCGCATCCGGCACCTCGAAGGGTGCGGCCGTCCAGCCCAGATGCAGGCGCGCGGCGGCCACCTCGTCGGCGCCCAGCGGTGCGCCATGGGTCTTGTGCGATCCCTGCTTGTTGGGGGCGCCCTTGCCGATGACCGTCCGGCAGGCGATGAGAGAAGGCTTGCCGGTGGTCCGCGCCTTGGCGATTGCCGCGGCGACGGCCTCATGGTCATGCCCGTCCACCGCATGCACATCCCAGCCGGCAGCCCGGAAGCGCATGGGCTGGTTCATGGACGTGGCCAGCGAGGTCTTGCCGTCGATGGAAATGCCGTTGTCATCCCACAGCACGATGAGGCGGGAGAGCTTCAGATGGCCGGCAAGGTCGATGGCTTCATGGCTGATGCCTTCCTGCAGGCAGCCGTCGCCGGCCACCACATAGGTGAAATGGTCGACCAGCTTGTGGCCGAAGCGCGCGGCCATCATGCGCTCGGCCAGCGCCATGCCGACAGCCGTTGTGATGCCCTGTCCCAGCGGGCCCGTTGTCGTCTCGATGCCCAGCGCATGGCCGTATTCCGGATGACCGGCGGTCGGCGCCCCCAACTGGCGGAAGTCCCGCAATGCGGCCGCGGTCATGTCGGCAAAACCAAGCAGGTGATGGACCGCATAAAGCAGCATGGAGCCATGGCCGGCGGACAGCACGAAGCGGTCGCGGTCAGGCCAGTCCGGCCTGGACGGATCGATCTTCACGAAACGGTTGAAGAGAACGGTCACCGCGTCGGCCATGCCCATGGGCATGCCGGGATGGCCGGAATTGGCCTTCTGCACGGCATCCATGGCCAATACGCGGATGGCATTGGCCATGTCGCGCTCGGCGGCGGCGGTGGCCGGAGTGGTCAAGGTCATGTTCATCGAGCAGGCTCCCGTGGTCAGGCCATGCGGCGCTTGCGCTCGACCAGCTTGTGGATGAGCGGCGTGAAGATGAGCTGCATGGCGAGGTCGAGCTTGTCGCCGGGCACGACGATGGAATTGGCCCGCGACATGTAGCTGTCGTGCAGCATGGACAGCAGGTAGGGGAAGTCGATGCCGCGCGGATTGGCGAAGCGGATGACGAGGATCGATTCCGCCGGCGTGGGGATCCATCGCGCCACGAAGGGATTGGACGTGTCCACGATGGGCACGCGCTGGAAATTGATGTCGGTATGGGAGAATTGCGGGCAGATGTAGTGCACGTAATCGTGCATGCGGCGCAAGATGGTGTCGGTGACCGCCTCGGTGGAATAGCCGCGGGCGGCCTTGTCGCGGTGGATCTTCTGGATCCATTCCAGGTTGATAACCGGCACGACGCCGATCTTCAGATCGCCATGGCGGGCGAGATTGACCTTGTCGGTCACAGCGCAGCCATGCAGGCCCTCATAGAAGAGCAGGTCGGTGTCGCCAAATTCCTGCCATTCGGTGAAGGTGCCGGGCGCGGCGCCATAGCGTTCGGCCTCGTCCTCGTCATGGATGTAGTGGCGGGTGCGCCCCCTGCCCCGGCGGCCATATTCCTCGAAAACGCTTTCGAGAATTTCCAGTTCGTTCGCCTCGGCGGAGAAGTGCGTGAAGTCGCGGCCCTGCGCCTTTTCCTCGGCTATGCGTTGCTTCATGGCCTGGCGGTCGAAACGGTGGAAGGCGTCGCCCTCGATAAAGGCGGCGGTGACGCCCTCGCGGGAAAAGATCTTGCCGAAGGTCTCCTTGACCGTGGTCGTGCCGGCACCCGAGGAGCCGGTGATGGATATGATGGGATGCTTGGCGGACATGGGTTCTTCCTCAGACGCGGAACAGGCCGCGCTTGCCGAACAGCGGCGAGCGCTCCGAAATCATGGCGGGGTCGACGTGGTAGCGGGCGATACGCTCCACTTCGCCGGCTGAACCGAAGACCAGTGGCGTGCGCTGGTGCAGTGTGGCGGGCACGAGATCGAGGATGCGGTTGACCGTGTCGGTGGCCTTGCCGCCGGCCTGTTCGATCAGGAAGGCGATCGGATTGGCTTCGTAGACGAGGCGCAGACCGCCGGCCGAATAGCCCTTTCGCCTGTCGCCGGGATAGAGGAAAACGCCGCCGCGCACGAGGATGCGATAGGTCTCGGCGACCAGCGAGGCGATCCAGCGCATGTTGAAGTCACGTTCGCGCGGCCCGTCCGCGCCGGCCAAGCAATCATCGACATATAGGCGGACAGCATCCTCCCAATGCCGGTAATTCGATGCGTTGATGGCAAACTCGCCCGCCTTGTCCGCAATGGAAACCGAGCTGTAGGCCTCGACAAAATCGCCCAGTTTCGGCGTGTGGACAAAGATGCGCGTCCCGGAACCGACGGTCAGGACGAGCGCCAGTTGCGGCCCATAGATGAAGAAGCCGGCTGCAAGCTGGTGCCTGCCCGATTGCAGAAAGGAGGCTTCGGGTGCAACGCGCGGATCGCCCTCGACCGGCAGGACGGAAAAGATCGTGCCGATCGAGACATTGGTCTCGATGTTGGAGGAACCGTCGAGCGGGTCGATGGCCAGCGCCAGCGGCTTGTCGGGATCGAGCAGGATCGGAAAGTTGTTCTCCTCCGATCCGTAGAGGGCAACAGCCTCCTTGCGGGCAGCTTCCAGGAACATGCCGTCGGCCACCACATCCAGGTCCTTCTGGGTGTCGCCATCGGCATTGGTCTCGCCGCGGGAGGCCGCAAAGCCCTTGATGAGCGCGCCCTGCTTGGTGAGCTTGCGCACCTCGACGGCCTTGCCGGCCAGCCCCATGATGACGCCGGCGATCGCGCCGGCATGGGCGTGGCCGGCAAAGTCGCCGGATCGCAGGAATGCATGCAGTGTCTGTCCAGCCATGGGTGTCTCCTCCATGGCCGGAATGTGTGCAGGAACTTGAATGTTTGTAAAATTTATTCTATTATAAGATCGTGTAAAATATTTTTAGTTTATCGATGATCAACGCCTCGATCCGACAGTTGCGAACCTTGCTGGCGCTGCGCCAGCACCGCAAGATTTCCACCGCCGCGCAGGCGCTGGGGCTGACTTCGCCTGCGGTCACCATCCAGCTGCGCCAACTGGAGGAGGAGCTGGGTGCGCAGCTCTTCATCCGCACCCGCACCGGGACCATTCCCACCGAGGCAGGCCAGATCGCGCTGGAGGCGGCACAGCGGATCGTGGACGAGCTGGAAACGCTGGAAGAACGGATACTTGAGCAAAAGGGACTGAGGGCCGGCCGGGTGCGGCTGGGCGTGGTTTCGACGGGCAAATACTTTGCACCGCGCATCATCGCCGCCTTCACGGCGGCACATCCGGGCATTGACATAACCTTGACCACGGCCAACCGGACCGATGTGATCGCCATGCTGGAACGGCACGAAATCGACATGGCGCTGATGGGGCGTCCGCCGAAGCATTTCAGTGTCCAGGCCACGCTGTTCGGCGATCATCCGCTGGTGTTCATCGCCCATCCGGCCCATGCGCTGGCCCGCCGCCGCGACATTTTGCGCCAGGACCTGATCCGCCAGACATTCATCGTGCGCGAACGCGGCTCCGGCACACGCGCCTCCTTCGAGTTCTTCATGGCCGGCGAGGGCGGGGAGAGCGAACTGGCCATGTCGGAGATGGACTCCAACGAAACCATCAAGCAGGCCGTGATGGCAGGCCTCGGCATCGCGTTCATTTCCGGCCACACGATCGAGCACGAGATGCGCGCGGGCACACTGGCCGTGCTGGATGTCGAGGGCACGCCCATTCGCCGGCAATGGTTTTCGGTGCGCCATGGCGACCGCAGCCCCACGCCGGCCATGCTGGCACTGGACGATTTCCTGCGCCGCAAGGGGCCGCAATTGCTGCCGATCCTGGAAAAAACCTATCCGGTGGCATCGCTGGCTTGATCTGTGTCGTTGCCGCGAACCGGGATTGTCACGAAACTGTTGCAAGATGCGCTTTATCGAATGCGCAAGTCACGCGAATGCGGGGGAAAGGCAATGGACGACAACACCATCGACAGCGGAGCCATGGACTGGCTTGAAGCGGAACTGGCCGACACGCTGGACGAGGATTACGAACTGGAACTGGAAGATGCCGCGCTCTCCATGGAGATCAGGAAGATCTACCAGCGTGCCCATGGCGAGACCATTGCGCGCAAGGACTATTTCCGTGCATTGCTGCGCCTGCAGGCTGAACTGATCAAGCTGCAGGATTGGGTCGTCCATAGCCGCCAGAAGGTGGTGGTGATCTTCGAAGGCCGCGATTCGGCCGGCAAGGGCGGCGTCATCAAGCGCATCACGCAACGGCTCAATCCGCGCGTGGTGCGCACGGTCGCCCTGCCCGCGCCCTCGGACCGCGAGAAGACGCAGTGGTATTTCCAGCGCTATGTACCGCATCTTCCCGCCGGTGGCGAAATCGTCCTGTTCGACCGGTCCTGGTACAACCGGGCCGGCGTCGAGCGCGTCATGGGCTTTGCCACACCCGACCAGGTGGAGCAGTTTTTCCAGGACGTGCCGGAGTTTGAAAAGATGCTGGCCCGCGACGGGATAAAGCTGGTGAAATACTGGTTCTCCATCACCGACGAGGAACAGCAATTGCGCTTTCTCATGCGCATCCACGATCCGCTCAAGCAGTGGAAGCTTTCGCCGATGGACCTGCAGTCGCGGGTGCGCTGGGAGCACTATACCAAGGCCAAGGAGGAAACCTTCGCCCGCACGAACATTCCAGAAGCACCGTGGTATATCGTGGAAGGCAATGACAAGAAGCGCGCGCGGCTGAACTGCATCGACCACCTGCTCACGCTTTTCCCCTATGAGGATGTGCCCAGCGAGGAAATCACGCTGCCCGAAAGGGTGTTCAACCCGGATTATGAACGGGCCGTGCTGCCGCCGGAGCTTTATGTGCCGCAGAAATACTGACCGGCGGCCGCGGGACCGGCGGACGGGGCTGGCCGCGACCGGCGGTCAGCCCAGGTCCTTCAGACGCGCCAGGATTCTGTAGACATTGCGCTCGCTGATCCCCAGGCGCGCGGCCAGTTCCTGGCGATTGCCGCCGTGCCTGTCCATGAGCCGGGCGACATAGGCATCGCGCAATTCGTCAAGCGTCGGTTCGCTGGCGAATGACAGGGAGATGCCGGTCTTGTCCTTGCCGTCGCCTTCCGGCAGCGAGATGTGCTCGGGCAGGATCCTGGCGCTCCTGCCGGAAATGAGAAAGGCCCGCTCGACCACGTTTCGCAATTCCCGGATGTTGCCGGGCCAGCCATAGCGCGTGAGCGCCTTGAGCGCGGAGGGCGCGAACTGCTTGGCGATGTTGCGCGAGAACTTGCGGTTGGCGAGAAAGAACTCGGCCAGGGCGGGGATGTCTTCGCGGCGCTCGCGCAAGGGCGGCACCAGGATTTCGAACGGGGACAGCCGGTAGTAGAGGTCGCTGCGGAATTCCTGGCCATTGGCCATGGTGCGCAGGTCACGATTGGTGGCGGCGACAAAGCGAACGTCGGATTCGAGGTCACGTGTGCCGCCAAGGCGGCGGAACTTGCCCGTCTCGAGGACACGGAGAAGCTTGGCCTGGATGGCAGGGCTGATCTCGCCGATCTCATCGAGAAAAACCGTCCCGCCATCGGCGATCTCGATGAGACCTTCCTTGCGGCGGTCCGCGCCGGTGAACGAGCCGCGTTCGTGGCCGAAGAGTTCGGATTCGAAAAGCGTTTCCTGCAGGGACGCACAGTCGATGGCAACGAAATGCTTGTCGGCCCTGTTGGAATTGGCATGTACGGCCTGGGCCACAAGTTCCTTGCCGACGCCGCTTTCACCGAGAACCAGAACCGTCGTATCCGCTCCGGCGACGATTGAAATCATGCGCCGGACATCCTTGATGGCAGCGCTTTCGCCGATGATGTTCGGGCCGGCCGATGACTTCGCACGCGATTCCCAGAACTCGGCCGAGCGCCGCAGTTCGGCCTTTTCCAGCACGCGTGAAATGGCCAGTTCAAGGCTTTGACCCGAGACCGGCTTGACGAGATATTCCGAAGCGCCTGCCTTCACTGCCTCGACCGCCTGGGCGATGGAGCCGAAGGCGGTGAGGATGATGACGGGGCATTGTTGCGACAACTCGGGCAGGTAGTCGATCCCGTCCATGTCGGGCAGCCGCATGTCGAGCAGTGCCAGGGCGGGTTCGAATTCGCCAACGGCCCGGTCCGCATCCTTGCGTGACGTCACCCCGCGCGGCTCGAAGCCGAGCCGGGTCAACTGATCGACAAGCAGACGGTTGAGCGTGTTGTCATCCTCGATGACAAGCACACGGCCCGCATTGCGCGTCCGTGACCTGGTCCGCTCAGGCATCGGCAGCCGGCAAGACGATCATGAACTGCGTCCCCTTTCCCTCCACGCTGTCGACAGCGATCTCGCCGCCACAGTTCTCGACGATTGCCTTGCAGATGGACAAGCCAAGGCCGCGACCGGTCGTGCCATCGGCACGCCTGCTCCAGAAGGGCAGAAATATCCTGTCAAGGTCATCGGCGGCAATGCCCGTTCCGGTGTCGCGGAAGCGCAGAATGACGCGGGCGCCGGCGCTCTCACCGTCAATACGGAATGTCCCGCCTCGCGGCATGGCGTGAATAGCGTTCTGCGTGAGATTGACCGTGATCATGCGCAAGTCGCCATCGGAGGCAAGAACGCGCAATCCCGGCTCGATTTCCAGTTCCCATGCGATGCCGGCCTGTTCGAACTGGAAGGAAAGAAGCGCCATCACGTCCGGGATGAGGGAATTGAGGGAAACAAGTTCCTTCTCGCGCGGCGGTTCGCTGAGGCGCATCAGGCTGTCGGTCACGCTCAGGCATTTTTCGATCTCGGTTCTTGCGATGTCGATGTAATGCCTGTGGGCCTGCGGCAGCGCCTTGTCCGGCAAGGACTCCTGGATGGCGGAGAGCGCCAGTTCGATGGAGGAAAGGGGATTGTGAATCTCGTGCGCGACGCCGGTTGCCAGGAGACCGATTTCCGACAGGCGTTGCTTCTGTGACATGACAACATCCTGTGACAGGTCGCGCACGGATTCCACGACGCACCGGGTAATGCCTCGCGTCGACGGGACATCGGCACGGGCAGCCGAAACCTCGACAGAAACCTGCCTGCCGCCGCTCGCCAGATGAACGTCGGTGAACTTGACAGCGGAGCGTGCCGGATCACGCAACGCCACGACAGGACAGGTGACAAGCGTCTGCGGACAGGGTTCACTGCGCCCGTGGCTGGAGCGGTAGCATTTTTCGCCGATCACCTGCTCCTTTGCTCGGCCGATCTGTGCGCAATAGGCATCGTTTGCCTTGACGATATTGAACGTGTCATCGATCACGCGCACGCCGTCGGGGATCGAATCGATGACGGTTTGCAACGACCTCTCGGCGTGCGCGACGTGATCGACCATGGTTTCCACCCGGTCCGCCATGCGGTTGAACGCCTGTGCGCAGCCTGCAACCTCGTCCTCGCCCTGAACAGGCGCGCGCGTATCCAGCGCGCCACCGGCAATGCGTTCGCTTGCGTCGCGCAAGAGGGACACGCGGGCCAGGACCAGACGGTCGATGGCAAGCCAGATTCCCAGTCCGCTGGCAAGAATGACAACAAGACCGCTGATTCCGAGGACACCGGCGGTACGCCACGCGCTGGCCCGGATTCCGGCTGCATCATAATCGACGACAAGCACGCCGTTGATGGGGCTTTCGAGCTGTGTACCGTGGCATTCCTTGCAGGCTGGCTGATTGTGAACCGGATTGATCGAACGAAGCCATTGCCCTCCCTGCGCACCCTGCGTGAAGACGGTCCTTGGCGTCCTGTCCGCCAGCGCCGCTGCGATCTCGTCGTCGCGAAGCCGGGCTCCGGGCCTCGTGTCCGTTGAGGAGAAGCGCACTTCACCGTCGGGATCAAGGATCATGACACCGGCGATCCCTTCCTGCATTCCAAGACGCTTGACGATCCCGCTCAGGCCGGGAATGTCCCGCTTGAGCATCGCGTTTTCCAGCGTGGCTTCGAGCAGATGGTTCACTTCAAGTGACGCCCGGGCATGCTCGTCGAGCAACTGGCTGCGGTAGAAACCGAGGACG
>JACKJV010000026.1 GCA_020637775.1 Brucellaceae bacterium | reverse complement strand
GCACCCGCGCCATCCATACTGGCCTCCGTTCGCAGCCAGCATCGTGATCAGAAAATCACGCCCCAAGAATCCCTCTCAATTCAGCCGCTGTGGAAACGCTCAACGAGTTGTGGTCGTGGCGATCAGGAGCGTTGCAGGCGCTCGCGGCGAGAGTGGCACTGCGGCCCAGGAAGTCACAAGCCGTAATCGGCGTCGTCAGGGCGGCGTGGAATTTTCTCACGAAAGGAATGGACTCTCGGCGCCGCTGGGATAACAGTGTCCGCACGTCCGGCTGCAGCGGCTTGGATCAACTGGCGGCGGAGATCGCGAGCGAGAGAGGCATTGGAATTGGCGACTGCGAGCTCTCAAGCCGAAAGCCGGCTAATGCCGACGGCAGGCGAACAGCCTGATCCTGCCCTCGATAGTGTCGCCGAATCTTTTCTCGCCGTCTTGCGCTCTCGCGGGATCAGCAATTTCTTCATTAACGCCGGCACCGATTTCGCTCCGATCGTCGAGGCCTATGCGCGTCTGGGAGACCAGGCTGGGGGGATGTTCCCGCGCCCGGTGGTGGCGGGGCATGAGAATGTCTCGATGGGCATGGCCCATGGCGCCTATCTCATGTCGGGCCAGCCGCAGGCGGTGATGTTCCATGTCAATGTTGGCACCGCCAATGCGGTTTGCGGGGCGATGAATGCCGCCACCGAGAATGTGCCGCTGCTGATCTGCGCCGGTCGCTCTCCGATATACGAATCGGGGATGACGGGAGCCCGCAACACGCGCGTCGCGTGGGCCCAGGAAATGTACGACCAGGCGTCGGTGCTTCGCGAAACCGTGAAGTGGGAGTACGAACTACGCGGCGCGCTGCAAACCGCCGATGTCGTCGATCGCGCTCTGACCATCGCCATGACGGAGCCGCGCGGGCCGGTCTACCTGACCTTGCCCCGCGAAGTGCTGGCGGAAGAGGCGGCGGCCGATCCGGTTCCAAGGCCCCGCGTTGCGGTGCCCACCGGCGCCAGCCCGGATCCCGCGGCGGTCGGGCAGCTCGCCGACCGGCTGGTGGAGGCGAGGTTTCCGGTAATCTCCGCCCTGGCGAGCGGGGCCGACCCGGAATCCGTGCCGCTGCTTGCCGATCTGTGCGATCGTTTCGCCATCGGCTACGTAGAGGAGCAGGCCCGCTACCTCAACCTGCCATCCAATCACTCGCTGCATCTTGGCTACTCCCTGGCCTCGCTGCTTGGCGAGGCGGATTGCTGGCTGTTCGTTGAAAACGACGTTCCCTGGATTCCTGCCAACGGCGAGCCGCTGGACAGTGCGTTCGTCGCGCAGGCGGGCGCCGACCCGGTCTTTCTGAGCTATCCTATGCGCTCCCACCGCTGCGATCTCGCCATCCGCAGCGGCGCCACCGCATTGTTCTCGGCGCTTGCCGAGGCGCTGGAGCAGCGCAAGCAGCGGATCGATCCTTCGCGCCGCGAGCGAGTGGCCGGGCGTGCCGAGGAACAGCGTCGCGGGACAGCGGATGCGCGGCGCGCGGCGCTGGTCGGCAGCGGCCCGATCACCGTTGAGTTTCTCAGCGCCGTCCTCGGCTCGGTCCTCCACGAGGACTGCGTGCTGTTCAACGAATATTGGGGCATGCGGCAGATGTTCGCGCCGGCCAGGCCCGGCTCCTATTTCTACCTCCCAGCGACCGGCGGGCTGGGGTGGGCGCTTCCCGCCGCGATCGGGGCAAAGGTGCATGCGCCTGAGCGAACCATGGTGGCGGCGATCGGTGACGGAACCTACATGTTCTCCAATCCGGTTGCCTGCCATCACGCCAGTCACAAGCACGGGCTGCCGGTGCTCACCGTCATTGCCAACAACTCGCGGTGGGACGCGGTGAACTGGACCTCGCGGCTGGTTTACCCCAACGGCCACATGAGCGGCCGGGACTGGATGGAAGTCACGGACCTGCGGCCGTCGCCGGCATATGAAAAGCTGCCCGAGGCCTCGGGCGGACTGGGGCTGCTGGTAACCGAGCGGTCGGAGCTCGAAGGGGCGCTTCGCCAGGCACTGCTCAGCGTCGAGCAGGAGCAGCGGCAGGCGCTCGTCAACGTGATTTGCCAATGATGTCGGAAAACCTCGAGATGGGCGAAGAAGGTAAAACTGCGGAGCGCGTCCGGGCAATCCTGCTGGACCGGCCGGCGCCTCACGTCTTGCGCATCACCCTCAACCGCCCCGACACCCGCAACGCCCAGGACACCCATCTCCTCTACGAGCTGAACGAGGCGTTCGACATCGCCGCCCGGGACGACGACACCAAGGTCATCATTCTGGCCGCCAATGGGCCTCATTTCTCTTCCGGCCATGATCTTCGCGCCCTCAACTATGTCGAGGACATGGCGCAATACGACCCAGTCGGCACATGGTGCGGCTTCTCCTGCAAAGGAGCCGAGGGCCGTATGGCGATCGAGAAAGAGATCTACATCGGCTTTTCCGAGCGCTGGCGGAACATCCCCAAGGTTACGATTGCCCAGGTCCAGGGCAAGGTGATCGCCGGCGGCTTGATGCTGGTCTGGCCCTGCGACCTCATCGTGGCGTCGGACGATGCGATGTTCGCGGACAACACGGTGGCGATGGGGGTTTGCGGCGCCGAGTTCTTCAACCACCCCTGGGAAGTCGGGGTCCGCAAGGCCAAGGAGATGCTGTTCACCAGCGAATTCCTGGAGGCGCGGGATGCGCTGCGGCTGGGGATGGTCAACCACGTCGTCACGCGCGATGAGTTGGCCGAATTCACCCTGTCGCTCGCCAACAGGATCGCCGCCAAGCCAAGCTTCGCGCTGAAGCTGGCGAAGGAGGCGGTGAATGCCGCTCAGGACGCCCAGGGCCGACGGGTGGCGATGCAGACGAGCTTCGCGCTCCACCAGCTCAGCCACGCCCACAACTTCGACCAGTTCGGCATGCTCGTGGATCCAAGCGGGATCATGTCCGGGGCGCTGAAGTCCGATCCGCGCTGGCAGAAGCCCGAGGAGGCAGCCTGAAATGATGGCCGGCGCGCGAACGGCTCTTGCAAGCAATGGAGTACCAGATGGAAGACTTTAGGCTGCTGATCAACGGCGAACTCGTCGCCGGAGACCTGTCGATGGAGGTCATCAATCCCGCCACCGAGGAGGTGATCGCTCGCTGCCCGCGGGCCTCGATGGCGCAGCTTGAGGCCGCCGTCGCCGCAGCCAAGGCAGCCTTCCCGGGCTGGAGCGAGACGCCGCTCGAGGTCCGCGCCAAGGCGCTGGTGGCGATCGCCGACCGTGTTGACGCCAATATCGATAAGCTCGCGCGGCTGCTGACGCAGGAGCAGGGCAAGCCGCTCGCCGATGCGACGAGCGAGGTCGCCGGCACCGCCGCCTTTTTCCGCTACTTTGCCACGCTCGACCTCCCGGTCGAGGTGATCGAGCAAACCAGCGAGCGGCGGGTCGAGGCGCACCGGCGTCCGCTCGGCGTCATCGCCGCGATCATTCCGTGGAATTTCCCGCTGCTTCTCGCCGCCTTCAAGCTTCCGGCAGCACTGCTCGCGGGCAACACGGTGGTGGTCAAGCCGGCTCCGACCACGCCGCTAGCGACGTTGGAACTCGGCCGGCTGATCGCCGATGCTCTCCCGCCCGGAGTGTTGAACATCATCGCCGACGCCAACGATCTGGGTGATGCATTGACGTCCCATCCCGACGTGCGCAAGATTTCGTTCACCGGATCGACGGCGACCGGCGCCAAGGTCATGGCCAGCGCCGCGTCGGCATTGAAGCGGCTGACGCTGGAACTGGGCGGCAACGACGCCGCCATCGTCCTCGCCGACGCCGAGCCCAGGGAAGTCGCGCCAAAGATCTTCGGGGCAGCCTTCGCCAACAGCGGCCAGGTGTGCATCGCGATCAAGCGGCTTTACGTGCATGAGTCGATTTACGACCGCATGTGCGACGAACTCGTCGGCCTCGCCGAAGGCGCGATCGTGGGCGATGGGCTCGAGCAGGGGACCCAATACGGCCCGTTGCAGAACCGCATGCAATTCGAGAAGGTCAAGCAGCTGATCGACGAGGCCCAGCAGGTGGGCAATGTCATCGCCGGCGGTTCGGGAGGCCAAGGCAAAGGCTTTTTCATCCAGCCGACCATCGTCCGCGATATCGAGGATGGCACCCGGCTGGTGGACGAGGAGCAGTTCGGACCGGTTCTTCCGGTGATCAAGTTCAGCGACCCCGAAGACGCGCTGCTGCGGGCCAATGCCTCGCCCTTCGGTTTGGGCGGATCGATCTGGTCGAAGGACGTCGATCGCGCGTACCAGCTCGCAGAGCGGATGGATGCCGGCACCGTGTGGGTGAACAAGCATCTGGACGTTGCGCCGAACATCCCGTTCGGCGGCTCCAAACAGTCAGGCCTCGGGGCCGAACTGGGCCAGGACGGCCTTCACGAGGTCACTCAACTCAAGATCATCAATGTTGCGCTGGAGCCGGCGCACACCGATTGACGAAGCGGAGGTTGCCATGTCTGAAGTAAGAAATCTCTCCTACCTCGTGCTCGGGGTCAGCGACTTCGACGCTTGGGAATCGTTTGCGACCGAGGTGGTCGGAATGCAGGTCGGCGACAGGACCAACGACAGCATGAAGCTGCGCATGGACGATCTTGCGTATCGCATCGTCCTGGAGCATGATCCGAGCGACGACATTCGCGCCGCCGGCTGGCAGGTCGATGACGAAGACAGCCTGATGGAATTTGTCGAACGCGCCCGCGGAGCCGGAGTTCCGGTCGAGCGCGGTGACGAGCAACTCTGCGCCCGCCGGCAGGTGGTGGACCTGTACTCCTGCGTCGATCCCAATGGCATCACGCACGAAGTCTTCTTCGGACCGACGCGTGCGAGGGGCGCCGATCCGTTCCGCTCGACCGGCATTCGCAAGGGTTTTCGCACCGGCAGCTTCGGCATCGGTCACATTCATCCCTGGGCGAATAGCGAAGCCGAGACAGTGCGTTTTTTCACCGAAGCGCTGGGTCTTGAGCTGTCCGGATACATGCGGCCCGAGCAGCCGTTCAACATCACCTTCCTTCACGCCGCCTGCCGTTGCTATCACGCCGTGGCCATCGCCCAGTTCCCGAGCGAAAAGCGGCTCGGCCACATCGGCCTGGAGGTGAACGACTTCAACGACGTGGGCTTCGCCCTCGATCGGGCGAAGAAGGCGGGGGTCCCGATCACCGCCTCCCTGGGGCGGCATCCCAATGCTGAATCGGTCTCGTTCTACATGCGCACGCCATCGGGCTTCGAACTCGAAATCGGCAATGGCGAGATCATGATCCCCGAGGAGAACTGGCAAGCGCAGACGTTCATGGAGTTCAGCGAATGGGGCCACGATCGGCAGGAGCGCTTCGGTCAATGAAGGCCGGTTCGGACATGCCGGGGCCGGCAAGCGGCGCGTACTAGTCGGAGAAACACGGCCGTGCATCCACGGGAGCATGCGAGGACCTCGCCGGACAAGCCGGCGTGCATCATGGCGAAAAGCGGCGAGTTGCTGACCTATCGCCAGCTTGACGAGGCATCCAACCGAACGGCTCATCTGCTCCGCCGCGCCGGCTTGCGCGCCGGAGACATGGTCGGCGTCATGATGCACAACTGCCTGACATTTCTGGAGGTGACCTGGGCCGCTCAGCGCTCCGGACTATATTATGTCAGCATCCCCAGCTCGGTCAGCGAGCGCGAGCTGCACTACATCCTGAGTGATTCGGGCGCGCGAGCCTTGCTCTATTCGTCGGATCTCGATGCGGTGGCGCGCGCCGCTACCGAGAGTCTCCCTCACGTCAAACGTTATCCCGCCGGCGATGCAGCCCGGCCGGACAGTCTTGAACGTGCCACCGAAACCTTGCCCAGCGATCCGATCGCCGACGAGGAACCGGGACAGGACATGGTCTATTCCTCGGGCACGACCGGCAACCCCAAGGGGATCAAGCATCCTCGTCCGACCGGCGGCATCAGCGAGCTCACCGGGGTCTCCAAGCTTGCCCACGGCCTCTACGGGATGGGACCCCGTAGCGTCTACTTGTGCCCGGCGCCGCTCTACCATGCCGCGCCGCTGCGGTTCTCGATGGCGGCTGTGCAGCTTGGCGGCACCGTGGTCATCATGGAGAAGTTTGACCCCGAGGAGGCGCTCGCGGCGATCGAGCGATACCGGGTGACTCACGCGCAATGGGTGCCGACCCATTTCGTCCGGATGCTCAAGCTGCCGCCGTCGGTGCGCGAGCGGTACGACATGTCGTCTCTGGTCAGCACCTTTCATGCGGCAGCGCCGTGCCCCAGCGAAATCAAACAGCAGATGATCGACTGGTGGGGGCCTATCGTTCACGAATATTACGGGAGCAGCGAACTGAACGGCCTCACCGCGGCCACTGCGCAGGAGTGGCTTTCCCGCAAGGGCACCGTCGGGCGAGCGGTCATGGGGACAATCCACATCTGCGACGAAGCGGGCGAGCCGGTGCCGCCGCGCACCGAGGGTGCCATTTACTTTTCCGATGCGACACCCATAGAATACCACAACGACCCCGAGAAAACCCGTCAGGCGGCCAACCAATATGGCTGGACGACGGTGGGCGACGTCGGCTGGGTCGATGAGGAAGGCTACCTCTACCTGACCGACCGCAGGAGCTTCATGATCATTTCGGGCGGGGTCAACATCTATCCGCAGGAGATCGAAAACCTGCTGATCGAGCACCCGGCGGTGGCCGATGCGGCGGTGATCGGGGCGCCCGATGCTGACCTTGGCGAACGGGTGGTCGCTGTCGTCCAGCCGATGGACTGGTCGGCGGCCGGAGACGCCTTGGCCCGCGAGCTGGACAGCTATCTGCGAGCCAACCTCAGCCCGGTCAAAATCCCCAAGCAGATCGATTTTCTCCGCGAGCTTCCGCGCCAGCCCACGGGCAAGCTGTTCAAGCGACTGTTGCGGGACAGCTATCGAAACGCCGAATCCGGCGAAACGGCGGCAGCCGCCCGATGACGGCAGCCGAGGTCGGGTAGCCCCGTCCGCTCGGGGTCACTGTTCACCTGTCCGTCGTCAGAACATTTGGCGCAGATCGCGGCTTAGATTAGCGGAGTGTCGGCCTCGTCTGGGGGTTGGTGTTAGGCGGCGAGCTTGCGGTGCTGCAAGCGCCGATGTTCGATGGTCTGTCGCTTGATCCTTTCGCGCTGTTTGATGATGGCTGGGGCTCTGCCGAAGTAGGCATCGGCGGGCGTGACGTTATCGAGGCTCTCGTGATAGCGGCGAACGTTGTAGTGCTCGACGAACGCCTCGATCTGGGCCTCGAGGTCGCCCGGCAGGAAGTAGTTTTCCAGCAGGATGCGGTTCTTCAGGGTCTGGTGCCAGCGTTCGATCTTGCCTTGGGTTTGGGGGTGGAACGGCGCACCGCGGACATGGCTCATGCGTTGGGCCTCGATGTATTCGGCCAGCTCGCTGGCGATGTAGCTCGGCCCATTATCTGACAGCAGCCGGGGCTTGTGGTTCACCGTGGCGCGGTCGCAGCCTGAAGCCGCCAGCGCCAAGTCGAGCGTGTCGGTGACGTCCTGGGCGCGCATCGTGCTGCACAGCTTCCAGGCAATGATGTAGCGCGAGAAGTCGTCGAGTACGGTCGAGAGGTACATCCAGCCCCAGCCGACGATCTTGAAGTAGGTGAAGTCGGTCTGCCACATCTCGTTGGGCCGGGTGGTCTGAGTGTGGAAGCGATCGGCCGCCTTGATCACCACGTAGGCCGGGCTGGTGATCAGATCATGGGCCTTGAGCAGGCGGTAAACCGTGGCTTCGGACACCAAGTAGCGGTTCTCGTCGGTGAAGCGCACCGCCAACTCCCGCGGGCTCAACTCGGACTGCTCCAACGCCAGCTCGATGATCTGGTCGTAGATGCCTGGCGGGATCCGGTTCCACACCCGGCTCGGTGCCGATGGGCGATCTTCCAGCGCTTCCGGTCCGCCCTCAAGATAGCGATCATACCAGCTAATGGGATGGACGGCTCTCCCAACTCGGGTGCACCGTTGTGCTCCAGGAAGAGGAAGGAGGAAGACATGACCATCGAGGTACTCGGCATCGACTTGGCGAAGAACGTGTTCCAGCTCCATGGGGTGGATCGCAAAGGCAATGCGGTTTTCAAGCGCCGGGTCATGCGTGACCAGCTGCTGTCTGTGCTCACCGGCATCGAGCGCTGTACGATCGCGATCGAGGCTTGCACGGGCGCCTTTTGCTGGGCGCGCCAGTTCGAAGCACTCGGACACAAGGTAAAGATCGTCAGTCCGCAATATGTGAAGCCGTTCGTCCGCAGGCAAAAGAACGATGGCAACGATGCCGAGGCGATCTGCACGGCCGTACGCCAACCCCACATCCCGCTGGTGCCCAAGAAGACCGTAGAGCAGCAGGATATCCAGGCGCTCCATCGGGCCCGTCAGCGTCTCGTCAACCACCGAACCGCCTTGGTCAGCCAGATGCGCGGGCTGTTGCTTGATCGAGGCATTGCCTTCGCCAAATCGATTACCCGGGCAAGGCGCATGATCCCGGACATTCTCGTGCGTGCCGAGTCCGGTCTGTCGACTATGGCTCGCGAGACCATTGCCGAGCTTTGGGATTTCTTCTGCGATCTTGATCGCCGCATCGCGACTTTCGACAAGAAAATCGAAGTTGTTTTCAAAGCGAGCGAACCATGTCAGCGCGTCGCCAGGATCAAAGGCGTTGGCCCTAAAACCGCGACAGCCATGGTGGCGGCAGTCGGCGATGCCTCAGACTTCAGAAATGGTCGCCATATGGCCGCTTGGCTCGGGCTGGTGCCGCGCCAGTTTTCGAGCGGCGACAAGGCCGTACTCATGGGCATCTCCAAACGAGGAAGCCAGCATCTGCGTAGTCTGCTGGTTCACGGCGCCCGTGCCGTTGTGAGAACGGCTACCAACAAGAACGACCCCATGAGCCAGTGGGCCAACCAACTTCGGGAGCGACGCGGCTTCAACCGCGCAACGGTTGCCATCGCCAACAAGAACGCACGGATAATCTGGGCCGTGCTTCGAACGGGCGATCACTACCGCGCCGCCGCCTGAAGATCGAACCAGTTTGCGAGTAGACGGAGAAATGGACTGCACTGATCGAGCCGACGCGCGACGAACCTGACTTTTATCGAGGCCAGCAAGGCCTACCAGCTGTAGAGGTGCGCGTGTGCGGATTCCCCATTTGGGCGCTCTGGGAAACCAGCTGACGCCGGATAGATGTTTGCAACTGATCCACGCAGAACGTTTCGAAATCAACTTGCAAAGGGAGAGCCGTCCATAGAGGTAGAACGTCCGGCGGGCGATCCCGAGCTGGTCCAGCGTCCGCTTGGCCGGCAGGTGCGACTGCTCGACGATCGGGATGATCTCAAGCTTCTCGGATGCAGGATACCTCATTCGTCGTCGCCCCCATCCGCAAGAATGCTTTTTTTGAGCAGACGGTTCTCGAGCGTCAGGTCAGCAACGCACTCCTTCAGGGCACCAGTCTCGCGGCGCAGATCCTTGACCTCGTCGGTGGTGGCGGCACGGGCGGTGTCGCCCGCCAGACGCCGCTTACCCGCCTCCATGAACTCCTTCGACCAGGTGTAATACAGGCTCTGCGCGATGCCTTCCTTGCGGCACAGCTCGGCGATGCTGTCCTCGCCGCGCAAGCCTTCCAGCACGATCCGGATCTTGTCTTTGGCCGAGAAGTGTCGCCGTGTCGCCCGGCGGATGTCCTTCACCACCTGCTCCGCAGGCTTCTTCGCGATTGAGGATTTGGCTCTCATCTTCGTTCCTTCGTCACTACGACGAGAGCCAAATCCTCCTTAGATCACAACCTCAAATCTGGGCCATAGGTGCTGACGGGGAACACCTTGTCGTCTTCATTCCCGTACCCTTCGTCAGGTCGGGAGTAGCTTAACAACCTGTCCAGAAAAGCAGCACCACCTCAGACCACCTCACCGTCCTATCTGTTGCGGCGAAGCTACCAAAGGGTTCTGCGGTGCGGTGCGGGTGCGGCGGGCGTATGTATGGCGCACGGATACATTACAAAAGGCTAGCTTTCGCGAGGAAGCTAGGTTAGCGATAACAGGCATGAATCAGGAGATTTCCATCATGGACGCTCGGAAGCTTTTAGAAAACTACATCGATGAGAGATTTGAGGACGGAGTTCTTCGTGTAGATCGCAGGTCGTATACCAATCCTGATCTGTTGGAGTGGGAGTTCGAGCATATCTTTGAAGGCAACTGGGTATACCTGTGTCACGAGAGCCAAGTTCCCGAGCCGAAAGACTTTTTCACTCTCACTGTAGGTCGGCAGCCGGTACTGGTGGCAAGGAACAAGGAAGGCAAGCTAAGAGCTTTCATCAACTCCTGTGCGCATAGGGGCGCGTTAGTTTTGCGTGAGACCAAAGGCAGCCGCAGCGCGTTCACCTGCACGTTTCATGGCTGGACCTATGATCTGGACGGCCGCCTAGTAGACGTTCCTCTGGAAGAAGGAGCTGGCTATCCGTGTCAGTTCAACAAGGCTGAACTCGGGCTGACGCCGGTGCCCCGGCTCGAAAGCTATCGTGGATTCGTTTTCATCTCTTTTAATCCCGACGTTCAAGCACTCGATCAATGGCTAGGTGATGCTGCGACTTTCATAGATTTGATCGCTGATCAGGCGCCCGGCGGCTTGGAGGTTCTGCCGGGCTCATCCAGCTATATCTACAAGGGAAACTGGAAACTTAGCTACGAGAACCACGCCGATGGGTATCATGTTGGTGCAACCCACGGGAATTATATTCGCACCCTAAAAAACCGGCAGACCGAAGATAGAAAGAACAGCATGGCTGCCCAGCAGCCGTCCATGGATGTGTCGCAGCTTGCACAGAGCGATGGCGGTTTTTATGATCTTGGCAATGGTCACGTCGCTCTCTGGTGGGATTGGAGTGATGCAACGAACCGTCCAAACTTCGGACAGTACGATGACTATCGTGAAAGGCTTGGCGAGGAGCGGGCGAACTGGATGGTCAATCGTGCGCGCAATATTGTATTATATCCCAACGTCCTCTTCGTAGATCACATGTCAATGCAGATACGCGTTTCTCGACCGCTGTCGGTTGATAAAACCGAGGTCACCATCTATTGCTTGGCGCCGAAAAATGAGTCGGAGAAAGGCCGTGCGCTACGGCTTCGCCAGTACGAAGATTTTTTCAATGTGACCGGCTTGGCAACATGTGACGACACAGCGGAGTTCGAAGCTCAACAGGCGGGGGTCCAAAGTGCTCGTTTTGTGCCCTGGAGCGATTTGAGTCGCGGGCTAGCTCACATGATTAAAGGTCCGAACGAGCTTGCAGCCCGTCTAGGAATAAATCCCCTTTATTCCGGCTCCCGAATGGAAGATGAGCCGGTCATGTGGGCGCAGTCTCGATACTGGCGTGACACTTTGCTGGCAAATATACCCGAGGAAAATGCATAACTTACTGTAAAACCTGGATTTCTGCCAGATATGGGGGGGTATGAATGTGATGCAGTCTGAAATGCTTTCGGAAGTGGCGGGCTTGATCAGCTCTGAGGGGTATTTCCTGGATCATGCAATGTGGGATGAGTGGCTCGATCTATTTACAGAGGATTGCGAATATTGGATGCCGTCGTGGGACAGCGACACAAAATTGATAACGAACCCCCAGGCGGAAGTGTCGCTAATGTACTATAGCGATCGTACCGGCTTGGAAGATCGGGTGTTCCGCTTACGAACGGGAGCTGTTTCGTCTGCGACCCCTATGTCCCGCACCGTTCATCTCATCAGCGGAATTCGAGTTCTCTCCGCCTCTGGCCCTGTTGTAGAGGCCGCTGCGAGTTGGGCTTGCCACTGGGTCTGGCGCAAGGAATTCAACACTTATGCGGGTCATTACGAATACACGCTTGAACGCGAAGATGGACGGCTTAGAATCAAGCGGAAGAAAATCATTCTCGTAAATGACGTAATCCCGCGGGTTCTGGATTTTTACCATGTTTAGCCGATTGGGTGCGCACGCGAGGACGGGGAATAGAAGGGTTTCCTGGTGGAACTAGCAACCTTGCCAGCGGCTCCTGACAATGACTTAAAATACACCGGGTTGCAAATAAGGGTTGTAGCGCTGGCGTTCTTGACAGCGCTTCTGGATGGGCTGGACCTCCAAATAATCGCTTACGCCGCTCCGGTTATGGCTAGAGATTTGCGTCTGACCGAGACGTCGCTAGGGGTTATCTTCAGTGGGGGTTTTGCTGGCCTTGCTGCAGGTTCGATGTTCCTTGCTCCCTTGGGCGATCGGTTTGGCCGCAGAACCATAATGATCCTTTGTCTTGTGGTGTTTGGGCTGAGCGTTTTGGCCACGCCACTCGCGCAGCATGCCGAGCAAATCTTCGTGCTGCGGGTGCTGACGGGCGTCGGGCTTGGTGGCGTCATGCCAAACGCCGTCGCGATTTCGATGGAGTTCTCGCCGGCTCGCCTACGGGCGTCGATGGTGTCGTTTACCACTTTCGGCTTTATCATCGGTGGAGCGGCGGGAGGAGTTGTTGCCGCGAGCTTAATTCCGCTTGTGGGATGGAAGGGCATGTTGTTTATCGTCGGCGCCCTACCGTTGGCCCTCGCCTTGATCGAATTCTTCTTTTTGCCTGAATCACCTGAATATGTCTCGAGCAGGAGGCATGTGGAGCACAGCCCTGATCGTGTCACAGGCGATTGTATTGCTGAATCGATCGAGCACCGGCCTGCATCGCGAACTTCACCGATTCGCACAATCTTTTCGAAGGAAAACAGAAGAAACTCCTTGCTCATTTGGATTGCGATGTTTGCGAACCTCTCAGTCGCTTTTGGCGCCTTGCAGTGGCTTCCGACCATCTTGAATCGCAGGGGTTTCGCGTTGGAAATTGCTAATTCCTTGGTGGGCATGATGTGGGTGTCCGCGATCCCTGGTGTGGTTATCTTACTCTATTTGTCCAGGAGGATGGGACTCCAGAGATCTCTGGGCTCATTCCTTTGCGCAGGAAGCCTCGTCACCTGCGGCCTCGGGGCAGTCATAGCAGCCCGCGGTATGGGCCCAGTGTGGCTAGTGATGATAGCATTTGGTTTGACAATTACCGCAGCGCAGGTCGGTTTCTACTCGTTGCTAGCAGCAGTCTATCCAAGCTCGAGCCGGGTGACCGGAATTGGCTGGGCGCAGGGCATAGGGCGGATCGCCGCAATCGTGGGTCCGTCGGCAATAGGTGTCCTCCTCAGCATAGAGACCAACATAACAACTCTGTTCGCGTACTTGTCAATTCCGGTCCTCTTGGCCGGGGTTGCAGTGTGGAACGTGAGCCTGTCGACCCTCAACAATGACGATTCTGGTCGGCTCAGAAATTGACGGTTGAACTAAGGATTTCTCTTTACGATTGCGATGTTGATGATGAACTTGGCAGACGTGATGACAGCGTGGGGTTTTCACCTAGCTAGGATTCTCGAGGTTCAGTAGCTGCTTATCACGTGTCGCAGGAGACGTTAACGCCACCAACGCACGGCTCTTGGAGGCACCGGACTCCTATTATGGAAACTGCACCTAGCGACAAGATTACGGTCCCCCATTCCTCTACAAGTAAAAAAAAGGAGAGCGAGCGTGCCTAAATCAAGATGTAAAACCTTATGGGCCCTGACGTCATCTTCAGCGTTGTGCTGGAGCAACCTCGCGCTGGCGCAGGCAACCGGACCCGTGCTTCCCCAAGATGCAGCAACTCGGCCCGTCGCAGAAGCCGCCACTACAGCGAGCGACAACCCAGAACCCAACGGCCGCCTTGAGGAAATCGTCGTGACCGCCACTCGCCGTGAGGAGCGCCTTCAGGAAGTCCCCGTGACCATCACCGCGATCACTGCGCAGTCGCTTGCCAACGCTGACGTTTCGACGGTGCGCGACCTCACTCAAGTGGTTCCTGGGTTCAACGGCGGCCGCAGCGGCGGCATTTTCCAACCTACTATCCGCGGGGTCGGTTCGACTGGCATCTCAGTTGGGGACGAGCCCAATGTAGCAACCTATATCGATGGCGTCTATCAGCCCGAGGCTGGCGCCAACTGGACCGACTTGGTCGAGATCGAGCGGGTCGAAGTGCTGCGCGGTCCGCAAGGAACCGTTTTCGGACGCAACGCCACTGGCGGCCTCATTAACGTGATCACGCCTGATCCGAAATTCACCGCTGGCGGCCGTTTTGCGGTGAAATACGGGCGCATGCGCAACGACGCAGCCGATGTCGACCTTCGTGGCTACGTCACCGGCCCGCTCACTAGCGACGTCGCTGGCGATATAGCCGTCCTCTACAAGGACGTGGGGGGCTATATCGACGATCTGGTCCGCCCAGGTAACGGGCTTGGCGACTTCAGGGTCATCGACGTGCGCTCGAAGCTCCTGTTCGAGCCGGGCGACCGGGGCCGGATCATCATCACCGGAGAGATTTTCGACCAGGATAGTCACGCCGGCGCGTATCAACCTTACGAGAATAACACCATCGCACGCAATGATCCTGGCGTAATCCTCCCCACCGGTCCGTGGCAGGCCGCTGTAAAGATCCAGGATCCGAAAGACCCTGCGCCCTATTTCAATCTGCGGCGTTACAATCTCGCGCTCCACACGCGTCTGGAATTCGAGGCGCTCAATCTCGAAACCACGACCGGTTATCTCGACTACGATTGGTACCAGAGGAACGACAATGACGCATCCAACATCTTCTACGGAGAGTTTCCGGCGCATTTCTTCTCGGAATCGATCAGCCAGGAAGTCCGGCTTCTTTCCACCGGCTCAGGACGTCTCCAGTGGCTTTTGGGCGGCTACTTTTATTATCTAGACGGAGGATCTTCGCTTACGATCCTCACCCGCGCAGGTGCTAACCAGTTCGACCCCGAGATGACGGTCAAGTCTTGGGCCGGCTTCGCCGAAAGCACCCTCGAGGTGGTTGAATCGCTCTTCGTCACAGCCGGTCTCCGCTACACGACCGAGGACAGGACGTTCAAACAGACCGTGAACGGGCGGCTGCTCACAGCACCCGTCCCAGGTTGGCCGGCAGATGGAAAGGCCGAGGCCTCGTTCAACAAGTGGACCTACCGTGGAGCCGTCCGTTGGCAGTTTGCCGATGACGCCAATATCTATGCAAGCTACGGCACCGGCTTCAAGAGCGGCGTTTTCAACGCGACAGGTGGTCCGTTCGCGGTCAGACCGGAAACCCTCACGGCGATTGAGGGGGGAATAAAGGCCGATCCACTTCCTTGGCTGCGAACCAACCTGTCAGTATACCACAACGATTACAAGGATCTCCAAGCCCAAGCGAAGGACGCGCAGGGTGTCACCTTTATCCTCCAGAACGCTGCGAACGCCAAAATCTACGGCGGCGAGTTTGAACTGACCGCGAGTCCGAACGCGGACCTCAATATCCGCGGCGCGATCGCCTATATCCACGCACGCTACGAGGATTTCCCGGCAGCGCAGGCATTTACTCCGCGGACTAACGCCGCCGGCGTTCTCATCGGCGGCAATGACGTTTTTGCGGCCGATGCTTCGGGCAAGACTATGATCCGAGCTCCGAAGTTTACCTTTAACCTGGGTTTCGACTGGGCGACTGACATGGCGGGGGGGAGGCTTGGCTTCGCTGGTAACGTTTTCCATAGTACGAAGGTCTACCACGACTTCTTGAACATCTTTTTTCAAAAGCCCTATACGCTTACCAATGCCCAGGCATCTTGGACGACTCCGAACGAAAAGTGGCGGTTCAGCCTTTGGGCGACTAACCTGACGAACGAGAAAGTTTGGCAGACGCTCAGAGTCGGCGCGTTGAGCACCGATGGCCTGTACGAACAGCCTCGGAAAATAGGAGTCGGTGCGGAAGTTCGCTTCTAGAGCGGTTTTCGACCGCTTTGAATCGTTTGGGGATTCCCGCGGTGCGTGATTTCTGATTCAGAATCCGTGCTGGTGAAGGAGGCCGGCATGGATGGGCCAACCTCTATCGATGGATTTGCGCAGGCGGCTTCTGGCGGCGATTGATGACGGGATGAGTTGTCGTTCGGCAGCGGCCCGGTTCGGGGTGGCGCCCTCGACGGCGATTCGCTGGCTAGCGCAGCGGCGGGATTGAGCTGCCCCCTTCTGAGTGGTCCATCGACTATTTTAGTCTGGACCATGAAGGAGATTCAGAATGCCATCGAAGAAGCACAAGCCGGAGGAGATCATCGGCAAGCTGCGTGAGGCGGAGATCGTGGTGGCGCAGGGTGGAACCACGCCAGAGGCATGTCGCCGGATCGGGGTCTCGGAGCAGACCTACTATCTCTATGGACGGCTCTCCCTTTGCAAGTTGATTTCGAAACGTTCTGCGTGGATCAGTTGCAAACATCTATCCGGCGTCAGCTGGTTTCCCAGAGCGCCCAAATGGGGAATCCGCACACGCGCACCTCTACAGCTGGACGCCTCGAAGAACCGTCTGATTTCGGCATGATAGGGGGGTAATCGGTTGGCGTCCGCCGGATATGGCCGTTGGTGGGGCTTGATCGGCTGATTTCCTGGTGATCGACCGGCCTCTTGGGCCGGTTCAGGGTCAAGCAGGCACAGTTCGCCCCTCGAGCCAGGCGAGGCGCTGGAGATTGTAGACCAGGTTGGCCATGCCGATCTTGATAGTGGCGCGGGCAATGCCGATGGTGCGCACGACGAGCCCCATCCGGTGCTTTTGACCTGCGAACACGTGCTCGACCTGAGCGCGGATCTTCGAGCGTCGGGTATTGGCCCTGGCGATGTGTTCGGGCAGTGGCCGCCGCGGCTTTCGCTTTTGATGGATGTGGCTGGTGAACATGCCACCCGCGAGGAACGCCTCGTTCTTCTTGGAGCGATAGGCGGTGTCCGCCCAGACGCCTGAGCCGGTATTCGCCTTGCTGATCAGAACGGGCAACCGCGCGCCGTCATGGGCATTCGCAGCGCTGGCATCCCAGGTCCGGATCAAGCCGTGAGCCCGATCGATGCCGATATGATTCTTGTAGCCGAACATCGGAATGGCAAGGTCGACCGGCTTGGCCGCCTTGGGATCGGCACCCTCCCTGACCTTGGCCTTGCTGTACTTGATCGACCAGCGGGCATCACGATCCTTTTGCCGAGCCTTCGCTGGTTTCCAGTCTTCAGGCACGCGCCCTTCCTTGATCGTGATCTTCTCGGCTTCGGTATTGCGCTGCTTCGGCGCTGGCACGACGGTGGCATCGATGATCTGTCCGCCCATCGCGAGATAGCCCCGGTCGGTCAGCGCGGCATCGAAGCGCGCGAAGAGCTTGTCGATTGCTTTTGCCTGCACCAGGCGCTCGCGAAACAGCCACACGGTGGTCGCATCCGGCACCCGGCCATCGAGCCCAAGGCCCAGGAAGCGCTGGAACGAGAGCCGGTCCTTGATCTGAAACTCGGTCGCCTCGTCCGACAGCGAATAGAGTGCCTGCAGCACCAGTACTTTGAACATCATGACCGGGTCGAACGGCGGCCGGCCTCCCTTGCCCCGGGCACTACGGCGCAGAGCAGCAATCAACGGGCCGCGAAACACCTCAAAGTCGACAACCCCAGCCAACCGTTCCAGCGGATCGCCTGCTGCGCTCAGTGCTTCATATCTGTCAGAAAGATCAAAGAAACCCGGCTGTCCCGCCATCGTCGCCTCCGCTCACACGCAGAGGCAGTGAATCAAAATCGACCCTCAAACACCAGAGTTTTTCGAGGCGTCCAACTTCGATTTTCTTGTCGAAAGTCGCGATGCGGCGATCAAGATCGCAGAAGAAATCCCAAAGCTCGGCAATGGTCTCGCGAGCCATAGTCGACAGACCGGACTCGGCACGCACGAGAATGTCCGGGATCATGCGCCTTGCCCGGGTAATCGATTTGGCGAAGGCAATGCCTCGATCAAGCAACAGCCCGCGCATCTGGCTGACCAAGGCGGTTCGGTGGTTGACGAGACGCTGACGGGCCCGATGGAGCGCCTGGATATCCTGCTGCTCTACGGTCTTCTTGGGCACCAGCGGGATGTGGGGTTGGCGTACGGCCGTGCAGATCGCCTCGGCATCGTTGCCATCGTTCTTTTGCCTGCGGACGAACGGCTTCACATATTGCGGACTGACGATCTTTACCTTGTGTCCGAGTGCTTCGAACTGGCGCGCCCAGCAAAAGGCGCCCGTGCAAGCCTCGATCGCGATCGTACAGCGCTCGATGCCGGTGAGCACAGACAGCAGCTGGTCACGCATGACCCGGCGCTTGAAAACCGCATTGCCTTTGCGATCCACCCCATGGAGCTGGAACACGTTCTTCGCCAAGTCGATGCCGAGTACCTCGATGGTCATGTCTTCCTCCTTCCTCTTCCTGGAGCACAACGGTGCACCCGAGTTGAGAGAGCCGTCCATCCCATTAGCTGGCGCAAGGAGTATGGCGGTCTGAAGGGCGATCAGGCTCGCCGGATGAAAGAGTTGGAGAAGGAGAACGCGCGGTTACGTCGTGCTGTGTCGGACCTGACGCTGGACAAGCTGATCCTTCAGGAAGCTGCCCGGGGAAACTTCTGAGCCCCGCGCGACGGAGGCGCTGTATCGATCACATCAGAGGCATGATGCCCTTGTCCGAGCGGCGGGTCTGCCGCGTGCTAGGGCAACATCGATCGACGCAGCGCAAGGTGCCGTGCGGGGCCGACGATGAGCAGGCGCTTACCGAAGACATCGTTGCTCTGGCGAAGCAGTATGGCCGTTACGGCTATCGCCGAGTGACGGCGTTGCTGCGCAATGCGGGATGGCACGTGAACCGCAAGCGGGTGGAGCGGATCTGGCGCAAGGAAGGGCTGAAGGTGCCTCAGAAGCAGCCGAAGCGTGCGGATTCCGAATTGATGCCGCCCGCCATTCCGAGGAATTCCCGCCCGGGATTCCGAACTGATCCCGCCCACCATTCCGATTAATTCCCGCCCACCTGTGCGGTGGTGTTGAGCCTGATCGTTTGAGGCCATTCTTCGGGCTGTTGAGCAGCCTGGAGGATGAGATGCCGACGAGGAGGGCGAAGATGCGCGCACTGCGCGAAGTGATGCGAATGCACCGGGAGGGTTGCCTTCCGGTACGAGAGATTGCCCGTTTGTCGGGTGTGGCGCGTTCGACGGCGCGGGACATGCTCGCCCGTTTTGAGCGCTCCGGACTGCCGTGGCCGGTTCCCGCTGAGATCAGCGATGCCGAGCTGGAAGCGCGACTTTATGGGCCGGCAGGGGTGAAGCCGGGCCGGCGCAAGCAGCCGGAACCGGACTGGTCGGTGGTGGCGCGCGAGCTGAAGCGTAAACATGTGACGCTCCAGGTCCTGTGGGAAGAATACATCGCCGCTCATCCCGACGGCTATCGCTACAGCCGCTGGTGCGAACTGTTCCGGGGCTGGGAGGGCCGGTTGTCGCTGGTCATGCGCCAGAGCCATGCCGGCGGCGAGAAGATGTTCGTCGACTACGCCGGCGACACGGTGCCGGTCGTGATCAACCGCAGGACCGGCGAGATCCGCGATGCCCATCTGTTCGTGGCGGTGCTGGGCGGCTCGAGCCTGTCGTTCGCGTGCGCGACCTGGACCGAGCAGTTCGCCGACTGGATCGAGGGCCATAATGCCGCCTTCGCCTTCTTCGGCGGGGTGCCGCAGTTGCTGGTGCCCGACAATGCCAAGGTTGCGGTGATCAAGGCTTGCAACTTCGATCCGATGCTCAACCGCAGCTACACCGACATGGCCCGGCATTATGGGACCGCGGTGCTGCCAGCGCGGCCGCGTAAACCGAGGGACAAGGCGAAGGTTGAGGCCTGTGTTGGCATCGTCGAGCGCTGGGTTCTGGGCCGACTGCGCAACCGCATCTTTTACAGCCTGGCCGAGCTCAATGCCGCGATCGCCGAATGCCTGAGCGATCTCAATGAGAGGCGGGTCCTGCGCCAGTTCGGCCGGACGCGCCGCCAGTTGTTCGAGGAGGTTGACGCGCCCAACCTCAAGCCGCTGCCGGCGGAGCAGTGGATCCATGCCCAGTGGAAGCGCTGCCGGGTCGGGCTCGACTACCATATCGCCGTCGATCACCACCATTACTCGGTGCCGCATCGCTTCGCCCGCCGCGAGGTCGAGGCCCGCTTCACCGCGCGCACCGTCGAGATCTTTCTCGGCGGCGAACGCATCGCGGTGCACATGCGTGGCAGCGGAAATGGCCGGCATACGACGGTGCCCGGGCATATGCCCTCGAGCCACCGGCGCTATCTGGAATGGACGCCGGCCAAGATCCGCGATGAGGCGGCCCGGATCGGGCCGATGCTGTCGCTGCTGGTCGAGCGCATCATCAACGACCGGCCGCACCCTGAGCAGGGCTACCGCTCGTGCCTTGGCATCATCGGCCTTGCCAAGCGCTTCGGCGCCGACCGGCTTGAGGCTGCTGCGGTGCGCGCGCTGGAGATCCAGGCGCGCAATTATCCTTCCGTCAAATCGATCCTCGAAAAGGGGCTCGACAAGGTGCCCGTGTCCAAAGCCCCGGAGCGCGAGCCGATCCTGCACGACAATATCCGGGGCTCCCAATACTACCACTGAGAGGAGCGACGATGCTCAAACACCCAACCCTTGATCAACTGAACCAGCTCGGGCTGACGGGCATGGCCCATGCGTTCGCCGAGCTTGATAGCAATGGCGATGCCGCCAGCCTCGGTCACGCTGAATGGCTGGCTCTGCTGCTTGATCATGAAGCGACCTGGCGCAACGATCGACGTCTTGCGCTGCGTCTGCGTCATGCCAAGCTGCGGCACCATGCCGTGCCCGAAGACGTCGACTATCGCAGCCAGCGCGGGCTTGATCGCCGCCTGTTCGAGATGCTGCTCAAGGGCAACTGGATCGCTGCCCACGAGAACTTGGCCCTCATCGGGCCAGCCGGCATTGGCAAGAGCTGGCTCGCCTGCGCCATTGGCCACCAGGCCTGCCGCGACAACCGCTCGGTTCTCTACACGCGCCTGCCGCGGTTGATCGACGACCTGTCGCTGGCCAAGGGAGACGGCCGCATCGCTGCACGCATGAAGAGCCTTGCTCGCGTCGACCTGCTCATCCTTGACGACTGGGGGCTTGAACCGCTCGACGGCAATGCCCGCCATCACCTGCTCGAGATCCTCGAAGACCGCTACGGCCGCCGCTCCACTCTGGTAACCAGCCAGCTCCCAGTGGCCCGCTGGTTCGATCTGATCGGGGATCCAACTTACGCCGATGCCATCCTGGACCGCCTCGTTCACAACGCCCATCGGCTCGAACTCTCCGGCGAATCCATGCGCCGAAACACCGTCGCACAAGCCGCTTGACCGACTGAAATATCACATGTGAATATCGGCCCGCGATCTGCTCCCCACCCGGGCGGCATCAAATCGGAACGGTGGGCGGGATCAGATCGGAATGGGTGGGCGGCATCGTCGGAATCCGCACCGAAGCGTGGGCGGCTATGGCTGAACGACGGCTCGTGCATCCGCCTGCGTCCAGAGTATCCAGGGCACGTCTGGGCCTACGACTTCGTCGAGGGGCGCACCCATGATGGTCGCAAGTTCCGGATCCTCACGATCATTGACGAGGCTAGCAGGGAATGTCTGGCGCTGGTCGTTGCCCGTCAGCTCAAGCACCAGGATGTGCTGGCGGCACTGGCAGAGCTGTTCGTCTCACGCGGTCCGCCAGCTCACATCCGCTCGGACAACGGCAGCGAGTTTATCGCGACTGCCGTCCAACAGTGGCTCGCCAGGATCGGCGTGAAGACGCTCTACATCGCGCCGGGATCGCCTTGGGAGAATGGCTACAACGAGAGCTTCAACGGCTCTTTGCGCGATGAGCTGCTCAATGGCGAGATCTTCTACAGCCTTGCCGAGGCCAAGGTGCTGATCGAAGCCTGGCGCCGACACTACAATACCGTGCGTCCCCATAGCAGCCTTGGCTATCGACCGCCGGCTCCGGAAACAGCGATGCCGCCATTACCGCCTTCCGGTTCCGCTTCGCTCCACCTCCAGCCGGCAATGGCGCCGGAGGCCACGATGCACTAACAATCAACCCGGACCACTCGATGGGGGCCGGTCAGCCCGGGTGTGAGCGTCAATCGAACGGCGGCACCGTTGCGATCTCCTCGGCCAGGGTCATCAGGTCCAGCATCGCCGCCATTTCGTCGCCCAGCTTGGCCTCAGGCGCGCCTCTCAGATAGGCAGCGCGGGCCGAGACGAAGATCACGCTGGCCAACCTGGCCTACGACATCGATCGCCTGATCTTCCACGAACGCCGGGCCGCCATCGGATCCGACCGCACTCGAGCCTTGGCGGCCGGACGCCGGACCAGGTATACTTCGACCAGCCGCTTCTCGCAGCGGCATAACCAACGGCCAGCGATCCACTTATGGAAACCCGCGAGGCTGTTCAAACGAACCGAGCCACCTCTTTAGCCGATGGGAGGCCCAGCAATTCACAACCCCTCAGCGCCACACGCGCCAGCACGTTCACTTCGTGATCCAGCAAACCACCTCCTTCTGCCTCGTCGCGAAGCTTACCGACGACCTCCAGGAATTCTTCCGATCGGGGTTCACGACCTTCCTGAATGCAATGAACCAATGCTTGGGGGAACAAATCACTCACTCTGGCTCTCCGAAGTCTGATGTTCGTTATGAGGTCGGACTTGCGCATATTTCGAGGTCCTTGGCCCAAACATAGATAACTGGCACGAGCGGCTCGTCGGACTCCGAAGAGCACACACCGCAAAGCGAAGAGCCAGGCTTGCCGATCGCGCTGCTGCTGATCCTCAGCTACACCGGCTGGGCTTACTGGGCGTTCCGCGGCAAGGTCGGGCTCGAGGGGTATCATTGATGCCCTCGCATCCCGACGATCCTGCCTCAATGTGGAAGCGGCTGCTGTGGCTGGCGGCGATCTGGGCAATGAGCAGGGGCTGTGGCGTGAGTTTCGCTCCTGCCTGAACACCTGTTGTGCGCTGCCTTTGCGACAGTCACGCGCTTTTCCAGACTTCGCTCAGAGATCCTCACCCGCCAGTTTCTTGGCCAGTGCCTTGATCCTTCCGCGCCAAGCCGGTTTGGCCAGCCACTCCTGCGGAATCCCGGACAGTCCATACAGCGCTCCGGCAAGCTGGCCGGCGATGGCGGCGGTGGTATCGGCATCACCGCCCAGATTGGCGGCCGTCAGGATCGCGGTGCGGAAGTCCGCGGTCCTGCCGACCGACCAAAGCGCGGCCTCGAGCGAGTCGAGCACGAACCCGGACGAGCGCACCTCATCCCGCGGCTTGCCGCGCCCCGAGCCGGCGAGGATCGCCGCCACTCCGGGAGGATGATCACCGCTCCTTTGCCGCAGCACCTGGCTTCGGGGCAGTCCCTGGATTGCATCGGCGAGGATTTGGGCGAACGCGACGCAGGCGCCGACAGCTTCGGGTGCCGCATGAGTGGTGCGGCTCTGGTCGGCGGCCACACGGGCGAGCGCCTGGCGATCACGCCAGTAGCGCAGCGCCACCGGCGCCAGCCGCATCAGCGAGCCATTGCCGGCACTCAGCGGATAGGTCGATCCGGCGAACGGCTCGCCCGTTCGGATCCAGCGATCGAGCGATGCCGACACCGTTGACCCGATGTCGAAGCAGGACCCGGTGCAGCTATAGGCGCCATGATCGCGCCACGCGACGAAGCGGCTCATCAGATCGGCAGGATCGAGCCCGCCGCAGTCGATCAGGCTGTCGCCAAGCGCCAGCGCCATCGCCGTGTCATCGTCCACTCACCCGGTTCCAGGCCGAACGGACCGCCGCCGATCATGTCTGTCAGCCAGCATCAAACATCGCGAAATGACCAAGTGACAAACCGGCGAGCATCGGCGCTTGCAACACCGCAAGCGGGTCTCGGCACCAACGGACTACAGTTTGATTTTCCGTATCCCAGCCCCGGCGCAGGGCACGTGCACGCAGTGACGGCGAGAACCGGCCCGCTGGTCGGCAAATCAAGGATAGTAATGCGCTACCGCATCGACGCAGAGTGAGGGGTTCGCTTTGCTCCGCGCGAGAACCCCAGCGCCACCGCTAGCCTTGCCCTGTTCTTTCAGCGTGCCGGCGACAACTGGAGCGCCAGAGGTCGATATGAGCATTACCGCTGGTACGCGACGGGTGCTCACCGCGTGCCCCTCACACCCGGTGAACACGAGGTATCGCTGGCGCTCGACGGCGCGAACTGGAAGTCTGTTATGTCTTCGACCGGGATCGATGCCCCGCGTCAGTTTCGTGAGGCTTTGGCTGATGCTGAGCGAGTGGGGTTTGTCTTCGGGGGTGGGGGTAGCGCTGCACATGGCGTCTATGCAACCGGGCCTGCCCGGTTCACCCTCATCAGCTTTGACGTCGAGTAGCAACCGCGCAGCCCTGCAGCCGGACAAGAAAAACCCCGCCGGAGCGGGGGCTAGTAAGTAGGGATCGTTGGCGGCGCTGGACGGGGGGGGTCTGTCGCGCCGCTCGTAATCTTCCAATGCGGCCAATCACTTGCGGTTCCCGATCCGATGATCCAAAAAAGCGCGTCAGCGGACGATCGTACATTGGCCAGCTTGAGGTCACTCTCCTTAGCTGACGGGACGCTAAGGGGGCAAAGGCGGGTGACCTCCTTCCAGATTTGCCCGACGCAGCCGCCTCGGCAATCAGGACCGTGCTGTTAACTGCATCGTAACCTCGTCGGAGGAACATCGAGCCGGGGGTAATCGCCCGGAGCGGGAACAGATGCAGTCAGACACTTTCTACTACGCACGCCGCGCGGTCCAAGAAGAACTGAGGGCTCGTACAGCTCTCTCCGAAGTTTCTCGTGCGCGACACGAACAGCTGGCTCGGACCTTCCGCGAACGGGCTCAGGCTTGCCAGGCCGCTTGAACACGGCGCTGGTGTCAAGGCACTATCGACTGTCCCCCGTCAGCGCCTTTGGCACAGATTTGAGGTTGTGAACTAAGGAGGGTTGGGGCTTCGTCGTAGTGACGAAGGAACGAAGATGAAGCCCCAACCCTCCTTGAAAAGATCGGCGACCAAGGCGCCCGCTGAGCGGGTGGTGAAGGATATCCGGCGGCAAACGCGTCGGCACTTCTCGGCCGAAGACAAGATCAGGATCGTGCTGGAGGGACTGCGCGGCGAGGACAGCATCGCCGAGCTGTGCCGCAAGGAAGGCATCGCGCAGAGCCTGTATTACACCTGGTCGAAGGAGTTCATGGAGGCGGGCAAGCGCCGCTTGGCGGGTGACACCGCCCGTGCCGCGACCAGCGGCCAGGTGCAGGATCTGCGCCGCGAGGCCCGCGGCCTGAAGGAATGCGTTGCCGACCTGACACTCGAGAACCGCCTGCTTAAAAAAGCATGATCGCGGATGGGGGCGACGACGAATGAGGTATCCTGCATCCGAGAAGCTTGAGATCATCCCGATCGTCGAGCAGTCGCACCTGCCGGCCAAGCGGACGCTGGACCAGCTCGGGATCGCCCGCCGGACGTTCTACCTCTATGGACGGCTCTCCCTTTGCAAGTTGATTTCGAAACGTTCTGCGTGGATCAGTTGCAAACATCTATCCGGCGTCAGCTGGTTTCCCAGAGCGCCCAAATGGGGAATCCGCACACGCGCACCTCTACAGCTGGTAGGCCTTGCTGGCCTCGATAAAAGTCAGGTTCGTCGCGCGTCGGCTCGATCAGTGCAGTCCATTTCTCCGTCTACTCGCAAACTGGTTCGATCTTCAGGCGGCGGCGCGGTAGTGATCGCCCGTTCGAAGCACGGCCCAGATTATCCGTGCGTTCTTGTTGGCGATGGCAACCGTTGCGCGGTTGAAGCCGCGTCGCTCCCGAAGTTGGTTGGCCCACTGGCTCATGGGGTCGTTCTTGTTGGTAGCCGTTCTCACAACGGCACGGGCGCCGTGAACCAGCAGACTACGCAGATGCTGGCTTCCTCGTTTGGAGATGCCCATGAGTACGGCCTTGTCGCCGCTCGAAAACTGGCGCGGCACCAGCCCGAGCCAAGCGGCCATATGGCGACCATTTCTGAAGTCTGAGGCATCGCCGACTGCCGCCACCATGGCTGTCGCGGTTTTAGGGCCAACGCCTTTGATCCTGGCGACGCGCTGACATGGTTCGCTCGCTTTGAAAACAACTTCGATTTTCTTGTCGAAAGTCGCGATGCGGCGATCAAGATCGCAGAAGAAATCCCAAAGCTCGGCAATGGTCTCGCGAGCCATAGTCGACAGACCGGACTCGGCACGCACGAGAATGTCCGGGATCATGCGCCTTGCCCGGGTAATCGATTTGGCGAAGGCAATGCCTCGATCAAGCAACAGCCCGCGCATCTGGCTGACCAAGGCGGTTCGGTGGTTGACGAGACGCTGACGGGCCCGATGGAGCGCCTGGATATCCTGCTGCTCTACGGTCTTCTTGGGCACCAGCGGGATGTGGGGTTGGCGTACGGCCGTGCAGATCGCCTCGGCATCGTTGCCATCGTTCTTTTGCCTGCGGACGAACGGCTTCACATATTGCGGACTGACGATCTTTACCTTGTGTCCGAGTGCTTCGAACTGGCGCGCCCAGCAAAAGGCGCCCGTGCAAGCCTCGATCGCGATCGTACAGCGCTCGATGCCGGTGAGCACAGACAGCAGCTGGTCACGCATGACCCGGCGCTTGAAAACCGCATTGCCTTTGCGATCCACCCCATGGAGCTGGAACACGTTCTTCGCCAAGTCGATGCCGAGTACCTCGATGGTCATGTCTTCCTCCTTCCTCTTCCTGGAGCACAACGGTGCACCCGAGTTGGGAGAGCCGTCCATCCCATTAGCTGGTATGATCGCTATCTTGAGGGCGGACCGGAAGCGCTGGAAGATCGCCCATCGGCACCGAGCCGGGTGTGGAACCGGATCCCGCCAGGCATCTACGACCAGATCATCGAGCTGGCGTTGGAGCAGTCCGAGTTGAGCCCGCGGGAGTTGGCGGTGCGCTTCACCGACGAGAACCGCTACTTCGTGTCCGAAGCCACGGTTTACCGCCTGCTCAAGGCCCATGATCTGATCACCAGCCCGGCCTATGTCGTGATCAAGGCGGCCGATCAGTTCCACACCAAGACCACCCGGCCGAACGAGATGTGGCAGACCGACTTCACCTACTTCAAGATCATCGGGTGGGGTTGGATGTACCTCTCGACCGTGCTCGACGACTTGTCGCGCTACATCATCGCCTGGAAACTGTGCACCAACATGCGAGCCGAGGATGTCACCTACACGCTGGACCTCGCCCTCGAGGCTTCAGGTTGCGACAGCGCCACGGTGCTGCACAAACCAAGGCTGCTCAGCGATAACGGTCCCAGCTACATCGCCGGCGAACTGGCGGACTATATCGAGGCTCGGAAGATGAGCCACGTGCGCGGCGCCCCGTGTCATCCGCAAACCCAGGGCAAGATCGAGCGCTGGCACCAGACCCTCAAGAACCGCATCCTGCTGGAGAACTACTTCCTGCCCGGCGACCTCGAGGCCAGATCGAGGCGTTCGTCGAGCAATACAACAACCAGCGCTACCACGAGAGCCTGAACAACGTCACGCCCGCCGATGCCTACTTCGGCAGAGCCCCAGCCATCATCAAACAGCGCGAAAGGATCAAGCGACAGACCATCGAGCATCGGCGCTTGCAACACCGCAAGATCGCCGCCTGACATCAACCCCCAGACGAGGCCCGCACTCCGCTAATCTAAGCCGCGAGTTGTGCCAAAGGCGCTGACGACGGACAGTTCGCTCGACGATCTCCTGTCTCCGGAGCCTATCCCTTCATCCACCGAAGGCGGTCTGTTCAACATGAAACTAAGCAGCGGCGCCCGCGGAGCCTTCCTTGCTCGTCCCGCACATGTTGGTTGGGGCAGTGCCCCCGCGACTCCCATTTGGAGACAGGCACCGCGAAGCTTGGCTTGATACATCAGATTATCCGCAAGTTGTACGATCTGATCCAGCTGGATTTCACCCGGCGGAATAAGCAGTCCGCCAACGCTGCACCTGAGCCTGTTGCCACCGCCGTCTACTAGGCTGTTCATGCGGTGGTGCAGCCGCACCGCCACAGATTCGGCAGCTGACTGATCTCGAACAGGCATAAAAACCAGAAATTCGTCGCCCCCGACCCGAGCGAATATGTCGGTCCGGCGAATGACATTCGCTACGCCGGTTGCGTAAGCTCTGAGGATAGCATCACCTTCGGCGTGACCCTCGAGGTCGTTGACTTGCTTCAATCCATCTAAATCAGCGTAAATCAGAAGGCGCCAGCTTAGAGCTTCAGCCAAGCGTGCACCAACTTCGAAGAACGCCTGCCGGTTCAATGCCCTGGTCAAAGGGTCGGTTCGAGCTAGCCGCCACTCACGCAAGTAAGCGCCGCGTGAGGCTGACACGACGCCGATGATAATCAACAGCGCGGTGAACCGTAAGGCGAAGTTCCACACAATGTGAGAAGAGCCATGTGGATATAGTGATACCCCGTTGATCGCGAAGGTAAGGGCCATACAGCCCAGGCCAGCCAAGACGCCGGACCGCCATCCAAGGCACCAAGCTGGACACCTCGAAGAACCGGCTGATTTCGGCATGAGGGCGCAGCGAGGTCACGGTTGGCGCGAAGCACTGCTTTGCTGGTTCTGATTGGCTGATTTTCGTCCTTCGACGTCGCTTGCGACGCCGGTTTTCGCGTCACGCAGGCGCAGTACGCCGCTCGAGCCAGGCGAGGCGCTGTAAGTTATAGGCCAGGTTGGCCATCCCGATCTTGATGCGGGCCCGCGCGATGCCGATGGTGCGCACGAACAGCCCCATGCGGTGCTTTTGCCCGGCGAACACGTGCTCGACCGCCGAGCGCACGGCGGAGCGCGTCGCGTTGGCCCTGGCGATGCGCTCGGGCATGGGCCGGCGCGGCGGCTTTTTCTGGTGGATGTGGCTGGTGAACATGCCCTTGGCGAGGAAGGCCTCGTTCTTCTTCGAGCGGTAGGCGGTATCGGCCCAGACCCCCGAGCCGGTGTTGTTCTTGCTGACCACCTCGGGCAGCCTTGCGCCATCGTGAGCATTGGCGGCGCTCGCATCCCAGGTGCGGATCAGTCCGTGCGCCCGGTCGATGCCGATGTGGTTCTTGTAGCCGAACATCGGAATGGCAAGATCGACCGGCTTGAACGCCTTGGGATCGGCGCCCTCCTTCACCTTGGCCTTGGTGTACTTGACGCTCCAGCGCGCATCGCGATCCTTCTGGCGGAGCTTGGCGGGTCTTGCCTGCCAGGCCTCGGGAACATAGCCCTCCTTGATCGCCGCCTTCTCCGCTTCGGTATTCCGTTGCTTCGGCGCGGGCACGACCGTGGCGTCGATGATCTGGCCGCCCATCGCGAGGTAGCCCCGGTCGGTGAGCGCGGCATCGAAGCGGGCGAACAGCCGGTCGATCGCCTTCGCCTTGACCAGGCGTTCGCGAAACAGCCACACCGTCGTCGCATCCGGCACCGTGCCGTCCAGTCCAAGGCGCAAGAACCGCTGGAACGACAAACGATCCTTGATCTGAAACTCGGTTGCCTCATCCGACAACGAGTACAGCGCCTGCAGAACCAGGATCTTGAACATCAGCACAGGGTCGAAGGGTGGGCGACCGCCCTTGCCGCGAGCGCTCCGCCTGACTGCGGCGACCAGCGATCCGCGGAAAACCTCGAAGTCGACTACTGACGCAAGGCGCTCGAGTGGATCACCCGCCGCGCTCAGCGCCGCGTACCTGTCCGAAAGATCAAAGAAACCCGGCTGTCCCGTCATCACCGCCTCCGCTGTCACGCAATGGCAGTGAATCACGAGGCAGCGTCAAACGCCATGGGTTTTTCGAGGCGTCCAGCTGTCGATGAACCATCATATCGAGACTATGGCGGACTTCCTGGCCTGACCTTATGGCCAAGCTTTGCTGTCCCGAATGCTTTGGCGATCGCGGCCTCCGTCGCGATATCATACCGTCGCTCGGCCCCAGCCTCGGCAATTGCAGCTACTGCAGAACCATCGACGTACCCCTGGTCGAGCCATCCGCGCTGCGCGTTCTCTTCGAGCTGCTGATCAGCGTCTACGAAGCCGACGCCGCAGGACAGACGCTCGTCGATTGTCTGAAGGCCGATTGGGACCTGTTCAGCCATCCGGCGATGGACGTGGCACACGCCAAGGAGCTGCTGGGCGAGATTCTCGATGACGGCGATATCGTCCGCAAGGCTTTCTCGCCGTCGGCCGCTTATCACAGCGAGGCGCTCGCCCGCTGGGAGACGCTGCGCGACGAACTGATGTGGAAGAACCGCTATTTCCTCGACGAGGTCCTCGACACCGATCGGCTGAAGGAGCTGCTCGGGCATCTGCCTTCAGACGACATGCCGAGCACCTGGTACCGCGCGCGGATCCTCGACGGCGACGCCCCCTATCCGATCGACAATATGGGAACCCCGCCGGCACGGCTCGCGTCACATGGTCGCGCCAATCCAGCGGGCATTCCGTATCTCTATCTGAGATCGCTCCCCGATACTGCGGCGGCCGGCCTCATACTGGCGAAATGGCCTGCGTGGCGGAATTCACTATTGGAGCGCCGCTCAAGGCCGTCGATTTACGCAATCCGCGCGGACTCGTCTCTCCCTTCTTGCTGGCGGACGCGAGTGCGATCGGAACAGCTGCGCGCTGACATCGCTTTTCTCGAGCGCCTCGGTGACGAGCTGACCCGGCCCGTGCTGCCGCGCGGAGCGGCGATCGATTATCTCCCGAGCCAATACCTGTGCGAGTTCATCAAGAAGGTCGGCTATGATGGCGTCGTCTATCGCAGCTCGGTAAGCGAGGGCATCAACCTTGCGTTGTTCGATCAAACGAAAGCGGTTGGTCGCGCCGTCTCGCTCTACAACATCACAAAGGTGACCGTGAAGGTCGACGTCGCCTGAAGGCTTATGAGACCTGGGCGCGGGTAGTTCTGGGCGGCAGTTTTCGCCACGTTTTGGGCAGGCTGGAGTGAGGCGGGTGTAGGACCTTGTTCCGCCGGGACCTCAATGGCTCGCCCGCTTCAGCGGTATCACCCTTGTGCTGCCTGATGGACGATATTGAGTGTTCGTTTGAGATTGTAGGCGATGGCGGTGATGTGGATTTAGACGGCGGCTTTGGCAAGGCCGCGCCATCGCATTCGGCGAAGTCCGTAGCTTCGTTTCCAGGTGCCGAATATCTTTTCGATCCGGCCCCGCACCCGATGGATTGGCTGGTTCCATTCCTTGAGCTTTTGAAGCGTCGCCTGTTCGTCGCGACCCCACATGCCAGTGGCGACGATCCGCGGGATCCCGCCCTTTGCACGCACCGCATCACGGAAGTGGCTGCCGCGATAGGCGCTGTCGGCGAATACCTCGCCGGGATCATCGGGCAGCGCATGGGGGCCTGCCCTGCCATCGTTGATGTTGGCCGACGTGATTGCAATTTCCTCGACCAGCGCGGTATCGGCATCAGCCCCAACATGGGCCTTGAAGCCGTGAATCGCAGGTTTGCCCTTATGCTCGACCCAGCGCGCCTCATCATCGCCATCACTGGCCGACGCAATGATCGTGGCATCGACAAGCGTTCCGGTCTTGATCGTAACCGCTTTGGCCTTGAGCTGGGCTGTCACGCCCGTGAACAGTAGGCGGTCAAGGTCATGACCGATCAGCGCCTTGCGAAAGCGGACGAAGGCGGTCCGCTCGGGCGTCGCTTCCGCTCTGAAAAGCCGCAAAAGGTGCGGAATGAAGCGCGGTCATCCAGCGCCTCGGCCAGCCTGACGTCCGACAGATCATGCCAGACCGACAGCAGCAGCGCCTTGAACATGGCCAGCGGCGGCCATGCTGGTTCGCCTTTTGCACTGGCGTGAACTTGCCCAAGGATGTCTGCGATCCTGTCCCAATCGATCAAACGGGAAAGATCGTCCATTGACGCCATGCTCCCCGATGAAACCGCAAAACCAAGCCGCTCCTGGCCAATTGAGCGATGCGCCATCCGTCCCTCCTGCATGCCTCTAAAGCCTACAGAATCAGATAAATAGACTGCCGTCCAGACCTACCCGCGCACAGGTATCATTCCGCTGCAAGGGTAAAATTGGTGATGATCTGGACA
>JACKJV010000025.1 GCA_020637775.1 Brucellaceae bacterium | reverse complement strand
CGCGCGAAAAGCGCCGGCCCCATGACAGCCTCATCTCACAATTAAGGGCAAAAATTGCCGCCAAACGCGTCCCGTCTCAGATTAAAGGGCAACGCGACAGTGGGCTGGCCGCAAGTCACTGCGCCTTTGGCGGAGGCTGAGACCGGCGCGAGCCGCGCCGCGGTTCAGCGCAACATCGACAAGCTCGCTGAGCGCGGCTTGATCCGAGAGGTAACGGGGCAGGGGCGGTACAGGGTCTGGATGATTGCCGTTTAGTTGGCAGGTGGTTCGCTCTCAGGCTCATAACCTGAAGGTCGCAGGATAAAATCCTGCCCCGGCAAACAAATAATCCAAGCATATCAGAATGTTGCAATCATCGCATCCGCGGGGATTCCTGCATCGCCATTTCTTGTCATCGCCAGCTCAACATGTCACGAGGCTGTGTGGGAAATGACTAATCGCTCCACACCAAAGTTGAAAAAGTGATCTGCTTCGGCAAAGTGAACTGAAGTTGACTTACTTTGGATGACTCGCGTGCTGGCGCGGATTAAATGCGGTTATGAGTTCACCAACATCTTACGATCAGATCTTTCAGCGAATGCTCCTCAAGGGGCGGTTGCGGCAATTGCAGATGGTCGTAACCGTCGCGCGCATTGGCAGCATGAAGGCGGCCGCGGGGGAGCTGGCGGTGTCCCAGCCTGCGGTCACCAAGGCGGTGGCCGAGATCGAAGAGGATATAAGCGTCATTCTCTTTGAGCGCCATGCGCGCGGGATCCGTCTGACACGCGCGGGAAAGGCGCTCGTGCCACTGATGGAGCGGATCATTGACGCGACGAACTCCTTCGCGCAGGGCGTCGCCGCTGAGCGGAACTCGGGGTCTACTATCCTACGCGTGGCCGCCGTCGCGGCCGGCATCAGCGGGCTTTTGGCGCGGATTACGCCCGCATTCTGCCGCGACAACCCTGATGTCGTCCTGCGCATCGACGAAGCGGACGGGCGCCAGATCCTGAACCTAGCCGCACGGGACGAGTACGATATTTTCGTTTGCCGCCCGCCCGAGAGTATCCCAGAAGGCTGGAGGTTTTCAGAAGCGGAGCCCGACGAGCACGTTTTTGTGGCGGCACCTACCCACCCGCTGGCGGGGCAGAAGAATGTGAGCCTCGACGCTCTGTTGGCCTGTTCCTGGCTAATGCCGCCTGCCGGGGTGCCGGCAGAGGGCCTGTTGGCCGAGCTGTTCGAAGGGCGGCAGGTTCCGAACGTCGTCCAGATGCCCTCGCGCTCGCGCACGCTGAACCGGGCTGCGATCCAAGAACTTGGACTGATTTCGGCCGCGCCAATCAGTATCTACCGTGCCGAACTGGCAAACCGGACATTGGTTCGAATCGATTTCCCGCTTGCCAGCGCGCTGCCACCGTTGGGCTTGCTGTATCCGTTGCGCTCGACCGGAACAGCGATGGAAAGGTTCCTGGCGAGTGTATTGCGCCGGAAGAAAGGGTCAGTTCAGCGCCTTTGAATTGCCCGCGCTGAGGTCTGCTGGCCATAGCCAAGGCGGTCGAGGCAGGCATCCACCAGCAGCGGTGCGGAGCCGATGGCGTCTTCTAGCGGCGGAAGGGTTACACCCGCGCAGCGCGGATCCTGCGCCAGCGCTTCGTCCAGCGAGCAGTCGTCGGTTCCCATCTTTGCAACCAGGTCGCGCATCAGCTCGTGTGCGCTGCGGCGGCCCAGTTTGCTTGCAAGGCTTACAGTCACCGCTTCGGTGAAGATGGCGCCACGAGTGCGGTCGATATTTGCGCGCATCGCAGCCGGACGGATGACCAGCCGGTCGAGCAGGTCTTCGGTGCAGGATACGACTTGCGCCGTGTCCGTGCACATTTGCTCGAAGGCGCCGAAATGGATCGCCGAGTCACGTTCGTGGATGGTCACGATCCAGTCGAGCAGCACCGACAGCGCTGCTGACACCTCGCGCGCGCGCGACATGATCTCGATGCAGAGCGTCGGGTTAACCTTGTGCGGCATAGTCGATGAGCCCACTGAAGTGTTGACGATGGCCAGCTCACCAATATCGTCGCCTTGCAGAAGGAAGATCTCTTGCGCAATGCGATGCATTCCGCGCGCAAGGATCGCCAGTGCCGCGCCGAGTTCGGCAAAGATGTCCAGCGCCCCCTTTGTGTCGACCGGGTCAGGAGACCCCAGGCCGAGGCGGGCCAACACGCGTCTTTCGATTTCCGGGCCGCGATCCCCCATCGCCGCATGTGTACCGACTGCGCCGCTGACAACGCCGGCGCCATGGAACCGGGTGCGCCAGTCCCGCAGTCGCGCGCGGTCGCGGTCGAGTTCCGAGAGCCACACCGCGGCCTTGTAACCAAAGGTGATCGGCAGGGCATGGCGCCCCAGTGTTCGTCCGATCATGGGCGTGGCGCGATGTGCCGCCGCGAGAGCCGCGAGTTTGTCCGCGATCCTTTGCATCGCGGTGTCCAGCATGTCGATGAAGCGCAGCGCCTGAACGACGCTGACAGTCCGGAACACGTCAGCCGTGGTCGTCCCGAAATGCAGCCACTCGCGGCCTTCAGGGGCGATCTGAGCCCCGAAGGCTTCGAGGATCGCGACCATCGGATGCCCGACTTTCTCCCGGTGAATCGCGACCGCCTTCGGGTCCGGAGTCCAGGAGCTGGCGGCATGGGCGATTGCAGTGGCGGCCTCTGCGGGGATCAGGCCGATGTCCGCCTGGACCTCGGCAAGGGCAGCCTCGAAGCGTACGATTTCGGCGAGCATTGCCTCCGGGGCAAACAGGGCGGCCACCTCGGCGCGGGTGCCGGCAGGATCATGAAGGGTGCGATCGTCAAACATGGATCTTCCGGAGTTTGGGCCAAAGGGCCATTACGGACGGGGCATCATCACCGAGGGCAGCCAGGTCGAGATCTCGGGCACAAAGGTCACGAGCATAAGAAGGCCCAGCATCAGGACAAAGAAGGGTAGGGTTCCGCGCAGGACCTCGGCGACAGGCCGGCCGGTCACGTTGGACATCACGAAGAGGTTCAACCCGATCGGCGGCGACAGCAGCGCCAGTTCGATGTTGATCACCATCACCACGGCGAAATGCTCGGGCGCGATGCCGATCTGGTGCATCACCGGGGCCACCACCGGCACCACGATCAGGATGATCGCTACGCCTTCCAGGAACATCCCCATCACCAGCAGGATCACGTTGAGAACCAGCAGGAATTGCCATGGCTTGAGGCCGCTCTCGATCACATAGCGTGCTAGATCCTGCGGAACACCCGAGCGGATGATCCATGCGGACAGAAGCGATGCGCCGATGACAATCACGACCACCACCGCAGTCCGATCGATCGCCTCGACAAAATAGCCGCCAATCTCGCGAGGCCGACGAGAGCCATAGAAAACAGTCACCACGAGCAGCGAGACCAGCGCGCCCAGAACGGCCGCCTCGGTCAGGGTTACAAAGCCGCCGTAGAGGCCGCCGAGGATCACAATCGGGATCAGCATGGCGGGCAGCGCGTTGAGGTTGTGGCGTGCAAACTCTGCGCGGCTGGCAAACGCCATCGGGGCGCCTCCGACCTTGTTTGCGACCACGAGAACGTAGCCCGCAAAGAGCCCCGCCTGCAGCAGCCCGGGAATGGCCCCGGCCAGGAACAGGCGCGGAATAGACGCTTCGGCGATCAGTCCGATCAGGATCAGTGGCAGGCTGGGCGGGATCAGGATGCCCAGCGTGGCGGCGGCGGCGGTCAGGCCCATCGCGAACCCAGGCTTGTAGCCCTTTTCGACCATCATAGGCACGAGGAGAGATCCCATCGCAAGGGCGGTCGCCACCGAAGAGCCGTTGATCGCGGCGAACAGCGCTGTCGCCGCAACCCCGGCGAGCGCCAGCCCGCCCGGCAGCCAGCCGATCCAGGTAATCGCCGCGTCAAAGAGCGCCTTTGCCACGCCGCCTCCACGCATCAGTACAGCGGCCAGCAGGAAGAACGGAACCGCGACCAGAGCCGGCGAATTCAGGTGATCGAGGACATGTTGGCCGATCCCAGCCACCGATTTGCCCTCGAGCAGCAGGAAGCTCGTCGCCGTGGCAGTCAGCACCAGATAAATCGGCACACCCAGCGCAAGCAGGATCAATACGGCGAACAGTCCGGCCAGCAAGAGGATCGGGGTCATGGCGTCAGTCCGAAAGATCGTGGGCGGGGGCCGACAAAGACTTGCCACTGAGGAGGTCTGCAGCGCGCTCGGCCAGGAAGATCAGTTGCAGGGCAAAGCTGGCAGGAAGGGCGGCGTAGTAGATCCACAAGGGCATGCGCAGGGAACTGATCGAACGTTCGTCCCACATCATCGCCTCGGAAACGACCTGCCATCCGGACCAGATGAGGAACGCCCCGAGTCCGAAGGCAAGGATCAGCGAGAGGATTTCGGCCAGCGTTTGCGCCGATTTCGGCAGGCGGTCGATCAGGAAATCCACGCGGATATGGGCCGAGCGGCGCAACACGCGGGCCGCCCCCAAAAGGACCGCCCAGATGACCAGGTAGATTACGACCTCGTTGCCCCAGTCCGGCGCAAGGGCCGACGAGAGGTAGCGCCCGGCCACCCCGGCAAGCGACAGGATCAGTGCCGCTGCGAAAAGCAGGGCGACCACCAGTCCTACGAGGCTGTCGAGAAGGCCGAGCGCGCGTTTCATTGCAGGGCGGCCCGTGCCAGAGCCATGACCTCGTCATCAATGCCGAGTTCGGTGATCATCCTTTCCTGCGCGCCAGCCAGGCGCTCGCGCATCGCTGCGGCTTCTTCGGCCGGCTGCTCGACAAAGACCATGCCCGCGGCTTCCAGGGTAGCGCGCGCCTCATCCTGCTGACGCTGGGCATCAACACGCTGACCGGTGACGAATTCGGCCCAGGTGGCGCGGAACAGGTCTTGCTGTTCTTCGCTCAGCTGATCCCAATAGGCGTGGCTGACAATTGGCATGTAGTAACCGGTCAGCATATTGTTGAGATAGGCATAGCGCAGGCCGGATTCATGCAGCGATGCCGAAACGATCGACGCGTTCGACGAGACGATTGCGTCGACGGTGCCTTGTTGCAGGGCCAGCGGCACATCGGTAAACGGCATGGAGACCGGGGTCGCGCCAAGTTCCTCGAAGTACGCGACCGCGCCGACGCCACCCGGGTGCCGGATCTGCAAGCCCGCAAAATCGTCAAGCGAATTTAGCTGCGCATTGGTCGAATAGGTGTTGATCGAGCCCAGCATGTACCAACCGCTCAGCGCCACGACGTCCATTTTCTCGCCCAGCATCTCGCCCAGGCGCTGGCCCAGAGGGCCGTCGACGATTTCGCTCATCTGCTCGGACGGGATGCCCGAGAACATCGGGAATTCCATCAGCGTCAGGGCGGGTTCGATGCGGCTGAGCGGGGCGGTCGAGACGATTGCCATGCCAGCATCGCCGCGGGCGACGGCGCGCCCCGCGTCGCGGCTCGAATAGAGCTGGCCCGAGTCGAATATCTCGACGGTCAGTTCGCCGCCCGAACGCTCGGTCAGGGCCTGCGCGAAGCGGCCCACATACACGTTGCGCATATGGCTCGGCGGGGTGTCGAGCGTAATAGTCAGGTTAGGCCCGGCAAAGGCAGGCAGCGCGGCCAGCGCGGTTGCCAGAGCAGTAGCTGCAGCAAGGATGGACATGCGGCGCATGGGGGGCGTGTAGGACATTTTGTTCTCCTCCAATAGTGGAGCGTCCACTCCACGGGCAGGACGTTAGAGGATGAGTGAATTTGCAAAAGTAACATTATGTGGCTAGGTATAACTAGGGGGAATACGTGGATTGACACCTCGGACACGAAGCGATACCCATCTTCGGACCAACGGCGGATAGAGTATTCCAGCTTTAGTCAGGGTGACGGGCCGATTGCGTCTCCTGATTTCGTCAGCGCGATCGGTGGCTTGCTCCCGATCGCGCTGTCTGGTCGTTCCTCATTGTAGTATCGACGCCAAACCTCGGCGACTGGTGTGCCGTCGTTGCTCTGCTTGATGATGAACGCCTTCTGCGCATCCGTGAAATTCGATGCGGAAAACTTTAAGCCAAACTGGTCCTGTTTGCGGGGACCACATCAGTGTTAGCGAGACGCAATCTCACGGACCGATGAACTCATTCCCAACGGGCGTAGCGGTGCGGGCCATTTGGTTATTGCGGCGACCAAACAGCCTCTAATGTAAGGGCCAAACGGCGTAGCTTTTCTTCGATTCGTGTCTACATGCAGCATCATATGCTCGCCGGTACAGACAACTATGTCGCGCACGGTATCAATCACGTAAGAATAGAGGTGCAGCCTGATGTCGTCAAACCCAAGGACCTCGGTATATACCTTCAATGGCGTGCCAACCCGGCATTCGCGCAGATTTCGTTGGTGCCCTTCGACAGAAAAGAAACTAAAACCCTGGAGGCGGTACTCTTCGGAAAACCCGATGATGCGCAGGAAACTCTCGCCGCTGTCAGCCATCAGCTTGTAATATTGCCACTCTGTCATGTGGCCGTTGTAGTCGATCCAATCCGCTGGAATGCTGGCTTCCAAAGTCAGCAACGCATGGGCCTGGGGGCGATCAGTCGTGGCGCGTTTGTTGTCGTCATAGCTTCGCATCAGTCTAATCCGATCAAGTCCTCTTCGGCGTCGATGAAACCGCCGGTCTCGACCAGGAAATGTGCCACGACTCCAGATGTTTCCGCGACTATAGTTTGCTCCATTTTCATGGCTTCCATTACTGCGATTTCGTCTCCTGGTGAAACGATGTCACCGATTTCGATTTTCCACTCGAGGACCAGACCGGAAAGCGGAGCCGGAATGCCGATTCGATACTCGGGCCCGTCTTCCTCGCTTTCATCTTGGGTCGGCGCGCTCGCGAATGTGGCGACGGGTGCAGTCGTTAAAAGGCCTGAGGCTTCTCGCGTCAGGGAGGGCAGGTTTTCGTCGATCCACTTTGTGTGAACCACAAAGTTTTCCTCAGAGGGGGCGGCGAATTCCGGTCGTTCCAACAGGGCCCTGTGCAATGGAGCGATGGTCTTGATGCCCGACACTGCGAACTCGGACAAGGCGCGACGGGCGCGGTCAATGGCTTCGGCGCGCGTTTCTCCGCGGACGATCACTTTGCCAAAGAGGGAATCGTAGAATGGGGGAACTGTGTCACCCAGATCATACCCTATGTCGTTCCTCACTCCTGGTCCCCCAGGCAATGAGAGACCGGTTACATTCCCTGGTGCCGGCCGGAAATCTTCCCATAGGTCTTCGGAATTGATGCGGAACTCAATAGCATGCCCACGGACAACGGGGGGAGATTCGGAGATCTTGCCGCCGATCGCAATTTGGATCATCGCGCGGATGATATCCATGCCCGTGACTTCTTCGGTTACCGGGTGCTCGACCTGGACGCGGGTGTTTACCTCAAGAAAACTGAGCTGACCCTCGGATGTCAGGAGAAATTCACAAGTCGCAGCGCCGCTATAGCTGACACGCTTTAAGATGGCTCGAGAAACTTCTTCTAGCTGCGACACCTGAGCGGCACTGAGAAATGGCGCTGGGGCCTCTTCGATCAACTTTTGTTGTCGGCGCTGAAGCGTGCAGTCGCGCGTCGACAGAACTTGCACATTGCCGTACCGGTCTGCCAGGCATTGCGTCTCGACATGCCGGGCGTTGAATCAAACCCGCCGGAACGCCAGAGCCGCGAGGCGCTTTCTGGCAAGGCTCATCGCGCAATTCGGCCAGCCGCGTGATGATCACCGACAAGCTGCGCAGCTACTTCAAGCCAATCCGGAACCGGCTCCCGACGCCGACCACAGGGCACACAAGGGCTGAACAACCCGGTCGAGGGCTCCACAGACCAACGCGACGGCGAGAGAAGATCATGGGACGCTTCAAGTCCCAACGACAGGCGCAGAGATTCCTCGCCGCCCATGACCAGATCAACACCCTCTTCCGTCCCCGCCGCTATCGTCTCACCGCATCTTCATACCGCCACGCACGGGCTGACGCCTTCAGCCTGTGGACCGACTATGCGCTCGAGATGAACGCATAAGCGCTCACGCTTCGCCCCCCTTTGCGCCCACAATCACCCAACTTGGCAATGCCATCTTCGCTGCGCCGCCATCTGGGCCTCGATCCGGACAGCTACCCTGCCAAACCGCGCGAACAGGGCGTCGCGGAAATGATGGTCGACGTCTATTCCAGTTTTGCAGAGCCGCTAACCCATGAGACACTGTACCGCTGGCATCGGATGCTCCTGTCCCATGACCGTCGGTTGGAAACCATTGGGGCCTACCGACAACACGCCGAGGCGATGCAAATCGTTTCCGGCCGCCTTGACCGGCCCACGATCCATTTCGAAGCGCCGCCCTCGGGTAACCAGCCGGTTGAGGCCGCCTTCTTGAGCTGAGCTTCAGATCTTAGCCTACGTCGTTACTGGCGTCGTTAACGACGTCGTTTGTGACGGGGGGTGTGGTGCGGCAGGCGGTGGTTTTGGGCTCGGAGCGGCGGCGGCGTTGGTCGGACGAAGGCAAGCTGGATATCCTCGGGCAAGTCGGGGTGAACGGCTGGACTGTGGCGGATGTTGCACGGCGTCATGACCTGACGCGGCAGCACATCTATCAGTGGCGGCGCGAACTCCGGCGCAAGGGGCTGTGGCCGTGCTCGGGGGGCACAGTATTTCTTCCATTGGAGATGACTGCGGCGGAGCAGGAGACCACGCCTGGGGCGACAGGGCCGGTTGAGCGGCGAGAGATCACGGTGATCTTGACAAATGGGCGCGAGCTTCGCTGCGAGGCCGGGATCGGCGAGCTTCAGTTGACGCGCCTGATCCGTGTGGTCGAGACGGCATGATCGGCCCTGGAACCGGGGTGAGGGTGTATCTGGCCTGCGGTGCGACCGACATGAGGAAGGGGATCACAGGTCTCGCCGCCCTGGCGCAGGATGTCCTGCGTCAGAAGCCGACAGGCGGCGCGGTCTTTGCCTTCCGCGGGCGGCGCGGTGACAGATTGAAATTGCTTTACTGGGACGGCCAGGGCTTCTGCCTCTATTACAAGGTGCTTGAGCGGGGCCGGTTCCCCTGGCCGACGGCGCAGGCTGGCGCGACGCGTCTGACCTCTGCGCAGCTGGCGATGCTGTGGGAAGGAATCGATTGGCGCAGGCCGGACTGGGGCGCGCCGCCCGCTCGGGTCGGGTGAATATTGGCCCTGCATCTCTTTGTTTTTATGGCCTTTCGGCGTGACATGTGGTAGTCAGGCGCATGTCATATGCCGCCGAAAACCTTCCCGAAGACCCCGCCCTTCTGAAGGCGATGATCACCGCCTTGCAGGCGGAGAATGCCAGGATGTCGGCCACGCTTCGCGCGCATGACCAGCTGATCCAGACACTGCGGCTGCGCATCGCCAAGCTGAAGAAGCAGGTCTTCGGCCAGTCCTCGGAAAAAATCGAGCGAGAGATCGAGCAGCTGGAACTGGCGCTGGAGGATCTGCTGATCGCCGCGGCGGAGAGCGGGACAGCGGTCGTGGATGACGGTCAGGACGATAGTGCCCTGGGAACGACTGCCGCCGGCGAGGTCGCCGATCGTCCATCTCGCCGCCGCCCCCGGGTCTCGGACAGCACGCCGCGCGAGCGGCAGGAGCTTGATCCGGGCAGCTGCTGCCCCGATTGTGGCGGTGACCTGCGGATGGTGGGCGAGGATGTCAGCGAGATGCTGGATCTGATCGCGGCACAGCTGAAGGTCGTCCAGATTGCCCGCCCCAGGAAATCCTGCCGCCGCTGCGAGCGTATGGTGCAGGTGCCTGCGCCCAGCCGCCCCATTCCCGGCAGCATGGCCGGTGCCGGCCTGCTGGCCCACATTCTTGTCTCCAAGTTCGACGACCACCTTCCCCTCTATCGACAGCACGAGATTTTTGCCCGCATGGGGGCCGATATTCCGGACAGCACGCTGGTCGACTGGTGCGGGCGCGCGATGAAGGTATTGCAGCCGCTGATCGAAAGGATCGAGGCGGATGTCATGGCCAGCGATGTGCTTCATGCCGATGATACCCCGATCCGGGTGCTGGACCGGTCTCAGCGCGACAAGGGGTTGGGCAAAGGGGTAAAGAAGGGCCGGATCTGGGCCTATGTCCGCGACCAGCGGCCTTGGGCCGGCGCCTCGCCCCCCGGTGCTGTCTACGCCTTCGCGCCGGATTGGAAGGAAGAACACGTCCATCGCCATCTGGCCAATACCCGCGGCATCCTGCAGGCCGACGGCTACAAGGGTTATGCCAAGCTCTATGAACCCGACCCTGACGGGCTGCCCCGCTTGCGTGAAGCGGCATGCTGGGCGCATCTGCGGCGTGACTTCCATGATGAATGGAACAAGACCAAATCCGAGATCGCCCGCGAGGCGCTGGATCGGATCGGCGCGCTCTACGACATTGAGCGCGAAATCACAGGGCGATCCGCCGATATCCGACTTGCTGCCCGCCAGAAACACAGCGCCCCGAAGGTCGGGGCATTCTTTGCCTGGGCCGAGAGCCAGCTCGCGCTGATCCCCGGAAAGAGCGATCTTGCCAAAGCCTTCCGCTATGGCCTCAGCCGACGTGCCTCATTCAGTCTCTTCCTCGAAGACGGCCGGGTGGCCATCGACAACAATCCGGCCGAACGTGCCCTGCGCCCGATCGGCATCGGCCGGAAAAACTGGCTCTTCGCAGGGGCCGACACTGGCGCTGAAACGCTGGCCCGCGCCATGACCATCATCGAGACCGCCAAGATGAACGGCCTCGATCCGCAGGCCTATCTCGCCGACATCCTGGCCCGCGTCCACGACCACAAGATCAATCGTCTTGATGAACTTTTGCCATGGAACTGGTTGCCAGTGGTCATTCCCGAAGCCGAGGCCGCCTGATGGCAACCGTCACCCACGTCTGCACCCTCGATAATGTCGCCAGAATGCTGGGCGAGGACCCCGAGCTTCTCGAGGCTATCGTCTACAACGACGACAATCTGACCTATGGGGCAATCATCAGCGTCTATACCGGCCCGGACGAGGCTATCACCGCCCTGACTGACGACGGCATCGAAGAACTGCAAGGGCATTGCCAAGTTGGGTGATTGTGGGCGCAAAGGGGGGCGAAGCGTGAGCGCTTATGCGTTCATCTCGAGCGCATAGTCGGTCCACAGGCTGAAGGCGTCAGCCCGTGCGTGGCGGTATGAAGATGCGGTGAGACGATAGCGGCGGGGACGGAAGAGGGTGTTGATCTGGTCATGGGCGGCGAGGAATCTCTGCGCCTGTCGTTGGGACTTGAAGCGTCCCATGATCTTCTCTCGCCGTCGCGTTGGTCTGTGTGAGCCCTCGACCAGGTTGTTCAGCCCCTTGTGTGCCCTGTGGTCGGCGTCGGGAGCCAGGTTCCGGATTGGCTTGAAGTAGCTGCGCAGCTTGTCGGTGATCATCACACGCGGCTGGCCGAATTGCGCGATGAGCCTTGCCAGAAAGCGCCTCGCGGCTCTGGCGTTCCGGCGGGTTTGCACGAGGATGTCGAGCGTGTGGCCATTGGCGTCAACCGCCCGCCAGAGCCAGTGTTTCCTGCCGCGTATCGGGATGACGACCTCGTCCAGATGCCACTTGTCCGACGGCCCCGGCCTATCGCGCCGGATGCAGGTGGCAAACTGCGCGCCAAAGCGGTTAACCCAAAGCCTGATGCTCTCGCGGCTGACGATCACGCCGCGCTCTGCCAGAAGGTCCTCGACGTCAGCCCCGCTCAGGGCGAAGCGGTGATATGCCCAGACGGCGTAGGCAATGATCTCACGGGGAAAGCGAAACCCCTTCAGGCGCGGCATGGATGATGGCGTTTTCATCCGAGATCCTGTAGCAGGCGCTTCACGACACAACAACTTGGCAATGCCATCCAGATCCCCGCCCGGACCCGAGGGCGGAGCCAGCCCAGACAGAAAGCGCAGCGCCATGTTCCGTATCGTCAGACCCGAGGACTTCACGACGACCCCCTGGAAGAACGGGGGCGGGGTCACGCATGAGGTTCTGCGCGACGATGGGGTCGAGCCCTGGCGGTGGCGGATCAGCATTGCCGAAGTGTCGACGGACGGTCCGTTCTCGGTCTTCGAGGGGCTCGCGCGCATTCTGACCGTGATCGACGGAAACGGGCTGGATCTGCACACGCCCGAGGGCGTTCTAGCGGCGCGGCCTTTCCAGCCGCTGCCCTTCTCGGGCGAGACGCCGGTGGACAGCCGCATGGTCGACGGGCCGGTGCGGGACCTGAACCTGATCTACGACCCCAGCGCGCTCTCGCCTTCAGTCGAGGTGATCGAAGGCCCCGCGCAGGTCGATGCAAGCCGGGGGCAGACCGGCATCCTGTGCCATCGGGGGCAGGTCGTGGTCGAGGGTGAAGCGCTGCCGGAAGGCGCTTTCGCGCTGGGGCAGGGGGGTGCGATCACCCTTGCGCCCGATGCGCTCTGTGTGATCGTGCGGCTGGGCTGAAGCACCGCCCACAGAGTCGAGCGGCCCGGTCGAGCGGCCCGCCGGATAGGGCGGGCCGGGACGTGTCACGCCGGGCAGCGGATGGCTTCGACAGCCTCCATGAAATGCCGGTTCTCTTCTTCCGTGCCGATCGTCACGCGGGCCCAGCTTGAATAAGGCTCTTCCAGCCAGGGCTTGATGAGCACCCCCTTGTGGCGTAGCGCCTCGGCGAATTCGGTGGCGGTGCGCCCGGTGTCGAAGAAGACGAAATTGGTCTGGCTCGGCGCGCAGGCGAAGCCGGCGTCGGACAATTGCCGGGCCAGCCTGGTGCGCCCGTCAGCCGCCAGTTTGACCGAATGCGCCAGGTAATCGGCATCGCGCAGCGCGGCGCGGGCGGCAGCCACAGCCAATGCGTTGACACCGAACGGATTGCGGGCCTTCATCATTTGCGCGGACAGATCGGGATCGCAGGCGATGCCATAGCCGACGCGGATCCCGGCCAGTCCATAGGCTTTCGAGAAGGTGCGCAGGATCAGCCAAGGATTGGGACCGGCTTCCAAACGCGCCATCGCATCGAAGCGCGCGGCGGGATCGAGGTATTCGAGGTAAGCCTCGTCGAACACCACGAGCGTCTGCGGCGGCGTGGCCGTCAGCAGCGTGTCGAACTCGGCCGCCGAAATCGCCGGGCCCGCGGGATTGCTGGGCGACGAGAACATCAGCACGCGCGGCGCCTCGGCCGCCATGGCGCGGATCATGCCCTCGACCGGAAAGCTCCAATCGGCGTTGAACGGCACCTTGGTGACATGCGCACCCGAGGCCAAAGCGCCGAATTCGTGCAGCCCGAAGCTGGGGCAGATGGTGACAACATGATCGCCCGGGCGCAGGACCGTGCGGAAGATCGCGCCGATCAGGTCTTCGGACCCGTTGCCGATGATGAGCCGGTCGGCGCTCGAACCGGTCACGGCGGCAAGGTCTTCGCGCAGCGCGCCGTTGCCCGCATCCGGATAGCGCGCGATCCCGGCGGCTTCGTCGCGGATCGCATCCACCACGCCGGGGCAGGGGCCTGCGGGGTTCTCGTTGCTGTCCAGCTTGGCCAGACAATCGATGCCATAACGCGCACGGAACCGGTCCAGCGCCAGCCCGGCATTATAGGTCGGCAGCGCCGCGATTTCGGGACGGATCAGGTCGGAATTCATCGGGGGGTCCTTTGGTCAAAGATCGAAGATCTTGCCGGGGTTCATGATGTTTGCGGGATCGATGCAGCGTTTGAGCTGGCGCATCAGGTCCAGTGCGGTGCCGTGCTCGGCCTCCATATAGGCCTTCTTGCCCAGACCGACCCCGTGTTCGCCCGTCGAGGTTCCGCCCATAGACAGCGCCAGCTCGATCAGGGCCGCGTTGATGCGGCGCCCTTCGGCGGTTTCTTCGGGGTTCTCGGGATCGAACAGCAGGACCATGTGGAAATTGCCGTCGCCCACATGCCCGATCAGCGGCGCCTTGATCGACGTGGTCTCCACGACCTTGCCGATGCCCTCGATACAGGCGGGCAGGGCCGAAACGGGCACGCAGACATCGGTCGACAGCCCCTTGATCCCCGGCCGCAGCGCGCGCGAGGCATAGAGAGCCGAGTGGCGGATGCGCCAGAGCGCGGACGCCGCCTCGGCATCACTGGCATGCTCCATTCCTGTTGCGCCCGCATCTCGGATCAGGTCCTGCAGGACCTCGGAATCATGGGCCACATTTGCCTGCGACCCGGCCAGCTCGATCCAGAGCGTCGGCGCCTCGGGCAGGTCGGACTTGCCATAAGCATTGATCGCGGCCATCTGCACCGCGTCCGCCAGTTCGATCCGGTTCAGGCACAGGCCGAACTGCAGGGCCGTCACCACGGCAGAGGTGGCCGCGCCGATATCGTCGAAGCTGCACATGAGGGTGCTGCTGGCCTCGGGGATGCCCGCCAGCCGCAGGGTGAGTTCGGTGATGACGCCAAGCGTACCCTCGGCGCCGACGAACAGATGCGTCAGGTCGTAACCGGCCGAGGATTTGCGCGCGCGCCCCCCGGTCTTGACGATTCGGCCATCCGGCAGCACCACGGTCAGGCCCAGCACGAGTTCACGCATCGAGCCGTATCTGACGGTGGTGGTGCCCGATGCGCGGGTGGCGGCCATGCCCCCCAGCGTGGCATGGCCGCCAAGATCCACCGGGAAGAACAGGCCCGACGCACGCAGATCCTCGTTCAGACGCTGGCGCACGACGCCGCATTGCACCGTGCAATCCATGTCCTCGGCATTGACGGACAACAGCTTGTCCATCGGTGAAAGATCGAGGCTGATCCCGCCATGCGGCGCGTTGACCTGGCCTTCCATCGACGATCCCGCGCCGAAGGGCACGACGGGCACGCCGTGCGCGTGGCACAGCTTCAGCACCGCGGATACCTCGTCGGTGCTGTGGACCATGACGACGGCGTCGGGCGCGGCCGGTGTCAGCCAGCTTTCCACGGCCGTGTGCTGGTCGCGGATCGCCCGCTCTGTCGACAGCCGGTCGCCGAACATCGGCGAGAGGGCAGAGAGAACCGTGTCGAGCGGGCTGGTATGCTGTGTCATGGGGCCTCGTTGGGATGGGGTGGCGGGCCGGGGAGCAGCGGCCCACCAATCGGGATCAGGCGGCGAACCACCAACGCTCGGACGCGCGGTTGCCGTCCATATCCCAATCGCTGGCGATCTCGTCGCCGGTGGCGATATTGCTCGATTTCGCATCGAGGATGTCGGCCCAGATCGGCGCGATCATGCCGCCGTCCTCGTAGATGAGGCGCTGGCATTCCCAGTAGAGTTCGCGCCGGCGCTCTTCGTCCTGCTCGCCGCGCGCGGCGATGAGCGCGGTGTTGAAGGCGTCATTGTCCCAGTGCGTCGCATTCCAGCTACCCAAGCTGGCGCGCGAATAGGCCTGGGTCAGCATCAGGTCCTCGTTCGCACGGCCCGACCAGCGCGAGGCGAAGAACGGCGTCTTGCCCCAGATGTTGGACCAGTAGCCGTCCTCGGGTTCGCGCGCGACCTCGATGTTGATCCCCGCCGCTGCGGCGTGCTGGCTGAACAGCTGGGCTGCGTCCACCGCCCCGGCAAAGGGCGTTTCCGAGACGTGCAGCACGTGCCGGTGATCTGCGACGCCGGCCCGCTGCATCAGGGCGCGGGCCTGTTCCGGGTCGTAGCTGTGCTGCGGCAGGTTCGGATTGTGATAGGGATAGGCGCTTGAAATCGGTTGGTCATTGGCGACCGAGCCGAAGCCGCCGAGGATCTTGCTGACCATGTCCTCGCGGTCGATCGCGAGCTTCATCGCTAGGCGCACATCCGGGTCCTGATAGGGGGTCTCAGTGGTGTTCATGCTGAAGCAATAGTGCATCTTGCCCTGCACCTGGATCAGGTCGATCCCGGGCATCGCCTGGATCAGCGGCGCGGTCGTGGCGTCAACGGCGTTCATCGCATCGACCTCGCCGGTGCGCAGCGCCGTGGTGCGGGCGTTCACGTCGCGGATCGCCAGCGTTTCGACCGCCTCGAAATGGGCGCGGCCCTCTTTCCAGTAGTTCGGGTTCTTCACCACCCGCGCCCGCACACCGGGTTCGTAGCTTTCCAGGATGTACCCGCCGGTGCCGATACCCTCGTCGAAATTCGTCGTGTTGGCCGGAACGATCACCGTCGCAGCCATCGTCAGCACGGCGGGGAAGCCGCTGTTCGGGCCCGACAGGGTGATGGTCATCTCGTGCGGGCCGGTGGCCTGGATGTCGGTCACGCCCGCCATCAGCGACTTGATGACCGAGATGCTCTGCTCGCCGCGATGCAGGTTCAGCGAGAACACGGCGTCCTCGGCGGTGAAGGGCTGACCGTTCGAGAACTCGACCCCTTCGCGCAGCTTGAAGGTCCAGACCGTCGAATCGGCATTGCTTGACCATTCCGTCGCCAATTCGGGCACCATCACGCCGCCGGGGCCGACTTCGATCAGCGCGTTGCGGATCTGGTATTGCAGGTTCTGCATGAATTTGCTTTCGTTGACCTGCGGATCCAGCGTCTCGCCGCTGTCGAAGTCATTGATCGCAAGGCGGAAAGTGCCACCCTGTTGTGGGGTGGTTTGCGCCTTCAAGGGCTTGCCGTTGAGGCCGAGAACGCCCAGCGTGCCAAAGGCCGCCGCGCTCTGAAGCAATGTACGCCGATTGGTGGATATGGTCATGGATCTCTCCCTGCAGAGATGGTTTGGGGTTGTCGCTTGTTAATATGTCTGTTCATAATATCGTAAGTGGTGACATAAGGCCGGGACAACTCAATATTCCTGCTATACTGTGTAGCGCAGCTAAACGGGGCTCCGACCGATTCGGCGTCCGCACGATTCGGGGAAGGTGATCGTGAAATCCTACTTGCCCCCCTTGCGCGCGTTGCAGGCTTTCGAAGCCTTCGGGCGTCTCGGTTCCGTCACCGGCGCCGCTCAGGAACTGGGCGTGACCTCGGGCGCGATCAGCCAGCAGCTCAAGGTGCTGGAAGAACACCTGTCCATGAAGCTGATCAACAAGGACGGCCGACGCGCCGCCCTGTCGGCCGAGGCGCTGGCCTATCACAAGCTGATCGCCGAAGGCTTCGACCGCCTGCGCATGGCCCATACCCTTGTGCAGCGCACGAAGATGGGCGCGGATCTGAAGGTCTCAGGCCTGCCGACGCTTTTGCTGAAATGGCTGAACCCGCTCCTGCACGATATCCAGGCGCATCTGAACGACGTGCCCCTGCGGCTTGAGGCGACGCATCTGGAACCGGACCCGGACCTGACGAACGACATGTTCCGCCTGACCTATGGCAGCATCGCGCAGCGTTTCCCGCATGCCCGGGTGTTGTTCACCGACCACAGCTTTCCGGCCTGCTCGCCCGAGTTTCTCAAGCGCCACCCCGAGGTGCGCACGGCCGAGGGGCTGCTTCGCCTGCCGCTGATCGAAATCGACTGGGGCCCTGCCTACAATTCGGTGCCCCGCTGGGCCGATTGGTTCGCGGCGAACGGCATCCGCGGCGCGACCTTCAAGCCGGTGGCGGTGCATTCCTTGTCCAGCAGCGCGATCGAAGCCGCGGCAGGCGGGCAGGGCGTCGTCCTTGCGCAACGCTCGTTCTCTCGTTTCGATCTCGATCTTGGCCGGCTTGTGCGGCTGTCGCAGGACAATCTGCCGATGCCGGAGCCGTATTATGTCTGCTGGGGCGATACGACATTGAACCAGCCGAAAGCCCGCGAATTTCTGAACTGGCTGATGGCGACCAGCCGGAACTACGCGACCGACGAGCAGAATATCTAAAGTATTGTCGGCCATTTCTGCCTGTTAACGGCGAAATGTTCAGACATATTGCGAATAACACCAAGCAACTCACGAGGTCGCCAATGTTCTTACGCAATGCCTGGTATGTCGCTGCCTGGAGTTCCGAGGTCACCCGGGACCTGAAGCAGATCAAGGTTCTGAACGAGAAGATCTGCGTCTTCCGTACAGAAGAGGACGAGGTCATCGCGCTTGAGGATGCCTGCCCGCACCGCAAGTTGCCATTGTCCAAGGGCCGGATCAAGGGCAACACGGTCGAATGCGGCTATCATGGGCTGACCTTCGACTGCGCTGGCCAATGTGTCTGGGCACCCGGCGGCGGGCGGATCCCCTCGGCGGCCAAGGTGCGCCCCTATCCGGTGCACGAGAAATATGGCCTGGTGTGGATCTGGATGGGCAATGCCGCCATGGCCGATCCCGAGGAAATCATCGACATCCCGAATTTCGACAGCCCCGAATGGGGGATCAATGCCGGCGATGCGATGGAATTGCAGTGCAATTACCTGTTGATGTGCGACAACCTGCTGGATCCCAGCCACGTGGCCTGGGTGCACCAGAGCTCGTTCGCGGCACCGGCCACCAAGGACACGCCGCTGCGTGTCACCAAGACCGAGAACGGCATCATCGTCCACCGCTGGATGATGGATCACGAGCCGGCGCCCTTCTACAAGAAGGTGGTCGAGTTCGAAGGCAATTGCGACCGGCTGCAGCATTACGAGGTGCGCTATCCCTCGCACGCGTTGATCCGCGCGGTCTTCACCCCGGCCGGGACCGGCGGGCCGGACGGGCCGCTGCACGAAAAGACCTTCGTGATGGATAGCTACAATTTCATGACGCCGGTTACCGAGTCCGAGACGCGCTATTACTGGTTCCAGCTGCGCAATGTCCGCCCGGATGACGAGGCCCTGTCGAAGATGATGGCCGAGGATGTGCGTCACGCCTTCGAGGAGGATCGCGCCGTCCTGCACGAGGTTCAGCTCGGCATGACCAACAAGCAATCGCCGCATATCGACCTGAGCATCGATGCGGGCCAGCTTCGCTTCCGCCGCCAGCTTGAGGCGATGATCGCCGAAGAGCGGATGGTCGACGCCAAGATGGACGCGTGACATGGCCGATGCGTTCCGCCGGTTTCGCGTCACCGCTAAGGTGCGCGAAAGCGATGTCGTCACCTCGTTCCACCTGACGCCGGTCGATGGCGGGCCGCTGTGGCAGGCCTTGCCGGGGCAATACCTGACCTTCCGGATCCCCAGCGGCGAAGGATCTGTGCTGAAGACCTATTCGCTGTCCGGCGACGTGCAGCGGGACGGGTTTCACCGGATCTCGGTCAAGCGCGAATGCGCCCCGGACGGCACGGAGGTGCCGGACGGGGTCGGTTCGTGCTGGCTGCATGACCATGTGCGTGACGGTGAGGTGCTGGACATCGCGCCGCCGCGCGGCGCCTTCGTGCTGGATCAGGACAGCGCGCGTCCCGTTCTGCTGCTGGCCGGCGGGATCGGGATCACGCCTCTGCTGGCGATGGCGAAGGTCCTTGCGCGCACAAAGCGCCGTGTCTGGATCTTCCACGCCTGCGAAAACGGCGATGTGCAGGCGCTGGGTGCCGAGCTGAAGGCGCTGGCCGACGCGAGCGACGGCCGGATCACGCTGCATGTCACCCATCGCACCCCGACCGAAAGGGACCGCGCAGAAGCCCGTTTCGACAGTGAGGGGGTGATCGACAAGGCCTTGTTGCAGGCGCATCTGCCGCTGGACGACTACGAGGTCTACATGTGCGGTCCGACCGGCTTCATGGTCGCGATGTATCGCAATCTGACCGCTCTCGGCATCGACCGGGGCCGCATCGCCTATGAATTCTTCGGCACGGCCAGCCCGCTGGAGAAGCTGGCGGCGCAGCCTGCATCCGCCTCCAGGGCCGCATCGCAGGCGCCAAGGGCGATTGCCGCGCTGGTGAACCTGACCGACCCCGAAGCCTGGGCCGTTCCCGAAACGCTGGTGCCGATGGCGAGCGACAAGCCCGGCAACCGGGCCGGCGCAGGCTCTGGTGGCGGGGATACGGTCCATTTCGCCACATCGGGCGTGACGGCCACCATGGGCGGCGATGTGCGCACGATCCTGGAGCTGGCCGAGGGCGCGGGGCTGGAGCCGGATTTCTCGTGCCGGTCGGGCATCTGCAACACCTGCCGCTGCACGCTGGTCGAAGGCATCGTGTCCTATGTCGAAGAACCGCTGGAAACCCCGCCCGCAGGCCAGGTGCTGATTTGCTGCGCGCGGCCCGAAGGCCGCGTCGTGCTCGACATCTGAAGGTCCGGCTTCCCGGGATGCGCAGGCGCGCGGTCGTTATCCGGCCGCGCGTCTGTCGTTCAGCACTCCGTCCAGCCAGTCCGGGTCCATCTCGGGGACCGAGGACAGCAGCAATTCGGTATAGGGGTGGTGGGGCGGCTGGAAGACTTGACCTTTGCTGCCCTGTTCGACGATCTGCCCCTTCTGCATCACCACCACCCAATCCGCGATCGACCGCACCGTCGCCAGATCGTGGGTGATGAACAGATAGGTCAGCCCCATCTCGCGTTGCAGCCGGTCCAGAAGCCGCAGGATGCCTTCGGCGACGATTTGGTCCAGCGCCGATGTCACCTCGTCGCAGATGATGAAATCCGGTTCGGCCGCAAGCGCCCGGGCAATGCACACCCGCTGCTTCTGACCGCCCGACAATTCCGACGGCAGCCGGTCGATGAACGTATCGGGGTCGAGTTCGATCATTGTCAGAAGCTCGCGGATCCGCGCTTCCTTGGCTGCGCCCTTCATGCCCAGGAAGAATTCAAGCGGGCGACCCAGAACCTCGCGGATGCGGTGCTTGGGGTTGAGTGCGGTATCGGCCATCTGGTGGATCATCTGGACGCGGCGCTGCACGCCCTTGTCGCGATGGCGGTTGAGCGGCGACAGGGTCGTCCCGTCAAGTTGGACACTGCCCCTGTCGGGCGGCAACAGGCCCATGATGACGCGCGCAAGGGTCGACTTCCCCGATCCGCTTTCGCCGACCACGGCCATCGTCTGGCCCCGGTCGACGCTCAGGTTGATCCCGTCGAGTACCTTCAGCGTGCCATAGGACGCGTCGACATCCTGCAGCGCCAGGATCGGCTTTCCGGTCTCGTCCGGGGTCATCGGCGCGCGGCGGAATTCGCGCACCGCCCATAGCGACTTGGTGTAATCCTCGCGCGGATGCGCCAGCATCTGCCGGGTATCCGCCTCTTCGACTTCGTTGCCCTTCAGCAGCACCTTGATCCGGTCGGCCATCTGCGCGACCACGGCCAGGTCGTGGGTGATGTAGATCGCCGCCGTCTGGTGCTCGCGCACTACCTTGCGGATCGCGGCCAGCACCTCGATCTGGGTGGTCACGTCCAGCGCGGTGGTGGGTTCGTCGAAGATGATCAGGTCGGGGCGGCAGGCCATGGCCATCGCCGTCATCGCCCGCTGCAACTGCCCGCCCGAAACCTGGTGCGGATAGCGGAAGCCGATCTCTTCGGGGTTTGGCAGCTGCATTTCGCGGTACAGCTGCACGGCGTCGCGCTCGGCCTCTTGTCGTGACATGACGCCATGCTTGACGGGCGCTTCGCTGTATTGCCGGATCAGCCGATAGGCGGGATTGAAGGCCGCCGCCGCCGATTGCGCCACATAGGCCACGCGCTTGCCGCGCAGGTGGCGCAGGGTCTCGGCCGGGGCACCGACGAGTTCCTCCCCGGCGAGTTTGATCGACCCGCCGGCGATGCGGCAGCCGGACTTGGTATAGCCCATGGCGGCCAGGCCCAGGGTCGATTTTCCGGCGCCGCTTTCGCCGATGAGACCGAGGATCTCGCCGCGTTTCAGCGACAGGCCGATGCCGTTGACGATGGGTTGCCAGGTTCCGCCTGACCGGCCCTCGATGACGAGATCGCGGATATCCAGCAAAAGGTCGGACGTGTCAGTCATGCGTTAATCCTCCAGTCCGCTGGCCAGGTGCAGCACCCAGTCGACGATCAGGTTTACGGACACCGTCAGCAGCGCGATGGCGCCCGCGGGCAAGAGCGGGGCCAGCCCGAAGGTGGCGGTCTGCCAGGTCGAGAAATCGGCGAACGAGATGAGCCGGGCGCTTTCCCGCACCATCGCGCCCCAATCCGCGATCGGCGGTTGCAGCCCCAGCCCCAGGAACGAGAGCGCCGAGATGAACAGGAAGACAAAGCAGAAGCGCAGCCCGAATTCGGCGATCAGCGGGGCGGACGAGTTCGGCAGAACCTCGCGCCGGATGATCCAGAACAACCCTTCGCCGCGCATCCGCGCGACCTCGACGTAATCCATGGTCAGGATGCCCTGCGCGACGGCGCGCGACAGGCGGTAGACCCGGGTGCTGTCCAGGACGGCGATGACGAGGATCAGCGACAGGACCGAGGTGCCGGTGATCGTCAGGATAAGAAGGGCGAAGATCAGCGACGGAATGGCCATCAGCACGTCGACCGCCCGGCTGGCGACCATTTCGAACCAGCCGCCCAGCGTCGCCGCCAGAAGTCCGCAGCTCGCGCCGATCAGGAAGGCGAGCGCGGTCGTCAGCAGGGCGATCCCCACGGTATTGCGCGCGCCGTAGATCAGGCGCGACAGCACGTCCCGCCCGAGGGCGTCGGTCCCCAGGTAATGCGGCGCGGCCCAGGGGCTGTATTGCGGACCCACCACCTCGAATTCGGGGAAGGGGGCGAGAACCGGGGCGAAAATGGCCGTCAGGGCGATCAGCGTCACGACGACGATGCCGAACCAGGCCGAGAACGGCGCCTCGCCGAGTTTTCTGAGAAAGGTCGTCATCGGCGATTACCTCGGATGCAGCAGGCGGGGATTGGCGATGATCGACAGGATGTCCGCGGCCATGTTCAGAAGGATGTAGGTGGCGGCGAAGATCAGGCAGGCGGCCTGCACGATCGGCACGTCGCGGTTGGACACCGCGTCCACCAGAAGCTGCCCCAGGCCCGGATAGACGAACACCACTTCGACCAGCACCACACCGACGACGAGGTAGGCAAGGTTCAGCGCCACCACGTTGATGATCGGGGCAATGGCATTCGGTAGCGCATGGATGGCGATCACGCGCCAGCGCTTCATCCCCTTGAGATGCGCCATCTCGACATAGGGCAGGGCCAGCAGGTTGATGATCGCGGCCCGGGTCATCCGCATCATGTGCGCGACCACGATCAGCGTCAGGGTCAGCGCGGGAAGGAAGGTACGATAGAGCCGCTCGACAAACCCGGTTCCGGCATCGACGCTGGCGAGGCTGGGGAACCAGCCGAAGGTGACCGAGAACAGCAGCACAAGGATATAGGCCACGAAGAACTCGGGGAAGGAAATCGCCGCGAGCGTGGCGCCCGAGACCGTCTTGTCGAACACCGAATTGCGATAGAGCGCGGCCAGCATCCCCAGAACGATGGCGATCGGCACCGCGATCAGCGCGGCATAGCCGGCCAGGAAGAACGTGTTGCCTGCCCGTTGCGCGATCAGTTCCGAAATCGGGCGCTGGTTGGACAGCGAGACACCGAAATCTCCCTGCACCGCGTTTGTCAGCCACTCGATATAGCGCATGTGCACCGGGCCGTTCAGGTTGAAACGCTCGCGGAAGGCCGCGATGGTTTCCTCGGTCGCGGATTGGCCGAGGGTTTCCGTCGCAATGTCGCCGGGTAGCAGTTCGATGGCCGAGAAAATCAGCACGCTCACGATCAGTAGCGTCAGGATTCCCATGGCGAGCCGGGACAGGGTGATCTTGAGGATGGGCGACAAGGGTTCGGTCCTATTGTCTAATGTTATTTCATTATGTATATCATTATCGAGGTCTACACGCGACTGTATACCCGAAGTTCGGATAGCTGGGTTGGTCTATTGGTTAGATTGGCTGAAGTAACAAAGGGGCGATGCCAATGACCGTGACCTTCAAGGATGTCAAAGCGGATCTTCTCGATCAGATTGCGCGCGGCGTCATGGGGCCCGGCACCTTGATGCCGAATGAAATGGACCTTGCCGAAAAATACGGCTGTGCGCGCGCCACGGTCAATCGGGCGATGCGTGAATTGGCAGATGAGGGCATCGTCGAGCGCAAGCGCAAGGCCGGCACGCGGGTGCGCAAGGCGCCGATTCGTCAGGCGCGGTTCGCGATTCCCATCGTCCGCGAGGAGATCGAGGCACAAAGGGCAGAGTACCGCTATGCGCTGATCGACCGGTCGGTTCTGGATGTTCCCGACTGGTTGCTCGGGCGGCTTGCGCTGAAGGCGGGCCAGCAGGTAGTTCGTGTGGTCTGTATGCATTGGGCCGATGGAATCCCGTATCAGCACGAAGAGCGCTGGATCAATCCCGAGGTCGTCCCCTCTGTCCTGAAGGCGGATTTCGCCAAGAGCGGACCGAACGAATGGCTGCTGGCAGAGGTGCCGTTCTCGAACGCCGAGATCAGTTTCTCGGCGGTGGAGGCGACGCAGGACATCGCCGATCACATGGGGTGCTTTGCCGGGAATGCCCTGTTTCGCACCGAGCGCACCACGTGGTTCAGGGAAACTGCGGTCACGCTGGTCCGGCTGACCTATCGGCGGGGCCACAGGATGACGACGAAATACTGACGTGCCGCGGCGGGGGCGCCGCGGCACGCCTGCCTGACACTCAGAGGATGCCGGGCAGGTTCAGACCGTGTTCGCGCGCGCAATCCTTCGCGATGTCGTAACCCGCGTCGGCGTGGCGCATCACGCCGGTAGCCGGGTCGTTCCACAGCACATTGGCCAGCCGGCGGTCGGCGTCTTCGGAGCCGTCGCAGCAGATCACCATGCCGGAATGCTGGGAGAAGCCCATGCCGACGCCGCCGCCGTGGTGCAGCGACACCCAGGTCGCGCCCGATGCGGTGTTGAGCAGCGCGTTCAGGAGCGGCCAGTCGGACACGGCGTCCGAGCCGTCCTTCATCGCCTCGGTCTCGCGGTTGGGCGAGGCGACCGAGCCACTGTCGAGGTGATCGCGGCCGATCACCACCGGTGCCTTCAGCTCGCCGTTGCGCACCATCTCGTTGAAGGCGAGGCCCAGCTTGTGCCGCACACCCAGACCCACCCAGCAGATCCGCGCCGGCAGCCCCTGGAAGCTGATCCGCTCGCGCGCCATGTCGAGCCAGTTGTGAAGATGCGGGTCATCCACCAGTTCCTTCACCTTGGCGTCGGTCTTGTAGATGTCCTCGGGGTCGCCCGACAGCGCGGCCCAGCGGAACGGTCCGATCCCGCGGCAGAACAGCGGGCGGATATAGGCGGGCACGAAGCCGGGGAAGGCAAAGGCGTCCTCCAGCCCCTCTTCCAGCGCGACCTGGCGGATGTTGTTGCCGTAATCCAGAGTCGGCACACCGGCGTTCCAGAAATCGACCATCGCGGCGACATGCACCTTCATCGAGGCGCGCGCGGCCTTTTCCACCGCCTCAGGATCGCTTTGCTGCTTCTCGCGCCACTCGGCGACGGTCCAACCCTGCGGCAGGTAGCCGTGGATCGGGTCGTGGGCCGAAGTCTGGTCGGTGACAATATCGGGGCGCACGCCGCGCTTGACCAACTCGGGGAAAATGTCGGCCGCGTTGCCGATCAGCGCCACGGATTTCGCCTCGCCCGCCTTGGTCCAACGGTCGATCATCTCGAGCGCCTCGTCGATCGAATGGGTCTTCTCGTCGACATAGCGGGTGCGCAGGCGGAAATCGGCGCGGGTCTCGTCGCATTCGACCGCAAGGCAGCAGGCCCCGGCCATGACGGCCGCCAGCGGCTGCGCGCCGCCCATGCCCCCCAGGCCGCCGGTCAGGATCCAACGGCCCTTCAGGCTTCCGTCGTAGTGCTGGCGCCCGGCCTCCACGAAGGTCTCATAGGTGCCCTGAACGATGCCCTGGCTGCCGATATAGATCCACGACCCGGCGGTCATCTGGCCGTACATGGCCAGACCCTTCTTGTCCAACTCGTTGAAATGCTTCCAGTTCGCCCAGTGCGGCACGAGGTTGGAATTGGCGATCAGCACGCGCGGCGCGTCCTTGTGGGTGCGGAAGACACCCACGGGCTTGCCGGATTGCACCAGCAGGGTCTGGTCGTCTTCCAGCTCTTTCAGGCTGGCGACGATGGTGTCGAAATCCTGCCAGGTCCGGGCGGCGCGGCCGATGCCCCCATAAACGACCAACTCGTGCGGATTCTCGGCCACGTCGGGATGCAGGTTGTTCATCAGCATCCGCATCGGCGCCTCGGTCAGCCAGCTTTTCGCGGTGATCTCGGTTCCGGTATCGGGATAGACGTCGCGGATGTTGTGGCGAGGATTGGTCATCGTTTGCCTCCAAGGGTCGGGGCCAGATCGGCCAGTGTTTTCAGGATCTCGGCGAGGGGGGCGCGCAGCGTTTCGGCCTTGGCGGCGTCAAGCGTCCAGGGCGCGGCCTCCGTCGTCAGGTGGGTGGATTGCGCCAGTTCCATCTGGATGGCGTGATAGCCGTCGGCGGGGCGGCCGTAATGCCGCGTGGTCCAGCCGCCCTTGAAGCGGCCGTTGAGCACCGAGCTGTAGCCATCGGCCCGCGCGCAGATATCCCGTACGGCCGCTTCGATGGCCGGATCGCAGGTCTCGCCGCCGTTGGTGCCGATGTTGAAATCCGGCAGGATACCGTCGAACAGGAAGGGGATAAAGCTGCGGATCGAATGGCAATCGTAGAGGATCGCCACGCCATGCGTTGCGTGCACCCGCTCCAGTTCGGCCTGCAGGGCGGCATGATAGGCGGCGTGATAGGTGATGCGCCGGGCCTCGATCTCGTCGGGGGTCGGCTCGCTGTCCCAGATCGGATGCCCGTCGAAATCGGTCAGCGGTACGAGGCCCGTGGTGTTCTGGCCGGGATAGAGGCTTTGGCCCGACGGGTCGCGGTTGGCGTCGATCACGTAGCGATGGAAGGTGGCGCGTACGGTGGTCACGCCCGGCAGCAGGCCCTCGTACAGCGTATGGATATGCCAGTCGGTATCGTCGAGCCCGCGCCCCCGGTCGTTCAGGCGGGTGCTGACCTCGTCGGGCAACCAGGTCCCGGTATGCGGCAATCCCAGCACGACCGGGCCGTTGCCTCGGGTGATCTCGACAGGGTTCATGCGTCCAGCTCCGGCATGGTCAGCCCCGTGGCTGCGATCAGCGCACCGCTTCGCACCAGCGTTGCGGCGCGCTCTAGGTCGGGGGCCATGTAGCGGTCATCGTTCAGCGACGGCACGGATTGGCGCAGATGGGCCAGCGCCGATGCCAGCGGCGCACTGGTCTTGAGCGGCGCGCGGAACTCGATCCCCTGGCCGGCGCAGAGCAGCTCCACCCCGAGGATGCGTTCCAGATTGGCCACCATGCGTCCCAGCCGGACCGCACCATGGGCCGCCATGCTGACATGGTCTTCCTGATTGGCGGAGGTCGGGGTCGAGTCGGTCACGCAGGGATTGGCGAGGTGCTTGTTCTCGCTCATCAGCGCGGCAGTGGTGACCTCGGCGATCATCAGGCCCGAGTTCAGCCCCGGATTGGGCGTCAGGAACGGCGGCAGGTCGAAGCTCAGCGTCGGATCGACGATCAGCGCGACGCGACGCTGGGCGATGGCGCCGATCTCGGCCACCGCCAGCGCGATCATGTCGGCGGCAAAGCCCACGGGTTCGGCATGGAAATTCCCGCCCGACACGATCAGCCCGGCCTCGCTCAGCACCAAGGGGTTGTCGGTGGCGGCGTTGGCCTCGATCTGCAGCGTGCGGCCGGCCATGCGCAGCATGTCCATCGCGGCGCCGGTGACCTGCGGCTGGCAGCGGATGCAATAGGGGTCCTGTACACGGGTGTCGCCCTCGCGGTGGCTTTCGCGGATTTCGCTGGCGTCGAGCAGCGCGCGCATGGTCGCCGCCGCCTGGATCTGGCCGGCATGGCCGCGCAGGGCGTGGATTTCCGGCTGCAAGGGCGCGGTCGACCCCATGATCGCATCCGTGGACAAGGCCGAGGTGACAAGCGCCGCCTGCATCGCCTGCCAGGCGTCGAACAGCCCGGCCAGCGCGAAGGCGGTCGAGAATTGCGTGCCGTTGATCAGCGCGAGACCCTCCTTCGCGCCCAGCTCCACCGGCTGCAACCCGGCGCGGGCCAGCGCCTCGGCGCCCGGCAGCGTCTCGCCCTCGTATTCCGCCTCGGCATGGCCCATCATCACTGCGGCCATATGTGCCAACGGGGCGAGATCGCCCGAGGCCCCGACCGAGCCCTGCACCGGGATCACCGGCGTCACGCCGCGCGCGAGCATCTGTTCGATCAGCGAAATCAGCTCAAGCCGCACGCCCGAGGCCCCACGCCCCAGCGACAGCAGCTTGAGCGCCATCATCAGCCGGGCATGACGGCGCG
>JACKJV010000024.1 GCA_020637775.1 Brucellaceae bacterium | reverse complement strand
TCACTGCCGGCGATGCACGTTTTCGCGCCGAGGCCGGAGAAAACGGCTTCTCGGCCGTAGTGCTCGGCAGCGATGATGCCGATGACGACGATACCGCGTTTCAAGCCGCGGGATATGGCGGCGGAGCGCGGCTGGATTTTTCCCGCGGCTTCCGCACGCCCGAAGGCGATGAAGGCGAAGCATCCTTCCGGCTGGCCTTTGCGGCGCCACAGCCCGCAAATGCGGCCTTCTTCTTCACTTGCCAGCGGGTCAACGTGCCTGCGGTGGACCGTACCTCCCTCGAAAACCATGTGAATGGCGTTTCCGGGCTGCGCGGCGTTGTCCTTCGGGCACAGGAACCTGCCCGCCATCGCGGTTTCATCGAGGCATTCACCGGCGTGCCCGCCACGGGCAATGCCGAGCGCATCCGCGTCGTCTTGCCGAACGCTGACCTTGTCGTCGAACGGGATGCCGGATCGACCGGGCTCGCCTGTCACGCCGTCCGTTTCGCCTGTCGCGATATGGACCTGCTGCGGACGAGGCTGGAGGCCGCCAGTATCGTCTTCAAGGCTGCCGATGGCGCAATTTCCGTTCCGCCGGCGCCGGGGCAGGGCGCAACATTCATCTTCGAGGAGTGATCCGATGTCCGCACCCAATCCAGGCGTTTCCGTGGGCGCCGTCACCTTCTCCAATGCAGCAAGATTGTCGCTGATCGCTGGTCCTTGCCAGCTTGAGAGCCGCCAGCACGCCTTCGACATGGCCGGCAGCCTGAAGGAAATCTGCGACGGCCTCGGCATTGGCCTTGTCTACAAGTCATCCTTCGACAAGGCCAACCGCACCAGCATCGGCGCGACACGCGGCGCCGGGCTGGATGCCGCCATGCCGGTTTTCGAAGACCTGCGCCGGGAATTCGGCCTTCCGGTGCTCACCGATATCCATACCGAGGAGCAGTGCGCCATCGTCGCCCCACATGTCGATGTGCTCCAGATCCCGGCTTTCCTATGCCGGCAAACGGACCTTCTGGTAGCGGCGGCGCGCACCGGCAAGGTCGTCAATGTCAAGAAGGGGCAGTTTCTCGCGCCCTGGGACATGAAGAACGTGGTACGCAAGATCACCGACAGCGGCAATCCGGACGTGCTCATCACGGAGCGCGGCGCATCATTCGGCTACAACACCCTCGTGTCCGATATGCGCGCCCTGCCGATCATGGCTGAAACCGGCGCGCCGGTAATCTTCGATGCGACGCATTCGGTGCAGCAGCCGGGCGGGCAGGGTGCCTCGTCGGGCGGTGACCGGCGCATGGTGCCCTATCTTGCGCGCGCAGCCGTGGCCACCGGTGTGGCCGGTGTCTTCATCGAGACCCATGACGATCCCGAAAATACCACGTCATCGGATGCGCCCAACATGATGAAGCTGTCCGACATGCCGGCCCTTCTCGAACAGTTGCTCGCTATTGACGCGATCGTCAAACCGTCGAGTTAACCGGGAAAAAGTTAATCAACGAAGGCCAACACCGGTGGCGAAGCCGGTGCCTGCCCGGTGAAGCTTCGAGGCTCCTGGCAGCTTGTCACGATGGCAGCGCCAAACAGCGCGAGAAGGGCAAGTCCGGTCAGGTTCGTCATGGCAATCGCTCCTCTTGCCGCATCGCTTCCCGCCATGCAGCAAGGGTGTTGAAGGGGGACGGCGGAACTGTGGCGGCGCCGATCAAC
>JACKJV010000023.1 GCA_020637775.1 Brucellaceae bacterium | reverse complement strand
GCGAGCCCTTGAGCCGCTCCAGCACGTCGGGCTTGGTGAAGGCATCGCCGATCAGGCCGCGATGGCGCTCGGCGAAGAACTGCTTGCCGTCATAGCTGACGATGCCGGCGGCTTCCTGGCCGCGATGCTGCAGCGAGTGCAGGCCCAGTGTCGTCAGTGCTGCGGCGTCCTGGTGACCGAAAATGCCGAAGACACCGCATTCCTCGTGAAGCGTGTCGCCATCTTCCAGTGGGGAGTTGGAAGCGAAAGCCATGGCTGTCCTGTCTTTGTTTTGCGGTTTCAGTCCGATCCGCAAGCTGGCGGATCAGCTGTTGGTTTCTTCTTCTTCGCCAGCGCCGTCCTGCGGCTTCAGGCGGTCGATGATCGATTTTTCCGGATCGTCCGGCAGCAGTTCCACCAGCCCTTCGCCGATCGATTCGAGCATCGGCTTGGACTTGGCATTGGCAACCCATCCGGGCTGGTTTTCCGGCACCAGCCAGTTGAAGAACAACAGGCCGACGACCACCAGCAGCGCGCCGCGCACCGCGCCGAAGACAAAGCCGAGCGTGCGGTCAAGCGGGCCGATCTTGGAGTCGACGATGAAGTCGGCGATTTTCATCGTGATGACGCTGACGACGATCAGCGCGATGATGAAGATGCCGGCGGCGGCGGCGATGTCGGCGACCGTCTGGCTGTCGGAAATCGACTTGGTGTAGTTGTAGGCGAAGGGTGAAAGCGACTTGTAGAAATACAGTGCTGCAAGGGCTGCAACCACCCAGGAGGCGACCGAAAGCACTTCGCGCGAAAAGCCGCGGATCATGGCGAGCAGGCCGGAGACCAGCATCAATCCGATCAGCACACCGTCAAACAGAGTAATCATTGCATTCCCTCAGGACCCAAGTCACGCGATGCAGGCCATTCGACACTGGCGCCGCACCCTGTCCATAGCCGGTTCCCGGCGGCAAAAGGCAGTGGTCCGTCAGCGCGACTAATGCCGCGTTGCAGGCGAAAAATCAATCGCCAATAACAGATTGGGTAAATGGGCTTTGGATATGTGGTTTTCCAGCCATTGGCCGTACCCCGGGAAGCAATGCAAACCGTCCGCCGGCGGGTATTCACACCCCAGCTTCCGGCGTTGGACTTGCCCTGGCGAGAATGCGGCCTGCCAGATCGGCCAGTTCGCTGATTTCCACCAGTTCCAGCCCGCTTGGCGCTGCGGCTTTTGTCTTGCCGTTGTTTCGCGCCATGCTGCCCGCCGGCAGGATCGCCCGGCCGAAACCGAGTTTTTCGGCTTCCTTCAGCCGGGCCGGGGCGTGGGAAACCGGCCTCGTTGCTCCCGAAAGGCTGATTTCGCCGAAATAGACGCTCTGGACGGGGAGTGGAACGCCTGCAAGCGAGGAGATCAGTGCCGCCGAGACGGCGAGATCGGCCGCAGGCTCCATGATCCTGTAGCCGCCGGCAACGTTGAGATAGACGTCATGCTGGCCGAGCCGCACGCCGCAATGGGCCTCCAGCACGGCCAGCACCATGGCAAGCCGCGAAGAGTCCCAGCCGACGACGGCGCGCCTGGGCGTTGCAAGCGAGGAAGGAGCGACCAGCGCCTGGATTTCCACCAGCACCGGGCGCGTTCCCTCCATGCCGGCGAAGACGGCCGCCCCCGGCGCATTGGCGTTGCGCTCGCCGAGGAAAAGCTCGGACGGATTTTCGACCTCCTTCAGCCCGCCATCGGACATTTCGAACACGCCGATCTCGTCGGTCGGGCCGAAGCGGTTCTTCACCGTTCTCAGAATGCGGAAATGATGCCCGCCTTCGCCCTCGAAATAGAGCACTGCATCGACCATGTGCTCGACCACGCGAGGCCCGGCGATCTGGCCGTCCTTGGTGACATGGCCGACCAGAACGAGGATGGTGCCGTGCCGCTTGGCATAACGGATCAGCGCCTGCGCCGAAGCACGCACCTGGGTAACGGAACCGGGCGCCGATTCGACCGTGTCGGTCCACAGCGTCTGGATCGAATCGATGATCAGCAGGGCAGGGGGTTCGCCCGCCTTCAGCGTGGCAAGAATGTTCTCGACGCTGGTTTCCGCTGCAAGGCCGATATTCTCTTCGACGGCGGCAAGCCGTTTCGCCCTGAGGCGCACCTGCGCCACCGCCTCCTCGCCGGAAACATAGACCACCGAGTGGCCGCCCCTGGCGAGCGCGGCGGCCGCCTGGGTCAGCAGGGTCGACTTGCCGATGCCAGGATCACCGCCCACCAGCAGCGCCGAACCGGGCACGAAGCCACCGCCCGTCACCCGGTCGAGTTCGGCAATGCCGGAGGCAATGCGCGGCGCTTCCTGGGCATCGCCGGCCAGCGCCACCAGTTCGACGGCATGGCCCGTCTCCATTCTGCGCGCGGCGGGCG
>JACKJV010000022.1 GCA_020637775.1 Brucellaceae bacterium | reverse complement strand
ATTCCCACACACACAGGCCATGTCGCTGGCGCGAAAGCTCCGCTTTCGCTGGCGAGGCAGCTCGTCGTCCTTCGGACCATAACCTGGAGGTTGCAGGTTCAAATCCTGCCCCCGCAACCAAATACCGCGAACCGATGTCGTGACACTGTCGCTGGCACGTGGGCGATCATCGCCCTTCTGCGTGCCGCAACGACCTGGGCAAAATTTCGCCGTGCAGATGAAATGCGGGTGGAACTGATTGAAGAGGCGATGAAGGGGAAGATGACGCGAATATTGTTGAATTCGGGGTTCAAGGTGGGTGGTGTCAGCTTTTCAACGATTTTCTAATGGCAGGAGAAAAATCATGACGAGGCGATTAAGCCTTCTTGCATTGGGCGTCCAAGAGGTGCTTTTGATTGCGATAGGGCTCATTGTAATTGCGGCTCGGAGTGGCTACGTGAGTTCTGAGATTGGGCGAGTTATTTTATCATTCTGTTCCGCTCTGCTTATCCTGCTTTCTCCCTTCGGCGTGATCAGTGCATTCATAGCCGTCAGTCTAAATTTGTTGGTTTCTCGAAGTCTGGTTTCAACTCACCAACTACAAGTCATCCGAAACAATCCCGTACTGATGTTTTTCATTTGCGCCGGCCTCCTAGGGAGAACATAGTTAATGAGTGTTAACAGCTTTAAAAATGCCCTTCGGGCATCAGCGCCCGCACCCGCTGATGAAACCGAGGAATACCGGCGCTTTAACGATCGCTTTTCAGTCATTACGCTATTTTTCATGATCGCGTGCGCATATCTGGCTTCCCTTCTTTCATTTGTTGGAGTCTCCGCAAGCAAAGTGCTCATCTATTTTCCAGCTTTGAATGATCGAGCGACTTTCCTCTGGAATCATGATGTTCCCTCCTATTTGACTTTTGCCGCCACGGTGGGAGGTATTATTGTGACCGCACCTCTAACTATTGCAGTATTTATTCGTGGCTATTGGATTACCGTCGTCGCGCCTCGGAAATGTAGGAGGGTTTCTCAAGCGACTTTCCTTTCTGTAGCATGCATTTCTTCCGTTTCAAGCGCCTTTGTATGGATAGCCTTTATTCACGTTCCTGCAAATTATGATCCGCGTTGGCCTGGATTTGCGTCGATACTATTCTGGCCGTCGTTTCCAGTTATTGGTGCTGTTGTAGCATGGATGTCCAGCATGGTTCTCTTTTCGGTGTTCGTAGGGATCGGCAAAGCAGCGACGCAATTAGGAGGAAATGAAGCCTGACGATAATAATTCTAGCGAAAGTGGCGCTAACTCGCCCGATCCAAATTTCGGATTGTCGGTGCCTGCTTCTGTAGCAATCAATACTGTTATCACTGGGCAATACACCTTAATTGAAATGGCACGCGCAAAAACTGCTGGGGCGCCCCTATCTTAAGATCGGATTGTACCGCCCTGGCAACCGGTCCGGCCTTCCCGTCGACAGGATGTCCATAAGGCGGATCGACGCACGGTAGCGCCGGTCAGGTCAGGGCATCCGACCACCTCTCCCGGTTGCCGAAGTCCACAGCCCGGAATTCCATTTCGTGAGGCAGCCGGGGGCGGCGTCCCAGAATATGTGCTTGTCCAACAGGGGCTTGGCCGTTTTTTCGGGCAAAGGTTCCACATTTTGCCGATCCAGGGGTGCCGGGGTGGCTCCGGTGCCCCAGGTCGTGCATAAAGCGCGTTCAGTGCGTTTGTATCGGTACAGGGTTTTTCGCGTGTTGGATTTGCAGGACAAGATCGCCGGCGGCGAATGGTTCGATGTTTGCGAACATCTCAGTGAAACCGATGCGATCACCAGACTCTGGATCGGCGAGATCGATCGTGTCATGGGGCGCAGCAGCATCGATTTCCGCTTTGAAACCTTTCTGCGGGCCGGAATCAGGATTTATGCGGGCGCGATGGGGCGCCGCGTTTCCGTCAAGGAAATCTATGAGACGGCCGGCTATTCGAAATCGACGTTTCACCGGATCTTCGACAGCTTTCCGCGCTACCAGCTGAAGCTGTACCAGTTTCTTTGCCAGTCGGCCGTGGAGGTCTACAGGGAGCGGCTGAACCTGGCGGCCCGGACACCGGAAGAGTTCTGCCGGTTTACCAAGAATGTCGTCTACAGTTCACACCTGAGCGTACCGAGCAATCTCCTGCGCAAAATCTATCAGCTCAACGCGCCGATTTCGCCTTCCGACTTCCACCCGCATCTGGATATCATGGCCGAGGTGATGCACGACTACATCCGTGCCCACCTGTCGCTCGGCTACCGCCGCCTGCCGTTTTCAAGCTTCCGGGAACTGATCCGCACGCTGGACTACGATATCCTTGCCTCCAAGCTGGATCAGCCCTCGACATTCCCGTCCGCCGAGCAGGCGGACCGGCTGGAGCGCCTGCTCCTGGCCTATGTCAGGTGAAAACCGCCGGCGGACGGATCGTCAGCCGCGTGCCTGTCCTGCCGTCCGCGCCTCCGCAAGGTCATTCCAGACCTTCTGGTCCGTCAGTTTCCCTGCGGCCACGGTAAAGCGGTCAATGAAGCGGATGCCGTCAAATGGTGTACCGTCCGGCCATTCCCCGGCCAGCGTCCCGAAGCAGTAGACAATCATGCCGTCGGCGCTGAAGGCCTCGTCAAACGCCTGATAGGTCTTGCGCACGAAACGGTAGCGCGTGCGTCCCCACTCCACCAGTTCGGGCAGGGTGCGGAAGCGGTGCCCGCCCGGAAAGACCATTGAAAACCCCTCGGCCAGAAACGCCGCCGCCCGCTCCAGGTCGCGTGCTTCCATGGCCGCCAGGTAGTCGCGCACCAGGTCCGCGCCGGAGGGCGTCGGTGCACCGGGCACCCGGGCCTGGCGGCCGCGCATGTAGCCCGAGGGCTTCACCTCTTCCAGTATCACCGTGATGCCGTCCAGCGGTGCGGCGATCGTGGCGCACACGGCGTCGGTGAGGCGCTCGCCAAGCCGGCGTTTCGTTTCATCGTCATAGCCCTCGATCAGGGTGGTGCGAATAACGGGCACGGTCGTTTCTCCTTCGGCGGGAATGTTGACATAATGGTATAATGACATACCATTAATCGCAATCGTTGGGGAGCAGCATGGATCATCAGGAGCTGGAAAGTGGCGCAGGGGGCGGTCAGGGGCGCGGCAGCGCGGCCAGGATCGACATGCAGGGCCGCGTTCCGCTCTATCACCAGATTTTCCTCACGCTGAAGAACCGCATCTACAGCGGCATGCTCGGGCCGGGCGATCCGGTTCCCGGAGAGCAGGAGCTTTGCGGCGAGTTCGGTGTCTCGCGGATTACCGCGAAGCGGGCGCTGAACGAACTGGCGGATGCCGGGCTGGTGGTCCGCGAGCGGGGCAGGGGCACCCGGGTGGTCCCGCACCCGCCGGCCCAGGCGGTGACGGCTTCCATCGAGGGCTGGCTGGAAAACATCTCGCGCATGGGCATGTCCACCGAGGCGCGCGTGCTCGACCTCTCCTACGTGCCGTCGAACGGCGAGATCGCCGCCGCGCTGGACCTTGAGACGGGAACGCAGGTTCAGCGCGCCGAGCGCCTTCGCATCCTCGACGGCGAGCCGATGTCCTATCTCGTCACCTATGTGCCGGCGGATATAGGCCGCCACTATGAGCGGGAAGACCTGGAAACCACGCCGCTGCTGCATCTGCTGGAACGGGCGGGCGTGAATGTCGCTTCGGCGCGGCAGACCATTTCGGCGACACTGGCTGACGATTATGTCGCCAGCGCCCTCGACATCAACCCGGGCGCGGCGCTGATCGAGGTGCGCCGCATCGTCCGCGATGCCGGCGGACGGGCCGTGGAATATATCCGCGTGCTCTACCGGCCCGATCTCTATCGCTACGAATTGTCGATGAAGCGCGTGCGCGAGAAGGACGGCGCGCGCTGGACGACCACCCTATCGTCTCCGGCCCCCAACGGAGCACAGGAAAAACGGGAACATTCGGGGAAACGGCAGAAGAACGGTTAGACAGGAGGTTCAGATGACCGGACAGTCAATGAAGAAGGGCGTGGATCGCCGCCAGTTTCTTGCAGCGGGCGCCGCGGTGCTCGGTACAGGCATTACCGGTTTTCCGGCCGTGCTCAGGGCGCAGGAGCAAACGGTCAAGATCGGGCTTATCCACCCGGTGACCGGATTCATCGCCTTTTCCGGCACGCAGTGCCGCGAAGGCGCGCTGATGGCAATTGCCGACATCAATGCCGCAGGTGGCATCAAGTCGCTGGGCGGGGCCAAGCTGGAAGCCATGCTGGGCGACAGCCAGGGCAAGCCGGAACTGGGCGCTGCCGAAGTCACCAAGATGGTGGAGGGCGGTGTTCACGGCTTCGTCGCGGGCTATTCCTCGGCCATTTCGCTGGCCACCTCGCAGGAAGCCGCCAAGACCAACACGCCGCATGTCGTCGATGTCGGCGTGTCGGACCAGATCGTCAATCGCGGCCTTGCCAACACGTTCCGCTTCGCGCCCGGCTACGGCAAGATCGCGCAATTCGCCGTCGACAATCTCGACAAGATCAACCAGGCCTCGTCCTCGCCGGCCAAGTCCGCGATGATCATCCACGAGGAATCGCTGTTCGGCACGGGCACGGCGGAATTGTTGTCGAAGGCGCTGCCGGAAAAGGGCATCGAGGTGATCGATGTCATCAAGCATGCCAACCCGACGCGCGACTTCACCAATATCGTGCTGCAGATCAAGTCCAAGAAGCCGGACCTGATCATTCCTGCCAACTACTACAATGAATACGTGCTGCTGGCCCGAACCATGCGCCAGCAGAAGGTCGAGGCCAAGGGCATCTATTCGGTGCTCGGCGGTGCGGCATCGAGCCCGAAATTCGTGGCCGAGTTCCCGGAAGCCGCCGAGCAGATCATGGACTGCAACCATTGGTACGATCCGACCTCGGATCTGGCGCTGGCCCGCAAGAAGGCCGCCGAGGACAAGGGGCTGATCTACACCTACGAAGTCTTCCTGGCCTATAACGCGGTGGCGTTCCTGGCCGATGCCATCGAGCGGGCGGGAACGACCGACAAGGATGCGGTGAACGCCGCCATGGCCGCGTCGACCTTCGCAAACCATGGCATGCCCTATGGCCCGACCAAGATGGTCAACGGCCAGAACGAAGGGGCGCAGCCGGTCAATACGCAGGTGCAGGGCGGCGCCATCGAGGTGATCTATCCGGAGCAGTTCGCTTCCGCCAAGCCGATCTTCCCGATGTCGCTCTAAGCAGGAAACGTTTTCGGGCCGGGTGCCGCAAGCGGCGGCCGGCCCGGACGGATCATCCAAACCGGACGGAACCATGCCGGATCTCGCCATCATCATTCCGTCGGTCCTCAACGGGCTGACGACCGGGGCGCTTTACGCGCTGATCGCGCTGGGGCTGACGCTGATCTACGGCGTGCTGCACATCATCAATTTCGCCCATGGCGCCCTGCTCATGGTCGGGCTCTATGCCGTCTGGTTTCTCAATTCCCGCCTCGGCATCGACCCCTATCTGGCGCTTCTGATCGTGCCGCCGGCCATGTTCGCGCTCGGCTATGCGCTTCAGCGCGGCATCATCGGGCGCTCCAGCCACGGGCGCGACGAGAATATCCTGCTGGTCACGCTGGGCCTTTCCATCGTCATCGAGAACCTGGCGCTGTTCATCTTCCGCTCCGATACCCGCATCATCGACACGCCCTATTCCTTCGAGACGGTGGAATTCCTGGGCGCCTTCCTGCCGCTGCCCAAGGTGATCGCCTTCTTCGGCGCGGTGGTCACGGCGGCGATCCTGTGGCTGCTCATGGCGCGCACCGATCTGGGCCGGGCGATCCGGGCGCTGGCCAAGGAGCGCAAGGGCGCGCAACTGGTCGGCATCGACACCGAACACGTGTTCGCGATGAGTTTCGGTCTGGGCATCGCCTGCCTCGGCATTGCCGCCTGCCTGCTGCTGCCCAGCTACTATGTCACGCCGCAGGTGGGGCACGGGTTCGTGCTGATCGCCTTCACCATCGTGGTACTGGGCGGCATGGGGTCGTTCGTGGGGGCGTTCCTGGGTGGCCTGATCATCGGCGTCGTGGAGGCGCTGGGCGGGCTTTTTCTCGGTGAAAGCCTCGGCCAGATCGGGATTTTCATCATCTTCATCCTGGTGCTGATGTTCCGGCCGCAGGGCCTTCTTGGACACAAGGTGTAGGCCGATGCGTCAGCTTGTTCTCCTTCTCGCCGTCTTCGCCGTCATCGCGCTGGCCCCGTTCGCCATCAGTTCCGAGTTCAACCTGAACCTGGTCATCATGGTGCTCTATGCCGCCCTGCTTGGGCAGGCGTGGAACATCCTGGGCGGCTATGGCGGGCA
>JACKJV010000021.1 GCA_020637775.1 Brucellaceae bacterium | reverse complement strand
TGGATCAACATGCATAGTCTTGGAGAAATTCTGCTTCCGTATTGCTTCCGTGCGCACCCGAAGGGTCAACTAGCAAATTGTATTGCGCTCATAAATAATTGATTTTGAAGAGAATTTTGGCGCACCCGACAGGATTCGAACCTGTGACCTCTGCCTTCGGAGGGCAGCGCTCTATCCAGCTGAGCTACGGGTGCACAGCAGGGATCACCTGCGACGCACGCTCTTCTAACCCATGCCTTCGCCCGCATCAATGCGGAAAAACGGCGGGCAGTCTCTTTGCCCGCAATCCGGGCGGGCAGGAACCGGTCAAAGCTTGCGCAGCGCCACTTCCCGGATCAGGTGGTCGGCGCCCTTGCGCAGGATCAGGTCGGCGCGCGGCCTTGTCGGCAGGATATTCTCGCGCAGGTTCCGGGCGTTGATATTGGCCCACAGCCCTTCAGCGATCGCGCGGGCCGCTTCGGCCGGCAATTGGGAATAGCGGTGGAAGAAGGATTGCGGATTGGTGAACGCTGTCTTTCGCAACCGCATGAAGCGATCGACATACCAGGCGTGGATCAGGTCTTCGTCCGCATCGATATAGATCGAGAAGTCGAAGAAATCCGAAACGAACGGCACCGCCTTGCCATCATGCGGAAGGTCACGGACCTGAAGCACGTTGATCCCCTCGAAAATGAGGATGTCCGGCCGGTCGACGATCTGCTCCTCACCCTCGAGAACGTCGTAGGTGAGGTGCGAGTAGAGCGGCGCCTTGACATTGGAGCGGCCCGACTTGATGTCGGACAGGAAGCGCAGCAGGGCGCCAACGTCATAGCTGTCCGGGAATCCCTTGCGGTCCATGAGGTTCTGGCGGCGCAGTTCTGCATTGGGCAGCAGGAAACCGTCGGTCGTCACCAGATCGACCTTGGGGCTTGACGGCCAGCGGCGCAACAATTCCTTCAGGATGCGCGCCGTCGTCGACTTGCCGACGGCCACCGAACCGGCAATGCCGATGATGAAGGGCGTCTTCACCGCATCATCCACGTTGAGGAATTCCTTGCGCTGGCGGAACAGGAGCTGGCTGGCCTCGACATGGGCCGAGAGCAACCGCGACAGGGCAAGGTAGATGCGGCGAACCTCCTGCAGGTCGACAGGATCGTTCATCGAGCGAAGACGTTCAACCTCATCGGCTGTCAGCGTCAGCGGTGTGTCGGCGCGGAACTCCGCCCAGCGTTCAGCCGTGAAAAACCGGTAGGGCGAGTAGATCTCGGAAGCGTTTAGCTGGTCCATCGATCGTTTCCGTCCCCTTCCCGTGAGCCCGACAACCGGCCCCTGCTACCCGTTGCGGGCAGCCTTTTCCTCAATCCCGGAGCGGCCTGTCCGGCTTTCCAGCTCGGCCATGACCTCTTCCAGTGAAATGCCGGCCAGCGCCAGCACCACAAGCCAATGATAGAGAAGATCGGCGCTTTCGGAAATCAGACCTTCGCGATCCTGCGCTACCGCCGCGATCACCGACTCGACCGCTTCCTCGCCCATTTTCTGCGCCGCTTTCGGCATGCCCCTGGCAAACAGCTTCGCAGTCCAGGAATTGCCGTCGCCGGAGCGGGCGCGCTCGGCAACGATCTTCTCGAGGTCAGCAAGGGTGAAGTTGGTCATCGGCTCTTCCTCGCGCTCACTCATGTGGGTCCAGCCGCATGGGCAGGCCGGCGCGGGCCATGTAATCCTTGGCCTCGCCGATCGTGTAGGTTCCGAAATGAAAGATGGAAGCGGCCAGCACAGCCGTGGCATGGCCGTCTCGAATGCCTTCGACCATATGGTCGAGATTGCCGACGCCACCGGAAGCGATGACCGGAACATGCACGGCATCGGCGATGGTGCGGGTCAGCGCGATATCGTAGCCGGCCTTGGTGCCGTCGCGGTCCATCGAGGTCAAGAGGATCTCGCCGGCCCCCCTGTCCACGACAAGCCGGGCGAATTCCACCGCGTCGATGCCGGTCGGCGTGCGGCCGCCATGGGTGAAGATCTCCCAGCGGTCGGGCTCACCGCCTGCCGACACCTTCTTGGCGTCGATCGCCACGACAATGCACTGGTCGCCAAACTTGTCCGCCGCCTCGGCGACGAAATCCGGATTCTTCACGGCAGCCGTATTGATCGAGACCTTGTCGGCGCCCGCCAGCAACAGCTTGCGGATATCGGCCACCGCACGCACGCCGCCGCCCACTGTCAGGGGCATGAAGCATTGTTCTGCCGTGCGGGCCACGACATCGAAGATCGTGTCCCGGTTCTCGTGACTCGCGGTGATGTCGAGAAAGGTCAGTTCATCGGCACCGGCGGCATCATAGGCCTTGGCCGCTTCCACCGGATCACCCGCATCGATGAGATCGACGAAGTTGACTCCCTTGACGACGCGGCCATCCTTCACATCCAGACAAGGAATTACACGGGCTTTCAGCATGGGATGGCCGCCTTTCCGGTTCTGCACGTCCTTGCGGCTGCGCCGCTGCGGGCGCGCGGCCAATCCTTCACATTCAGACACGGAATAACGCGGGCCTTCAGCATGGGATCTGCCCTTTTCTGTATGAGCGACTCATCGCCCCCTGCGCGGAACCGGGCATGAGCACAACAGGTTTCACTGGCGTTCCTCCGGGTCCTCGAAGGCGGCCGCTTCGACCTTGACCGTTCCGCGAAGCACGCCCAGCGCTTCGGCCGGATCGATACGGCCATCATACAGGGCGCGGCCGGATATGGCGCCTTCCAGGCGTGCGGCATCCGGCATGGTCATGCGCACGATATCCGCGATGGATGCCAGACCGCCCGAGGCGATCACGGGAATGGACACGGCATTGGCCAGGTCAATGGTCGATTCCCAGTTGATGCCGGTGAGGACACCATCACGGTCGATGTCGGTGTAGATGATGGCGGCAACCCCGGCGCCTTCAAATTTCCTGGCCAGTTCGACGACGCCCAGCGACGAGGCTTCCGCCCAGCCTTCGACCGCAACCTTGCCACCCTTGGCATCAATGCCCACGGCAATCCGGCCCGGAAAAAGGCGGCATGCCTCCTTGACCAGATCAGGATCGCGCACGGCCACCGTGCCGAGAATGACGCGGGCGAGGCCTTTTTCCAGCCAGGCTTCGATATGGGCCAGCGTGCGGATGCCGCCACCAAGCTGTACCGGGTTCCTCGTGGCCGCGAGGATCTTCTCCACAGCGGCGCCATTGACGCTTTCGCCGGCAAAGGCGCCGTTCAGGTCAACAACGTGGAGCCATTCGAAACCGGCATCCTCGAAGGCTTTCGCCTGGGCGCCCGGATCGTCGTTATAGACCGTTGCGCTATCCATCTCGCCCAGCCTGAGGCGAACGCATTGGCCATCCTTCAAATCAATGGCGGGGAAGAGAATCCTAGACAAGGCCAATGCCCTTTCCGATTTGCGCGCCCTCACGGCCTGGCCGCTGCGGGCGGCGCGGGGGGCCATCCTTCAGATTAATGGCGGGGAAGAGAAGGTCTGACATGCGATACTGTACGCTCTCAGGGCTTCCATTTCAGGAAATTGGCAATAAGGGCGAGGCCCAGTTTCTGGCTCTTTTCCGGGTGGAACTGCGTGCCAGCCTTGTTCCCGTGGGCGACGGCAGCGGTCACATCGCCGCCATATTCGGTGACGGCCAGCACATCGTCCGGGTTCCTGGCATCCAGGAAATAGGAATGAACGAAATAGGCATGCAGGCCCTGCTCGCCGGTCGGGATGCCGTCGAAAAGCGGATGGGAATGTTTCACGTGAATCGTGTTCCAGCCGATCTGCGGAATCTTGAGTTCCGGATCCGACGGCGTCATCAGCCGCACATCGCCCTCTATCCATCCGAAACCCGGGGTAACCATTTTTTCCAGCCCGCGGGACGACATGAGCTGCATGCCGACGCAAATACCCAGAAAGGGCCGGCCTTTGTCCTCGACGGCCTCGTTAATGGCCGCGTGCATGCCCGGCACGGCGTCCAGCCCCTTCTTGCAGTCGGCATAGGCGCCGACACCCGGCAGCACGATGCGGTCCGCCGTGCGCACACGGCCGGCATCGGCGGTCAGGTCGATCTCGGCGGTGATACCGGCCTCGCGCGCGGCGCGCTCGAAAGCCTTGGTGGCCGAGCGCAGATTGCCCGAGCCGTAGTCGATGATGGCGACGCGCATCAGCGTGCTCCCGGATAGTCGATGAGGCCAAGCCCTTCGGGCGACGCAGCCGCCCGGCGGGACGCTGGTCGGGGCGGCAAGGGCGGCGGCATGTTCCCCGCTTGCGCTGTCGAGGCCGTGCCGTGAAACCAGCGCAATTCCGCATCGCGCCAGCTTGCCGCTTCCACCACGCCTGCCGAACGCCAGCCGCGCCTTTCCATGCCGGCGATCCGCAGCCCCCGCGCCTCGAACCCGGCGAAAAGCATGACAAGAAAGGTTACCGCGGCAGCGGCACCGCCAAAGCCCGCAACATCCCCCAATGCGCCGATACCCATCACCAGTGCCAGTGCAACGGCCGCCTCGACCCAGAGCCTGTGCCAGGCAAACCAGACCGGTGGAGCGAGGAATGCGAAAAAGGCAAAGCTGTCGCGGATGAAGCGGGCCTGTTCGCCCCCCCTGTCCGCCGGCGGTTCCATGACAACGAAAGAGGCCATCGGCTCAGCCTTTCAGCGATCCCTTGGTCGACGGGACGGCATTGGACTGGCGCGGATCGATCTCAAGCGCGGTGCGCAGTACCCGCGCCACGGCCTTGAAGCAGGTTTCAGCGATATGGTGATTGTTGACGCCATATTCGTTTTTCACATGCAGCGTGATGCCCGCATGCTGCGACAGCGCCTGAAAGAATTCGCGAACAAGCTCCGTGTCAAATGTGCCGATCTTGGGCGCGGAGAAAGCGACGTTCCAGACAAGGAAAGGCCGGCCCGACACATCCACGCCCGCCGTCGTCATGGTTTCGTCCATGACAAGGTTGAGAGAGGCGTAACGGGTGATGCCGCGCCGTTCACCCAATGCCTGCGCAAGGGCCTGACCCAGGGCGATTCCCGTATCCTCGACCGTGTGATGATCATCGATGTGGAGATCACCGTCTGCGCGCACCGTCATGTCGATCAACGAATGGCGGGAAAGCTGCTCCAGCATGTGATCGAAAAAGCCAACGCCGGTCTTGATGTCGTGCCTGCCCGTGCCGTCGATGGCAATGGAGACGTCAATCGCGGTTTCGTTGGTCTTGCGCGAAACGCTGGCGCTGCGGGCGGTCATGTCTGGTCTTCCCGTTGAACTCGTGCCTGCCTTCTAGCAGCAGGCGGCAGGATTGGAAAGTTGCTTGGCGGCCGCCTTCGTTCGCCAAACGCCGATGCCGGTTTGCATTCATTGACCGGTTGCATACATAGACGGTTCAGACGGGCACGGTTCAGACGGGCACGGTCCAGACAGGCACGGTCCAGACAGGACAGGCCGCCGAAGCGCGGCAGGCAAACGGAGTTTCGATCCATGGGCGATAACAGCATGCACGCGACGACCATCGTCACCGTGCGCAAGGGCGGCAAGGTGGTGATCGCCGGCGATGGCCAGGTGACCATGGGACAGGCGGTGGTGATGAAGGGCAATGCCCGCAAGGTGCGCCGCATCGGCAAGGACCAGGACGTCATCTGCGGTTTCGCGGGCGCGACGGCCGATGCGTTCACGCTGCTGGAGCGGCTGGAAGCCAAGCTGGAACAATATCCCGGCCAGTTGATGCGCTCCTGCGTGGAGCTTGCCAAGGACTGGCGCACCGACAAGTATTTGCGCCAACTGGAAGCCATGATGCTGGTGGCCAACAAGGATGTGAGCCTGGCGGTCACCGGCAATGGCGACGTGCTGGAGCCGGAACTGGGCGTGATGGCCATCGGATCGGGCGGCAATTACGCGCTGGCCGCGGCACGGGCCCTTTATGACGTGGAGGAGGACCCGGAGGTGATCGCACGCAAGGCGATGCAGATTGCCGCCGATATCTGCGTCTACACCAATCACAACGTCGTGGTTGAAACGCTCGACGCCGGCCCGGCCCGGTAACCCTGCTGGCCGCGCCGGCCTCCCGCCGGCAAGACAAGAGGAATACGGTCCTGATTTCCCACGAGACCCTCGAACGCGCGGTCGAACGCGGCATCCTGACGGCGTCGCAACGGGATGCGGTTCTGGCGCTGGACACCATGCCGCCGCTTCCCCCCGACCTTGCCGGTGACGAGAACCTGCGCCTGATCGGCGGCGGAAACGACCTGTTCGTCACGGTTGGTATCGGCATGCTGTTTGCCGGCCTGCTTTTCTCCATGCAGGCCATGCCGGGGCTTGGCCCCGTCGCCGGCGCGGCGATCACGGCACTGCTGGTCTGGGGCGTGGCGGAATTCGTGACGCGGCAGAAAAGGATGCGGCTGGCCAGCACCGTGCTGGGCCTCGGTTTCGTCGCCGCCATAGCCGTCATCCTCGGCGAACATGCCATGTCGCAGGCGGGGCTAGAAGCGGGCGAGAACAGCATGCTGGCCCTGTTCGCGCTGCGGGCCAGGGCCGGATGGCTCGGCAGTCTCGCCGCGGGCGGTGTCGCTGCGGCGGCGGCGCTCTATTTCTGGCGGTTTCGCGTTCCCATCATGGCTGCGGTCTTCGCATTGGCCGCAACCGCGCTGGCCTTTCTCTGGTCCGCGCTGGTCCTTTATGACGGTGTGACCAGCGGTCAGGTGGCGCTGCCGGCTGCCGAACAGCTTCCGCTGGTGATGGAACGGGCGCTGCTGATGCCGCTTGCCTGCGGCATCGCCGTCTTTCTCGTCGCCGTGGCGCTCGACCTGCACGACCGGGAGCGGCGCACGATCTGGTCCGATTGCGCCTTCTGGCTGCATGTCGTCTCCGCGCCCATGCTGGTGCATCCGCTCTTCATCCTGGCAACCGGCCAGGCGACTGCCGTGGGCGACATCGAACCGGGCATGGGCGCGGCCATCTCGCTTGCCCTGCTCATCGCCGGTTTCGTCTATGTCGCGCTGGCCATCGACCGGCGCTCGCTGCTGGTGCCGACCTTTGCCTATTTCGGGTCGCTCGGCGTCTATTACCTGTTCGACCGGACGGCCAACGCCACGGGCATCCCGCCCTTCGCGCTCATCCTGCTGATGATCGGCGCGCTGGTGATCATGTTCGGCGCCGGCTGGCAGCGTATCCGCGGCTTGACCGTCGGGACCACGCTTCCCACATCGGTGCTGGCAAAACTTCCTCCCATCAAAGTGTAGGCCATGACCAATTATTCCCCCCGCGAGATCGTCTCGGAACTCGACCGCTACATCATCGGACAGAAGGAAGCGAAGCGGGCCGTCGCCATTGCGCTGCGCAACCGCTGGCGCCGGCAGCAGCTTGAAAGCCCGATGCGCGAGGAGGTGAATCCCAAGAACATCCTGATGATCGGCCCGACAGGCGTCGGCAAGACGGAAATTTCGCGGCGGCTCGCCAAGCTGGCCGGGGCGCCCTTCATCAAGGTGGAAGCAACCAAGTTCACCGAGGTGGGCTATGTGGGGCGCGACGTGGAGCAGATCGTGCGCGACCTCGTGGAATCGGCGATCGCGCTGGTGCGCGACCGCAAGCGGGCGGAGGTGAAGGCCAAGGCGGAGCTCAATGCCGAGGAACGCGTGCTCGACGCGCTTGTGGGCAAGACGGCCAGCCCGGCTACCCGGGATTCCTTCCGCCGAAAGCTGCGCAACAACGAACTCAGCGA
>JACKJV010000020.1 GCA_020637775.1 Brucellaceae bacterium | reverse complement strand
GACGAACCCCTTGCTTTGGTTACCTGACGGCTGGCGTTGTATTTCGCCGACGGGACTCGAACAAGTGCAATGCCCGGGATTTCCGGTTGCAGATGGGACGTTTGCATCGCCTCAAAGCTTCCACGCTTGTTTCGGCAACTGCGCAAAGCGTGTTCGCGCATGATACACTCGGCCCGGGTGCCCTGTCGCGAAAGGATAGCCTCCACCACAGCATGATGATCATCATGCGAAGCACGGATCTGGCGGATCGACCGGTCCGTATCGATGGTGTCGAAGACCAGTGCACGAGATGACACCAGCGGGATCCGAGACAAGTGTTCGATCAGGGGCTTGAGGGTGGAACTGCCGGAGGCCGCGATGATCGTGTCATGCAGGTCGGAATTGAGTTCGATCCATTCGGTGCGGCTGGCAAGGGCCGAGAAACCATTGAGCATCAGCGCGTCCATCCGGGCAAGGATATCACGCAGGATGGCAGCATGCGCATCACTCAGGCCACGCTCGGCAGCAAGGCGTGCGCCCATGCCTTCAAGATTGCCGCGAACCTCAATGGCGTCCGCCACCTCGTCGATGGTGAACGCGCGAACGCTGAAGCCGCGATTGGGCTGCCCCTCGACAAGGCCTTCCTGTGCGATCGCTCCGAGGGCAAGCCGGATGACCGTGCGCGACGCGTTCAGGTCCTCCGCCAAGGCAACCTCGCGCAACTTAAGCCCGGGTTCGTAGGTTCCCGAAAGAACCTTCTCGCGCAGGTTCTGTGTGACTTCCTCAAGAAGCGTTCTTGGCATGCGGGCTGGGTCTCCATTCAGTGCGGAAATCGAAGCGGACTGTTTTGCATGCATATTTTGATAGCAGATCGGATCGAGGCTGTGAATGATCGTTTCGCTTCGACTTTTCGGCTTGCCAACTCGAATTTTGCATGCATTATCGAAAAATCATGAGCGCAATTCGCCGGAGTAGCGCTGGGTTCGAGGGGCGCCGTTCCAGGTTGATTGCGTAATTGCGGGCATTTTGCCCGGCAAGGGCCGGATGATGGATTCCGGTTGCAAGTCGGTCGGGAGCTGCGGGGGCGATCCGCAACAGGCGGCCGGAAGTCAGGGGCTTGCAAGGGCCCGACATCAGGGAGGACACGATGATGATTTCGCGAAAGACATTTTTGCGCGGCCTGGCAGGAGCCATGCTGCTGGCATGGCCGCATACAAGTTGGGCCGACATGATGGAGGACCTGGCCAGGGAAGCTGCCAATGGACCGGCGGTGATCTGGTATGAAAGTTCGCCCGAGGAACAGGCCGACAAGATCGTTGACGCCTTCAACGCGACATATCCGGATATCGAGGTGCGCCACGTGCGCCTGACTGGTGGCAACCAGCTCGGTGCCAGGGCCATTCAGGAGGTGGAAGCGCGCGGCCATACCGCCGATCTGCTCACCGGCGGCGCAGCACATACCTGGTCGCTCAATGAGCGGGGCATCCTTCTGAACATGGACTACACCACGCTGGGCATTCCGAAAGACCTCACGCCCACCGACTTCACCGTTGCCACCGCCGCATCGGTCTATGCGGTGATCTGGAACAAGACCCTGGTCGATGACGCCGACGTTCCGAATTCCTGGGACGACATGGCGGACCCGAAGTGGACGGGCAAGATGGGGTCGTGGGTGCGGGCTGCGGCCTTCGCGCAACTGGCAAAGAAAATGGGGGAAGATCGGGCCGAGGAACTGCTGAACAAGTTCGTGGCATTGAAGCCGCTGCTGTTCAAATCGACCTTCCCTTTGGCTCAGCAGGTCGCAGCCGGTGAAGTCGCGCTCGCGCTCGGCTTCTATCACACGGCACAGCCGCCGCTGAAGGCAGGCGCACCACTCGGTGTAAAGGCACTCGACCCGACACCGATGCACACGATCTTCACGTCGATCTCCAAAGATGCACCGAACCAGGCCGGAGCGAAGGTTCTGCTTGCATGGCTGGTCTCGCCGGAAGGCGCAAAGGCTTATGAAGAGGCAACCAATCGCGGTAGCGCGATCTTGCCTGGCACCAAGACACATGAACTGGTGAGCAAGGTCGACACCAGTGAGTGGCCAGCGGAAGAAACAGCTGAATATTCGGCGATTGGCGACCGCTTCAACAAGATCCTGGCCGAGGTCGGCGACGCGCGCTGAGCGTAAGAACCTCAGAGCCCATTCTGCATTTCGGGTGCGCGCCGGTCGCGCGCACCCAGCCTCCTGCCCGGCTCCAGCATCCCTTTCCCGCAAGAGGACTCCCACGACATGAGAATATCGTCCGCAGCTGGAAGATGGATGCCCACGCTGCTCCTGGGCGCGTTGCTTGGCTATCTGGTCGTCGTGCCTCTGGTGATCCTGCTGATCAGCAGCCTGAAAGCCAGCGGGCTGCCCTTCGATCCCGGCTGGACATTCAGCAATTATATCAAGACCTATGCCAATTCCGAATTCTACAAGCTGGCCTGGACGACCTTCCAGTTTGCCGTGGGCTCGATGCTCGGCGCGCTGTCGATCGGCATCATCATGGCCTGGCTTGTCGAGCGAACCGACCTGCCGGCGCGCGGACTGGTGCGCGTAATGATCATTCTGCCGATGGCAACGCCACCCATGCTGCTGGCGATCGGCTGGGTGATGCTGTTGAGCCCGCGCACCGGGTTCTTCAACGACGTGCTGCAGGGCATATTCGGCCTCGGCGAAGCACCCTTCAACATCTACTCGCTGACCGGCATGATCTTCGTGGAGTCTTTGTCACTGGTGCCATCGACCTTCCTGATCCTGTCGCCAGCTTTTCGCAACATGGACCCGAACCTGGAGGAAGCTGCTGCGGTTAGCGGCGCACGGCTGCCGTTCATGTTGCGTAGGGTTCTGATTCCGCTGTTGCTGCCATCAATCCTGGCCGCCGCGGGCTTTCTCCTGATGGTCGGCTTCCTCGTCTTCGACGTGCCAGGCACGATCGGCATGCCGGTCGGCATCTTCGTTCTCTCGAGCCAGGTGGTCTACCTCGCCAACGATGCGCCAAGCGGGATGGCCGAATACGGGCTTATCAGCGCGATGGCGATGTTCTTCCTGGTCACGCTGCTGGCTCTGGCCTGGGCTTATCAGAGGGCAACCCGACGGGCGAGCAGCTATGTCACCGTCACCGGCAAGGGCTATCGTATCCGGCCATTTCGCTTGAAGCGCTGGCGCTGGCCGGCCTTCGGCTTCGTCAGCCTCTATTTCTTCCTCGTCACGGTGGCACCAATCTCGATCCTGATCTGGACATCGATGATGCCCTATCAGTCAAAAGTGTCGGCCAAGATGATCCCGCAGATGACGCTGGCCAACCATTATGCGTTCTTCCACAATCGGCGCGCGCTCGAGGCGGCAGAGAACACGATCATTATTGCCCTGGTGGCAGCGACCCTGGTGGCAATCCTGTCGGTGCTTGTGAGCTGGGTGGTCGTGCGCTCGAAGGCGGTCGGGCGCAAGACCATCGACTTCCTTGCCTTCCTGCCTATCGCCATTCCCGGCACGATGATCGGGGTAGCGCTGCTTTATGTCTATCTCAGCTTCAGCTTCCTGCCGATCTACGGAACGATCTGGATCATCGTGATCGCCTACACGACGAATTACCTGTCCTTCGGCAGCCGGGCCACCAACGGGGTGATGATCCAGCTGCATTCGGAGCTGGAAGAGGCGGCTATGGTCAGCGGCGCGCGCTGGGGTCGGGTGATGCGACGCATCATCATGCCTTTGACTCTGCCTGCAATCCTGGCGGTTTGGATCTGGGTTCTGGCGCATTGTATGCGCGAACTGACCAGCGCGCTGCTGTTGCAAGGCCTGGATAACAAGACGGTGCCGGTGCTGCTCTGGGGCTACTGGACCGGCGGCGAGCCGACCAAGGCCGCGGCGGTCGGCGTGTGGCTGGTCGCTGCAATGATCCTCGTCGTGGGTTTGTGGCAGGTGCTTGTGCGCAAGGGCCGGTTCAGCGGAGTGGGAGAATAGCACGGTGCAGATGCTGGAAATCGAAAAGCTACGCGTTGAATACGGGAGCGGCGACAGCCTCTATGTGGCAGTCAAGGACCAGTCTTTCAGCGTGGCCGCAGGCGAATTCTTCACACTGCTCGGACCCAGCGGGTGCGGAAAGACGACAACGCTGCGTTCTATCGCCGGTCTGGAAACCCCAACATCGGGGCGGATCGCGATCAACAGCAAGGACGTGTTCAATTCGGCAACGCGAACGCTGATGCCGGTGCATGCCCGTGACACCTCGATGGTGTTCCAGTCCTACGCGATCTGGCCACACATGAGCGTGGCGCAAAATGTTGCCTTTCCGCTTGAAGCCGCCGGCCGGCCGCGGGCAGAGATCGGCAAGAAGGTGACAGAATCGCTGGAACTGGTCGGCCTGGGCGGCTTCGCTGAACGACCCGCAACGATGCTTTCAGGCGGACAGCAGCAACGCGTGGCACTCGCCCGGGCTCTGATCAAGAATGCTGCGCTGCTCTTGCTGGACGAACCGTTGAGCAACCTGGACGCCAAGCTGCGCGACCTGATGCGCGCCGAACTGCGCGATCTCCAGGAGCGGCTGGGTCAGACCACGATCTATGTCACTCACGACCAGGAAGAAGCACTGTCGATGTCCGACAGGATCGCCTTCATGGAAGGTGGCGTCATCCTCGAACTGGGAACACCACAACAGCTCTACCTGTGCCCTCATCGCGTAGAGACCGCGCGCTTTCTAGGCAATGCGCTCTTCCTCGAGGCGCGCGATGTGCAGATGAACGGTGAGGAAGCGCTGGCGCAGACGGCGCTGGGGCCGCTGCGCATCCGCGGAGCAGGAGCGCGCAAGGGAAGCATCCTGATGATCCGCCCCGAACATATCGGCATGTTCGAAGAGGGAACCACGATACCGGACGAGAATTGCGTCAACGGCACCATCCGCCGCGCGACATTTTCCGGCAAGTCCGTGGAATATGACGTCGAGGTCGGGGACATGGTGGTTCCCGTCCATCGTCCCTCGGCCCGGATCAGGCCCGAAGGCACGGCGGTGACGCTTCACCTTTCGGCCGAAACCTGTGTTCTGCTGGAGGGAAGCCTGTGAATTTTATCAAGACAATGCCTTACACGCTGCCCCTGAAGACCCGTTATCGTTGGGCCAAAGGCGACCACGACAGCCGGAGCGGCATCCTGATCCAGGTATCGCTTGACGGTGCGGGGGGCTGGGGTGAGGTCGCCTATGGCCCGCATGTGACACGGGACTGGCGGCTGCTCGCCAATGAACTCGCTGACAAGTTCGCAGGCCTGAACCTGGGAAGCGATGATCTTCTGGAACAGGTCGACCGTTTGAACCTCCATAATCGCGAGCGAAACGGCATCGCAAGTGCATGGTTGTCGGCGCGGGCAATGCAGGCCGGACAACCGCTGGCGCACTACCTGGCTGGTCCTGGCGAAACACCGGCAGACGAGGTTCCAATCAACGGGCTGATCAATAAGGACGCGCCCGGAGACGTGATCGCCCAAGGGCAGGCCTATGCCGATCAAGGCATGACCACTTTCAAGATCAAATGCTTTGCCGACGTGGCGCGCGACCTTGAACGGGTCAGGGCGCTGCGCGACGCTTTCCCCGACTTCCGCTTCCGGCTGGATCCGAACGACGCCTGGAAGAGCATAGATGCGGCACTGCGCAATATGGAGGCCTTCGCGACCTTCGGCATCGACTATGTCGAAGATCCGCTGGACACCCATTCCGCGACTTTCGAGGACATGGCTACTCTGCACCGGTCCGGACCAGCCATACCACTTGCCTGGGACAATCCGGTCGAGAGCCGCAGTCACATGGAGAGGTTGCTGGAGCTCGACGCGGTCGACGTGTTCATCTTCAAGATGCCGCGATCCGGCGGACCCGACAGGCAACTCGACATGATCCGATGCGCAGCCGCGGCAGGCAAGCTTGCCGTCATGACCGGCCCGATCGAATCCGCCATCGGGACAATGGGCGGCCATCATCTGGCGGCGCTATTGCCGCGTCCAATTCCTGATTGCGGCTTTTCCCTCAGCCAGCACTTTGCCCGTGACAGCGCGGATTTGAGCCCCATCGTGAACGGTCGGCGCAAGCTGCCTGAGACGCCGGGGCTTGGTTTGACGCCTGACATGGCTGTGTAACGCAGCACCACGAAGGAGATAAAAAGAATGGAAGCGATTTCGCGCTACGGCACACCAGCCACCCGTCTGGTTTCGATGATGAAATCCTTTGAGTATCCCTTTCGCAATGTGCGGGAGGGCGACCGTTTCGCCATTCTTACTGACGACCAGATGGATCCGCTGATCTGGCAAGCCATGATGGGTTCTTTGCATGCGCGCGGTGCCGAGGCCTGCCTGTGCCTCTACCCCAAGCGGGCCTATCACTGTGCCGATCCATCACCGATGGCCATAGGTGCTGCGAAAGAGGCCGACGTCGTGATCGCGCTGACGACCACCGCCCTCAACAGTGGCACGCCAGGCCTGCGCCAGATCCGTTCGGAAGGCGGTGCCAAGGGAAAGACGCCGGTCTGGCTGTGGGAAGAGATCAACCAGGAGATTCTGATCGACGGCGGCGGTTCGTGCAACGCCGACGACGTTGAAGAGATGTGCGAACTCCAACGCCGCATGGGCGAAATCTGCGACGCGGGCAAGACGATCCATGTCACGACTGCGGCAGGCACCGACCTTCGCGCGGATATCACCGGTTACCCGCCCGGCGCACTGACACGGCGCTGGGGAGCGATCCCTTTCGAACGCGATGCGGCCACCGGACGCTTCGGTCTGAGCCCCGGCACCTGGCCGTTCGGCGAATTCCATGTCGAGCCAGCCGGCGGCACGGCCAACGGCCTGGTGGTGTGGGAGCAGACCGGCCAGCACCCGGCGGGGCACTGGCGCGATCCGGTGCGGGTCGAGATCGAAAACGGCCGGGTCACTCACATCTCTGGTGGCCACGAGGCCGACCAGATCCGTGATTATCTCAAGACATATGGCGACGAGAATTCCTGGGTGATGGGTGGCGAGATCTCGATCGGCACCAACCGGAAATGCCCGCCTCACACCGGAAACATGCGCAGCGAGAAAAAGCGCTATGGCGCCATGCACCTGGGTATTGGCCATGGAGCCGACCGGGGCGAGGTGGTGAGCTGCCTGCGCTACGAGGCGATTTGCGACCGGGTCACCATGGTCGTGGACGACACTCACGTCATAGCCGAAAACGGGATTATCAAGGTATGAGTGCGGGTCTGTCCGACCCGGATGTCCGGCGCCTGATCGAAGTCTTCCAGGAGAGCGGTTGCGTCGAGCTGGAACTGGCATTCGGCTCGACGCGGCTGCGGCTGGGCGCCCGAATGCCTGCGCGGGGTGTTATAGAAACCGTTGCGTCACCGGGCGTTGGCATCTTTCGGGCTTCCAAATCCGAAGGCGACAGCATGAATCAGGGTGACGAACTGGGACGGATCAAGTCGGTCCGGGCCGAAACCGTTGTCCACACCGCAATAGCCGGGGTGGTCTCAGCTCTGCCAGTGGCCGATGGCGCCTTCGTCGAGTATGGCGGCCGGCTGGCCGAGCTCCGCGTGGATACGAGGTAGAGCGATGAAGCGTGTCTTTGTCGCAAACCGGGGCGAGATCGCAGTGCGGGTCATCCGCGCTTGCCGGGAAGCCGGGCTCGAGACCGTGATTGGCGTATCCGAGGCGGACCGCGACGCGATCCCCGCAAGAATGGCGACACGGGCGATTTGCATAGGCCCGGCACCGTCGAGCAAAAGCTATCTGGATGTCGATGCCGTCGTGACTGCTGCGCTGGGCACCGGCTGTGACGCGCTGCACCCCGGCTATGGCTTTCTGGCGGAGAACGCCGATCTGGCTGATCTCTGTGTGGAGCAAGGGATTACCTTTGTCGGGCCACGCGGCCAGACCATCCGCGATCTTGGTGACAAGATCAGCGCTCGCCGCATTGCCCTATCGGCAGGTGTTCCGGTGGTGCCGGGGCGGGACCGGTTGGAAACCCATGCCGACCTGCAAGTTGCGGCGGAGGAGCTTGGTCTGCCTCTCCTGCTGAAGGCTTCAGCCGGTGGCGGCGGGCGTGGAATGCAAGTGGTCCGCGACAGGAGCCGGCTCGCAAGCGCCTTTGAAACCGCGAGGGCCGAGGCACGAGCGGCTTTCGGCGACGATACGCTTTACGCGGAGCGTTTCGTCGGCCAGGCGCGGCACATTGAAGTTCAGGTGCTGGGCGACCGGCACGGCAATGTCGTGCACCTCGGCGAGCGCGATTGCACCTTGCAGCGGAGGCACCAGAAGATCGTCGAGGAAGGCCCGGCGACGCATGTGCCGACTGCCGTGATCCACCGCATGCGGCAGGCTGCTGTCGATCTTGCCTCGTCTGTCGGCTACGAAGGTGCCGGAACGGTCGAGTTCATCTACGATCAGGACACCGACGACTTCTTCTTCCTGGAGGTCAACACGCGCATCCAGGTTGAACACCCGGTGACCGAGATGTTGACCGGTGTCGACCTGGTTCAACAGCAGTTGCGCATCGCCGACGGCGCGCCCCTGGACCTGAAGCAGGACGACATCCACCTGACCGGGCATGCCATCGAATGCCGTGTGAACGCCGAAGACGTGGCGCAGGGCTTCCGCCCCTCCCCCGGCGAAATCGTGACCTGGCAACCTCCCAAGGGCGACGGAATCCGCGTCGATACCCACTGCGAACCGGGATACGTGGTGCCACCTTTCTACGACTCCATGCTGGCGAAACTGATCGTTGTCGGAGCCGATCGCGGCGATGCACTGGCACGCATGCGTGCTGCGCTGGACGGGTTCCGGCAGAGCGGCGTGGATACCACGCTGAATTTCCTGCGCGCGCTGATCGACCGCCCCGAGTTCCACACAGGGCAAGTGAGCACGCGCTGGGTGGAAACGGTGCTCGAGGATCCGGCTTTCAGGGCGGAAATGGAAGGGAAACGGGAATGAGCGAACTGACCTATCGGGACGTTGTGCGACTGCTTGAACTGATCGACATTTCGGACAGCGTCGCGCTTGAACTGACGATGGGAGACCTTCGCCTGTCGGTAGAGCGAGAAGGAGGCAGATCCACGCAAGCGCGACCCGGTATCGGCGCGAAGCCCGTTTCCGTGTCGGCAGTAGCACGAGAAACCGGGCCGGCAGCTCCCGTTGCGCGTTCGGATGCTGCATCCGAACACCCCGATGCGATCCCGGTCAGTGCGCCGATGGGCGGGATGTTCTATGCTGCGCCGGCTCCCGGTCAGCCGCCATTCGTGACAGAGGGCCAGGAAGTGAAGGAGGGCGATCAGGTCGGCATTGTCGAAGTGATGAAGCTGTTTACCGCGGTCACCGCGCCCTGCGACGGCAAGGTGGTGGCGATCGCCGTCGCCAACCAGGACACGGTGGCCAAGGACGATATCCTGATGCTGATCGAGGCCAGGCCATGACCCGGAAAATCAAGCTGCTCGATGAAACCCTGCGTAATGCCCAGCAATCGCTCTGGGCGACGCGGATGCGCACTGAAAGCATGCTGCCAATCGCTGATACGATTGGACGGGCGGGATTCGATACCGTCTGCGTCGCAGCCGGCGTGAGCTTTGAGACTGCGGCGATGTTCCTTCATGAGGACCCGTGGGAAAGGATGCGGCTGCTTAAACGGCGGATGCCCGATACGCGGTTTGACGTGCTCGTAAGGGCGCGCAATCTCTGGGGGTGGAAAGCGCAACCCTACGACGTCCAGACGCTCTTCCTGCAAACACTGATGCGAAACGGCGTCGACAGTTTCAAGCTGTTCGACGGGCTGAACGACCTGCGCAACATGGACTATTTTCTCGGCGAGGGCCGGCGGCTGGGATTCGACGTGAAGGTGTTGCTTGGCTGGAACGAAAGCCCGGCCCACACGGATGCGTATCTGGCCGCGAAGTCGCGCGAAATCGCGGAGCGCGAGGTTGATGGACTGATCCTTTCGGATTCTCCGGGCGTGATGACGCCGGAGCGGGCGAAATCGTCGGTCGCAGCGGTGCGCGGCGCGATTGGTGACATGGACCTGCATTTCCATTGCCACACCACCGGCGGCCTGGGACGAGGCGCCTGCCGTGAAGCGATCCGCGCAGGCGCCAACGTGATCTGGACAGCGGCACGGCCGCTGGCCTGGGGATCGGCCCTGCCATGGGCTGGCGACATTGTCGAAATGGCCCGCGAAGAGGGCTTCGAGGTGGATGTCGATGATGCCGCTCTGGCCGAGATCGACGACTGGTTCTACTGGGTGACCTACCAGGAGGGCCGCAAGCCAAGCGAGGAAAAGCCTTTCGATCCCGCCTTCTACCAGAGCTATGTCGGCCACCAGATCCCGGGAGGAATGATTTCCAACCTGGTTCAGCAACTGAAGGACCGAGGCCTGGAAGACCGTTTGCCGGAGGTTCTGGAAGAGGCCGGCCGGGTGCGCCGGGAACTGGGCTATCCGCACATGTCGACGCCATTCTCGCAATTCGTGGGCGTGCAGGCAGTCATGAACGTGATCCAGGGCGAGCGCTACGCCAACCCGCCCGATGCACTGCGCATATACGCGCGCGGCGGGTTCGGCCAGACCATCGCCGAGATGGACCAGGACGTGCGTGACCGGTTGGCCAACGGCCTGCCGGAGATCGACCCGCTGGAAGGGCTGGATGAACCGCTAATTCCAAAGATACGGGCAGAGCACGGACCGTTCGAGTCAGACGAGGATCTGCTGACATTCCTGTTCCTGCACCCCGCCGCCTATCAGGATTACCGCGCCAACCGCAAGCCGATCATCGACCGGCCGCGCCTCCATCCGGTGGTCTATCTCGCCGAAGAACTGATGGCGCGCAAAAACCTGTCGCAGGTTGAGGTGGCGCTCGGCGATTCCCTGAACCTCAAGGTGAGAAACAGCTGAAGCCAGTGTCATAACCCCTCGGCTTTTGTTCTGCGGACAGGCGTTGAGCCGCCTGCGCATTGATAGGATCGCAGGCCTCGGTCTCGGACAGGTGCCCCAAGGCCTACAGATCTTCCAAGGACTGACGGTAAAAAACAACCTGCTCCCCTCGATGCGCTCCGCCATCCAGTCCTCCAGACCGTGGACGGCCGACCGGATCTTCGCTACTTCCCTCGCCGGAAGGAACGGCTTTGAAGCGAGGGCCAGCTTTTGTCTGGCGGCAAGCAGCAGATGCTTGCCATGTGCAGGGGCACTGATGACGCAACTAAGAGATGATCGTGCTCGACGAGGCGACGGAAGGTCTGGCGCCCATCATCCGCAAGCAGATCACTAGCGACCTGAAAGCCGAAGGGCTGTCCTTGCTTGTCATCGAAAACAACATCGCCTCGCTTCTTCCCCTCGCCGACCGACATTTCGTCATCGAGACCGGCAAGATTGTATGGAGCGGTGATTCAAATGCGCTCCGGCGCGACAAGACACAGGCCGACGGCGGTCCACAGGGTGTCGATTGTCCGTTCGGCTCTGGCCCGCAGCAGCGCCTTGAGTTTTGAGAATGCGTTCTCGATTGGGTTGAAGTCCGGCGAATATGGCGGCAGGTATCGCAGCGTTGCCCCAGTTATCTCTATAGCCTCCCGGATGCCGCTGGCTTTGTGCGCTGGCAGATTGTCCATGATGACGACATCGCCGGGCGAGAGCGTTGGCGCCAGAACTTGGCTGACATAGGCGAGGAATGCTGTGCCGTTCATGGCGCCGTCGAGCACCATGGGCACTGTCATGCCGGTCAGACGCAAAGCGCCGGTGAATGTCGTCGTTTTCCAATGGCCGTGAGGGATACCTGCCCGGCAGCGCTCGCCTTTCAGGGAACGGCCGCGAATGCGCGCCATCTTCGTGTTGAGCCCGGTCTCGTCAATAAACACCAACTTTTCCGGATCGAGATCAAGCTGATCATCGAACCATTCCTGGCGCTGCCTCAGCAGACCCGGACGTTCCTGCTCCAATGCATGTCCGGTCTTTTTTTGAATGTCCAACCGCGCGAGCGCAGCCAGGCGCCGATCGTCCGATTTTCACGGCGCACTCATCGGCGAGGCACACCACCATTTCGTCAAGCGTGATGTCCTTGCGTTCCTCGATCATGGCGCCGATGAAGGCTTCGTGTGCGTCCAGACGCGAGGCGCGTCTTGCTGGTTTGCGCGGTTTCGTCTCGCCTTTTGCGGCGCGGTCAATCCAACGGATTGCCGTCGAAGCAGCGACGCCAAATCGTTCCGCACATCTACGGGCCGAGAGCCCGCCCTTCGAAGCTTTCAGAACGCGATCACGCAAATCGTGGCTCAATGAACGGCCCATCCAAATCACCCTCCATGGTTGGAGCGTTTGAATCAGAACCGTAGCGTCATGTCACCCCGTCAGCGATTCAACCGACGACGGACGT
>JACKJV010000002.1 GCA_020637775.1 Brucellaceae bacterium | reverse complement strand
CCGAGGCCGACAGGAGCGGGCGCCCTGCCCCTTCGCGCCGCCAGATGCCAAAGGCAGCAGCGCCAATGATCGCAGCCATTGCCAGCGCAGCCGGGCCATAGGCGAAATCCTCGTCCCAGCGCGCATAATTGCCCACGGCAAGCGCAAGGGCGGCCAGTGGTGCAAGAACCGCGGAAAAGGCCCACAACATGGCTGTCAGCCGGACATCGGCCAGCCGCCAGGCCATGAGCAGGCCAGCCATGAACACGGGCAGGCCCAATCCGGCGGCAAAGGCAAGAAATGCGCCCTCCCCGGGTCCGGCGCCAATGGCGACGCCGCGCCCTCCCGAATGCAATCCGAAAAGGTCGATGACGATGCCGATGATATCGTGGCGCGTCAGCATCCAGCCTGCCAGAATACCGGTGACGAGAAGCGCGCCGGCGGGCGCGCCATGGATGCCGCCCGGCCGCCACAGCGCCATGGCGAGCAGAAGCAGGGCGGCAATGCCGGCGGCATGGCGCACGGGGCCAATGTCCAGCCCCTGCATGCCAAGCCCGTAAAGCGCCGCGACAAGCGTCAACAGCGTGCCGGCAAAGACGGGCAGACCGATACGCCCGGCAATGGCAAGGCCGAGATTGTCAGGCGCTTCCCGGCGCGAAAGCCAGATGCCGCCCATGGCCGCCACCATGGCGGCAAGCGCCAGCAGGCTGGCCCAGGGCGAGGGAAGCGGCGAAAAGCGGCCGTCGAGGATCACCCACAGGCCGGTTCCCGCCATGGCGAGGACCAGCACCCATGCAGCCTGCCTGAACCGCGCCAGAGCCGCCGCCGCGACAAGCACCGCGGAGAGGAAGGTGAACAGGGCAAAGGGCTTGGGCTCGGTGGATGCGACCAGCACCGGCGTGGCAAAGGAACCGACGAGGCCAAGGCCGGCCAGCGCGGAGCCGTGTGGAATGGCCAGCGCGATGGCGGCCAGCGAGACCAGGCCCATGGCCAGGAAGCCGGCCGCGGAAGGCAGCCAGCCATAGACCGCATGGGCGGCGAAGGCGACACCGAACAGGATGGCGAGGCCGGCCGCGGTGAGAATGGCCGGCACATGGGCGGCGCGATCACCCGCATCGTCAGGCTCGCGTTCGCGGCGGCGGATCACCTCGCCTCCGGCAAGCGCCACCATGCCCGCCACGAATGCCACGCTCATCCGCACGGCCGGGCTGAACAGGCCGGCCTCGATGGAATAGCGAACGAGGAAAAGCCCGCCGAGCGCGAATGCCAGCCCGCCGATCCAGATGGCCCAGCGGCTGCCGATGGTTTCCTCAAGCGACCGGACAGGCCGCTCGGCGGGTCCGGCTGGCGCGGGCGGCAGGTCCGGCGGCAAGGGCGGGGGCAAGGTGGTATCAGGGGGTGCGGCAGGCGGCACCGATGCAACTTGCGACGATGCCGTGTCATCCGGCACAAGGACCGGTGCGGCGGGACGGACAGCACCGCCGGGCGTGAAACGGCCAGCGAGTGCCGACAGGCTTTTCTCGGCTTCCGCCACGCGGCGTTCGAGCCTGCGCAGCCGGTTGAGCAGCACCCAGAAGCCGACGAGCACCGCACCCGCCAGGACAATCAGTTCCATGAAATCGATGTAGAACACGGGGCCCGCCTCCCGTTGCCGGCCGGCCTATCCCGGCATGCGCAGAATTGAGCAGGTTTCGGTGCCAAAGGCCAGTGTCTTGCCGTCGGGGCCGCGCAGCGTTGCCTCCGACACGGCCAGATTGCGGCCGCGATGCACCACGCGCCCCTCACAGGTCAGTTCGCCCATGCCGGGCAGGACCGGGCGGACCAGATTGACCTTGAATTCAACTGTCGTGGACGCTTCGCCCGGGGCGCAGGTCGTATGCACCGCACAGGCTAGGGCGGAATCCATGATGGTCGCGGCCCAGCCGCCATGCACCGTGCCCATCGGGTTGAGATGCGCGTCGGACGGCCAGCCGGTGAAGATGACCCGCCCTTCCTCGGCTTCCGTCAGCACGAAATCCAGCGCGCCGCCGATGGACGGCGGCGGATAGGTGCCGTCGATGATGCGCTGCATCAGTTGCAGACCGGAATAGCGGGCCAGATCGCCCAGCGGAATGGTGCCGAACTGTCCCGTCTGCTTTGCCGCCTCCAGCCGCGCCCGCCAGGTGCTCATGCCGCATTCCCTTCCTGCTTGCTGAAATGCCGTTTGAGCGCCTGCGCCAGGCCCACGCGCTCCTGTGGCTCCGTCATTCCCCTCGGCTCCCAGACATGGCGGGCGAAGAAATAACCGGTCAGTGCAAAGGCCCCATCCAGCGCCTCGCCAGTCGCCCGGCCGCCCGCACCGCGCAGGAGAAAGGAAGGCAGCAGCAGCAGCTTGTCGGCCCATGGCTCGCCGGCCTGCCGGCTGACCGCCCTGCCCGACCTGGGCGAGACCCAGGCCAGGTCCTGCGCCGCGCCGGTGGCCGCGCAGCGCGTCAGATCAAGACCGAAGCCGAGTTCATCGAGAACCATCAGTTCAAAGCGCACGAACAACTCGCCCGCCCCCTGCGGGTCGTCGAGATGCTCCAGCAGGATGCCCAGCGTCTCGTAGAGACCGGGATGGGGATCGCGCTCGGGCAGAAGCCGCAAATGCGCCGCGCAGGCCTGCAGGCCATAGACGCCGGTCGCGCTTTCGAACAGGCGCGCGGCGTGATGCTCCACCGGCTCCACCTGGAAAGTGCCCATGTGCTCGTCGAGGCGCGCGCGCCAGGCCAGGTCCACGCGGTTGCCCGGCTGCAACACGGGCTGCATGGAGCGCGACCGGCCACCGCGCACGAGGCCCAGATGGCGACCGTGGGCGCGTGTCATGACCTCCAGGATGACGCTCGTCTCGCCATGCCTGCGCGTTCCAAGAACGATGCCGTCATCTCTCCATTCCATGGAGCGACGATCTACCTCATGCGGCCGGAAGTCCAGAGTGGAAACGACGGTTTTCCCAAGCGCAATTTCGCGGGCGCGAAAGTCTGCAACTTTCGCTGAAATCGACTTTCCCCACGCAATTTCGCGAGCGCGAAAGTCTGCAACTTTCGCTGAAATCGACTTTCCCCACGCAATTTCGCGAGCGCGAAAGTCTGCAACTTTCGCTGAAATCGACTTTTCCCAAGCGCAATTTCGCGAGCGCGAAAGTCTGCAACTTTCGCTGAAATTGCTTGTATCTCTCCATTGCATGGAGCGACGACCTGCACATCAGCCAGGAAAGTCCAGCCCCATTTCGCGGTAGCGTTCGGGATCGTCGCCCCAGTTTTCCCGCACCTTGACGAAAAGGAAGAGGTGTACGGGCTGTTCGAGGATCTCCGCCAGTTCCTCGCGCGCGGCCTGTCCGATGGCCTTGATCGTCTCGCCCTTGCGGCCAAGGATGATCTTCTTCTGGCTGTCGCGCTCGACATAGATGACCTGGTCGATGCGCACCGATCCGTTCTTCTGTTCCTGCCAGCGCTCGGTCTCGACGTGGGAGGAATAGGGCAATTCCTGGTGCAGACGCAGGTACAGTTTCTCGCGCGTGATCTCGGCGGCAAGCTGGCGCATGGGCAGGTCGGAAATCTGATCTTCCGGATAGTACCACGGCCCCGGCGCGGATTGCCGGGCCAGCCACTCCATCAGGTCGTCGCAGCCCGACCCGTTGAGCGCGGAAATCATGAAGGTGGCGTCGAAGGCAACCGCCTCGTTGGCGGCGGCTGCAAGCGCCAGAAGGCTGTCGCGCTTCACGGTGTCGATCTTGTTGATGACCAGCGCCTTGGGCTGTCGCACCTCCTTCAGGCTTCCAAGAATGTCGACCGCATCGCCCTTCAGACCGCGTTCGGCATCGATGAGGAAGCAGACGATATCGGCATCGCGCGCACCGGACCAGGCGGTGGAAACCATGGCGCGGTCGAGCCGGCGGCGCGGCTTGAAGATGCCCGGCGTATCGACGAAGACGATCTGGCTGGCGTCCTTGATGGCCACCCCGCGGATGAGCGCGCGCGTGGTCTGCACCTTGTGGGTGACGATGGACACCTTGGCGCCGACAAGGCGATTGAGCAGCGTGGACTTGCCCGCATTGGGCGCGCCGATGAGCGCGACAAAGGCAGAGCGGGTCTCGCGGTCATCCGTGGCGGGATTGTGCGTTTCTTCGTTCATTGTCCCTCCTCCCATTCGCCTTCGCGAATGAGGAGTTTCGTGGCCGCTTCCTGTTCGGCTGCCCGCTTGGAGCGGCCGGCCCCATGTTCGGGCGGGCGTTTTCCGACCGTGACGCTGACGGCAAAGACAGGATCATGATCCGGACCGTCGCGGCTTTCTACCACATATACCGGAACCTGGCCGCCCTGGCGGTGCGCCCATTCCTGCAAGGCGGTCTTGGGATCGCGCCGGCCTGCGCCCGCCGCCTTCGCCCGGCCGGCCCAATGCTTCAGGATGAAGGGCCGCGCAGCCTCCAGGCCGCCATCCAGATAGATCGTGGCGATGACCGATTCCATGACGTCGGCACGCAGGTTCAGGCGCTTGCGCCCGGCCAGCGACTTGATCTCGGCGCCGGTGATGATGAAGTCGTGCAGCCCGATCTCCTCGGCCACCGCGGCACAGGTCTCGGCGCTGACAAGCTGGTTCAGCCGCACCGACAATTCGCCCTCATTGGCGGAGGGAAAGGCACCGAACAGCAATTCGGCGATCACCAGGCCCAGTACACGGTCGCCCAGGAATTCCAGCCGCTCGTAATCCGCCCCACCGGTCTTGCGCGCGCTGGCATGGGTCATGGCCCGCTCCAGCCGCGCGGCATCGGCGAACCGGTGGCCCGTCAGGCGCCCGATTTCGGCCGCCAGTGCCTCTCCGGTCCGTTTGCCGCGATTCAAGACCCCTCTCCCGCGTGGTCAGTGAAGGGGCGTGAACAGCCGGCCGGTGCGCAGGTCGGACGGCCAGCGCCAGATTTCCAGCGGACTCGCGCCACCGCTGACCGAGAAGAAGATCACCGACGCCTTGCCGACGAAATTTTCGAAAGGCACGAAGCCGACGCTCATGCGGCTGTCATTGGAATTGTCGCGGTTGTCGCCCATCATGAAATAATGACCGGGCGGCACGGTGAACTCCCGCGTCGTGTCGGAAATGCCGTTGGGCGTGATGTCGAGCGTGTCATAGCTCACGCCGTTCGGAAGCGTTTCGCGCCAGACATCGACGGGACGGCTCATCTCGGTGATGTCGGGATTGTCGATCTGGCCGACCTTTTCGCGCTTGACCGGCTGGTCGTTGATGTAAAGCGCCCCGTCGCGCATCTGGACGCGATCACCCGGCAGGCCGATCACCCGCTTGATGTAGTCGAGCGAGGGATCCGGCGGAAACTTGAAGACGGCGATATCGCCACGCTGCGGCTCATCGGCCCAGATGCGGCCCTCGAACAGGTTTGGCGAGAACGGGAACGAATGGCGCGAATAGCCATAGGCCCACTTGTTGACGAACAGGTAATCGCCTTCCAGCAGCGTCGGGCGCATGGACCCGGACGGAATGGAAAACGGCTGGAACAGGAAGGAGCGGATGATGACGGCAAGGATCAGCGCCTGAACGATGACGCTGACGATCTCAAGAAGGCCACCGGATTTTTTCTGGGATTTGTCAGCCACGCTCATGTCTTCCTCTGTGGGTCCGGCGTTTCTCTTAACGGCTCGAAGGTCCGGCTGCAACGGCGCAACCATGCCGCCGCAGGCAGACTGCCCGTTCGGGCCTGTCTCAGCCCTGTTGCAGTTCCGGCAGCGCCTCAATGATGACAAAGGCCTGGGCGAGCGGAAAATCGTCGGTGATGGTCAGGTGAATCACCGGCCTGTGCCCGGCCGGCATCATGGTTTGAAGGCGGCGCAAGGCGCCATTGGTGAGGTTCATGGTGGGCTTGCCGCCCGGCAGGTTGACCACGCCCATGTCGCGCCAGAAGACACCGCGCGAAAGCCCGGTGCCAAGCGCCTTGGCGCAGGCCTCCTTGGCCGCGAACCGCTTGGCATAGGATGCCGCGCGCTCCTTGCGGCGGTCGGATTTGGCCCGCTCCACCTCCGTGAAGATGCGATCGGTGAACCGGCGGCCAAACCGCTCCAGCGAGCGTTCCACCCGGCGAATGTCGATCAGGTCCGAGCCAAGGCCGATGATCATCAGCTTACCGCGGCATTGTTCGGGGCAGCCGTCTGGGTGGCGTGGCGGGCCGCCATGCGCGCGGCACGCTTGCGCGCACGCTCGGCTAGCCGCTTGCGGCGCTGCTCGCGAAAGGCGGCAACCGACCAGCGGGTGAGGAAATAGAAGCCGGCCGCAAAGGCGATGCCCAGCGGAATGGCGCCGACGGCCATGGGCTTGAGCACGGGTTGCCAGAGCTGCGAGAATTCAAGGTCGGCAAACAGCTTGAACAGGTTGATGTGCTTGTGGGCATGGCCGAAACCGCCGTCGGAGATGGCCTGGCCGATCTTGTAGGTCGCCGCCCAGATGAAGGGAAAGGTGAGCGGATTGCCGATGGCCGTACCGAGCGCGGAGGCCAGGAGATTGCCCGCAATCAGCCAGGCGAGCGCCGCGGCGATGACGAAGTGGAAACCGAGAAACGGCGTGAAGGAGGCGAACACGCCAGCCGCGACACCGGCGGCGATGGCGTGCGGCGTGGCCGACAGGCGCAGCACCCGCTTGATGAAATATTGCGCGGACCTCAGGAAGGACCGGCGGGGCCAGAAGAACGTGCGCGCACGCTCCACAAAATCAGCCTTCTTGCGCCGCCTGAATAGCATTCAACCAATTCCCCGGCGAAACATCGCCACACCGACCCGACCTTAGATCCGGGACCGTTAAACCTTTCTTTTCGACCTTCGCTTTCCGCCGCACTGAAAGCCAACGGCTTGGCTTCGTTCATAAGCTTTCCGGCTTGATCGCGGCAAGCAAAAAGCCACTCCGGCAAAGGGCTTGCAATACGAAAGACCGAAACGGAGGGTCAGATGTTCCGGCTACCGGGCTTTACGGGCGGAATTGCGGCAAGCTCGGGCGGAAGATCGTCGGCGGGATAGGCCGGCACCTCGTATTCGGCGAGCGCGACCAGCGGCACACCGACGTCGGATTTTCCGGCCGAGCGGTCGATGATGCAGGCCGCGGCGACGACATCGGCGCCAATCTTGCGCAGCGCATCGACGGTTTCGCGAATCGACAGGCCGGTGGTGACGATATCCTCGACGATGACGACGCGCGCGCCCTCCTCCATTTCGAAGCGGCGCAGGCGGAATTCGCCGTTCTCGCGCTCCACCCAGACCGCCGGGACGCCCAGGTGACGCGACGTCTCATAGGCGGGTATCAGCCCGCCAATGGCCGGGCCGACCACATAGTCGATCCGGCCCGGCACGGCGGCCCGTATTTTCTCCGCCAGCGCGCGGCACAGGATCTCGGTCTTGCCGGCATGCATGAAGACGCGGGCCTTTTGCAGGAAGACCGGGCTGCGCAGGCCCGAGGTCAGGATGAAATGGCCTTCCAGCACGGCGCCGGCTTCACGGAAAATGGCCAGAACGTCGTCGGTGGTCATGGTCATCGGTGCTTGTTCCCTCGCTTGGCGGTCAGCCATGGACCCGGCGGGCCTGGCCGACGCTGGCCGTCTCGTTGAGCCTGGCGATCAGGCGTGTCAGGTGCTTGAGATCCCAGACCTCGAGATCCACCACCATTTCGGTGAAATCCGGCGCGGTTTCCACCATGGTCAGCTTGTGGATGTTGGCATCCGATTCGGCAATGACGCCGGCAATCTCGGCCAGGGAGCCCGGCGCGTTGATGGCATTGACGGAAATGCGCGCCGGGAAGCGCTCGCCGGAGGCCTCGTCAATGTCCCAGCGGATATCGATCCAGCGGTCGGGCTGGTCGTCGAAGGCGGTCAAGGCGGGCGACTGGATGGGATAGATGGTGATACCCGAACCCGGCGTCAGGATACCGACGATACGGTCGCCCGGCACGGCGCCCTCGGGTGCGAAGTTGACAGGCAGGTCGCCGCGCACGCCACGGATGGGCAGCGCATTGCGCGGATTGGCGTCGGCGTCCTTCTGGCCGGGAATGCGGAAGACCATGCCGGACGCATTGCGCAGGTTGAACCAGCCAGCGCCCTTTTCGGGCCGCGTCTGCGTGATCCGCTCGTCCTTGTAGTCAGGAAATACGGCGCGCATGACATCGGTCGAGGGCGTTTCGCCGCGCCCCACGGCCGCCAGCGCATCGTCGATCTCCTTGTGGCCGAGGCGGTGAAGGACAGGCTTCAGGGATTCGCGCGAGAAGGTCTTTCCGGCGCGCTCGAAGGCGCGCTCCAGGATGCGCACGCCAAGACCGGAATATTGCTTGCGGATGGCAGTGCGGGTGGCGCGGCGGATGGCGGCACGCGCCTTGCCGGTGACGACCACGGATTCCCAGGCGGCAGGCGGCACCTGCGCCTTGGAACGCACGATCTCCACCTCATCGCCATTCTTCAGTTCCGTGATCAGCGGCATGATGCGCCCGTTGATCTTGGCGCCGACGCAGGTATCGCCGACCTCGGTGTGAACGGCGTAGGCGAAATCGATCGGTGTGGCGCCGCGCGGCAAGGCGATCAGGGCGCCCTTCGGCGTGAAGCAGAACACCTGGTCGTGGAAGAGTTCCAGCTTGGTGTTCTCCAGGAATTCCTCCGGATTGTCGCCTTCCGACAATTGCTCGATGGTGCGCCGCAACCAGGCATAGGCGTTCGTGTCCCGCGAAATGGCATGGCCATCGGTCAGCGCGCTGGTGGCCTTGTCCTTGTAGATGGCATGGGCGGCCACGCCATATTCGGCAATGGCGTGCATGCCGCGGGTGCGGATCTGCAGTTCGACGCGCTGGCGCGACGGGCCGACAATGGTGGTGTGGATGGAGCGGTAATCGTTGCTCTTCGGCGTTGAGATGTAATCCTTGAAACGCCCCGGCACCATGGACCATGTCGTGTGGATGGCGCCCAGCGCCCGGTAGCAGTCGTCGACGCCATCGACCACCACGCGGAAGCCGAAAATGTCGGACAATTGCTCGAAGGACAGCGCCTTGATTCCATCTTGCGGAAGATCGACCAGGGCTTCTTCTGCCGGCTCTTCACATCGGCGCTGATTCCGCTGTTGCGAAAGACTTCCGAAAGCTGCTGCTCGATCTCTCCGATGACGCCGGCATTGCGGCTCATCAGCCCCTCAAGGCGCTCGGTGACCATGCGCCAGGCTTCCGGATTGATGTGGCGGAAAGCCAGTTCCTCCAGTTCCTCGCGCATGTCCTGCATGCCCATGCGCCCGGCCAGCGGCGCATAGATCTCCATCGTTTCCTCGGAAATGCGATGGCGCTTGTCCTCGCGCATGTGATCGAGCGTGCGCATGTTGTGCAGCCGGTCGGCGAGCTTGACGAGAAGCACGCGCATCGTCGGAAATGGCCAGAAGGAGCTTGCGCAGGTTTTCCGCCTGTTCCGCCTTCTTGGAAACCAGGTCGAGCTTCTTGAGCTTGGTCAGCCCCTCGACAAGCTTGCCGATATTGTCCCCGAAAAGCTCGTCGATTTCCTTGCGGGTGGCGTCGGTGTCCTCGATCGTGTCATGCAGAAGGGCCACGGCAATGGTGGACTCATCGAGATGCATGTCGGTGAGAATGGCGGCGACTTCCAGCGGATGGGAGAAATAGGGGTCGCCGGAAGCGCGCTTCTGATGGCCATGCTTCTGCATGGCATAGACATAGGCCTTGTTCAGCAGGGCCTCGTTGACTTCGGGCTTGTAGCGCTGGACGCGTTCCACAAGCTCGTACTGGCGCATCATGGGCTTTCAGGTTCCCGTCACGGTCGAAAACAGAACATGCGCCACACCGGTGCCGGAGCGGCGCATGTCACACACTGATAAACTGTCTGCCGCGCGGGCGGAAGGCCACGCGCAGGGCCAATCAGAAATCGTCGTTCTTTTCCGGCGCCACAAGGCCCTCGATGCCGGCAAGAAGGTCTTCCTCCGACATGCGGTCGAAGGTGACCGGCTCGTCGGCTGCATCTTCCATTGCCGCTTCCGCGGTCTCCTCGACCGGCTTGTCGATGGCGGGCGGCACATCGGCCTCGGGCTCGTCCACTTCCACGTGCTTTTGCAGCGAGTGGATCAGATCTTCCTTCAGGTCGCCAGGCGACAGCATCTCGTCGGCGATCTCGCGCAGGGCGACGACCGGGTTCTTGTCGTTGTCGCGATCGACCGTGATCGCCGCGCCCTGCGAAATCTGACGGGCGCGGTGGCTGGCCAGAAGAACCAGATCAAACCGATTCGAGACCTTGTCGATGCAATCTTCAACGGTAACGCGGGCCATGAAATGCCTCTTTCTTCAATTCCGTGCATTCGAGGGAGGGCAAAGCGGCTCCATACAGAAAAGCCGCTTGCGACGCAAGACGTCCAAATTCCCTTCCTGCCGCTAAAGTTTGGGAAGAATAAGGCAAAAAACCGATTTTCCTTGGCAAGGCAAGAAACAGCAGCTAGGCAAATCCCTAGTAGCTGCCAGCGAAACCGACTGAAAAAGATTCCTGCATGCGCCGGATCGTCGAACACCGGACATGTGCCGTCCCAGAACGAGGTAACTGAAATGTTCGATCCACGCGAGAAAATCGCGCTCTTCATTGACGGCGCAAACCTGTATGCAACCTCCAAGGCACTCGGCTTCGACATAGACTACCGCAAGCTGCTGAGCCATTTCAACGAAAAAGGTTATCTGCTGCGCGCCTACTACTATACCGCGCTTGTGGAGGACCAGGAATATTCATCCATCCGTCCGCTGATCGACTGGCTGGACTACAATGGCTACAAGGTGGTGACAAAACCCGCCAAGGAGTTCACCGACGCCTCGGGCCGGCGCAAGATCAAGGGCAACATGGACATCGAACTGACCATCGACGCCCTGGAACTGGCCGAGACCGTCGATCACTATGTGATCTTTTCGGGCGATGGCGATTTCCGCATCCTGGTCGAGGCACTGCAGCGCAAGGGCCGCAAGGTCTCCATCATCTCGACCATGGCCTCGCAGCCGCCGATGATCTCCGATGACCTGCGCAGGCAGGCCGATCACTTCATCGATCTCGTGTCGCTGAAGGACAAGGTGGGCCGCGATCCCTCCGACCGCCCTGCCCCGCGCCGCGCGCCCGTTGTCGAGGACGAATACGAGGACGACGATTACTGACATGGCCGCAGTGCCCGCAGCCGATGCGGAGCCCCCGCGCGATTGCCCCTTGTGCCCGCGCCTGCATGATTTCATCGCGCTCTGGCGTGGGCGCGAGCCGGACTGGCACAATGCGCCGGTGCCGACCCTTGCCGATGCGCGCGGCGACCGGAATGTGCGCCTGCTCGTGGTGGGGCTGGCGCCGGGGCTGCGCGGAGCGAACCGGACCGGGCGCCCCTTCACCGGCGATTACGCCGGCGACCTGCTCTATGCGACACTCAAGGACTTCGGCTTCGCGCAGGGCCGCTTCGAGGCGCGACCCGATGACAGCCTGGAGCTGACCGGCGCCGCCGTAACCAATGCCGTGCGCTGCGTGCCGCCGGAAAACAAGCCGGTGGGCGCGGAAATCAACACGTGCCGGCAGTTCCTGCGCGCGACGATCGGGCGGTTCGAAAACCTGCAAGCCGTGGTGACGCTGGGCAAGATCGCCCATGATTCGACCGTGCGCGCGCTGGGCGGACGGGTTGCCGCCCATCCATTCGGCCACGGCGCGCGCAGCACTGTCGACGGCCTGGCGATCTTCGCCAGCTACCATTGCTCGCGCTACAACACCAATACCGGCCGGCTGACCGAAGCCATGTTCCGTTCCGTCTTCAAGGATGTGGCAGGCCATCTGGGCTGACATCCTGCAAGGCAGGACCGGACCTGGAAAAACGGCCGGAAGCGCGCTCCCGGCCTTTCCTCCCCGGACGGGCGATCCATGCGCTCACTCGTCCATGCGGACTTCCTTCAGCTTGTCGATGCCCAGCGCCTTGAGCGCCAGCTTCTCGTAGAACGGCTCGGACGTGCCGGACCGGATCTTGTGCAGGAAATATTTCTCGAACCCGATCTTGGCCGCATGCACCCACTTGCCCTGGGACGACCAGTTGACATTGCGCGGCGGCAGTTGCGGCTGGGCGACAAAGGCGATGCCGCCATCGCCGAAATCGGCCAGGCAGACCGCATTCCACGTGCCACGGGCGTCCGGCTTGCCGCCCTTGATCAGGTTGGAAATATTGTGCGCCGTGGCGGTCACCATGGATTCGATCATGAAACCGGTTTTCAGGCACGCCCACCGGCACCGGTGTCGGGCCCATGGGCGGAATGGCCACACAGACGCCAACCGAGAACACGTTGCGGAACGTCTGGTTCTGCTGGTGCTCGTCCACGAGAATGAAGCCGCGCGGATTGGTCAGGCCCTCGATGTCGCCTTGACGGCATCGACGCCGCGGAAGGCCGGCAGCATCATGGTGAAGGCCATCGGCAGCGCCGTTTTTCCTTCTTCACCTGGCCGTCCTCGCCGACCTCGTCGATATGCAGCGCGCCTTCCTCGACCTTCTTCACCCTGGCATTGGTGATCCACTTGATATGCTTGTCGCGCATGGCGGATTGAGCAGGCCCTTGGTGTCGCCGACGCCATCGAGGCCGAGATGGCCGATATATGGCTCGGACGTGACGAAGGTCATGGGCACGCGGTCGCGGATCCTGGCGCGGCGCAGGGCCGTTTCCAGGATGAACAGGAATTCGTAGGCCGGCCCGAAGCAGGATGCCCCTGAACCGCGCCTATGACGACCGGTCCTGGGTTCTTCTTCAGCTTCTCGACAGCGGCGGCGGCCTGCGAGGCGTGATCGACATGGCAGACAGACTGGGTGAAATTCTCCGGGCCGAACCCTTCGATCTCGTCAAAGGCCAGTTCCGGGCCGGTCGCTATGATCAGGTAATCGTAGTCGAGCGAGCGGCCGTCTTCCAGTTCGATGCGGTTTTCGGCGGGATGAATGCGCCTGGCGCCACCCGGCTCCAGCGCTATTCCGCGCTTGCCAAACGCCTTTTCCAGATCGACCTCGATCTCTTCGGGCTGGCGCCAGCCGACGGCCACCCACGGATTGGACGGCACAAAGGAATATTTGCTTCCCTTGTTGACCACTGTCAGCCTGTCATCGGGCCCGAGTTGATCCTTCATCTCGTAGGCCATGATGGTGCCGCCCAGACCGGCACCCAGAACCACCACATGCGCCATCGCTTCCTCCTTCGCCAAAGCCGCACGTCATTTCGATCAGCCACGACGCCGTGCGTCAGTCGCAACCCATATTCGTGTGACAACGCATCCGCGCGCCTTGACACGCGTCAATGCCGGTCAAACCAGCTTGCCACCCTGCAGGCGCCAACCCATCACACCTGGCCGGTAATGGACGGCATCCTCGCGGCCAGCCTGCTGGAAGCGCGCGCGAACGGCCATTCCGAGCGCGCGCCCGTGGCGCAATAGAGGATCACCGGCTTGCCAGCGGGAATACGCGACGGATCGAAGCGCGACAGCGGCATTGACCGCCCCTGGGATGTGGCCGGAGGAAAATTCTCCCGCTTCGCGCACATCCACCAGAACGTGGGACTTCGCCTTCAGCGCCGCGACAAAATCATCATGGGCGATCGTGTTGGACGCACCTGACGTCAGGCGCTTCATCAAACCAGACAGCATGCAGAATTCTCCAGGACAAATCCGGAAACCTCTATACATGAACGAATGATGATATGGAAGCGTTTAAAGCGGGTCTTCGCCTCAAGTCGAATTGCGCGCGCGTTCGCAAGACATCGCGGTCATGCCCGCCATGCCATCTGCCACCTGACGATCTGAAGCAAGCCGGCGTGCCGCCCCGGTCAGCCGCCCTGCTTGAGCAGCCGTGCCTTTTCACGGTTCCAGTCGCGCTTCTTCTCGGTTTCGCGCTTGTCGTGAATCTTCTTGCCCTTAGCGATGCCGAGCAGGAGCTTGGCCAGTCCGCGCTCGTTGAAATAGAGCTTCAGGGGCACAAGGGTCATGCCCTCGCGGTCGGTTTCCTTGGCCAGCCGCGCCATCTCGCGCTTCGACAGGAGCAATTTGCGCAGGCGGCGCGGCTCATGGTTGAAGCGGTTGCCCTCGGTATATTCGGGAATATAGGAGTTGATCAGCCAGAACTCGCCGTTTTCCATCGAGGCATAGCTCTCCTGGATATTGGCAGTGCCGAGACGCAGGGACTTCACCTCCGTGCCGGTCAGCACCAGACCGGCCTCGATGGTGTCCTCGATGGCGTAGGAGAACCGCGCCTTCCGGTTTTCGGCAATCACCTTGCCGTTTGTCGACTTGACCTTGCTCATTGCCGATACATGCGCCTTGCGGCCTGTCAGTTCAACAGGCCGAGGGCACGCATGGCCTCGTCCATGGCCTGCGCGCCGGCATCGGTGACCGGCATCATCGGCATGCGCAAGGCATTCTCCATGCGGCCCATGCGCGACAGGCCGTATTTCGCGCCGGCCACACCGGAAACCATGAAGATGGCCTTGTGCAGCGCCATCAGCCGGTCCTGCATGTCCAGCGCCTTGTCCCATTGGCCGGCCAGCGTCGCGGCCTGGAATTCGGCACACAGGCGCGGCGCGACGTTGGCGGATACGGAAATGCAGCCGACGCCGCCATGGACGTTGAAGCCCAGCGCCGTGGCATCCTCGCCGGAAAGCTGAATGAAGTCCCTGCCGCAGGCAAGACGCTGCTCGGTCACCCGTTCGATCTTGCCGGTGGCATCCTTGACGCCGGCAATATTCCTGAAATCATGCGCCAGGCGGCCCATCGTCTCCGGCGTCATGTCGATGACCGAGCGCGGCGGGATGTTGTATATGATGATCGGCAGCGACGTGGCGCGGGCGACAGCGGCGAAGTGCTCATAGAGACCGCGCTGGTCCGGCTTGTTGTAGTAGGGCGTGACGACGAGGACAGCGCTCGCGCCCACCTCCTCTGCATGTTCGACAAGGCCGATGGCCTCACGCGTGTTGTTGGAGCCGGCGCCCGCGATGACGGGAACGCGGCCCGCGGCGGTCTGGACACACATCTCCACCACGCGGCGGTGTTCGTCATGGCTCAGCGTCGGGCTCTCGCCCGTGGTGCCGACGGGCACCAGGCCGTTGGACCCTTCGCTGATCTGCCATTCCACCAGGTCGACAAAGGCTTTCTCGTCCACCGCGCCATCGGGCGTGAAGGGCGTGACGAGGGCCGGAAACGAGCCTTTGAACATTGCGGTGGACTCCAGGACTGCCGTTCAGGGTTTCAAGACGAGCGCCGGAAGCCGTTTTTGCGGCCCGGCGACAGGCGCGGCACCATAGTCTCGCCATGCGCGTGCGGCAAGAGCGGTTTCACGCCGGAATGCAATCGTGCGCGGCAGCCGTGTAACGGCCCGTTAACCGTGTTTTCACATGCCACGGCCAGACTGGGGATTTCGCGGTTCCGGTCCCGGTTGCCGAGGACGGCCCGAGAAGGAGTGTTGGCGAGATGAAACGCACCCGACTGGTCCTGCCGGCATTGGCCGGTGTGCTGGCGCTGACGGCGGCGGTTACCGGCGCCATGACCCTTCGCGATGGCGTGCCTCCGGTGCCCTCGTCCTCCCCGCTTTCGATGGCGCAGGACATCGCGGCGCTGAGAACCGGGCTGGACGCCATCTCGCGCGGCGACGTCGCCACGGCGCTTGCCGCCCGTGACAGCATGGCCCCGGGGGCGGACGACCGTCGCATCCTGACCTGGGCGGCAGCGCTCTACGGTGGATCGGACCTCTCGAGCAGCCAGCTGGAAGAGGCCATGGCAGACCTGTCAGGCTGGCCCGGCATGGCTGCGCTGCGCCGCCACCACGAACGGGCGCTGGCGCGCGAGAACGCGCCCCCGGCGGCCATGCTTGCCGCCTTTGCCGGCCGCGAACCGGAAACGGCGCAGGGAGCCATGGCGCTGGCCGAAGCGCTGCTGGCGGAAGACAGGGCCGGAGACGCCGCCCGCCGTCTCGGCGCGTTCTGGCGCGAGACAAAGCTGGACGCGACAGATGAACTGGCCATTCTCAGCCGGTTCGGCCCGATTATCGCCCAAGCGGACCACTGCCACCGCCAGGAATACATGCTTTATGAAGACCGGATCCGCTCCGCCGGGCGCGTGGCGCCATTGTGCGGCCGCCCTGCCCTTCTGGAGGCCTGGGCAGCGGTGATCCGTGGCCGCAGCGACGCCGCGTCGTTGCTGAAGGCGGTTCCCGAAAGCGAACGCAGCGCCGGCTATACCTACGCGCTGGCGCGGTTCCTGCGCCGATCCGGCAAATTCGCGGAAGCGGCTGAGGCGATGGCGCAAGCGCCGGCCGATCCGGCCGAACTCATCGATCTGGACCAGTGGTGGGTGGAACGGCGGGCGCTGGCGCGCGAGATGATCGACCTGAAGAAATACCGGACCGCCTATGCGATCGCCTCGGGACAGCGGGGTGGCAGGCCCGGCACCGTGGCAGACGCGGAATTCCACGCCGGCTGGATCGCCCTCACCTTTCTCGGCGATGCCAAGGCGGCTGCGGTGCATTTCGCTACCATCGCCTCCATCGCCGACGGCCCGATTTCCAACGCGCGGGCGCAATACTGGCTGGGCCGGGCCATCGAAGCCGGCGCGGCTGGCGATGCAACAGCCCATTTCCGGCGAGCCGCGCAGCATGGAACCACGTTCTACGGCCAGCTTGCCTCCGCAAGGCTCGGCATGAAGCAGATCGACATCGCGCCGCCGGCGGCCGATACGCATGACCGCAAGCTGTTTGCCGCACGCCCGGCGGTGCAGGCTATCGGCCGCCTTGAAGAGGCCGGCCACGGCTGGCGCGCCGGCATCCTTTACCGCGACCTGGCCGGCGAACTGGAAAGCCCGGGCGAAATCGCGCTGCTGGCGGGCATGGCCGAAAGCCGCGGCGATCATCACACGGCGCTTCGCATCGGCAAGATCGCGGCCGGCCGGGGGCTCGATGTGGGCGGGCTCGCCCATCCCATGGGGGCCATACCCGACGATGCCGCCATCGAGGCGGGGGACAAGGCGCTGGCCTATGCGATCGCGCGCCAGGAAAGCGAGTTCAACACAGGCGCGGTGTCCCACGCGGGCGCGCGCGGGCTGCTGCAACTGATGCCCGGCACCGCGCGGGAAATGGCCGGCCAGGTGGGGCTTGCCTATTCGGGCGAGCGCCTGACCAGCGATCCGGCCTATAACGCGACGCTGGGCGCGGCCTATCTGACGCAGCAACTGGAGCGCTTTTCCGGCTCCTACATCCTCACGTTCATCGCCTACAATGCCGGACCACGCCGGGCCGCACAGTGGATCGAACGCTATGGCGATCCGCGCGGCATGCCGGTCGACGCCGTGATCGACTGGGTCGAGCGCATTCCCTATGGCGAGACGCGCAACTATGTGCAGCGCGTGATGGAGAACCTGCAGGTCTACAAGCAGCGGCTGACAGGCAATGCCACTGTGGAAAAGGATCTGACGGCCGGCCGGAACATCTGATTTTCGTGCCGGTTGGTCCCATCGGAGGATTCGACCTGACGGCGTGGCTGCGCTAGGTAAGCGTTGCTTCCCGTGGCGCCGCTGCGCGCGCTCCATCCCAAAACGTCACGTTTCAGGTTCTTCATGACGGACACGAACGGCTACCGCGATCTCTTCTACAGCGCGCAGGACGGTTTGCGCCTTCATGCCAGGCTTTACGGCACGGCCGGCCAAGGGGCACTGACGGCGGTCTGCATTCCCGGACTGACCCGCAATGCCCGCGATTTTCATGAACTGGCGCTGTTTCTGGCCTGTCATGACAAGTCCCCGCGGCAGGTGATCGTGTTCGACCTGCGCGGACGCGGCGCCTCCGCGCATGATCCGCACTGGCACAATTACAACGTCCTTGTGGAGGCTGGCGACGTGCTGGCGGGACTGGCTGCGGCGGGTGTGGAGCATGGCGCCTTCATCGGCACATCGCGCGGCGGACTGATCATGCACGTGCTGGCCGGCATGCGCCCGGGCGCGATGAAGGCCGGCATTCTCAACGATGTCGGCCCGGTGATCGAGGGCGAAGGGCTGGCCCAGATCCGGACCTATCTGGAGCGCGCGCCGACGCCGCGGACATGGGACGAAGCGATCGCCATCATGGCGCAGGCGATGAAGGATCCGTTTCCGGCGCTGGGGCCGGCGGACCACGAACGCTCCGCCCGCGCGCTTTACCGGGACGAAGGGGGCAAACCGGTGGCCGACCATGACCCCAACCTGCTCAAGACCCTGACCGGACTGGACCTTTCCCAGCCGCTGCCGGTTCTGTGGCCGCAATTCGTGGGCCTGACGGCAATGCCGCTGATGACCATACGCGGCGCCAATTCGCGCCTGCTTTCGCAAGCCACGGTCGACCAGATGCGCGAATATGCGCCATCCATGGAAACCGTGACGGTGGCCGGACAGGGACACGCGCCGCTGCTGGAAACGGGCGAATTGCCGGCCATCATCGCCGAGTTCCTGGGGCGGGTGGACAAGGGCAAGGCAAGGGCCGCCAGGGAGCCTGCCACGGCCAAAGGCTGATTCTGCCTTTCGCAGAATCCCTCTTGCGCCCCGGCGCATCGCTCTTGCGCGGTCGAGATACCGGAGCAGAGCCGGGAACCGGCGGACCCGCAACGCGCCGACGGGCGATCACTTCGTCTTCTTGCCTGCCTTGCCGGCGGATTTGCTCCGTGACGATCCGGCTTTCGGTGACCGCGCGCCGCCTGCCTTCCGGGAGCCGGACGGGGCCAGCCGCGCGGCCTCGCCGGTCCAGTTCTCACGCTCGACGCGACCGGGAAAGCCGATGGCGTGCGACACCCAGGCCGCTTCATCCGGGCTCCATTTCGCCACCTGGTCGTAGTGGAACACGCCGATCCCGTTCAACTTGGCCTGGATCGCCTTGCCGATGCCGCCGATGCGCGTGAGATCGTCGGGCTTGTTCCGCCGGGGCGCCTTGAGCAGGCGTGGCCGGGTGCCCGGCGCGGCATCATCGGCCGGCGGAGCGGCGGGCCCGGCGGCCGCCTTTTCCTGCTCGCGTGCCAGCGCCCTTGCCTGGCGGACCCAGCCTTCACGCTCGATACGTCCGGGAAAGGCGAGACGCTCGCCCCATGCGGCTTGATCCTTCTTCGTCCAGCTTGCGATCTGGGCGAAGGCGGTGACGCCTTCGGCATTCAGGCGGGCGGCGTTTTGCGGGCCTATGCCGCGAATGCGCTTGAGATCGTCCACCTGCGCCACCTGTTGCGGCGCGGTGTCGGGCACAGGCTGCGCGCTTCCCGTTTCGGTGGGCGGCACGGGCTGGCCGGCTGCGGGCGGGGGATCAGCCACAGGCGCTGCGCCTTCGTCGCCCGGCTTGTCCGGCAACGAACCGGCGCCGGCTTCAGCGTCGGGCCCGGGCGCGGCGGCCGGTTTTCCGGAAGCGGGCATTCCTGCCTCCTGGCTGCCGGCAGGCATGGCAGGCGGTGTGGCGGGCGGCGTGGCCGGCGGTGCCGGGGAAAGCCCGTATGTGGCGACGACCGTGCTGTCTTCCTCTACCACGCCCGTGCCGAATGCCCGCTTCGCCAGCGAACCGAGGACAGCGCCCGCGATGAAGGCAATGGCGACAAGCAGCGCGGTCTGGACGATCAGGGCCAACATGGCAAAGGTTCTCCTTTCACGCCTGTCAGGACCGCTTGCGGCAGGTCATCCAGCCGCTCACCGCGCCCGCGACCAGAGCCAGAAAAAGGAAGACCCAGAGCTGCGACACCAGATACCACATCATTCCACCTCGCGATCCTGTTCGCCCGCGCCCTGCGAAGGCGGCGTGACGGCGCTTCCCGAGGCGTCCGGCGCCGGTTCGACCGTCATCGAGTGCAATTGCAGGCCGGCGGGAAGGACACCCGCCAGGTCCCGCTCGAGATCGGCCCATGCCACCGGACCGGCTGCGCGCCCTTCGACGGCCAGCCGGCCGCCTGTCACCGTGGCGGCGCCTTCGACGAGGCGACTGAGTTGAATCATGGCGAATTCGGCCTGGCTGGTATAGCCATCGGGGGCGCCACGGGCCAAGGCAAGCTCATCCACGACGGCAAGCCCCGGGAAAATCCGCGCGGCGGCTTCCTTCACCGCCTCATGGGCCATGGGCTGCGGGAAATGGCCCGACAATGTGACGCCCTGGGCGGTCTTGACGGCGGAGAAGCGGTAGGGGTCGGCCAGCCGGGCCAGCCCGGTGCGGTCGGCAACATGGCGCACGCCAAGGGCCTGGCGCGCCAGACGCACAGCCTCGGCCTGCATGTCCGCATCCGGCGCGGTGCCGGACAGGGTGACGTCGCGCCCGTCAATCGTCACGGACGCCCAATGGCCATTGCCATGGGCATGGGCGATCTTCGCGGCAAGATCGCTTTCGATGGCGCCGGTGCGGAACCACAGCGCAAGCACCGTGAGGAACACCGTGGCAATGACGCCCGGCCAAATCCATCGCTTCCAGTCAAACATCAAAACCCTCAGCCTCGCTCCGGCATGCATGGCATGCATGCCCGCTCCCCAGACTTTAGCCAAGGGGAGGCCAAGCACAAGGGCCGTGCGGGCACGACCGGAAATTGAAAAAGGCCCGGCGCCTTCGCACCGGGCCTTTCAGGGACCACTGGCCGGCAGCGATCAGAAGTAGCGGGTGAAGCGCAGGAAGCCGGACAGCGATCCGTCCTGGCCCTCGGCCTCGGTGTAGACAGTCTCGGTGCGGACCTCGAAATTCTGGACCGGGGTCCAGACCGTGGAGAGTTCCGCCGCCCAGCCATCCGGCGTGCCGGCGAGGCCGTAATTGGTGTCGCCGAAATATTGCACACCGACCGACGCGGAGAAGGTATCCGTGAACACGTGGTTGTAGGAGGCGAGAACCGACCACCGCGAACCGACGGCATAGGCATTGGGCGTGTCGGCATAGAAGCCGAGCAGGCGCAGGCTGGAGCCGTTCATGTTGGGGATGTTGTACTGCATGCCGATCTGCGCGGCGAAGCCGTCCTGACGGCCGGCGAGCGGCAGATAGTCGCTGTCGTAAGCCAGCTTGGCCCATGCGCCGCCCCAACCGGCATTGTAGGACAGGACGCCGACGACATCAGGCACCCAGTCGGCGGCAGCGGCCGCACCGGCGGTGCCGAGGAAGCCGTCATCGTCATGCTCGAGCGAGAGCGTGGCGGCGATGCCGTTGGCGGAATAGGTGTAGCTGATCTGCTGGCGCATCTGGTAGGCATAGAAGAGGCCGCCATCGGAATGGGAACCGTAGGTGGCGACGCCGGCATTCATGGAGTCGACCCAGGCGGACTCGGTATAGCCCATGCGCAGGCCGCCCAGTTCCAGATAGGCCTGGTTGAAGGCGACATTGCCGTCGGCATTGGTGCCCCAGGTGCCTTGCAGGCGCAGATAGGCACGCAGCGTGCCCCATTCGGTGTCCGAGCGGGCATCGAAATTCAGGCGGCCGCGCGTGGCGACATTGTAACCGCCATAGCCGAAGGCGTGATAATTCGGCGTGTCGGGGAAGACGCCGCGGTCATTGGTCGCGCCGAGCTGGAAATAGACGTAACCGCCAATCGACAGGCAGGTTTCGGTGCCAGGGATATAGTAGAAGCCGGCGCCATAGGCATCGCATACCTTCACATAGTCCACCGGCTCGGGTTCGTAGACGACAGCATCGGCAGCGCGCGCGCCGGAAACGGCGGCCAGTGCCGCCGTGGAGCCAAGAAGAAGGCCCTTGAGGTTCATGTTCGGTTTCTCCGATCTGCACGGCCTGCCACCATGGCCGGGCCGTCAATTCAACTGGCAGGACGTCACCACCCCTTGCGGAAAGCACTTCGCGGCGCTTCCCTTGCAAAAATCGTTGATCCGGGCCGTTGATTTCCGCAACAGGATTTTTAGCCGGCGCATCGCATGCGACCGCCACTGTTGCGCGGACGCTACAGCGCAAACGCCTGTTTCAATTGTTTTTTCAGCAGTTGCCGATTTTTTGACCTGAGGGGCCCGGCGACGGCCACAGGAAGGGCGCGGGGCAAAGCACGGGCGCAGGATGGTGGGCAAGCACCCCTCCCGGGGCGCCTGCCTTCCAGACAACAGGCCGCGCTGGCAAGGCAGGAACCGGTCAACCGGGCGGCGCCGCCTGAGGGACTGCCGCACGGGCGCCGGCGGCCGCGCGCACGGAACCGGCATTCGCCTCGACGAAACGGTTGGCCTCAAGAACGTTGACGCAGGCGTCGAGATCGTTGGCGGCCAGATGGGCGTAGCGCATGGTGACATGCAGGGTCTGGTGGCCGAGCCACATCTGCACGCGGCGGATATCCACCCCACCCTTGACGAGGCGCGAGGCGCAGGTGTGGCGCAGGATATGCGGCACGACATGGGGATCGGTGCCCAGCCCGCATTCCTTCTTCGCCTTGTTCCAGACAAAGCGGAAGGCCTGCTGGTTGAGCATGCAGAAAGGGCCTTTCAGCCCCCTGCCCCGGCGCATGTCGAGCACGTCGCGGGCACGCGCGGTGAGCGGCACGGTGCGGCTGCGGTTGGACTTGGTGACCCAGAAGGTGGCGCGGCCATCATGCACATCATTCCAGGTGAGTGCCAGCGCCTCGCCGAGGCGTGCGCCCGAATCGACGAGGAAGACACAGAGCCGCCAGGCATCCTCGCTGTGGGCGCGGATGGCGGAAAACAGGCGATCCTCCTCTTCCCATTCGAGGAAGCGGATGCGCCCTTGCCTTTCCTTCTGGCGCCGGAATTCCGGCAGGCCGACAATATCGCCCATCTTGCGCGCCTTGCGAAGCAGCTTTCCCAGTGCCGCCATCTTGCGATTGATGGTGGCGTTGGAATTGCCCTTGGCCCGAAGGCTGCCGGTGACTTCATCCAGCATGTCCTCGGAAAAGACGCTGAACTCCCGCCGTTTCAGGAGCAGGTCGATCTCGTCGAGGAAGGCGGTGACATGGCGCTTGTGCTGGCCCTCCTCCCAGAGAATGTCCAGATAGCGGCGCGCCAGCTCACCCACGGTCACGCTTTCAACAATCTTCACGCGCGGTGCGGACACGACTGCCCGATGACCGGCCGGCGCAAGCGCCCGCCGCCGCAGATTGCTTCGTCTTTCACTCACGGCGTTCACCCCACGCAGAGTCATCTGCCCTGTCAAAACGCCGGATCGATTGCACACCCGATCCGAAATCGTTCATCCAGAACCGCACACGGCCATGGCATCTATCGGCAAAGTTGCGCCGCGTCGAGTCCTGTCATGGCGCGGCTTTCACCCGCGCGACCCGATCCTGCGTCCTTGCCGGCCCTGCATCCATGCGCTTTCGCCGAAAGCCCCCGGTTTCCTTTCGCGTTCGAATGCTTGCTTCAGAAAAAGGGCGCCGGCCTTTGCCGGCCGGCGCCCCTCGATCACATCAACCGAACTTCAGATCAGAAGTAGCGGGTGAAACGGATGTAACCGGAGAAGGTGCCGTCCAGAGCATCTTCCTTGGTGTAGCCGAGTTCCGAACGGACCTCGAAGTTCTGAACCGGGGTCCAGATCATGGAGAGTTCAGCCGCATAGGCGTCCGGCGAGCCGACAGCACCGTAATTGGTATCGTTGAAATACTGGAAACCAACGGAGGCCGAGAAGGTGTTCGTGAAGACGTGGTTGTAGGAGGCCAGGATGGAGAATTCCGAGCCAACCGCATAGGCATTGTCTTCCGAGGCGTAGTAACCGATCAGGCGCAGGCTGGAACCGTTCATGTTCGGGATGTTATACTGCATACCGAGCTGAGCAGCCCACTCGCCCTGACGACCTGCTGCGATGGAAGCATCAGAATCGTAGGCCGCCTTTGCCCAGACGCCACCCCAACCGGCGTTGTAGGAAACGACACCCACGACATCCGGCACCCAATCGGCAGCGTTGGCAGAACCGACGGTGCCAAGAGCGCCATCATCATCATGCTCCACCGAGACAGTAGCGGCAAAGCCGTTGCCACCGAAGGTGTAGGCGATCAGGTGACGCTGCTGGTAGCCATAGGACATACCCGTGTCGGAGTGCGACCCGCTGAACATGGATACACCGCCGCGCTGGGACTGGGCCCAAGCCGATTCAGTGTAGCCGAGGCGCAGACCACCGAGTTCGATATAGGCCTGATCAAACGACACCGCACCATCGGTGTTCGTGCCCCAGGTGCCCTGAATGCGGACATAAGAACGCAGCGTACCCCACTCGGTGTCGGAACGGGCATCGAAGTTCACGCGGCCACGAGTGCGCACGGCATAGCCGTCCACCGCATCGTTAGTGGCAGCGGAAAAGGCAGCGAGATAAGAAGCTGAATCGCCAGCATTTTTCCACGTCTCGCCGCCCACCTGCATGCGGACATAGCCGGAAATGGCAAGGCAGGTCTCGGTGCCCGGGATGTAAAAGAAGCCAGCGCCGTAAGCATCGCAGACGCGGACATACTCAACCGGCTCCGGCTCGTACACGATGGCGTCGGCGGCCTGGGCAGCGGAAGCGGCAACCATGGCAGCCGCGGAGCCGAGAAGAAGGCTCTTGATGTTCATTGTTGACCTCCAGTCAACGATGAACGCAATCGCACGGCACGGACAGCTAAATGCGGCCCAAGAGCTTGAATGCTCGGGCCTTTTTTATGACCTCCGGAATTTTGAGAAAAAACCGGTGGCAAAAAGCAAGGGATTCCGGGCCCTCAGGGTCCGCAAGGCCGAGGGCCGTCCGAGCCGATGCGAGGCCCCGGCCGGAGCGAAGCCCGCAGGGCGGCAGCGTGAGGCCAGATGTGGATCGGGCCGTCAGGGTCCGCAAGGCCGAGGGCCGTCCGGGCCGATGCGAGGCCCCGGCCGGAGCGAAGCCCGCAGGGCGGCAGCGTGAGGCCAGATAAAGTGGCGGAGAGGAAGGGATTCGAACCCTCGAGACGGTTTCCCGTCTACTCCCTTAGCAGGGGAGCGCCTTCGACCACTCGGCCACCTCTCCACAGCGCCGGTGGATAAAGAAAAGCCCCCGGATAATCAACATCGCATTGCAGCCTGGCCGCCATTTTCTTTCCCCGGGCAGGCGCGGCCAGCCGCCCGCTTGCGCTCTCCATATATAAAGGCATGGTCCGCGCGCCCTGCCGGCCGGCAAGGGCAGCCGGAAAACAGCCAGCCGCCACCGAATCCCCCTTGCAGGGCCGTGCAGCCTGATTCCCCCAGTGATTCCGGCATTTTCCAGCGGATTGCGTCGGCTCGGGCGCCAGCCGGCATCACGAAAACCCGGGAAATTCGCATGCTTCGTTAACAACGCGTTACCGCCGCCGGCCAAACCGTGTCATTTGTGCAACAAGCAGGGTGCATCGGCATCGCCCCCGCCCTCATCGGTGATGTTCTTTGTTGAACGGGGCAAGCCCATGCGTATTGTCAGCCTCGAAGAAGGGGCGCGGACAGCGCGTCTTTTTCGGCAAATTGGGGATGGGGCAGGGAAACGCTGTCCTTCAGCTAAAGTACCCAGACCCGTTATTAACTTTGACTGGAGGTCAACAATGAACATCAAGAGCCTTCTTCTCGGCTCCGCGGCTGCCATGGTTGCCGCTTCTGCCGCCCAGGCCGCCGACGCCATCGTGTACGAGCCGGAGCCGGTTGAGTATGTCCGCGTCTGCGATGCTTACGGCGCTGGCTTCTACTACATCCCGGGCACCGAAACCTGCCTGTCCATCCGCGGCTACGTGTGGATGCAGGTCGGCGGTCACGGCCGCAACAACGTCAACGACGCCCCGTCCTATCACTACGGTCTGGCGCTGAACGACGGCTACAACGTGCTGACCCGCGCCCGCCTGAACTTCGATGCCCGTTCGGACACCGAGTGGGGCACGCTGCGCTCCTACATCCGCGTCCAGGGCACCTGGGGCACCAATGCCGACGGCAACGCCACCTTCGACCAGGCGTTCCTCGAGCTCGGCGGCCTGCGCATCGGTTACACCGAGTCGGCCTTCGTCAACTCGCAGAACGGCGGCGCTTCCAACTGGGGTTCGCACTCCTGGACGGGCATGTACTACGGCTACCAGCAGCGTCACCAGATCGGCTACACCTTCTCCGGCAACGGCTTCGCCGCCACGCTCTCTCTCGAGCATGACGACGATGGCGCTCTCGGAACCGCCGGCGCTGCCGCTGCTGCCGATTGGGTTCCGGATGTGGTTGCCAAGGTTTCCTACAACGCCGGTTGGGGCGCTGTGTGGGCCACGCTCGGCTACGACTCCGACATGTCGGTGGCCGCCGGTCGTCAGGATGAGTTCGGTGCCGCTCTCGGCATGCAGTACAACATCCCGAACATGAACGGCTCCAACCTGCGCCTGATCGGTTACTACTCCTCCGGCGACAACGCCTACGGCGTTGCCCGCATCGGTGGCTTCGGCTCCGCCGAATGGTCGATCCTGGCTTCGTACAACCACGTCTTCACGTCGACCTTCTCGGCGTCCGTGGCCTTCCAGTACAACAACGACCACTACATCGCCGGCACCAGCCTCAACTCGGGTGTTGACACCTGGGCCGCTGAACTGTCGATGGTCTGGACCCCGGTCCAGAACTTCGAGGTCCGTTCGGAACTCGCTTACCAGGACTCCGACATTGCCAACTCCGATGGCACGTTCTCCGGTTTCCTGCGCTTCACCCGCTACTTCTAATCTGAAGTTCGCGTGAAACAGATTGCGGGGCGTCCTCCGGGCGCCCCGTTTTCTTTTGCCCAATTGGATTGGGCGGCGTTCTTTTGCCCAATTGGATTGGGCGGCTTTCTTTTGCCCAATTGGATCGGGCGGGCTCGCCCCGTCCGCTGAGGGGCGGTTTCTCCTTTTGGTGCTTCCGGCAGGCCGCGCGGCTTGGTAAAGCGGAAGGCCCGCAGGAGGATCATGCCCATGACGCTTCGCCCCCGTTCCACACCGCTTGTCCAGTCGCTGCCCGCCACCGTGCCCTTCGTCGGGCCGGAAACCCAGGAACGGGCGCGCGGCAAGCCCTTCGCGGCGCGGCTCGGCGCCAACGAGAACGGCTTCGGCCCATCGCCCAGCGCCATTGCGGCCATGGCAGCGGCCGCGCCCGACATGTGGAAATATTGCGACCCGGAAAACCACGACCTGCGCCATGCGCTGGCCGCGCATCTGGATGTTTCGCCGCAGAACGTGATGGTGGGCGAAGGCATTGACGGGCTGCTCGGCCTCGTCGTGCGCCAGTATGTCGAGCCGGGGCAGCCGGTCGTCACCTCTCTCGGCGCCTATCCCACCTTCAACTATCATGTCAGCGGATTCGGCGGCCGGCTGGTCGCCGTGCCCTATGCGGGCGACCGCGAGGACCCGCAGGCGCTGCTCGACGCGGTGAAGCGCGAGGGCGCGGGGCTGGTCTATTTCGCCAATCCGGACAATCCGATGGCAAGCTGGCACGAAGCCGGCGCGGTGCAGGCCTTCATCGAGGCCCTGCCGGCAACGACCATGCTGGTGCTGGACGAAGCCTATGGCGAGTTCGCGCCAGCCGGCACCATGCCGGACATCGAGACGGACCGCCCGAACGTGCTGCGCATGCGCACCTTCTCCAAGGCTTACGGGCTGGCGGGCCTGCGCTGCGGCTATTGCATCGGCGAAGCGGACGCCATCGCCTCCTTCGACAAGGTGCGCAACCATTTCGGCATCACGCGCATGGCGCAGGCGGCCTGCCTGGCGGCCCTCGGCGACACCGGTTACCTGGCGCAGACCATCGCAAACGTGGAGCGCGCACGCGGGCGCATCGGTGCCATTGCAACGGAAAACGGATTGAAGCCCCTGCCCTCCGCGACCAATTTCGTCACCATCGATTGCGGCCGCGACGGCGCGTTCGCGCTTTCGGTGATGAACGGGCTTGTCGCGCGCGGCGTGTTCGCGCGAAAGCCCATGGCGCCAGGGCTGGACCGCTGCATCCGCATTTCCTGCGGGCCGGATGCGGATCTCGATCTCTTCGCCGCGGCGCTGGCCGAATCGCTGGCAGCGGTTTCAGCCTGACCGGTCAGGCCCGGCGTTTTCCCCTTGCGGCGGAAGACTGTTCCGCGCTCCAAATCCTGCCATTGTTCTACCGCATTGTCTTCACCGTGAAGATGCGGCGCGGCCGGGACTGATCGCCGACCGGGCCTGCATCCAATGGCAGGAAGGAGACCAATCATGTCCAGGCAACAGACCACAGCGGAACTCGGGGAACGGATCGAGGCCTTGCGCGCGCGCCTCGCACGCACAGCCGAAGATCTGGTGAAGGATGGCGAACTCACCTATTCCATGACCGACATGGAAGCGCGGGCGCGGGCGCTGCAAGACAAGCTTCCGGCGGATGGAAGCAGCCTTCTGGTCGGTGTGCGCGAAGAGGTGGAGCGCGACCTGCACGCGCTGGAGGCGGATGTCAGCCATTGGCTCGCCTATATAGACCGCCACTTCGCCGACCAGCAGAAAACAGGGTGAGCGGCCCGGCTCACCCCTAGTCCATCGCCGCGTAGAGACGTTCCACGTCAGCACGCCGGCACAGAACCGTGCCCGGGGTCATGGCCGCAGCAGCGCCCGCCGCCATGCCATAGCGGAAGGCTTCGCGCATGGGCATGCCGGCGGCCAGCTTGAGCACCATGGCGGCCACGAAGCTGTCGCCCGCGCCAACGGCCGATTGCGTCTTCACATGCACCGGCGGCATCCGGATCACGCCCTCGCCATTGGCCAGGAACGCGCCATCGCGGCCCATCGACACGGCCACGTTTTCGGCCGCGCCGGACGTCACGATGGCGCAGGCCGCCTCCACCGCGCCATCCTCGTCCAGCTTGCGCCCGGCATGGGCGGACAATTCGCCGATGCTCGGCTTCAGCAAGAATATCTTCGACCTTTCAATGGTTTGCGTGAGTGCTTCGCCGGATGTATCGAGCACGAAGCGGACGCCATTGGCCTGCGCGATGTCTGCCATGCGGGCATAGACATCCGTTGCGCAGCCGCGTGGCAGGCTGCCGGATGCGACGATATAGCCGTCGGTGAACCGGCGTACCAGATCGAGGACCGGTTCGAGTTCCGCCTCGCTGACCTGCGGGCCTTCCGGGACGGCGCGATACTCGAAGCCGGTCTCCTCCTCGAAGATGGTCACGGAAATGCGCACGGCGCCGCGCATGGGGAAGGCATGCAACGTGATGCCCGTATCCGCCAGCAGGCTTTCAAAGACCGGGCCGGTGGCGCCCCCGGCTAGATAGGCGAGTTCCACCGCGCCACCCAGTTCGGCGATCACGCGGGCGACATTGGTGCCGCCGCCGCCGGGGTAGAATTGCTGGTTGCGGGTGCGGATCTTGAAGGTTGGCTGGACACGCCGGGCATCCGACGCCATGTCGATGGTCGGATTGAGGGCAATGGCGAGAATGGGCTTCATGGGGTTTCGCTCGGCAGGTCGGACTGGCCGCATCTTGAACCCTGTCCGCATGACCGCGCAATGACCGGGCACAAAAAAGCGGCCTCTTGCCGTGAGCCCGTATCCATCCCTTGAAAGAATTGAACGTTTGTTTTATTAATTCAGGCCAACAGGAGGAACCATGGCGCGCACGGCCGGATCGGATGGCGAAAGGACGGAAGCGGCGATCCGCGAGGCGGCCGCGCAACTGATCGCGCGGCACGGTTTCGAGGCGGTGACGATGCGCCAGCTTGCGGCGGAAGTGGGTGTGCAGGCCGCCGCGCTCTATCGCTATTTTCCATCCAAGGAAGACCTGCTTTTCAAGCTGATGCGCGACCACATGAACGGGTTGGCCGAAGCGCTGGAGGCCGCCCTGCCCGCCCATGGCGATCCGCGCGCGCGCCTCGAAGCGTTCATCGCCAACCACGTGCGCTTCCATGTGGAGCGCCGCCACGCCACGCATGTTTCCAACATGGAATTGCGCAGCCTCTCGCGCGACCATCTGAGCGAAATCCTGCGGCTGCGCTCGGCCTATGAGAAGGAATTGCGCGCCATCCTGCGTGACGGGCAGGACGCCGGCGTTTTTGCCGTGGACGATGTTGCGCTGACGTCCATGGCGATCATCCAGATGATTACCGGCGTCATCGTCTGGTTCCGGCCCGACGACCGCCTTTCCATCGAAGACGTGACCACCAAGTATCAAACCATGACCATGCGCCTGGCGGGCGCATTGGCTGCCGAGGAGAAACGCCATGTACCACCACTCCATGAAATTCGGGCTCGGTGAGGAGATCGAGGCCCTGCGCGAGATGGTTCACCGTTTCGCGCAGGAAAAGATCGCGCCGCTGGCTGCCCGGATCGACCGGGACGACAATTTCCCGGCCCACCTGTGGAAGGAATTCGGCGCGCTCGGCCTGCTTGGCATCACCGCCGATCCTGCCTATGGCGGTTCGGGCATGACCTACCTGGCGCATACGGTGGCGATCGAGGAGATCAGCCGGGCCTCCGCGTCTGTCGGGCTTTCCTATGGCGCCCACTCCAACCTTTGCGTCAACCAGATCAACCGCTGGGGCACGGCGGAGCAGAAGGAGAAATACCTGCCGAAGCTGTGCTCGGGCGAGCATGTGGGCGCGCTGGCGATGAGCGAGCCCGGCGCCGGTTCGGATGTCGTGGGCATGAAGCTGCGCGCCGACAAGAAGAACGACCGCTATGTGCTCAACGGCTCGAAGATGTGGATCACCAACGGTCCGGATGCCGATACGCTGGTGGTCTATGCCAAGACCGACATGGCCGCCCATTCCAAGGGCATCACCGCCTTCCTGATCGAGAAGGAGATGAAAGGCTTCAAGGTGGCGCAGAAGCTGGACAAGCTGGGGATGCGCGGCTCCAACACGGGCGAACTGGTGTTCGAGGACGTGGAAGTGCCGTTCGAGAACGTGCTCGGCGAGGAAGGCAGGGGCGTGGCGGTTCTGATGAGCGGGCTGGACTATGAGCGCGTTGTCCTGTCGGGCGGCCCGCTCGGCCTGATGGCCGCCTGTCTCGACGTGGCCGTGCCCTATGTGCACGAGCGCAAGCAATTCGGCGAGCCGATCGGCAATTTCCAGCTTGTCCAGGGCAAGCTTGCCGACATGTATTCGACGATGAACGCGGCGCGCGCCTATGTCTATGCGGTGGCCGCGGCTTGCGACCGGGGCGAAACGACGCGCAAGGATGCGGCGGGCTGCGTGCTGTTCTCGGCGGAAAAGGCCACCCAATGCGCGCTGGATGCGATCCAGCTTCTTGGCGGCAACGGCTACACCAACGAATATCCGACCGGCCGGCTGCTGCGCGATGCCAAGCTTTACGAGATCGGCGCGGGCACATCGGAAATCCGGCGCATGCTGATCGGCCGGGAAATGATGGCCGAGGGCGTGTGACAACGCCCCTGCCTTGCAGCTACCCTCTTCCCGAAGCAGTCACGAATCGGAAGGCGCACCATGCCCGCTCTCACCTCTTCGGTCTCGACCGGCAGCGACGACTTCAACGCCAATGCACAGGCCATGCGCGCCCTGCTGGATGATCTGGCCGGAAAGGCGGCCACCATCGAGCTTGGCGGACCAGACCACGCCCGCCAGCGCCATGTGGAGCGCGGCAAGCTGCTGCCGCGCGAGCGGCTGGCGGCACTGATCGATCCCGGCTCGCCGTTTCTCGAAGTGGGCCAGTTCGCCGCCTTCGGCATGTATGGCGGCGATATCGCGTCGGCCGGCATCATCACCGGTGTCGGGCGCGTGGAAGGCACCGAATGCATGATCGTGGTCAACGATGCCACAGTGAAGGGCGGCACCTATTACCCGCTGACGGTGAAGAAGCATCTGCGCGCCCAGGAAATCGCCGAGCAGAACAACCTGCCCTGCATCTACCTGGTGGATTCGGGCGGGGCCAACCTGCCCAACCAGGACGAGGTGTTTCCCGACCGCGACCATTTCGGACGCATCTTCTTCAACCAGGCCAACATGAGCGCCAAAGGCATTCCGCAGATCGCCTGCGTGATGGGCTCCTGCACGGCCGGGGGCGCCTATGTGCCGGCGATGAGCGACGAGACGATCATGGTGCGCAAGCAGGCAACCATCTTTCTGGGCGGGCCTCCGCTGGTGAAGGCGGCGACGGGTGAGGAAGTGTCGGCCGAGGATCTCGGCGGCGCGGATCTGCACACGCGCGAATCCGGTGTGGCCGATCACTACGCACTGGACGATCATCACGCGCTGGCCATGGTCCGGCGGATCGTGAAAAACCTCAACCGGCGCAAGCAGATGAACCTCGTTCTTCGCGACCCGCTGCCGCCACTTCACGCCCCTGACGAAGTATACGGCATCGTGCCGCAGAGCCTGTCGAAGCCGTTCGACGTGCGCGAGGTCATCGCACGGACGGTGGACGGGTCCGAATTCGACGAGTTCAAGGCCAATTACGGCACGACGCTCGTCACCGGCTTTGCCCATGTTCACGGCATTCCGGTCGGCATCATCGCCAACAATGGCGTGCTGTTTTCGGAAAGCGCGCAGAAGGGTGCGCATTTCATCGAGCTGTGCTGCCAGCGCAAGATTCCGCTCGTCTTCCTGCAAAACATCACCGGCTTCATGGTGGGCCGCAAGTACGAGGCCGGCGGCATCGCCAAGGACGGCGCCAAGCTGGTGACGGCGGTGGCGACAGCGAAAGTGCCGAAGGTGACCATCATCATCGGCGGGTCTTTCGGCGCAGGCAATTACGGAATGTGCGGGCGGGCCTATTCGCCGCGCTTCCTGTGGATGTGGCCGAATGCGCGCATCTCGGTGATGGGCGGCGAACAGGCCGCCACGGTGCTGGCGCTGGTCAAGCGTGAGGGCATCGAGCGCAAGGGCGGCACCTGGAGCACGCAAGAGGAAGCCGACTTCCGCGCGCCCATCCTGGAGAAATACGAACGCGAGGGCCATCCGCTCTATTCCTCGGCGCGGCTGTGGGACGACGGCATCATCGATCCGGCCAAGACGCGCGACGTGATCGGACTTTCGCTTTCGGCCGCGCTCAACGCGCCGGTGGAGGACACGAAATTCGGCGTGTTCAGGATGTGAGCAGGATGGAAATGGCATTCACCCCCCTCTGTCCTGCCGGACATCTCCCCCACAAGGGGGGAGAACAAGTCGCTTCAACGATCCGCAAACTTGCCGGCCGCAACATTTTGCACCCAAGCGTGGTTCAGCCGATCTCCCTCCTTGTGGGGGAGATGTCCGGCAGGACAGAGGGGGGTACGTCAAGCGTAATTCCGGGCGCGATCAGCCGCAGCCCCTTCAGGGAGACCTAGACCATGTTCACCAAGATCCTCATCGCCAATCGCGGCGAGATCGCCTGCCGCGTCATCCGCACCGCCCGGCGCATGGGCATTGCCACCGTGGCGGTCCATTCCGATGCCGACCGCAACGCCCTGCATGTGCGCATGGCCGACGAGGCGGTGCATATCGGCCCGGCGGCGGCGGCGGAAAGCTATCTGGTCGCCGAGCGCATCATCGCGGCGGCTGAGGCCACGGGCGCACAGGCCATTCATCCGGGCTACGGCTTCCTCTCGGAAAATCCCGGTTTCGTGGAGAAGGTGGAGGCGGCGGGCCTCGTGTTCATCGGCCCGTCGGCGGCGTCGATTCGCGCCATGGGGCTGAAGGATGCCGCCAAGCGGCTGATGGAAAAGGCCGGCGTGCCGGTGGTCCCCGGCTATCACGGCGACGCCCAGGAACTGGTGGTGCTGGCCACCAAGGCCAGCGAGATCGGCTATCCCGTGCTCATCAAGGCAGCCGCAGGCGGTGGCGGCAAGGGCATGCGCAAGGTGGAGCGGCCGGAGGATTTCAAGGATGCGCTTTCGGCGGCGCGGCGCGAATCCAAGGCCGCCTTCGGCGACGACCGGGTGCTGGTGGAGAAATATATCGAGAAGCCGCGCCATATCGAGGTGCAGGTTTTCGGCGACAGCCACGGCCATGTCGTTCACCTGTTCGAGCGCGACTGCTCGCTGCAACGCCGCCACCAGAAGGTGATCGAGGAAGCCCCTGCCCCCGGCATGACCGATGAGATGCGCGCGGCGATGACGGAGGCGGCCGTCAAGGCGGCCAAGGCCATCGACTATCGCGGCGCGGGGACGATCGAATTCATCGTCGACGGCTCGAACGGGCTGAGGCCCGACGGCTTCTGGTTCATGGAAATGAACACCCGCCTTCAGGTGGAGCATCCGGTGACCGAATGCGTCACCGGCATCGATCTCGTCGAGTGGCAATTGCGGGTCGCCGCCGGCGAGCCGCTGCCCCGAAGCCAGGACGAAATCGCGCTCTGTGGCCATGCCTTCGAGGCGCGCGTCTATGCCGAGGATCCGGCGCGCGGCTTCCTGCCGGCCATCGGCACCCTGCACCATCTCGCGTTTCCGGCATCGGTGGAGGGCGCGCTTATGCGCATCGACAGCGGCGTGGAACAGGGTGATGCCATCAGCCCGTTCTACGATCCGATGATCGCCAAGCTGATCGTGCAGGGCAGCGACCGTGCAGCCGCGCTCTCGGGACTGGCGCAAGCCCTTGAGGCCACGCAGGTGGCCGGCTCCACCGCCAATACCGGCTTCCTGGCCGCGTTGGCCCGCCATTCCGGCTTCGCGGCCGGGGATGTGGATACCGGGCTGATCGAGCGCGACCAGACCTCTCTCGTGGCCAGGCCGGAAGCCTCGGCGCGCATGGTGGCGGAAGCCGCGCTGGCCGCGTCGGGTCTCAAGCCCGCAGCGGGAAGCGATCCGTGGGATTCGCTGGCCGGGTTCAGCCATTTCCACCCGCTGTCCATCGCGGTCGAGCTGACCCGCAACGACGAAACGGTCCCGGCGCGGGTCACGCCGGTGGACGGCCGGTCGGCGAAGGTGGCCGCCGGCGGCCATCCTCCGGTCACGCTGCCGCTTGGCGATGGCGCGGCAGTCCACTGGCCGGGCCATGTGACCGTGTTTTCCGCCGGCCATGCCATCGACTTCTCGCTGCGCGATCCCTTTGCGGATGCCGATGATTCAGCGGGTGCCGACAAGCTGACCGCGCCGATGCCCGGGCTGGTCAAGATGGTGAATGTCGAGGCCGGTGCGACCGTGACCAAGGGCCAGCCTCTGCTGGTGCTGGAAGCCATGAAGATGGAGCACACCATAGCCGCGCCCCATGACGGCGTGATCGCGGAGGTGGCTGCCCAGGGCGCGCAGGTGACGGACGGCACCGTGCTGGTGCGGTTCGAAGAGAGCGGCTGAACGCGTGCGGGCGGCGTCAGGCCGTCCCCGACCTGAAAAAAGAGCCGCGCCGGCCTGTCCCCTGCCGGTCGCGGCTCACTTCAGTTCACGGTCGCGTCCCCCTGCGTCCCCACGCCGAAAATCGCGTCCGCCTGCCGGTCCTGGCTATCGGTTCCCTATCCCAGAAGGGCCCGTATTCTTGTTGTTGCGCCGACCGGCGGTGTCTGCCTGCGGCAGACCGGCCCCGTTCTTGCCGTGCGGGGCTTGAAACCTTCATTCCAGGCAGGGCCCGGCATTCGCGCCGGACCAGGCCGCAACGACGTTCAGTGCATCGTCATCCATTCGCGTGCCTCGCGCAGGGCGCGGGCCAGTTCCGCCTTCGACATCTGCGAGGCCATTTCGGCGCGCAGGGCCACCGCGCGGGCCGAGCCCTTGATGGCGGCGATGTTGAACCACTTGTGCGCGGCGACCACATCCATTTCGCAATCGCGGCCGGTGGCATACATCATGCCCATCTCGAAAAGGATGTCTGCCTGGGTCGTCGCGTCCATGGCGCCAGCGCCGGCTTCGTGCATGTCAAAACGTGCCATTTCCCAATCCCCTGTATCCCGTGTCGCGGCCCGTTTCCTTGCCTCACTCGAGGGCCGCTCTTCATGGTTCCGAGAATGCCGCAGAGCCTTGAATCCGCCGTAAAAACTTGTGCTTAATTTGAAACAAACAAAATGAAAACAAGGCGTAAACCTCAGTCTTCATTAAGCATTGCAACCCGCGCCGTTCCGGGATTCCGGCGAGAATTCTCCTAAAATACGAGCCGCTGAAATCAAGGATTCATTGACCAAGACAACAACACGAAAACGGCTCGGCCCGCTCCCGGCGCACCGGAAACGCACCGCGCACCGTGTCCAGGCGCGCCCCGTCCAGGCCCCGCGTCCGCCAAGGCGCGCCGCGCCATGCTTTCCCAGCGTCACGCGGGAGGCGATTGCTTTTACGTTTACGTTAGACGTATTCTGAGGTGCTGCCGGATGGCGGCGCCATGGGAGGAATGACATGATGCGCATGATTTCATTGACCGCCGCGACGTTCGTACTGATGAGCGCAGCGGCGATGGCCGACCCGATCGAAGGCAATTGGCGCACCGAAAGCGGCGAGACCGCGGCGATCGCGCCTTGCGGCGGCGCCTATTGCATCACGCTGAAAAGCGGCAAGTACAACGGCAAGCGCATCGGCAAGATGTCGGGTTCAAGCGGAGACTATTCCGGCACGATTACCGATCCGGCCGACGACAAGACCTATTCCGGTTCGGCAAAGGTTGCCGGCGCATCGATGAAGCTGAAAGGCTGCGCCCTGAAGATCTTCTGCAAGACGCAAACCTGGACGAAGCGCTAGGGGCGTGACGATTACCGCGCCTTCTGCGTGAAGAGCAGGTTCCAGGCGTCGCGGTCCTTCGTCATCTCGTTGATGGAAAGTCGCTTCTCTTCACCCGCCCGGATGCCGCGCTCGACTGCCGGGCGCGCCATCATGGCCTCGAACCAGCGTTTCACATTCGGGAAATCATCGAGACTCTGGCCCTGCCGCTTGTGGGGCTTCACCCAGCCGATACAGGCCATGTCGGCGATGGAATAGTCGCCGGCAAGGAATTGGCGGTCGGCCAGGCGGCGGTTCATCACGCCGTAGAGCCGGTTGACCTCGTTGGTGTAGCGCTCGATGGCATAGGGCACTTCCTCGGGCGCATAGCCACGGAAATGATGCGCCTGGCCGCACATGGGGCCGAGGCCGCCGACCTGCCAGAACAGCCATTGCTCGACCTCGATGCGCGCACGCTCCTGCGAAGGATAGAACCGGCCGAACTTGCGGCCGAGATATTGCAGGATGGCGCCGCTCTCGAAGACCGAGACCGGCGCGCCGTCCGGGCCTTCCGGATCGACGATTGCAGGCATGCGATTGTTTGGCGAAATGGCCAGGAAATCCGGCTCGAACTGCTCACCCTTGAGGATGTCCACGAAGTGCAACTCGTAGGGAACGCCCAGTTCCTCCAGCATGATGGCGACCTTCCAGCCGTTGGGCGTGGGCCAGTAATGAAGCGCGATCGGCCGGGTGTTGGTTGCTGTCATGGTCCTGTCCTCCGGGAATGGCGGGCAGACAAGCACAGGCCGTCCCCGCCCTCAAGCGGGCAATGCACAGGTGACGCGTCAACCATCTTGAACCGTGGATGAACGGCCGCATCAGGGCCGGTTCAGGGTGGCTGCGGCATGGTTTCGGCATCCCGATTGCAAAGGATGCGTTTCATGCTCGCCCGCCGCTTTGTCATTGTCTGTCTGCTTGCCGCCATCATGGGCAGCGGGCTCTCCATCCTGATTGCCGAAACGGCGCGCCCTGCCCGCTCCTGGGAAGCGGCTGCAGCGCCATGCTTCGCCCATCAATCCGGGTTGTGCCGCTGAAACCACGGCTTGCGGCCCGGTGGCGTCTTCTGCCACAGTGGCGCGGGTGATGGTCAGAAGAGGGTGAGCCGGAATGAGTGAGCGGCAGTGGTATTACGCCGAGGCGCAGGAACGGCGCGGACCGGTGGGCGAGGACGAGGTGCGCGGCATGGCCGAAAGCGGCCTGATCCGGCCTGAAACGCTGGTCTGGACAGCCGGCATGGACAATTGGCAGAAAGCCGCGGACACGCTGCCGGCCGGGATCCGTCCATCCCATTGGGGCGGCGATGCCCCGCCTCCGGTCAGTGCGCCGCCGCTCGAGCGGTCCGAGGCCGCGCGGCAACCGGCCGGCGCGGACAGCCGCGGTCCGTGGCAGGGCACCGGCGCGGGCAGCACGCAAGGCGGCATGCGCGATGCCGACGCGCCCGATCCCGATACATTCATGGGCGCCGTCAAGACCTGTCTCTCGAAATACGCGACCTTCGAGGGTCGGGCGCGGCGGCCGGAATTCTGGTGGTTCGCGCTGTTCACCTTTGCCGGATCCATGGTGGCCAGTTTTCTCGACGTGGCGATTTTCGGCGCGGCATCGGATGCCGGCCTGCTGAGCGCGGTGTTCAGCCTGGCCATGCTCATTCCCTCCATCGCGGTCGGTGTGCGCCGCCTGCACGACACGGATCGCGTCGGCTGGTGGTACCTGATGGTCTTCATCCCGCTGATCGGTTTCATCGTGCTGCTGATCTTCTTCATCCAGCGCGGAACGGAAGGCCCGAACCGGTTCGGCCCGGAACCGCGCTGACGCGCCTGCGAAACCACGGCGGCGGGCGCGGAAATCACCGCCGCGCCCCCTTCCCTTGTCACATTGACTGACTACAGTGGGCCATGGAAAAGCGAATCTATCCCTCACCGATTGCCGACGTCGCCATGCCGGAGCGTTTGCAAAGACGCGACCTTACCGATGCCGCAGCCGCCGTGAAGGCGCTGACGGACATCTACGAGCGCAACACGACCTTCCTGCGCGACGCCTTCGAGACCGTGGCGACGACAGGGCGCAGCGACCGGCGCTGGCGTGCCTTTTATCCCGATATCCGGGTGGCGACATCCTCCTTCGCGCAGGTGGACTCCCGCCTGGCCTATGGCCACATGGTCATGCCCGGCGATTATGCCACGACGATCACCCGGCCGGACCTGTTCCAGGACTATCTGGAGGACCAGATCGGCCTGATCATGAAGAACCATGGCGTGCCGGTGAGCGTGGGCGAATCGGCCACGCCCATTCCGCTGCATTTCTGCTTTTCGGAAGGATCGCATGTGGAGGCCAATGTGGCCGAGCGCGTGTCGCGGCCGCTGCGTGACCTGTTCGATGTGCCCGACCTCAACGCCACCGACGACCACATCGTCAACGGCACCCATGAACCCGCCGATGGCGAGCCGCTGCCGCTGGCGCCGTTCACGGCGCAGCGCATCGACTATTCGCTGCACCGGCTGGCGCATTACACGGCCACCAGCCCGGGCCATTTCCAGAATTTCGTGCTGTTCACCAATTACCAGTTCTATATCGACGAATTCGCCATGTTCGCGCGCCAGCTCATGGCGCGGGGTGGCGGCGGATACGAGGCTTTCGTCGAACCGGGCAATTCGGTGACGCTGGCCGGCGAGCGCGACCCCTCGTCCGGCGCCGCGCTGGCCCGCCTGCCGCAAATGCCGGCCTATCACCTGAAAAAGGGCGATCACAGCGGCATCACCATGGTCAATATCGGCGTCGGCCCCTCGAACGCCAAGACGATCACCGACCACATCGCCGTGCTGCGGCCCCATGCCTGGCTGATGCTGGGTCATTGCGCGGGGCTGCGCAACAGCCAGGCGCTGGGCGACTATGTGCTCGCTCATGCCTATGTGCGCGAGGACCACGTGCTGGACGACGACCTGCCTGTCTGGGTGCCCATCCCGGCGCTTGCGGAAGTGCAGGTGGCGCTGCAGGAAGCGGTGGCCGAAGTGACCGGCCTTTCGGGTTACGAGCTCAAGAAGATCATGCGCACGGGGACGGTGGCGACCATCGACAACCGGAACTGGGAACTGCGCGAGCAGCGCGGCCCGGTGCAGCGGCTCTCGGTCAGCCGCGCCATCGCGTTGGACATGGAATCGGCGACCATCGCGGCCAACGGTTTCCGCTTCCGGGTTCCCTATGGCACGCTGCTGTGCGTTTCCGACAAGCCGCTGCATGGCGAACTGAAGCTGCCGGGCATGGCGACGGAGTTCTACAAGCGGCAGGTGGCGCAGCATCTGGACATCGGCATTCGCGCCATGGAAAAGCTGGCAGCCATGCCGCCGGAGCGGCTGCATTCGCGCAAGCTCAGGAGCTTCACCGAAACCGCGTTCCAGTAGTACCAGACCGGCGTTGACAATGATCGTTCTTCCCGCCATGGTGGAGTAGATCCGGCTGGCACCCGTGCGGGCGGGCTACCCCTCCACCGGATGCCCCGGCAACCCGCATGCGCCGGGGCCTGCCTTTCCGGTTGAAACGGAATTTTTCTGAACGCGAGACTTGCATTTCCGTGCATCCACAGCTATCGTCAAACGTGTGCTTGTCAAGCCGTTTCGCGTTTCAAGCTTGAACTCCTTGACGGCACAGCCTGGCAAGACGCGTGAGCCGGGCGTTTGACTTTCATGCCGCGCCACAAGGTCCGGCGCGAAATGCGATTGCCAAGCGTACCCCACGCGGAGGGTCTCGAACTCCTTGGCAGCACGGCCCGGCAATGCGTGTGAACCGGGCGAACTTCTCGTGTCATGGCTTCTGGCCGTGGCGCAAAACGTGACCGCCAAGCCGCCCCGTGCCGGGCCTCCAACTCCTTGGTGGCGCTGCCCGGCGAGCACGTGAGCCGGGCATTTTCTTTTTCGCGTCACAGGGCCATGGGTTTTTCGCCCCTCGCTCATTTCAGGGTGGCCGTCTCGTGTGGACCGTCATCCTCGCCCTTCTGCAAGGATCTGCACCCGTGCCTCACAGACCGATACGCGGATGCGTTGTCCGCCATCGTCGCGGATCCTCGGGACAAGCCCGAGGATGACGAGGGAGAGACGCCACCGCCGCGAATCAATGCGCCGATGACGTGCCTTATTTTACGAGGCGCAGCACGCTTTTTTCCACCGCGCCGCCCTCACGGTGTTCACGCTGGTCATAGGCGTTCTGCTTGTCATCGAAACGCTTGTAGATGGCCTTGACGTCCTTGCGCAGGCGGGCCAGTGCCCGGCGGCAACCCTTGCCATCCTTCATGGCGAACTGGCGGATATGGCGGTCCAGCGCGTGGGCCATCTGCGCGGCAATGCGTCCGTGAACCTTCTCATGGGCCACGGTGTGCACCATGAAGGCTTTCCAGCGCCGGGCCATGTCGCCGGTCAGACGCCGGGCAGGCTTGGGAAAGACGTAGGTGATCTCGGCATCGTAGCCGCCATCGTCCACCCGGCAGACGCCGTCCTTCCATGTCATCTTGCCGCGCGGACTGGTCTTGTACTGGGTCTGGGCCATGGCCTTTTTCATGAAGGCATGGCGCGGCCCGTTGCGGTTCATCGACCTGAACAGGGCATGCCCGTTTTCGCCCTGAACCGTGTAATATTTCGTCGTGGTGGTGATGCGCGCCCCGGCCTCGGCCGCGTCCGGCCGAGCCATCACGGCGATGAGGACCGCAAGACAGGAAAACCAGGGCATTCGCATGCGCAACCTCCGGGATTGCCGAACCGGGAGCAAGGAAACCACAAGGCGGCGCGCCCTGCAACACGATGGGCGGGCCGCTTTCAGGCGATTGTCTAAAATCCGCGAAAACCGGCCAACTTTCCGTTTTGATTTGGGCAATAGACAGGACGGCAACCGGGAGCCGCAAGAACCCATGTCCGCAACGCCACGACCGACACGTTTCTTCCTGCGCCCGGCGATGGTGCCCTTGGCCGTTGCGCTTCTGGCTTCGCTGGCTGCCCCGCTGCATCCGGCCCTCGATTCCCTGGCCCATTTCCGGCTGCATCTGGCGGTCCTGCTGGCGCTGGCCTGCCTTTCGGCCTGGGTGAACGGCTTGCGGCGGCAGGCCCTTTCCGGCCTTGCCGTCCTGGCGCTCGCAGCCGTGTGGACCGCGCCGTTTCTGCCGGGCGCGGCCATGAGCAAAGCCGCCGCCGGCCCGGACGGCCTGCGCATCGTCCAGTTCAATGCCCATTCCGGCAACCGCGCAATCGCGACCGCTGCCGCGCATATCCGAGGGTTCGCGCCCGATGTCATCATCATCCAGGAGGCGAAATTCGGACCGGGCGGACTCGCGGACCTGCTGTCCGATGCCTGGCCGGTGCGTGCCCGGTGCCGCTATCCGATCTGGCGGGGCGGGATCCTGGTGCTCAGCCGCTGGCCGACGATCGACGACCCGGCACATGCCTGCAGCAGCGATTCCCGTCTGGCCGCCGTGCGCCTGCTGGTGCGCGGCAAGCCGGTCACCTTCGCCAGCCTGCACCTGAAATGGCCTTGGCCAATCAACCAGGCCGGCCAGATCGACCGCCTCGCACCCATACTGGCAGGCTTGCCGCACCCGCTGGTCCTTGGCGGCGACTTCAACGCTGCGCCATGGAGCCAGGCGGTCTCGCGGGTGGCCGCGCTCACGGGCACGCGCATCGCGCCCGGCCTGCGCCCGTCATGGCTGTTTCTGAAAGCACCCGATGCCTTGCGTCCGGCCGTCGGCCTGCCGATCGACCATGTGCTGGTGTCGGAAGGCATCCGTATCCGCACCATCCGCACCGGGCCGTCATCGGGCAGCGACCACCTGCCGGTGATCGCCGATCTTGCGCTGCGCCAATAAGAAAGGCCCGGCGCCGGCCGGGCCTGTGCAATGCGCGTCGAAAAGACGGGATCACATGTTCGGATAGACCGGCCCCTCACCGCCCTGCGGTGGCACCCAGTTGATGTTCTGGTTGGGATCCTTGATGTCGCAGGTCTTGCAGTGGACGCAGTTCTGCGCATTGATGACGAAACGCGCTTCCGACCCTGCCGACGTCATCTCGCCGGCGGGAATGGCATTGCCTTCCGCGTCCACCCATTCATAGACGCCGGCCGGGCAATAGCGCGTCGACGGGCCGGCAAATTCCTTGAGTTCGGAGGAATATTGCAAGGCCGGATCCTTGACCTGCAGGTGGATGGGCTGATCTTCCTCGTGGTTGGTATTCGACAGGAAGACCGAGGACAGGCGGTCGAAGGTCAGCACACCATCAGGCCTGGGATAGGCGATCGGCTTGAAGTTCTTTGCCTTCCCGAGTGCAGCCGCGTCGGTCTTGCCATGCTTGAGGGTGCCGAACAGCGAGAGGCCGAAAAGCTGGTTGGTCCACATGTCCAGCCCGCCCAGCCCGACGCCCAGCATGGTGCCGAAACGCGACCAGAGCGGCTTGACGTTGCGGACCTTCTTCAGGTCCTTGCCAATGTCGGTGCCCCGCCATTCATTCTCATAAGCGTCCAGCTCATCCTGCGCCCGGTCCGCGGCAATGGCCTCTGCCACCTTTTCCGCGGCCAGCATGCCTGACAGCATGGCATTGTGGGAACCCTTGATGCGCGGCACGTTGACGAAACCGGCCGAACAGCCAATCAGCGCGCCACCGGGGAAGGTCAGCTTCGGCACCGACTGCCAGCCACCCTCGGTGATGGCACGCGCGCCGTAGGACAGCCGCTTGCCGCCCTCGAAAACCGGCGCGATGGCCGGGTGGGTCTTGAAGCGCTGGAACTCCTCGAAGGGCGAGAGATAGGGATTCTGGTAGTTCAGATGCAGCACGAAGCCGACGGCGACGAGGTTGTCCTCCAGATGATAGAGGAAGGAGCCACCGCCGGTGCGCCCGTCCAGCGGCCAGCCGAAGGAGTGCTGGACGAGGCCCGGCCGGTGGTTTTCCGGCTTCACTTCCCACAGTTCCTTGAGGCCGATGCCGAACTTGCCCGGCTCGCTGTCGCGGGCCAGATCGAATTTCGCGATGAGCTGCTTGGCCAGCGATCCGCGCACCCCTTCGCCGATCAGCGTATACTTGCCAAGCAGGGCCATGCCCGGCGCAAAGTTCGGTCCCGGCTCGCCATCGCGGCCAATGCCCATGTCGCCCGTCGCCACGCCAATCACAGCGCCGTTGTTGTCATACAGCACTTCGGCGGCAGCGAAGCCCGGATAGATCTCCACGCCCAGTTCCTCGGCCCTGGCGGCCAGCCAGCGGCAGACATTGCCCAGCGAGACGATGTAATTGCCGTGATTGTTCATCAGCGGCGGCATGGCGAAATTCGGCAGGCGCAACGAGCCGGCGGGCCCAAGCCAGAGGAAGTGGTCATCGGTGACGGGCGTGCGGAAGGGGTGATCCGGATCGTCCTTCCAGTCCGGCAGGAGGCGGTTGATCGCGATGGGATCGACGACCGCGCCGGAGAGGATATGCGCGCCCACTTCGCCACCCTTTTCCAACACGACGACCGAAATGTCCGGATTGACCTGCTTGAGCCGGATCGCCGCCGACAGGCCGGCCGGGCCCGCGCCCACGATCACGACATCGAATTCCATGCTTTCGCGTTCAACTTCGCTCATCGGTTCCTCCGCCGGGTAAGCCTCGATCCGGCCTGCCTTATCATCCCCTGCCCTTAGCGCAAGGCAAGAGCCAAGAAAACCGCACAGGCACAGGCAAGACCGATTTCGGCCATTGATCCTCCCAAATAATTTACCTTTACGTCCACGTCAATATTTTGCCGGCCGCAGTCCACCGGCGCCGGACCTTGCCGACAGCCTCCGGCGGCTTGCGTCAACGAAAACGTCACAGGCCCGAGACATGCCTTGCGCCGGGCGGGCCGGCATGGCACTGCTCTTTTCCATGAACGATCTGGCCGGCCTCCTGCACTTCTACCGCGACGCGGGCGTGGACTGGGTGTTGGACGACACCCCGGGCGACCGGTTCGCCGAGGCGCAGCGGCTGAAGCAGGCGCAGCGGGAGGCGCGCGCGGCACGCGACGCAGAACCGGGCGGGCCGGCGCGGAACCGGGAGCGGACACCTTCGCCCGGCAAGGCTGCCCCTCCCCCGCCCCCGGCCATTCCTTCCGCAACAGCCGCCGTACCCGATGAAGCGCAAGTGGCGCGCGCGCGCGACATGGCGCGATCGGCGGCAAGCCTGGATGAACTGAAGACGCTGTTTTCCGGTTTCGACGGTTGCAACCTGAAGGTCACGGCCAAGAGCTTCGTGTTCGGCGACGGAAACCCGGCATCCGGCCTGATGGTGATCGGCGAGGCGCCGGGGCGCGACGAGGACCTGCAGGGCCTGCCCTTCGTCGGCCGGTCGGGCCAATTGCTCGACCGCATGCTGGCCGCCATCGGCCGCGACCGGACCAGCGCCTATATCACCAATGTCATTCCATGGCGCCCGCCGGGCAACCGCACGCCGACACCGCATGAGACCGAGATTTGCCGGCCGTTCCTCGAACGTCACATCGAACTGGCCGCGCCCCATGTCATCCTTGCCCTCGGCCGGCCTTCCATGGCGGTGCTGACAGGGCGCAATGACAGCATCATGCGCACCCGTGGCTCATGGCTCGTCCACCGCACGCCATCGGGTGTCGAGGTACCGGTCCTTCCAACGCTGCACCCGGCTTATCTGCTGCGCAATCCGGCGCACAAGGCTTTCGCCTGGAAGGACTTCCTGTCGCTGAAGATGCGCCTGCGGAATCTGGAGACCGGCTGAGCGATCAGCAGTCGGGGCCGTTGCGGCTCTCGCGGCCGGCGCGGCGGATGGTGTTTTCGATGCGGCGTTCATCCCAGCCGAGGCCGGGCAGCGTGGCACGCAGATGGTCGGTTTCGCCGAACCGGGCCAGCGCACGGGCGGCAGCATCCACGAAATCGCGCCTGAAGCCGGGCGTTCCCCGCACGTCCCGCAGCGCGTCCTTCAGAGGCGGCACGAGCGCCTCGCCCCAGCGGTCTTCCGCCCGGCAGGCGGCACGCAGGCGCACAAGCGCCGAGGCGCCGCGCGCGTCACCCTCGCCGGCAAAGGGTACGAGGAGCGGGCGCGGATCGATGCCGAGCCGACCGGCGGCGAGCAGCACGGCATGACCGGTGCGGTCGTCCCGCCGGGCCAGGGCGGCAAGGCGGGTGGCATGGGGCGCCAGCAAGGCGGGGTCGATATCGGCCAGGCTGTAGGCGATCCGGCGTGCCTGCGTATAGACTGCCTCGCCATCGTCGGTCTCCAGCACCTCCAGCAGGTCCGGCAGCATCTGGCGGGCAAGGTCCGGGTTACGCGCGAAGATCTGATCGGCGAATGTGGGTGACTGGATCCGCCTGTCACGCAGGACCCGCCTGAACAGCGCGGTTCGTTCCGGGGTCCAGTCACGGATGGCGCGGGCCTGCATCACCCATTGCGCAACAGGTCTGGCCTGATCGCGGCTGAAGGGCGCGGCCTGGGGCAGATCGAGCACCGCGACCATGGAGCGCGTGGTGGCGGCAGAAGGCGGTTCACCGCGTGTCCTGACGGCGGCGGTGCGCTCTTCGGCGATGGCAGCGGGGTTCACTGCCAGGCCGAGGGCGGCAAGCGTGGCCGAAAGGGAGACATCGCCATGCCTGCGCGCCGTTTGCTGAAAGCGGATCCCTTCGGAGTTCATGCCGTTGAATTCCGGCCCAACAATCGCCGGCATTGCAGGCCGCCTGATTTCGACGGCGGTCCGGCGCAGGACCGGGGCCGCGTCACCCGGACGGCGGGCGGTCACGCGCCAGATGCGGCGGGGCCCGGCGAACCCCCTGTCCGTCAGGCCCTCGACCCGCTTGCCGCTACCGGTTTCAAAACTCAGCACCAGGCCGGCGGGCGCGCCATCGTCGGCAGACTGGAGAATGCAGGTGTCGCCGCCGTCAGCGGCAAAGCCGGGCGCGGCGCAGTCATCGCCACGGCCAAGCCGGACGCGCACCGGTTGTTCGTCCAGTGGCTTGCCGCGCATGTCGAGCATGACGACGCGCACCCAATCCACACGGCCCGAACGCAGAAGCGCCCTGCATTCGCTCCCGCACGCGCCAGAACCCTCGAACAGCCCGTCATGCCCGGATGACGGGCGGCGTATTTCCAGCGAACCGGGATTCTCCGGCATGGCAGGCGGTGCGACGTCAGCGGACGTGGCGACGGCGACAAGGCGGCGGGCCTGCCAGTCGCCCACGATGGCGGGGCCGGCAAAGACGATGGCCGCGAGGGCCGCGCTCAGCAGCACACCGCGAACCCGGTTGTCCTTCCAGCCGCGAACGGCCGGATAAAGGCAGAGGAGCGCGAGGGCACCGGTTGCCGCAAAAACCAGCGGAAAGGCGAGCCCGAAGGTCAACAGCACGGCGACCAGGGCGACGCCATCGACGGCCATCACCAATGCCATGGCAACCAGAACCAGAAGGGCCTTCCAATAGGTTCGCATGCATGAACTCCCTGCCCGCAGACGTGGTATCATTGGCCGGCAAGGCCTTCCCCCCGGTAAAGCGGAGCGGAAACATCAGGAACTGGTAAATCATCCGTTTTGCGGGCAGAGACTTGACGCCGCGCGGCATCGCGCTTTTTCCTGCTTGCAACGGAATGCGATACGAGGCGTCGCATTCGCGTCATCGCCGGCGGGCAAATCATGAGAGCCCTCGTCCCGAGGCGGTCAGCGCAGGCAGCCACCTGCATATCCCGAACTCCAGCAATACCGGTTTTTCATGTTCGCACAGATTCGCCCGATTGCCGCCCTCATGCTCAGCGCCTTCTTCATGGTGGCCGGGGTGGGCCTGGCCGGCATCCTGATCCCGTTGCGGGCCACGGCCGAAAACTGGTCGACGCTGACGCTCGGCTGGATCGGTGCAGCCTATGCGGCGGCCTTCACGGCGGGCTGCGTGGTGGTGCCGCGCCTCGTCCTGCGCGTGGGCCATATCCGCGTCTTCGCCGCCATGCAGACGCTGCTGGTCGCCTCGCTGCTGCTGCATGCGCTGGTCGTCGATCCCCTGGCCTGGGCGGCCTTCCGGCTGATCGCCGGCGCGTCGGTCGCCGGCAGCTACATGGTGCTGGAAAGCTGGCTGAACGAGCGTGTGACCAACGAGACGCGCGGCGCCGTGATGTCGGCCTACATGATCGTGTCCATGGCCGCGGTCGCTTCGGGCCAATACCTGGCGCCGGCCGGCGACCCGACCAGGCAGGCGCTGTTCATCGTCTGTGCGCTGCTTTTCGCCGCCGCCGTTCTGCCGGTGACATTGACGAGCGCCCAGTCGCCACGCCCGATCACGCAGGTCTCGATCGACCTCAAGGGGCTGTTCAGGGCCTCGCCTGCCGCCATGGTGGGGGCCTTCATGGCCGGCATGGTGTTTTCGATCTGGTCCTTCTTCGTGCCGGTCTACGGCAAGATGGCCGGTCTTTCCGACCTGACGATCGCCACCATGCTGGCCTTCGCGATGCTCGGCGGCATCATCGCGCAGTTTCCCATCGGCCGCATGTCGGACCGCATGGACCGGCGCTATGTCATGGCCGGCGCCGGTGTCTTTGGCGCGGCCCTTTGCATTCCGGCGGCGATCATCGCCCCCACCACGCCGTGGATCATCTTCTGCTTCACCTTCGCCCTCGGCATGGTCCTGTTCCCCGTTTACGCGCTGGCGAGCGCGCATGCCAACGACATCGCCCAGCCGGAGGATTTCGTGAAGATTTCAAGCGGCATCCTGATCTTCTACGGGCTTGGCACGACAGCCGGACCGCTGGCCGGCGGTCCGATCATCGATGCGGTCGGCAAGTCAGGCGTCTTCATGAGCCTTGGCGTCGGTTTTGCCGTCTATGGCGGCTATGCCCTCTGGCGTTCGATGCGGCGCGAGGCGGTGCCGGCGGAAGACCGCACCGATTATCAGGTGATCACGCCTGCCGTGCCGCAGACGCCGGAGAGCCTGCAACTCGACCCGCGCATCGAGGACGTACCCGAAGAGGAGCGCCTCAACGGCTGAGACGCGCTCAGCTGACGCCTATTGGGGTGGCTGGAAGCGCCGTGCCGCGCGCCGTTCCAGGCCGAGGCGGTGTTCGCGCCAGATGATGAACAGCCCCGAGCCGATGACGATGGCGCCGCCCGTCAGGGTCCAGACCGTCGGCAGGTCGCCGAATGCCAGGTAGCCGATCACGACGGCCAGGATCATCGATGTGTATTCAAAGGGCGCGATGGTGGACATGGCCGCATGGCGGTAGCTCTGCGTCATCAGGATCTGGCCGATGCCGCCGCAAAAACCGGCCATGACCAGAAGGGCCACCTGAAGGCGGGTCAGGTCCGCCCAGCCGAAGAACCACGTGGCCAGACCCACCACGCTGGCGGTCAGCGAGAAATACAGAACGATGGTCGGCGTCCGTTCTGTCTTGACCAGTCCGCGCACCTGGATCATCGCCGCCGCCGTCATGACGGCGGCGCAAAGAATGGCGATGACGCCCAGCGCCTCGTCATTGGCCATACCGCCCGGTGTGGTCAGCAGGGTCAGCTTCGGCCATGAAATGATGACCACACCGATCAGGCCGACCACGACCGCGGTCCAGCGGAAGAGACGCACCGACTCGCCGACGAAAAGGGCCGAAAAGATGACCACCACGAGCGGGCTGGCATAGTTCAGCGTCACCGCATCGGGCAGCGGCAGCCGCGTCAGCCCGAAAAAGCCGAGACCCATGGACGTGACACCGAACAGCCCGCGCAGGATGTGGGACTTCAGCCGGTTGGTGTGCAACAGGCCGCGCATCTGGCCGCGCAGGGCCAGCCATACGAGAATCGGAAGGATGGCGAAGGCCGAGCGGAAGAAGACGATCTGGCCTGGCGGCAATTGCCCCGCGCCCTTGATGAGCGCCGACATGGTCACGAATGCCGTGACCGATGCCATTTTCAGGCCAATGCCCAGAAGCGGGCGCTCCTCGTCCGTGCCTTCCGCGGCGGCAGCCTGCGCCATGAGCCTCTACCTGCCCGTCATTTCACACCGCCGGCCTGGTCGATGGCGCGCCAGATACGCTCGGGCGTCGCCGGCATCTCGATGTGGGAGACGCCGCAGGCCCGCCACAGCGCATCGGTGACGGCGTTGAGTGCCGCCGGTGTCGCGCCGATCGTGCCGGCCTCGCCGGCTCCCTTGATGCCCATGGCATTGGTGGTCGAGGGCACGTTGCGGGTCTCGAAATCGAAGGCCGGCATGTCGGAGGCGCGCGGCATGGCATAGTCCATGAACGTGGCGGTGATCAGCTGGCCGCTGTCGTCATAAACCGTGTTTTCCATCAATGCCTGGCCGATGCCCTGCACCGCGCCGCCATGCACCTGGCCGGCCAGCAACATCGGGTTCACCGTGGCGCCGAAATCGTCGACGATGGTGTAGCGCACGATTTCGGTGGCCCCGGTCTGCGGGTCGATCTCCACTTCGCAGACATGGGTGCCGTTCGGATAGGTGGCCTCGTCCTGCTTGAACTCGCCGAAACCCTTGAGGTCTTCCGGATCCTTCGCCGCCTTCGCGATTGCCGCAAAGGAGATGGAGCGGTCGGTGCCGACAATGCGCGCGAGGCCGTCTTCCAGCTCGATGTCGGCGGCGTCGGCTTCCAGTTCCGATGCCGCGATCCGGCGCAGCTTTTCCGCCAGATCCTCGCCGGCGCGCGAGGCCGACACACCGCCCAGCGGTATCGAGCGCGAGCCGCCCGTGCCGCCGCCATTGGCCAGTTCGTTGGTGTCGCCCTGGCGCACATGAATGCGTTCGAGCGGCAGGTTCAGCTTGTCGGCGACGAATTGCGCATAGGCGGTCGCATGGCCCTGGCCGTTCGACTGGGTGCCGATGAAAAGGGTGACGTCGCCGCTGTCTTCCAGTTTCAGATGCGCGGGCTCGGAGCCGGCAAAGGCACAGGCCTCGATATAGGTGGCCATGCCGATGCCGCGAATCAGGCCCCGTTCGCGGGCTTCAGCCGCACGAGACTCGAAGCCGTTCCAGTCGGCCTTTTCCATGGCCGCGCGCATGTGGCCCTCGAATTCGCCAACGTCATACATGCGCCCGGTGGCCGTGGTGTAGGGAAACTGTCCGGGCCGGATGAAGTTTGCCGCACGCAGCGCATCGGGCGTCATGTTCATGTCGCGGGCGCACTGGTCGGCCAGTTTCTCGATCAGCAGGGCGGCCTCGGGCCGGCCGGCGCCGCGATAGGCATCCACCGGCACGGTATTGGTGTAGACGCATTCCACGGTCACGTCGATGACCGGGATGTCATAGACGCCGGTGGTCATGGAGGTGCCGACCCAGGGAATGAAGGGGCCGAACTGGTTGGCATAGGCGCCCATGGCCGCGATCAGGTTGATCCGCAGGGCGAGGAAGCGGCCTTCGGCATCCATGGCCATTTCCGCCTCCACGACATTGTCGCGGCCCTGGGCATCCTGCAGGAAATGCTCGGTGCGGTCGCCCGTCCACTTGACCGGCCGGCCGAGACGGCGCGACGCTTCCAGCACCAGCGGGTACTCACGATAGACAAAGGTTTTCGGCCCGAAACCGCCGCCGACATCGGGCGTGATGACACGCATGCGCTCCGGCTCGATGCGGAAAACGTTCTGGCAGAGCAGACGGCGCATGCCGAACACGCCCTGCGAGCCCGTGGTCAGGGTGATGCCATCGTCGCGCCAGTCGCCGATGGCCGCTCGCGGCTCCATGTAGTTGCAGACGAGGCGGTTGTTGACGAAGGCGACCTTCGTGACATGGGCAGCCTTGGCGAAGGCGGCATCGGCCTCATCCGCCGAGCCGCGATGATAGGTGAAGGCGTGATTGTTCTTCGCATCAGGCCACACCAGCGGTGCGTCCGCATCGAGCGCCCTGGCCGTCTCGGTCACGGCGGCGGACGGTTCATAGTCCACCTCGATCAGCTCTGCGGCGTCCATGGCCTGGGCACGGCTTTCGGCGACGATGAAGGCCACGGCGTCGCCCACGTGGCGCACCGTATCGCGGCACAGGACCGGAATGTTGCGCGGCGTCTCTTCCTTCAACTGCGGCAGCACGCTGTACATGGGCGAGGTCAGATCGCCCAGGTCCGCCGTGTCCGCGCCGGTCAGTACCAGATGCACGCCCGGCGCGGTGCGCGCGGCCTCAAGCGAATCGGCTGACATCGTGAACGTGCCGGCCGCCACCGGCGAGCGCAGCACATAACCATGCAGGCACCCTTGCGGGGCGATGTCGTCGGTATAGCGGCCCTGGCCCGTCAGGAAGGCCTGATCCTCCACGCGGCGCGCCGATGCACCGAAGCCGAATTTCACATTTGCCATGCCCATGGCCATCCCTCTCCCTTGCTCTGTCAGCCAGCACCCTATCTGGGTCAGCAAAAGGCTTTGTCGATTGGTCCCGATTGGATAAACAGGCGCGGACCGTGACACGATCCAGCCCCGCCGGCGGGGCGCTCAAGCGATAGCACCGGCAGGACGCCGGCGAAAGGGCCGCAATGCGAACCGACTCAGGACAGGTCTTCAAGCTTTCCGAATACCGGCCGACGGATTACCTCATTCCCGAGACGAAGATGACATTCCGCCTGGAGGAAGGCAATGTCACCTGCCGTACGGTGCTGAGCGTGGAGCGACGCGACGGTGTGGCCGAGGGTACGCCGCTGGTGCTCGACGGCGACGGGCTGGCGCTTGTTTCGCTGAAGCTGGACGGACGGCTGCTCAATGACGGATTCGAGGCGTCACCGGACAAGCTGGCGCTTTCCTCCCCTCCTGCCAGGTTCGAACTGGAAATCGTGACCCGGCTCGATCCCGACGCCAACAAGGCCCTTTCCGGGCTCTACCGGTCATCGGGCAACTACTGCACGCAATGCGAGGCGGAAGGCTTCCGCCGGATCACCTATTTCCTCGACCGTCCCGACGTGCTGTCCATCTATTCGGTGCGAATCGAGGCGCCGAAGGACGGCCACCCCGTGATGCTCTCCAACGGCAATCCGGGTGCATCGGGCGCGATGGACGACGGCTGGCATTTCGCCGAATGGCATGACCCCTTCCCCAAGCCGTCCTATCTCTTCGCGCTGGTGGCCGGCGATCTCGAACGGGTGAGCGACACCTTCACCACGATGAGCGGACGGTGCGTCGATCTCGGCATTTTTGTCGAACACGGCAAGGGCGACCGCGCGGCCTATGCGATGGATGCGCTGAAACGCTCCATGCGCTGGGACGAAGACGTCTTCGGCCGCGAATACGATCTCGACGTGTTCAACATCGTCGCCGTGTCCGACTTCAACATGGGCGCGATGGAGAACAAGGGCCTCAACGTCTTCAACGACAAATACGTGCTGGCCGATGCGCAGACGGCGACCGATTCGGATTTCGCCAATATCGAGGCCATCATCGCGCATGAATATTTCCACAATTGGACAGGAAACAGAATCACTTGCCGCGACTGGTTCCAGCTTTGTCTCAAGGAGGGGCTGACGGTTTATCGCGACCATGAATTCTCGGCCGACATGCGCTCGCGAGGCGTCAAGCGGATTGCCGAGGTTCGGCTTCTCAAGTCGCACCAGTTCCCGGAAGATGCCGGTCCGCTGGCCCATCCGGTGCGCCCGCGCGCCTATCGCGAGATCAACAACTTCTATACGGCGACCGTCTACGAAAAAGGCTCGGAAGTGGTGCGCATGCTCCGCACCATCCTGGGCTCCGAGACGTTCCGGACGGGAATGGACCTGTATTTCGCGCGCCACGACGGCGACGCGGCGACGATCGAGGACTTCCTGACCTGTTTCGAGGACGCCTCCGGGCGCGACCTGAAGCAGTTCGCGCTCTGGTATCACCAGGCGGGCACGCCGCATCTGTCCATCAAGGCCAGCCACGACGCCAAGGCCGGCGAATTCGTGCTCGACATCGAGCAGTCGATACCGGCCACGCCGGGCGAGAGCCGCAAGAAACTGATGCACATTCCGCTGGCCTTCGGGCTGGTGGGACCGGATGGCTTGGACCTGGAGCCGTCATCCGCCGACGGCGCGGAGGTGCGCGACGGCGTCATCCACCTGAAGAAGCGCAAGCACACGGTCCGGTTTGCCGGCATCCAGGAGCGGCCGGTTCCCTCGCTGCTGCGCGGCTTCTCCGCGCCCGTCACCATGGCGCTGGAACAGAGCGAGGCCGACCGGATCTTCCTTGCCCGCCACGACAGCGACGCGTTTTCCCGCTGGCAGGCGCTCGACCGGCTTTTCAGCGACGAACTGATCCGCCTGACGCGGCTGGCGCGCGGTGGCAAGCCGCTGAAGGCCGACATGCGGCTGGCGCAGCTTGCCGGCGAGGTTGCCGCCAACGAGGCCCTGGAGCCGGCCTACCGTTCGCTGGCGCTGACCCTGCCCGGCGAGGCGGATGTTGCGCGCGAAATCGGCGAGGATGTGGATCCCGATGCCATCCACGCCGCGCGCGAGGCGCTGTCGAAGACCATCGCGCAGGCCAACGCGCAATGCTTCCGCGCGCTCTACGACCAGCTTGCGGATACCGGGCCGTTCAGCCCGGATGCCGAGCAGGCTGGCCGGCGGGCGCTGCGCCTGACGCTTCTGGCCTATCTCACCGGTGAGGACAGCACGGAACTGGCCACGGCGCATTTCGAAACGGCGACGAACATGACCGATCTGGCCGGCGCCTTGTCGGCGCTGACCCAGAAGGCCGGCGGGACTGAGGCAGCCGCGCAGGCGCTGGCCGCTTTCGAGACGCGGTTCATCGACGATCCGCTGGTGCTCGACAAGTGGTTTTCCATCCAGGCCATGATCCCGGGAGACGGCGCGCTTGCCCGCATCCGGGCGCTCATGGATCATCCCGGTTTCTCGCTCGCCAATCCGAACCGGGTGCGCGCCCTGATCGGCGCCTTCGCCAGCGCCAACCAGACCGGTTTCCACCGCCGCGACGGCGAAGGCTACATGTTCCTGGCCGAGACGGTGCTCAAGATCGGCGGCATGAACCCGCAGGTGGCCGCAAGGCTGGCAACGGCGCTCCGGTCTTGGCGGTCGCTGGAACCGCAACGCCGCGACAGGGCCCGCAAGGCGCTGGTGTTCATGGCGGGGCAGGAAAATCTCTCGACCGATCTGAAGGACATTCTGGAGCGCACGCTGGCCTGATATCCATCCCGGCTGGTTTCATCAATTCGTAACTTTTTGAAGCCCGGGGACTGGACAAGGGGAATCGCCGATGATTCCTTATAGACGATTCGGTTGTGCGGCGTTGCCGGATCGATGAGCGGCTAACAGGGAACGGGGAGGCCAGACATGGCCAAGGCGGACGCGTGCGGCGCGGCCGAACGGGACACATTTGTGCGTGGCAGCGCCGGAAGCGGCCGGTCGGCCACGCTGAAGGGGGCAGCGCAATTGCTTGCAGAACCGGCCTATCGCCGTCTGATAGCCTCCGAGCCGGTGCTTCGCCGTTCGGTTCCCGTTCTTATCGTCATCTTCCTGTGCATGATCGCGGCTGCCCGCTTCATCAGCGTCCTCAACCAGCATGACGAAGCCGCGCAGACGGCCCGTGTCATGCTGCAGATGAGCGCCGGCAAGCTGGCCAGCGAACTCGGCCAGATGGAGGATGGCGCCCCGCTTTCGCGTGTGCTGGCGGCCATCGAGGATGTGAACGCACTGGGCGCACTCGACGGCCGCTCCGCACTGATCGTCACGGACAATTCCCTGGCCGTCGTCGCCTCGGTCGGCACATCGCAGCAACTGGTGGGCCGCAGCCTCGATTCCATCCTGACCGGCGGCCAGCCGCTCGTGCTGTTTGGCGAGAAGGCCGGCGTGATGACGGTGGACATGGCCGGCAGCCGCCAGTTCGCGGCCATGGATTTCACGCCGGGACGGACTTATGGCGCGCTGGCGATCGTTCCCGAGACGCAGGTCTTTGCCGCATGGAAACAGACGGTCTCGCTCAACGTGACCCTGTTCGTCACCACGGCCATGGTGCTGATCGTCATCCTCTACGCCTATTTCGGCCAGGCGGCCCGTGCCCGCGCCGCGGACGCGATGTACGCCAAGGCCCATGACCATGTCGACATGGCGCTGATGCGCGGACGCTGCGGGCTGTGGGACTGGGACATGGCGCGCGGCTGCATGTACTGGTCGCGCTCGATGTATGACATGCTGGGCTACGCGCCAAGCGAGGGCATGCTTTCCTTCGGCGAGGTGTCGCGCATCATCCATCCCGAGGATGGCGACCTGTTCGAGATCGCCACGCGCATTGCCGGCCGGGAGATCGACCATATCGACCAGGTCTTCCGCATGCGCCACGCCAAGGGCCACTGGGTCTGGATGCGCGCGCGCGCCAAGGTTGTCGATCCGGAAGCGCCGGAAGCGCACCTGATCGGCATCGCGGTGGACGTGACCGAGCAGCACAGGCTGGCACAGGCCTCCGAGGAAGCCGACATGCGGCTGCGCACCGCCATCGAGAACGTGCCGGAATCCTTCGTGCTCTGGGATTCCAGCGAGCGCCTCGTCCTGTGCAACAGCAAGTATTTGGAACAGATGGGGCTGACGGCATCGGATGTTCAGCCGGGCACCCATCGCGACCACGTGGAAGCGCAGATGGCGCCCTTCGCGGCACAGAAGCGCATGGCCAGCGGCCATGGCGGGGCCACATGGGAGCGCCAGCTTGCGGACGGGCGCTGGCTGCAGGTCAACGAATTCGGCACGCGCGATGGCGGCACGGTTTCCATCGGAACCGACATCACCGCGCTCAAGGTTCATCAGGAGCGCTTGCAGGAAAGCGAGCGCCGGCTGATGGCGACGATCCATGACCTGTCGCTGATGCGCAAGACCGACGAGGAGCGCACGCGCGAACTGGAAGATCTGAACCGCAAATACCAGGTGGAGAAGGACCGGGCGGAAGCGGCAAACCGCGCCAAGTCGGAATTCCTGGCCAATATGAGCCATGAACTGCGCACGCCGCTCAACGCCGTCATCGGCTTTTCCGAGGTCATGCAATCGGGCCTGTTCGGGCCGCTGGGGTCGGATCGCTACGAGGAATATGCCCGCGACATCCACCAGAGCGGCAATTACCTGCTGAACGTCATCAACGACATTCTCGACATGTCCAAGATCGAGGCCGGCCGCTTCACGCTCGATCGCGAAAGCTTCGATCTTTGCCCGATGATCAAGGAAACCGTCTCCATGGTTTCGCTTCAGGCCAAGGCGAAGAACATCACCATGGAGACCCGGATTTCCGACAGCCTGACCGTGTTTGCCGACCGCCGGGCGATGAAGCAGATCACGCTCAACCTGCTCTCCAATGCGGTGAAGTTCACCGGCGAAGGCGGCCGCGTGATGGTGCGCGCGCGCAACATGTCCGGCGCCGTCACGCTGACCATCGAGGACAATGGCTGCGGCATTCCCCACGCCGCGCTGCGCAAGCTGGGCAGACCGTTCGAGCAGGTGCAGAACCAGTTTTCCAAGAACCACAACGGGTCCGGCCTGGGGCTGGCGATTTCCCGCTCGCTGGCCGAACTGCATGGCGGCGCGCTGAAGATCCGCTCGCGCGAGGGCCGCGGCACCATCGTCTCGGTGCGTATCCCGCATGCGCAGGCCGACAAGCTGGCGGCCTGACGCGCCGGCGGCGCCCCGCCCTGTCCACGGAACGCCCCGGGCGGATCGATCCTCCGGGGCTTCTATGCTTGTACGCGCGGTGGCAGGCCTACCGGTCTGCCGCGCGCAGAAGCGCCTCGAAATACTTGCGCACACGCCCTGCGGTTTCCTTGACATGGGCTTCCAGCACCGAGAAATCGGGTAAATCGGTGCTGCGCAGGAGCAGGTCCACCAGTCCGGGCGGCGCATCGTCGCGCTCGAACGGACCGGTCAGGCAAAGCCTGAGCATCTGGGTCAGATCCATGTAGAGCTGTGCCGCCTCGACCAGATCGTCGCGGACCGCCGGATCGGCGAAGTCCGGCGACAGGATGGAAAGGACGTTCACGGTGGCGGTGGGGACGGGCCCATCTTCCGGCAGGTCCAGGCGGCCGGTCAGGCGCGCCACCTGGGCGATGAACTCCAGATCGATCAGGCCGCCGGGCACGAGTTTCAGGTCCCAGGCATCGCGCGGCGGTTTTTCCTCCTCGATGAGCTTGCGCATCTTGCGCGCTTCCTTCGCGATCTTCGCGCCATCGGCGCCGGCCTCGTCCAGCAAGTCGGCCATCACGGCGGTCATTTCGCTGCACAATCCCGCATCGCCTGCAATCATGCGGCCACGGGTCAGCGCCATGTGCTCCCAGACCCAGGCCTCGGTGCGCTGGTACTTGGCGAAACTCTCCACATGGGTTGCCACCGGCCCTTTGTTGCCGGAGGGGCGCAGGCGCAGATCCAGCTCGTAGAGCACGCCTTCCGCGGTCGGGGCCGAGACGGCGGCAATGAGGCGCTGCGTCAGGCGGATATGGTATTGCGATGGTGCCAGGCCCTTTTCCCCGTCACTTTCCATCGCGTCCGGGTCATGATCGTAAAGCAGGATGAGGTCGACATCGGAACCGGCGGTCAATTCGCGGCTGCCGAGCTTGCCCATGCCGAGAATTGCCACGCGCCCGCCGGGGACGCGGCCGTGGCGCAGGGCGAATTCGTCCTGAACCGCATCGAGGGCGGCGCTGATCGTCAGGTCAGCCAGGTCGGAGAACGCCTTGCCGGCGCGCCTTGCGTCAATGGCGCCGGTCAGCAAACGGATGCCAATGAGGAATTTCTGTTCGGCGGCGAAAATGCGCAGCCGGTCCAGCACTTCCTCGTGCAAGGTGGCGCCGGCGAGAAAGGTTTCCAGCCTGTCGGCCAGATAGGCGCGGGTGGGCAGGTCGGAAATCAGCGCCGGGTCGAGAAGCCCGTCAAAGACGTGCGGCCGGCGTGTGATGATGGCGGCCAGGCGCGGCGCGGCGCCCATGATGGTCGCCAGGAGGCCGAGCAGCGGCGGATTCGTCTGCAGAAGCGAAAAGAGCTGGATGCCCGATGGCAGACCGGCCAGGAATTCATCAAAGCGCAGCAACGCCTCATCGGCCCGGCGGGTTGCGCCGAAGGTCTTGAGCAGGGCCGGCGTCAGTTCGGTCAGCCGTTCGCGCGCCTCGGCCGATTGCGTCGCGCGGTAGCGGCCGAAATGCCAGGTGCGGATGACGCGCGCCATATCGCTCGGGCGTTCGAAGCCCAGTTGCGACAGTGTTTCCAGCGTGCCCGGATCGTCGTCCTCACCGGTGAAGACGAGATTGCCCATGTCGCCGGAAAGCTGCGGCGCCGTCTCGAACAGGGCGGCATAATGGCCCTCGACGGTCTTCAGCGCAGCGCGGAACCGCTCGGCAAAAGCCTCTTCACCGGCGAATCCCAGCATGAGCGCTATGCGCCGGATGCCTTCGTCATCTTCCGGCAGGATGTGGGTCTGTTCGTCGGCAACGATCTGGATGGCGTGCTCGACAGAGCGGAGGAACCAGTATTGCTCCTCCAGTTCGGACGCCGTCTCCGGCTCGATCCATTTGCGGTCGGCCAGCATGTAGAGCATGGCGATCGTCTGCCGGCCGCGCAGTTCCGGAAAACGGCCACCGGCGATGAGCTGCTGGGTCTGGACGAAGAACTCGATCTCGCGAATGCCGCCGCGCCCCAGCTTGACGTTGTGGCCATGCACGGCAATCGCATCGTGCCCGCGATGGGCGTGGATCTGGCGCTTGATGGAATGAACGTCGGCAATGGCGGCGTAGTCCATGTATTTGCGCCAGACATAGGGCTGCAATTCCTTCAGGAACCCTTCTGCCGCGCGGATGTCGCCGGCCACCGGGCGCGCCTTGATCATGGCGGCGCGCTCCCAGTTCTGCCCCCTGCCCTCGTAATAGATCAGCGCCGCCTCGACCGGAATGGCGAGCGCCGTGGAACCCGGATCGGGGCGCAGGCGCAAATCGGTGCGGAACACATAGCCATGCTCGGTGCGGTCCTGCAGGATGCGCACGAGCCGGCGGGTCATGCGCACGAAGGTGTCTGCGGCGTCCCAAGGGTCGCCCACGGCCGGCGCTTCAGGATCGAAAAAGACCACGAGATCGATGTCAGAGGAAAAATTCAGTTCACAGGCGCCAAGCTTGCCCATGCCGAGGATGACCCAGCCGGATCCCTTTTCCGGATCGGCCGCATCGGGCAGGTCGAGCTTGCCGCGTCCGGCTGCCTCCAGCAGCAGGAAACGGATGGCGGAGCCGATGGCGGCATCCGCCAATGCCGACAGCCGGCCAACGGTTGCGCGCGCATTGCCGCCATGGGCAAGGTCATCGAGCGCGATCAGCGCGTGGGCCTCGGCCTTGAGCAGGCGCAGGTCGCGCATCAGGCCGGTTTCACTCTGCCCCTCGGCGCTACCCGCCGCACGGATCGCGGAAAGCAGCGCGTCCAGCCGCGCTTCCACCCCTTCCTGCGCCAGCCGCTGCAGCATGGCCGGATCACGGCGGATGGTGTCGCGCAGGAATGGGGAAAGATCGAGCGCCGCGGCGATGAAGGCGGCGTTCGGGTCTTCGGCGTCGGACAATGTTGCAGCCAGCGCCTCGTGTCCGGCGGCGCGGGCGCGGCCGGCCAGATCCGCGATCTCGGCGCGCGCATTGTCCGGGTCGAGCGGTCTGAGTACGGCCTGGGCCTCGCCAAACCACGGCTTGAAGGCATGTCCGACACCGGAAGTCATCTTTTTTCCTCCCCTCGGGAAAAGATCATGGATATGGCCAGCCCCGGCTCCGCATCACCGAGGACAAGGTGCCCACCGTGGAACTTCATCACCGCCTTGGCAAGCGCCAGACCGAGACCGGAACCGGGCTGGCTGCGGCTTTCCTCCAGCCGCACGAAGCGTTCGGTGGCCCGTTCGCGGTCCTCGACGGGGATGCCGGGGCCGTTGTCGACAACGGTGAGAACCGGGCCTGCGGCGCTTTTCTCCACCGTCACCAGCACGCGCGCGTGCTTGCCCTCCCCGCCGGCATACTTGATGGCGTTGTCGACCACATTGGACACCATCTGGCCGATCAGTTCGCGGTTGCCGATAACGGTGACATCGGCCAGTGCGCCGCAGGCGAGCGAGACACCGGCTTCCTCCGCCAATGGTTCATAAAGTTCGCAAACATCGCGCGCCACGGCGGCGAGATCCACGGCACCGCGTTCGCTTGCGCCATTGCCCGCTTCGAGGCGCGAAATCATCAGGATGGCATTGAAGGTGCGGATCAATTGATCCGATTCCGCAATGGCCTGCTCGAGGCCTGCGCGCAACTCCGATTCATTGCGACCGGATGCCAGCGCCGCCTCGGCACGATTGCGCAGGCGGGTCAGCGGTGTCTTCAGGTCATGGGCGATGTTATCGGCCACCTGCTTGAGCCCGTCATTGAGGTCGGCGATGCGGGCCAGCATCGCATTCAGGTTGGTCGACAGGCGGTCGAACTCATCGCCAGAACCGCTGACCGGCAGACGCCCGGAGAGATCACCGCCCATGATGCGGCGGCTGGCGGCCGACACGGCATCGATGCGCTTGAGGGCGCGGCGGCCGACGAAAAACCAGATCAGGAAGCCGCCCAGCGCCATCATGCCCAGCGCCAGAATCAGCGCCTTGCGCACGACGATGCGCAGACGCTCCGGTTCCCCCAGGTCCTTGCCGACCAGCGCGATCAGGCCGTTGGGCAATTCAAAGACACGGGCGATGGCCTCATGCCGTTCGCCGCCCGTGCGCGTGGACGCGATCTCGCCATAACGGACATAGGTGAATGGATGCTCCGTCCAGCCGGTATCGTCGAGAATGCCCGGCGCCAGGCTCTCGACATTGCCGGCCAGGATGCGCCCGGCGGGGTCGGCGATGAGGAAGAGATTGGCGCCCGGCTGGCGGGCGCGGCGGTCCACGGAGCGCACGAGGCCCGGCAGGCCGGCAATCTGGTAGACCTGATTGAGCTGGGCGATTTCCTGGTCGATGGCCTCGCGCGTCTGGGCCGTCAGCATTCGCACCGAAAGCGAAGTCATGTAGGTGACCAGCGCCAAGGCACAGACCATGAAGAGAAGGAGGAAAAGCGCCGAAAGGCGCGCGGCGGTCGTGTTGAGGATCGCCGGCAGGCGCATGATGTCATCCTGCCTTCAGCATGTAACCCGCGCCGCGCACCGTATGCAGGATGGGCGTCTCGAAGCCCTTCTCGATCTTGGAGCGCAGGCGCGAGACATGGACATCAATGACATTGGTCTGCGGGTCGAAATGGTAATCCCAGACGTTTTCCAGCAGCATGGTGCGGGTGACCACCTGGCCCGCATGGCGCATGAGATATTCGAGCAGGCGAAATTCGCGCGGCTGCAGCGTGATGTCCTGCCCGGCGCGCCGGACCGCATGGGCCAGCCGGTCCAGTTCCAGGTCGCCGACACGATAGACGGTTTCGCTGTCGCGAGCGCCGGAGCGCCGGTTGAGCACTTCCACCCGCGCCAGCAGTTCGGAAAAGGCATAGGGCTTGGTGAGGTAATCGTCTCCACCGGCGCGCAGGCCGGTGACGCGGTCGTCCACCTCACCAAGGGCGGAAAGAATGAGAACCGGCGTTTCGATGCCGCGGGCGCGCAATCCGGCGATCACTGACAGTCCATCGCGGCGCGGCAGCATGCGGTCGACGACGAGAATGTCGTAATTGCCGGCTTCCGCCAGCGCGAAACCGGTTTCGCCATCCCCAGCCACATGGGCCACATGGCCGCTTTCCTCGAACGCCTTCGCCAGATAGCCGGCCGCTTCGCGGTCGTCCTCGATCACCAAAATCTTCATGGGAATGGTCTTAACGGATTCACGACCGATTTGGGACTGCATATTCGCCAAGAAAGCCTCCCGAAAAAACGCATGCGGCAGCGGGCGATGGGAACCCGCTGCCGCGCAGCCTCTTGAACACTACACCGGGCTGCATCCTGCCCCGCCTCCGGACGGGCCGAACAGGCGGGGCATGTACCTGGCCGTTCAGCCGCGCAGCACGGGCAGCGCGACGAAGCGATTCTGGCCGTTGCGTTCCACCTGAAGGAGCACAGCCTTGCGGCCAGCCTTTCCGGCTTCATCAACCGCCTTCTCGACGTCCGAGACGCTGCCAACCGGGTTCGAGTTCACCGACCTGATGACATCGCCGGCCTGGATGCCGCGATCCTCGGCGTCAGAACCGGGCTCAACATCGGTGACGACCACGCCGCGTCCGTCATCGGCAGGCGTCATCGTCAGGCCGAATTCATCCATCGTCCCCGGTTCGGCCGGAACGGTCTGCTGGCCGTTCTCACCGGCCGCCATCTGGTCCGGCTTGGGCATGACGCCCAGCTTCACGGTTACCGATTCGGCCTCGCCATTGCGCCAGACGGCGACATTCACATTCGTACCCGGATCGATCGCCGCGATCTTGCGGGCAAGATCGCGCGGGCTGTCGACCGTTTCCTCATTGACGGCGGTGATGATGTCGCCCGCCTTCAGGCCAGCGGCCAGCGCCGGGCTGCCCGGCTGCGGTTCAGCGATGATCGCACCCTTGGCATCGGCAAGCCCGACCGATTCGGCGATATCATCGGTGACGGGCTGAATCTGGACACCCAGCCAGCCACGCTCGATGGAGCCATCGTCGATCAGGTCGTAGACGACATCCTTGGCGATGGAGGCCGGGATGGCGAAGGCGATGCCCACGTTTCCGCCGGACGGCGAGAAAATGGCGGTGTTGATGCCAATCACCTCACCTTTGAGGTTGAAGGCCGGGCCACCGGAATTGCCGCGGTTCACGGCAGCGTCGATCTGGATGAAATCGTCATAGGGGCCGGCGCCAATGTCGCGTCCGCGCGCCGAGACGATGCCGGCTGTCACCGAGCCGCCAAGGCCGAACGGATTGCCGACAGCCACGACCCATTCGCCCACGCGTACCTTGCTGTCATCCGCAAAGTCGACATAGGTGAATTTGCGGGCATCCTCGACCTTCAGCACGGCCAGATCGGTGCGCGGATCGGTGCCGACCAGCTTGGCATCGAGTTCAGTGCCATCATCCATGACGACGGAATAGGCAGAACCACCCTTGATGACGTGATTGTTGGTGACCAGAAGCCCGTCCTCGGAAATGAAGAAGCCGGAGCCCTGGGACGTGGGACGCAGACGGTGCGGCCTGTTGCGATTGCTGCGGCGGTCATTGAAATTGCGATCATTGCCGTCGCCACGGAATTCCCGGAAGAACCGCTTGAGCGGATGATCGTCCGGCAGATCCTCCATGCCCGGCATGCCCGGAATGGAGAAGGAGAAACCATTGTTGTTGCTGGTGTTCTGCACGTCGCTCTTGACGCGCACCGAAACGACGGCGGGCGAGACCTTCTCGACCACGTCGGCAAAGCCCGGATTGACCTGGGCCGTCTCGACGCGCACCGCCTCGGCATGGGCAACCGGCGAAAGCGTTGCCATGCCCGTTCCCGCGGCGATGGCGGTCGCGGCGGCAGCGGCCATGAAGCGGATGCGCAGCTTTGAATTGGTTGAGGTCATGTGTCAGATATCCTTTCCTCGTTCGGCGCCTTGCCGGCACCTTCAAGGCGATATCTAGGTCACGCGACATTACCTCGCTCTTTCCGGCGAATGAAACTTTTGTAATGTGCGCGGCAGAGCGTCACCCGTCGCCATTCACGCGGGTGGCGACCTTCGATCCATGCTCCAGTGTGCGATGAACAGGGCACTTGCCCGCGATCTCGACGATCTTGTCACGAAGGGCTTCCGGCACGCCGCCCTCGACCGTTATGACGCGCTCAAACCGGTCTATCCGGCCGCCCTTCGCCTTCTCCTCGTCACTGCATTCCGCGCAATCGGCCATGTGAACCTTCGCATGACTGACATCGACGGTCACGCGGCCGAGCGCCAGCTTCTTGCGGTCGGCATACATGCGCAGGGTCATGGAGGTGCAGGCGCCAAGTGCGGCCGACAGGAAGTCGTAGGGCGATGGCCCGGTATCCAGACCGCCAACGCTTTCGGGTTCATCGGCGAAGAGACGGTGCCGGCCGGCCAGAACAGAGTTCTGGAAGGTCCCCTGCCCGGTCTCGGAGACACGCACATGTTCACGCACGCTCTCGCCCTGGGCACGATCCTCCGGCAGGTAGCGCGAAACCCATCCGGCAATGACCGAGGCGGCAAATTGCGCGTCGCGCGGCTTTGTCAGCAGGTGATCGGCATGGTCGAGGGAGATGAAGCTCTTGGGATGGCGCGCAGCCTGGAAGATCGCGGCGGCGTTGTCGATGCCGACCGTCTCGTCGAGGGGCGAATGGAGGATCAGCAGCGGCTTGCGCATGTGACCGACGGCGTCGCGGACATTGGCCGCTTCCACATTTTCCACGAACTCGCGGGAGATCGTGAAGCGGCGGCCCGCCAGCACGACCTCGGCCGATCCGTTCGCGCGGATAGCATCCAGCGAGGCGTGGAAGTTCTGCAGAACGTGATCGGCGTCGGCGGGTGCGCCGATGGTGACCACGGCCCGGACCTCCTCAATCCGGCCGGCAACCGCCAGCACTGCCGCGCCGCCCAGCGAATGGCCGATGAGAATCGCAGGGGCGGCGTGGTTGTCGCGCAGCCAGTCGGCGGCCGCGATCAGATCGGCGCAGTTGGAGGAGAAGCTGGTGTTGCCGAATTCGCCCTCCGAAGATCCCAGGCCCGTGAAATCGAAACGCAGCACGGCGATGCCTTCGCGCGCCAGGTCGGCAGCGATGCGCCGGGCGGCGAGAATGTCCTTGGAGCAGGTGAAGCAATGGGCAAAAAGCGCATAGGCGCGCACCGGGCCATCCGGCATGTCCATCCGGGCAGCCAGTTTGCCCCCCGAATGGCCGCTGAACTCGATACGTCTCCATGTGGAAACCATGGTCTGCTCCCCCCGAGTGCCCGTCACGGATCAATGCATGCACATGGCATCACATGGCATCAATCACCTTCGGACAGGATTTTCTTCAGTTCCGCGTCTTCCGCCACGCTGAGGCCGGCAGGCGCGGCGCGGCGGCGGTTCTTCACATTCATGGCGACAAGGAAACCGCCAAACAGCAGAACGAGCAAGGGCGTGCCCCAAAGCAGCAGTGTCTGCGCCGAGAAACGCGGCTTGAGAAGCACGAAATCGCCATAGCGCGAGACCACGAAATCGATCACTTCCTCATTCGAGTCGCCTTCGCTGATCCGCTCCCGCACAAGCACACGCAGGTCGCGCGCCAGATCGGCATCGCTGTCATCGATCGACTGGTTCTGACAAACAAGGCAACGCAGCCCGGCCGAGATTTCGCGGGCCCGTTCCTCCTGTTTCGGATCGGCCAGCATCTCGTCGGGCCGGACGGCCAGCGCGGGAAGTGACTGAAGAGCCACGAACAGGCATGCCGCGAAACCTGCCAGAAAACGGCGGGAGGGACTCATGCCTTCGCCTCTGCGGCAGCCTGCGGCGCAGCCTTGCGGCCGGACCGGGAGGGCGCACCGACGCGCAGCCTGCGATCCGCCAGCGAAAGGACACCACCGGCCATCATGACCAGGCCACCAAGCCAGATCAGGGTCACCAGAGGCTTGTACCAGACGCGCACCACCATGCCGCCATTGGATGCGGGATCGCCAAGGGAGACATACAATTGCGAGAAGATGAAGGTATGTATGCCCGCCTCGGTCGTCGGCATGCGGCTGGCCGTGTAGACCCGCTTTGCGGAGGCGATATCGGCCATTTTCGCTCCCTTGCCGTCGAGCAGCGAGAAACGCGCTTCGTCAGCCTGGAAGTTCGGGCCCTGTATGGCCGCCATCTCGTCGAAACGAAGCGTATATCCGGCCACAGGCAGGGTATCGCCCTTTTCCATCGTCAGGATGTTTTCGGTCTGGAATGCGCTGACCCCGACTATTCCCAGAAGCGTCACGCCAAGACCGAAATGGCCAAACGCGGTGCCGAAGGCCGAGCCCGGAAGGCCGCGCAAGCGGCGCAGCATGACGGGAAACGCCGCCTTGCCGACACCGGCTTTCAGGGCGAGATCGGTCAGGCTGCCGGCAAAAAGCCAAACGGCGAGACCCGTGCCAAGGGCCGCGAAAAGGGCGTTGCGATCAACGAACAACAGGACGAAGGCCACGCCCGCCAAGGCCAGGGCGAACGCCACGAAAAGGCGTTGCGTTGCCGCCCAGAGATCGCCACGCTTCCAGGCCAGCAACGGGCCGAATGGAACGGCGATGAGCAAGGGGATCATCAGCGGCCCGAAAGTGAGGTTGAAGAATGGCGCGCCGACCGAAATCTTTTCGCCGGTGACCGATTCCAGCAAAAGCGGATAGAGCGTGCCGATAAGCACGGTCGCCGTGGCCGTGGTCAGGAACAGGTTGTTGAGGACCAGGGCGCCTTCACGCGAGACCGGCTGGAACAGTCCGCCGGCATTCAGGGAACCGGCTCGCCATGCAAACAGGGCCAGCGATCCGCCGATGAAGACCATCAGGATCATCAGGATGAAGACGCCGCGCGACGGATCGGTGGCGAAGGCATGAACCGAGGTGAGAACGCCCGAGCGCACCAGGAAAGTGCCCAGAAGCGACAGCGAAAAGGTGATGATGGAGAGCAGTATCGTCCATATCTTGAGCGCGGAACGCTTTTCCATGACGATCGCGGAATGGAGCAGCGCAGTGCCGGCGAGCCAGGGCATGAACGACGCGTTTTCCACCGGATCCCAGAACCAGTATCCGCCCCAGCCCAGTTCGTAATAGGCCCAATAGGAGCCCATCGCGATGCCTGCGGTGAGGAATATCCAGGCGGCGAGCGTCCAGGGGCGAACCCAGCGCGCCCATGCCGCATCGACGCGGCCATCTATGAGGGCCGCCACGGCAAAGGCAAAGCTGATCGAAAACCCGACATAGCCGAGATAGAGAAGCGGCGGATGGATCGCGAGCCCGATGTCCTGGAGGATCGGGTTGAGATCCTGTCCCTGGACGGGCGGATTCGCCACACGCGCGAAGGGATTGGACGTGAAGAGGATGAACAGCAGAAACGCGGTTCCGATCCATCCCTGAACCGCGATGACAAGCGCCTTCAGCCTCGATGGCAGGTTGCCGCCAAACAGCGCCACAAGGCCGCCGAATATCGAGAGGATGAGGACCCAGAGCAGCATCGAGCCCTCATGATTGCCCCAGGTGCCGGACACCTTGTAAATCAGTGGCTTGGCGGAATGGGAGTTCTCGACCACGTTGAGGACGGAGAAATCGGATGTGACATAGGCCTGGACGAGCGCGGCAAAGGAGATGGCAATCAGTGCCAGCACAGTCAAAGAGGCCGGCGCCGCCATTCCCATCAGCCGCTCGTCACCGGTGCGCGCGCCATAGACCGGGATCACCGACTGGACCAGTGAAACAGCCAGTGCAAGCACCAGCGCAAAATGTCCGATCTCCACCATGCTCAAGCCTCCCCAACCGCCAGCATCATTGCTCGCCTTCCCCGGTTTGCTGCCAGACGCCCTTTTCCTTCATGCTGTCGACAACTTCCTTGGGCATGTAGTTCTCGTCATGCTTGGCCAGCACCGTGTCGGCGACGAACTGCCCGTCGCCATTGAACAGGCCCTCTGTCACCACACCCTGACCCTCACGGAAAAGGTCGGGAAGGATGCCGTCATAGGTAACCGACACATCCTTGAGCGTATCGGTTACCGCGAAGCTTACCCGCGTGCCCTCCCCGCGCACAACCGTTCCCTCTTTCACGAGACCGCCAAGACGCATGCGCTGCCCTGCCTGAGCCTCGATGGAAGTCAGATCGGACGGCGTGACGAAGAAAACGATCTTCTGGTTCAACGCCACCAGCACAAGGCCGGCTGCAAGCCCGAGAAATGCCAGCCCGCCCAAAATGACGGAAAGCCGTTTCTGTTTCCTGGTCATTGCCATCGTCGTTACCTCATTGCGTACTGACCGGTGCCTGAATGCCCAGCGAAGCCGCAAAGGCCGCCAGTTCGCCGGCCTGCTCCGGCTTGTCCTCGAATGCTGCCAGCGCCCGGCTCAAGGCCGCCGCGGCATCATCCTTGCGCCCCATCACGGCATAGGCGCGAATAAGGCGCTGCCAGCCTGCGGCATCGTCCGGGTTTTCCTTCAGGCGCTCGTCGAGTTGGGAGATCATTCCCTCGATCATCGCCATGCGGTCCTGTGCGCTCATCTGCTGGGCGGCAGCCACATCCTCGGCAGTCGGTCCGCGTTCAGGCGCAGGGGCGCCCGATTGCGCCGTCTCCGGCAAGGCGGGAGCCTCTGCGCCGGATTCGCGGATGGCATTGACCGAAGCCGCGCGCCAGGGCGAACCATCCGCGGCCGTCTCGCTCAATTCCCGCCAGGCCGCGCGCGCTTCCTCCAGGCGTCCGGCCTGGGCAGCGCCGACGGCAACGAAGAAACGCGCCTTCTCGTTTCGAGGCTCCAGCGCGAGCGCCCTGCGGAACGCTTCAAGCGACGCGCCATCGACGATGCCCTGCGCTCCGGCACCGAGCGCCTCGCCAAGGCCATTGAGGCGTTGGGCGTTCTCGCCCCTGATCCGGATGAGATTGCGCCAGGCATTGGCCGAATCGTCAAACCGGCCAAGGCGCATGTAGATCGGACCCAGGACTTCCCAGCCGGTCGCATCGTCGGGATTGCGCCGCAAATGATCTTCGGCACGGGCCACCAGTTCGGCAACCGAGGCGTTGGCCGGGTTCTGCTGCATCCGCATGGCGAGCGGCTGATCAGGCAAGGAGGGCGAGCCGAGTGCAGAATAGAGTCCCCAACTGACAACCGGAATCGAGAGGATCGCCAAGCCGGCCACAACCCGGGACATTCGGGCGACAGAAACCGTGTGTGCGGCCTTTGCCTCGGCATCCGCCTTCAGGAGCCGGCGTGCGATCTCCGCGCGCGCCTCTTCTGCTTCACGGCCCGAGATCAGGCCGCGCGCCTCGTCGCGCTCCAGTTCCTTGAGCTGGTCCTTGTAGACCTCGCGGTCATAGGCCGCGGCATTGTCGGCGGCTGCAGGCGCACGCAGCATCGGGCGCAGGAGCGCCATGGCTGCGGCAAGGGTCAGGAAAATGGCAACAATCCAGATCGTCATGACGTTCATTTAGCCATTGCCAAGGCCGCTGCCAACCAGTGCAAAGTTGATTATCGGTGGCACATTTCGCCACAGGGGCGCCATCAGTTCAAAAGGGTCCAGCTTCCATCGGGATTGCGGCAGGCAGCACCGCGAAATTCGGACACTTCGCCCTTGCGGTCGAGGACATGGGTATACTGGCGGCAATTCTGCGACCCGACCTGATAGGGTTGGGCCGGTGTCACCGTGCCCGACACGCCATAGCCCTTCCAGGCCACGCTTTCCCCACCGCGCGCATATTCGAGCGCGCGATATTCCGCCTCCAGCGCACGGCGCTGGTCGCTCGATCCCGCCTCAAGCAAATTGCCTTGCGCCACGAGACCGCCGCCCAGCGGAGCCAGCAGGTTTCGCTCCACCGCGGCTGCGCCACGCGGAAGGGCTTGGGCCGGCGCAAAGGCTGTCCGCGTGACCGAACCGGTCGCGCAGCCGGCGGCCAGCAGAACAGGGGCCAAAGCCAGAAGCCGGATCATCTGCATGATTTCATCCCTCGAATCTTGGCAGCGACATTGCCCGATAACCGCAGCTTATGTCCGAATTAGGACATACGCCATGCTTTCGCCACAGGCAGTTCCACCTTTGCTTCCAATCCGCCCAATGCGGCCCTTCCCAGCGAGAGGCGTCCGCCATATTCGCTGACCAGCTCGGAAACGATGGAAAGGCCGAGGCCGCTGCCCGGCACCTGTTCGTCAAGCCGCCTGCCCCGTTTCAGGGCCTCGGCGGCTCTTTCGGCGGGAATGCCCGGACCATCATCGGCCACGCGCACGACGAGCCGGCCTTCGCCATCTTCCGCAAGAGCAAGCGTGACGGCATGGCGCGACCATTTCACGGCGTTTTCCAGAAGGTTGCCGACAATTTCTTCGAGATCCTGCTCCTCCCCGGCGAAGATGACAGGCCGGTCGGGAAGATCGGTCGCGATGTCCTTGTCCGGGTTCAGCTTGGCGACCACACGCGCCAGGCGCTCAAGAACGGCGGCCGCATCGGCACGGTAGATCACGCTTTCCCGCTGGGCAGCGATGCGGGCGCGCTGAAGATAGTGCTCCACCTGGGAACGCATCGCTTCGGCCTGCTGCCCGATGATCCGCCCCCTGTCGCCGCCAAGGGCATTTCCTTCGTTGACGATCACGGCAAGGGGCGTCTTCAGCGAATGGGCGAGATTGCCGACCTGCGTGCGGGAGCGCTCGACAATGCGCCGATTGTTCTCGATGAGGGCGTTCATCTCCTCGGCCAGCGGTTCGATCTCGTGGGGGAATGGACCCGCCAGAAGGTGCGCCCTGCCCTCGCGAATGTCGCCCAGCGCCATCCGGACCCGGTCGAGCGGGCGCAGGCCATAACGCATCGCCATGGCATTGATTGCCACGAGCGCCAGGCCGAGAATGGCGAAATAGGTCCAGATCTGACGCCGGAAGGCGGCAATGTCCGCGCGCAATTCTGATTCATTGCCCATGATGCGGAAGCGGGCAGCCGCTCCCGTGCCGCCCAGTTCGAACTCGCTTTCGAACACCCTGACGCGCTCGCCGGCAAGGCCGTCGGTCACGTAGGTCCGGCGAAACATGCTGTCGAAGGGAACGCGAGCGGGCGGCGGCGCCGCAACTGGTCCGGTCATCGAGGGCGAGGACAGCGGCGCCTCTATGTCGCCGGTGACCGGCTCCACGGACCAGTACCAGCCCGATCGAGGCTGGGAATAGCGGATGTCGCCGAAATCGGGTGATCCATCCAGCCGGGACTCGGAATCAAGGCCGACCGAGCCGATCAGGTTGAACAGGTGCGCGGACAGCAACTGGTCGAAATTCCTGACGCTGGCACGGCTGTAGAGCGTGGCGATCACCGTGGCGATGACCAGCAAGGCAACCACGACGAGGACGGTGGACAGAAGCGTGACCCGCAGGGCCAGCGATTTGGGAAGAAAGCCCATGCGATCCGAAACGCCGCTCAACCGGCGTCGGCGCGCAGGCGGTAACCCATGCCACGGACAGTCTCGATCAGGTCGACGCCCATCTTCTTGCGCAGGCGGCCGACAAACACCTCGATCGTGTTCGAATCGCGATCGAAATCCTGATCGTAAAGGTGCTCCACGAGTTCGGTTCGCGAAACCACCTTGTCCGGATGATGCATGAGATAGGACAACAGGCGGAATTCATGCGACGTCAGCTTCAGCGGCTGTCCGTTCACGTCCGCCTTGGAATTGCGGGTGTCCAGGCGCAGGGGCCCGCACGTGATCTCTGACGAGGCATGACCCGCGGCCCGGCGGATCAGCGCGCGCAAGCGGGCCAGGACTTCCTCGATATGGAACGGCTTGGCGACATAATCGTCCGCGCCGGCATCAATGCCGGCGACCTTGTCGCTCCAGCGATCGCGGGCGGTCAGGATGAGCACCGGCATGGTGCGGCCTTCGCGGCGCCAGCGCTCCAGCACGGAAAGGCCGTCCATTTGCGGCAGGCCAAGGTCGAGTACGACGGCGTCGTAGGGTTCGTTATCGCCAAGAAAATGCCCTTCCTCGCCGTCAAATGCACAATCGGTCACATAGCCGGCTTCAGCCAGGGCTTCGCAAAGCTGACGGTTGAGGTCCTTGTCATCCTCGACAACCAGTATCCGCATGGGTGGCAATCCTCTCGTGCACTGCTTCCATTGTGCCGGAATCCGGCGTCCGATCAATCCGGCCCGAGCCCGTGCCTATTGATAGGGAACAACGATTTCCTGCCGGCTCGGACGCTGTCCGCCGCCGCGCGGCACAAGAACAACGATGACGCAGACCGACTGGCCGCCCCGCGTTTCCTGGGTCGCCTTGGCAAGCTGCCCGCCTTTCTGCGACGCCACCCGCTGGCCGACGGCATAGCAGCCACCGGCCGCCTGGATTGCGGGAATTGCCGGCGCAAGGTCCGGCCGCGGCAAGCTCCATGCAGCGGCAGGCGATATGGCGGTAAGGGCCAATGCGCCAGCGGCAAGGAGACGGATCAGGGTGTTTCTCTTCATCATGGGGCGGGTATACCGGCTCGCGGCTGAACATGACATGAATGATTAGGCCATGGAACGGCGGGCCTCCAAGGCCGGAGCCGTTCCATGGCCAGCCGCGTTCAGTCGATGACGGTCTGCGCGGAAAGCCTGCCGATGATGGCGGCAAGACCCGACAGTGCCGTCACCGCTTGCAGAATGGTCTCCGCGAGGGCCGAACCATCGAGACCGGCGACCGGCAGGCCGGCCATTCCGGCAACCGCGCTGGCAATGGTCACGAGCGAGGCCCAAATGGTCTTGGAGAGATACCACGGCTTGGTGTCGTTCATGGGAAATCCTTTCCTTTCATGATGTTGAAACAAGGTTCTTCAGGTTGAAGACAGCATCTGCCGGCAATCCGTGACCGGCCGCCCCCCCGGCCTGACGGACTGTCAGCCGGATATCGGCGATATCGACATCGCGCGCCGCGGCGACGGCTTCGGCGGGCCAGAGGAAGACGGGTTCGGCGACCTCGGCTTCGGCCAGCATGACACCGGAGGCGTTGCGCATGACCCGGACGGCATAGGATTCCCGCTCTTCACCCAGCGGCACCTCATCCCATCCATCGGCGCGAATCCGTGACCGCCGGATCCAGGAAAAGCGGACTGCGCCTCCTGTCGCGCGGGCGGCGCGCAGGTGGACCGGACTCAAGGGCGTGAGTGCGCGCAAACCACCCTTCGCCCTGATGACCGCCGCCTCATCGCCCGTGACGAACGGGGCGAGCGGCCGGGCGCGCCAGGACAGGTCGAGCCCCGATTCGCTTGCGCGCAGGCCGGCAGGCTTCACCGCAGCGTCGAGCAGGACGACCGTTGTCCCGGCGGGCGCGCCGCTCATCAGGTCTTCGGTTCCCGCCTGGCCGCGCAACAGGCAGGACAAGCGCCAGACCGAGGGGCGGACTTCCTCGGCCTTCTGGAATTGCAGGATCTCCCAGCCTTCCGTGCCCACCTGCACCGCAGCGGCATTGGCGCCGGAAAAAAGCTGGAGATCGGAAACCGATTCCAGCTCGGCGTCGGGAAAGGCGACCTCGATCGAGGCGCCGCGCTCGCGCAATGCGCCCAGGCCCGGCGGCAAGTCAGTGACAAGCATGCCGATGGCAGCAGGACGATCCAGTGTCGCCCGCAAGGCATAACCGGAGGATTCGGGCGAGGCCTCAAGCAGATGCGTGCGCCATGGCCTTGACCAGACAGCGGCACAGAAGGCCTCGCTCACGTCGGCGAACGCCTCGGTCATCGGCAGGTCCATCAGTACCGCGTCCGGCACGGCAAGCGCGGCTACCCGGCTTGAAACCGGCGCACCGGTTCCGGCGATGTCGGGCTCGGGCGGCAATGGCACCACCCGGCGCGCCCGGACCATGTCCGTCAGCCCTTCCTCGACTTCCGTGACCAGAAACATCCGGCCGGGCTTGTCCGGAAAGACCAGGCGCTGGCCGACTTCGACGCCGCTGGCCGGCGGGAGTGAAAACCGCCGGTCCTCACGGGCGTTGCGGATGCGGGCAAGCCAGCCGGCAGCCAGTGACCTTGCCATCCCTTCATGCAGGATGCCGGGATAGGAAAGGCTGGCTTCCGCACTGCCGTCCGCTTGCGCGGCGACGCGGGTGACGGCACCTTCATAGTTCCTGAACGGATCCCTGCACGCCAGCACCGCCACATCGGGAATGTCACCGCTGGCAGCCCGCTCGGTCTCCATCGCCGCATCCCGGCCAGCCTCGATCACATCCGCGATCCCGCGCGGGGCGGCCGCGCGGTCCTGGCTTGCAAAGACGAGGTGGCCGTCGCGCTCATGCACGGACAGGCCATGGATCATGACCAGCGGTTCCAGCGTTTCCCGCGCGCTGGCGGCGCTGTCGATCACGATGCCGCAGGCCATGGCATCCACCGCCTCGACATCGGCGGCGGGCAGGCCGTGGCGGGCGAGGACCGCGTTGATGACATCGCCGATCCAGACTGCCTCCAGCCGGCCGTTCAGCCAGTGCCCGCGCGACCAGTTGCCGCCATCGGCCCAGGTTTCGCCGTCGCGGGGAAAGGCGGGGAACGGGCGCGTGTCCCAGGCCCAGCAATAGAGCCTGCCGGTGTCGACCATCGGCAACCCGTTCAGCGGCGAAGGCGGATTGGCCTGCCCGCCGCTGTTCCAGTGGGCAAAATGGGCTTGCAGGAAGCGGCGCTGGACGAGGTCGTCGCGTCCGCCGGACGAGAAATGGGGCACGAAGCTTTCAGACGATTTTGGATCGAGAAACACATTCGGCTGGTTTCCACCCTTGTCGATGGCAGGACAGCCGATTTCGGTGAACCAGATGGGCTTCGCACCGGGGATCCACGGGCTTTGGACAGACGTTTCCGCGCCGCCGCGCCGCTCCACATGGGCGTTCAGCCACCAGCCTGCCAGGTCCTTGTAGCGGTAGACCCAGGGCTTGCCGTGGGCGCCATCGGTGATTTGCGTGCGTTCGCGGAGGGCGCGGGCGGCGGCGCCGGCATAATACCAGTCATGGCCTTCGCCACCGGCAATGGCCCTGCGCATGGCTTCGCCGTCCTGCGCCGATTGCGCGGCATCGGGATTGCCACCCTCCAGATCGTTGTCGCGCCAGTCCGACAGGGGCATGTAATTGTCGATGCCGACCGCATTGACGGCTTCGTCCATCCACAGGTCGTCGAGGTGCCAATAGACATTGCCGGAGCCGTCAGCCGGCTGGTGACCGAAATATTCCGACCAGTCCGCCCCGTAGGTGATCGTGGTTTGCGCACCCAGGATTGTCCGCGCCTCGCGGGCGAGTTCGCGAAGGCCATGAACGAAGGGGAAGACGTCGCTGTCATCGCGCAAAGACGTCAGGCCGCGCAGTTCCGATCCCAGCAGAAAGGCATCCACGCCGCCTGCCTGCGCGCAAAGCCGGGCATAGTGAAGGATCATGCGGCGGTAGCCCGCGCCATTGGCGGCGCTGGACCAGTCCGGCGCACCCGCCAGGCGTATTGCGCCCGGACCATCCTCCCGGCCAAGGAATTCGGCCAGTTCGGCGCGGATAGCGGCGCTGCCGTCGGGCGAATCCGGCTGCCCGGGCGCGTCGGACGCCGTTATGCGGCCGCGCCAGGGATAGGCGGGCTGTTCGCTGCCGCCCCATGGGTCAGGCAGGCCGTTGCCGGCCGGAATATCCATGAGCAAAAACGGATAGAACGCCACCTTCAGCCCACGCGCACCAAGGTCGCGGATGGCCTCGATCACGGTGGCATCCGCCGGTGTGCCCCCATAGGCGGCGCGGCCGTCGACACGGCTGACCTGGCGGGCCTGCAAACGGCCAATACCGGCCACCGACCAGGCCAGGCTCGTGCCCGCCAACGCGGTTTCGGTCACGCAGGGTTCGATACGGCAATGGCCGGCGCGCAGATCGCTCGCGAACCAGGGCACGACCAGCGCGACATGGCGCAGGTTCGGGCACAGGGCCTGCAATTCGTCCAGCGCGGCGGTAAAATCGCTTTCGCCATGCAGGACATGGCGATTGAGCGTTTCGCGCTCGCCGGCGCGGACATCGCGCGTGACAAGCGAAGGTGACAGGCCGTATTCGGTGGCGCCGGGAATGAGCGTGACGGCGCGGATTTCCTCATGGAAGGTTCCGGCCGGGGCGAGGACCTCGAATTGCAATTGCGGAACGCGGTTGCCGAAGCCGTCAAGGGCCAGCCGTTCAAACACCACATAGGCGGTGCCGCGATAGGCCGGCGCATTGCCCGTGCCCTGCCTGGCCTCGACCAGCGGATCGGGAAGCTGGTCCTCCGCCCCGGTATAGACGCGCATGTCGACCCCGGTCAGGTCCAGTTCGCGGCCATCGGCCCAGACGCGGCGCACCCCGGCAACCGGGCCTTCGCACAGCGCAAAGGCGACATTGGCGAAGTAGCTGTATTCCGTCACCTTCGGCCCGCCTTTCACGCCCTGGCGGCGGGTGGTGCGGGTCTCTTCGAACCGTGTCGCCCAGATCATGGAGCCGGCGATGCGGGCGGCGCCAAAAACCTGTGGCAGCACGGCGCCCTCCTCCGCCTGGAAAGGCCGCATGCCGGACAGGCGAGGCCCTTCGTAGCGCCGGGTGGACTGGATGACGGCATTGTCGATGGCGTAACCAGCCATGGCGCCGGCGGCCGAACCAATGGCCGTGCCGACCGGGCCGAGGAAACTGCCGAGAAACGCGCCCGCCGTCTGCAAAAGGATGGTGGCCATGGTTCAGTGTCCTCTACGGATCGGGAAAGGCGAAGGCGACGGCAACGCGCCGCCGCCAGCCGGGAACAAGCGCTGATTCCACGGCGCCGGCGCCTGAATAGGCGTGAATGAAACGGCCATGCCGCGACAGGATGCCGACATGGCGGGCAGGCAGGCCCGGCCGCCAGCGGAAGACCAGGAGATCGCCGGGCCTGGCCTCCGGCATCGGGAATCCAGCGCCGCAGAGGGTTCGTGCGGCATCGAGAAGCCGGTCCGACTCCCCGCCTGCCAGCCAGTCGGCACCGTATGGCCCGGGTTCCGGCGCCGGGTTGCCGTAGACAGCGGCCCAGACACCGCGCACCAGGCCCAGGCAATCACACCCAACGCCCTTGCGTCCGGCCTGGTGGCGATAGGGTGTTCCCAGCCAGCTTCTTGCCTCGGCCAGGACACGGAGGCGCAGGCCGTCACCTTGCGCGCTCACGGCACCACCGGCTTTCCGTCCAGCGGCAGATCTTCCGTCACGTAGCCGAATGCGGCATCATTGCCGGGCAGATGCGGAAAACCGCGGAAATTCAGCGCATTGCCAAAGCGGTCACGGCATGTGGCGAATTGCTTGTCGCAACCGGCGACAAGGCGCACGGAATCGCCGGCTTCGAGTGCCGGTTGCGGCTGATCGGCCAGGACCAGCCTTTCGCCCGCTCCCTCGGCGAGATGCGCGCGGATGCGATAGCGGCGTTGCGCGGCAGGCGGTTGCGGATTTGTCTCCAGCCAGCCATTGACGAGCCAGCCGACCGGCCCGGCCGTGGGTTGAATGGAAAGGCTTACCGGCGGGACGACCTGCCAGACCGTGACCGTGGCCGTCATGCCTTCGGCAGCGAGATCGATGCCGCAGGCCCGGTCCCCCAGTTCGGCCGAACAGGCGCGGCGCAAAACACGGCTGCGGGGCTTGTCCAGGCTGGCCGAAAGGCTCTGCAACTCGGCCAGGAACCGCCCGTCGCGGCGCGTCACACGGCCGATGACAGTGGAGCGCAGAAGGGCCCGCTGGGCCGGTTCGGACCAGTTGACAAGCCAGGTCTCCACCGCCGCGTTGTCATACAACCCGGCCTCGATGTCCTCTTCCCGGATTTCATCATCCGACAAGGCCCCCTCGATCTCGCTCGCATCGGCGGCGAGGCCGAGGCTCTGGCGCGCCTCCGAGGCGGAGAAGCCGGTGCGTGGCCGGTGCGCAATTCCGTCGAACACCAGGGCTTCGTCATGATCGGTGAAACCGAGAACGGTTCCATCGGCGCGGCGCACCCGCCAGCACTGGCACAGTGTCGTGGCCTCACCGGCCGCGTGGTCGCTCAATGCCTGCGGAAAGCGGGTCATGACAGCACCTCGACAAGGGGAACGGAAGGAAGCTGGCCGGCCTCGAAGGCCGCCAGGGAAAGGACCAGATGTTCGGTATCGAACCGAACCGGCACATCGAAGGCAAAGCCGGCGGTCACCCGCACACCGTCCGCGGGAGGCTGGTTCAACATGACAATGCCGGTCAGGGTATCGACGGCAAAGCCGGTCCCGGCGGGAAGCTCGGCACCATCGAGCGCTATGCGAACGGTTGCGGCCACCGGCTTTGTGACCGTGCGGGCGTAGTCATCCGCGCCTTCGCCGTAGCGCTTGACGAGCTGAAAGGCAGTTGCCACGCCATCGCCCGTTCCGATCCATTGGTCTTCCGGGCGTGGATCGCGCGCCAGCGGGCAGGACTTCCAGTCGAACGGGTCGCGGAAGCGGAAGGCATGAAGCGAGCCGCGGCGGGCCTCGAAGAAGTCCGCCAGCGCCTCCAGGTCGGCCAGGCCGCGCAGTCCCGTTCCGGCGTCGTAGCGGCGGCGGGCATGGGCACGGCGCTGGTTGCGCCGCTCCTGACCGCTGGTCAGGCGCACGATCTCGTTGACACGCTCCGGCCCGCCTGTCGCACCGAAGCCGATGGCGACAGGAAAGCGGACATCGTGAAATGCGTTCATGGAAAGTGCCTCACAGGTGGCGCGTGCCGCGGCTGACAGCGCGCGCAAGCATCGCGGTCATTTGCGCCTCGGATTTGCGGAAGGACGCGGCATCGGCGGCCTGGACATTGAAGGTCACGTTTACCGCGCCGCCACCGCCCGGCGCGGCAACGCCGAGGCTGCCATCCGCGCCGCGTTTCAAGGGCAGGATGGCCTCCGCGCCAGCCTCGCCCATGAGGCCCAGATTGCTGCCCATCGGGAAGAAGGTCGGCGAGGCCACCACCCCGCCGTTGGCAAAGGGCAAGACGCGTCCCGGCACGCCACCATCGGCAAAGGGCGTGATGCCGCCGGCCAGCGCGCTGAAGGCCGAGGAGATGACGCCCTGCAAGGGCTTCAGACCCTGGTCGAGCGCCATGGAGGCAAGGCTGGTCGCCACCTGGCGCAGAACGTCATCCAGTTCCTTGCCGGAAACGACCGCGCCTTTCAGCGCGCCCGTCATCTGGCTGCCGAAGCGTTCAGCCAGCTTTTCCATGTCCTTGAGTGCCGTTTCCAACGGTGTGGTATCGGCCTCCAGCCGCACTTCGAGTGTCTCCGCCATGGCGGGTGGTGTCCTTTCTCACGTGTCCGGGAAGCGGTGCATCAGCGCCTCCAGCCCCGCGCGCGAACAGCCGCCGGGCGTCGCACGCGGCGGCAGGCAGGCAGCCAGTTCAAGCGGGGTCATGGCCCAGAAGGCGTCAGGCGGCAGCCGCAGCAGGGTCAGGCCGAGACGCATCGCCTCGTCCCAGGGGAAGGGCCGTGCCCCCTGCCCTGCTACGGCTGATCGGGGTTTGCGGGCGCGTCGGCAACGGCCGGGCCGGCCGCACCGCCGAACGCGGCAGCCAGCAGATCGGCGGCAAGCCTGGCGTGGCCGGCCACGCCGTTTCCGCCCTGCATGGCCGCCACATCCGCATCGGCGACATCATGGCCGCCACCGCGCAGGCCGGCTGCGATGATGCGGATGAGATCGCGCGCGGAGAAGCGGCCTGCGGAAAAACGCGCGACCAGCGCCTGCAGGTCTTCCGCCCCATAGGCGTCCTCCAGTTCGGCCAATGCGCCGAGCGTCAGGCGAAGGCGGTAGTCCCGTCCGTCGAGGCGGGCGGAAACCTCGCCGCGCCGCCGGTTGGCAGGTGTTGCAAGCGGCGCCATCACGCGGCCTCGAAGGCGAGCGCGCCAGCCGATTCCAGAGCGATCTCGAAGGTGATCTCGCCATCGTGGCTGCCGGCATATTCCAGCGCGGTGACCTGGAACGGACCGGACACCGTGCCGAAATCGGGTATGGCCAGTTGCCAGGCCGCCACCGCCCCATCAAAGAAGGCCTGGCGGACAAGGGCATCGGAGGCGGCATCCTTGAAAATGCCGCTTCCGGTGACGGAGGCGCGCCGCACGCCGCTTGCGCCCAGCAATTCGCGCCAGCGGCCCGCAGATTCGGAATCGGTGACGTCCACCGTCGCCGCATTGAAGGCAATACGGCGGGCCCGCAGGCCCGCCACTGTCACATACTGGCCTTGTCCGTCGCCATCCAGCTTGACGAGCAGATCCTTGCCCCTTTGAGCACCCATTGGAAAAACTCCATGTTTTTTCGGATATAAAGTCTTGTTTTCCGGTTCCGGGAGGCAGTTGCGTCCGGGCCCGGTCAGGCCGCGCCGGCCCTTTCCTCCACAAGTGCGCGATAGCGAAGAAGGCCGTGCTGAAGCTCCATCTCCACGTCGAAATAGACCTCTGCGAATTCACGGAAGAGGCCGACCAGTCGATGTCCCTCCAGGTCCGGCGAGAAATCCCGCAATGCCTGTTCGGCGGCCTCGATAATGGCATGGGCCTCGGCCTTGCCGCGGGCGCGCGACCAGACATGCAGCGTGACGAGGTGCTCCGATCCGCTATCGTCACCGGTGGACCAGTCATAGACGCTGGTCCGTCCGATGGTGATATAGGGGAAGCGGGCACGCTCCGGCGCGAAGTCATAGACACGGGGGCCGCCTGTCAGGCGGGTCACATCCTCGTTTCCGGTCAGGGCGGCGTGTATCGCCTTCTGCAATTCAGCGGCTGCGCTGGCCATTGTCCGGTCTCCGGTTGGGGCGGGTCATGCGCTTCGATATGGTTTCGCGTTTGTCCGCCTGCCGCAAAATGCCATTCACATCGCGTTGATCGGCAAGGCGGTGGCGCTGCATCGCGAGCGCGCGCACGAGCCCGTCCGCGGTCAGTCTGAATGACAGTTTCAAAGCTGCTCCTCCCTGGCCAGGCAGACAAGATAGCGCCCGCTTTCGTCGGGATCATGAACCGACAGGATCGCGAAATGGCGCCCGGCCTTGCGCAGCCGCATCCCTGCCTTCACATCGGCGCGATGGCGGATGGTGATGCGGTGGGTCGTGTCCTCCAGGAACTGGTCGCCTGCAAAACGAGGCCCCGCGGCGACAGGTTCGACACGGCCGTAAAAGCTCGCCGTCTCGGTCCATCCCCCGGTCAGGCCGCCCGCGCCGTCCGGTTCCAGGTCGGCCACATCCAGGGCCAGGGGCGCGCGAAAGCGCCCCGGATCGATGAAGAAGACCGTCATGTCAGAGCCTCACGAGCCGGAACGGGGCGATCAGGCGCCCGTAACCGGATGGCCAGGCCGTCACCTGACCATCTGTCATCGAACCGGAGCGATGTTCATAGAGATGCGCGGCAAGGAGAAGAATGGCGCGCTTGAGGAGATCCGGCACATCGGCGCCCGTGTCGCCATGCCCTGCCTCGTAGTCGATCTCGATCCCGTTCGAGACATCCGTGCCCGGCGCCAGGGCGGAGAAATTGACAGAGGCCGGACGTGTGAAGCGGTCGAGATGCCATTGCGCCGGCGGCACGGCCGTCGCTTCGCCATCGGCCGCAAAGGCGGTGACCGAGACGACCTGCATGACCGGATAGCGCGTGAGCGATACACGGCGGTCCGGCGGCAGTTCGCCAATCACCACACGCCATGTCTGACGAAACAGCGCGAGGCCCGTCTGGCGCTCCACATCGTCGCGGGCCGCCGCAAGCAGCGTCTGGAGAAGCGTGTCTTCGCTGGCGTGGTCGAGGCGCAAATGGTTTTTCAACTCGGCCACGGAGACCGGCTCGGCCTGCGGCGGGCCGCTCAGAAAATGAATCATCGCAAGGACTTTCCGGATTGATCCTGAAGGCGAAACGCGGCCCCGGCGGGAGGAGACCGGGGCCGCGTGCGGCGCGAACCGACGGCGCGCGGGAGGAAGCGCGCCGCCGGCTTCACGGTCATGCCGCGCCGTATTTCACCAGCTTGATGGCGTCGAAGTCCTGCACGCCGCCGCCCACACGCTTCGTCGTATAGAAAAGCACGTAGGGCTTGGCGGAATAGGGATCGCGCAGCACGCGCACGCCGGTGCGGTCCACGACCAGGTAGCCGCGGGCGAAGTCACCGAAGGCGACCGGCGTGGCGTTGTCGGCTGCATCCGGCATGTCTTCGGCCTCGACCACGCCGAAACCCATCAGCATGGCCCGCCCGCCCGGCATGGCCGGCGGCTGCCACAGATAGTTGCCGTCGGCATCCTTCAGCTTGCGAATGGCGGCCTGCGTCTTGCGGTTCATCATCCAGGACGCATTCTGCCGATAGCCGGCCTTCAGCGCATAGATCGTGTCGATCAAAACGTCGGAGGCATGCTCGTCGGGCAGCGCGCCGGCCAGGCCGGTGGCAACATGGCCGAGCTGGCCCCAGGCCCAGGCGCTTTCCGCAACCGAGCCGTAGTCGAGAAAGCCGCGCGGCTTGTTGACGCCATCGCCCGAGACAAAGGCCGCACCTTCCTGCTCGGCGAACGCCGCTTCCACTTCCGATGCGATCCACTGGTCGAGGTCGATGGCGGCATCGTCGAGCAGCGAAGCCGTTGCCGCAGGCATGGCGTAAAGCTCCATGGTCGGAAACTGCAACTCGGCCAGAACCGGGGAATCGGTCTGCGGCCGCGCCGCCGTCTCGCCAGCCCAGCCGACAGCCGGCCCGGTGATGGAGAACGGCTTCTTCAGCACCGCGCCCGAAACCTGGCGCACGGATGCCACGGAGCGCACGGGCGACAGCGCGGCAAGGCGCTTGCCGATGGCGGTCTCGGTCTCGTCGGGCACCAGATAGCCGCCGTCCTGACCGGACCCGTAGGACATCGCCTTGGTGTCAAGGGCGCGCATCGGGCGCTCGTCACCGGAGCGCATATAGGCGGAGAACGCCTGTTTGCGGGCCAGATCGGCCACCGGTGCGGCGCCACCAAGGGCCGGCCGGCCGCGCTGCAGGATGAAACGGTCCATGGCGGCCTTCTGTTCGTCCATGGCAGCGGAGATGCGGTCCACCTTGTCGGTGGTCAGCACGTCGGCGCTGACGCGCTGTTCGATTTCCTTCAGGCGCTCGTCATTGGCCGCCTTGAAGGCCTCGAATGCGCCCATGAACTCGTCAAAGGCCTCGGCAACCTCCTGCGGCGAACCGGAAGCGGCCTTGATCTCGGGCGCGGTCCTGCCCGGCCTGGCGGTGGTGCTGGTCGTCATGATCATATCCTTCTTGAAAGCGTTTCGGCCGCGCGGCGGATGACGCCGGCAAGGCCCTCGGGTGTGTTGCGCGCGGCATCCCGCTCGCGCACCAGTTCGCCAAAGCCCTTGACGATGACCGTCCGGGCCTCGGCGCGCGTCAGGCCCGCATCCCGCGTGAGCCAGCGTTCGAATTGCCGTGTGGTGGGCAGGCGCGCGGCCTGCTTGACCTCGCCGATGCGCGCGCCGGGGAGCATCGGAAAGGTGACGACGGAAATTTCCCAGAGATCGGCTTCCAGGATGCGCCGCACACCGCCTTCGCCCTTGCGGGCGCGAACGGTGCGAAAGCCGACGGAGAGCCCGTCCATCGCTCCTTCGCGCATCAGGCCCAGCACCTCGCGCGCCCTGGCAGAGGAAACAGAGAGCTGGCCGCGCACGAAAAGGCCGCGGTCATCCTCCCGAAGTTCTGCCCAGCGCCCGATGGGCTGGGCCGGGTCATGCTGAAAGAGCATGCGCACCCCACCTGCCCCGCGGCTCCTGAGCGAGCGGGCAAAGGCGCCGCGCTCCATCATGTCATTGCCCAGGTCAACCTCGCCGAAGAGGCTCGCATAGCCTGAGAAACTGCCGTCCGCATGCATGTCCTGCAATGTCACCGGGGCATATTTCCGTTCAAGTTCAAGGGATTCCATGAGCCGCCTCACTTCCTGATTCCGGATCCTGAGAAACCGGTTGCGGTGTCGTCGCGGGGGTCGTGACGGGCCATCAGGCGCATCAGCAGGCCCAGCGCCCACCACGCCGACAGGCTGGCGAAGGCCGAGCCGGCGATCGCGATCTCGACCGGCGAAAGCAGCGCTTCCACGCCAAGGCGGCGCACGAAGGCCAGGCCGGCGACGGAGCCGAAGACCAGACCCGAGACGAGGCCGACAAAGAATCGCAACGCCGCCTCGCGCCGGCCCGATGGCAGCAGATAGGCCAGCGAAATGGCAGAGCCGGCAATGGCACCCGCCCCCTTCGCGACCCACATGACATGGGTGTCAGACATGGCCGGTCCTTTCCTCCATTCCGAGCGGCTGGTAACCGGCAGCCTCGCGCTTCTCGTCGACGGTCAGGAAGGACGCGGCATTGAGCCGCTCCCAGAGTGCGTCCCGGTCGCCCGACAGGCCATCCACCTGGTCGGCGTCGAACCACAGCCGGATGCGCCCGCCATGGAGCGGGGCCAGCCAATGCGAGAACTCGCCGGCCAGCCGCGTCACCAGCGGCACAACGGTCAGCCGGTAGAAGGCACGGTTGGCCTCGCGGTAATTGGCATAGGTATTGTCGCCGGGAATGCCGAGCAGCATGGGCGGCACGCCGAAGGCGAGCGCGATGTCCCGGGCGGCAGCATTGCGCGCCTCGATGAAATCCATGTCCTTCGGCGACAGCGCCATGGCCTTCCAGTCCAGTCCGCCTTCCAGCAGCATGGGCCTGCCGGCGCGGGCGGCGCCCGCGTAGCCGGTCTCCAGTTCCTCGCGCAGACGGTCGAACTGTTCCGGGGTCAGATTGCCGCCCTCCTTCGGGGCATAGACCAGCGCGCCGGAGGGACGGGCCGAGTTGTCGAGCAACGCCTTGTTCCACGCGCCGGCCGCGTTGTGCGTGTCGAGGGCGGTCAGCGCGGCCTCCAGCGGCGCGAATCCGGCGACATCATCGAGCGGATTGGCAAGGCGCACATGCAGGCCGCGCGCGCCTTCGCTGGCGGTTTCCACCCGGCGGCTGGTCGCACCAACGCGATGAAGCAGCGCCGCCGGCCAGCCGGCGTTGTCGGTCTCCACGTCCACCTGGTCGGGACGCAGCAGGTGGAGCTGTGCCGTACGGCCACCGTCGATCCGCTCGACATAGGCGTTTCCGGCCATCAGCAGATGCAGGTAGAGCGTCTCCATGAAGGCCATGCCCGATTGCCGCGGATTGGGCCGCGCCAGCATGGCTAGCACCGGATGCTCGTCATGTTCCGTCACCCCCTCATAGAGCAGCCACGGAATGGCGGCAGCCGTCTGGGCAACCAGGCGGACGCAGGCATGGACCACCGGATTGGTCATGTAGCCGTGACGGGCAAGGCCGGCATAATCGCGGCCGGTCCAGGCGGCCGCACCATTCAGATGAAGGGCGACGAAGCCGAAGCCGCCGGCCGCCTTGGTGACGCCGGGCTCGCCGGCCTTGTGTGAATCCGGGGCGCACGCGGCCGCCCCGCCCGGGCGCTGAGCCCAGGGCCAGTGTAAAGCCATGTTGTTGTTTCCGTTTCAGGTGTGGGTCAGACGTGGCGGATGCGCGGCGCCCGCCCCGGTCCGGACAGAAGCAGTTCGCTCAGCGCCCAGACCAGCGCATCCATGCGGTCGGGCGAACGTCCTGACGAGAGGCCGGCGGCGGTGAAGTCGCACATTTCGTCTTCCAGCGCGGGAAAGCGGGCGGCATGGGCAACCCTGCCCTGCTGGTAGAGCGCGGAAACCGGCTCGGCGCGGGAGAACTTGCCGCGCGTGGCGCGCACGGCCTTGACCGGCACGCCCTTGTCCACCGACGCTATGACGCTGGCTACCATTTCGCCACCCTGGTTGACTTCGGCCAGAAGGCAATCGGCCTCCAGCGCGTGATAAAGCCTGATGGCGGCCGCTGCCCATTCGTGCGGGCGCGCCTTTTCCACGCTTGCGTCGGCCAGGACAGTCGCCTGCCCCTGCCCGTCGGCGCCGGCCGCGACAATGCCGCAGGCATCCGAGCCCTTGCCGGAACCGGCGGGCGGATCCACTGCAACGACGATGCGGCTGGCCGGGCCGAAGCGGCGGACGCAGGCCTGCTCGATCGCCTCACGCGACCAGAGCGCGCCTTCGCGGTCGCCGATGATCTCCCCGTCCAGTTCCTGCCGGCCGAGCCGGGTGCCGCCATAGCGGCCGCGCACGGCCGTGAGAAAGCCGGCCGCCAGATTCGCCGCGTTGTCCTCCGTTTTCAGCCGCGTGACGTGAACCGCCGGATCGGCCGCCAGGCGCTTGACGAGCGGCACCGGGCGCGGTGTCGTCGTGTAGAGCTGGCGCGGGCTATCTCCCAGCCTGAGGCCGAATTGCAGCATGTCGAACACGGTCTCCATGTTTTTCCATTTCGCCAGTTCGTCACACCAGGCGGCATCGAATTGCGGTCCGCGCAGGCTGTCGGGATCCTCCGACGAGAAGGCCTGCGCCACGGCGCCGTTGTCCCAGAGCAGGCGGCGCCGCGTCGGCTCGTAGCGGGGCCGGTCATCCCGCGAGATTGCGCGGATGCCCGAAGGCCCGTCGATCATCACCTCGCGCACATCGCCCAGCGTCTCGCCGATCAGCGCCAGGCGGCCGTATTTCGCACTCGAAAAAGGCGCATGGCCGAGCACGAGGCCGCGCAGCCATTCCGCGCCAAGGCGGGTCTTGCCGGAGCCGCGCCCGCCGATGACGAGCCAGGTGGCCGGCCGGATGTTGAGCGGATATTGGCCGGGATGGGCGCAGGCAAACCATTCCCCGGCCAGTTCAAGCACAAGCGAGGCAGGCAAATGGGCGCGCGCCCATCCGGCCCCGGTTCCGTGACCGGCGCTTTCGTCAGTCTTCATGCGGCACATCCGCCGGCCGTGCCGCGTGGGCGGCGGCAAGGGCGCCAATACGCCGGTCGATCAGGTCCAGCGCCGCGGCAATCGCGTTGCGCCGGCTGTCGGAGGCGGTTGCCGCCTCGCCGGCGTCCTCGGGCTCCAGCCGCTCCATGATCTTCATGAGCAACTGGAACTGGTCCAGTTCCGTCTTGTCGATGGGCTGATCGGCCGGCACGGCGAAGATGCGCTCGGCACGCCGCCAGAGGCAATCGCGAAACGCCGTCAGCCGCGCCTTGCCGCCACGCCCAGGCTGCGCCACGACCCAGCCCTTCCTGCGGGCCAGGTCACGCACGTGGCTTTCCTCGACGCCGGCCAGTCCTGCGGCCAGCCCGTAATCGAAGGGCACGCCCTCGGCCCAGGCGCGCGCGATCGCCCATGCGCCGGCAACGGTCATGGCCATGTGGTCACCTCGTCAATCGTTCTGAAACCCGCCGGTCAGGCGCCCCCTGGCGCAACTGTCCGACCGTAGCCAAAGACTAGCATTGCCCCGTCACGGTGTGGAAAAACCGGCGGCAGAAAATTCTTCGCACAGGCGGGCGCGCGTAAACCCTGACGGCAGAAAGCCGCGCGCAAGGGTTGGACTTGTGCGGCTTTTCACTTGCCGTCACCGGGCAAATGCGAAAGAGTGCAGGCGAGCTGAAAGGGGCGATTTCGCAGCACGCGCAAGGCCGTGGCGCCGCGTGGACAACAAGACATGAAGAACCCGTTCGAGAAGCGAAAATCCAGAGGTCCCAAGGCGTCCCGGTTGCTCGAGATCGACGCGTGGATCGATTCGACCCTGTATGAAGCGCAGTTCTCGGCATCCGAAACCTGGGAAAACATCACCATCTTCTTCCGCCGGTTCCGCGCCACCGGCTGGCGGCGCGGCGTCTTCGAACTGCTGTCGGAAGGCTTCACGCTCGGGGCTGCCGGGTCCGTGGTCATGCTGGCGCTGGCCATGCCGGCCTTCGAGGAAACGACGAAAAACTGGCGGGCTCAGGACGATTACGCCGTCACCTTCCTCGATCGCTACGGCAACGAGATCGGCAAGCGCGGCATTCTCCAGCGCGATTCCGTGCCGGTCGACGAAATGCCCGACGTGGTCATCAAGTCGGTGCTGGCCACCGAGGACCGCCGCTTTTTCGAGCATTTCGGCATCGACCTGGTCGGGCTTGCCCGTGCCATGTTCGAAAATGCCCGCGCCAATGCCGTCGTGCAGGGCGGCTCGACGCTGACCCAGCAATTGGCCAAGAACCTGTTCCTCTCCAACGAGCGCACCATCGAGCGCAAGATCAAGGAAGCCTTCCTGGCGCTCTGGCTGGAGGCAAACCTGACGAAGAAGGAGATCCTGCAGCTCTATCTCGACCGCGCCTACATGGGCGGCGGCACGTTCGGCATCGCGGCCGCGGCGGAATTCTACTTCAACAAGGATGTCGCCGACCTGACGATGCCGGAAGCAGCCATGCTGGCAGGCCTGTTCAAGGCGCCGGCGCGTTATGCGCCGCATGTCAACCTCCCGGCCGCGCGCGCGCGGGCAAACGAGGTGCTGACCAACCTGGTGCAAAGCGGCTTCTTCACCGAGGGCCAGGTGATCGCGGCGCGCCGGCACCCGGCGACACCCGTGGACCGCGAAAGCGGCGAGACGCCCGACTATTATCTCGACTGGGCCTTCGAGCAGGTCAAGGAACTGGCAGCCGGCATTCCGAATCACGCGCTGATCGCGCGTACCACCATCGACATGAACCTGCAGAAGGCTGCCGAGGAATCCTGCGAATTCCACCTTCGCCAGTTCGGCAAGAGCTACAGGGTGGAGCAATGCGCCATGGTGGTGCTGGAGAACAACGGGGCCGTGCGCGCCATCGTCGGCGGCAGGGACTATGGCCAGAGCCAGTTCAACCGCGCCACCAAGGCGCTGCGCCAGGCCGGCTCCTCCTTCAAGCCCTATGTCTATGCCGCCGGCATGGAGGCCGGCCTGACGCCGGAGACGGTCATCCCCGATGCGCCGATTTCGTGGGGACGGTGGTCGCCGCAGAACTATTCTCGCGGCTATGCCGGGCGGGTACCGCTGACAACCGCGCTGGTGAAATCCATCAATACCGTTCCCGTGCGCATGCTGCGCGACGACATTCCCGGCGGCGCGAAGACGGTGAAGGCCCTGGCACAGGCCATGGGCGTGGAATCGGAAATCTCGACCCACAAGACCATGGCGCTCGGCATTTCGGGCATGACCGTGCTTGACCAGTCGACGGGCTATCTGACGTTCGCCGATGGCGGCTATGCCGGCAAGCGCCACGGCATCACGCAATTGACGACCTATTCCGGCGATGTGCTGTACGATCATTCACGCGACGCACCGGAACCGGAGCGCGTCCTGTCGGAAAAGACTGTGGAATCGATGAATTCCATTCTCGTCCAGATTCCCGAATGGGGCACCGCGCGCCGGGCGGCGCTCGACTTCACGCCAGCCGCGGGCAAGACAGGCACGACGCAGGCCTATCGCGATGCGTGGTTCGTCGGGTTCACCGGCAATTTCACGGCAGCCGTCTGGATGGGCAATGACGACTATTCGCCAACCAACCGGCTTACCGGCGGTTCCCTGCCGGCCATGACATGGAAACGCGTGATGGAATATGCCCACCAGGGAATCGAACTGAAGGCCATTCCCGGAGCCGGACGGCCGGTTCCCGACGCCCCGGACAAGCCCGAAGACGGCACGGCCGTGGCGGGTGAAGACGGTGCGCCGGGCAATGAGCGTCCGCTGGTGCTTTCGGCCGACAGTGCCAGGGTGCTGCGGGCGCTTGCAGAGCGTTTCAGCAGGGCCGCCCCCCTGCCCGGCCCCGCGCCCTCCGCCCGACTGACCGCGATCGATCCGACCGACACTTCCGGTACGGCCCGGCGCTGAGACGTAGCGCTTGCCAGCGGCAAGGCGCCTCGGATAAACCCTGACCAAGCCCCGAAGAACCCCTTGCGCCCTGCGAAACGGCCCCCATGATCAGAAACCTCATCCTGGCCGCGCTCGCCCTTGCCATCGCATTCGGCGGCGGCGGCTGGAGTGTCTGGGCGCTGATGAATTCGGAATGGCGGCCGGGCGCGCTGCAGGTCGGCCCCTGGATCGCCTATGTGCAGGCCGGAACGCCGGGCGCCGATCCCTACACCAAGGCCCGGATCGCACGGAACGCGGAATTGCCGCTGGGTGCGGGAGAAGGCGTGGCCTTCAGCGCGCGCCGCGACACCGCCGGCGACCCGCTGCGCCCCGAGTGCCGCTACCGGATCGAGGGCGGCCTGCCGCCGGCGCGGCTATGGACGGTCCATGTGGCGGACCAGCGGATGCGCCCGGTCCATGCCGGGCCGCTGCTGCCATCGGCGCGCCACTCGCGGGACGTCCTCTACAACAGCGACGGCTCGGTCAGCATCCATGTGTCGCGCCGGCCCGCGCCCGGCAACTGGCTGGCGCTTTCGGCACCGCCAGGGTTTCATCTGGTGATGACCTTCTATGACGGGGAAATTTCCGCCAGCACGGCCGCGCGCGAAATCGCCATGCCGCAAATCCTGAACGAGGGCTGCGATGGGTAGGCTCTTTCACGCCATCGCCCTCGGGCTTGCCGGCGCAGGCATCGTTCACATCGCGGCGCTGCTGCTCGTTCCCCATTTTGCCAGCAATGACGCCTGGAGCCGGATCGCAGCGCTCGGCCCGGAGCATGACTTCGCCCTTGTCGAGCCCGCCGGGCGGTCATCGTCAGGGGTGATCGAGGTGCATGATCCGGAATTCGCGATTGCCGCCTGCCGCTTCGACCTGGGGGGCGGCCCGGTCCATGTCACGGCGGAGCTCGACCTGCGCTTCTGGTCGGTCTCCATCTTCAACGACCGGGGACAGAGCATCTATTCCTTCAATGACAGGAATTCCTCATCCGGCGCGCTGGATCTGGCCATTGCCACGCCGGTGCAGATGGTGGAATTGCGCAAGGATCTGCCGGACGCCTTTGCCGACTCCATCTTCGTGGAAGCGGACCTGAGCCGGGGCATGGTTGTCCTCAGGCTTTTCGAGCCCGATCCCGGCAACCGCCAGGCGGCAAGTGCCATGCTGGACGGGGCGGCCTGCGCGCCCTACCCGCTCCAATAGACAGGCGGTCAGCGCAGCGGTGCCTTGCGTGGCGTCTTTGCCTGCGAAGCCGTGGCCGCCGCCATCACCGCCGCCATGCGTTCATAGCGCACACCGGGAAAGATGATGACCTTTGCAGGCTTGTCGCGCATCCGTCTTGCCGATGGCCGGCTGTGCGTCGAGAAAGTCAGGATCGTTGCCATTACCCGTCTCCGTCCGGTTCCCAAACCAATACGCGGGGGCACATTCACGACCGTCATCAGGCCAGAGCGCGGTTAACAACTTGCTAACGGATTTGGTGCAATTTCGCACAATGTGTAAAGCGGCCGCTCCTGTATCTGCGGCCGGCAACGAGTACAGCGTGATCCGATGTCCGACGCCAATGCCCTCAACAACGATTTCCGCAGGCTGGAAACACCAAGGGCCGGCAGCCGCGCCTGCCAGCTTTTCAGGGCGTCTTCCAGTGCCTTCGCCTCGCTGTCGCGCCCGACCAAGACCGAGGTACAGCAATTCCAGGACCTCTCGCTGGCGCTTTATGACCGGGTGCCGGAATCGGCGAAACGGCACGCCGCCGTCATGATCGCCGGCAATGCCTTCGCCCCGCGCGAACTCGTCTGGAAACTGGCCAACGAGCCCGCCGGCGTCGCAGCCCCCCTGCTTGCCAGATCGCCGGTGCTGCAAGCGCGCGACATCCCGCCCCTTATCGCCCGCCATGGCATCGCCCACGCCCGCCTCCTCGCCCAGCGCACGGATCTGGAACCGCCGCTGCGCGCGTTGCTGTCGGTCTATATCCAGCAAGCCGAAAACGAGGGCGGGGCCGCGAAGATCGACGAGCCAGCCATGCAGGCCGCCGCTTCGCCGGCCGGCCGCGACACGGCCGTTGCGGCCAGGCCCGCACGCGCCGTCCACAACGGATCACTGGAGGATGTGCGTGCGGCGCTGCGCGGTGCCATGGCGGCCAATTCCGGCCGGCCAATGCTTCCCGAAACCGTCACCCCTGCGCAGAAATCCCCGCAATCGCGGTTGCAGCCGACGGCGCTGATGGACAATCCGGCCTTCTTCACCACCGCGCTCGCCGACGCGCTGGAGCTGCCCCATCCGAAGGCCGCCGCCATTGTGGAGGAAGAGGGCCAGGCGGGCCTTATCATGGCGCTGCGCTCCATCCCGCTGCTCGCCGAGGAAGCCTTCGTCATTGCCGCCGCGCTATGGCCCGGCGCCTTCGCCCGGCGCAGTTCCGTGGCCCGCTTCCTGGCGCGCTACCGGAATACCGCCATCGATGCGGCGCGCGACCGGGTGGCGGCATGGCGCGACGAATCGGACGAGGCAGCGCGCCGCGAACGGTTTACGGGCCATGAGCGCGAAGCAGCGCGCAATGACGACAAGCGGGCGCCAAGCCTCAGGGCGTCGTGACCGGGAAAAAGGGTTCCTCCGGCTCGTGCGCCGGCTCAATCTCGACAATCCAGAGATCGGGGTCGAAACGCAGTTCACGGGCAAGCCGGTCATCGGCGGCGAAGGGGTCGCCGTCCAGGTCCACGGCAACGAACATGCGCTCCTGGGGGCGCTCCTCGCCATAGCCGGCCTGGGGGGCCGGGGCGAACAGGCGCAGCCCTCCGTCCCTGTCTCTCCACTTGATGAAGATGGCTCCGGCTTCCATTGCGCCCCGCCGCTCGATAGCGGCGAAACCGCCCTGGGCGAAGACGCGGCGCACCAGGGCGGACACCCAGATTTCAGAGGTCAGGCGCATGGCATGTCCGCTATCCGTTTATGGCGGCGGCCGGTCGCGGCCGGCCCGTGTCAGTTGATGAGGCCGATTTCCCGCATCTTGGAAATCACCGCATCATCGGCTTCGCCGGTTTCCGGAAGGCCGAACAGCGTCTGGAATTCCAGGATCGCGCTGCGGGTCCTGGCACCTGTCAGGCCGTCGATGACGATGTGATCATTGCCGAAGCTGCGCAAACCCGCCTGCACGCGCTTGATCCGTTCTGCCCCCGCCGCCTCCTGCAGCACAGCCGGTTCCGGCAGCGGGACCGGTGCTGGCGCGGCAGCTTGCGCGGCCTCTTCCCGCTTCACCATGTCAGGGCGCGGAGTGGGCGCGGGCACGGCGCCTGTCGGCTCCAGCGAAACATTGTCCGGTATGTTTGCAACCGCCACCGTGCGGCCATCCAGTTGGGCCAGGAGTTGCGGCGACACTTCACCGGTCGCCGGAAGGCCGATGATGCGTTGATAGGTCATGACCGCCTCGCGCGTCTTCGGCCCGTTCAGGCCGTCGACCGCGCCATCGTAAAGCTTCAGCCCGGCAAGGACGGACTGGACGCGGGCCAGTTGGGGATCGCCCTCGACAGGGGCGGGCCGCGCTGGCTGCGCGTCATCGCGAATGACGATGCGCGAGCGGCTTTCCTGAAAAACCGGGTCGACGGGTTCAGGCGCGCGATAGCCGGAGAAATCGCGGGTGGCGAAGAGCGGCGAGCCATGGGCTCCCGGCTGGTACCACACCGCATTGGCAGTGACGAAGAACAGCGTCACCGCGAATGCCGCGGCTCCACCGACAACAACAGGATTGCGCAGCACGAACGCACCCAGCGAACCTGCTGCCGCATTGAACACGTCGGCGAGACCCGGATCCAGATCAGGCTGTCTTGCGATACGGGGCATGGCTGGTCCGCTCCTCCTCTCTTGCGGCGTCAGGCAGGCGATGGGGCGCATTCCTGACACCGGTTGCCGGCAGCGTGATCGAAACGCAGGTTCCCTCCCCCGGCGCGCTGTCGATGGCTATCATGCCGCCATGGAGCTGGACCAGCCCCTTGACCAGCGAGAGACCGAGGCCGGTGCCTTCGAACTGCCGGGTGTAATCGTTCTGGACCTGCATGAACGGCTGCCCGAGCCGCTTCAGATCCTGTTCGGCAATGCCGATGCCTGTGTCGTTGACCCAGAAGGTGAAATGATCGCCGGCGCGCCGTGCGCCAAGGGTCACCTGACCGCCCTCCGGCGTGAACTTCACGGCATTGGACAGGAGATTGATAAGGATTTGCTGGACCGCGCGACGGTCGGCCACAAGTTCGTCCATCTTCGGCGCGAGGGACGTGACAAGGGTAATGCGCTTGGGCGCTGCCTGCTGCTCGGCAATCGAGCAGGGCATGGCCGCCGCTTCCGCGAAATCAAAGGCTTCGGCGTGAATGGCATAGGTGCCGGATTCGATCTTGGAGACATCGAGAATGGCATTGACAACCGATAGCAGGTGCTGACCCGACCGGGAGATCAGGCCGACATATTCCTTCTGGCGCGCATCCTCGAAACCGCCGAACAGTTCCTGGTCCAGTATGTCGGCGAAGCCGATGATCGCGTTGAGGGGTGTGCGCAATTCGTGGCTAACAGAGGCCAGGAAGCGGTTTTTCGCCATGGAACCGCTCTCGGCATTCTCGCGTACGGTTTCCAGTTGGCGGCGCAGATCCTCGTTGCGGCTGTCATCGGCCAGGAAGACGATCATGTCTCCGTTGCGCGCACGGGCGAAGCGGGCGTGGAAAGCCTGCATGGCCGGCGCTTCGGCGTCACCGCGTTCCGGCAGCCGGATGCGCAGCACCGCCTCGCCGCCGGACGCGCCGTCGCGCAGGTCCGCAACGGCGGTCAGCCAAGAGACACGATCGGTCACGTGCAAGCGCTTGAAGAGGCCATCCCCCAGCAGGAGACCGGGATGCAGCCCCAGAACCGACCGCGCCCTTGCGGACGCGCTTTCGACCAGGCCGTCACGATCCAGATGCAACACGACAACGGGCAGCAGGTCCGCCTGGGCCGCGGCTTCCTCGGCTTCCTGCCGTGCCTTGAAGTGGCCGCCTTGCGCGATATTCAGCCGGACAAGCAGGGTCGCGATCCACAGCAGCGGCGGGATGACGAGCCAGGCCGGCGCGGCCTGCGTCCCAAGCGGGCCCAACAGCGCCTGCGCGGCCATGACGCTGGCAGAGAAGGCGGCACCCGTGATGAGGGCGCCGCGGCTCCGGCGCACCCACCAGGCTTCCGCGGCCGGCACGGCGGCGAGGACCGCCATGGGACCGGCCATGCCGCCCCCCGCCGCAATGGCGGTGGCGCAAAGCACGGACAGGACAAGCAGGCCGGCAATACCGGCGAATACGGAGTTTCCGCTCATCGAAACGGCACAGGCAGCGGCAAGCGCCGTTCCGGCGGCCAGGCCGGCCATGGCCAGCACATAGGCCACGGGCAAAGCACCCGATACGGCTGAAAAAACGGCGAAGGCGATCAACGGCTGCGATGCAAGGGCGACCGCGAAGAGGCGCAATTGCGCGTCCCGTTCGCCGGCGTCCGTCACGCTGGCATGAACCAGGCGCTCGCCGAGGCTCTTCAGGCTTTCGCTCCAGTCCGGTGAATGTGTCTGCGGTTCGGTCACTGAGGGGGTACCCGATACTCTTGAATACGCGCGCCCGAGGGCTCACCCGAAACTGCCACCTATGCTTTAAGGAAAGGATAAGCCGGCGGGGATGAAAGCGCGGATATCGCCTGCCATCGGTGAAAAGACACGCAATCGGGATCATGGTTAATGGCGCGTAAAGACGCTGAAAGGCCGCGCGGCAGGCCGCCCATGGACTGGTGCAAGACCGGACCGAGCGCCAAATCAACGACTTGCATCGTTCACGACGGGCGTATCCGGGTGGCTCGATTTTAGTCGAATTTGAGATAAAGGCGTTCTTGCGGGATTTGAATCAAAAACAGGTCAAATGCCGCGCCCGGCTGCAAACCGGCCTTTGCATCCTTGCCCTAGCACTTGCGTGTTCATCGAGCCGCGTCCGGTGAAAACGAGAAACGCGGCCAGAACCGCGAAAGGGCTGTTCAATGTTCACTTTGTTGCGATTGGCATTCTGGGGTGCGCTGATCCTGCTTGTCATTCCCCTCGATGGAGACGGGTCCATGACGCCTGTGGATATGGCGAGCCCGGTGGAGGCCGTTACCACCGTGCGCGAGATGGTGACCGACCTGAGCCAGATGTGCGAGCGCAATCCCGAAGCATGCGAACGCGGCCGGGAGCTGATCTCGACGGTGAGTGAGCGGGCCCGCGTTGCTGCCCGTGCGGCCTATGAGGCCATCGGCCAGAATGCGCCGGCGCCCGACGAGACCATCCATACCGGCACCGTCGCCAATTGAACCGCACCCGCGCGGGACGACCGCCGGGTCATGCACGCGCCCGGTGGTCTTGCCGGAACAATGACCCGGGCAGCGCCTCCGCGCATGCCTTTCCCGCTTTCGCGACGTCTTTTCTTGCACCTGGGCGCCATGGGCTGTTCAATCCCGCCAGCGGGTGCGCTATATGCCTGCCATGACCGGAACAAAGACCCTGCCCAGCATCGATTCCATCCGAGAGGACTTTTCGTTTCTCGACGATTGGGAAGACAGATACCGCTACGTGATCGACCTCGGCCGCGAATTGCCGCCGATCAGCGATGACGAGCACAACGACGCCAACAAGGTCCAGGGCTGCGTCAGTCAGGTGTGGCTGGTCACCGATGCCGGTTCTGGTCCGGACCCGGTCATCACCTTGCGCGCGGATTCCGACGCCCATATCGTACGGGGCCTCGTGGCCATCATGATCGCACTGCATTCGGGCAAGCATGCCAGCGAAATCCTCGCCACGGATGCGGAAGGGACATTGCGCGAACTCGGCCTTGACGAGCATCTTACGCCGCAGCGGGCCAATGGCGTTCGCGCGATGATCCAGCGCATCCGCAAGGAAGCGGAGACAAGGCTGGAGGGCTGAGCGCCCCGGCGCGCCAGCCTTGCCCTTTGGGCCGAGACTGCCTGTTCACCCGGTCTGATCCTGTCCGCCCCCGCTTCGCAATGCGGGCCTGAAATCCTCAGCCCCCCAGTGCAGGATCGCTTGCGATGGCCGGGTCGCGCGGGGAACGGTTCCGTAGTGGCGGGCAAGCAGCGCAAGCCCTGTCTTGAGCAGGAGCTTGGCGGAACGCCGGGGCCATTGCCGTTCCATTTCCACCTGCTCCAGACCCTTCAGGAAAAAGCAGACATCAAGCAACAGGCCGGAGAGTTCGGGTCCTGCCGCGTCGAGCGCCCTGCCGACACGGCGCCGCGCATCCATGGCCGCGGCAGTCAGATCTTCCGGGCCGCAGCGTGCGCCGCCGCCGCGGCCCGCCGCCGCGCCTGAATCCCAAGCGGGGCCCAGGCGCGGGCTGAGCCGCGCCTTTTCGCAATCAAGCCGCAACCGTTCGCCCGCCTCGGCTTCCCCCGCCGTGAGGAACGGCTGGCCATCCTTGCCCTTGCGCCGCGCGAGAAGCGCAAGCGGCGATTCCGCCGCGTTGATCCGGAGGGCACCCGCGGGCGCGGTCGTCCGGTCCCCCTCCCCGGACGGCAGGCTCTCTGACGAAACCAGCCGCCTGCGCCCGCCTGGTGAAAGATGGAGCAGACCGTCGGGCGACAGACGGACCAGGCCGGCGCGGCGGGCTTCTTCCAGCGTTGCGCGGCGGAAGCAGAGCACACCGCCGGACGGTCCGGGCAGCGTGACCCTGCCCGCCCCAGCCCCCTGTTCAGGGCGCAGGCCCTGCTTGCGCAAACATCTGAGAAGGCGGAGCAAATGCAGATCGGTTTGGCTCATCTCATGCGCTCCGATCTTCATCCGCCCGGCCGAACAAGCATGTGGCAGCGCGCTCAAGCCGGCTGGCAACGGCATCGAAATCGGCATCGTCGCGCAAATCCTCGATCAGGTGGCAGGCATGAACCACCGTGGTGCGGTCCCTTCCGAAGCCCTTCCCGACTTCACCCATGGTCAATTGCAGGGCGACATGGGCCACATACATGGCCAGTTGGCGCACACGCACGACCGCGGTGACATTGCGGCCCGGCGCACGCAGCTCCCGGCCGGGCACATTGAAAAGTTCAGCGGCCAGATCAATCATCCCGTCGCAGACAGCCGCTGCATATTCATCGCGCCGCTTGGGCAGCGGTGCAGGCAACCGGAACCGGCTCAAGGCCGTCAACGGCTGTTGTTCGCAAATGGCGGCCGTCCATCCTGCCGCCCTGGTGTCTTCCGTATCGGTCTTCAACGCCTGCGCCACGTTCCGCACTCCCTTCGTACAGGTATATTTTCCTTATAGCGGAACTGGCGCAGACGTGAACAGACCATGAACATTTTTGGTTGCAAGAATCCCGAAAAACAGCTTTCGCCTGTCCACGCATCCGAAAGCGGCGCGCATGATCTGGCAGCCAAGACACAAGGAGGCCGGGTATGGATGATCTCGCGGCGCAAGTGCGCGCCTTCCGGAAGCGCAAGGAACAGGAAAGGCTGCATGCCGGTACAGTCGCCATTGCGACGGCATACGGCTTCGATGTGCCGGCGATGCAAGGATCCGGGAAATCAGCAGGCCTGGAACGCACGCGTTTGAACCGGCTGCTGGAAAAGGAACGGCTGAAAGGATTGCAGGGCCACTGGAGCTACGATCTCAACCGCCATATTGCCCTGAAACGGCTTCGAGACCGGATGGAAGAGGCTGGGCCGCAAGTCTAGACGCCGGTGCAGAGGCAAGCGGCGAGAGCCGTTTCGCGACCTCGCAGGGCGCGCAAAGGCCGGACAGCAAAAAGCCGAGCGCATCGTCTTGCGCCCGGCTTCCGGAATTCAGAAGATGCGATTGCTTACTTGCCCTTCGGCTTGCGGCCGAGGCCCATTTCCTTGGCGAGACGCGACCGTGCCGCAGCATAGTTCGGCGCGACCATCGGATAGTTGGGATCGAGGCCCCACTTCTCGCGGTAAGCTTCCGGCGTCAGACCGTAATGGGTCATGAGATGGCGCTTGAGCGACTTGAACTTCTTGCCGTCTTCCAGGCAGACGATGAAGTCGTCGTGCACGGACTTCTTCGGGTTGACCGCCGGCTTCTGCTTTTCCGTCGCCTGCGCAGCCTCGATGCGGGCGCCACCGGCGCGGCCAAGGGCGGCGTGAACATCGGCAATCAGGACCGGCAATTCCGTAACCGGAACCACGTTGTTGCTGACATAGGCGGCCACTACATCGGCGGTCAGTTCGATCAGGTTGTCGCCCGATGACTCGGGTACAGGTGAATTTTCCATATTGCTTGCCCCAGTTGTTCGGAGATTTCTTCTTATTTGCATCGCAAGAGCGAATTGGCCCCTCGGGCACAACGCAATGATTCACGAATGCTGCGTTCTTATATTGCCGCTTTCATAAAAAATGCAAGACTAGAATTATCACATTCTTTTTCGAATATAGTTTCTCGCAAGCTGCGCTTTGCTAAACAGCGCATAAGCAAAGTCGTGCACGGAAAGATTGTTGCACAAAAGCCAACAAATATGAACTTTCCCTAAATAATTCGGGGGCGAATTCGCGGGGGGCAGGATCTGCAGAGGCCCGGTTTTTTAACGCTCGCGGTTGACCCGGGCCTCCGGCGGCATTTCATCGAGAACAGTGCCTTTCCACATGGGATAGCCCACCGCATAGGCAGCTTTCGCCAGCAAATGCGAGGAAATGGGCGCTGTCAGCAGAAAAAACACCACTCCGGCGAGCGCGCGCAAGGTCGTTCCGGCATCCTCGGCATAGATCGCCAAGGCGATGAGCATGAGGCCGGAACCCAGTGTTCCGGCCTTGGAAGCGGCATGCATGCGGCTGTAGACATCGGGCAAGCGGTTGATTCCGATCGCGGCAACCAAAGAAAAAGCTGATCCAATGATAAGTAAAAGCCCGGTCAGGTAATTGGCAAGGATCTCGATCATGCATCGCTCCCGGTTTCTTTGGCGGCAGTGGCCTGCTGCACCCCTTCCGTCCTGCCCCGCGCCAGCACGAAGCGGGCGAAGGCCACGGTGGCAAGGAAACCCACAAGGCCCAGGGCAATCGCGATATCGACGTAAAGCGTGTAACCGGTCCGGATGCCGATCACCGCGATGAAGCCGATTGCGGCGGCGACCAGCATGTCCAGGCCAAGGATCCGGTCCGGCAGCGTGGGGCCGCGCACGACGCGATAGACCGTCAACAGAAAGGCCGCGCTGAGCAGGCCCAGAGACACGAGTTCGGCAATGTCGAGAAACGTCTCATGCACGTTCATCGAAACGCCTCCATGATCTTGCGCTCGAAACCCTCGGCGATGTCGGCGCGGGTGGAATCGGGATCGGAACAATCGATGGCGTGGACATAAAGGATCGAGCGGTCTTCCGACACGTCCACCGATAGCGTGCCGGGTGTCAGCGTGATCAGGTTTGCCAGCAGCGTGATCTCGAAATCGCGATCCACCTTGAGGGGATAGGCAAAGATTCCCGGCTTCAGCTTCATGTCGGGCGACATGACCATGACCGCCACCTTCCAGGCCGAAAGAACAAGCTCATAGAAGAAAAGCATGGCGAGCGAGAGCACACGGCCGGCGCGCTGGAAATAACCCAGCGAACCGACCTGCTCGCGGATGAGGTAGAGCGCGCCCATGCCCAGAACGAAGCCGAAGACGAGATTGACCAGCGAGAAGGAACCGGACATCAGGCCCCAGGTCAATGCCAGCAGAATGTTGATCAGGTAGAGGTTCATGCGCCACCTCCCGGCAGGACTGCGTCGACATAACCGGACGGGAACAGGATGGTGCGCGCCGCCGCATTGGCAATATCCAGCAACGGCTGCGGCCAGAAACCGATCGCCACGACCGCCGCGGTGAGAATGAGAACCGGCGCGTAGGCACCCCATGTCAACGGCTCGCCGGGCACCATGCTGGCGGGTTCGCCGGCCCTGTTACGCCAGAAGGCGAGCGCGAAGATGCGCCCGAGCGTGATCGTTGTCAGCAGGCCGGTGAGCAGCACCGCGAAGGCCAGCCACCAGGCACCCACATCAAGCGATGCCTTGACCACGAAGACCTTCGGCCAGAGGCCGGAAAAGGGCGGCAACCCCGCCACGGCGAAAAACAGGACCAGCGCCAGTGCCGCCATGAAGGGATGCGCGCGATACAACCCGGCAATGCTGTGCAGCGAGACCGATCCGGCCGCCTCCCCCATCAGCCCGACCAGCATGTAGATGGCCGTCATGGCGATCATCGAGTGAACGGCATAGAAGATGGCGGCGGCAAGGCCGAGTTCGCTGCCAAGCGCAAGGCCGGCCAGCATGACGCCGATGCCCGAAATGACGACGAAGCCCATGGCGCGGCGCAGGTCGGACTGGGCCAGCGCGCCCAATATGCCCAGCACCATGGTGAAGGCCGCCACCCATGCGATGAGCAGGGCCAGCATGTCGCGCTCGCCCGGAAAGAGCATGACCAGCACGCGCAGCAAGGCGTAAACGCCGACCTTCGTCAGCAGCCCGGCAAACAGCGCCGACACGATGATGCGTGGCGTGTGATAGGACGCCGGGAGCCAGAAATTGACCGGAAATGCCGCGGCCTTCATGGCGAAGGCGAAGAAGAACATTGTCGCCAGCGTCATCACCGGCGCGTCATGGCCGCCGGCGGCGATCTTCATCGTCAGGTCGGCCATGTTGAGCGTGCCGAAGGAGCCGTAAAGCAGGCCGACGGAAATCAGGAAAAGCGTTGTGGCAACAAGATTGAGAAAAGCGTACTTGACCGCCCCGTCGATCTGCTCGTGCTCCGAACCGAGAACCAGAAGACCGAAAGAGGCGATCAGCAGGACCTCGAACCAGACATAGAGATTGAAGATGTCTCCGGTCAGGAAGGCGCCGTGGACACCGGCCATCATCAGCAGGAAGAACGTGTAGAAGCCGTAGCGCCGCCCTGTCGTATCGATGTCCCTGATTGAGAACAGGACGGCGGCAAAGGCGACGATACCGGCTGCCGCCGCAAGGCTGGCGCCCAGCACATCGGCCTGGAAGGTGATGCCGAAAGGCGGAAGCCAGCGGCCCATCGTCATGACAACGGGCCCGTTCTGCAAGACGTGCCAGAGCAGGCCCGCATCGGCAAGCGCAAGCAAGGCGAAGGCGACGACCGAAACGCTTGCGTGCTGCCAGGTTTCCTTGCGGAACATCAGCAGCGCGGCACCAAAGACGAGCGGGATGACGACGGGGGCAATCACCAGCCAATCGGCAGCCGCCACGGGCTCCATGACCATGGCGCTTGCAAGATCAACGGTTTTTTCTGCGGCAGCGGCCATCTTTCGCCTCAGTATCCCAGGGGTGGCATGCGATCGCTTTCCGGCTCGGCAAGCCGCATCTCGTCGGTGTCGTCGGTACCGATGTCCTGATAGGCACGGTAGGCCAGCACCAGAAGGAAGGCGAAGAAGGAGAAGGAAATCACGATCGCGGTCAGGATCAGGGCCTGGGGCAGCGCATTCGCCACTTCAGTGGGAGGCGTGTAGAACTCTTCCGGAATGATGGGCGGCGTTTCGCGCAGCACCCTTCCGGCCGTGAAGATCAGCAGGTTGACGGCGTTTCCGAGCAACGCGACCCCGAGCAGTATGCGGATCGTATGCCTCGACAGGAGCAGGTAGATCGCGACGGCAAAGAACAGGCCGACCAGAACGGCCAGGGCGGTTTCCATCAGTCGTCCTCCCTTTCCTCAAGTGCCAGTGCAATGGAGGTGATGGACCCCACGACCACGAGGTAGACCCCGATGTCGAAGACCAGCGGTGTCGACAGGGCGAGCTTGACGCCGAATATTTCCGGCTCCGTCCAGAGACCCGTCAGGAAGGGGACAGCAGCAAACAAGGAGGCGATGCCGGCCATGGAGGCCATGAACAAGCCGAAGCCGGAAATCGCCATCGGGTGAAAATACATGGCCCGGCGAACCGGCGACACGCCGCAGGCGATACCGTAGATCGCGAAGGCCGAGGCCGCGATCAGGCCGCCGATGAAGCCGCCGCCCGGCTCGTTGTGGCCACGCAGCAGCACGAAGAGCGAAAACAGGACCATGAGGCTGGCCAGAAAGGGCGCGACGGTGCGGAAAATGATCGTGCGCATGGCCTATCCCTCCCCCGGTCCGGCGGCCGTTTCCCTGCGCGGCTTGCGAATGCGGATCAGTGCAAGGATGGCGAGCCCGGTGACCATGACGACGGCAATCTCGCCCAGCGTGTCCAGCCCGCGGAAATCGACGATGATGACATTGACGATGTTGCGGCCATGGGCAATCGCCCGCGCATAGGTGTTGAAGAAGTCCGTCAGCTCCGTGTTGAACGGCATCTGCGTGACCTTGAGAAGCGCCAGGCCGAAGCCCGCGCCGGCCGCACCCGCGATCGCCATGTCCACCAGTTTCTCGCCCGTCGGCCTGTGGTCGGCCGGCGACAGGCGAAGCCGTGTCATGACAAGGGCGAGGATGACGACGGACAGCGTTTCCACCATGAACTGGGTGAAGGACAGGTCCGGCGCCCCGAGGAGCATGAAGATGACCGCCACGGCGAAGCCCTGGATGCCGAGCGAGACAATGGCCGTCAGGCGGTTCTTGGCCGAGATGACAGCGCCGATCCCGATCACGGCAATGACGAGAATGGTCCACTCGTAGAAGGGAAGTTCCGGGAAGGCGGGCCATGACGGCCCCTCGCCGAAAAGCCACATCGGCAGCAGCAACGCGGCAGCGATGCCGGCGAAGGTCACCGTCATGTAGACTTCCATGCGGCCGTTGTGAATGTGGCGGGTCACCGCGTTCGCCATGCGCACGAGGCCGCGCATGACCTGGTCGAAGCCCTGGTCGGGACCCCATCCGATGGCGTTCAGCACCGTGGTCATTGCATGGCGCAGCCGGTCCAGAGCCAGATACAGGACGATGCCGAGGGCAATCGTTGCCAGCGAAAGGTAGAGTGCGGCACCGGCATGGGGCACCACGGTGATCTCGACGGGTACGGGCGTACCGGCGACCGCACCGGCCATCGGGGACGAGAAGAAATGGTGGCTGACACCGGAGAAAATGGCGGCCCCGAGACCGGCAAGGGCCAGCGTCAGCGGCCCCAGCCAGAGCAGGACCGGCCCCTCATGGGCGTGTTTGGGCGTTTCCACCGGAGCGCCGAGGAAGGGCTTCAGCGCGACAGCGAAGCCGATCACGAACATCAGGCCATTGCCGAGAACAGCGGTCGCCAGCACGGCCATGCTCCAGACATCACCCCTGGCCAGCGCGTAGTACATCTCTTCCTTGGCAAGAAAGCCGAAGAAGGGCGGGAGGCCGCCCATCGAGAGGGCTGCCAGCAGGGCTGCGGCAAAAGTCACCGGCATGGCCTTGCGCAATCCGCCAAGGCGGGTGATGTCGCGCGTGCCGGATTCATGATCGACAAGCCCGGCGACCATGAACAGCCCGCCCTTGAACATGGAATGGGCGATCAGGTAGAGCACGGCCCCGGCGATGGCCTGTTCACTGCCGAACCCGGTCAGCATGACCAGCAGGCCGAGCGAGGCCACCGTCGTATAAGCCAGCATCAGCTTCAGATCGGTCTGGCGAACGGCCAGGAAAGTGCCGACAAGCAGCGTCGTTCCACCGAAGACCGGCAGCACCGTTTCCCACAGCACTGTCTCGCCCATGACCGGGTTCAGCCGCATCAAGAGGTAGACGCCTGCCTTCACCATGGTGGCGGAATGCAGATAGGCCGACACGGGCGTGGGCGCTTCCATGGCGTTGGGAAGCCAGAAATGCAGCGGAAACTGCGCCGACTTGGTGAAGGCCCCGCCAAGGATGAGCAGGAAGGCGGCCAGATAGAACGGGCTATCGCGCAGCGTATCGCCCGTGGCCAGCAGCAGCGAAAGTTCCGAAACGCCGGTGATGTTCCAGATGAGCAGAAGACCGGCCAGCAGCGACAGCCCGCCCAGGCCCGTCACCACGAGCGCCTGAATGGCGGCGCGGCGCGAAGCCTCGCGCGAATGGTCGAAGCCGATCAGCAGGAAGGACGTGATCGACGTCAGTTCCCAGAACACGAAGAGCGTCAGGAAATTGTCCGCGACAACAAGGCCCTGCATGGCGCCCATGAACATCAGGATGAATGAGAAGAAGCGGCCCTGATCCGCATGCCCCTTCAGATATCCGCCGGCATAGAGCACGATCAGCGTGCCGATTCCCGTGACGAGAAGGGCAAAGGTCAGCGACAGGCCGTCCAGATACCAGGAGAAATTGACATTGAAGTCCGGCACCCAGGCATAGCCGCCGGTCACCGGATTGCCGGCGGCGATCTCCGGCAGGAAGCCCGCGAAATGCGCCACATTGAACAAGGGCACCAGTGCCAGGAGCCATGCCGCATTGTGCTTCAAGGCCCGGGTCAGTGACGGAGCGGCCGCCGCAGCCAGAAAGGGCAGCAGAAGCACAAGAAAGGTGAGAGACGGGGCTGACGCCATGTCCGGTTCCAGTTTCTTTTCGTTCTGGCCCGCCCCCCGGCGCGCCCGCTCCTTTTCAATTATGGAAATGTTGGCCGCGCGGCAAGGGCAGCCGGGCTGGCAAAGCCGTTTCCGCGCGGTTTATTCAACGAAAACGTCCCCGCACCCGGATGAAAAAGCAACTGCCAATCCTATATTACGAGCAGAACCGTCAGAGACGGAAAGAGGAGATTTCACGGCGTGGAAAAGATGAAGATCGAGAAAAGCGATGCCGAGTGGCGCGAGGAACTGACGCCGGAGCAATATCACGTTCTGCGCGAACACGGCACGGAACGGGCCGGCACATCCCCGCTCAACGGCGAAAAACGGGCCGGCATGTTCCGGTGTGCGGGCTGCGGAAAGCCGCTGTTCCGTTCCGAGGCGAAGTTCGAATCCGGCACCGGCTGGCCAAGTTTCTACGCGCCGGCCGGAGAGGACGCCGTCAGCCAGCACGAGGACCGGTCGTGGTTCATGCGCCGCACCGAGGTTCGCTGCGCCGATTGCGGCGGACATCTGGGCCATGTGTTCAATGACGGTCCGGCGCCGACGGGTCTGCGCTATTGCATGAACGGGCTGGCGCTGGATTTCCACCCGGACGAGGATTGACGCAGCGCGGGCGCCGCTTGTGCGGATCGCTGAAAAGGGCTCCGGCCGGGCCGGGAGCAAGCCCTGCCGGAGCCTTCCGGCGCTACAGGGGTCCATGGCGCCCGATCACAACCTCCCATGCCGGGCTTGCCCGGCGCTTGCCCGCTTGCCCGAGGTTTCCTTGCGCGCGCTTTGCCATTATGTCTGAGGCCGTCAGCGCTTCGCGCGCGCCTCCACTTTCCGCCCCAGCGAAAAACCGGGACACCATGACCAAAGCACGACCCCTTCGCGACATGCCCGCACCTCACGCGCCCCAGCACCCCGTCAGCGACACGCGTCACGGCGTCACGCGCAGCGATGCCTATGCCTGGATGCGGGCGGAGAACTGGCAGGACATGTTCAAGGATCCCTCCCGGCTTGACGGGGAGATTCGCGCCCACCTGGAAGCGGAAAACGACTACCAGACCGCCTGGATGGCCGATACGGAAGCGCTGCGCGAGACCCTGTTCGCCGAAATGAAGGGCCGCATCAAGGAAGACGATTCGTCGGTCCCGATGAAGGACGGCCCCTTCGCCTATGGCTCCTCCTTCGTCACCGGCGGCGAGCAACCGCGCTTTTTCCGCACTCCGCGCGAGGGCGGTGACCGGGACATGCTGCTCGACGGCGACAGGGAAGCCGAGGACAAGGCCTATTTCCGGCTCGCCAGCGCCGATCATTCGCCCGATCATGCCCGACTGCTGTGGGGGCATGACGACAAGGGGTCGGAATTCTACACCCTGACGGTGCGCGACCTTTCCACCGGCCAGGATCTCGTGGACCGGGTGGAGGATACGGGCGGCAGCGGCACCTGGGACGCGCAGTCCACGGGCTTCTTCTATTCACGCCTCGATGAGAGCCATCGCCCCTCCAGGCTTCTCTATCACCGTGTCGGCAGCGACGTTTCGCAGGACCGGCTGATCTATGAAGAGACCGATCCCGGCTTCTTCATGGGCTGCGGCGGAACCCGTGACAACCGCCATATCCTGATCTCGATCCACGATCACGAGACATCGGAATACCGCATTCTGCCGGCCGACGGTTCGTCCTTCGAACCGAAACTCGTGGCCGCCCGCAAGGCAGGAATGCAATATGACCTGGAAGAAGGCGGCGACATCTTCTTCATCCTGACCAATGCCGACGGTGCCAAGGATTTCAAGGTGATGACGGCGCCGGCCGACAATCCGGTTCCGGAAAACTGGGTGGAACTCGTGCCGCACGAGCCGGGCCGACTGATCCTCTCCATCATGGGTTTTGCGCGACACCTGGTGCGGCTGGAGCGCAAGGATGGCCTGCCGCGCATCGTCATCCGCGATCGGGCCAGCGGGACGGAACACGCCATCGCCTTCGACGAGGAGGCCTATTCGCTGGGCCTGATCGGGTCGCTTGAATACGATACGGATATCATCCGCTTTTCCTATTCGTCCATGACGACGCCCTCACAGGTGTTCGACTATGACATGGCAACGCGCGAGCGGGTGCTGCTGAAGACCCAGGAAGTGCCTTCCGGCCATGACGCGGACGCCTATGTGACGCGGCGCATCCATGCGCCAGCGCCCGATGGCGAGACCGTGCCCGTCTCGCTGCTCTACCGCAAGGACACGCCGCTCGACGGCACCGCGCCCTGCCTGCTCTATGGATACGGATCCTACGGCATCACCATTCCGGCCGCCTTCAACACCAATTGCCTGAGCCTGGTCGATCGCGGTTTCGTCTATGCCATCGCCCATATCCGGGGCGGCAAGGACAAGGGCTATCACTGGTACGAGGATGGCAAGCGGGAGAAGAAGGTCAACACCTTCACCGACTTCATCGCGGCGGCACGGCATCTGGTCGGGGAAGGCTTTACTGCCCATGACCGCATCGTCGCGCATGGCGGCTCGGCCGGCGGCATGCTGATGGGCGCGGTGGCCAACATGGCTCCGGCCGATTTCGGCGCGATCATCGCCGAAGTGCCCTTCGTGGACGTGCTCAACACGATGCTGGACGACACGCTGCCGCTGACCCCGCCGGAATGGCCGGAATGGGGCAATCCCATCACATCGCCGGCGGATTACGCCACGATTGCCGCCTACAGCCCCTATGACAATGTTGCTGCCCTGCCCTATCCGCCGGTCCTGGCCGTGGCCGGGCTGACGGATCCGCGCGTGACCTATTGGGAGCCGGCCAAATGGGTGGCGAAGCTGCGCGAATTCTCCACCTCCGGCAATCCGGTGCTGTTCCGGATCAACATGGATGCCGGCCATGCCGGCGCATCCGGCCGCTTCTCAAGGCTGGAGGAAATCGCCTATACCTATGCCTTCGCGCTGAAGGTGACCGGCAAGGCGGATGACTGATCTGCCGCTGGCCGGCGATGCCGGCCTTGCCGGCCTGTTCGTCTCGGCCTTCACCTCCGCCACGCTGCTGCCCGGAACATCGGAAGGCGTTCTGGCGGGCCTGCTGGCGGCGGGGCTGGTGCCCGTGCTGAGCGCCGTGGCCGTCGCATCGGTTGGCAATGTCCTCGGCTCCTGCGTGAACTGGTGGCTGGGCATGCAGGCGGCGCGGATGGCGCCGGCGCAGCCTGGTCACGAGTCGTCCCGCCGGCTGGACCGGGCACGGGCCTGGTACAACCGATACGGATACTGGTCGCTGCTGGCCTCCTGGGTGCCGATTGTCGGCGATCCTTTGACGCTCGTTGCCGGTGCGATGCGCGAACCGTTCTGGCGCTTTCTCGCCATCGTCACCCTGGCCAAGTCCGGGCGCTATGCAGCGCTCGCTGCCGGCCTTGTGGCAAGCGGGTTGCACGGGTAAGTCCCTGAGAGCCTGCCCCTGTCAGAATCGGACGAACGCGTTATGTAGCTCCGGCGCCCTGTCGGGCGCCCCGCAACCAGCCTGGAAACCGGATCATGACCCAAGCCCGCCCCCTCGATGCCTCCGGGATGGAAGGCCATCCACAGCGCTGGCCGGCGCTCTTCACATTGCTGACAGCAAGTTTCATGAACCTGATCGACGTGACGATCGTGAATGTCGCGCTGCCGACCTTGCAGGAAAACCTGCATGCCGGACCAAGCGAGATCGAGTGGGTGGTCGCGGTCTACGTGCTGGGATTCGCGCTGGCACTGCTGCCCTTCGGGCGGCTTGGAGACATGGCCGGACGCAAGCGCATGTTCATGCTTGGCGTGCTGCTGTTCACGCTGTTCTCCGCCCTTTGCGGCCTTGCGCCGAATATCGAGACGCTGATCGTGGCCCGCACGCTGCAGGGTCTGGCGGGCGGCATGATGACGCCACAGGTGCTGGCTATCGCCCAGGTCATCTTTGCGCCGCGTGAACGCGCCCAGGCCTTTTCGCTGTTCGGCCTGGCAGCCGGCCTCGCCTCGGTCGTCGGGCCGCTTCTCGGCGGAACCCTGATCGGCGCAGATCTCTTCGGGCTGGACTGGCGGCCGATCTTCCTGGTCAACATTCCCGTCGGCATCGCCGTCCTGTTCATCGGTCAGCGCATCATTCCGGACCTGCCCGGCCATCCCGATGTCGGGACCGACGTCAAGGGCGTTCTGATTGCCGCGCTTGGTGTCTTCCTTCTGATCTTTCCCATGGTCGAGGGATACAATTTCGGATGGCCGGCGTGGTTCTTCCTGCTGATGGCAGCGGCATTCGGGCTTTTCGCCCTCTTCGTCCACCATATCCGGCGCCAGGAGGCCCGCCGAAAGCCGCAACTGATCCCCTATTCGCTGCTGTCGAACGGCAACTTCATGCTCGGCGCCGGCATCGCCACCTTGTTCTTTTCCGGGGTGGCCGGATTCTTCATGGTGCTGGCGATCTTCCTGCAGACGGGTTTCGGCCTGACGCCGTTGCAGTCCGGCCTGACGACCCTTCCCTTTCCCGTGGGCGTATTGCTGGCCTCGTTGCTGTCCGGCCGCCTGAAAGGCCGCTTTCCCCGCCAGCGTCTGATCGCGGGCGCGGTGCTGATGGCCACCGGCATGGGCGTTCTCGACATGGTCGTTTCTGCCATGGGCGACACCGCGCCGCGCCTCATGATGGCCGGTCCGCTGTTCATTGGCGGGCTGGGCCTTGGCATCGGCATTGCGTCACTTTTCCAGACGATCCTGGCCGGTGTTCCGCACAGGGATGCTGGAGCGGGATCCGGATCGCTGCAATCCTTCCAGCAGATGGGAAATGCGATGGGCATTGCCGTCTGCGGGCAGCTCTTCTTCGCCACGCTCGCGACGGATCGCGACGCGGGCATGGACGCCCACCCGGCTTTCATCGGTGCGCTGAAATCTGCCCTGACCTACGAGATCGCGGCTTTTCTGGCGGTTGCCGTGCTCGTGACCTTTCTCAAGGTTCCGCCCGCAGCTTCCGACCACAGAAGCGCCACGGGTCAGCCGCCGGCTCCTGCCGAGGCGTGAGGCGGTTTGCGCGTCGGGCGATGGCGGGGAGCCGGCTTCCTGTCATTCGCCGGCGCCGGGAAGCGCCTTCAGATAAGCGGCGATGGCCTCGCGGTCGGAGGCCGGCAGTTTTGCCATGTTTTCCTGCACGGCCACCATGGTGCCGCCGACGCTGTCGAAATCCGGCGTGAAACCGCTCTCAAGATAATAGGCGATGTCCTTCTGCGACCAGGACCCGATGCCGGACGGCGTGATGTCGGGCACTTTCCCCTCCCCCTCGGCCGCGGGTCCGCCCTTCAGCCAGCGTGCATAGTCCGGCCCGCCGAGCGCATTGCGCGGCGTGTGGCATTCGCCGCAATGGCCCGGTCCCTCGACGAGATACTGCCCGCGGCGGACCAGATCGCTTGCATCGGCGGGCAGCGCCGCGATCGGACCGGCGCGCATGTACAGCCACTTCCAGCCGCCGAGCGCGCGGCGGATATTGAACGGGAAGGAAACCTCGTTTTCCGGCGCCCTCTGCGCCACCGGCGGCAAGGTCTGCATATAGGCGAAGAGGTCGGCCACGTCCTGTTGCGTCATCCGGGCATAGGATGTGTAGGGAAAGGCCGGGTAGAAATGCGCGCCGGATGGCGAAACGCCATGCAGCAGCGCATTGGCGAACTGGACCGGCGTCCAGGCCCCGATACCCGCTTGCGGATCGGGCGAGATGTTGGGGGCCACGAAGGTTCCGAACCCGGTTGCAAAGCGGTGGCCGCCGGCCAGTTCCAGCTTCGCCTCGCCCACCGCGTCGGGCCGGGCATGGCAGGAGGAGCAGCCGGCTGCATGGAAAACCCGTTCGCCGGCTTGCGCGTTGCCCGCCGGAAGTATGGCTGCTTCGCTTGCCGAAAGCGTTTTTGGCGCCGTCACGAACCAGAATGCAAGCCCGCCGCCCGCGGCGAGCAGCACCATCAGAAGGACGAGCTTGCGCATCATGGTCTGACGTCCCGCGCCATACGTCACTTCTTGACGCGGAAGCCTTCATGGCAGGATTTGCAATTGCCCAGCACCGGGCCCATCGCGGCCTTGAAGGCATCGAGATCGGCCGGGCCATCCTTGCCCGAGGCCTGCATGGCTGCCGAGGTATCGGCCTGGAACTTGGCGAGCGCTTCCTGGAAGCCCGCCATGTCTTCCCAGATCTTCGGGGACGCGGTCGTATCCACACCCATGTCCGAACCTTCCGGGAAATAGTCGCCATAGGCCTTGGCAACGGCGGCCATGGTGGCGATGGACGCCTTGGCGACGGCAGGATTGTAATCCATGTCGCCCTTCAGCATGGCACCGGCGGTGCCGGCGGATGCGCCGGTGGCCTGCATGAGCGCCTTGCGGACGGCAATCGGATCGTCGGCGGCCGTCGCGGCAGCGGCCGACAAGGCAAGTGCGGAAAGAGCCAGGGCAATCTTCTTCATCAAAGCAGTCCTCTCTTGGTTTCAACCTGCCGGGGCTTCCGGCCACGGACGTCCATCATCTTATGGATTCGCCGCGCGAAGGGGATCACGCTTGCGTGAGGTGGTGTGCGACATAAGGGAACAGTACGTTCACCCATTGGCGACAGCGCAAGAAAAAAGCCCCGGCGGGATGCGCCGGGGCTTGCGGGAAGACGATCAGGCGGTCGCCTTCTCGTACATTTCAAGCACGTAGTCCCAGTTGACGAGGTTGTCGACGAAGGCCTCGAGATATTTCGGGCGGGCGTTGCGATAATCGATGTAGTAGGAATGCTCCCACACATCGACGCCCAGGATCGGCGATGCGCCGTGGACGAGCGGATTCTCGCCGTTCGGCGTCTTCATGATTTCCAGCTTGCCGTCCTTCACGGCAATCCAGGCCCAGCCGGAGCCGAACTGGGTGACGCCGGCATTGATGAAGTCGGAACGGAACTTGTCGTAGCCGCCGAGATCGGAATCGACCGCCTTCAGCAACGCGCCGGGCAGCGCGCTTCCGCCGCCGTCCTTCTTCATCCACTTCCAGAAATGAACGTGGTTGTAGTGCTGGGCGGCATTGTTGAAGAGGCCCGGAATCTTGCCATGGCTCTGCTTCACGACATCTTCCAGCGACAGGCCGGCCATGCCGGCTTCCTCGGCCAGCTTGTTGCCGTTGTCGACATAGGCCTTGTGGTGCTTGTCGTGATGATATTCGAGCGTCTCGCGCGACATGTAGGGTGCGAGGGCCTCATAGTCATACGGCAGGTCAGGAAGTTCAAAAGCCATCTTCATCTCCTCTGGCAATGGTGGAATGCGACTGCCGACAGACATAAGGTGTCAACGGCTGACGGCAAGAAACCGGCTCCCTTATTTCCAGAAAAATCCGCCGCTTGCAAACCCGCAGCTGCGGATCAGGCGTGGGCCCACTCCCAGTAGAGGTCACGCGCGGTGCGGGCGACAGGGCCGGCCTGCAATTCCCGATCCTCGATCCGTACGACGGGCACGACCTTGGAATGGTTCCCGGTGGAGAAGATTTCATCGGCGCCCATGAAGTCGTCCACGGTCAGCGCCTTTTCGGTCACCGTCATGCCCTTCTCGCGCAAGAGGTCGATCGTGCGTGCGCGGGTGATGCCCGACAGGAAGGTGCCATTGGGCGCGGGCGTGAAGACCTCGCCATCGCGCACCATGAAAATGTTCGACGTGCCGGTTTCGGCGACATTGCCCAGCATGTCGCGCACCAGGCAATTGTCGAAACCGCGGGCGCGGGCTTCCAGCACGGCGCGGGCGTTGTTGGGATAAAGACAGCCGGCCTTGGCGTTGGTCGGCATGCATTCCACGGTGGGCCGGCGGAAGGGCGAGACCGTGACCGAGAAGCCGGCCGGCGCGATCATCGGCGTTTCGAACAGGCAAAGCGCGAAGCGTGTGGAGTCCGGGTCGGCCGGCACGCCCATGTAGCCGCCATGTTCGGCCCAGTACATCGGCTTGATGTAGATGGCGGTGTTGCCATCGAAGCGCCTGATGCCTTCCCATGTCAGCGCCTCGATCTCGTCGGCGCCCATGGTCGGCTTCATCAGCAGTGCCTCGGCCGAGCGGTTGACGCGCTGGCAATGCAGGTCGAGATCGGGCGCCACGCCCTCGAACCAGCGCGCGCCGTCGAAAACGGTCGAGCCCAGCCACATCGCATGGGTGCGCGGGCCGATCAGAGGGGGATTGCCCTCGTGCCATTCCCCATCGACCCAGGTCCAGGTTGCGGATTGCGCGCTCGTATCGACTGCCATGGTGGATGCCCGTCCTTGTCTTCCTCTTGCGGGCGCCATCGAAAGCCCAAATCCGTTGCACGTCAATCCTTTGCTTTCTGAAACACAGCGCATTTCACGCGCCGCGGCCTTGACGCGGACGGACACCGGGCGGAAAAGTCGCAGCGAGGGAGAATTCCATGTCGCACAAAGCATTTGTCTTCGACGCCTACGGCACACTTTTCGACGTTCATGCCGCAGTGCGCCAGCATGCAGGCGAAGCCGGGCCGGATGGCCAGGCGCTATCGGAGATCTGGCGGGCCAAGCAACTCGAATATTCGTGGATCCGGGCCATGACCGGCACCTACCGGGACTTCTGGCAATTGACCGAAGAAGCGCTGGACTACGCCTTCCAGAAGGTTCCCAGCGTTGACCGGAGCCTGCGCCAGCGGCTGCTCGACGCCTATTGGAAACTCGATTGCTATCCGGAAGTGCCCGGGGTGCTGAAGGCGCTGAAGCAGAAGGGCGCGCGCCTTGCCATCCTGTCGAACGGCTCGCCGGCCATGCTGGAGGCAGCGGCCAGATCGTCCGGCCTCGACCTCCTGCTCGACGACATCTTCTCGGTCGATCCGCTGCGCACCTTCAAGACGAAATTCGAGGTCTACGATCTCGTCTCGGCCAACTGGAAGCTTTACCCCGAAGCGGTCTCCTTCCAGTCGTCGAACCGCTGGGACATTGCCGGCGCCTCGCATTTCGGCTTCCATACCGTCTGGATCAACCGGACCGGACAGCCGGACGAATATGCCGACATGCCGGCAAGCCTGATCCTGCCCTCGCTCGACGGGCTGGTCACGGCGATGTGACTGTCGGTTGCCGGGCAGGATTGTTATCCACAACAGGAACGATTCGCTCCGGCGCGGCTTCACACAATGGCCCCAATCAGCCGTGCAGGAAGTGAACGCCCCGGAACCGGAGCCGGAAACCGGGCGTTCACAGGCCATGCAGACACTGGAGACGAAACAGAAGATGACCCGAACCCTCGCAACCCTGTCGCGGCGGCAGATCCTCACCGGAGCCGGCGCGGTTGCGGCGACAGCCCTTGCCGGGTGCTCCACATCGCGCGGCGGATCGAAATCGGCCCGGCCTGTCGCCCCGCCGGCGCCGCAACAGGCCGTGACGGGTCTGGCCGATCCCGCGCTCATGTATGCGCCGGTCTCGGACAACGGCTTCCGGGTGCCCGCCGTGCCATGGCAGAAAGTGCCGCGCAAATATCACCGGCAGATCGTTCCCAACGTGACCGGCGAACCCGCGGGAACGCTTGTGGTCGATACCAACAATCACTTCGTCTATTTCACCCAGGCCGACGGCCGTGCCATGCGCTATGGCGTGGGCCTCGGGCGCGAGGGATTCGAATGGACCGGGCGCGGCTATATCGAGCGCAAGGCCGTCTGGCCGAAATGGCATCCGCCGGAAGAAATGATCGACCGCGAACCGAAACTGGAAAAATACCGCACGACCTATGACCGCGAGAACGACCAGTGGGTCGGCGGCATGGAAGGCGGGCCGGACAACCCGCTCGGCGCGCGAGCCCTCTATATCTACGAGGATGGCAAGGACACGCTCTACCGCCTGCACGGCTCGCCGGAATGGTGGTCGATCGGCAAGAACGTCTCGTCGGGCTGCGTTCGCCTGATGAACCAGGACATCATCGACCTTTACAACCGCGTCCCCGAACAGACGCCGGTCGTGGTGACAGCCAATCTCTACGGCCCGGTGGCCTGACGCACTGCCAACCGGCAATGCGGGAAAGCCGGCACGTGCCGCCGGCTTTCCTGTCGCCCGCCACGCCCCGCTCAGCGGCGCAGGCTGCCCAGGATTCCGCGCACCAGCGCGCGGCCGAGCGATGAGCCGACAGAGCGGACCACGGACTTGATGGCCGCTTCCGTGACGCTCTGGCGCTTGTAGGAACCGCGCCGCGACGACTTGCGTGACGAGCGGCGGCTGTCATCGTCGGAGCCCCATCCCGGAATGGTCCAGCCGCCGGAGCTTTCGCGCTCATCGCGCTCGCGGTCGCGCAGTTCGGCCTCGCGGCGCTCCTCTTCCTCCTCGCGCTTGCGCGCCTCCTCTTCTTCCAGTGCGGCCTGCCTGGCGCGCTTCTGAAGCGTCTCATAGGCAGATTCCCGATCCACCGCCTCGTCATACTGGCCGGCGACGGGGCTCAGCGCGAGAATCTTCCGGCGCTCCTGATCGGTGATCGGCCCAAGGCGCGACGATGGCGGACGGATCAGCGTGCGCTGAACCATCGATGGCACGCCCTTGGCCTCAAGCGTGGAGACCAGTGCCTCGCCGACGCCAAGTTGCGTGATCTGTTCGTAGGTGTCGAAATCCGGGTTCGGCCGGAACGTGTCGGCCGCCGTCTTCACCGCCTTCTGTTCGCGCGGCGTGTAGGCGCGCAGGGCATGCTGGATTCGGTTGCCGAGCTGGGCAAGCACGGTGTCGGGCACATCGAGCGGATTCTGCGTGACGAAAAAGACGCCCACGCCCTTCGAGCGAATCAGCCGGACCACCTGCTCGATACGTTCGAGCAGGATTCGCGGCGCCTCGTCGAACAGGATATGCGCCTCGTCGAAGAAGAAGACCAGGCGCGGCTTGTCCGGATCGCCCACTTCGGGCAATTCCTCGAAGAGTTCGGAAAGCAGCCAGAGCAGGAACGTGCCGTAAAGGCGCGGATTCATCATCAGCTTGTCGGCGGCCAGGACATTGACTGCGCCGCGCCCGTCCGGCGTGGTGCGCATGATGTCGGCGATGCGCAGCGCCGGCTCGCCGAAAAAATGGGTCCCGCCCTGGCGCTCCAGCACCAGAAGCGAACGCTGGATGGCGCCGACGGACGCCTTGTGGACATTTCCATAGCGCTTGGAGATCTCGTCGGCATGATCGGCGACATGAACCAGAAGCGATTGCAGGTCCTTCATGTCGAGCAGCAGCAGGCCCTGTTCGTCGGCGATCTGGAAGGCGATGTTGAGCACGCCTTCCTGGGCTTCCGAAAGGTCCATCAGGCGCGCCAGGAGAAGCGGTCCCATTTCCGAGATCGTGGTGCGGATCGGGTGTCCCTGTTCGCCGAACAGATCCCAGAAGATGACCGGGAACTCCTGGAAGGCATAGCCGTCAAGACGAATGGTCTCGGCCCGCCTGGCGAGGAAGTCCTTCGGCTCGCCCATGGCGGCGATGCCCGACAGGTCGCCCTTGATGTCGGCGGCGAAGACCGGAACGCCTGCATTGGAAAAGGCTTCCGCCAGGATTTGCAGCGTCACCGTCTTGCCCGTGCCCGTGGCGCCGGTAATCAGCCCATGGCGGTTGGCATATTTGAGCAGCAGCTCTTCAGGCCGCTGCCAGGCATCGTCCGGTGTCCGGCTCGCGCCAAGGAATATCCTGTCCGCCGCACTCATAGCTGCCCTCCATTCGCGCCCGACCTGTAGCGGGTATAGCCAAGGCCCGGCGCTGCCACAATGGCGCGTCGGAACGCCCGCGCTCACGTCATGCGAAAAAGTGTTGCAGGCACGCCGCGCCCGAACGCCGATGACACGCTTTGGCGAATGTGGCATTGCCCCCCGCAAGGCACGACCATAAAGTCTGGCGACGGCATCGCAACCATGCCGGATCGGAGGTGGAATGGACGCGGCGGTCCTCAAGCAATCAACATTCGAGGCACTGGGACTGGACGACTGGCGAAGGCTGGCGGAAAAGGCGCTGAAAGGCGCTGATTTCGAGGAAACGCTGGTCTCGCGCAGCGATGACGGCATCCGCATCGAGCCGCTATCCCAGGCAGCGCAACCGCGCCTGATCGCCGGCCACAATGCCGGCAGCCCATGGACGCGGGTGCAACGGGTCGACGATCCTGACATCGATCGCGCGAAAGCGCAGATCGCGGCCGACCTGGAGGGTGGCGCCACGGGTCTGGCGCTCGTCTTCGAGGGTGCGCCGAATGCCTTCGGCTACGGCCTGCCGGCGTCAGCCGATTCGCTGGCCGCCGTGCTGGAGGCCACACCGCTGGACAAGACGCATCTGCGCATCGACGTGCATCCTTCCAGCCGCAATTCGCTGGACTGGATGGTGGCGCTGATGACCAGGAAGCGGGTCAACCCGGCTTCGCTGTCGCTCTCCTTCGGCATCGATCCGGCCGCCGTCTTCGCCGGAACGGGGCGCCTGCGCATGTCGATCGAGGCGTTGCGGGCCTCCATGCCGCAATCGCTGGCGCATTTCTTCGCCATGCAGGTGCCGGGCGTGCTGCTGGAAGCGGACGGGCGGGTCTACCACAATGCCGGGGCAACGGAGGCGCAGGAACTGGCGGCCATGCTGTCGCTTGCGGCCAGTCACATGCGCATGTTCGAGGAGGCGCGCCAGCCGCTCGTCTATGCCGCGCCGCATATCGGCTTCTGCGTCTCGGCGGATGCCGACCAGTTCATGACCATGGCGAAAATCCGGGCGCTGCGCCTGCTGTGGACACGCCTGCAGGAAGCCTGCGGCATCGATCCGTCGGCCACGTCGATCCATGCGGAGACATCCTTCCGCATGCTGACGTCGAGGGACGCGGAAACGAACCTGTTGCGAAACACGATTGCCTGTTTCGCGGCGGCGGCCGGCGGTGCGGACACGATCTCGGTCCTGCCGCACACCTTTGCCCATGGCCTTCCCGATGCCTTCGCGCGCCGCCTGGCCCGCAACACCCAGCTTGTGCTGGCGCAAGAAAGCCGCCTGTGGTTCGTCGCCGATCCGGCCTCGGGTTCGGGCGCCGTGGAAGCGCTGACGGACGGGCTGTGTGAAGCGGCATGGAATGAATTCCAGGCCATCGAGGCGGAAGGCGGCATTTTGCAAAGCCTGCTGGGCGGTCATTTCCAGGCCCGCGTGAAAGCGGCCGGCGAGACGCGGGCACGCGCCTATCGCGAGGGCAGCCGCGTGCTGGTCGGCGCCACGCTCTACCCGCCAGCCGAGGACCGGACGGTGGACGTGCTCGACGCGCAACGCCGGCCCATGCCGACGGACGGAACCGTGCGCTGCGAGCGGCTGGACGTGGCGCGCATCGAACAATTGGCCGGAGGGGCGTCATGATCCCGGATTTCACCAGGACGGCATGGAAGCGGCCAGGCAGCGTTCCTTCGCGCCTTGCCGAAGGCGAGCCATGGACGACCCCCGAAGGCATTGACGTGCGCCATGCCTATGGCGAGAAGGATCTGCGGGGCCTTGCCATCGCTTCCACCGTGCCCGGCGCGCCACCTTTCCTGCGCGGCCCCTACCCCACCATGTATGTACAGCGGCCCTGGACGATCCGCCAATATGCCGGCTTCTCCACGGCGGAGGACTCCAATGCCTTCTACCGGCGCAACCTGGCCGCCGGCCAGAAGGGGCTGTCGGTGGCCTTCGACCTGGCCACCCATCGCGGCTATGATTCCGACCATCCGCGCGTGGCCGGCGATGTGGGCATGGCGGGTGTTGCCATCGATTCCATTCTCGACATGCGCCAGCTTTTCGACGGCATTCCGCTCGACGAGATGAGCGTTTCCATGACCATGAACGGCGCCGTGCTGCCGATCATGGCGCTCTATGTCGTAGCGGCGGAGGAACAGGGCGTTTCGCAGGAGAAGCTGTCCGGGACCATCCAGAACGACATTCTCAAGGAGTTCATGGTCCGCAACACCTATATCTATCCGCCCAAGCCGTCGATGCGGATCATTTCCGACATCTTCGCCTATACCTCGGCGCACATGCCGCGATTCAATTCCATTTCCATTTCAGGCTATCACATGCAGGAAGCCGGGGCGACGGCGGATCTGGAACTGGCCTACACGATTGCCGACGGCATCGAATATGCCCGCGCGGGGGTTGCGGCCGGACTTCCCATCGATGCGTTCGCGCCGCGCCTTTCCTTCTTCTGGGCCATCGGCATGAATTTCTTCATGGAAGTGGCCAAGTTGCGGGCGGCACGCCTGATCTGGGCCACGCTGATGCAAAAGGAGTTCACCCCGCGCGATGAGCGCTCGCTGTCGCTGCGCACCCATTGCCAGACCTCGGGATGGTCGCTGACGGCGCAGGATCCCTGGAACAACGTGATGCGCACCATGGTGGAGGCCATGGCGGCCACGCAGGGCCACACGCAATCGCTGCACACCAATGCCTTCGACGAGGCGCTGGCCTTGCCGACCGACCATTCCGCCCGGATCGCCCGCAACACCCAGCTTGTCCTGGCGCATGAATCCGGCACCACGCGGATGATCGACCCCTGGGGCGGCTCTGCCTTCGTCGAACGGCTGACGCAGGATCTCGCGGTGCGCGCGCTGGCCCATATCGAGGAAGTGGAAAACCTCGGCGGCATGGCCGCAGCCATCGAAAAGGGCGTGCCGAAGATGCGCATCGAGGAGGCCGCAGCGCGCACGCAGGCGCGCATCGACACCGGACAGCAGCCGGTCATCGGCGTCAATGCATTCCGGCCCGAGGAGGACCGCGCCGTCGACGTACTCAAGGTGGACAATGCGCAGGTGCGCGCGCGCCAGCTTTCCAAGCTTCAGGAACTGAAAGGCACACGCGATGTTGCCGCCGTGGAGGCCGCGCTTTCGGCACTGACGGATGCGGCAACCGGCGATGGCAACCTGCTGGCGTTTGCCATTCGCGCCGCCCGCGCGAAGGCGACCGTGGGCGAGATCAGCCTGGCGCTGGAAAAGGCCTTCGGGCGCCATGTCGCAGACATCCGCACGATTGCCGGCGTCTATCGCCGTACCGCCGGCGACGACCCGCGGGTGGAGGCGGCGATCGAGCAGGTGGAGGCATTCGAGGAGAAGAAGGGCGAACGCCCGCGCATTCTCGTGGCCAAGATGGGCCAGGACGGCCATGACCGCGGCCAGAAGGTGATTGCCACGGCGTTCGGCGACCTGGGCTTTGACGTGGTCGTGGGCGCCATGTTCCAGACGCCGGAGGAAGTGGCGGAACTGGCCGTCGAGCATGATGTGCATGTGGTCGGCGCATCCTCGCTGGCCGCCGGCCATCTGACGCTGATCCCGGAACTGAAGACGGCGCTGGAGGCGCGCGGACGCGGCGACATCCTGGTCGTGGCCGGTGGCGTCATCCCGCCGCAGGACCACGCGGCGGTGCGTGAAGCAGGAGCGGCAGCCATATTCGGACCCGGCACGGTGATCGCCGAAGCGGCCGGCGAGGTCGTCTCGCTGCTGATGGCGCAGGACTGACGCCTGTTGCAACAGGCGTTGTAACAGCGCTGCGCCAATGTTATAATGCATGTTGCAACATCGGAGGCAGAGCATGACCGCTACCATCCGCAAGATTGGCAATTCCGAAGGAGTCATCATTCCCAAGGAAATTCTGGAGCGTTTGAACCTCAAGAGCGGTGATTCCATCGATTTCGTCGAAACCGAGAATGGCCTGATCATACGGCCGGCAAACGACAAGTTCGCCCGCCAAATGGATGCGGCTCGCAGGATCATGGACCAGTACAAGGTGGCCCTGTCGGAACTGGCGAAGTGACCTGGAACTTTGTCGACCGCGACCTCGCAGAGGCAGCGCACAGGGAACAGTTGCGCCGCCATGGCGGCGGTCAGGGATTGCGTGATGCAAATGCACTGGAGAGTGCCCTTGATCGTCCCCGGAACAAGGCAGCATACGGTGATCCTGACGTCTTCGAGCTTGCCGCAGCCTACCTGTTCGGCATGGCGAAAAATCACCCTTTCGTGGACGGCAACAAACGCACGGCGCTGGTCGTCTGCGGCGTCTTCCTGCTCGACAACGGCTACGCGCTAACAGCCAATGACAACCTCGTCTATGAACTGGTGATGGGAGTCGCGGCCGGCGAGATCGACGAGGATGGCGCCCGTCGCTTCCTGCACGACCACACCGTTCCGATCGCCGATCTTCAGCCCTGACGGGTGCCTGGCGGCGGTGCGCCGGCTTGCGTTGCCGCCTTTTTCCCTGCAATTTCGCGAGCGCGAAAGTCTGCAACTTTCGCTGAAATTGCTTCACCCCTCAACGCAATTTCGCGGGCGCGAAAGGCTGCAACTTTCGCTGAAATTGCTGCACCCCTCAACGCAATTTCGCGAGCGCGAAAGTCTGCAACTTTCGCTGAAATTGCTTCAGAGCAACCACTCAACCGGCAGCCAACCGATCACTGTCAGCAGGACCGAGCGCAGCACGGACCCTCCCGGTTCGTCACGCCGCGTGATCGTCCGGCCCTCTTCCTGTCCGCGCCAAAGCAGGCTGTCATCCTCCGCCAGCGAGACCGCCCAGGCAGCAGCGGGAACCGTGTCGGCAAAGGCCTTGTCCAGCTCCCCGGCCAGCGCGGCATCCTCCACGACAAGGCCCATTTCGCAGTTGAGCAGTGCCGAGCGCGGGTCGAAGTTGAACGAACCGACATAGATGTGCCGCCCGTCCACCGAGAAGGTCTTGGCATGCAGGCTGGAGGCGGAAGAACCGGCAAGGCCGAGCCGGCCATGACCGCCCGGCACGCCGGTTTCGCGCCGCAGTTCGAACAGGCCGATGCCGGCCTTGAGCAGTTCCTTGCGGTATTTCACATAACCGGCATGAACCGCTGACACATCCGTGGCTTCCAGCGAATTGGTGAGAACGGACACAGTCACACCCTGCCCCGCCCAGTCCGACAGCGCGGCCGCACCGATCCTGCCCGGAATGAAATAGGGGGAAACGAGGTTGACGCTTGTGGCCGGCTCGCCGATGCCTTCGAACAGGCGGGCGATCAGCAGGCGGTTTTCCGGCACCGGCCCCTGCCCCTTTGCCGGATCGTCGGAATAGAGCTGCGCCTTGCGCCAGCGGAAAATGTCCTCGCCGCGCGCCACCCGCCCGATCAGCTTGCTCTGGCGCAGGGCCGACCGGTAGTCGGCAAAGGCCTGCGCCCGGTCCTGCTCGGCGGCGTCGCGCAGCAGGCCATCGGTGGAACCGGATTGGCCGGCAAGAACGGTCCGGGCGGGAATGGCGGACCGGCTTGCCCAGTAGGCGTCGAAGTCGTCGGCCACGGCCGGAACCGCATCGCCGACCGCCAGGACATCGAGATCGATGAACAGGCTGTCGCCGGCGGCAAAGTATTCATCGCCGACATTGCGGCCGCCGACGATGGTGGCCAGGCCGTCGACGGTCAGCGACTTGTTGTGCATGCGCCGGTTCAGGCGGAAGAAATCGAAGGCATAATTCAGCAGCCGCGGCCGGCGCAGCATGAAGGGGTTGAAGATCCGCACTTCCATGTTCGGATGGCGGGCGAATGCGGCCATCTCGGCATCGAAACCGGGCGTGCCGTTGTCATCGACCAGCAGGCGCACTTTCACGCCGCGTTCGGCCGCTGCCAGCAATTCGCGCATCAGGACGATGCCCGTCATGTCGCGGTGCCAGATGTAGTAGCGCGCATCGATGGAGGTCGTGGCCGCGCGCACGAGGGCCATGCGGGCGATGAAGGCGTCGATGCCCTCCGACAAGGGCAGGATGCCGGTCAGGCCGGGATTGGCCTCAAGCAGCGGTTTCAGCCCTTCGGCCAGCAGGCCGTGACCGGCCGGCGGCAAGGCGGTGGACGACTGACCGGCCGCAGCAGGCGGCGGAAAGGCGAGCCGCAACGCGCCGAGACCGGCGGCGATCAGGACAATGGCGAGGAAAATGCCGGCCATCAGCAACCTCATCGCGCCACCGCCCGGTCAGGCGACGGCGCATTGCCATCGGCCGAGAGCAGGACGGAGAGGCCGCGCGTCGACGGAGAGGCCGCCAGCACGATGGACAGGATGGCGGTCAGTGGTACGGCCAGGATGGCGCCGGGCACGCCCCACAGCGCGGCCCAGACGGTCAGGGCGACCATGACGACGAAGGGGCTGAGATTGACCGACTGGCCGATCATGCGCGGCTCCACCACATAGCCGACGGCCATCTGCGCCGCGGTCAGCGCGACGGCGGCCATGGCGGTCTGCGCCAGGGAGCCGAACTGCGCAAGGCTGAGCAGGACCGGGAAGGCCACGCCGACAATCGAGCCGATATAGGGTATGTAATTCATCAACCCGATCAGGATGGCCCAGAAGGCTGCAAAATCAATACCTATGGCCACCATGATGAGATAGGACACGATGCCGAGGACGACATTGATCAGCGTCTTGACGGCCAGGTAATCGGTAATCGACCGGTTGATCGAGGCAATGACGTCGTGGGCGCGGCGCGCGCGCTCCGCATCGCCGGCAACGCTGGTCAGCTTGGCGGCGAACTGGCCGCGTTCGGCCATCAGGAAAACAACGTAGAAGACGATGAGGATGAGCTGGCCGCCCATGGCGGTCACCTGCCCCAGTGTTCCGGTGATGAAGGCCTGCAGGCTGACGCGGCCTGCAAGCCAGGTGCGCAGGGTTTCCCAGGTCGGCGTCTGCTCGAAACCGGCCCACCGGCCAAGCTGGCCTGCCAGGCTGACGAGATTCTGCTGATAGGTGGGCGCCACGCGGATCAGGCTGTCCACCGTCGAGCCGACAATGGCGGCAAACAGCAGCAGCACGGCGGCGAAGGCGGCCGCGACCGCCAGATTGCGCAGCCAGCGCGGCGCCAGCTTGAGCACCGGCACGCGGTTCATGAATTCCGCCGCGCCGGTCAGGATATAGGCGCTCAGAATGGCCGCGAAGATGGGCCAGAGCACGGCCGAGCCGATCCACAACAGCCAGCCCGTCAGGCAGACGACCAGAAGGATGAACGCGAGATTGCGGGCGCTATCGGCCACCGACACCATCTTCTGCCGCCCCTTCCCGAACCACGCTGCGATACAGGTGGTTCATCCTTCCTGGCACGGTCCGCGCATGTCAACCGGTTTGACAACGGGACTTGTGCCAATGATGGACAGACGCCGGTTTTTCTCCGCTTTTGTGCCCGCCGCAGCCGCGGCGGCCGTGCCAATTCCGGCCAGCGCGCGGAGCCTGTTCGAGAATGCTGCCATGCGCGGCTCCATACCGGCAAGCGAAATGGGCGTGCGGCCCGGCGCGCTCGATGACCAGTCGCGCGTCTTCCAGCGCATGCTGGACGAGGCGGCGCGGCGCGACCAGCCGGTTTTCCTGCCGCCGGGCGACTATGCCGTTTCCAACCTGACCTTGCCGGACCGGCTGCGGCTTTCCGGTGTGCCGGGGGCCACGCGCATCGTCTATACCGGCAATGGTCACCTGTTCGCCGGCGAGGACTGCGCGTCTCTCTCGCTGACGGGCCTCACCATCGACGGACAGAACCGCTGGCTGTCGGACCAGACGCAGGGGCTGATCGACCTCAGGCGCGTGGCCAGCGTCACCATTGACGGTTGCGAGATCACCGGTGCGGGCAAGAGCGCCATCGTCATGGAACGCTGTGGCGGGCGCATCGAGCGCAGCACCCTTTCCGGCGCGCAGGATCATGCGCTTTACGCGGTGGAGTCGGCCGGCCTCACCGTCACCGGCAACACGGTGGAGGATTGCGGCAATGGCGGGCTGCTCATCCATCGCTGGCAGGCCGCCCATGACGGGTCGTTCGTCACGAACAACCGGATTGCGCGCATCGGCGCGCGCAAGGGTGGCACCGGGCAATATGGCAATGGCATCAACCTGTTTCGCGCCGGCGGCGTGACAATCGCCAATAACAGCGTGTCGGACTGCGCCTTTTCCGCCATCCGCGCCAATTCGGCGTCCAACATGATCGCCCAGGGGAATACCTGCCTGCGCTCGGGCGAGACCGCGCTCTACACGGAATTCGCCTTCGAGGGCGCGGTGATCGCCGGCAATATCGTGGATGGTGCGGCCAACGGCATCTCGGCGGTCAATTTCAACGAGGGCGGGCGGCTGGCCGTGATCCAGGGCAACCTGGTACGCAACCTTTCCACGCAAGGCCCCTACCCGGCCGATGCGCCCGGCTTCGGCGTCGCCATCACGGCGGAGGCGGACACGTCCGTTTCCGGCAACACGGTGGAAGGCGCGCCTCGCTACGGGCTGCATCTGGGCTGGGGTGCCTTTCTGCGCAATGTGGTGGCCAGCGGCAATGTCATCCGCGCCTGCGGCACCGGCATCGCCGTCAGCGTGGCCGAGGGCGCGGGCCGGGCCGTGATTTCCGGGAACATGATCGCGGACACGCCAAACGGCGCCATCGTCGGTTATCGCTGGAGCGAGGCGGTCACCGGCGACCTGGCCATCCGGGGGGCGGCCGGCTGGCCGCATCTCACCGTGGAGCGCAACGCGACCGGGTGAGGCGCTTCATGCGGCGATCACGCCAGCGGCGCGGCGGGGCGGATTTCGCCCACCGTTTCGCCGTTGCGGTTGAGCACGGGGCGGCGGGCGAAGGTTTCCAGACAGGCGGCGAGATCATCGTCGCGCCCGGCCGCGGCGTAAGCCAGCACGGCGGCGACCATGGTCTCGGCGGCGCGCTCGGCGCCATCGTCGGCCTTCAGCGCAATGCCAAGGCCCAGGTCCGGAAGGGCAGCGCAGAACACGCCTTCCGCGCCGATCTTCAGAAAAACCCTGCCGGGCGCGGCCTGCATGACGCGGGTGTCGAAACGATCCGTGCCGGCCATGAACCAGGGATCGGCCATGCAGGCGGCAAGGAGGCGGCGCGCGGCGGCGGCGCGGACAGGTTCGAGCCCCTGCCCCGTCGCCATGCGGGCGAAGCCTTCGGCCAGCGCCGTCAGCGGCACGGCATAGGTGGGGATGGCGCAGCCGTCGGTGGCCGCATTGCCGGCGTCATGGGCCGCACCGGTGACGGCGGTCATGGTCTCGGCGATGAGGCGCTGCTCGGCGTGGCCGGGCGTGACATAGCCACTTGTTCCGAAGTCGAGGTGGCGGCAGGTACACAGGAAGCCCGCGTGCTTGCCGGAGCAATTGTTGTGCAACTGGCCCGGCCGGTCCATGGCGCGGGCCTGTTCGATCAGCACGGCGGGGTCCGCCGCCCAGTGGCTGCCGCATTCCAGATCGGCCTCGGACAGGCCGGCGCTGGCCAGCATGGCGGCGGCGCGCTCCACGTGGCCCGGTTCGCCGGAATGGGAGGCGCAGGCCAGCGCCAGGTCGGCCTCGCCGAAGCCGAACGCGTCGGCCGCGCCGCTTTCGACGAGGGGCAAGGCCTGTATGGCCTTGACGGCGGAGCGCGGAAAGACCGGGCGTTCGATATCGCCGCTGGCCGCAACCATCTGGCCGCCGGCGTCGATGATCACGAAGGCGCCGCGATGCCGGCTTTCCACCCGGTTGCCGCGCGTCACTTCAACCAGCACGGGATTGTCCATGTTTTGACCTCATTTTCCATTCCAGATACCGTTCAAACGGCCATTGCCGGTCAGGATGCCATACGGACCCGAGCGCATGCGATTTTTCAAGCGGCTTTCCATCCTCTTCACCGTCTTCTTCCTGCTTCCCTCGCTGGCCTCTGCCGCGTGGTGGATGTCGGTGGAGCGGCCCGGCTCATGGCGGCAGGCCGACTGGACATCGTCCGGTGTGCTGCCACCCGCCGCAACGCTTGACGAACCGGTCATCCATGTCATGGCGGCGCGCACGGGCGGCCTCAAGGGCGCGCTTTCGGTGCATAGCTGGATCGTCACGTTCGATCCGGCGGAAGGCCGCTACAACCGCTATGACAAGGTGGGCTGGGGGCAGCCGGTACGCCGCAATGCCTATGCCGCCGATGCCCGCTGGTATTCCAACACGCCGTTTTTCGTGAAGACCGTGCGCGGCGCGGACGCGGCGCGGCTGATCCCCAGGATCGAAGCGGCGATCGCCGCCTATCCCTACAATCACCGCGGCGGCTACACGATCTGGCCGGGGCCGAATTCCAATTCCTTCGTCGCCCATGTGCTGCGCGCGGTGCCCGAACTCGACGCCGTGCTGCCGCCGCACGCGGTGGGGCGGGACTGGCGGCCGGGCCTGTTCGCCTTCGACATCGCCCCCGACGGCGCGGACATGCATTTCTCGCTCGGCGGGCTGATGGGATTTGCCGCCGGCCTGCGCTCGGGCCTCGAAGTGCACATGTTCGGCCTCGTCGCCGGCTTCGACCTGCGGCGCCCTGCCCTGAAAATTCCCGGCATTGGCCGGGTGGGGATGTCAGGCGATCAAGCCCTGTCCTCCAGGATGCCGGCGGACAGGAAGCCGCCATCGACGGCCAGCGTGTGACCGGTGATGAAGCTCGCCTCCTCGGAGACGAGGAAGGCCACGGCGGCCGCGATCTCGTCGGGATCGCCATAGCGGGCCAGCGGCAGGCGCGGCAGCCACTGGCTCCGGTCGGCGGCTGTGTGCAGGCGCGAAACCATGGGCGTTTCCACCGGGCCGGGGGCGATGCAGTTCACCCGCACGCGCGCCGTGCCCAGTTCGCCGGCCATGACCTCGGTCATCATCTTCACGCCGGCCTTGGACGCGCCATAGGCCACGCGGCCCTTGTTGGCGCGCAGGCCGGAGACCGACGAGATGTTGACGATGGCCAGATCATCGCCCATCCGCTCCACCGCCGCCTTGGAGGCGATGAAGGAACCCACCAGGTTGACGTCGAGGATCTGGCGGAACAGTTCGGCCGAGGTTTCCATGGCCGGCAGGTCACGGGCAATGCCCGCGCTGTTGACGAGGGCGGAGAGCGGTCCCAGCGTGTCGGCGATGCGGTCGAAAACCTCGCCCACCTCGTCCTCGTCGGTGATGTCGCAGGCGATGAACAGCGCGTCCTCGCCCTCCAGTTCCGCCTCGGCTTCCGCCAGCGCGGCGCGGTTGGCGTCAACGATTCCCAGCGACCAGCCATCGCCCAGCAGGCGCTCGACAACGGCGAGGCCGATGCCGGAAGCGCCGCCGGTGACGACGGCGACCCGGTTCACTTGATGCGCTCCAGGATGGACACGTAATTGGCCACCGCGGCGCCACCCATGTTGAAGATGCCGCCCAGCGTGGCATTCTCCACCTGAAAGCCGTCCGCCTCGCCCATCAACTGCATCGCGGTGAGCGCATGCATGGAGACGCCGGTGGCGCCGATCGGATGGCCCTTGGCCTTCAGCCCGCCCGACGGATTGACAGGCAGGCGCCCCCCCTTCTCCGTCTGGCCCTCCAGCGCCACCTTCGCGCCCTCGCCCGGCCTTGCCAGTCCCATCGCCTCATATTCGATCAGTTCGGCGATGGTGAAGCAGTCGTGGGTTTCGACGAAGGACAGGTCTTCAAGGCCGACACGGGCCTGTTTCATGGCCTGCGCCCAGGCATGGGTGCAGCCCTCGAACAGCAGGATGTCGCGCTTCGACATGGGCAGGAAATCCTGCACATGGGCATTGCCGCGAATGGCGACGGCCCGTTTCATGGACAGCGCCGTTTCCACATCGGTCAGCACGATGGCGGCGGCGCCATCGGAGACAAGCGAGCAGTCGGTGCGCTTCAGAGGCCCGGCGACGAAGGGGTTCTTCTCGCTTTCCGTGCGGCAGAATTCGAAGCCGAAATCCTTGCGCATCTGGGCATAGGGATTGCCGACACCATTGCGGTGGTTCTTGGCGGCGATGGAGGCCAGCGCGTCGGACTGGTCGCCATGGCGCTGGAAATAGGCATGGGCGATCTTGCCGAAGACACCGGCGAAGCCGGCCGGCGTATCGCCATCCTCGGGCAGGTAGGAGGCGCGCAGCAGGTTCTTGCCGATCTCCGGCCCCGGCGTCGTGGTCATCTGCTCGGCGCCGACGACGAGGACCACGCGGCCGGCCTTGCTCTCGATGGCGCGGATGCCCTGGCGCACGGCGGCCGAACCGGTGGCACAGGCATTTTCGACGCGCGTTGCCGGCTTGAAGCGGAAGCCGTCATCGGCCTGCAGGACCAGCGACGCGGTGAAATCCTGCTGCGAGAAGCCGGCATTGAAATGGCCGAGCACGATCTCGTCCACGTCACCGGCCTCAAGGCCGGCATGGTCCAGCGCCTCGCGCGCGACCTTCACGATCATGTCTTCCAGCGTGATGTCGGAATGCTTGCCGAAGGGCAGGTGCGCCCAGCCCACGATGCATGCGGTCATATCGTCTCTCCCGGTTGTCCGGGCCGGGCAGGCCGGCCCCGTCATGGGCGACAATCTGGACCGGCTTTCGATGAACGTAAAGCCTTCGGGCATGCGTAAGCTGCTGTGCATGAATGCGCCAGCACGCCCGCAGGCGGAATTGACAGGAGCCGGCGCGCCATGGCAAATTCCGGCCACATTGAATGACTATTCAATAAAAATTCCACCACCCCCGACCGGAGTGCAAGCCCGTGCCCGCGAAGCCGAACATCCTCGTCATCATGGTCGACCAGTTGAACGGAACCTTGTTTCCCGATGGCCCGGCGGACTGGCTGCATGCACCGAACCTGAAACGGCTGGCCGCGCGCTCCACACGGTTTCGCAATGCCTATACGGCCTCGCCGCTTTGTGCGCCGGGCCGTGCCTCCTTCATGTCGGGCCAATTGCCGCGGCGCACGCGCGTCTATGACAATGCCGCGGAGTTCGCCTCGGACATTCCCACCTATGCGCACCACCTGCGCGCGGCGGGCTATTACACCTGCCTGTCGGGCAAGATGCATTTCGTCGGGCCGGACCAGTTGCACGGATTCGAGGAAAGGCTGACGACCGACATCTACCCGGCCGATTTCGGCTGGACGCCAGACTATCGCAAGCCGGGCGAGCGCATCGACTGGTGGTATCACAATCTCGGCTCGGTCACCGGCGCGGGCGTGGCCGAAATCTCCAACCAGATGGAATATGACGACGAGGTCTGCTTTCACGGCGCGCAGAAGCTCTACCAGCTTGCCCGCGAGAATGACGATGCCGACCGGCGGCCATGGTGCGTCACCGTTTCCTTCACCCATCCGCACGACCCCTATGTGGCGCGGCGCAAATACTGGGACCTTTATGCCGATTGCGATCACCTGGAACCATCCGTTCCCGCGATCCCCTTCGAAGAACAGGACCCGCATTCGCAACGGCTCTACAAGGCCAATGACTACACGAATTTCGATATTTCGGACGAGGACATCCGCCGATCGCGCCAGGCCTATTTCGCCAACATTTCCTATCTCGACGACAAGGTGGGCGAATTGCTGGCCGTGCTGGAGGCCACGCGCATGGCCGATGACACGGTGATCGTGTTCTGCTCCGACCATGGCGACATGCTGGGCGAGCGCGGCCTGTGGTTCAAGATGAATTTCTACGAAGGCTCGGCGCGCGTGCCGGTGATGATCGCGGTGCCGGGCCGGCCTGGCCGCCTCGTCACCGATCCGGTCTCGACCATGGACATCCTGCCGACGCTGGCCGATCTGGCCGGCATCGACCTGGAGGGCATCATGCCCTGGACAGACGGGGAAAGCCTGGTTGCGCAGATGGAGGGCCATGCCCGCAAGGAACCCGTGCTGATCGAGTATGCGGCGGAAGGTTCCCAGGCGCCGCTGGTCTGCATCCGCGAAGGCCACCTGAAATTCGTCCACTGCGAACTGGACCCGCCGCAACTCTTCAACCTGGCGGACGATCCGCTGGAACTGGAAAACCTGGCACCCGATCCGGGCCACGAGGAGGTCGTGCAGGCCTTCATGACGCGGGTGCGCGCGACATGGGACATGGCGGCCTATGACGCGGAGGTACGCCAGAGCCAGGCGCGGCGCTGGGTGGTCTATCCGGCGCTACGCAACGGGGCCTATTTCCCGTGGGATTTCCAGCCGCTGCAGAAGGCATCGGAACGCTACATGCGCAACCACATGGATCTGAACGTGCTTGAGGAGAACAAGCGCTATCCGAGGGGCGAGTGACATGACATCCGGCAAGCATTTCGACGATGCGGCACAGCTTGCCGCCGACTATGTGATCGTCGGGTCGGGCTCGGCCGGTTCCGCCATGGCGTACCGGCTGTCGGAGGACGGGAAGCACTCGGTGATCGTCGTCGAACATGGCGGCACGGATGCCGGCCCGTTCATCCAGATGCCCGCTGCGCTTTCCTATCCCATGAACATGAAGCTCTATGACTGGGGCATGAAAAGCGAGCCGGAGCCGCATCTGGGCGGGCGCCAGCTCGTCACGCCACGCGGCAAGGTGATCGGCGGTTCCTCTTCCATCAATGGCATGGTCTATGTGCGCGGCCATGCCCGCGACTTCGACCATTGGGCGGAAAGCGGCGCGCATGGATGGTCCCATGCCGATGTGCTGCCCTATTTCCTGCGCATGGAGAACGCCGATTCCGGCGAGGCCGACTGGCGCGGCAAGGACGGGCCGCTGCATGTGCGCCGGGCGCGCATGGACAATCCCCTCTACGGCGCTTTCATCGAAGCGGGCCGGCAGGCCGGTTTCGAAGTGACCGGCGATTACAACGGGCAGAAGCAGGAAGGCTTTGCGGCCTTCGAGCAGACCATTCACAAGGGCGAGCGCTTCTCGGCCGCCAAGGCCTATCTGCGCCCTGCCCTCGGGCGGCCCAACGTTCATCTCGTCAGGGGCCTTGCGCGGCGCGTCGTGATCGAGAACCAGCGGGCCAGCGGCATCGAGATCGAGGCGGGCGGGCACGCTCGAACCATTCATGCAAGACGTGAAGTGATCCTGGCGGCCTCGGCCATCAATTCGCCCAAGCTGCTCATGCTGTCGGGCATCGGCCCGGCAGCACATCTGCGCGATCTCGGCATCGATGTGGTGGCTGACCGGCCAGGCGTCGGCGCCAACCTCCAGGACCACCTGGAACTCTACATCCAGCAGGAATGCACGCAGCCGATCACGTTGAATGCCAAGCTCGGCCTCATCTCCAAGGCGATGATCGGGGCGGAATGGCTGTTCCTCAAGCGCGGCGACGGGGCCACCAACCACTTCGAGGCCTGCGGATTCGTGCGGTCGGCGGCCGGTGTCGACTATCCCGACATCCAGTTCCATTTTCTGGCCGGGGCCATCCGCTATGACGGCAAGGCGGCGGCAAAAGGCCACGGTTTCCAGGCCCATGTCGGGCCGATGCGCTCGAAATCGCGGGGATCGGTCACCCTTCGCTCGGCCGATCCATCCGACAACCCGGTCATCCGCTTCAACTACATGAGCCATCCCGACGACTGGAGCGAGTTCCGCCATTGCATCCGGTTGACGCGCGAGATTTTCGGGCAGGCAGCGATGGCGCCGTTTCGCGGCCGCGAGATTTCGCCGGGCGACCATGTCCAGAGCGACGAGGCGCTGGATTCCTTCATCCGAGACCATGCCGAAAGCGCCTATCACCCGTGCGGCACCTGCCGCATGGGTGCGGCCAGCGATCCCATGTCGGTTGTCGACCCGGAAAACCGCGTCATCGGCGTGGAGGGCCTTCGTGTGGCCGACAGCTCCATCTTCCCGCGCATCACCAACGGCAACCTGAATGCGCCGTCGATCATGGTGGGCGAAAAGGCGTCCGACCACATCCTCGGCCGCCAGCCCCTGCCCGCCTCCAACCTGGAGCCGTGGATCAATCCGCGCTGGCAGGTCAGCGACCGATAGCCGAGAGACCGATCCACCATGCGCGCGCAACCTTCCGCTTCCCATTTCATTGACGGCAAGCCGTTCGAGGACACATCCGGCCCAATTCTCGAAAGCCGCCATCCGGCGAGCGGCGAAGTCATTGCACGGCTGCATGGCGCGACCGATGCTGTGATCGAGGCTGCGGCGGAGAGCGCGGCGCGCGCTCAGGCCGCGTGGGCCGCGCGGCCGCCGGAGGAACGCGGCGCGGTGCTTCGCAGGACCGCCGCGATCCTGACGGAACGCAACCGCGCGCTTTCGGAACTGGAGACGCTCGACACCGGCAAGCCGCTTCAGGAGACGCTGGTGGCCGATGCCGCCTCGGGGGCCGAATGCCTCGACTACATGGGGCGCGTGGTGGCCGGGTATGCCGGGCGGCACATCGACCTTGGCGGACCCCATGCCTATACCCGGCCCGAGCCCTTCGGCGTCACGCTTGGCATCGGGGCGTGGAACTACCCGATCCAGATCGCCTGCTGGAAATCGGCGCCGGCGCTGGCCATGGGCAATGCGATGATCTTCAAGCCGTCGGAGGTCACGCCATTGTCGGCGCTGAAACTGGCGGAAATCTATGTCGAGGCCGGGCTGCCGGCCGGCCTTTTCAACGTGGTCCAGGGCTTCGGCGACGTGGCGGCGAGGCTGGTCGAACATCCGGTGATCGCGAAGGTTTCATTGACCGGCTCGGTGCCGACCGGCAAGAAAGTGCTCGCCAAGGCCGGCAGCCTGATGAAACCGGCGACGATGGAGCTGGGCGGAAAGTCGCCGCTGATCGTGTTCGAGGATGCCGATCTGGAAAGCGCCATCGGAGGCGCCATGCTGGGCAACTTCTATTCCTCAGGCCAGGTCTGCTCCAATGGCACACGCGTTTTCGTACATGAAGCCATCCATGACCGGTTCGTCGAGCGGCTCGTCGAACGCACGCGCGCCATCCGCATCGGCGACCCGATGGACGAGGCGACGCAGATGGGGCCGCTGGTCTCGGCGGCGCAGCTTGCAAAGGTGACCGGCTATATCGAGGCCGGCAAGGCGGAAGGCGCGAATCTGGCCTGCGGCGGCGACCGTCCACATCTCCAAGGGCTGGAAGCCGGGCATTACGTGGAGCCAACGGTTTTCACCGGCGTCACCGATTCCATGACCATCGCGCGTGAGGAGATCTTCGGGCCGGTGATGGCCGTACTGTCTTTCCGCGACGAGGAGGAGGTGATCGCGCGCGCCAATGCCACGCCGTTCGGGCTGGCTGCCGGCGTGTTCTCGGCGGATATGGAGCGGGCCAGGCGCGTCGTCCACCGCCTTCAGGCCGGCACCTGCTGGATCAACGCCTACAACCTGACACCCGCCGACATGCCGTTCGGCGGCGTCAAGCAGTCCGGCATGGGCCGGGAAAACGGCCTTGAGGCGCTGGCTGCCTGGAGCCAGATCAAGAGTGTCTACGTGGCAGACGGGCCGGTGGACAGCCCCTACTGAGCGTCTATCCGGCCCTGGGCTGGACTTCGAGGTAACGCGTCAGCGCGCAGACGAGGTGATAGAAGATCGAGGCCGGCACGTCCGCCGCGCGGGCTGCGCCCTTTTCGTCGATCAGGTCGATCCACAGGCCACGCGGCGCCGGATCGACATGCCAGCGGAACAGGCGGGCGACCCGCGATTCGATTTCCGGCTTCATGTCCGGTCCGCCGCCTTCGCTGTCAAGCGCGATGGCCGCCTTGATCGCCTCGGTCTGCGGCCAGGAACGGGACAGTTGATCGAGCGGAACCCCGGAGCGCGAGACGGCATTGTAGGCCAGGCCCGTGGCCCTGTTCAGCCCGTGCGCGACGGCGGACGCATAGAGCTTGCGCGCATAGGGCACGAGATCGGTCTGGCCGGTCGCTTCGGCGAAATCGGTCAGCAGTGACGCCCATTCGAAGTGGTGGCCAGGCTCCGTCCATGCCCCGCGCTCGCCGGGCTCCGGCTTCCAGCCGCCGTCGAAGAATTCGCCCAGAGTCCATGTCTCGGCATCAAAAAGCACGTGGCGGAACAGGTCGACGATACGTGCCGCGCGGCGCAGATAGGTCCGTTCCCCGGTGGCGTGGTACCAGGCAAGGAATGCCTCGAGCAGATGCATGTGCGGGTTGGACCGGCGCAGGTTCTCGCCATCGGAGGTTTCCAGGTAGCCGCGCAGGTTTGCGTCTTCGAGATGCTCGTCGAGGAAGTCGAAGGTCTCGCGCCCCAGTGTCAGCGCATCGGCATGGCCGGCAGCGTGGGCATGTGCCAGCGCCAGAAGCACGAAGGCATGGTCATAGGTATCCTCGACCGGATCGAGTACCGATCCGTCCGGGTTGAAGGCACGGATCCAGCCGCCGCGCCGCGTTCGGCCCCTGGTGGCCATGAAATCGATGCCATGGGCGATGAGTTCGTCGGCCGGACCTTGCCAGCCGTGGGCCTTGGCCACGGAAAACGCGTAGACCTGGCGCGCCATGGTGCGCATGCGCTTGGGCTTCAGGCGCGGCTGGCCGTCAAAGCCCAGTGTCTCGTGAAACCCGCCATGGACGCGGTCCACGCCGGCGGTCGACCAGAGCGGCAGCGTCTCCTCGAACAGCCAGTGACGCACCCGGCTGACAAAGGCGCCCGCCTCGATCACGCCATCGTGGCTGGGCGTGTAGCGGGTTTCCAGCCGGCCGCTTTTCTCAAGCTGTTGCACCACTTTCTTGACGTTCTGGCTTTCACTGACGGGCGCCACGAAAGTCGCGTCGGCAGTCGCCACCACGGCGACGTCCTTCAGGCCGATGACGGAGAGAAGGCGGCCTGAAGAGCGCAGGTAGCAATGCTGGCAATCGATGGCGACAACATCGCCGACGATCACGTTCCCGTCTTCATCGGCATCCGCCACATCGAGCAGGGATTGCCATGACCCCAGGTCGTTCCAGCGAAAACGGGCCTCGACCATGGCAATGCCATCGAGCTTTTCCATGATCGCGTAATCGATGGAATCGGAGCGGACGGCGAGATAATCGTCCTCGTGCAGGAAGGTTCCGCCCACTTCGTCGCGGGCGTTGGCGAGCGCCGTTGCCACGGCGGACCAGATGCCCGGTTCCAGGGCTTCGAATGCATCGCGCATGGCGGAGGCGCGGAACAGGAAAATGCCGGCATTCCAGTAGAAATTGCCGTCGGCAAGATAGGCCTCGGCGGTGGCATGGTCCGGCTTCTCGACGAAACGGGCGACGTCGCGCACCGGTGCGCCCGTGTCAGCTCCGGCCTCGATATAGCCGTAGCCGGTCTCCGGATGGGTGGGACGGACGCCAAAGACCACGACGCGCCCTGCCCGGGCCGCCTCCACGCCATCCTCCACCGTAGCCCAGAAATCGGCATCGGTGGCAATCACGTGGTCGGAAGGCACCACGAGGACGAGGTCGTCGCCGAAATCGCGCAATGTCACCTGCGCGGCCAGGGCCACGGCGGCGGCGGTGTTGCGGCCCATGGGCTCGTAGAGCGCGCGTCCGCCCCTGAGATCCTGGCCCGCCAGTTCCGCATTGACCCGCCCGGCATGGCGCTCGGTGGCAATGATGCAGACGGGGCCGGCGCCTGCGGTGCGCGCAGCCATGCGCCGGACCGTCTGATGGATCATGGATCCACCGCCGGACAGGTCGTGGAACTGCTTCGGATTGTCCTCCCGCGACAGGGGCCAGAGCCGCGACCCGATGCCACCGCTCATGACAAAGCTGACAATACGCGCACTCATGCTGGTCTTCCCCCGGCCTGCTGCTTCAGATCGACTGGTTATAGGCGCCGACTTCCGGATTTTCACGCAGGATTGCATCAACGGCGTGGAACACGGCGCGCTTGCGCTCCTCCGACACCGGGCTTTCCACCACGACAACGAGTTCGGGCTTGTTGGACGACGCGCGCACGAGGCCCCAGCTTCCATCCGACAGGCCCACGCGGATGCCATTGACCGTCACGAGGCTCTCGATCCGCTCGCCCGCCAGGGTCTCCCCGTTGCGTTTCATCCCGGCAAAGCGGGCCACGACCCTCTCCACCACGTCATATTTCTCCTCGTCGGCGCAATGGGGTGACATGGTGGGGGAACCGAAAGTCAGCGGCAGATCGCGGTAAAGGTCGGCCATCGACTTGCCGGGATTGCGCTCCAGCATGCGGCAGATGGCGGTGGCCGTGACGAGGCCGTCGTCATATCCGCGGCCATGGGGCGCATTGAAGAAGAAGTGGCCGGACTTCTCGAACCCGGCGACCGCGCCCAGTTCGCTCACCCGCCGCTTGATGTAGGAATGGCCGGTTTTCCAGTAATCGGTTTTCGCGCCATTGGCCGCCAGCACCGGGTCGGTCCTGTAAAGACCGGTCGATTTCACATCGACGACGAATTGCGCGCCAGGCCGCTCCGCCGACATGTCGCGCGCCAGCATGACGCCGACCTTGTCGGAAAAGATCTCGTTGCCCTCGTTGTCGACCACCCCGCAGCGGTCACCGTCGCCATCGAAACCAAGGCCGATATCGGCCTTGTGCGCCAGAACCGCGTCGCGGATGGCATGCAGCATTTCCATGTCTTCCGGGTTGGGGTTGTAGCGCGGGAAGGTGTAATCGAGGTCGCAATCCAGCGGAATGACCTCGCAGCCAATGCGCTCCAGAAGGTCAGGCGCAAAGGCGCCCGCGGTTCCGTTTCCGCAAGCGGCGACGACCTTGAGACGCCGCTTGAGTTGCAGGCCGCCGGCCAGATCGGCAAGGTAGCGTTCGCGCATGCCGGTCACCGTTTCGTAGGCTCCGCCACCGGGCAGGTCGAAATCGCCGTTGAGCACGATATCGCGCAACTGCGCCATCTCATCGGGGCCGAAGGTCAGCGGGCGCTGGCAACCCATCTTCACGCCGGTCCAGCCATTGTCGTTGTGCGAGGCGGTGACCATGGCCACGGAGGCGGCATCGAGCGCGAACTGGGCGAAATAAGCCATGGGCGAAAGCGCCAGGCCGATATCCTTCACGCGGGCGCCGGCGGCCATGAGCCCCTGGGCAAGCGCCAGCTTGATCGACAGCGAGTAGGAGCGGAAATCATGCCCGGTGACGATGTCCGGCCCCGCACCGCGCCGGCGGATCAGCGTACCAAGGCCCATGCCCAGCGCCTGCACGCCAAGCAGGTTCAGTTCCGGCGGCTTCTGTGCGCCCGGATGGCCGAACCACCACCGCGCGTCATATTCGCGAAATCCGGTCGGCTTGATGAGCGGGACGGTCTCGAAAGCCAAGGTATTCGGTCTGGCATCGGCGACAGGCTTGTGCATGAACGCTTCCAAAAACTGACGGTCTGTTCTGCCCTTCTACAGGCCATTGCCTTATGGCCGATTAAGCCGGAAGAAAACACCCTTTAAAACGCCGCCGGGACACAGACCGGTCAACAAGGCCGGCGCATCCGAATTTTGCGCATTTTTTCTCTTCCGGCGCTTGCAGGACGCCAACCCTGCCGCTATAGAACCGCCGACTGGTTCACGGAGTGTAGCGCAGCCTGGTAGCGCACCTCGTTCGGGACGAGGGGGTCGCAGGTTCAAATCCTGCCACTCCGACCAGCCAGATCAAGGACTTCGGGTCCTTTCCCCGATCTTTCTGCCCGAGATTCCCCGCTTTCTCCGTCACTCGCCCTGTCCGCGCCTGCGTTTTCTGCCGGTGCGTCTCCCGCATGGCATCTGCCGCCGACCGTGCAGGGCAAACCGGGACCTGCGAACGCGCCAGCGGGGAACAAAAACCGTGACGGGACTGTTGGATGCACAGTCCGTCACGGCGATACGCACCGCCCACCCAGGCGGAAGCGAGCGGTGGCGGGAACAGGCTTCAAGGCCCTGCAATCCGCCACAGCGGCAACCGGTGCTGCACCAGACATGCGAAACGATGTGGCAAATGACGGAAACATGCGTCTTGCATCGCGCGTCATCGCCAAACCTGCAATGGAGTTCCCATGGCCAACAGTTCCAAACCCATCACTGCCGAGCAGCCTGAACCTGGCGAGGACAGCAAGACGCAACCGCGAAAAAAGCCCCACCCGGCGAAACCGATCACCGAGGAGCAGCCGGATACCGATCCCGAAAACGGCGCGCGCAAGGACAGGTGAACCGCCCTCCCCGCAGGGCGACACCCGTTGCATTGGACGGCCAAGGTTCGCCGCTTGACGGAGCCCCGTTCATCGCAACAGTCAAGGGCGGGCGGGCCTTTCGTATCCCAAGCCGGCCTCGGTCAGGATGACATCAAGGGGAATGTCGTGGGGCTGGGGGAAGATGGTGTTCAGCTTCGCGCGTTCATAGCCGATACCGATCGTGACGGGACGGGGCCTCATCGCCGCGAGCGTTCTGTCGAAATACCCACCGCCATAGCCGAGACGGTAGCCGTCACCGGTCCAGCCCACGAGCGGTGCCAGCGTGATCGCGGGAATGACTTGCGCGGCGTCCGGCGGCGGGACCGGGATGCCCCAATCGCCCCGGACCATTTTCGTTTCGGGGGTCCAGCGGCGGAAGGTGAGAGGCGCAGCCCTTGTCTCGACCAGAGGCAGGGCGACAGTCACCCCTTCCTCGTGCAGTTCCTTCATCAGCGGTCGCAGATCCGGTTCGCCCTTGATTGGCCAATAGGCCGAAAAGACAAGGCCCCGAGCGCTTTCCTGGCGGGCATGCAGGATCTGGCGAAGATGTGCGGCCAGCATCTCGCCGACATGCTTGCGTTCGGCCACGGACAGCGCCATTCGCTGATTGCGCAGCCGGGTTCGCTCCGCTTTTCGCCATCGGGCAACGTCTCCGGCCTGCTGCGGATCGACGGTGAGCGGGTCGATATAACCCGGTGCAATCTCCGAGAGCGGCGAGGCATGGCTTGCGCGCAGGGGCGCCTTTCCGGATTTGTCCTTCATGTTGCCTCCCTTGATTTCACCGTGACCGCTCCCCCGACGAGCACCGGCAGCCTCACGCGATCCCGGCGCCTTCAGTCTGGAAATGGCGGGTCAGCTTTTCGCGTCCTCGACGGCCCGGTGCAATGCGCCCGCAATCCGCTCGGCACGTTCGATGACATGGGCAGCACCTTGCGGAGGGCAGACCTCGACGGCTGTCTCGCGGAACAGCGCCAGCCAACGCTCGAAATGGTCCCATTGAATGGGCAATTCGGCATGTGCGGGAACGGGTGCGCCCCGGTAGCGCCCGGTCAACAGCGCAACGGAGGACCAGAACGCCACCATCCTCTCCAGGTGCGGGTCCCAATCGGAAATCCTGTCAGCGAATATGGGCCCGAGAACCGCATCGGCACGGACCCTTCCATAGAAGCGACGCACCAGCCCGGACAGGATTTCCTCGTCCAGTCCTGTCTTCGCCATGATCTCGGCGGTCATCTTCGGGCGGGCGGAAACGATATGCGTGTCGGTGGCGGCCATGGCCGGCTCCCGTGCCTGGGGTTGCATCTCCGTCTATCCGTGTTAATTGGTATTGTAAATACCTATTCAAACGAATGGCGACGTGGATGCGACTGACGTCTTTCACCGATTACGGATTGCGCATGCTGATGCGCATGGCCAGTGCTCCCGAACGGGCATTTTCGACCGGAGAACTGGCCGACGAGTTCAGCCTGTCGCGCCATCACCTGACCAAGATCATGCAGCGGCTCGTTCTTGGCGGCATCGTCGAAACCCGGCGCGGCGGCAGCGGCGGGGCAATCCTGCGCCGTGCCCCTGCCGATATCCGGCTGGGGGACGTGGTGCGGCTGCTGGAACAGGGCCAGGCGCTTGCCGGCTGCTTTCAGCAGGCCGAAAGCGCCTGCACCATCGAGGGCTGCTGCCGTCTCAAGGCACGGCTGCGGCGTGCCGAAACGGCCTTCATCGACGATCTGAACACATCCACGCTGGCCGATATCGCCCTGCCCGAACCGGCGGCGGCATGATGGGCAAAGGCCCCACCCCGCCACCCCGGCCACGCCGCTTCAGCGCTCTTGCGGAAGACCTGAAACGAAAGGACACCACGATGACAAGCTGGATGCCAACGCTGCGCACGGCCACGCCCGAGGAAGGTTGTGACCTTGCGGTGAAGCTGACCGGGGTCGCGGCCAACACCTATGGGCGGGAGGCAACATGAGCGACGTGGAGCGGGATGGCGACGGCTTCGTGGTCGACGCGGCCGTGCTGGCGTCAGGGTTCAGGCTGCCGGTGCAGGAGATCAGGAGGCTGATGCAGGAAGGCCGGATCACCTCAATTTCCGAAATCGGCGAAGGCGAAGACGAAGGCCGCTGGCGCATCACCTTCTACCATGGAGACCTGGCCTTGCGGCTGGTCCTTAACGCTGACCACAGCATCAGGACAAGAGGCACGTTTCCGGTGCCGAACCGCGCCGGATAAAGGGTCCGTGCCGGCGCGATACGTGCCTTCTGCCGGCGGCGCATCACTTCAGATAATCTTCACTCCTATGTAATTTTTCGAGAACGACCGAAGAGCACGGATTGTGTATCCAACATGGCGTCCGGCCAACCGACGGAGGAGCCCTGCATGGATGCCGACCGCGCGCACCGCGCCTCCAACGTGCCGCTGGCCTTGCGGGCATGGAACATCCGCCGCAAGGCGCTGCTCATGGCGCAAGTCCAGGGCCAGGGCTATGTCGGCCAGGCGCTGGGCATTGCCGACGTCCTGGCGGCCAGTTATTTCCATGCACTGGACTATCGCGCCGAGGATCCTGAATGGGAGGGGCGCGACCGCTTCTACCTATCCATCGGCCACTATGCCATTGCACTCTATGCCGCCTTGATGGAAGCCGGCATCCTGCCGGAGGAGGAACTGGAAACCTATGGCATGGATGACAGCCGCATGCCGATGTCCGGCATGGCGTCATATACGCCGGGCATGGAAATCACCGGCGGTTCGCTCGGGCACGGACTCGGAATTGCCGTGGGCGCGGCAATGGCGCTGAAGCGCAAGAAAAACCCGGCCTTTGTCTACAATCTCATGTCGGACGGCGAATTGGGCGAAGGCTCCACCTGGGAAGCGGCCATGTCGGCCGTGCAGCACGGGCTCGACAACCTGATCTGCCTTGTCGATTTCAACGATCAGCAGGCCGATGGCAAGACCACCGACGCACTGGCCCGCGTGCCGGAGGAAGCCAAGTGGGCGGCGTTCGGCTGGCATGCGCAGCGGGTGGATGGAAACGACCTCGACGCCGTCGTGGCCGCGCTCGACACAGCGCGCGATATCGCCGCGGCGCGGCCACGCGTGATCATTTTCGACACGGCCATGTGCAAGGGGGTCGATTTCCTGGAGACGCGGGAAATCACGCATTTCGTCCGCGTCGAGCCGGATGAATGGGAAAAAGCCCTGGCCGTTCTGGATAGGGGGAAACCGGCATGACGCTTGCCTCGATGGCCCGCAAATACGAGCCGCGCAAGCCGGCGCGCGGTGGCAATGCCGCCACATCGGCGATGATCGCCTCGCTTGCGGCGGAAGGATATGACACGGTGTCCGCGCCTTTCGGCCACGCGCTGGTCGACCTTGCCCGCAAGGACGAACGGATTGTCGGGCTGACCGCCGATCTCGGCAAGTATACCGACCTGCACGTCCTGGCCGAGGCGATGCCGGACCGTTTCTACCAGATGGGCATGGCCGAGCAGATCCTGATGTCGGCGGCGGCAGGCATGGCACGCGAGGGCTTTCTGCCCTTCGCCACGACCTATGCGGTGTTCGCCGCGCGGCGCGCCTACGATTTCATCGCCATGGCGATCGCGGAGGAGAACCTGCCGGTCAAGATCGCCTGCGCCCTGCCCGGCCTGACGACGGGCTATGGCCCGAGCCACCAGGCGACGGAGGATCTGGCGATCTTCCGCGGCTTGCCGAACATGACCATCATCGATCCCTGCGATGCCGACGACATTGCCGGCATGGTGCCGCAGATCGCCGCCCATGACGGACCCGTCTACACCCGCCTGCTGCGCGGCAAGGTGCCTTCGGTGCTGACCCGGCACAAGCCCGATTACCGCTTCCGCCTCGGCAAGGCGCAGATGATCCGCGAGGGGCGCGACGTTCTCGTGATTTCCACGGGCATCATGACCATGCGCGCCCTCGATGCCGCAGTCATGCTGGCGCAAAAGGGCATCGAGGTCGCGGTCCTGCATGTTCCCACGATCAAGCCGCTCGACACGCCGACCATCGTTCGCGAAGCCGCCAGGGGCACGCGGCTGGTGGTCACGGCGGAAAACCACACGGTCAATGGAGGGCTCGGCGAGGCAGTGGCGCGCACGCTGCTCGTCAATGGCGTGACGCCGACCTTCCGCATGATCGGCCTGCCGGACGAATTCCTGGAGGCCGGCGCCCTGCCGACCCTGCACGAGATGTACGGCATTTCGACCGCGAAAGTGGCCGAACGGATCACGGGCTGGCTTTGACCGCCGGCCGACCTTTCTACCAGGCAAACCAGACAGGAGATGATGGCCATGGGCCTGCTTGAAGGAAAACATGCAATCGTGACCGGTGCAGCCAGCCCGCGCGGGCTTGGCAAGGCCACGGCGAGACTGTTCGCCGAGCACGGTGCGAGGGTTGCCATTCTCGACCTCGACGAGGCGGCGGCGAAGGCAGCGGCCGCCGACCTGCCGGGCGAAGGCCATACCGGCCTTGCCTGCGACGTGACCGACAAGCAGGCCTGCGAGAAGGCGGTCGCGGACCTGGAAAGGCTCTGGGGCCGGATCGACGTGCTCGTCAACAATGCCGGCATCACCCAGCCGCTGAAGATCATGGACATCCAGCCGGACAATTATGACGCCGTGCTGGACGTGAACCTGCGCGGCACGCTCTACATGAGCCAGGCCGCCATTCCGGGCATGCGCGAGCGCAAGGCCGGCGCGATCGTCAACCTGTCGTCGGTTTCGGCGCAGCGCGGCGGCGGCATATTCGGCGGGCCGCACTATTCCGCCGCGAAGGCCGGCATCCTTGGCCTGACCAAGGCCATGGCGCGCGAACTGGCGCCGGCCGGCGTGCGCGTCAACGCCATCTGCCCCGGCTTCATCGCCACCGACATCACCGCCGGCAAGCTGACACCGGCAATGAAGGAGCAAATCCTCGAAGGCATTCCCATGGGGCGGGCCGGCGAGGCATCCGACGTGGCGGGTTGCGCGCTTTTCCTGGCCAGCGACCTTTCAGCCTATTGCACCGGCACCGAAGTGGATGTGAACGGTGGTTCGCTGATCCACTGACCCGACCATCCTGAACAAGGGAGCCGGCAGACCCGGCCGGCCCCGGCTTTCAGGCGATGTGGTGATGCATCGAACGGAAGAGCGGCATGCCCCGGTCGTCACAACCATGACAATATGGCCACACCATTCATGCTACCTTGAGGAATGAAAGAAAAGCTGATTTGCCTTTTCGGTGCAACATGCTCTAAGCGGACGGTAAACACCGCCGGGGAAGCCAGACCGCAGCCGGCGGCGTTTGTCATGATCGAGAGCCGGAGTCCATGCCTGCCCTGCCCACCGCCATCCTGCGCTATCTGACCTCGCCCGGCGGAACGGCACTGGCCAGGGGCAATATCGTGTTCGCCGCACTTCTTGCCGGCTTCACACCGCTTGCCGGCAGCGGCGTCTCCGTCGTCGTTGCCGTCACCATGTGCTGGGGCATCCTGCTGCTTGCGGGCAAGCGGCTCGCCTTTCCGGCCCAACGGCAGGCATGGCTGGCAGCCGGGGCATTCGCGCTTTTCTTCATCACGGAAGCCCTTGCCACCGGGCTTTCCGGATTTTCCAGCGACGGGATGCAGGAAATCGCCGAAAACCTGCCATTCCTGGGCGTCCTGCCGCTTTTCGCGCTGATGACCGCCCGGCCCGCGACCCTCTTGCGGACGCTGTATCTGGCAGCCGCGGCCGGCGGCTTGCTGGCTGGCGCCGCAGCACTGGGCTTTCTGCTTTTCCAGCCGGACAAAAGGCTGGAACTGATGGCGGGCAATCCGCTTGTGCTCGCGCTGGCGGCTTCCGTCATGAACGGCCTGGCGCTTGCCGGCGCCCTGCGCTTGCGCGGATGGGAGCGCAATATCTGCCTTGCAGGCGCAATGGCCGCTGCCTTCCTTGTCATTTCGAGTGAAAGCCGGACCTATTGGTTCGGACTGCTTGCCATGCCGGTTGCCATGGCCGCTGTCCACATGCGCGCCACCCGGACGAAGGCCCTTGTTCTGGCAGGCATGGTGCTGACGGCCGGCGCGACCGCCTTCCTGGCCTATACCTATCTGCCGGTGGTGCAGGAACGCATCGAAGCGGTCTCCACCGACCTGGAAAAAGCCCGCAACAGCGATCTGAACACGTCGCTCGGCCAACGATTCGTGGTCTGGGAGACCGCGCGGCAACTGATCCGCGAAAAGCCGGTCTTCGGACATGGCGGGGGCGACATTCCCGGCCTGATGGCCGAGCGCAACGCCGAAACGGGCGGATACACCTTCGCCTTCACGCATTTCCACAATGCGATCCTGAACGTCCTCGTGCGCGGCGGCATCGTCAACCTGGCGGGCTTTCTGGCTGCGTTTCTCGCGCCGCTCGTGTTGCTGTGGATCAACCGGCACAGCGTTCACGGACGGGCGGCCCTGACGGCCGGCATTGCCGTCTACCTGCCCTATTGCCTCAGTGGCGTCACGGGGCTTGTCTTCGGCCACGACATCCATGATGCGCTTTTCATCGGGCTCAGCGTGGTTTGTCTCCAGGCCTCCTTCCCCGGCCAGGATGACGAACGGCAGGGCGATGACGGACAAGCCCCTGACCTGCGGCTTGCCATGCGCTGACGGCCCGCGGCACGACCGCCGCCTGTTGCATTTGCGCGACAGTCATGGGCTTCACGCGCCGTGATGAGGCCCACGGCAAAGCCAATGGTATTGAGTTTACTATACAGTCATGTAAACTCGTTTCCATGATGATTCTGGATCTTCTGCTCGCCCTCACTCTCGGTTTTGCCCTTACCGCCTGCGTCGTCACGGTGCTGGTGCGCTTTACCGATCCGAAGAGTCAGGAGCAGTGGTACCGCGCGAGCCAGGACGCGGAGGCCGCCGGGAGCGACCGCTGACCGGCGCGGGCCGGCGGCCCGCGGGTTCGGGTTTTCCGTCCTGCCGGAACATCCGGCTCTCAGACATCCTTCATGAACCGCAAACCGTCATAGATGGCCGCATGAGTGTTGCGCGAGGCGACAGCATCGCCGATGCGCACCAGATCGAAAGGCGCATCGGCCTGCCTTTCGGGGAAGATGTCGCCGGCATTGGCGACAAGCCGGTCATAAGCGACCGCACCCAGGTTTCGCGATCGCGGCTTGAGCGCATGATAGAGGTCGTCGAGCGGCGCCGTGCCATGCTCGACAACGACCATGTCGGCGCGGCGCTCTTCGCGGTACGCGTCGTCATAGGGTGAACCCAGCATCGCGACCAGGCGGTTGCCTTCGCGGTGCACGGCGAGCAGTTTCGTCGCCACGGTGATGCGGGCTCCAGCCGACTGGAGCGCCTTCATGTAGGGCGCGAGGTTCATGCCGCCTACATCGGGCGCGAAAAAACGCTCCGGCGAAACGAGGTCCAGGGATGCGCCGGCACGCGTGACCGCCTCGGCTGCGCTCATCGCCTGGTGACCGCCGTGATCGTCGTAGATCAGCACCTCGCCCTGCGGCTTCACGCCGCCAGACAGGATGTCCCAGGTGGACAAGACGAGATCGGCTCCTTCCTTCATCGGCGGGGTCTGCGGCACGCCGCCGGTCGCGATCACCACCAGGTCCGGCCCGAGCGCCAGCACATCCTCTTCTTCTGCCCATGTGTCGTAGCGGATCTCCACGCCGAGGCGGCCGAGTTCCGCCAGACGCCAGTCGATGATGCCGAGAAACTCGCGCCGGCGCGGGTTCTGCGCGGCAAGGCGCACCTGCCCGCCGGCCTGGCCGGATGCCTCAAGGACGGTGACGGCATGGCCGCGCTCGCCCAGCACGCGGGCGGCCTCCAGCCCGGCCGGGCCCGCGCCGACAACAACGGCGCGCCGCTTGCCTCCCTGCGCCGGCGCAATGACATGCGGCATGGTCGCCTCGCGGCCCGTTGCGGCATTGTGGATGCAAAGCGCCTCGCCGCCCTCGTAGATGCGGTCGAGGCAATAGGTGGCGCCGACACAGGGGCGGATTCGGTGTTCCTCGCCGCTCGTCACCTTTCGCACGATATGCGGCTCCGCAATATGCGGGCGGGTCATGCCGACCATGTCGAGCTTGCCCTCGGCGATGGCATGGCGGGCGGTGGCAACATCGGAAATCCGGGCCGCGTGGAAAACCGGGAAGCCCGTCTGCGCACGCACCTCGCCCGCGAAATCGAGATGTGGTGCCGAGCGCATTCCCGCCAGCGGGATGACATCGGCCAGCGGCGCGTCGTGGTCGATATGGCCGCGAATGAGGTTGATGAAATCGAGCTTGCCGGACGCGGCCACGCGACGGGCAATCTCCATGCCTTCGGCACGGCTCAGGCCGCCTTCCCAGTCCTCGTCGGCGACCATGCGCGTTCCCACGATGAAGTCGGGGCCGACTTCCGCTCGAATTGCATCGGTGACGGCCCAGAAGAAGCGCATGCGGTTGTCCAGCGTCCCGCCCCAGCCATCCTCGCGGCGGTTGGTGTTGGGCGACCAGAACGCATCGGTGAGGTGGCCATAGGCCTCGATCTCGATGCCGTCGAGGCCGGCAGCCTTCATGCGACCGGCGGCGGCGGCGAAATCGGCGACAATGCGCTCGATGTCCCAGTCCTCGATCTCCTTCGGGAACGCGCGATGGGCGGCCTCGCGCACCGGTGACGGCGAAACCACCGGCAACCAGTCGCCCTTGTTCCAGTTCGTCCTCCGGCCGAGATGGGTGAGCTGGATCATCACCGCGCATCCGTGCTCGTGGCAATCATCGGCAAGGCGCCTGAGCCAGGGCACGATCCCGTCCTTGTAGGCGAAGAGATTGCCGAAGGCCGGCGGACTGTCAGGCGAGACAATGGCCGATCCGGCGGTCATGGTCAGCGCGATGCCGCCCTTCGCCTTTTCCACGTGATAGAGCCGGTAACGGTCCTTCGGCATTCCGTCCTCGGAGTAGGACGGTTCATGCGCGGTGGACATGAGACGGTTCTTCAGCGTGAGATGCTTGAGTTGAAAGGGCTGGAGGATAGGATCGTTGGACATGGTCACGTGGGCCTGGGCAATTGGTTTCAATCGTGCCGCGGCGCGCCGCCGTTCAGGTGGTCCATGCTGCCTGCCGGGCGAAGGCGGATCAATACCATGCGTCGTCCATCGACGCCTTCTTCCGGTCGACGAAATCGCGCAGCGCCTCGTCGACGCCTTCATCGAGATGCGGCGCCTCATATTCGGCAAGCCGCGTCTTCCAAAGCCGGTTGGCCCGCGTCATGGCATCGACGGAGCCGCCCAGTTCCCACTTCTCGAACGGATCGTTGTCGGCGATTTCGGAATCCCAGAAGGCCGACTGGTAATTGCCCATCGTATGCGCACAGCCGAAGAAATGATTGCCCGGACCGACTTCGGCAAAGGCGTCGAATGCCAGGCTGTTGTCATCCACCGTCACGCCATCGAGATAGGAATGAAGCGCCCCGCACAGGTCCGCATCCATCATGAACTTCTCGTAGGACATGGACAGGAGCCCATCGAGAAAACCCGCCGAATGGAGGATGAAATTCGCGCCGCAATGAACGGCGGCAAGCATGGACATCGTGCCCTCGTTCATCGCCTGGGCGTCCGGCAGTTTCGACGTGGTGAAATTGCCGGAACAGCGCAAGGGCAGGTTCAGCCGGCGGGCAAGCTGCCCGATGACCATGGAACCGATGGCCGGTTCCGGCGTGCCGAAGGTGGGCGAACCGGAGCGCAGCGACATGGAGGACAGGAAGTTGCCATAGACGACCGGGGCGCCGGGCCGTTCAAGCTGGGTCAGGGCACAGCCGGCCATGGTCTCCGCATGGGCCTGGGCGATGGCGCCGGCATTGGTGACCGGCCCCATGGCACCGCCCAGGATGAAGGGCACCACCACACCGGCCTGGTTGGCGCGGGCATAGGCCCGCAGCACCGTCGTCATGGTGGCATCCCAGACCAGCGGCGAGTTGACGTTGACATTGCCCATGATGACGCAGTTTTCCGCCACGAAACCGGCGCCGAAGACCAGACGCGCCATCTCGATGGAATCCTCGGCGCGCTCCTCGGCCGTGATGGAGCCCATGAACGGCCGGTCGGAATAGCGCAGATGCGCATAGACCATGTCGACATGGCGCTTGTTGACCGGCACGTCGACCGGCTCGCAGATGGTCCCGCCGGAATGGTGCAGCCAGGGCGAGGACTGGGCGAGCTTGATGAAATTGCGGAAGTCCTCGATCGTTCCGTAGCGCCGCCCGTTGTCGAGATCCATCACGAAGGGCGACCCGTAGGCCGGGGCGAAGACGACATTGCGGCCGCCGACGCGGATGGTGTTGGCCGGGTTGCGCGCGTGCTGGGTGAACTCCGCCGGCGCGGTCTTCAGGATTTCACGCAGCATGCCCCTCGGGAACTTCACCAGTTCGCCTGTGACTTGCGCGCCGGCGTTGCGCCAGAGGTCGAGCGCGGCCGGATCGCCGCGGAACTCGATGCCGATCTCGGCCAGGATGCGCTCGGCCGTCTCCTCGATGCGGACCAGGCTTTCCTCGCCCAAGATGTCATAGGTGGGGATGTTGCGCACGATGTAGGGCCGGCCGATGCCCTGCGGCCCGTGTGTCCGGGCTTCCACGCGGGCATTGCGGCCACGGCGTTCGCGGCGGGCCGGCGCGGTGGCTGCGGCTTCATGTTCGGCCAATGTCTGTACTCCCGAGCCAGCGTCCATCGTCCCCTCCTGACAAATGCATCGACCTGATCACGGTAAACGCTCGACGCCTGCGCGTGACGCTGGAAAATCCTCATCATTTGTATAAGCTGGCCTTATGCAAAGCCTTCGCCACCTGCTGCCCTCCGCGGGCGCCCTGATCGTCTTTGAAGCCGCAGGACGGCTGTCTTCCTTCACGCGCGCGGCGCGCGAACTGGGCATGAGCCAGGCCGCAGTCTCCTATGCGGTGCGCGGGCTGGAGGAACAGCTCGGGGTGCCGCTTTTCCTGCGCGAGCACCGCAGGGTGCGGCTGTCGGAGGCCGGTGAACGCTTCTTCACCGATGTCACGCTGGGCCTGAACCATATCCGCAAGTCGGCCGAGGAGTTGCGCTCATTGGGCACGGGACGCAATGTCACCGTGCTGGCGTCCACGGCCTTTGCCTCGTTCTGGCTGATGCCACGGCTGCAGGATTTCCGCGAGGCGCTGCCCGATATCGACATCCGCATCCAGACCTCGGACCGCGACATCGATTTCCAGCTTGAGAACATCCCGCTGGGTGTTCGCGGCGGTGTGCCCGCCCAATGGCCGGCCTATGACAGCATGCTGCTCGCTGCGGAGGAGATCTATGCCGTCGCCAGCCCGCTCTATGCCCAGCGCCACGGCCTGCCGGAAACGCCGGAAGACCTCATCCATCACCGGCTCATTCACCTCGAAGAGCCCTATCGCGACGCCACCGACTGGAAGGACTGGCTGAAAAGCGCGGGCGTGGCGGACAATGTCGCGCCGCGCGCGTTGCTCATCAACGACTATGTGCTTGTCATCCAGGCCGTGATGGAAGGACAGGGCATCGCGCTCGGCTGGCGGCACCTGGTGCAGCGGCTTGTCGATGCCGGCCTGCTGGTGCGGGTGACCGGCCACGAACTGTCGACGTCCTACGGATTTCACATCCTCTGGCCGAAGGGCAAGGATCTCTCGCCGCAGGCACGGCGGGTGCGCGACTGGATGGCGGAGGAAGCGGCAAAGGCTCAGGCGGATGCGGCGCGCTCGATCCCGCCCGCGCAGAAATCGATCAATGTGCCGCGGTGACGGGCCAGCCGCTCGGCCGTGTCGCCGACCGGAAGCGTGCCCCCGTCCGAAGCCAGTGCCGCCATGCGGGTGGTGGAGGCCACGGTGGAAAGCATGGCGGCCACCGACATGACGAAAGCGGCGGCCAGTTTCTCCCGCGATGCCTGCGGACACAGCGCGGCGATCTCGTCGAGATAGACAAGGGCCATCGGGTCGTAGAGATCCTTGACGGCCGGGTACCAGCGGCTGTCGCCGGCGGTGTGCGCAATGAGGCGGGCATAGGCCAGCCATTGCGGATCGCCGGCGCAGGCGCAATCGATATAGGGATCGATATAGGCCGCCATGAGATCGCGCAGGGTGATCGCCCCCCTGCCCTTTTCAGCCAGCAACCGGTCGAGCGCGGCCCGGCGGCCGGCCGAGAGCATGTCCACCCGGCGCTTCAGGATGGTGGAGAAGAGCGCTTCCTTGGAGCCGGAGTGAAAGCCGACAACGCCCAGCGTCACCTCCGCTTCCTGGGCGATCTGGCGGATCGAGACGGCATCGAAGCCATGATCGGCAAACAGCCGCTCGGCGGCGTCCAGCACACGTTCGCGCGTCGCCTCGCCACGCAGCACCCGGCCGTCCTCCCGCTGCCTGCCTCCTGCCTTCACATCGGCCTCCCGACTTCGTCTTGACAATTAATACATACGTACAGATAGTTTTCCAGTCCCTGCGCATGGCGGATGCCGCGCGGGAGAGCGTCCGGGTTGGGAGGCCCGGCATCCGATCAGGTCATTTGGGAGGACCGTCATGCTTCGCAGAACCTTCATGGCCGCGAGCCTGCTCGCCGCCAGTTTTCTGTCTTCACCTGCCGCACATGCGGACGAGATCGACATCACGACCGTGGCCGGCCACCCGCCGGTCTTTCTCTGGGTCAAGCTCATCCCGGAAGCCTTCATCCCGGCCGTCGAGAAGGCGCTGGAAGGCACCGGCCACACGGTAAACTGGACCGAGGCCTATGGCGGCACGCTGGCCAAGGTGGGCGGCGAACTGGAGGCGATGGAGGAAGGACTGGCGCAGATCGGCGTCGTCTCCAGCCTGTTCGAGGCGTCGCTGCTGCCGTTGCAGAACGTGTCCTATGTCACGCCTTTCCATTCGCCGGATGCCGCTGTCGTGTTCGATGCCATCGAGCAGATGCACGAGGAAATTCCCGACATGCGCAAGCTGTGGGAAGACAAGGATCTGGAATACCTCTCCGGCGGCTTCGGGCTGGAGGACTATTTTCTCATCACGAAATTCCCGGTTTCCTCCATCGACGACCTGAAGGGCAAGAAGATCGGCGCGCCGGGACCGGCGGTCAACTGGCTGAAGGAAACGGGCGCGGTCGGCGTGTCCGGCAACCTCACCACCTATTACAACGACCTGCAGACCGGCGTCATCGATGGCGTGGTGGTGTTTCCGACGGCGGCAGCGCCGGCCAAGCTGGCCGAGCAGGCGAAATACATCACCAAGGTGCATTTCGGCGCGCAATATGCAGGCGCCCTGGTGGCCAAGAAGAGCTGGTTCGAGGAACAGCCCGAAGCGGTGCAGGAGGCCATCCGCGCCGGCGTGGCGGCCTATGCCAAGGCCTATCGTTCGGGCCTGGAAGCGCGGGTCGCCGGCGCCTACAAGGCGCTCGAGGCTGCGGGCGCAGAAATCTCCGAGATGGAGGCGGGCGAGCGCAAGCGCTGGGCCGACGCGCTGCCCAACATCGCCATGGACTGGGCCAAGGCACAGGATGCCGCCGGACTGGCGGGTACCGAGGTGCTGAAGGCCTTCATGGCGAAACAGCAGGCCGCGGGCGAGGACCTGATCCGCGACTGGTCGAAGGAATGAGGCGGCTCACCTGAGCCCCTCACCGGGGGCGCGGCATCCGCCCCCGGCCCGCGCTCCCGCCCTGCCATCGAGCCATAGCCAGCCGCGTAAGGCCTGCCATGTCCAGACAATCGACCAATGCCTTTGCGCGCGTCTTTTCCGGCGTCACCGTGTTGGCCAATGTGGCCGCGACGGCGTGGATCATCCTGCTGATGGTTCTGATCGTCGCCGATGTGCTAGGCCGGAACTTTCTGGCCTCACCCATTGCCGGGGTGCCGGAAATGGTGAAATTCTCGATTGTCGGCATCGTCTTCCTGCAGATCACGCATACGCATGTGTCCGGGCAGATGATCCGGTCCGACGGGCTTCTTGCCGCCCTGATCCGGCGCAAGCCGCGGCTGGGGCACGGGCTCGATGCCTTCGCGCAAGCGACCGGCGCGGCGCTGACCGCAGCCCTTGCCTGGACCGTCTGGCCGCGCCTCATCAAGGCGTATGAACGTGGCGAGTTCGAGGGCGCGGTCGGCCATTTCGTGCTCCCGGTCTGGCCGTTTCTCGCGATCATCGTCGCCGGTTCGGCGCTGCTGTCCCTGTCCTATCTCATCCAGTGCTGGCAGGCCGTTGACCGGGCGCGAACGGGCGCAGCACCGGCGGAGGACCGCTGATGGAGCCGCTGACCATCGGAATCGTGTCGCTGGCCGCCATTCTCGTGCTGATCTGGGGCGGCATGCATGTGGCCATCGCGCTGGCCACCGTCTCGCTGTTCGGTGTCTGGGCGATCACCGGCAAGCTCAAGCTGGCGCTGAACTTCGTGGCGCTGGCCGCTACCGATTCCATCGCCGACTATGCCTTCGGCGTGGTGCCACTGTTCGTGCTGATGGGCATCGCCGTTTCCGAGACGGGGCTGGGGCGGGACACGTTCGCGGTGATCTCGCGCCTGTTGCGCGGCATTACCGGCGGGCTTGGCATCGCCACGGTCTTCTCCAATGCCGTCTTTGCCGCAATCACCGGCATTTCCATCGCCTCGGCGGCCGTCTTCGCGAAGGTCTCGGTGCCGGAAATGATCCGCGCGGGCTATGACAAGCGCCTCGCTGCGGGCGTGGTGGCCGGATCCTCGGTGCTCGGCATGCTGATCCCGCCGAGCCTGCTGCTCATCCTTTTCGCGGTGCTGACCGACAGTTCCATCGGCGAACTGTTCCTGGGCGGCATCGGTCCCGGCCTGCTGCTGACCGCGGGCTTTGCCGCCTGGATCGTGTTCATCGGGCTGACGCGGCCGGAGCGGGTGGGCAAGGGCGCGCTTGCCGGCGATGCCGAAGGCGATCCCGTTCGCCGGCGCATGCTGCTGCCGGTGGTCTTTCTCGCCGCCATCGTTCTGGGCGGCATCTATCTGGGCTTCGTCACGCCGACGGAGGCCGGCGCCGTCGGCGCCTTCGCCGCACTGGCCATCGCGTTCGCCATGCGCCGTCTCGATGCGACCTCGGCCTGGCGCATTACCGTCCAGACAGGCCATATCACGGCCGCGGTGTGCTTTCTCATCATCGGCGCGGCGATCTATGGCCGGATGCTGGCCTTTTCCGGCGTGCCGGGCGCGGTGACGAACTGGGCCACGCAGGCCGGCCTCGGGCCGTTCGGCTTCCTGCTCCTGTTCAGCGCCATCCTCGTCGTGCTCGGCACCATTCTCGACAGCGCGTCGATCATGCTGGTCACCGTGCCGCTGGCCTTTCCCATCGCCCAGGGGCTGGGGATCGACCCGGTGCATTTCGGCCTCATCACCGTCATGGCCATCGAGATCGGCCTGCTGACGCCGCCACTCGGCATTTCCGTCTTCGTCGTCACCTCGACGCTGAGGGGCACGGGCGTGGAACTGAAGGACGTGTTCATCGGGGCAGCGCCCTTCGCGCTGGTCATGGCGGTCACGCTCATTGCCGTCATCGCCTTTCCGGCCATCGTCACATTCATCCTGGGGCGGTAACCATGCGCCCTTCCCGCAGCCAAGACGGGCGATCCGGGCCCGGCACAAACGGAGAGAGACCATGAGACTCGTCGATCTGTCCAACCCGCTGGAAAATACCGACTATGCCGATCCGCCGGGCCTCGGTCCCAAGATCGCCTATTTCGGGCACAACGACACGGCGGAACAGCTTCTGTCCTTCTTTCCCGGCGTCACGCGCGACCAGCTTCCCGGCGGCGAAGGCTGGGCGGTGGAACAGGTGACGCTGTCCACACACAACGGAACCCATATCGACGCGCCCTATCACTACCACTCCACCATGGATGGCGGGAAGCGCGCCATCACCATCGACGAGGTGCCGCTGGAATGGTGCTGGGGACGTGGCGTGAAGCTCGACTTCCGCCATTTCGCAGACGGCCACGTGGTGACGGCAGACGAGATGGAGACCGCCTTCAAGGCCATCGGCCACGAGCTTGCCGCCGGCGACATCGTGCTCGTGAACACCGCTGCCGGGGCCGCCTACGGGCAGCCGCATTACGTGGCGACGGGCTGCGGCATGGGCCGCGATGCGACACTCTATCTCACCGACCGGGGCGTGCGGGTCTGCGGCACGGATGCCTGGAGCTGGGATGCGCCCTTCGTCCATACGGCGAAGCGGGTGGCGGAAACCGGCGATGCCTCGCTGATCTGGGAGGGCCACCGCGCCGGCATGGTGCATGGCTATTGCCATATCGAGAAACTGGCCAATCTCGACAGCCTTCCTGCAACCGGTTTCGAAGTGGCGTGTTTCCCCGTGAAGGTGAAGGCGGCCAGCGCGGGCTGGTGCCGGCCGGTCGCCATTTTCCGCGATTGAAGGAAAGCAAAATGAAACTCGCGACTTACGAGAAAGACCTGCAACAGAGAATCGGCGCCGTGATCGATGACGGCGCCGCCATGATCGACCTGAAGGCGGCCGCCGGGGCAGAGTCACGCGGGGTTCTCGACACCATGCTGACGCTGATCGAGGCGGGCGAGGACGGCATGGCGATTGCCCGCATGGCGCTGGAGCGGGCCGGCCCGGAGCACCGGATCGCCATGGCCGACGTGAAGCTGCTCGCGCCCCTGCCCGTGCCGCCGCAGATGCGCGACGCCTCGGTCTATCCGCTGCATGTGCGCCAGGCACCGGCAGGGATGCAGAAACTGGCGGCGAAACTGCAAGGCCAGCCGGAACCCGAGACGGCTCTGCCCGACGACGTGCCCGCCGTCTATCGCGACCTGCCGATCTACTACATCACCAACCGATTCTCGGTGATCGGGCCGGAAGCAACCGTGACCTGGCCGCGCTATTCGAAATTCATGGATTTCGAGCTGGAATTCGCCGCCATCATCGGCCGGCGCGGCAAGAATATCGGGAAGGACGCCGCCTTCGAGCATGTCTTCGGCTACACGATCTTCAACGACTTCTCCGCGCGCGATGCGCAATTGAAGGAGATGCAGGGCATGCTCGGCCCGGCCAAGGGCAAGAGCTTCGACAGCGGAAATGCGCTCGGCCCGTGGATCGTGACGCGTGACGAGATCGCCGACCCGCAGGCGCTCAAGGTGGAGGTGCGCGTCAACGGAACGCCCTGGATGACGTCGGACACGTCGGGCATGCTGCACGGCTTCGACGCAATCATCGCCCATGTCAGCGCCGACGAGACGCTGCATCCGGGCGAAGTGATCGGTTCCGGCACGGTGGGCAATTGCTGCGGGCTGGAACAGAACCGCTACCTGCAATCCGGCGACATCGTGGAACTGGAGGTGGAGGGTATCGGCACCTTGCGGAACATGGTCATCGCGCAAGGGTGAAGCGGCGGCGTGCAAGGAAGCGCCATCCGGTTTGCACATGCTGCCCTTTCCTTGGCGCGCCACTCGGTCCATCATGGAAATCAAGAGGATGCCGGCGGTTCCGGCAGCGGGCGTTCAGGAGGGGAGGCCATGGCTCCGATCGGCGAATTCGACTATGTCATCGTGGGCGCGGGCACGGCGGGCTGCGCGCTGGCCAACCGTCTGTCGGAAGACGCGGGCAAACGGGTCCTGCTGCTGGAAGCCGGCGGCAAGGACAATTACATCTGGGTGCATGTGCCGGTCGGCTATCTCTACTGCATCGGCAACCCGCGCACCGACTGGGGCTATTCCACCGAGGCGGAGAAGGGCCTGAACGGGCGCTCGCTGCTCTATCCGCGCGGGCGCGTGCTGGGCGGCTGCTCCTCCATCAACGGCATGATCTACATGCGCGGCCAGAAGGGCGACTATGACCATTGGCGCCAGCTCGGCAACACGGGCTGGGGCTGGGATGACGTTCTGCCCTATTTCAGGAAGTCGGAAGATTATTATGCCGGGCCGGACGAGATGCACGGCGCGGGCGGGGAATGGCGGGTGGAGGAACAGCGGCTTCGCTGGGACATTCTCGATGCATTCCGCGATGCCTGCGTGGCCGCCGGCATTCCCGCCACCGACGATTTCAACCGCGGCAACAACGAGGGCGTCGCCTATTTCCGCGTCAACCAGCGCAATGGCTGGCGCTGGAACACGGCCAAGGCCTTTCTGCGGCCGGCCATGAACCGGCCCAACCTGACCGTCATGACGAACGCACAGGTCAGCCGGCTGATCCTGGACGGCAAGCGGGTGACCGGGGTGGCCTTCAGGCGCAACGGGCAGGCCATGGAAGCGAGGGCGCGCGGCGAGGTGATCCTGTCGGCCGGATCGCTCGGCAGCGTCCAGATCATGCAACTTTCTGGTATCGGCCCCGGCGCGGTGCTGCAAGGACATGGAATCGACGTGCTGCACGACCTGGCCGGCGTGGGCGAGAACCTGCAGGATCATCTGCAATTGCGCATGGCCTTCAAGGTGAGCGGCGTCGAGACGCTGAACCAGCGCGCTGCCTCGCTCTTCGGCAAGGCGCGAATCGGGCTGGAATACATGTTGCGGCGCACCGGGCCGATGTCGATGGCGCCCTCGCAGCTTGGCGCGTTCACGAAATCCGACCCGGCTCTGGACTATCCGGACCTGCAATATCACGTGCAGCCGCTGTCGCTGAACAAGTTCGGCGAGCCACTGCACCCCTTCCCCGCCTTCACCGCCTCGGTATGCAACCTGCGCCCGCACAGCCGCGGCCATGTGCGGATCCGCTCGGCCGATCCGGCGGATCATCCGGCGATCCAGCCCAACTACCTGTCCACTGCCCATGACCAGCAGGTGGCAGCACGCGCCATCCGCATCACGCGCGGGATCGTGTCGCAGGAACCGGTGCAGCGCTACCACCCGGAGGAATTCATGCCGGGGCCGCAATTCCAGAGCGACGAGGACCTGGTGGAGGCGGCAGGCGCCATCGGCACGACCATCTTCCACCCCGTGGGCACGGCCAAGATGGGATCGGACCCGATGGCGGTGGTGGACGGGCGGCTCAAGGTGCATGGGCTGGAAGGCCTGCGCGTGGCGGATGCCTCCGTCATGCCGACGATCACGTCCGGAAACACCAATTCGCCGGTGCTGATGATCGCCGAAAAGGCCGCCGACATGATCCGTGCGGATGCGAAGGCGGCCTGAGCGCGCTCAGTTCACCTTGCGCGCCAGCACGAGATGGCCGGGAATGGGCTGACCCTCGTCCATGCGCACCGTGACCGGCTCGATATGCGTGATGGTGAATCCGTGCCGCGACAGCACCGCCTGCAAATAGGCGGGATTGTGGGCGAAGCGGTGCTTCGGCGTGACCTTCCAGCCCTTTTCCCCGATTGCCTCATCGGCCATGGTCTCGGTGGAGAAGGCGAAAATGGCGCCGGGATTGGTGCGTTTCGCCACGCCCGCGACGATACGCTCCAGATCGCCAAGATAGGGCATGACATCGGTGGCGGCGACGAAATCCCAGGGCGCTTCGTCCTCGACATTCTCCACGAAATCGACGGCCTCGGCGACATAGAGGCCGTCATAGACGTCCCGCTCGTCGGCCATCTCTATCATGCGCTCCGAGATATCGACACCGATGAAGTCGGCAACCATGCCGTCCAGGGCGCTGCCGGTCAGCCCCGTTCCACAGCCCAGATCCAGACCGCGCGCGTGGGGTCCGGGCGCATGATCGAGCAGCATCTGGCGCAGTTGCAGCGGGATGGCATAACCAAGCTGCTCCACGAGAATGTCGTCGAAGGCGGCGGCGTGCTGGTCGAACAGGGTTTCGACATAGGCGTCGGGCGCCTTGTCGGGATCGGGCGCGCGGCCGAGCGCGGCCAGGCGCACGGAGGCGCCGCAATGGTCGGCCGGATCGAGCGCCAGCACTTCGCGCCATGCCGCTTCGGCGCCGTCGATGTCGCCGGCCTTTTCCAGCCTCAGCGCACGCTCATAGGCTTCCGCCAGCCTGTCCTCATCGAATTCCGTCATATCCGTGATCCTGCGCCATTTCGTGCTTTTCGTGCGGAGGCAACCGGCATACCTTCCTGCCACCAAGGCTTTAGCCCGGCTGCCACGGGACGGAAAGCCCCAAACGACATGGGTAACGGAGGCGTTGATGCGTCCCTGGTTTTCAGCGGCGCCCGGCACGGGCGACGACATTGACGGGTCTTATGCATGGCTGCGCATGGCCGCCTGCCTGGCCTATGGCACGGTTGGCGGTGCGGGCATGTGGTCCGTCGTCGTCGTCCTGCCGGCCATGGAGGCGGAATTCGGCCTCGACCGCTCCGAGGCGTCGCTCGCCTATACGCTGACGATGGTCGGCTTCGCGCTCGGCAACCTGCTGGTCGGCCGCTTGATCGACCGGCACGGGACGGCATTGCCGCTGGCGCTGGCCGCCACGCTGCTGGGCGCGGGCTTCCTGCTGTGCGCCGCCTCACCTGTCTTCTGGCTGGTCGCCGGCCTGCAATGCCTGATCGGGCTTGGTGCAGGGGCTGCCTTCGCACCGCTGCTGGCAGACATCTCGCACTGGTTCGCCCGGCGGCGCGGCATCGCCATCGCGGTCGTCGCCTGCGGCAATTACCTGGCCGGCACGTTCTGGCCGCTGATCATGCAGCCGCTCATGGCAGCGGGCGGCTGGCGGCTGACCTATGCCGTCATCGGCGTGGCCTGCGTCGCGCTGATGATCCCGCTGACCGGCCTGATGCGCCGTGCCTCGCCGCGCGGCCTGCCGCCAGCCGCCGGGGCACGGCCAGCGGGTTTCCAGCCGATGGATGCGGGACTGTCACCGGCCTCGCTTCAATCCGTGCTGTTCATCGCGGGGCTGGCGTGCTGCATCGCCATGTCGATGCCGCAGGTGCATATCGTGGCGCTGTGCGCCGATCTTGGCTATGGCGTGGCGCGCGGCGCAGACATGCTGGCGCTGATGCTGGGCGCGGGAATTTTCTCGCGCCTTGCGTCGGGCTGGCTGGCCGACCGGATCGGCGGGGTTCGCACCCTTCTCATCGGCTCGCTCGGCCAGGGCCTGGCGCTGGTGCTCTACCTGCCATCGGACGGCCTGACCTCGCTCTATGTGGTCTCGTTCATCTTCGGCCTGTCGCAGGGCGGAATCGTGCCGAGCTATGCGATCATCGTCCGCGAGTTCATGCCGGCGGCCGAAGCCGGACAGAGAACCGGGCTCGTCATCATGGCAACGATCATCGGCATGGCCATTGGCGGCTGGATGTCGGGCGCCATCTACGACATGACCGGATCCTACCAGGCCGCGTTCGTCAACGGCATTGCCTGGAACCTGGTCAATGTCGCGGTCATGGGTTTCCTGCTCTGGCGCGGACGGCCGCGGCGCGACCGGGCCTTGCCGACCTGAGCCAGGCCGGCGCCGGTCAGGCGAGCGCCTCGGCCAGCGTGTTGACGATGCGGTCCTGCGTCTTCTCGTCGAGATAGGCGTGCATGGGCAGGCTCAGCACCTCGTCGGCGGCCAGATCGGTCGCCTTCATTCCTGCCGGATCGGAGGGGAAGGCATCGTAGGCGGTCTGGCGATGCAGCGGGATCGGATAGTAGATCGCGGTGGGAATGCCGTTGGCAAACAGGTGCGCCTGCACTTCGCCGCGGGTACGCGCGTCGGGCATGCGGATGGTGTATTGCGCCCAGACAGATTCGAATCCTTCAGCGACCTGCGGCACGATGACCTTGTCGTTCAGAAGCGCGTTATAGCGCGCGGCAATGCGGTTGCGCGCCTCGATTTCCTCGGCATAGATCGACAGCTTGACCGAGAGGATCGCCGCCTGGATGGAATCGAGGCGCGAATTCATGCCGATGCGGACATTGTCGTACTTGTCCGTTCCCTTGCCATGGATACGGTAGCTGTCGACCAGCGCGGCGATCTCATCATCATCGGTGAAGATCGCGCCGCCATCACCATAGCAGCCGAGCGGCTTGGCGGGGAAGAAAGACGTCGTCGTCAACTTGCCGAAGGTTCCGGTCATGCGGTTGCCGATGCGTCCGCCGAAGCCTTGCGCGCTGTCGCACATGACGACGAGGCCGGCCTCGTCGGCAACCGGCTGGATGGCCGCCATGTCGGCGGGCAGGCCGAACAGGTCCACGGGCACGACCATGCGCGGGTTGAGCCCCATGTCGCGCGCCGCCACGATGCAGCGCTTCAGGCTCTGCGGGTCCATGTTGAAGGTGCCGGGCAGGATATCGACGAAGAAGGGAACCGCCCCCATGCAGGGCACGACTTCCGCCGTCGCGGCGAAGGTGAAGGACGGTACGAAAACCGCATCTCCAGCGCGGATGCCGAAGGCCATCAGGCCCAACATCAGCGCGTCCGTGCCATTGGCGCAGGCCAAGGCGTGTTTCGCTCCGCAGAAGGCGGCCAGTTCCTTTTCAAAGGCGGCCACTTTCGGCCCCATCACATAGGCGCCGCTGTCCAGCACCTCGGCGATGGCCGCGTCAATGCGGCTGCGGATGCCTGCCTGTTGCGCGCCCAGATCGATAAACGGAATACCCATGCCCTGTCTCTGCCCCGATACGTGTTGAACCGGCCGGGCGGTGCGCGGAGAGCCTCGTCGGCCGGCAAAATCATGGCGCCGGTTTAGCCGATCCGGCTTATCGGGGGGAACACGTTTCATTGCATGTTAAGAAATATTCTTCACAAACGCAGTCGCCCCCACGACGCCATTTCCTCTCATCGGAGGCAATGGTTCCACCCACCGGCTCGTGCACTGCGACAGTGCGCCTGACGGGAAACCGACCTGGCCCCGGACAACCTGGAGCGACCCTCCCGGCCCGGTTCGGCGGCGAGACGCAGAAAGTTCGCGGGATGAGCCTCAAGAGCATTTTCGGCAGAGCGATCCTGGAGATCGGCCTGTTCTCTCTGATCGTCAACGCGCTTCTCATGGTGCAGCCGCTCTATCTTCTCCAGATGTACGACCGCGTTCTGACATCGGGCAGCATGAGCACCCTCTTCTATATCACGGTCATTTTCATGGCCGCCTTCATGCTGATGGGCTTTCTGGAAGCGGTCCGCTCGATCTATGCCTCACGGGTCGCCAACAGGCTCGACGCGGCACTGGCCTCCAAGGCGCTGCATCTGGCCATGTACGGGCCGAAGGCGGGGACGGGCGACATCCAGCCGGTCAACGAATTGGCAACGGTGCGCAATTTCATCACCTCGCGGACGCTGTTCTTCCTTTTCGACCTGCCGTTTGCGCCGCTTTTCCTGCTGCTGCTCCATTTCGTTCATCCGGCGCTTTTCTACCTGACCTTCTCGGGCGTGATTCTGCTCGTCGCCATCACCGTCGCCAACCAGCTCATGACGCGCGGCCGGCTTTCGCGCCACACCAGGGCGATGGCCGGAAGCAACGCACTGGCGCAAACCTATGCGCGCAACAACGAGACGATCCGCGCCATGGGGATGACGTTCAACGTCATCGAGCAATGGGGCGGCAAGATGGGTGAAGCAGTTGCGGAAAACGACCGTTACCAGCGCATCAACGCGCTGTTCTCCGGCCTTTCGCGATTCATCCGGATGGGGCTGCAAATCGGCATTCTGGGGGTCGGCGCCTATTACGTGCTTGAGGGCGAGATGACGGCCGGCATGATTTTCGCCGCCTCCATCATTTCCGGGCGCGCCCTGCAGCCGCTCGACCAGGTGATCGGTGCATGGCGCAGCATCCAGACCGCGTGGACGGCGCTGCGCCATATCATGCCGCTGGCGGATCTGGATGGCGACCGGAACGAGACCTCCGTTCTCCTTCCCGCGCCCACCGGAGCGATCACGCTGGACAATGTCACCTATTCCCTGCCGCATGCGGCGCCGGGCGCCGAACCGGTCGTCAAGCGGGCAAGCCTCGACATCAGGGCCGGCGAATGCATTGGCATTGTCGGGCCGAGCGGGGCGGGAAAATCCACCCTGGCGCGGCTCATCGTCGGAGCGATCCGGCCCGGCCAGGGCAGCATTTCCTATGACAACGCCGATATCAAGCAATGGGTCGACGCCGACCGGGGCCGGCATGTCGGCTATCTCGGTCAGGAGATCGAGTTCTTCCCCGGCACCATCGCCCAGAACATCGCGCGCTTCGAGCCCGGTTTCCGTGACGAGGACGTGATCGCCGCAGCCCGAAAGGCCGGCGCCCATGACCTGATCGTGGGGCGGGTGAAAGGCTATGACACGGATATCGGCGGCAATGGCGAACGCCTGTCCGGCGGCGAGCGGCAGCGGCTGGCGCTGGCACGCGCGCTCTATGGCGACCCCGCGATCCTCGTGCTCGACGAGCCGAACGCAAATCTCGACCATGCAGGCGATGCGGCGCTTGAGACGGCCCTTCGCCATGCCAAGGCCGACGGGCGCACCGTGATCATCATCACGCACCGCACCTCGATCGCACCGCTATGCGACCGGCTGCTGGTCATGAATCGGGGCATGATCGACATGGTTGGTCCGACGCACTCCGTGCTCGAAGCGCTGGCGAAGGGTGAACGCGCCTCCCCCGTCCCGGCGGCACGGATGCCCGCTGCACCGGCCACGGCCCACGCGCCACGGACCCGGACAGAACCGGCGCCACGGAAGCAGGCGGCAGGCATGACCATCCCAAGCCATGCGGAGCAGGCCTGATGAACGCACATCCCGGAAGGTTCCAAGCCGTGAAACAGGACGAAACCGCAGAACGCGGCACGCAATGGACCCGGTCCATCAACCGGTCGAGCGGGTCGCTGGTGAAGGCCGGCTATCTGGCAGTGGCCGTGATCGCCGGCGGCTTCGGCATCTGGTCGTTCACCGCTCCGCTGGACGGCGCGGTGATTGCGCCGGGCATCGTCGCCGCGGCAGGCCAGAACATCGTCATCCAGCATCTGGAAGGCGGTATCGCCAGCGAGATTCATGTCAATGAAGGCGACAGGGTGGTGGCCGGGCAGGTCTTGCTGCATCTCGACGACACACTCGCCCGGGTCAACCTGAACCGGCTGGAGAAACAGGCGGCCGGCCTGCAGGCGCAAATCCTGCGGCTGGAAGCCGAACGCGACGGCGCCGCCGGATTGTCCGCGCCGGACAACCATCCGCTCGCCGGCAACGGCGACTTCCAGCGGGCCATGGTGGAACAGACAAGCCAGTTCGAGGCGAAACTCGGTCGCCACCAGACCGAGCTGAGCATCCTCGATCAGCGCAAGACCGCGCTGGAAGCCAACAAGACCGGCCTTGCGGCGCAGAAGACATCCCTGACGGCCCAGATTGCGGTGATCGCGGAGGAAATGGCGCGCAAGAAGGGTCTGCTTGACCAGGGACTGACCAACCGTTCCGAATATACAGCGCTGGTGCGCACCGAGGCCGACCTGACCGGACGCCTCGGGGAAATGGAATCGCAACTGGCCAGAACCCGCATCCAGGTCGTGGAGGCGCAGGAGCAGCAGGAACGGCTGACCAGCCAACGGGTCGAATCGGCCGTGACGGAGCTGACCGATGCACGGAACAAGCTGGCCGATGTCGAGGAGCAGATCCTCGCGGCTCAGAACGTCCTCGACCGCACCGCAATCCGCTCGAATGTCGACGGCATCGTTGTCCGCTCCATGGCAAACGCACCCGGCACGGTGATCGCCCCGGGCAAGGACATCCTGGAAATCCTGCCCACCACGCGCGACCTGATCGTCGAAGCGCAGATCGACCCGCGCGAGATCGACAATCTTCATGTCGGACAGGATGCGAAGTTGCGCCTGTCGGGCCTGAACACGCGCACGACGCCTGAGCTTCCCGGCAAACTGGTCTATCTCTCCGCCGACCGGATCACCGATGCGCGGCAGCAGACGTCCTATTACGTCGCCCGCCTGAAGATCGACGCGGCGGCTTCGAGCGCGCTATCGGCAGACCAGATCCTCCCCGGCATGCCGGTGGAAGCCTTCATCAGCACAGAGGAACGAACCTTCGCGGAATACCTGGCCAAGCCGATCATGGACTCGGTCAGCCGCGCCTTCAGGGAAGAATGAGGCGCGCGCGCGCCTGACCGCTGACAGCGATGAAATGCGGATTGGCGAAGTCCGAATCGCCGGACTGGTTGCGCTTGCCGTAGAGGAATGGGGCGCCATCGGTGCACAGTGTCACGCCGCCGGCGGCGCGCAACACCGCGTCCCCGGCCGCCGTGTCCCATTCCATCGTTCGTCCGAAGCGGGGATAGATGTCAGCCGTGCCCTCGGCCAGAAGGCAGAACTTCAGGGACGAACCCACGGCAACGGTTTCGCAATTGCCGAAACGGGCGATGAAGGCGTCGGTCTCGGCGGTGCGGTGCGAGCGTGAAGCCACCATGCGCGGCGGCTCGGCGCAGGCCGCGCCGGCAACCGGCCGTCGGCCGGTCAGCTTGCCGCCAACCACGGCTGCGGTTTCGGCCAATCCCGGCCGCCCCGTCCATACCTGCCCGCGCTGCGGCGCGTGAACGATGCCGATCACCGGCTCGCCGCCCATGACAAGCGCGATATTGACGGTGAAGTCAGGCTTGCCGCCAATGAACTCCCTGGTGCCGTCAAGCGGATCGACCAGGATGAAAGGCCCCTTCCCTGTGTCCGGCACCCGCCCGGCAGCCACTTCCTCTTCGGCCACGACCGGCACTTCGGGAAAGGACTGGGCAAGCCCGCGCAGAATGACCGCCTCGGCGCGGCGGTCAGCCTGGGTCACCGGTGAGTCGTCAGCCTTGGTTTCCGCCGAAACGCCCGTGCGGCGGACCTCCATGATCTCGGCGCCGGCTGCCAGCGCCAGGGCTTCGAACACGCCCAGAATGGCGGCCGGATCAGCGATGCCGACTGTCTTCATGTCATTCAGCAATAGCCCCGCTCCTTCAGCCAGCTTTCGATCTCGTCCGCCAGTTCCTCTGCCGCGCGGCCGCTTGTACGCAGGTGAATGTCGGCATTTTGCGGCGCTTCATAGGGCGAGTCCACACCCGTGAAGTTCTTGATCTCGCCGCGCAGGGCCTTGGCATAGAGTCCCTTGGGATCGCGGCGGGCGCATTCCTCGAAGGGTGTGTCGACGAAGATCTCGACGAACTCGCCCTCTTCCATCATCTCACGCACCATGCGGCGCTCCGCCCGGAAGGGCGAGATGAAGGAGACGAGCGTGATCAGGCCGGCATCGGCCATCAGCCGCGAGACCTCGCCCACGCGCCGGATGTTCTCGACGCGGTCTTCCTCGGTGAACCCGAGATCGCGGTTCAGGCCGTGGCGGACATTGTCTCCGTCGAGGATATAGGTGTGGCGGCCTTCCGCATGCAGCCGCTTCTCCAGCAGGTTGGCTATCGTGGACTTGCCGGACCCGGACAGGCCGGTGAACCAGAGCACCGCCGGCTTCTGGTGCTTCTGGGCAGCGCGGGCCTGCTTGTTCACATCCAGCGCCTGCCAATGCACGTTGAGCGCGCGGCGCAGCGGATGGGTGATCATGCCGGCGCCGACGGTCGCGTTGCTGAGCCGGTCGATCAGCACGAAAGCCCCGGTGACGCGATTGTCGCCATAGGCATCGAAGGCGAAGGGGGCCTGGGCGGAAATGTTGACCACTCCGACCTCGTTGAGATCGAGGTGCCTGGCGGCCTCATGGGCGAAACTGTTGACATCAATGCGGTATTTCAGCGCCGTGATGGTGGCCGGCGCCTGGTCGCATTCGGTGCGCAGGATATAGGACCGTCCGGGAATCATGGCATTGTCATCGAACCAGACGAGGCGCGCCTCGAACTGGTCGGCGACATGCGGACGGTTTTCCGGATCGACGAGCATGTTGCCGCGCGAGACATCGATCTCGTCTTCCAGCAGCAGCGTGACCGCCTGCCCGGCCTGTGCTTCGTCCAGATCGCCGGTCATGGTGACGATGCGCCTGACTTTCGACGCCTTGCCCGACTTGGCGACCACGACCGGATCGCCCCGCTTCACCACGCCGGAAGCGATCGTGCCGCAGAAGCCACGGAAATCGAGATTCGGTCGGTTGACATATTGCACCGGCATGCGGAGCGGCTTGCCGCCCAGCGCCTCGTCCACCCGGACCGTTTCCAGATGCTCCAGCAATACCGGGCCCTCATACCACGGCATGTGGTCAGACCTGGCCGTGACATTGTCGCCATGGCGTGCCGACATCGGTATTGCCTGGATGGCATCGAACCCGAGCGCGGAGGCGAAGGCCCGGTAATCGGCAACGATCCGGTCAAAGACGTCCTGGTCATAATCCACAAGATCGATCTTGTTCACCGCCAGCACGATCTGCCGGATGCCCAGCAGGGAAGCGATGAACGAATGGCGCCGGGTCTGCTGAAGCACGCCCTTGCGCGCGTCGATCAGCACCACCGCCAGATCCGCGGTTGACGCGCCGGTGGCCATGTTGCGCGTATACTGCTCGTGGCCGGGCGTGTCGGCGACGATGAACTTGCGCTTCGAGGTGGCGAAGAAGCGGTAGGCGACGTCGATGGTGATGCCCTGCTCGCGCTCGGCTTCGAGCCCGTCAACCAGGAGCGCGAAGTCGATGTCCTCGCCGACGGTGCCGTGTTTGCGCGAATCGCGTTCGAGGGCAGCGAGCTGATCCTCGAAGATCAGCTTGGTATCGTAGAGCAGACGGCCGATCAGGGTCGACTTGCCATCATCCACCGAACCGCAGGTAAGAAATCGCAGCAGCGACTTCTGCTCCTGCTCGGCCAGGAACACGCGCACATCTTCGGCAATCCGGTCGGGCGTCAGGGACTGGGTATTCGCGGTCATCAGAAATAGCCTTCGCGCTTCTTCTTTTCCATGGATCCGGATTCGTCGTGGTCGATCAGGCGGCCCTGGCGCTCGGATGTGCGTGCGATCAGCATTTCCTTGATGATCGCCTCCAGCGTGTCGGCGCCCGATTCGATGGCGCCGGTCAGCGGATAGCAGCCCAGCGTGCGGAAGCGGACGAGGCGCGACTCTGCGCTTTCTCCCGGCTTGAGCGTCATCCGGTCGTCGTCTTTCATGATGAGCATGCCGTCGCGCTCGACAACGGGGCGGTGCGCGGCAAAGTAGAGCGGCACGATGGGGATGTTTTCCTGGTAGATATACTGCCAGATATCCAGCTCGGTCCAGTTGGACAGCGGAAAGACGCGGATCGATTCCCCCTGCCCCACGCGCGTGTTGTAGGTCTTCCACATTTCCGGGCGCTGGTTCTTGGGATCCCAGCCATGGCTGGCATTGCGGAAGGAGAAGATGCGCTCCTTGGCGCGCGACTTCTCCTCGTCGCGGCGCGCGCCGCCGAATGCGGCATCGAAACCGTATTTGTCGAGCGCCTGGCGCAGCGCAACCGTCTTCATGACATGGGTATGGGTGCCGGAGCCATGCGAGAACGGGCCAACGCCCTCACGCAGGCCGTCCTCGTTCTGGTGAACCAGGAGATCGAATCCCAGTTCCGAGGCCATGCGGTCGCGGAACGCGATCATCTCCCGGAACTTCCAGCCGGTATCGACATGCAGGAACGGAAATGGCGGCTTTGCCGGCCAGAAGGCCTTCCGCGCCAGATGCAGCATCACCGAGGAATCCTTGCCGATGGAATAAAGCATCACCGGCTTTGAGAACGTGGCGGCAACCTCGCGGAAAATGTGGATGGCTTCCGCCTCCAGCCTTTCCAGGTGCGTCATGGGTCGTGTCATCGGTCTTCCTGAATGTTTCGGGCAGGCTCCGTCTCGCCATACGGCCCGTCATGCGCTTGTTGCCCCTGTTTGGCAGCCGGTGCTGCACCAGGCAAGGATGGTTTCTTTCGTTTATCTGCCCCATTCGGGCAAAAACTTTCCATCGCCTCCGCGCAGCGTCAATGATGGCGCCCAGGCGGCGGTGGACGTCGGAAACGAGGGAATGCCTTGTCACAAAAGTCCGCACCAATGCAAATACTATTTAATAACATAAGTTTAACCTGTATTTCTTATTTCTTGCCGCGAAAATGCGCTGACGAAGCGGAGCCGGCCGCGCAGGCTTGCACGGGCTGTCTGTCATTCGGGAAGGGATGGCCGGGCAACAGGCCTTGCACGGCCGCGAAGGGCCGATGGCTGGGGCGGCTGGATTCGAACCAGCGCATGGCGGTACCAAAAACCGCTGCCTTACCGCTTGGCTACGCCCCATCGCGGCCTCGGCAGGCCATGTAACGCAAAGCCGCTGCGGTTGCAACGCCTTGGCGCGCCCTGAAGGCGCCGATTTTTCCTGGCGCAGACCCTGCCCTCGCCCACCCTTGTCGGGGACCCTCCGAAAACAGGCGCCTTACGGAAAAATCTTCTTAAATCAGGAACCTCGTCGAAAGAAATTCCCGATACGACAGGTGAGCGGGTGGACGCGTCGTGCGGTTTCGTTGTCCAGCCGGGTGAAAGGCTTGAAAGTCCATCGCCGGCTCGTGCGGATGCCATGATGGACCGGCATTTTAGGCGGGGGCTTACATCATGTGTACCTTGTGCTCGAACATCCCGGGCGCGCCGAGCTGTATCGGTGTTCCAGGCGAAACGCTGAACGCGCCCGGCACGGCGCTCGACCAGACCGGCCTGCCCGGCGGCATCGCGGCCAGCGGCCTCGGCCCGGCCTCTGAAACCGGGGATGCGGGCGATACCACAGCCACGGCCGGCATCCTCGATACAGGTATCTCGCTCTACGGAACGATCGAAACGCCTGAGGATAACGACTGGTACGCAATCGATCTCACGGCGGGTCAGGCCTATGAATTCCGGCTTCACGGATTCGGTGATGACGGCATCTTCGATTCGCTGCTGCGGGTCCGGGACGCGAATGGAACAATCCTGAGCGTGAACGACGATGCGGACCCGACGGTCTATGACGGAAGCGGCGCCCGCGATCCGTGGATCGGGTTCACCGCGCAAACAAGCGGAACCTATTACATCGAGGCGGCGTCCTCGAACTTCTATTCCGGCGACTACATTCTCACCGCCGTCAAGGCCAATGACGCGGGAATGGATTTCACGCTGGATGAAATCGCATGGCAACTGATCAATCATGACGGCTATCCATCGCCCTTCGACGCCGGGACGGACGGCCGGATTTCGGTGGACATCACGGCGCTGACAACCGATGGTCAGGCGCTGGCCCGCGCGGCGCTGCAGCAATGGTCAGACCTGACGGGCCTGGCCTTTGTGGAAGTCGACACCGGCGGCGAGATCACGTTCGACGATTCGGAAACCGGCCTGGCGGCCTATACGCGCAGCCAATACACATCCGTGAACGGCGCCTGGTATCTCTCACATGCCGACATCATGGTGACCGAGGACTGGATCAACACCTATGGCACCGGCTTCAACACCTATTCCTACCAGACCTATATTCATGAAATCGGCCATGCGCTCGGGCTTTATCACTCCGGCAACTACAATGGCAGCGCGAGTTACGGCACCGACAATTTCTATCTGAACGACTCGCATGTCTATACGATCATGTCGTATTTCAGCCCCTACGAAAATTCCTATGTCGGAGGCACATTTTACGACATGCTGACGCCCATGCTCGCTGACGCCATAGCGGCGGAAGCGTTCTACGGGCGCAGCACGGATACGCGCACCGGCGATACCACCTACGGCTTCAACGCCAATACCGGCGACACGGCGCTCGACCTCGCGGCCAGTTTCGACCGCACGAGTTTCATGGTGCATGACGACGGCGGCATCGACACCATCGACATGTCGGGCGAATACCGGGCACAGACGATCGATCTGCGGGACGGTTCCCTGTCCAGTGTCCTTGGTGGCACGTACAACATGGCGATCTCCCGCGGCACGGTGATCGAGAACGCGATTGGCGGCACCGGCGCGGACATGATCCAGGGCAATGCGGCGGCGAACACGCTTTCGGGCGGCGCGGGCGACGACACGATCGACGGGGGCGCAGGCGCGGACGTGCTCGATGGCGGCGACGGTATCGACACGCTGAGCTATGCCTCCTCCAGCGGCCAGGTTTACGTCGCACTGAACGGCGCGGCCGCCGCCATTGTCTTAAGGGGCGATGCGCAAGGCGACACGGCGACGGGTTTCGAGAATGTCATCGGTTCCTCTTTCAACGACGCGCTGTTCGGCGATGCCGGTGCCAACAGCGTCGATGGCGGCGACGGGAATGACCTGATCGAGGGTGGCGCGGGCGCCGACACACTCACCGGCGGCGCCGGCATCGACACGCTCAGCTATGCCGGATCAGCTTCCGGTGTAACCGTGACGCTGAACTCACAAACGGCAGCCACGGGCGGCGACGCGCAGGGCGATACATCGTCGGGCTTTGAAAACCTCACCGGCTCGGCCCTTTCCGATTCCCTGACCGGCGACGATGGCGACAACGTCATCGAAGGCGGCGCGGGCGCCGACACGCTCACGGGCGGAGGCGGCGCGGACACGCTCAGCTATGCCGGCTCGGGCGCAGCGGTGGATGTGCGCCTGTACGGCGCGGGCGAGGCGATCGTTTCGGGAGGCGATGCGGCGGGCGACACGGCCACCGGCTTCGAGAATGTCACCGGCTCGGCCCTTTCGGACACGCTCACCGGCGACTGGAGGGCCAATGTGATCGACGGCGGCGCGGGCGACGACACCATTCTCGACGGTGGCGGCAATGACACGCTTTCCGGCGGGGCGGGCAATGACACGATCGAGGGCGGGCGCGGCGCGGATACCCTCGACGGCGGCGACGGCACGGACACGCTCAGCTACTCGCGGTCGCGGGCCGGTGTCGACGTGGTGTTGAACGGTGCTGCTTCCGGCGGAGATGCGCAGGGCGACACCGTTTCCGGCTTCGAGAACATCGCCGGCTCCCGGTTCGCCGACAGGCTGACGGGCGACGATGGCGCAAACGTCATCGACGGCAGCGACGGCGACGACATGATCGAGGGCGGCGCGGGGGCCGACACGCTGATCGGCGGGAATGGCGCTGACACGCTCAGCTATGCCGGATCATCCGCAGCGGTGGATGTGCGCCTGTACGGCTACAGCAAGGTCTTCGCCTCCGGCGGCGATGCCGAGGGCGACACGGCGACCTGGTTCGAGAACCTGACCGGCTCGGCCCATGGTGACACGCTCACCGGCGACTGGCGGGCCAATGTGATCGACGGCGGCGCGGGCGACGACACCATTCTCGATGGCGGCGGCAATGACACGCTTTCCGGCGGGGCGGGCAATGACACGATCGAGGGCGGCGCGGGGGCGGATGTACTCGATGGCGGCGACGGCATGGACACGCTCAGCTATTCCGGCTCGTCGGCGGGCGTTTCCGTGCGGCTGAACGGTGCGGCTGCGGCCACCGTTTCCGGCGGCGATGCACAGGCCGATACCGCCACCGGTTTCGAGAATGTCACCGGCTCGGCGCTTTCGGACACACTGACCGGCGACGATGGCGCAAACACCATCGACGGCAGTTACGGTGACGACGTGATCCAAGGCGGCGCGGGGGCCGATACGCTCGATGGCGGCGGCGGCACGGACACGCTCAGCTATGCCGGATCATCCGCAGCGGTGGATGTTCGCCTCTACGGCTACAGCAAGATCTTCGCCTCCGGCGGCGATGCAGAAGGCGACACGGCCACCGGCTTCGAGAACCTCACCGGTTCGGCCCATGGTGACACGCTGACCGGCGACTGGCGGGCCAATGTGATCGACGGCGGCGATGGCGACGACACCATTATCGACGGCGGCGGCAATGACACGCTGATCGGCGGGGCGGGCAATGACGTGCTGTCCGGCGGGGCGGGCGACGACCTGTTCGTCTTCGCCGAAGGTTTCGGCCAGGACCGGATCACCGACTTCGACGCTTCGAGCGCCGGCGAAAGGATCGACCTGTCGGGCGTGTCCGCGATCACCGATTTCGCCGACCTGCAAGGCATGATGAGCCAGAGCGGGACCGATGTGCTGATCGATGCGGGCGGCGGCGACACGATCACGCTCGCCCATGTCGCTCTCGCCGACCTCGACGCAAGCGACTTCGTGTTCTGATCCGCCCTGCCCTTCTGCGCGGGCAAACATGAACGAGACCACGCAGGCGGGCGGCTCCCAGGGCCGCCCGTTCGGCATTCAGGTCAAGGGTTCTGCAGCGGCTTGCCCGCTCAGCAGACGTGCCACGACCGCCGCGCTGGACGGCCGCCAATCTGGCGCGGCATATCCGAATGCGGCTGTGAAGTGGCCCGTATCGAGGCGCGAGTTGGCCGGCCGCCTGGCCCTCGTCGGATAGTCCGATGCCGGGATCGGCCTGACCCGTGCCGTGGGACCGCCCAGTGCCGCGCTTTCGTTCAGGACATGGGACGCCAGGTCATACCAGCTCGCCTCGCCACTTCCGGCAAGATGATATGTCTCGCCAAGCCCTGTCCTCGAGCCGTCACGCCAGGTATCCAGAACCGCAAGCAGCCCGTCCGCGATATCGAAGGCCGAAGTCGGGTTGCCATACTGGTCCGCCACGATGGCCAGTTCATCGCGCGTTTCGGCCAGCCGGAGCATGGTCTTGACGAAATTCTTGCCGAACGGGCTGTAGACCCAGGCTGTCCGGGCAATCATGTGCGCATCGGGCAAGGCCTGGCGCACGGCCTCCTCGCCAAGCAGCTTGGTCCTGCCATAAACGCCCAGCGGCGCGGTTGCATCGTCCTCGCGATAAGGCGCAGAGGCCTCACCGGAAAACACATAATCGGTCGACAGATGGAGGAGCCGGGCGCCGGCGGCGCGGCAGGCCTGCGCGATCACGCCCGGCGCAACGGCATTGAGCGCGTGGGCGGCCTCAGGCTCATCCTCGGCAAGATCGACGGCCGTGTATGCGGCCGCGGAAATGACGACATCGGGCTGATGCGCGGCGATGGTCCGCCGGATCGAATCCGGATCGGCCAGATCGAGTTCGGGCCGTGCGGCAAAAACGGCCGACAGCCCGTCCGAACAGGCCATGCGCTCAGCCAGGGCATGTGCGACCTGCCCGTGCCTGCCGGTCACCAGAACCCTCATTTCGCCGCCTTTCCCGTTCCCAGCCGTTCACCGATCGTGTTGTGCAAGGGCCGCCACCACCATTCATTGTCCAGATACCAATCGACGGTGCGTTCCATGCCGCTTTCGAATGTCTCGGCCGCCGACCAGCCCAGTTCGCTCTCAATCCGGGACGGGTCGATGGCATAGCGCCGGTCATGGCCCGGGCGGTCGGTCACGAAGGCGATCAGGTCGCGGTAACTGGCGCCGGAAGCACGCGGCCGCTTGCGGTCGAGAATGTCGCAAATCACATGCACGACCTCGATGTTCCTGCGCTCGGCGCGGCCGCCGATATTGTAGCTGCGGCCCACCTTCCCGGTGATCGCGACACATTCCAGAGCGGCGGCATGATCATCGACATAAAGCCAGTCACGCACGTTCTCGCCCTTGCCATAGACAGGCAGCGCGCGCTCTTCCAAAGCGCTGAGAACCACCTTGGGCACCAGCTTTTCAGGAAAATGATACGGCCCGTAATTGTTGGAGCAGTTCGTCATCACGACCGGCAGCCCATAGGTATGGTGCCAGGATTGGACCAGATGATCCGATGCCGCCTTGGATGCCGAATAGGGCGACGAGGGACGGTAGGGCGTGTCTTCGGTGAAGATGCCCTCGTCGAAGGGCAGATCGCCAAACACCTCGTCGGTGGAGATGTGATGAAATCGAAAACGCTCCCGCGCCTCCCCCGCCAGGCTCTCGAAATGCGCGCGCGCGGCCTTCAAGAGCCGGAACGTGCCGACAATGTTCGTCTCGATGAAAACCTCCGGCCCGTCAATGGAACGGTCGACATGGCTTTCGGCGGCCAGGTGCATGAGAATGTCGATCCGCTCTTCGGCCAGAAGCGCGCGCACCGTTTCCTCGTCGCAGATATCAGCCTGGACGAAGCGGAAGTTCGCCGCGTTTTTCACCGGCTTGAGAGATGCGAGATTTCCCGCATAGGTCAGCTTGTCGATCACGACGACGCGATTGGCCGGATTGCCGGTCAGCCGGCGCGCCACCGCCGATCCGATGAAGCCGGCACCGCCGGTGATGAGATAATTCATGCCAGTCCTCGGCGTTCAGATGGAAAAACCGGTATCGCAATCCGCTAGAAGCGGCGCACCGCGATCCTTGGCGGAAAGGATGACCCGCTGCGGATCGACCGGCCATTCGATGCCTATTTCGGGATCATCGAAGCGGATGGAACGGTCATGCTCCCTGGAATAGAAGCTGGAGACCTTGTAGAGGAACTGCGTGTCCGGCTCCAGCGTGACGAAGCCGTGAGCGAAACCCTCGGGGATGAAAAGCTGGTTCCATCCGGCCGCCGACAGTTCGACCCCGACCCACTTTCCATAGGTCGGCGAGCCCTTGCGAATATCGACCGCGACGTCAAAAACCGCCCCATGCGTCACGCGGACCAACTTGGCCTGGGCCCAAGGCGGCGCCTGGAAATGCAGGCCGCGCAAGACACCGACGGGCCCCGACAGGGAATGGTTGTCCTGGACGAAGGACACATCCACACCATTGGCCCGCCAAAGACGCTCGTTCCATGTCTCGGAAAAGAAGCCGCGTTCGTCACCGAAACGGTCGGCAACGATCTCGATGACACCGGGCAAGGCGGTTTCGCGGAATTCCGGCATCACGCCAATTCCCGAACGCGGCGGCGAAGGTAGTTGGCATAGTCGCCATTGCCCATCCAGTCGGCGCGGGCGAGAACCTGTTCACCGGTCACCCAACCCTGTTCAAGGCTGATTTCCTCGGGACACGCGATCTTGATTCCCTGGCGATGCTCGATGGTGCGCACGAAGGCCGCGGCCTCATGCATGGAATCGGGCGTGCCCGTGTCGAGCCAGGCATAGCCCCGCCCCATGCGCGCGACGGTCAGGTCGCCGCGCTCCAGGTAGGCGCGGTTGACGTCGGTGATTTCGAGTTCACCGCGTGCTGAAGGCTTGATCGAGGCCGCAATGTCCAGCACATCGTTGTCGTAGAAATACAGGCCCGTGACAGCCCAGTTCGATTTGGGCGCTACAGGCTTCTCCTCGATTCCACGGGCAAGACACGTGGCCGGATCGAAGTCGACAACGCCATAGCGTTCGGGATCGTTGACATAATAGGCGAAGACCGTCGCGCCATTCTGCTTGGCCGCAGCCTCGCTGCACAGACGTGACATGCCCGCGCCGTAAAAGATGTTGTCGCCGAGCACCAGCGTCACACTGTCATTGCCAACGAAGTCCCGCCCGATGATGAACGCCTGCGCAAGACCCTCCGGCTTCGGCTGCTCAGCATAGGAAAAGGACACGCCCAGAGAGGACCCGTCACCCAGAAGCGACCTGAAGACGGGAAGGTCGCGCGGCGTGGAAATGATGAGAATTTCCCGGATGCCCGCCAGCATGAGGACGCTCAGCGGATAAAAGATCATCGGCTTGTCATAGACCGGGAGAATCTGCTTGGAAGACGCAATGGTCATCGGGAAGAGGCGTGTTCCGCTGCCGCCCGCAAGAATGATACCCTTCACACTTTCACCTGTCTTTTCTAAATTTATACATTAGACTTTCTGCAATTTTCAGTGGAAAATCCAGCCTGTCTCCCCTTAAAGAAGTTTCAGCAGCGCGGCAATGATCAGTGCCGCCTGACCTTTCCGCGTCTGCCGGAAAACCCCCGATTGACGCACACCGACAATCCGCCTGTGCAACGGCGCCTGGCGGGCGGCACAGAAGCGATCCAGAACCTGGCGGGCGTGTGGCGTCAACAGGTCAATATTTGCCCGCAAAGTCTGCACGTTCATGTCCGTCCATTCCCGGAACCGTCCGTCGAGAATGAAGAGAAGCCGCGGAATGAGCGATGTCCACGTGTTGTTGGCTCCGACCAGATTGGTGTCGTGCTGACGGTAAAGGACATCCGGTTCGGGATTGTAGAACACCTCGCCGCCGGCGCCGGTAACGATCAGGTAAGCCAACCAGTCATGACTGACGAAGCGCGCCCGTCGCGCGGCGGTCTGGACCAGGTCGAAGGCCGAACGGTTCATGACCATCGTGTTGCCGCCGGCGATCGACTGGACCAGCGCATTGGCAAAGCAGGGCTGATAAGGGAACAACGGTGACATCCACCGCCTCTGGCCGGCGAAGTTGAGCGTCCGCCCGCAATAGAGCGCCGGCTTGCCGTCAGGCCGCGACGAGAGCCAGGCAATGGCATTCTCCAGCTTGTCGTCCTTCCAGATGTCGTCCTGATCGCAAAAAGCGACATAGTCGGCGCTCGCCGCTTCGTGGCGCAGGATCAACGAACGGAAATTCTCGGCAAATCCGTTGCACGGTCCCGGGACAATGGTGACATCACCCTTTGGCCAGGCGGAAGCAAACTCCCGCAAGGCCTCAAGCGTGCCATCCGTCGAGCCGTCGTCGGACAGAAGGAGATCAATATTCAACCACGTTTGCGACCGGAGTGATGCCAATTGCTCGGTCAGATAGGCTTCGCCGTCATGCGTCGCCATGAGTACCGCCACGCGCGAAGAACTATCCGAATTTCCGCAAATACTGCTTTGTTTGGTCATACCGGTATCGCGGAATCGAATGGGGATTCATTTCTCGGTACCCGGTACAACAAGTGGCGGCCCACCGAAACCGACAAGAACTAGGCATTGACAATTTCACGCCGTAGGAGACAAAGGCGGCGCCTTTTTGAGACTAGCCGGATCGCCGCGCAATTTCCACATTCTTGTGCAATGCGACGTAACCTTTTCAAGCAGCCTGGCCAAGGCGGCCACTGCATGGTTTCCCGGATCAAAGCAACCATGCTATTGGAGATGCAACCGTGCATGGTTCCTGCCATCCGGCGGCTGCACTGCAAGGAGTTCCGATGAAAGCCGATGCCCGCATGTTGCGCACTGCCGTTGTCCTGCATGATGCCGTCGTGCTGGCCGCCGCCTTCGTTTGCGCGCATCTTGTCGCCTTCGGGCTTGAACCCCTTTCCCATGTGCCGGGTTTTGGAGAGAAGACGGCCGGCTTCGTCGCACTGGGCGTCGGTTCGCTCTATGTGATGAAGGTCAATCGCGGGCTGTGGCGCTATGCCTCGATCCCGGACATGGTGGCCATCGTCAAGGCGACGACGATTGCCGTGGCGATCTTCACCATCGCCAATTTCATGCTGTCCCGCGGCGAGAACATTTCGCGTGTCGCCGTCATGCTGACCTGGGTTTTCACGGTCTTCGGCCTGGGCGCCGGGCGAATGCTCTACAGGTTCATCAAGGAAACGCGCTTCTTCTCTTTCCTGCGCGATGCAGGCGAGATTGCCGAGCACTATCTGCTTTATCCCTTTTCCGACACGACGGAGAGCTATCTTCGCGCCATCCGCCGGCTCAACCCGCCGGGCTTCAGGATCGCCGGCATCATCGATCCGCGCATGTCGTTCGTGCGCAACGGCATGCATTCGCTCAACGTGCTGGGCACGCCCGAACACATCGCCTCCATCGTTGCCGAAAACCATGCCCGCGGGATTGTCATCAACGGCCTGATCGTCACCGATTCGACGATCTCGGGAACGGAAATGGCCGATCTTCTGGAGGCCTGCAACGATGCCGGCATCGGCATATCGCGCCTGCCCGACATGATGGACTTCCCCAAGGCGGGCAGTTCGAACCTGCTCTCCCCCAAACCGGTGCGCCTCGAAGACCTGCTCGGAAGACAGCAAGTACAGGTCGAGAACCGGGATATTTCGGGTTTCCTGAAAAACAATACGGTGCTGGTCACAGGCGCCGGCGGTTCGATCGGCTCCGAACTCTGCCGGCAGATCGCAGCCTTCAAGCCGGCCAAACTGGTCTTCCTGGATTCCGGCGAACGCAACCTCTATGACATTTCACAGGAATTCGCCTCGCATTTCCCCGAAACCGCCATCGCTCCGGTGATCGCCGACATCCGCGACCGGTCGCGCATCGACGAGGTGGTGAATTTCTTCGCACCGGACGTTGTCTTCCACGCAGCCGCGCTGAAGCATGTGCCGATTGTCGAGGCCAACCCGCTGGAGGCGGTGAAGACCAATATCCTGGGCACGGCCAATGTGGCCGAAAGCGCGGTGGCGGCCGGTGCAAAGGCCTTCGTGCTTATCTCCACCGACAAGGCGGTGAACCCCTCCAGCGTGATGGGTGCGTCCAAACGCGCCGCCGAACTCTACTGCCAGGCGCTCGATCTCGACGACGCACCGACCTGCTTCCGCATCGTGCGTTTCGGCAATGTGCTCGGTTCAGCCGGATCGGTGGTCCCGCTGTTCCAGAAACAGATCGCCCAGGGCGGCCCGGTCACGGTCACGGATCCGGAAATGACCCGCTATTTCATGACCATCCCGGAAGCGGTGCACCTTATCCTGCAAGCCGCCTCGCACGGCATGAACGGTGCAAAACTGCCGCCCGAAACGCGCGGCGCCATTCTCATGCTCAACATGGGCCAGCCGATCAAGATCTCCGATCTTGCGCGCCGTCTCATCCAGTTGGCCGGTTTCCGCCCGGATGTGGACGTCAAGATCGAATATACCGGGCGCCGGCCCGGCGAGAAGCTGGAAGAGGAACTTCTCAGCCGGCTCGAAGACCAGATCGTGCAGAAGCATGACAGTTTCATCGTGGCGCGAACGCGAACCGTTGAACGCGGCACGATCGTCAACTGGCTGCAGGAACTCAAGCAGATCTGCCGGCGCGAAGACCCCGAAGCCGCCATCCTCCTGCTTCGGAAAATCGTCACAAGCTACAAGCCCTGGACTGCGGCGGCGGCCGATATCGAGCAGATTTCCGAATAGAGCGGTTTCCGACGGGCGCGAACCGGCACCGGTCACAGGCGCTGGCGAGCCTCAGGCGGTGCGAAGGCCCGGACCAGGCCGTCGGCAAGGGCGACGGGCGGATGCCAGCCGGTTTGTGCGGTGAAGCGGGCCGTATCCACCATGCAGGGTTTGCGTGCATGGCTGAGCGCCTGTCCAAGCAGCGGCACGCCATCCCACCACGCGGCAGGCAGGCCCGGAAGGGTGTGCAGGCGCTGGCGCCCTGCCCACCGGCCGGCCAGGCGCCCGATCTCGCCCAGCGATGTGATGCCATCATCGGCAAGGTTGAACGTGCCATTCGCCGCCCGGCTGCCCTCGGCCGACAAGGCGGCAATGGCGCTTGCAAGGTTTTCACGATTGAGAACCGATTTCGGCGCTTGCGCCAGCACCTCCGGCAACAGCCAGCCACGCCGGCCCAAGCGGGTGGCCAGTCCCAGCCAACCGCCACGGTGCGGGCCATACACGACCGGCAGGCGCAGGATCGCCAATGCACGTCCTTCGCCATGAAAGGCGTTTCGCAGCGCAGCCTCGGCCGCCACTTTCGAGCGCGCATAGGGATCATCGGGGCGAAGCGGGTCGCTTTCGCGAAAGGGCACGTCCGTGCCGGCGCCATAGACGCGCACGGAACTGGCGAAGAGAAAGCGTGTGACGCCCGCCCGGGCGGCTGCGCGGGCAAGAGCGGCTGTGGCATCGACATTGACCGCCTGCATGGCCGCCTCGTCGCCCGCCGCGCGTGACAGGCGCGAGGGATTGAATGCGGCCAGATGCACCACCGCATCCTGCCCCTCCAGCACCGATTCCCATTCAGCAGGCCGGGTCAGATCGGCGAACAGCGCGCGCGCGGCGATATCGGGGCGCGGTTTGCGCAGCAGGGCGGTGACGTCATGGCCGGCGCCGACAAGTGCATCGGCAATCGTGCCGCCTGAAAAGCCTCCTGCCCCGGTCAGAAATATCCGCATGGTTCTCCGGTTCCGTTTCCTCGTGCGGGCCGGGCGCCGCCCGACATCCCGGATACCACAAGGCGCGCCGGTTGTGGTAAGGGATTGCGCAATTGAAACAAGGGACCGGCCGGAACACCATACGGGCCGCCAGAGACCGCATGCCGGAGATGACAAACACACTGGCCATTGCCGGGCTTGCCGCCTTGGCCAGCGTCCTGCTGCTGGCGGTTCTGCGGCGCCTGCTTGCGGCGTCCTTCCTGGCCGCGGGCCGTTCGGACCGGTCGAACCATGCCGGAACGCCGCGCCAGATCGGCGGTCTGGCCGTGGTGCCTGCCGCGCTGTTCGCCGTGGCCTTCCTTCAGGGCGGGGATGCATGGATCGCCCTGCCCTTCCTGGCTCTGTGGCTGGCCGGCATGGCCGACGACCACCGCCCGCTGGGCGTGGCCGTGCGGCTGGGCGTGCAGATCGGGGCCGCGGCGGGTCTTGTCGCGCTGGTGCGGCCCGCCCTGCCGCTGCCGGACGTCGTGCCGCCGCTGGCGGGCGACATCGCCGCCGTGCTGTTTCTCGTGTGGACCATCAACATGGTCAATTTCATGGACGGGCTGGACCTGATGACCGTTGCCGGCGCGGGGCTGCCGCTCGCTTTTTGCAGCTCTCTGCTGCTGGTCGCTGGCGGATCAACCGATGCGGCCATGGCCACGCTGGCGGGCGCGGGCGCGCTGGCCGGGTTCGCGCTGCACAACCGCCCGCCAGCGAAGGTGTTTCTCGGTGACAGCGGCAGCCTGCCGCTCGGCATGCTCGCCGGCTGGGCGCTGCTGGCGCTTGCCGAACAGGCCCCAGCGGCGGCACTGGCCCCGTTCGGCTATTACTTCGCCGATTCCGTCTGGACGCTTTTGCAGCGGCTGGCGGAGGGCAAGAACATCCTGAAATCGCATTCCGAACACGCCTATCAGCGCGCCTTCCGGGCCGGCATGACGGTGCCCGCCATTGTGGGCCGCGTGGCGCTGTGCGCGCTCGCCTGCGGCCTTGCCGCTCATGCGGCGATCGCGGCGGACGGGTTTGTCTCGATGGCCGGCGGCCTTGCCGGGCTTGGCGCGGGCGTGGCGCTGGCCGCGCATTTGCGGCGGCGGCCGAAGCCCTTAAACTGAAAAGGCCGCGTTTCACCTGGAAACGCGGCCCTTGTCTGTTCTTGCCGGTCAGGCCGGCGCGCGATCAGCGAAAGCGGGCGAGGAGCGCGCCAAGCGCAGGCACGAGGGCGGCGGCGAGCGCCGCCTTGACCACGTCGGCGACGATGAAGGGGCCGACGCCGAAGGCCAGCGCCTTTTCCGCGCCGAAGAGCACGGCGAGCCATGCCGCGCCGAGCGCCAGGATCACCGCCTCACCGGCCAGCATGGCACCGAACAGGGCGACCGGGCGGGCCGTCCAGCCACGGTCGGCCGCGGCGCCGATCATCGCGGCGGCCACGAGGAAGCCCGCCAGGTAGCCGCCGGTCGGGCCGGCCATGTAGGCGGCACCCGCGCCGCCGGTGAAGACAGGCATGCCGACGGCGCCCTGCGCCAGATAGGCCAGCAGCGTGGCAACGGCCAGATTGCGGCCATAGGCGGCGGCGATGGCGAAGATGGCCAGCGTCTGCAGCGTCATCGGCACGGGCCAGAAGGGAACCTTGACATGGGCGGCGGCGGCGATCAGCAGCGAACCGGCGATGACGAGCCCGGCCTGGGCGGCAAGGCGGGCGGCACCAGCGCCGGGAAGCGCGGCGGCTGCCAGTGAACGGTCGGACAGGGATGCGGACATCGATTTTCCTTTTTGGCATTGCGTGGACAGCGAAGCAGAACCTCGCATGTTTGCGTATAAATTCTGACGTGCTATGCGGCAATGCACAAGGGGCGCGATCCCCGGACAATTGCCGAAGGACGCATGCGCATGGAACTGGATCTCAACCGGGACTTCGAACCGGCTCATGGCGAGGCCGTACCGGTCGCCACGGATGTCCTGCGCGTCACGGTCAACAATCCGGGGCCGTTCACCTTTCACGGCACCAACAGCTACATTGTCGGCCGTGACACGTTGGCCGTCATCGATCCCGGGCCGGAAAACGAGGCGCATTTCCAGACGCTCATGGAGGCCATCGCGGGGCGGCCGGTCAGCCACATCTTCGTCAGCCACACCCACAAGGACCATTCGCCGCTGGCTCGCCGCCTTGCCGCGGCGACCGGGGCCACCATTGCCGCTGAAGGCCCGCACCGGCCTGCCCGCCCGCTCAATATCGGCGAGGTCAACCCGCTCGACGCCAGCGCCGACACGGATTTCGACCCGGATATCCGCATGGCCGATGGCGCGGTGATCGAAGGCGACGGCTGGGCGATCCGGGCCGTTCACACGCCGGGCCACACGGCCAACCATGCCGCTTTCGGGCTCGAAGAGACGGGCATCCTGTTTTCTGCCGATCACGTGATGGCCTGGGCCACGACCATCGTGGCGCCGCCCGATGGCGCCATGGCCGATTTCATGGCCTCGCTGGAGGCACTGATGCAGCGCGACGACAGGCTCTACCTGCCCGGCCATGGCGGACCGGTGACGCGGCCGGCGCAATTCCTGCGTGGTCTGCGCACGCACCGGCGCATGCGCGAACGGGCCATCCTGGAAAGGCTCAGGGCCGGCGACCGGACGATTGCCGGCATGGTCACCAAGATTTACCGCGATACGGATCCGCGCCTGCACGGGGCGGCCGGCCTTTCGGTGCTGGCGCATCTGGAAGATCTGGTGGCGCGTGGGGCGGTGCAGACGGACGGCCCGCCGGCGATCGACGGCGTTTTCATTCCCGCCTGAACGGGCTCAGGTGCCCGCCAGGGTCAGCATTTCGGCATCCAGCGCATTCATGAAGGCTTCGATGCGCCGGGCATTGTCGCCCAGGTCATGTCTGGCGAAAACGGATGCCGAGCGCATGTCGACATAGGTGGATTCGTCCTCGTCGGAAATGCGCACGACAACATCGACCGGAAAGGCAAAGAAAAACGTGCTGGCCCGGGCCTCGACCAGCAATTCCGGGGTTTCCTGCGGAACCCCCTTTCGCGACAGCACCTGCCAGCGATTGTCCGCCATGACATTGGTGACAGCCCGCAGGACGCGGTCGGGCGCGGCATCGTAGCGGCGGCCGGTCGCTGCCGGGTAAGCCCGTGCGGCCGCCTCGATCTCCTGCGGGGACGGCGTGGCGATCTCGTTCTGCCCCTCCCCGCGCAGACCGGGCGCAATGAAGAACCGGGGCGGATCGCTCCGGTCGGTGGAGATGTCGTTCAGGGCAGGCAGGGCGGCGGCACGCCAGGCCGAGACCGCGAAGGGTGCCAGCACGATCAGCGACAGGATCAGGCCTGCCGCGGCAGCGCGGCCGCCGCGCGCACCGGCGCGCCAGAGCCTCTGAAAGGCCAGGAGCGCGATCACCAGCGCCGTGATGGCCAGAAGGCAAATGAAGCCCAGCACCCAGAAAAAGCCGACGGTTTCCATCAGGCCATAGCGATGGGCGAGGCCCGCGATGATGAACATCACCAATGCCAGACGGGCAAGGAAGCGGGACCAGTCGCCCAAGGGCGAAACCGGCCGGTCATAGTAACCCGTCATGTCGGCTGCCTCGCGCCTTCCCCCATCGCATTCTTCCACCCGACGGCGCGGCTGCCAGAGCCGCGCCGTCAGGCGTTTTCCCCTCAGGCGGGGAGCTTGTAGCCGGCGAACTGGTCGCGCAGGGTCGTCTTCTGGATCTTGCCGGTCGCCGTATGGGGGATTTCCTCGACGAAGGCCACGTCATCGGGCATCCACCACTTGGCGATCTTGCCATCCATGAAGGCGAGAATATCCTCCCGCGAAGGCTGCCGCCCCTGCTTCGGCACGATAACGAGCAGCGGGCGCTCGTCCCATTTGGGATGGGCAATGCCGATGACGGCGGCCTCTGCCACGTCGGGGTGACCGACAGCGAGATTTTCCAGGTCAATGGAGGAAATCCACTCGCCGCCCGACTTGATGACATCCTTGGAGCGGTCGGTGATCTGCATGTAGCCATCGGCATCGATATGGGCGACATCACCCGTGTCGAACCAGCCCTCCTCGTCGAACTGGTCGGCACCGGCGCCGCCGTAATAGCCCTTGGCGATGGCAGGGCCGCGCACTTTCAGACGGCCGAAGGTCTTGCCGTCCCACGGCAGTTCCCTGTTGTCATCGTCGGTGATCTTCATTTCCACGCCGAAGGGCGCATAGCCCTGCTTGGCCTTGAGATCGAGAAGCGCATCTCCCTCCAGGTCGGCAAATTGCGGCTTGAGCGAACCGAGCGAGCCAAGCGGGCTCATCTCGGTCATGCCCCATGCGTGGATGACATCGACGCCGTAATTGTCCTGGAACTTCTGCGTCATGGCGCGCGGGCAGGCCGAGCCGCCGATCACCACCCGGTTGAGATGGGGCAGTTCCTTGCCGGTTTCTTCCAGATATTGCAGCAGCATGAGCCAGACAGTCGGCACGGCGGCCGACATGGTCACCTTGTGGGTGTCGAGCAACTCGTAGATCGATTCGCCATCCATCCTGCCGCCCGGCATGACCAGCTTGGCGCCAACCATGGGCGCGGCGTGGGCAATGCCCCATGCGTTGGCATGGAACATGGGCACGACGGGCAAAACGACCTCGCGGGAGCCGAGGTCGAGCGCGTCCTTCTGGCTGGCAATCAGGGCGTGAAGGACGTTGGAGCGGTGCGAATAGAGCACGCCCTTCGGATCGCCCGTGGTGCCGGAGGTGTAGCACATGCCCGACGCGTCGCCCTCGCCGTTGGCATGCCATTCGACATTGCCGTCATGGCCGGCGATCCAGTCCTCATAGGCCACGGCGGTCTTCAGCGCCGTGTCCGGCATGTGGGCGCCGTCGGTCAGGACCACGACCTTGCCAAGGCTGGGAACCTGATCCGCGATCTTCTCGACGATCGGCAGGAAGGTCAGGTCGGTGAACAGCATGCGGTCTTCGGCATGGTTCATGATCCAGGCGATCTGTTCGGGAAACAGGCGCGGGTTGAGCGTGTGATACACGCCGCCGGCGCCCATGATGCCATACCAGGCTTCCAGATGGCGTGCGGTGTTCCAGGCCAGCGTGCCGACGCGGTCACCGGGCCGGATGCCCTCCGCCATCAGTGCCTGTGCGGTCTTCTTCGCCCGGGTGTGAATGTCGGCATAGGTCGTGGTGACGACCGGGCCTTCGATGGAGCGCGTGACGACCTGCTGCTTGCCATGCTGGCGCGCGGCATGGTCCAGGATGCGGCTGCAGGTCAGCGGCCAGTCCTGCATCAGTCCCAACATTGATGTTCCTCCCTGATCGGTATGAGCGTGTTATCAACATCTTGTCCCTCAAAACCGGTTTGTCCAGAGCGCGCGGCCCCTGCCCCGGCTTTTCTGCCGGCCACGGACACAAACCGGCCATGATCGGCCGCCAGATTGCGGGTTCGGGCGGGCTGGTTTTTGTTCTGGAGTGCAAGATGAACATGCTTCCCGTCCCTGTCACCCCCTCATCCGCACCGCCGCTGGCCGAAGTCGAGCTCGAAATGGCGCTTCAGATCAATGACATCCGCGCCCAGGGCTTTGCCGATTCGGTTCGGGAAGCCGCCTCGCGCATCGGCGGGCATGTGCTGTTTGACCTGCCTTGTCCCTCCGGCGAAGGCTGCCAGCGCGTGGCGGCCATCGTGGCGGCGCAGGACCACGAGATGCAGGTGCTGCTGGTGATCCTGGCGGCCGATGGCCTTTCGGTCTCCACCGAGAATGCCAGCGATTCCGATCATGCCTTCGCCGGTTTCGCGCTCAGCCATGCAGCGCTGAGCGGGCACTTGGCCGGATTGGGTCTCGGCGCCGCGGAATAGGCTGCGCTGGAACAACCGGCGCCGTCCGGTTGCGCGCCCGGGCTTGCGAAGGCTCCCTTGCCAGGCTGGAGCGGCTGGCCTGCGCGTCATTCGCTACGCGCGGGGAGGCCTTGGCCGCTGCCGCAGCACGGTTCTCCACACGGCTTATTTGATCATAATCCACCCCATCCACATCATGCTTCATGCCCTCTGCATTGTGCCAGACGCCTGTACCCGTTTGCTTTTTCCGGACTCATCAAGAAACAGAGGGGAACACATGCTTTCAGACACGTATCGCGGAACTGCGGTGGCGGCCTTCATCCTGGCCTTTGCCGGAATCCTGCTGGCAAGCGCCGCCGCGCAGGCGCGAAACATCACCTGCCCGCTCGCCCAAATCCGGCGTGAAGTCGTCTCGCCCCTGCCGAACGACTGGTGGAGCACGCCCCATGTCAACTCGCTGCAGAACACCCGGGTCGTGACGATCGGCGGCCGCGTCGCGCTTCAATGCCAGTATGGCGAGGCTGGCAACATCCAGCGCTATGCGCCGGCCAACCAGACATGCCAGGCCGTGCCGCTCGGTTTCCAGTGCAGCCAGGCCGCGCGCGGCTTCCGGACGTTTTCGACCGGGCAGATCAACATTCCGCAAACCTTCGTCGCCGATCTGGACCGAGGCATCCGCACCCAGGCCGGCGCGGACATCTGGTTCCAGGCGGTCAGCCGCGACCTACTCTATCTGGTGCCAAGAAACGGCGCGCGCATCGGCATCAGCGGCCGGCGGAACCGCGGATACGAGGGCTGCCGAAGCGCCCGGATGGCACCTGATCGCATCTCGCTGCGTGATGTTCCGGTGGGCACCTATGTCTGTGTCAAGACAAATGAGGGCCGCATCAGCGAATTCCGCGTGAATTCGGTTTCGGGCGGCAGCCCGAAAACCCTGACCATCGGCTATACGACCTGGGAATGAGACCGGGAAAAACGGCGGGCGCCCGGTGAACCGGACGCCCGCTGCCAGACCCGTTCCTGTTACGCCTGAAGCCTAGCCCGCCCGTGCGGCGATGGCGGCCTGGGCGGCTGCCAGGCGGGCGATGGGCACCCGGAACGGCGAGCAGGAAACGTAATCCAGCCCCGTCTCCTCGCAGAAGCGGATGGACGCCGGATCGCCGCCATGTTCGCCGCATATGCCCAGCTTGATGCCCTTGCGGGTGTCCCTGCCCTTTTCGGCCGCGATACGCACCAGTTCGCCCACGCCCTCCACATCCAGCGAGACGAAGGGATCCTGTTCGATGATGCCCTTCTGGCGGTAGGTCTCCAGGAAGCCGGCTGAATCGTCACGGCTGATGCCGAATGTCGTCTGTGTCAGGTCGTTCGTGCCGAAGGAGAAGAATTCGGCCACTTCGGCAATGACATGGGCGCGGATGGCGGCGCGCGGCAATTCGATCATCGTGCCGACGAGATAATCGAAGCGCGTGCCGCTCTCCTTCATCACGTCCTTCGCCACGGCATCGATACGCGCCTTGACGAATTCCAGTTCCTTCATCAGGCCTACGAGCGGCACCATGACTTCCGGCACAACCTGTGCGCCGGTGGCCTTGCCCGCCTCGATGGCGGCCTCGAAAATGGCGCGGGCCTGCATTTCCGCGATTTCCGGATAGGAGATCGCGAGGCGGCAGCCGCGATGGCCCAGCATCGGGTTGAACTCGTGCAGCGTTTCGGTGCGCCGGCGCAGAAGGTCCGGCTTCACGTCGAGGGACGCCGCCACTTCGCCGATTTCCTCTTCCGTCTTGGGCAGGAACTCGTGCAGCGGCGGATCGAGCAGGCGGATCGTTACCGGCAGGCCGGCCATGATCTCGAACAGTTCCACGAAATCGGCCTTCTGCATGGGCAGAAGCTTGGCCAGCGCGGCGCGACGTCCGCTCTCGGTATCGGCGAGGATCATCTCGCGCATGGCGACAATCCGGTCGCCCTCGAAGAACATGTGCTCGGTGCGGCACAGGCCAATGCCTTCGGCGCCGAACGAGCGCGCCATGCGGGCATCGGCGGGCGTTTCGGCATTGGTGCGCACCTTCATGCGGCGGCCTGCATCGGCCCATTCCATGATGGAGGCGAAATCGCCGGAAAGTTCCGGCTGGAGCATGGGCACGGCGCCCTTGAGTACCTGGCCCGACGAGCCGTCAATGGTGACGACATCGCCCTTGCGGAAGGTCTGGCCCATGGCCAGCATCACCTCGTTGCGATAGTCGATGCGCACGGAACCGGCGCCGGAAACGCAGGGCTTGCCCATGCCGCGCGCCACCACTGCCGCATGGCTGGTCATGCCGCCGCGCGAGGTGAGAATGCCCTGTGCGGCATGCATGCCGTGAATGTCTTCCGGGCTGGTTTCGACGCGCACGAGGATTACCCGGCGGCCGGCGGAACTCATTTCCTCGGCCTCTTCGGACGTGAACACGATCTCGCCCGTGGCGGCACCCGGCGAAGCAGGCAGGCCCATGGCGATCACATCACGCTTGGCCGAGGGATCGATGGTGGGATGGAGAAGCTGGTCGAGCGAGGCCGGCTCGATGCGCAGGACCGCCTCTTCCTTCGAGATGAGTTCCTCGCCGGCCATGTCGACGGCGATCTTCATGGCCGCCTTGGCCGTGCGCTTGCCGTTGCGTGTCTGCAGCATCCACAGCTTGCCGCGTTCGATGGTGAATTCCATGTCCTGCATGTCGCGGTAATGGGCTTCAAGCCGGTGGGCGAAGCCCGCGAACTCGGCAAACAGGTCCGGCATCAGCTTTTCGAGCGACGGCTTGTCGGAGCCACCTGCAATGCGCGCTTCCTCGGTGATGGCCTGCGGCGTGCGGATGCCGGCAACGACATCCTCGCCCTGCGCATTGACCAGGAACTCGCCATAGAGCCGGTTCTCACCCGTGGAGGGATTGCGCGAGAATGCCACGCCGGTGGCCGAGGTCTCGCCCATGTTGCCGAAGACCATGGCCTGCACATTGACCGCCGTACCCCAGGCTTCCGGAATGTCATGCAGGCGGCGATAGGTGATCGCCCGGTGATTCATCCAGCTTGAGAAGACGGCACCGATGGCGCCCCAGAGCTGCTCGGCCGGATCCTGCGGGAAGGGCTGCTCCAGCTCTTCCATCACGCGGGCCTTGTACAGCTCGACGATGTGCTTCCACTGGCCGGCCGTGATCTCGGTGTCGAGATCGGCGCCGAGCCGGCCCTTTTCCTGATCGAGGATTTCCTCGAAGACCTCGTGATCGAGTCCCATGACCACATCGGAATACATGGTGATGAAGCGGCGGTAGCTGTCCCATGCGAAACGCTCGTCGCCGGATTCGGCGGCCAGGGTCTCCACCGTCTCGTCGTTGAGACCGAGATTGAGGACGGTGTCCATCATGCCGGGCATGGAGGCGCGCGCCCCGGAGCGCACGGAAAGCAGCAGCGCGTTGGACTTGTCGCCAAAGGCGCGGCCCGTCAGGCGGCCGATGTGATCGAGCGCGGCACGAACCTGGGCATCGAGTTCGGCCGGGTACTGGCGGCCATGGGCATAGAAATGGTTGCAGGCCTCGGTGGTGATGGTGAAACCGGGCGGTACCGGCAGGCCGAGTGCGCACATTTCAGCCAGATTGGCGCCCTTGCCGCCCAGCAGCGCCTTGTCATCAGCCCGGCCCTCGGCCGCCCCGTCACCGAAGGTATAGACCCACTTCGCCATTGCCTCTTCCCTTGCCGGCCTGTTGCAGTTGCGAAGGTGATAGCGATTTTGCACGCCCATGACCATGGTCAAATTGGCGCGTGGCAAGCATTTGTCTTTTCAACCGTTTCAGATGCTCCGCCAGATTTTCTGCCACGTCCGGAAAAGGCCCTGGCAGCCTGACACCACCTACATGCCCGCCGTCAGCCGGGCGACGACCATGTCGCGAACAGGCGGCAGGGCATGGGCCAGGCGCAAGCCGGCGGAGCGCAGGAAACGGGCTGGCGCACTCTCGTTGGCATAGAGGCTGGCGATGCCGTTGGTGGCGTGAAACAGCGGGAAGGTCTCGCGGCGATGGGCACGGGCATAGCGGGCGAGCCCGTCCGGCGCGGCGATGTCGCGGTCCTCGCGGATGGCCGAGAGCATTTCACTGGCCAGCAGGTGCTGGCTCAGCAGGCCGAAATTGAAGCCGTGGGCGGTGACCGGATGCATGCCCACGGCCGCATCGCCTATGAGGGCGAACCGCTCGGCATGGAAGGCATGGGCGTAGACGGCGACGAGGGGATAGAGATGCGCAGCGGCGAGCGGTGTCAGCCGGCCGAGCCGGCCGTTCAGTTCCCGCTCGGCCATGGCGGCGATCGCATCGGTTCCATCCGCCACAAGCGGCTCGGCTTCATGGGAAGGCAGCGTCACAACGATCGACGAACGCTGTCCCGCCAACGGCAGCGTGGCGATGGTGATGCCGTGGAAGAAGCCTTCCAGCGCCGTATCCCCATGCGGGTGCTCGTGCGCCATGTCGCAGACGATCATCGAGCGGCCGAAATCATGCATGAAGGCTGATATGCCCATTTGCCGGCGCAGGGCGGAAAAGCGCGTGTCCGCGGCCACCAGAAGCCGCGTCTCGACCACGGTTCCATCGGACAGCGACACCGCGACGCCGTCTTCCACGTGCCGCGCGGCACCAGCCTTCACGCCGGCCAGAAGGCGCGCGCCGCCATGATGGGAAAAGGATTCGTAAAGTGCCTTGCGGATGGCATGGTTGGGCACCAGCCAGCCCAGCGTGTCCGCATGGCGTGCGGCGGCATCGAAGACGAGGGCGAAGGGCGAGGCGCCGTCCAGCACTTCGGCCCGTCGCAGGAAGGAGCGGTGCTCCGGCGCGATACGGCCCGCGACATCGAGCCTTTCAAGAATGCCCATGGAGCGGTGATTGAGCGCGATGGCGCGGCCATCGGGCGGCGGCGCCTTGAGCGTGGCAAGTCCGGCCTGCTCCACGATCAGAATTTCCAGACCGCTGTCGGCGAGCGAACGGGCAAGGGCCAGCCCCACAGGCCCCGCCCCCACGATCATGACATCACAGGACATCGTCATTGCCGCGTCTCCTCACGTCTGTCGGCATGAGAGACCTTAGCGCAGGTGGAACCGGGGGATCTTGATGAAGGTCAAGCAAGCCGGCACGGAATGACCGGACGCCGCGGAAAACAGCCCCTTGAGGCTGTTTCGTCGGCGAGGTCCTATCTCAAGAGTCCTTTCAAGGCAGACATCAGAACCTCTCCACGCCGCTCCTTGGGGGAAATATCGAATTCCACCAGGAAACTTGCAAATATCTTGTATATCAATTCCTCGATGACCGGATATAGTTCATCAACACTTTCGCTTTCCGGCTTCGAAAAAGACTTTCCAGGCGTATATTTTCTGAAGAATTCCTCATTCGATTCACAGAACAATTCAAAAATATCCGATGTCCCATGGTTCAAGTTGCCATTTCGCAAGACTTCTATCGATTTGACGAAATCCGTCAGCTCCCTGTTTCTGTCATTGAAACCATTTCCATTGTCCGTGAAGAAGGCCACATGGTCATGGATTGCCCTGTAGGCAGGCAATTGCCAGGCATAGGACGACTTGTTGGAATGAATGCCGGGGAAACCGATGCACCCGTCGTTTGGCGAGAGCCCGATCTTTTCCGCAAAATCAATCAGGATGCTTCCGTTCCGAAAATAACGCTTTTCAAACAGGTTTGCGTCGAAATATTCCTTTCCGAAAATCCGCGACCATTTATCGGAAATGTTCAGGTGGTTGAAATAGTCGTTTTCCGGACTGACGGTCTGTATGTAATCCTTGAATGCAAGGGTTCCGCCGTTCTCGGCGTAGGTCGAATAGGCACTCCTGCACAAGCCTGTCTGTTCTCGAAAATATGAAATGACATATACTTTTTCAAATATCCCGCTCAGGAATTCATGAAGTCTTTCAATCTCTTCCTTCTTCACAAGCCTGGAATGAAAATGCTCCGACGTGATCAGAAAACGATGGCAGCCCGACGACCTCGCCTTTTCGAATTCAGCCTTGAATTCCCTTTCAAACCCTGAAAAATGCTTCCTGTTCTGCCTTTCCGTCCTTATCCGGAACCATTGCTGATAATCGTCGAACTCCGACCTGAAGTAATTGACAATCTTTCTGTGATTTCCGCTTCCGAATTTGTTGCTTGTATATATTCCCCGTTCGACCAATGAATTTCGATTGGCGAAAATCCACTCCTGTATAGAGGTCGTGGCGGTTTTTTCCGTTCCAATATGAAGGAAACAATCCATTTTCATATTTCAAAATATATATATTTTCAAATAGATGTGTTCTATATTTGAACCTTCATGCCAACGCGATCCAGCCTATCAATTCAATCTGAATGTTTCCTCTTGCATTCCTTTTCCATCTCTTCCGGCAAATGCGCCGATACCGTCTCGTCTTTCATCAGGCCTGTTTCCCAACAGAAGCCTTCGCGACGGTTCGCTCCTGTCGAAATCCGCTCTAATGCGATCCACTTTCGGGTGCAACCGCGCTCGCAGTCTGCCAGGACGCCGATCGTCCTACACCGCCTCGCGCATCTGTTCGGCCGTCTGGAGATCGACGCTGACCAGCGTCGAGACGCCCTGTTCGGCCATGGTGACGCCGAAGAGCCGGTTCATGCGCGCCATGGTGATGGGGTTGTGGGTGATGATGACGAAGCGCGTCTCCGTCGACTTCGCCATTTCCTCCATCAGGTTGCAGAAACGCTCGACATTGTGATCATCGAGCGGCGCGTCCACCTCGTCCAGCACGCAAATCGGCGCGGGATTGGTCAGGAAGACAGCGAAGATCAGTGCCATGGCGGTCAGCGCCTGCTCGCCGCCTGACAGGAGCGTCATGGTCTGCGGCTTCTTGCCGGGCGGGCGGGCAAGGATTTCAAGCCCGGCATCCAGCGGGTCATCGCTTTCGATGAGCTGCAATTCGGCCGTACCGCCGCCGAAGAGATGGGAGAACAGCCGCTGGAACTGGTCGTTGACCTTGCCGAAGGCATCCAGCAGGCGCTCACGGCCTTCCCTGTTGAGGCTCTGGATGGCGGCGCGCAGCTTCTTGATGGCCTCGATCACGTCCTCGCGCTCGGTGACGATGGTCTCGAGACGCTCCGCCATTTCGCGGCTTTCCTCCTCGGCGCGCAGGTTGACGGCGCCGAGGCGCTCGCGCTCGATCTTCAGGCGCTCCAGCCGGCGCTCGGTCTCGCCCATGTCCGGCATGGGCGCATCGGGCGCAAGACCCGTATGGCGGATGACCAGATGCGGCGGGCAGTTCAGCGCCTCGCGGATCCGCGCCTCCGCCTCCTCGCGGCGCTCCTGCGCGGCGGTCATGCGCTCCTCGGCGCGCGCGCGCGCCTCGCGTCCCTGGGCCAGAGCGGCGATTGCGTCAGTGGCAGATCTGTCGAGATCACGCTGCCGGTTCTCGGCCGCCTGACGCCTGTCCGCGGCCTGTTTGCGCAATGTCTCCGCTTCCTCGATCCGGCGCACGAGCTGACGGCGGCGGGCTTCCGCCTCTTCCGGTCCGCCCTCTATGGTGTCGCGCTCGGCACGGGCCTCGGCCTCGCGTTCGGCCAGGGCGGCGATCTGGCGTTCGGCATTGCCGGCGCGCGCGATCCAGCCCTTGCGCTCCACCGCGATGGCCTGCAAACGGCGGGCGCGCGCCTCGGCCTCGCGCTTCAATCCTTCATGGGCCGCCTTCGTCTCGGCCAGCCGGGTCCGGTCGGCCGCCACTTCGCGCGCCAGGGCATCGAGGCGGGCCTGGAGATCGGAAAGATCGGGCGCATCCTCCATCTGGCCTTCGGCTTCGCGGATCATCGTTTCGGCCTCGGCCAGCCCCTCGGCCAGCCGGGCGCGGGATTCCTCCTGCGCGGCCTTGCGGGTGGCCACCTCGCCAGCGGCCTTCTGCGCCCGGTCGAGGGCCGCGCGCGCCTCGCCAACGGCCTGCACCTTCAGGCGCAATGTCTCACGGGCCGCCTTTGCGGCCTCGATCGCCTGGCGCAAATGCAGCTCGGCTGCCCTGAATGCCTCCTCCGCCATGCGCAGCCCCCCGGTCGCCTCCAGCGCCTCGGCGTCCAGTTCGGCCAGCCGGTTCTTCTGTTCCAGCCGGATGGCGGCGGCAGTCGGCGCATCGGCGGAGGCCACGAACCCATCCCAGCGCCACAGCGCACCAGCCTGCGAGACAAGCCGCTGGCCGGGCTTCAAAAGGGCTTGCAGGCGCGCACCGTCGGCCTCGCCGACAATGCCGATCTGGGCCAGCCGCCGGGCCAGTTGCGGCGGCGCGGTGACGACACCGGCCAGCGGGCGGGCCCCGTCCGGCAAGGCCGGATCCTCCGCGCCGTCGACCGGTGCGCCCCAATGAGCCGGCGCGGCGGCATCGAGCGGGGCATCGAGGTCCTCGCCCAGCGCCGCGCCCAGCGCCGTCTCGAAGCCGCGCTCCACCTTCATCCGTTCCACGACCGCGGGGAAAAGGCCGGAGCCGCCGGAATTGATGATCTTCCGGAGGGTGCGCGCCTCTGTCTCGATCCGGTTCAATTCGGACCGGGCGGCGTTGAGGGGCGTGCGGGCGTCGGCTTCACCCTCACGGGCCGCGTCCACCGCCTCTTCTGCCGCCTGGCTTGCCGCTTCCGCCTCCATGCGCGCCGCCTCGGCGGTATCGAGCGCGGACTGGCAGGCGGAAGGATCGGGCAGCGCGGCCAGCTTGCGGGCGATTTCGGCCAGTTCACGATCCGCCTCGCCAACCTGTCGGGCGATGCGCTCGCGCCGCTCGCGGCTTTCGCGAAGGCGCCGTTCCATGGCGTGACGCGCGGCGGCGGCATTGGCCTTTTCCGTCGTCAGGGCGGACAGCGATGCCTCGCTTTCCTTCAGCCGGGCGGCGGCTTCCTCATGGGCGGCCCGCGTCTCGATTTCCCGGGCATGGGCGCCGTCGGTCTCGCTGTTGAGCCGGCGCTCCTCGTCTTCCAGCCGCGCCAGGACTTCCGCGTTGTCGGAAACCATGCGGCGCTCGCGCTCGATATCGGCGGCGAATTGCGCCAGCCGCTTGTCCAGTTCCGCCTGCCGGCTCTTGAGCCGCGCGGCCTCCTCGTCGAGCTGTGTGCGCGCAATCGTCAGCCGTTGCAGCGCGGCCGCGGCAGAAGCCTCCGCCTCGCGCAGCGCCGGCAGGCCGGATGCGCCAACTGCCTGGTCCTTTGCCGCATTCATCTGCCGGGAAGCGAGATCGCCGACAGCGGCGGTGGTGGTGGCAAGCTGGCCCTGCGCCTCTGCCTCATGGGCCCTGGCCTGGCTCCAGCGCAGGTGCAGCAGGATGGCCTCGGCAGCGCGGATATCGGCCGAGAGCGACTTGAAACGGTTGGCCTGGCGGGCCTGACGCTTCAGGCTCTCGATCTGGCTCTCCAGTTCGCCGACCACATCGTCAAGGCGTTCCAGATTGCCTTCGGCTGCACGCAGGCGCAGTTCGGCCTCGTGGCGGCGGGTGTGAAGGCCGGAAATTCCGGCTGCCTCCTCCAGCAATTGACGGCGGGCCTGCGGCTTGGCCTGGATCAGTTCGCCGATCCGCCCCTGCCCGACCATGGAGGGCGAGCGCGCGCCGGTGGACTGGTCGGCGAAGAGAAGCTGCACATCCTTGGCGCGGGCTTCCTTTCCATTGATGCGATAGACGGACCCGGCCTCGCGCTCGATGCGCCGCGAAACCTGGATTTCGTCCTGGTCGTTCCATTGCGGCGGCGCGCTGCGGTCGCGGTTGTCGAGGAACAGCGTGACCTCGGCGGTATTGCGGGACGGGCGGGTGGACGAGCCGGAAAAGATGACGTCGTCCATGCCGGACGCGCGCATGTTCTTGTAGGAATTCTCGCCCATGACCCAGCGCAGGGCCTCGACGAGATTGGACTTGCCGCATCCGTTCGGGCCGACCACGCCGGTCAACCCGCCCTCGATCAGGAATTCGGACGGTTCGACAAAGGACTTGAAGCCCAGGACACGCAAACGGGAGAAGCGCATCAGCACGCCTCCCCCGCACGGGCCGGAAACCGGCAACGCCCAGCGAACGGCGACGGCCGGGCCGCCGCCCGCAAGCCGGCCTCAATCCATGCTGTCGATGATCGCCGCGAATTGCTCAATCGGCATCGCTCCCGCGTATTTCTTGCCGTTGATGAGGAATGTGGGCGTGGCCTCGATCCCGAATTCCTCGGCCGCACGGGTCCTCACGGCATTCACATTGTCGAGAAGTTCCTGATCCCGCAAGCAAGCGTTAAAGTCTTCCTGTGAAAAACCGGCGATCTTGACCGTATTGTAGAGCGTCGACAGGAATTCGTCGCCCGGCGCGCCGGCCCAGTTGCGCTGCGTCTTGAAGAGGACATCGACCAGCGGATAGTAGTTGTCGCCGGAACAGCGGGCCAGCATGAAAGCTGCCGTGGCGCGCGGGTCGAAGGGGAACTCGCGCAGCACGAAGCGCACCTTGCCGGTATCGACATAGCGCTTCTTCAGCTCCGGCCAGGTCGCCTCGTGGAAGTGGGCACAATGTCCACAAGTGGCTGATGCGTATTCGACAATCGTGACCGGCGCGTTTTCCTCGCCAATCCACTTGTCGGGCAAGGCCCCCTCTTGCACTACCTTGTCAGCGTCATAGGAACCTTCCGGCTCGGGCGCCTTCACATCGGCGGCAGCCGTCGTCATGGTGTCGATTGCCGGGGCGGCCTCATCGGCGGCAACGGTTTGCACGGCCGCATCGGCGGCGGTGGTCCGGTTGACCTCGCCGCTGTCCGAACAGGCGGCAAGCGTAATCGCCAGTGCCGGAACGGCCAAAAGGCCTGCGAGGGTGCGAAGGGAAGCGGATGTCATGCGAATCACCTGTCGGGCGGTCGTTGCGGAATAACGTGTGAACCTGTCTTGCCACTAAACACGGCAAGGGGGCAAATTATGGCAAAAGCCGGCAAAAGTGCAGCAGCAAAATCGTGGAGTGCATTCACAATCGCGTTGGCCGGCGCCTTCTATCGACGGTCACCGATCACGCCACGGCCAAGCCTTTCCAGCGCGGCGCGCAGGCCTTCGTCCCGGATACCCGCCGTCCTGCCCTTCAGCCGGGCCTCTTCCTCCGGGGTCAGCTTGCGCGGGCCGCGCGGGCGTGGCTGCTCCATGCGCAGAACCGGTTTCTGCACGATCCTGATGCGGCCGACAGCAGAAAAACCCAGAAAGGCGTTGATGCGCGCGATGACCTGTGACGTCTCGTGCTGGAGGGCAAGCGCGGCGAAGCCCTCGCAGGCGACCACGAGCGTGGCCGGCTCGAACGGATCGTCATCGCTTCGCCGTCGCGGCCAGACAATCCGTTCGGGACGGGATCCGGCGGCAAGCCGCGTGCCGACGATTTCCTCCCAGCTCTGGATCAGGCCAAGCGAAATGCCGGCGCGGCGGCGCAGCACGGGGTCGACGATCGCCGAAACGAGATCGGCAACCGGTTCGGCATTGCGCTTGCGCGGTTTGGCTGGCATGGCTTGGCGGCTTTCCGGCAGGTTCCATATTGCGTTCGGCACGGCACGAATGAGCGCGCACCAGACATGAGACATACCATCGAGACGACCGGCACGCCATCCGCGGATGAGCGCCATTGCTTCGCACGGCGCCTGCTTTCCTGGTACGACCGGCACCACCGGGATCTGCCCTGGCGCATCGCGCCGGCACACGCCGCACGTGGCGAGAAGCCCGATCCCTACCGCGTCTGGCTTTCGGAGATCATGTTGCAGCAGACCACCGTCCAGGCCGTCAAACCCTATTTCGCCGCCTTTACCGCGCGCTGGCCCACGGTCACGGCGCTGGCCGGGGCGGAAACCGACGACATCATGAAAGCCTGGGCCGGACTTGGCTACTATTCGCGGGCGCGCAACCTGAAGGCCTGCGCCGACATGGTCGCCGCGCATCATGGCGGGAAATTTCCGGACACGGCGGCGGGGCTGCGCGCCCTGCCCGGCATTGGCGACTATACCTCGGCGGCCATCGCCGCCATTGCCTTCAACCGGGCCGAGGCGGTGGTGGACGGCAATGTCGAGCGGGTGATGACGCGCCACCGCGCGATTGCAACCCCCATGCCGGCGGCCAAGGCGCAGGTGAAGGCCCATCTTGCCGATGACGTGCCGGATGACCGGCCGGGCGATTTCGCCCAGGCGATGATGGATCTGGGCGCGACAATCTGCACGCCGAAGCGCCCGGCTTGCGTATTGTGCCCGGTGCGCGAGGATTGCGCCGCGCTGATGCGTGGCGAGGATCCGGAAACCTATCCGGTCAAGGCGGCGAAGAAGGCGCGGCCGGTGCGCCATGGCGCGGCTTTCGTCGCGGTGCGGGCCGATGGCGCGGTGCTGATGGTGCGCCGCCCCGGCAGCGGCCTGCTCGGCGGCATGACCGGACTGCCGACAACCGGATGGTCGGCGCGCACGGACGGCGAAACCGGGGCGCAGGGCGCACCCTTCGGCGGCGACTGGAAACCGGCCGATGCGATCACCCATGTCTTCACCCATTTCGAATTGCGGCTCAGCGTCTGGCGCGCCGACGGGGTGGCGCGGGAGCCGGGCAAGGGGCAATGGTGGTCCGCGCCTGGCGACATTGCCGGCGAGGCGTTGCCGACTGTCATGAAAAAGGCATTGGAATCGGCCATACCCGGCATCACGAAACGCAAGCAATGAGACCGCCATGCCAAAGATCCGGCACATCGTCTTCGATATCGGCCGCGTGCTGATCCATTACGATCCCGACCTGCCCTACCGCACCATCATTCCGGACCCGGACAAGCGCGCCTGGTTTTTCGAGAATGTCTGTACCGGGGCATGGAACGTGGAGCAGGACCGGGGCCGCGGCTGGCGCGAGGCGGAAGCCGAACTGATTGCGATTTACCCGGACTGGGAAAAGGAAATCCGCGCCTTCCGGGAAAACTGGCATGCCATGGTTCCGCATGCCCTTGACGACACGGTTGCCGTTCTGCGTCAACTCGTCGCCGACGGCCATGACGTCACCATGCTGACGAATTTCGCGGCCGACACGTTCGCCGAGGCAAGCCGGCGGTTCGACTTCCTGTCCGAAACACGCGGCGTCACGGTGTCCGGGCTGATCGGCGTCATCAAGCCGGATCGCGCCATCTACGACCAGCATGCCAACACGTTCGGCCTTGACCCGGCGGCCAGCCTGTTCATCGACGACAGCCCGAAAAACGTGGAAGGGGCGCGGGCGGCAGGCTGGCAGGCGCTGCATTTCACCGGCGCCGGGCCCTTGCGGGCCGATCTCCAGCACCTGGGCGTCGCCATCTGAAAAAAAATCGCCCGGAGCGGGATGCTCCGGGCGAAGCCGTTCCGCGCGTGACTGGAGGGAAACGGCGGACGTGTTCGCTATGGCGCAAGCGCCGTTCAGGCGCCCGCAGGCGCCATCGCCGCGCGCACTTGCTCGCGCAGCGCATCGATGGGCAGAAGGCGGCCATCCTTCTCGAAATGCCAGAATGTCCAGCCGTTGCAGGCTTCGAAACCCTGGACCAGCGCGCCCGTGCGGTGGATCGAGCCCTCATGGGCGCCGCAGGCCAGCGTGCCGTCGGCGCGCACCGTCGCCGTCCAGCGCTTCTTCTGGTCGGTCAGGGTCATGCCCGGCGCGACAAGGCCGGATTCCAGCAGTGACAGGAAAGCCACACGCGGCGCGGCGCGTTTGGGCTGAAGCTGTTTCAGTTCCGCGCCATCAAGGCGGCGCACGCCGGCAATGCGCGCGGAAGCGGCATCGATATAGGACTGCTCACGCTCGATGCCGACGAAATGGCGGCCAAGCATGCGCGCCACGGCGCCCGTCGTGCCGGTGCCGAAAAACGGGTCGAGCACCACGTCGCCCGGTTTCGTCGTCGCGCTGAGAATGCGCGCCAGCAATGCCTCGGGCTTTTGCGTGGGATGGACCTTGTTGCCCTCTTCGTCCTTCAGCCGTTCGCCGCCATTGCAGATGGGAAACAGCCAGTCGGAGCGCATCTGCACGTCGTCATTGGCCGCCTTCATGGCCTCGTAGTTGAAGGTATAGCCCTTGGCGCTCTGGTCGCGCGTGGCCCAGATCAGCGTTTCATGGGCATTCTGGAACCGCTTGCCGCGGAAATTCGGCATCGGGTTGGCCTTGCGCCAGATGACGTCGTTGAGGATCCAGAAGCCCAGGTCCTGCAAGGTCGCGCCGACGCGGAAGATGTTGTGATAGGAGCCGATGACCCATAGCGTTCCACTGGGCTTGAGCACGCGGCGCGCAGCCAGAAGCCAGGCGCGGGTGAAGGCATCATAGGCCTGGAAACTGTCAAACTGGTCCCAATGATCGTCCACCGCATCCACACGCGATTGGTCGGGGCGGTGAAGTGCGCCTTCAAGCTGAAGGTTGTAGGGCGGGTCGGCAAAGATCATGTCGACCGATTTTTCCGGCAGGCGGTCCAGCGCCGCCACGCAATCGCCCTTCAGGATCGTATCGATCCAGTCGGCTTTGCGCGAGGAGGAAGACAAGTCATCGACAAGGCGAATAGCGGTCATGAACGCACCCGGTTACGCATTACGCAGAACAAACTGCGATCATGGTTACCTGTCGTGGTGAACATCCGGTTAAGGCGGCGGACCAAACTGGCTTAAAGTTCCATGGCGGGCGCGCTTGCCCAGCCGTTTGCGCCGCCGGCGCTTGAACGCGGCGGGCCGCATCCCTATAACCCGGCCTTGCCCGGGCCGAGGCTGCGCCCGGAACGCTGTTTTTCCCGAGCCAGAAACGGACCTGCCATGCCTGCCCCCGATCTCGTGATCTTCGACTGCGACGGCGTGCTCGTCGATTCCGAAATCATCGCCGCGCGCGTCGATGCGCAATTGCTCACCGAGGCGGGCTATCCGATCGAAGCCGAAGCGATGGCCGAGCGCTTCGCCGGCCTCACCTTCACGCAGGCGCTTCAGGAAATCGAGCGGGAAGCGGGCATCGTCTTCCAGCTATCGATGGTCGCGCGGGCCGACAAGATGATCGACGACCGGCTGAAGCGGGAACTCAAGGCCATCGAGGGCGCGCGCGAGGCGCTGCTGGCCGCCGGGCCGAAGCGCTGCCTGTGTTCCAATTCGAGCGACGAGCGCCTGGCGCTTTCGCTGGAGAAGACCGGCCTGGCGCCCTTTGTTGGCGGGCCCGTGTTTTCAGCCAAGAGCCTGGACGGCGTGCGGGAGAAACCGGCACCCGACGTCTATCTGCATGCCGCGCGCGAAGCCGGCGCCGATCCGGCCAGGTGTTTCGTGCTGGAGGACAGCGTGCATGGCGTGGCGGGCGCTCGCACGGCGGGCATGCGCGTCATCGGCTTTACCGGCGGCGCGCACAGCTATCCTGGCCACGGCGACCGGCTGATCGAGGCGGGCGCGGAAACGGTGATCAACCGGCTGGCCGATTTCGCCGGCATCGTGGCCGCGCTCGGTGAATTCGGAATGCTGGAATAGACCCGGACAGGCGCCGGGCCAATTGAGGACCGGCCGGGACCGGCCGGCCCCGCCACCTCATTGCGTGTTGTACGGCCCCTCGTCGTAACCGACGAAAACGAGATAGTTGGGGCCGGACGGGCGCGGCAGGTTGACGCCGGGATCGGTGAAGATGAATTGCGTGGCGCCGGTCTGGCTGACCTGCACGGTCTGTTCGTGCAACTTCGAATAGAGCACCTTGTCGCCCTCGACGACGGCAACGCGGATCGGCATGGTGATCGTTCCGGCAGCCCCCTTCGGACCCGGCACGACACGCCCGGCCGCGCCGACCGTCATGACAAGCCCCTGATCGGCATAGTTGCACGAGCGCGTGACGCTGCCGATGGAGGCCTGGTAACGCAGCTTGTCCTGCTGTCCCTCGCCACCCTTCTCATAAGAGGAGAAATAGGCCGTGCCTTCACGCAGGCTGACGCGCGGGCAATAGGCCTCCAGCTCGTCCTGGGTGATCTGCGCGACGGGAGGCTGAGCATCCGTTCCGGAAACGTCCATGGTTCCGGCCGTATCGGAGGATTGACAGGCCGAGAGGAAGGCCGCGATACCCAAAACCCCGGCCTGATAGAAAAAACGCTTCGACATCACCGGCAAAAACCCTTCAATCACACTTCCATGTCGTCGATGACATGCTCTATACCAGCGCCGCAGCGAAATTGCGACAGGGCGCGGCGTGAAGGCCCCGTCCTGCGGCAAGGCGCCCACAGGAAAGGACGACAGCGGTGACGATGCAATATGTCAGCACGCGGGGCAATGCGCCCGTACTCGGTTTCAGTGACGCGCTGCTGGCCGGCCTGGCCCGCGACGGCGGGCTGTATGTGCCTGAGACCTGGCCGCATTTCTCCGCCGACGAGATCCGCGCCATGCGCGGCCTGTCCTATGCCGACCTTGCCATTCGCGTGCTCTGGCCGTTCACCGGCGACGAGATCGCCCGTGACGATTTCGAGGCCATCGTGCGAGAAGCCTATGCGACCTTCCGTCACGATGCGGTCTGCCCGATCGTGCAGACGGGCGGCAACGAATTCGTGCTCGAGCTCTTCCACGGTCCGACGCTGGCCTTCAAGGATGTCGCGATGCAATTGCTTGCGCGGCTGATGGACCATGTGCTCGCCGCGCGCGGCGAAAGGGCGACCATCGTCGGCGCCACGTCGGGCGACACCGGCGGCGCTGCCATCGACGCCTTTGCCGGGCGCGAGCGCACCGACATCTTCATCCTGTTTCCCGAGGGGCGCGTCTCGCCCGTGCAGCAGCGCCAGATGACCACGTCGGCGGCGTCGAACGTCCATGCGCTGGCCATCCAGGGCAATTTCGACGATTGCCAGAACCAGGTGAAGGCGATGTTCAACCATCATGCCTTCCGCGATTCGATGCAGCTTTCGGGCGTCAATTCCATCAACTGGGCGCGCATCATGGCCCAGATCGTCTACTATTTCTCATCCGCCCTTTCGCTGGGCGCACCCGACAGACCGGTCAGCTTCACCGTTCCGACGGGCAATTTCGGCGACATTTTCGCCGGTTATTGCGCCAAGCGCATGGGCCTGCCGGTGGGGCGCCTCATCATCGCCACCAATGACAACGACATCCTTGCGCGCGCGCTGGACAGCGGTCGCTACGAGATGCGCGGGGTGCAGGCCACAACATCGCCTTCGATGGACATCCAGATCTCGTCGAATTTCGAGCGCCTTCTGTTCGAGGCGGGGGGACGGGATGCCGGAGCCGTGCGCGCGGCCATGGACGGGCTGAAGCAATCCGGCGCCTTCGAGATCGCGCCGGACACGCTTCGCGCCATTCGCGCGGAGTTTTCCGCCGGACGTTCCGGCGAAAGCGAAACCGCAGCGACGATCGCCCATGTGCTGGAAAATTCGGGCTACCTGCTCGACCCGCATTCGGCGGCAGGCATGAAGGTGGCACGCGAACACCGCGATCCTGCCGTGCCGATGGTGGTGCTGGCCACTGCCCATCCGGCGAAGTTTCCCGCTGCCGTGGAAGCGGCCAGCGGCGTGATGCCGGCGCTTCCGGCGTGGCTGTCGGACCTGATGGAACGAAAAGAGGCGTTCACCGTCCTTCCATCGGACCAAAAAATGTTGGAAGATCATGTTAGCCGCCATACCAGGGCGGCGAACTGAGCCAGCACCGGCGCTTTCGCGGCACGGACTGGCGTAGAAAAACGGATAGGGCATTCGCGGCGCATGGCCGCTGGGAATGGCCTGGGGAGAAAGGTTCTTCATGGGCGTGGAAGTCAGCCGTCTGTCGAACGGCCTCGTGGTTGCCACCGAAACCATGCCGCATCTGGAAAGCGTCACGCTGGGTGTGTGGATCAAGTCCGGCTCGCGCAACGAACGCGACGACGAGCACGGGATTGCCCATCTGCTGGAGCACATGGCCTTCAAGGGGACCGGCAGCCGCTCGGCCCGCCAGATCGCCACCGACATCGAGGATGTGGGCGGCGAGATCAACGCGGCGACCAGCGTGGAAACCACCTCATTCTACGCACGGGTGCTGAAGGATGACGTGCCGCTGGCCATCGACATCCTGGCCGACATCCTGACGGATTCGCGTTTCGACCCGCTGGAACTGGAACGCGAGCAACATGTCATCCTGCAGGAAATCGGCGCGGCGCACGACACACCGGACGACATCGTGTTCGACCGGTTCACCGAGACCGCCTTCCGGCACCAGACCATCGGCCGGTCAATCCTCGGCACGCCGGAAACGGTGAAGAGCTTCACCTCCGACCGGCTGCGCCATTACATGGAACGCCAATATGGCGCGGACCGCATGATCCTCGTGGCCGCCGGCGGGCTCGACCACGAGAAATTCGTTCGCGAGGCGGAGAAGAAATTCGGCCATTTCCGCGCCAAGGCCGCCGCCCCCTTCCCGCCCTATGCCCATTATGTCGGCGGCGACTACCGCGAAAGCCGTCAACTCATGGACGCGCAGATCCTGCTCGGCTTCGAGGGGCGCGCCTATCATGTGCGCGACTTCTACGCATCGCAGATCCTGTCCTCCATCCTGGGCGGCGGCATGTCGTCGCGGCTGTTCCAGGAAGTGCGCGAGAACCGCGGGCTTTGCTATTCGGTCTATGCCTTCCACTGGGGCTTTTCCGATACCGGCGTGTTCGGGGTTCATGCCGCAACGGGCGCCGAGGACATAGCCGAACTCGTGCCGGTGCTGCTGAGCGAATTGCGCAAGGCGGGCGAGAACATCGGGCAGGACGAAGTGGACCGGGCGCGGGCGCAATACCGGGCCGCGCTGGCGATGAGCCGGGAGAGCGCAACGAGCCGCGCCAGCCAGATCGCCCGCCAGATGCTGCTGTTCGGCCGCCCAATCGACAGCGACGAGTTGATGGACCGTCTGTCCAAGATAACGGTCGAACGCCTGACGGATCTCGCACAGCGCCTGTTCGGCGGCATCCAGCCCACGGTCGCCGCCATCGGCCCGATCGACACGCTGCCGCACTACGAGGCGGTCGCCCACGCGCTCGGTTCCGGTGTCAGCGAACCGCGGCGCCTGGCCGTCTGATCGCGGGAGCCATGCTCTCGCTGCCCGGATTGCGGCTCTCCGGCCCGGTTCTGGTTCATGGGCGTGTCCTGTTGCGGCCGCCGGCCTATTCCGATCATGGCCCCTGGGCCGCGCTACGCGCCGAAAGCCGCACTTTCCTGGCGCCATGGGAGCCCGAATGGCCCCCGGACGACCTGGCAAGACATGCCTGGAAGGACCGCATGCGCCGGTACCGGGCAGATGTGGCGCAGGGCACGGGGCTGCCCTTCTTCATCTTCATCGATGGCGGCAACGAGCTGGCCGGCGGTATCAATATCGGCCATATCCGCCGGGGCGTTTCGCAATCCGGCCAGATCGGCTACTGGATGGGCGCGCGGCATGCCGGGCAAGGCCTCATGCTCGATGCCCTGAATGCACTCCTTCCCCATGCTTTCGGCCCTCTCGGCTTGCACCGGCTGGAGGCGGCCTGTATCCCGGACAACAAACGATCGATCGGTGTGCTTGAAAAAGCCGGATTTCAGCGCGAAGGACTGCTTCGATCCTATCTGAAGATCGCCGGCCAATGGCGGGACCATTTTCTCTACGCGCGCATCGGCGACGGCGCGAAAACCAACGGGGCATGAAACGGGTGACTGGGGCAAAAGCCATCTTCGTGCAAATTCTGCTGGCGTTCGCCATCGTGCTGACACTGCAAATGCCGGGCGCCAACGCCTTCGAGGCCATCAAGATCAGCCGCGACGACGTGGCGCTGGATCTGTCACGCGCCGTCGACATCTATCGCGGGCGCGGGGCGAATTTCCAGACATCCACGGCGCCCGGCGCCGACGGCATCGTCCGGCGTATCGAGGTCGAGGCGCTGGAGCCGGAAACCAGCAATGACTGGGCCGTCTTCGCCATCGCCAACCCGACAGACCAGCAGCTCGACCGGATCATCGTGGCCCCCCATTACCGGCTGCCCGGATCCGGGCTGTTCTGGCCGGATCTCGGGTCTCGGCGCATCGTCAACATCACGCCCTCGGAGGGTTTCGCGCTGGATCGCGAGGATGCGCCCGATGCCGACATCTTCCGCGTCACCATCAATCCGGGCGCGGTGGTGACCTTCGTCGCGGAACTGGCCTCCGCACGCCTGCCGCAGGTCTATCTGTGGGAGCCGGAGGCCTACAAGGACACGGTCAATTCCTACACGCTTTTCCGCGGCATCGTCATCGGCATCGCGGGTCTTCTTGCGCTGTTCCTGACCATTCTCTTCGTGGTCAAGGGCACGACCCTGTTTCCGGCCACGGCGGCGCTGGCCTGGGCGGTGCTGGCCTATGTGTCCATCGATTTCGGCTTCCTGAACCGGGTGATCGAGATCTCGCCGGGCAGCGAACAGGTCTGGCGGGCGGGATCGGAAGTGGCGCTGGCACTGACGCTCGTGCTGTTCCTGTTCAGTTATCTCAATCTCAACCGCTGGCACATGCATTTCGCCTATGGGGCAGTGCTGTGGGTGCTGCTGCTGCTGGGCCTGGCCGGCGTGGCCGTGTTCGATCCGCCGGTGGCGGCGGGGATCTCGCGCTTCTCCTTCGCGCTGACGGCCGCGGTCGGCCTGGGCCTCATCATCTACCTGTCCTTCCAGGCCTATGACCGGGCCGTCATGCTCATTCCAAGCTGGCTGCTGACGCTGGCCTGGCTGGTGGGCGGATGGATGACCGTGACCGGCCTGATCGACAACGACATCATCCAGCCGGCGCTCGGCGGCGGGCTGATCCTGATCGTCCTGCTGATCGGTTTCACGGTGATGCAGCACGCCTTTGCCGGCGGCGCCCTGCACCAGGGCCTGTTTTCCGACATGGAGCGGCAGGCGCTGGCCATCTCCGGCTCCGGCTACATGGTGTTCGACTGGGACGTGACGCGCGACCGCGTGGTAACCCGGCCCGATGTCGGCAAGCCGCTCGGCCTGCCTTCCAACGCCCTGCGCGGACCGGCCCGCGACTGGCTTCCGGTGCTGCATCCGGACGACCGCGACCATTTCCGCACCACGCTCGACATGGTGCTGGAGCACAGGCGCGGACGCATCCATCAGGCATTCCGGCTGCGCGGAGCCGATGGCCATTACCAGTATTTCGTGCTGCGGGCGCGCCCGGTGATCGGTTCGGATGGCGAGGTGATCCGCTGCGTCGGCACCCTGGCGGACGTGACCGAGCAGAAGAAGGCGGAGGAGCGGCTGCTGCACGACGCCGTGCATGACAACCTGACCGGCCTGCCGACCCGCGAGCTTTTCATGAGCCGTCTGGAAGGCATCATCGCCATTGCCCAGACCGAGGAAAAGGTGAAGCCGACGATCTTCGTGATCGACGTGGACCGGTTCAAGCAGGTCAATGAAAGCCTTGGCATTTCTGCCGGCGACACGATCCTGCTCACGCTGGCCCGGCGGCTTTCGCGCCTGCTCAAGCCCAAGGACACGCTGTCGCGCTTTTCCGGCGACCAGTTCGCGCTCGCCCTTCTATCCGAACAGGATCCGGCCCGCATTGCCGCCTTCGCCGATGCCGTACGCAAGGCGATCAGCGCGCCCATCACCTTTGCCAAGCGCGAAATCGTGCTGACGGCCTCGATGGGGCTCGTGACCTGGAACGGCACACAGGGCACGGCGGAGGAACTCGTCAAGGATGCCGAACTGGCGCTGCACCAGGCAAAGCGTTTCGGCGGCGACCGCATCGAGCCGTTTCGGCCGGCTTTCCGCACCATCGGCACAGACAAGCTGGCACTGGAGGCCGATCTTCGCCGCGCCATCGAGAGGCGGGAACTTGCGCTGGCCTATCAACCGATCGTCAGCTTGAAGGATGGCAGCATTGCCGGTTTCGAGGCGCTCGTGCGCTGGGAGCATCCCCGCCGCGGCACGATCCCGCCGGCCGACTTCATCCCCATCGCCGAGACGACCGGCCTGATCGTTCCCATCGGCCTGTTTGCCATGCAGTCGGCGGCAAGCGACCTGAAAGCCTGGCTGGGCGAAACCGCCAAGGACGACCTTTTCGTTTCGGTCAACCTGTCCAGCCGCCAGCTCATGCGGCAGGACCTGGTGGCCGATGTGCGCTCGGTGCTGTCGCGGACCAGCCTGCCACCCGACAATTTCCGCCTCGAACTGACCGAATCGCTTGTCATGAGCAACCCTGAACAGGCAGCGTCCGTGCTCAGGCGATTGCGGGAAACGGGAATCGGGCTGTCGCTCGACGATTTCGGAACCGGTTTCTCGTCGCTCTCCTATCTGACACGTTTCCCCTTCGACACGCTGAAGATCGACCGCAGTTTCCTGGAAACGGATTCACCGCAGCGCATCGTGCTTCTGCGCTCCATCGTCAACATGGCGCGCGATCTCGGCCTCAAGGTCGTGGCCGAGGGCGTTGCAGAGACACAGGTGGCGCAAGACCTTGCCGATGCGGGTTGCGACTTCGTCCAGAGCTTCCTGTTCGGAGAGCCCATGGAGCCCCAGGCAGCCCTGCAGGCGATCAAGGAACAAAACCCGCTCGTCGCGGCCTGAGCCCGGGGCAAGGCCCCGCCGGACAAGGTTGGCGGAAAGGCTGGCTTCCCGGGCACTTGCAGCCAGACCGGAAACCTGCCGTCCCGTTCGGAAATGTCCTAGGCGTGCCCGGCATCCATGCTCAGGAAGGCCGGATCGATGCCGAGGCTGTCGAGGGCCAGGTCATAGAGCTTGTCGATGTCCGATTCGAACACGAGATTCGGCGACGCCGGGCAGGTCAGCCAGCCGTTGGTGCTGATTTCCTGCTCCAGTTGTCCCGGTGCCCATCCGGCATAGCCAAGCGCCATGATCGCCTGCTCGGGGCCATAGCCGCGGGAAATGGCCCGCAACACATCGACAGTGGCTGTCAGGCAAAGGCCGATGCCAATCTCCATGGACGAATCAGCGGCATAGTCACCGGTATGCAGCACGAAGCCGCGGCTTCGCTCCACCGGCCCGCCATCGCGCACGATCATCTCGCGGGCCGCTTGCGGCATGCGGATCGTTTCCGCCTCGCCGATGATGCCAAGCTGGACCAGAAGATCGGGAAAGACCATGTCCTGGCGCTTGTTGATCACCAGACCCATGGCGCCATCGGCCGAATGGGCGCACATGTAGATCACCGTTTTCTCGAACCGCGTGTCTGCCATGTTCGGCATGGCGATCAGGAATTGTCCGTCAAGCCAGTTTCCGCTCATCTCTCGTCTCCATTCGCCAAAATCGTAGCGCCAAAATGGCTGCTCTGAAAAGCCCCCTGCCCTCAAAGGCCGACGCATTTTCATGCCGGCCCCGCGCCAGGCTCACGGCACGCTCATCGAAACGTCATCGCGCGGCTCTTGCGTGGAACCGCGCAGGCGGGCATCAAGTTCCTGAAACGAAAAGCAAGAGCGACGCAGACATGATCCGTTCCACACTTGCCATGGCCATTCTTCTTTGCGCCACAATGCCAGGTGCCGGCCCGGCGCAGGCGGCTTCGACCGGCTGGCAGGAGACCGAGGGCGCGCAGCTTCGCCTCGTGGTCGAGGACCGCCCCGATGCCGGCGGCATGCTGCGCGGCGCGCTCGAAATCATGCTGGAACCGGGGTGGAAGACCTATTGGCGGGAGCCGGGCGATGCCGGTGTGCCGCCGCGGCTCTCGCTCGATGGCAGTGCCAACGCGGCAGATGTGACCCTGCATTTCCCCGCGCCGCGCCGGTTTAGCGACGAATGGTCGACCTGGGCGGGCTACGGATCGTCCATGGCGATTGCGCTGGAGTTCCGTCCGCTTGATCCTGGCGTTCCGGTAACGCTGAAAAGCACCGCGTTTCTGGGTATTTGCGAGGATATCTGCATCCCCGTCGAGATGTCCTTCATGTTGGAGACGAATCCGTCCCGGCCGGTCAGCGAACCGGCGGTTGCCGAGGCTTTCGCAGCCCTGCCCCGTCCCGCGCGTGACGGCTTCTCCGTCACCGATGCCCGCCTGGACGACGGCGCACTGGTCATTGATGCCTCCGTCGAGGGGGACGGTGGCGAGGCCGACCTGTTTCTCGCACCCTCCAAAGGCTTGATGCTGGATGTTCCCGAGCGCATCACCACCAGCGATGGCAATGTCGTGTTTCGCGCCGGCGTGCTCTCGGCGCCGAAAGATGCCGGGACCGCCGTCGTGGACTACACGCTGGTCGACACGGCGGGAGCGGTCAGCGGACGTTTCGAGGCGCAATAATCTCACCGGCGTCTTTACTGGCCAGCCGGGCGGCCTACATCTCATGCATTGCCGCCAGCCCGGTGGCTGTTTTCCAGCAAGGAGGGTCCTTCATGACGATTTCGGTCGGCGAAAAACTGCCCGATGCCAAGTTCACCGTGTCCACCGGCGATGGTCCGGCCCAGTTGAGCACCGATGATGTCTTTGCGGGCAAGACCGTCGTGCTGTTCGGCGTTCCGGGCGCGTTCACGCCCACCTGCTCGATGAACCACCTCCCCGGTTTCATCGAACACCACGACGCGATCAAGGCCAAGGGCGTCGACACGATAGCGGTCGTGGCAGTGAACGACGTCTTCGTGATGAAGGCCTGGCAAGAGGCCACGGGCGGCAAGGACAAGATCCTTTACCTGGCCGATGGCAGCGGAGCATTCGCCAGGGCGACCGGACTCGACATCGATCTCGGCGCGGCCGGCCTTGGTGTACGTTGCAAGCGCTTCTCCATGATCGTCAAGGACGGCACCGTGACCGCCCTCAACATCGAGGATTCGCCCGGCAAGGCGGAAGCCTCCAGCGCCGAGGGAATCCTGGCCCAGCTCTGAAGCGTCCGGCAGGCCATATCGCCGGCAACGGCCCGCGCATTCACGTGTGGGCCGTTGACGGCGCAATCCCGGACGGAAAACCGGCGTCCACTTTTCCTGGGATTTCAATTCTCCGGCGCAATCCCGGACGGAAAACCGGCGTCCACTTTTCCTGGGATTTCACTTCTCCGGCGCAATCCCGGACGGAAAACCGGCGTCCACTTTTCCTGGGATTTCAATTCTCCGGCGCAATCCCGGACGGAAAACCGGCGTCCACTTTTCCTGGGATTTCACTTCTCCGGCGCAATCCCGGACGGAAAACCGGCGTCCACTTTTCCTGGGATTTCACTTCTCCGGCGCAATCCCGGACGGAAAACCGGCGTCCACTTTTCCTGGGATTGCTTGCCTAATCCCGATCCATTCCGGCGCGGGCGCGAATCAAGCCGGCCAGCAGGCCGGCAATGGCGCCACCGGCAAGGCCGGAGCCGAGCGTGGCCAGCGAAAAATCATCGGCGACGAACCATACCGTGGCTCCACCCAAGATCGCGCCGAGGAGCGCATAGGCCGCGTACCGGGCAAACGTGTCGTCAGGCCGTTTCGCCATTGCTCCGCTCCCGCCTCGCGCCCGGCCTTTTTCGCTTGAACGGCTCCATGCCTTCCCGCGCGAGTTCATCGGCGCGTTCGTTTTCGGGATGGCCGGCATGCCCCTTGATCCAGTGCCAGGTCACATCATGGCGGCCGCGCGCCGCATCGAGCGCCTGCCACAGTTCCGCGTTTTTCACCGGCTTCTTCGCAGCCGTTTTCCAGCCGTTCTTCTTCCAGCCGTGAATCCAGCCCTTGATCCCGTCGCGAACATAGACGCTATCGGTGTAGAGATCGACCTTGCAGGGTTCCTTCAGCGCTCCCAGCGCCTCGATGGCAACCAGCAGTTCCATGCGGTTGTTGGTGGTTTCGGCTTCGCCGCCATTGAGTTCCCTGACATGACCGTTGAAGCGCAGCAACGCGCCCCAGCCGCCGGGACCGGGATTGCCGGAACAGGCGCCATCGGTGAAAATCTCGACCTGCTTCATGCCGGTTCCAGCCCGTATTCGGCCGCATCCCTCACCTGCGCATGAAAACGCAACCGGCGGAGATATTCCCTGGGATCCTTCTTGGTCACCACGGCGCCTTCGGGCGTGTTCAGCCAGTCATAGAGCCGGGTGAGCAGGAAGCGCAAGGCGGCGCCGCGGGCGAGCAATGGCAAGGCATCCCGCTCGGCCGGTGTGAGCGCCCGCACTGTCTGGTAGCCGGCGAGCAGCGCCTGCCCCTTCGTGATGTTGAAGGAAAAGTCGCGTTCGAAGCACCAGGCGTTCAGGCAGACGGCCACGTCATAGGCCAGCAGGTCGTTGCAAGCGAAATAGAAGTCGATCAGGCCCGACAATTCGGCACCAAGAAAGAAGACATTGTCTGGAAACAGGTCGGCATGAATGACACCGGCGGGCAGTTCTTTCGGCCATGTGGCTTCCAGGATGTCCAGTTCGCCGGAAATCTCGGCATGCAGGCCGGGCTCGACCTCGTCGGCGCGGGCGGCGGCCATGTCGAACAGCGGCCGCCAGCCATCCACGCCCAGGGCGTTGTGCCGCGTCAGCGCGAAGTCCCGACCCGCAAGATGCATGCGCGCCAGCGCGGCACCCACGGCGCGGCAATGGCCGGCATTGGGCCGGCGCGGCCACATGCCTTCCAGAAAGGTGACGATCGCGGCGGGCCGGCCGGCAAGCCTGCCGATCGCGCCGCCATCGGCGCGCTTGACCGGCTGCGGGCACGTCACACCGCCTTGGGCCAGGTGTTCCATCAGGCCGACAAAAAACGGCAGATCGTCCGGGTTCACCCGCTTCTCGTAGAGCGTCAGGATGAAATGGCCGGCTGTCGTGTGCAGGAGATAGTTGGAGTTTTCCACGCCTTCCGCGATGCCCTTGTAGGACAGGAGGCCGCCAACAGGATAGGCGCCAAGGAATGCGGACAGTTCGTCCTCGGATATGTCGGTATAGACGGCCATTACCGGTCCCCGTTCACAAAGGCCATGTCGGCGGCGGTCAGTTCCACGTCGCGCAGCGTGCGCATGACAGGGAAAGTCTCGGTTTCCTTGACGGTCAAGGCGATGTCCAGCGTGACATCGAAGCGCTCCCGAAAGGCGGCAATGATCTCGTCCACGATGATCTCTGGCGCGGAGGCGCCGGCGGAAATGCCCACCGTGCCAATCCCTCCAAGCACCAACCAGTCAATTTCGGCGGCCCGCTGCACGAGCATGGCGCGCGCAGCCCCTGCCCGTTCGGCCACTTCAACGAGGCGGCGGGAATTGGACGAGTTCGGCGCGCCCACCACGAGAAAGAGATCGCAGCCCGGCGCGGCCTGCTTGACCGCCTCCTGGCGGTTGGTCGTGGCATAGCAGATGCTTTCGGCCGCCGGCGCCTGGATATCGGGAAACGTGTCTTCGAGTGCGGCGACGATGCCGGCCGTGTCGTCCACCGAAAGCGTGGTCTGCGTGACATAGCCCAGCGCCGCGCCTTCTGGCGGCGAGAATTGCCGGGCATCGGCCACTGTCTCGATCAGGGAAACCGCGCCCTCGGGCAACTGGCCCATGGTGCCGATGACTTCCGGGTGGCCGGCATGGCCGATCAGCAGCACGTGGCGGCCGAGCCGCTGGTGGCGCATGGCCTGCTTGTGAACCTTGGAGACCAGGGGGCAAGTCGCATCCAGATAGAGCAGGTTCAACGCTTCGGCATGGGCGGGCACAGATTTCGGCACGCCATGGGCAGAGAAGACCACCGGCGCATCCCGATGGTCAGGCGGAATCTCGTCCAGTTCCTCGATGAATACCGCGCCCCGGGACCGCAGGCCTTCCACCACGAACTTGTTATGCACGATCTCATGACGGACATAGACCGGCGCGCCGTATTTCTTCAGCGCCAGAACAACGATCTGGATCGCGCGGTCGACCCCGGCACAAAATCCGCGCGGTTCGCACAGTCTCAGGGTCAATGGGCTCTTGGCGGGCATGGCTTCACCGGTTGCGGGCATGAGTTCCAAGTGGCTGTCCGCGCCATGCCTGTCAAGGGCGGCGGCGCAGGACAAAGACGATCCAGACGCCGGCCAGCGCAACGGCAAGGCCATACCACGTGATGGCGTATTGCAGGTGGCTGTTTGGCAGATTGACAATGGTGACACCGCCAATGGGCATTCCGCCGGGATTGGGCGTCTCGTCGGCATCCAGGAAGAAGGGGAGAACGGCAGCCGGATCGAGACCCGCATTGCGGGTCATCGCTTCGAGATCCTTCCAATAGAAGATGTTCTGCGCGACATCGTTTTCATAGACGCCACCCGGCTTGCCTTCCAGCGGATCGCGCGCCAGTCCCGTAACCGTCACCATACCGGCGGTCTGGCCCTCCTGGCGGGTGCCTGCATCCTTGCGGTCATAGGGCACGAAGCCGCGATTGACGAACAGGGCGCGCCCGTCGGCAAGGCGCAACGGCGTGTAGACATAGAAACCCGATGCGCCTTGATGGGTGGCGAAGAAATGCTGCTCGCGCCGATGCTCGAATGTTCCTGTCGCCATGGCCGGCAGGTAATCCACGTCCCGCGTGTCGGCGAAACGCGCCTCCACATCGGCGAGCGGCAAAGGCGGCGATGCCATGCGCGCTGCAATGGTGTCGATCAACCCTTCCTTCCAGGCGAGACGGCGGACCTGCCAGTTGCCGAGCGCAATCAGGATTGCCAGCACGGCCAGAACCAGCGCCGTGAGCAGCCAGAAACCGCGCCGGGCAAAGCGGCCTCGTCTGTCCGGCAGGTTCTGTGTCACGGGCGTTCCTCGATCTTTCCCTCGGCGGCCTTGTTGGCATATTGCAACGTGATCAGGACACCCTTGATGAGCTTGAGCGCCGTGAGGCACAGGACCAATGTGAGCGGTATCCACAGAACCATGTGCAGCCAGATCGGCGGCGCGTAGTTGACCTCCATCCAGAGTGCCAGACCGACGACGACAAATCCGACGATCAGCATGACGAAAATGGCAGGCCCGTCGCCCGCGTCCGCAAAGGAATAATCCAGCCCGCAAACGCCGCAGCGGTCCTTGACCTTCAGGTAACCCGCGAACAGCTTTCCCTCGCCACAACGCGGGCAGCGCCCCTTGATGCCCGCCTGAATGGGTTCGACAGGCGGATAATGAGCCTGATCTTCAGTCATGGCGACTCCTCTACAATTGAAAAACACGGGGGCGGCCATGAATGCCATGACCGCCCCTTGAAACCCATGCGACAGGTGGAAGCGCGGCAAGCCGCGCCTGCACGGATCAGTGATGCGCGATCGGCGCGCCCCAGGAAGCCCACACATAGATGCAGAAGAAGAGGAAGAGCCAGACCACGTCCACGAAATGCCAGTACCAGGCCGCGGCCTCGAAGCCGAAATGCTGCTTGGGCGTGAAATCGCCGCGCATGGCCCGGATGAGACAGACCAGCAGGAAGATCGTGCCGACCAGCACGTGGAAACCGTGGAAGCCGGTGGCCATGAAGAAGGTCGCGCCATAAATGGAGTTCTTGAAGGCGAACGGGGCAACTGAATACTCGTAGGCCTGGACGAAGGAGAACAGCATACCCAGGGCAACCGTCATGACCAGACCCCACACAAGGCCCTTGCGGTCATCGTGCAGCAGGGCATGGTGTGCCCAGGTCACCGTGGTACCGGAAAGCAGCAGGATGATGGTGTTGTAGAGCGGCAGGTGCAGCGGATCGAGAACCTCGATGCCGGCGGGCGGCCACTGGCCCCCGGTATATTCGGCACGCAGGACCTGATGCACTTCGTTCGGATAAAGGCTGGCATCGAAGAAGGCCCAGAACCAGGCGACGAAGAACATCACCTCCGAGGCGATGAACATGATCATTCCGTAGCGCAAATGAAGCGAAACGACGCGGGTGTGATGGCCCTCATGCGCTTCCTTGATCGTATCCGACCACCACGCATACATCACGTAGAGGATGATCAGCATTCCGACGGCAAAGAGACCCCAGTTCAGGTTCGACAGGGTCAGGCCCAAGAGCGAGAACTCGGAATTGTTGAGCGCACGCATCCAGGCAATGGCGCCAAGCGCGGTGACGAAGGCGCCAAGCGACGCCAGGGCCGGCCACGGGCTCGGGTCGATGATGTGGTAGTCGTGATGCTTTGCGTGTTGGTCCGCCATGTCGATCCCCGCGGTTGCTTATTCTTCAATACTGTTGGTTTTGGTCGCGTCGTCCACCGGGGCAGATGCCACCGGAGTCCCCTCATCATCGACCGGGAAGAAGGTGTAGGAAAGCGTGATGGTCTTGATGTCCTTGAGTTCCGGCTGCTCGACAATGTCGGGGTCGACATAGAACACGACCGGCATGTCAAGCGATTCGCCCGGCTTCAGCGTCGTCTCGGTAAAGCAGAAGCATTCCACCTTGTTGAAATAGGCGCCGGCAAGCGAGGGCGAAACGTTGAACGTGGCCGAGCCGGTGACGGTGCGGTCGGTACGGTTGTGCGCCAGATAGCTGATTTGGGTCGTTTCACCGATCTTCAAAGTCACCGAACGCTGTTTCGGGCTGAACTCCCACGGAATACCGGAGGTATTGGCGTCGAAGCGCACGGTGATGTCACGGTCGAGAATCCGGTCGGAATAGGAGTCCACCCGCTGCGTCGTGCCGCCGTAGCCGGTGACCTGGCAGAACAACTGGTATAGCGGAACCGCGGCATAAGCCGCGCCGACCATGGACAATGCCAAACCGGCCCCGAACATGGCGACCTTTGCATTCGCCCGCTTGCTCTTGCTGTCCTGTTCCATGTCCTCCCTCACATCGGCCTGTCAAGAATGGCGGCGCCCTTGATGAAGGTCACCACGTAGAAAATGACAACGAGCGCAGCCAGGGCGAAAGCAATCGCGAGCGAGCGGCTACGGCGCGCCTTCTTCTGCTTTTCCGTCAGTTCGACACGGTCATCACTCATGCCATGCCTCCGACCCAGACGCCGAGCGTGTCGCGGGCCATCACATCCACAAGGATGGCGGCGAACAGCGCGAAAAGGTACAGGATGGAAAAGCCGAACAGCTTCTTGGCCGGAACCATGCGTTCGTCGCCATCGGCCATGCGAAAAACACCCCAGGCATACCAGATGAACACGGCCCCCATCGCGGCGGCAAAAATGCCATAGCCCATGCTGGCAAAGCCGAGCAGCCAGGGCGTCACGCCAACCGGCGCGAGGACGAGACTGTAGAGAAGGATCTGCGTCCGGGTGGTTTTCTCGCCGCAGACGTTGGGCAGCATCGGGATCCCGGCCGCGCCATAGTCCTTGCACTTGAACAGGGCGAGCGCCCAGAAATGCGGCGGCGTCCAGAGGAAGATGATCGCGAAAAGGACAACACTCTCGATGCCGACCTCACCGGTGGCGGCAGCCCAGCCAAGCATGGGCGGGAAGGCACCGGCGGCACCGCCAATGACGATGTTTTGCGGCGTCGAGCGCTTCAGCCACATCGTGTAGACGACAGCATAGAAGAAGATGGTAAAGGCGAGGATTGCGGCAGAAAGCCAGTTGACCAGCACGCCGAGGGTGAGAACGGAAAGGAATGAGAGAATCAGGCCGAAGCTCAGCGCCTCGCGTGGCAGCACCCGACCTGACGGGACCGGCCGCCTGGCGGTACGGCTCATGATCGCATCGATGTCGGCGTCGTACCACATGTTCAGCGCGCCGGACGCGCCGGCACCGACGGCAATGCACAGGATGGCGACAACGGCGATGAAGGGATTGACCGATCCCGGCGCGGCAACGAGACCGACCACTGCGGTGAACACGACGAGCGACATCACGCGCGGTTTGAGCAATTCGATGAAATCGCCTGCCGTGGCTTCCGACATGCGGTCGGCATCCCTGCCTGCTGTTTCCTCGATAAGTGCCATACGTTTCCCAACCTGCCTGACGAAGCCGGCCTTGCGCCGTTGTGTTTCTTGTTTTCGGGCCTGCCGCCGCACATGGCGGCGACAGGCCGGATCTTCAAAAGGACGTCAAATGCTTCACTTGACGCGCGGAAGCTGTTCCCACTGGTGGAACGGCGGCGGCGACGGCAACTGCCATTCCAGCGTCGTCGCACCCTCGCCCCACGGATTGGCACCGGCCTCACGCTTGCGCGAGAAGGCTTCCCAGACGCCGTAGAGGAAGATCAGCACGGCGAATGCGGAGATGTAGGAGCCGATTGACGAGACGAAATTCCAGCCCGCGAAAGCATCCGGATAGTCGATGTAGCGGCGCGGCATGCCCGCCAGACCCAGGAAGTGCTGCGGGAAGAACACCAGGTTCACCCCGATGAAGGTGACCCAGAAGTGGGCGCGCGCCACGGTCGAATTGTACATGTAGCCGGTCATCTTCGGGAACCAGTAGTACCAGGCCGCGAAAATGGCGAAGACGGCACCGAGCGACAGCACGTAGTGGAAGTGCGCCACCACGTAGTAGGTGTCGTGCACGACCCGGTCGAGACCGGCATTGGCCAGCTGGACGCCGGTAACGCCGCCGACTGTGAACAGGAAGATGAAGCCGATGGCCCAGAGCATGGGCGTGCGGAAGGAAATCGACCCGCCCCACATGGTGGCGATCCACGAGAAGATCTTCACGCCTGTCGGCACCGCGATCACCATGGTGGCGAACACGAAGTAGCGCTGCGCATCGAGCGAGATGCCGGTCGTGTACATGTGGTGCGCCCACACGATGAAGCCGACAACGCCGATGGCGACCATGGCATAGGCCATGCCGAGATAGCCGAACACCGGCTTGCGCGAGAAGGTCGACACGATGTGGCTGATGATGCCGAAGGCCGGCAGGATCAGGATGTAGACTTCCGGGTGACCGAAGAACCAGAACAGGTGCTGGAACAGGATCGGATCACCGCCACCTTCCGGCGCGAAGAAGGCCGTGCCGAAATTGCGGTCCGTCAGCAGCATGGTGATGCCGCCGGCGAGCACGGGCAGCGAGAGCAGCAGCAGGAAGGCCGTGATCAGCACCGACCAGGCAAAGAGCGGCATCTTGTGCAGCGTCATGCCCGGCGCACGCATGTTGAAGATCGTGGTGATGAAGTTGATGGCGCCCAGGATGGAGGACGCGCCGGCGATGTGCAGGGCGAGGATCGCCATGTCAACGGATGGTCCGGGCGTTCCGGATGTCGAGAGCGGCGGATAGATCGTCCAGCCGCCACCCACGCCATAGCCGCCGGCAGGGCCGGGGACGAACATGGAAAGGACCAGCAGGATGAAGGCCGGCGGCACGAGCCAGAAGGAAATGTTGTTCATGCGCGGGAATGCCATGTCCGGCGCACCGATCATGATCGGCACCATCCAGTTGGCGAAACCGCCGATCAGCGCGGGCATGACCATGAAGAAGATCATGATGAGGCCGTGCGCCGTCGTGAAGACATTGTACATCTGCTTGCCGGCGTCGAGCGCGGCTGCTTCCGGGGTGCCGTAGACCATCGACGCGAGGCCGTCGAAGAACTGGATGCCCGGTTCCTGCAGCTCGATGCGCATGCCGACGGACAGAAGCCCGCCAACGATACCGGCAATGATCGCGAAGATCAGATAGAGCGTCCCGATATCCTTGTGATTGGTAGAATAGACCCACCGGACCCAGCCTGTCGGCTTGTGGTCGTGATGGGCGTCGTGCGCTGCAGATTCAGCCATGTCTCCCACTCCGTTCCTTAAAATACTTACTCGGCGGCCTTTGCCGCGCCGGCATCGGCGAGCCTGGTAGCACCGGACAGTGATGCCATCAGGGCGCGATTGGCGCCGGCCAGGTCGTCGGCCGCCGCTGCAATCCATGAATTGTACTGATCCTGGCTGACCACGCGAATGGCGATCGGCATGAAGGCGTGATCCTTGCCGCAAAGCTCGGAACACTGGCCGTAATAGATGCCTTCCTTCTCGGCCTTGAACCAGGTCTCGTTGACGCGGCCGGGAACCGCATCCGCCTTCACGCCGAAGGACGGCAGGGCGAAGGAATGAATGACGTCGGCAGCCGTGACAAGCAGGCGGACCGTGGTGTTGACCGGAACGACGACGTCGTTGTCCACGGCGAGGAGGCGCGGATAGGCGGCCACATCATCCTTGCCGTACTGGCCGCGGTCACCCTCCTTGAGCATGACAGAATCGAAGGTCACCGCACCATCATCGTTCTGGTATTCATAGCCCCAGTACCACTGGTAACCGGTCGCCTTGACCGTCAGCGCCGGCTCTTCCGGCGGTGTGTACTGGGCGGTCAGGAGGCTGAACGACGGCACGGCAATGAAAAGGAGGATGACCACCGGCCCGACGGTCCAGATCACCTCGATGAGGGTGTTGTGGCTGGTGCGCGACGGGTTCGGATTCGTACTGGCGCGATATTTCAGCGAAACCCAGATGAGCAAGACCAGCACGAGAAGCGTGATCGGGACGATGAACCACAGCGTGTACTGCTCGAACCAGCGGACTTCCCGCATGATCGGCGTGGCCGCATCCTGAAGGGTCATCTGCCAGGGCCTTGGCTGGTCTGCGAATGCAGCCGTCGCGGTCAAAGCGGCGGTTGCGGCGGCAAAGCTGGCGGCAATCCTTTTCATACCGTTCCTGTCTCCCCATCGGCCGGAAAGGCCGTTCATTCTTGCTCAAGCGCGGCCCATGCAAATACGGGCGGGTTTGATCTAGGTCAAATCATATTCCCCTTCCGCGCGCAAGGAAATGCAGCCCGTGCGGCAGGTGCCCAGGGCATGCGCATTTTGTCGCACCTCGCGACAAGCCCTTGTTTTGGCAGGTTTTGGCATTTTGTCGCAGAACAAAGGCATTTGACCTATGTCCAAGGTCGAATATCCATGGCCGCATTTCCGGCCAATTCCGGCGTCAAGGGCAGTAAGGGCGGTGCCGGCCGGACCACAGGCGGGTTTGCAATTGCCGCGCGCCGTCGCATTGTAGACCAACATGATTCGCAGCGGAGCCCTTGCCTTGTTCCATTTGTCCTCGAAGACGGCCGCAATGCTGTTGGCGCTTGCAATGGCGCTTGCCACAGGCGTGCCCGCGCAAGCCCAGCAAACCGGAATCGTCCGCTCCACCCATGGCGCCTGGAAAATGATCTGCGACACGCCGCCGGGGGCGGCAACGGAACAATGCGCCCTTATCCAGAACGTGGTGGCCGAGGACCGCCCGGATCTCGGCCTTTCGGTCATCGTGCTGCGAACAGCCGACAAGAAGGCGGAGATCATGCGGGTTCTGGTGCCGCTGGGCGTCCTGCTGCCCAACGGGCTGGGTCTCTATGTGGATGGCAAGGACATCGGCAAGGCCTATTTCGCCAAGTGCTTCCAGGACGGCTGCTATGCCGAGGTCATCCTGGAAGAGCCGCTGATCACGACGCTGAAGGACGGCGAATCGGCTACGTTCATCGTTTTCCAGACGCCTGAAGAAGGCATCGGGATTCCCGTCGATCTGGCCGGATTCACCGAAGGTTTCGCCGCCCTGCCCTGAGGCGCCCCGTGACAGGGGCGGACGCCTTTCCTATATGGGCTGCAGACCCGCCGGAAAGGACGCTTCATGACCGACAGCCTGATCAGCCGTTTCGATATCGACGAGAACGCCGTCAGACGCGCGGTGTGCGACAGTCTCGCACATGCCGACGACGGGGAACTCTATCTCGAATACCGCGAGGGCGAGGCGCTGGTCTTCGACAACGGCCGGCTGAAGACCGGCAACTTCAACACCGAGACGGGGTTCGGCCTGCGCGCGGTGGCCGGCGAAGCGACAGGCTATGCGCATGCTTCGGAACTGACGGGCAAGGCCCTGTCCCATGCTGCCGATGCGGTTTCGGCGGTGACAAGGGGATATTCCGGCACCGCCGATGTGGCGCCTGCGGGCACCAATGTGAAACTCTATGGCGATCTCAACCCGATCGAGGCACCCGCCTTCGGCGAAAAGGCGCGGCTGCTTGAAACCATCGACGCGTGGCTGAGGGCGCGGGATCCGCGTGTCCGTCAGGTCACGGCCTCGCTGGCGGCAAGCTGGCAGCAGGTTGAAATCCTGCGCGCCGACGGACATCTGGTGCGCGATATCCGGCCACTGGTGCGGCTCAATGTTTCCGTCGTCGTCGGCGACGGCGACCGGCAGGAAAGCGGCAGCCACGGAATGGGCGGACGCAAGGGCTTCGGCGATTTCCTGGCGGAGGAATCATGGCAGACGGCGGCCAGCGAGGCCCTGCGCCAGGCGCTGGTCAACCTGGAGGCGCGCCCTGCGCCCGCGGGCACGCTGGACGTGGTGCTGGGCAATGGCTGGCCCGGCGTCATGCTGCACGAGGCCGTCGGCCACGGACTCGAGGGCGATTTCAACCGCAAGAAGACATCCGCCTTTTCAGGCCTCATGGGCCAGCAGGTGGCGGCGAGGGGCGTGACGGTGATCGATGACGGCACGATCGCGGAGCGGCGCGGTTCGCTGACCATCGATGACGAGGGTACGCCATCGGGCCGCAATGTGCTGATCGAGGATGGCATTCTTGTCGAATACATGCAGGACCGGCAGAACGCGCGGCTGATGGGCATGAAGCCGACAGGCAACGGACGCCGCGAGAGCTATGCCCACCAGCCGATGCCGCGCATGACCAACACGTTCATGGCGGGCGGCGACAGGACGCCCGAGGAGATCATCGCTTCGGTGGACCGGGGGCTCTACGCCGTTTCCTTCGGTGGCGGGCAGGTCGACATCACGTCGGGCAAGTTCGTGTTCGGCTGCACCGAAGCCTACATGATCGAGAATGGCAAGGTGACCCATCCGGTCAAGGGCGCCATGCTGATCGGCAACGGCCCGGAGGCGATGAAGCGCATCTCCATGGTCGGCAACGATCCGGCGCTCGATACCGGCATCGGCATGTGCGGCAAGGCCGGACAGGGCGTGCCGGTGGGCGTGGGCCAGCCGCATCTGCGCATGGATGCGATGACGGTTGGCGGCACCGAACACTGAGCCGGCCGGACGATTTCGATTTCGCGAGCCGCCGGCACGATGACCGGCGGCTCCTTTCGTTCCGGGCCTGTCAGCCCTTGTGCCAGGATTTCTGCAGCCCGTAGACCGGCGTCGCGATGCCTTCCATGCGCGCCTTGAGCTGCAATGAGAGGAATTGCGAATAGTGGCGCGACTGGTGCAGGTTTCCGCCGTGCAGCCAGAGATTTTCCACGTTGGTGGGCTTCCACATGTTGCGCTGTTCGCCCTCCCAGGGGCCGGGATCCTTTGGCGTGTCCGAGCCCAGCCCCCAGACCTTGCCGACGCGGTCGGCCGTCTCCTGGTCGACAAGGTCCGCCACCCATCCGTTCATGGAACGGTAGCCGGTGGCATAGACGATCACGTCGGCGGCGATTTCGCGCTCTTCGTCAAGGACGATGCCATCCGGCGTGATGCTGGTGATCTGGCCCGTGGCGAGCTTGATCTTGCCATCGATGACGAGTTGCGAGGCACCGATATCGATGTAGTAGCCGGAGCCGCGGCGCAGGTATTTCATGAACAGGCCGGAATCGTCGGCGCCGAAATCGAGCATGAAGCCGGCCTTTTCGAGCGCCTCGTAGAAATCCCTGTCATGCTCGCGGATCTCGTCATAGACCGGTTTCTGGAACTGGTTCATGATCCTGTAGGGCAGTGAAGCGAAGATCAGGTCGGCCTTTTCCGTCGTCATGCCACCCCGCACCGCCTCTTCCGAATAGAGGGCGCCCAGGCCGATCTTCATCAGCGAATCCGACCGCACGATATGGGTCGACGAACGCTGGATCATGGTGACGTCGACGCCGGCCTCGTAGAGCGCGGCGCAGATGTCATGGGCGGAGTTGTTCGACCCGATGACGACGACCTTCTTTCCCCTGTAGCCGTCCGGGCCGGGATGCTGCGAGGAATGATGCTGTTCGCCCCTGAAGGTTTCCGCCCCCTCGATATCCGGGATGTTCGGCTTGCCGGACATGCCGGTGGCAAAGACCAGGTGCTTGGGACGCAGCACGATATCCTTGCCTTCGCGGCGGACATGAACCACCCATTCCCCGTTCTGGCTGTCCCACTCGGCATGCTTGGCTTCCGTGCTTGCCCAGTAATTGAGCTCCATCACGCGGGTGTAGAATTCCAGCCAGTCGCCGATCTTGTCCTTCGGGGCGAAAACAGGCCAGTTCTCCGGGAACTTGATATAGGGCAGATGGTCGTACCAGACCGGATCGTGCAGGCAGAGCGACTTGTAGCGCTTGCGCCATGAATCCCCGGCGCGCTCGTTGCGCTCGACGATGATGGCGGGCACACCGAGCTGGCGCAGGCGGGCACCCAGCGCGATGCCGCCCTGCCCGCCGCCAATGATCAGGACGTAGGGTTGTTTGGTGTGGCCGAGCGTGGCGAGCTCCTCGTCGCGCTCCTCCTTCCAGCTCTTCGTGCCGACGCCATGGCCGTGCTTGGCGCCGAGCGGGCGCGTGAAGCCGGCCTTTTCCTCATGCCCCTTCAGTTCCACCATGGTGGTCAGCAGGGTCCAGATCCGGCCGTTCTTCAGCCGGATCAGGCCGTAGCCGCGCGCCACCTCCGTCTCGAAGGTAATCCATGCCTCCGTCACACCGTCCGCTTCCGTGGCTTCTTCTCCGTCGGCGACACGCCAGTCTGACGGGCCAACCCGGTCAAGCTGGCTTTCCAGCATGGCGCGGACCTCGTCGCGCCCCTCCACCGTCTTGATGTTCCAGGTGAAACTCACCAGGTCGCGCCAGTAGCATTCGTCGGCGAACATGGTGACGGCGTCCTCGATGCGGCGTTCCTCCAGCGCCGCGCCAAACGTGTCGAGGAAAGCCTGCACACGTGCCGTCGGTGTCTTGTCAAGCATGTCTATCTCACTCCCACTTTGCTTTTCACATGGCTGCGGCGGTTCCTCCCAAGCCGCGCCGCAGCACTCAGGGCAAGTGCCGTGCCAGCCCGGACATTGCGCCAAGCCCTTGAAATTCCGCGAGACATTCCGCCACCGCGGGCCGTGTGCAACAGTGGCCTGCGCAACACCTGTTGCAGCCTGTTGCAGGTGTCGCAGGGCCGTGCGGTCAGTCCGGTCGCCGCAGCCGGCGATAGATAGTGGACCGGTTGACGCCCATCTGGCGGGCCAGGGCCGTCACGTTGCCGCCAAGCGCATCGAGCCGACGGCGCAGGGAAGCCGCATCGGCTGTTGCCGGCGACAGCGATCCGGCCAGTGCCGACAGGTTCTCAGGCAGCGTATCCGGCGTGATCTCACCGTCCTCGGCAAGCGCCACGGCCACCTGCAACGTGTTGGCGAGCTCGCGGATGTTACCGGGCCAGTCATGGGCGGCAAGCGCGAGCCGGGCGGCGGGCGAAAGGCGAACACGATCGCCATGCTCGGCCGCCACCCGGGCCAGCAGCGTATCGACCAGGCGGTCGAAATCGTCCCGCTCGCGCAAGGGCGGCAGCGTCAGCGTCGCGGCGTTCAGGCGGTAGAAGAGATCGGCACGGAAGCTGCCTTCCCGCACCATTGCGCCAAGATCGCGATGGGTGGCAGAGACAAGGCGGATGCGCACCTTGCGCGGCGCCACGGCGCCCACGGGCACCACCTCGCCTTCGGCCAGCACGCGCAGGAGCCGGGCCTGGAGGGCAAGTGGCATGTCGCCGATCTCGTCGAGGAACAGCGTGCCGCCGTCGGCCGCCTCGATCAGGCCGGGTTTGCCACGGGGGGAAGCGCCGGTGAACGCGTGCGGCGCGTGGCCGAACAGTTCCGATTCGATGAGGCTTTCGGGAATGGCGGCACAATTGACGGCGATGAAGCGGCCGCCATCCACCCGGCTGTCATGGATGGCGCGCGCGAGATGCTCCTTGCCGGAGCCGGTTTCACCCTCGATCAGGATGGGGATGTCGCGGGCGGCGAGGCGGGCGGCGCGGCGCTGCACCTCAGCCATGCGGGCATCCCCCTGGCCCAGCGCGCGCAACGCCCGGGGAAGCGTGGGCATCGCGGGTTCGGGTGCCCGGTAGCGGCCGACCGGGGCTATGGCGCTGGCAAAAAGCACATGGCCCTGCGGGGTGCGCAGCATGCGCTCACCCTTTGGCTTGCCACGCATGAAACGCGGCAGGTCATCGACATCCATCTCGAAGAATCGCGAGACCGGCTGGCCCATATAGGCCCGCGTTCCGGTCAGCGGAAACCGCATGGCACGGGCCAGTGCGCTGAAGCTGCCATGGGTCATGCCGGTGATGATGCCGGAACCATCCACCGTGATTGCCGCCTCCGGGTCCACGTCGATGAATTCCGGTGAGCGGGACAGGCGAAGCACCCATTCATGGCGGGTTCGCGCCAGAAGATTGGCCAGTTCGATGCGCCGGGCGGAAGCGGACACGAGATGAAGCGCCAGATACTGGCTGGATTTGGCCGAGGGCGAGCGCAACTGGGAGATGTCGAGCACGGCCGACAGGTCGCCCAAAGTATCGTAGATCGGCGCAGCCGTGCAGGTCAGGCCGATGTGACTGGTATCGAAATGGTCATCCTGGTGGATGATGACAGGCTCGCCGGATACGATGCACGATCCCACGGCACAGGTGCCGGCGCGGTTTTCCGACCATTCGGACCCGAGATAGAGGCCGGCCTTGCGCAACTGGTTGTCAAAGGTCAGGTCTCCCATGAAATCGACCGTGACGCCACGGGCGTCTGCCAGCAACAGCACGTAATGCTGGTCGGCGACCTGCTGGAACAGCGATTCCAGACCGGAGCGGCCTATGGAAATCAGTTCTTCGGCCTGCTCTCGGTGTTCGCGCAGAATCTCGTGGGGAACGATATAGGCTTCCTGGGCTGAAGCCGGATCGAGATTATAGTCATTGACGCAACGCAGCCACGAACGCACGACAGCGTCGTCGCGCTGGCTCGGTCCGCCCACGATGACGCGTTCGATCTCACGAACATGCGCATTGTTCGAAACCATGGGCTCCTCCCGATGCCATGGCATTCTGCTGCCCGAACATTATCACACGGCATGGCCCTGCCGGATTGCCAATAAGGACAATATATGAGCCGGTGAAACAATCGCGCGCGCGGCCTCCTTCAAGCAGCGGAACCGGGATTGCACTCCATGTGTTCATGTGGTGATCTGTAAGAAAAGGAGTTTCAACATGGCCTACACGATCGACCGCACGTTCACAGGTAAGGATTTCGCCTCTGTCGTGGAGGCCACGCGCGCGGCGCTGGCCGATGCCGGCTTCGGTGTCCTGACGGAGATCGACGTCAAGGCGACGATGAAGAAGAAGATCGACGTCGACATGCCCGATTACCTGATCCTTGGCGCGTGCAATCCGGGCATGGCCAACGAGGCGATCAAGCTGGAGCCGAAGATCGGTGCAATGCTGCCCTGCAACGTCATCGTGCGCGCCACGGGCGACGGCGCGGTGACAGTGAGCGCCGTCGATCCGGTCGCCTCGATGCAGGCGGTCGAGAACGAGGGGCTTTCGGCGGTGGCCGGCACCGTGCGCGCCATGCTGGCCAAGGCCGTCGAGGCGATCTGAGGCTTCCGGCGCGCGCATGGCCCCCTCCTCCATCGTCATCCTGACCGGCGCCGGCATTTCGGCGGAAAGCGGTGTCGACACGTTCCGCGACAAGGACGGCATCTGGTCGAAATACGATTTGAACGACGTTGCCACGCCGGAAGGCTTTGCCCGCAATCCGGCCATGGTGCACGACTTCTACAACCAGCGGCGCGCCAGCCTCGCCAACGTGAAGCCGAATCCCGCGCATGAGGCATTGGCGCGGCTGGAGCAGGCCTGGCACGGCGATTTCCTGCTGGTGACGCAGAATATCGACAACCTTCACGAGCGGGCCGGTTCGCGCAAGCTCATCCACATGCATGGCGAGCTGACACGTGCGTTCTGCGCCAATTGCAACATCCGCTGCGACGCCGGGGAAACCCTGTCGGTGGAGACGGCCTGCGCCCATTGCGGCTCCAGGGGCTACATGCGCCCGGACGTGGTCTGGTTCGGCGAAATGCCCTACCGGATGGAGCGGATCTACGCGGCGCTGAATGCCTGCGACCTGTTCGTGTCCATCGGCACCAGCGGCAATGTCTATCCGGCCGCGCAATTCGTGCAGGAGGCGGGCCGGGCCGGCGCGCACACGCTGGAACTCAATCTCGAACCCTCGCTCGGCTTTTCGGATTTTGCAGAGGCCGAGCATGGGCCCGCCGGCACCATCGTGCCGCGATGGGTGGAGCGGTTGCTGGCCAGCCGGGACTGACCCGCGATCAGCGCCGCTTGACAGGCTTTTCCAGCAGCGCCACCGCCTCGACATGGGCGGTGAAGAGGAACTGGTCGTAGGGTGTGACAGACGTGAGCCGGTAGCCGCCAGCGATCAGGATCTCCAGGTCGCGGGCAAGCGTGACCGGATTGCACGACACGGCGGCGACCTTGCGGATGCCGGCCTTTGCCAGGTGCCGGGCCTGCGCCTCTGCACCGGCGCGCGGCGGATCGAAGACCAGCGCGTCAAAGGCGAGGAGTTCGCGCGGCAGCAGCGGGCGCTGGAACAGGTCGCGCCGTTCCACCGTCACCTTTTTCAGGCCCGCCGTCGAGCGGAAGCCGGCATCGAGCGCAGCCAGCGCCGGTGCCTCGCCTTCCACGGCGTGAACCTGCATGTTCCCGGCCATGCACAGCGCGAAGGCCCCTGCCCCGGCAAACAGGTCGGCAGCCTGCTTCGCCTTGCCCAGATGGGCCACGACCTCATCCGCCATGGCCGCCTCGATGGCCGGAACCGCCTGGAGGAAACCGCCGGGCGGCGGCACCACGGTGGCCTTGCCGAAACGGATCTGCGGCTTGACCGGCTCCAGCACGATCTCGCCATCGACGCTCAGTCTTGCCCAGCGGTTTTCAAGGACAATTTCGGCGGCACGCTTGCGCTCGGCCTCCGGCAGCTTGCCGGACTTGCGGATGGCGATGTCGAGGCCGGTCTCCGTCACTGTGACGATCATGTGAAACGGCTTAGAAAGACCGGCTATGACGGCGGCCAGCCGGCGCAATTGCGGCAGGGCGGAGACGATTCGCGGATCGGTGACCGGGCATTCCTCCACCTGAAACAGGCTGTAGGAATAAGGACCGTGAAAGCCGAGCACGGCACCGCCGTCGCCATGTTTGGCCGACAGTTGCACGCGCCGGCGCTCGCCGGGACCGCAGGCCACGAGATCGCCGACGGGTGCCTCGATGCCGCGCGCCTTCAGTGCATCGACGACAAGGCCGCGCTTCCAGGCGCGATAGGGTTCGGCCTGCCAGTGCTGGAACTGGCAGCCGCCACAGGCGGTGAAATGCCGGCAGGGCGGTTCGACACGCTCCGCCGAGGCCTGCAAGATGGCCAGCGCCTCATGTTTCTTGCCGGCCGGCTGGGCGTTGACGGTTTCGCCGGGCAGCGTGAACGGCACGAAAACCTGGCCCTGCTGCGTATTCGCAATGCCGTCGCCCTGGGCGCCGAGATGATCGATGGTAACCTTGATGGTCATGCGCGGTCCTTGATGCCGGCGAGAAGAAATTCGCGATTGCCGTCAGAGCCCTCGATCGCGGATGGCGCGATGCCGATGGCGCGCCAGCCCGGCTGGCCATCCAGCCATTCGCGCATGTCCTGCGCAATCAGGGGGCCTTGTGCCGGGTCCTTCAGAAGGCCGCCCTTGCCGATGGCATGGCGGCCGGCCTCGAATTGCGGCTTGACGAGCAGCAGGCAACGGGCACCGGCTCCTGCGATGGCGAGCGCCGGCGGCAGGGCCAGTTTCAGCGAGATGAAGGACACGTCGCAGACGATCAAGTCCGGCGCGCCATGGCAAAGGTGCGCGGCGGTCAGGTCGCGCGCGTTCAGGCCCTCGATGGCGGTCACGCGCGGATCGGCGGCAATATCGGGATGAAGCTGGCCATGACCGACATCGATGGCCGTGACATGATCCGCACCGCGCTCCAGAAGGACTTGCGTGAAACCGCCTGTGGAAGCGCCCACATCCAGCGCATTGGTCCCTGCCGCATGAATGGCGAAATGTTCGAGGGCCGGTGCCAGCTTCAAGGCCGCGCGCGAGACATAGGCCCGGGCGGGATCGGATATGGCGATATCGGCTTCAGCCGCCACCATCTGGCCCGGCTTGGCCGCCACCGCCCCATCCACCGTCACGGTGCCGCGGGCGATGGCGTCGCGGGCGCGCGAGCGGGACGCAAACAGGCCGCGCTCAGCCAGAAGCTGATCGAGGCGCATGCGTGCGGCGGGGGAAATGTCGGCCTTCATGCGCCCTGATTGGCGCATGGCCGCGGTCTTTGCAAGGCTCGGTGTCAGTTCTGCGGGATCACCGATCCCGTCAGCACAACCCTGTCCACCGCGACACGGCTTGCCGGAAGGGACGCGTGAACCGCTTCCAGACCGCCATACCATGTCTCGCGGGTATAGGAACCCGAATGGAGGTGCGGACGCGGCTGCGGCGTCGAATATTCCGGCTTTCGCCCCGCCTCGAACGTGCCGCGCAGGACCGAGGCGACTTCGCCGATCCGCTGGGCGACCATCTTCTTAGCCGCTTCCTCCAGCGTGCGATCATAGGCGGGGGCGGCATGGGCCGCCGAAAGCCATGCGCATTGCACGGCAAAGAGTGCGATTATTGTCTTTTTCATTGCTGGCTCCCTGTCCTTGGCAAGGAACATAGACGAGCCGGGCTAATATTCAGGGAACAGATACAGTAATCAAACCACGAAATTCATTGGTGAATCTGGCGTCAATGGGCAAGGTGAACAGGATCTGAAACAAGGATACCGGGCTGGACTTCCGCGCCGGCCCGGTGCCGCCCTGTCACGCTTCGGGCAGTGGGATGAACTCTTCCTCGTCACCGGGAACGATGTCGAAACGGCCGGTTTTCCACTCTTCCTTTGCCTGCTCGATCCGTTCCCTGGATGAGGAAACGAAATTCCACCAGATATAGCGCCGCGACCCCATGGAGGCCCCGCCGAAGAGCATGAAGCGCGCGCCGCCCGCGGAGCGCACGTCGATGACGTCGCCCGGACGCAGGACCAGCAGCCGGTCGGGCGGGAAGGTGTCGCCGGACACCGTGATCTCGCCTTCCAGCGTATAGAGCGCCCGCTCCTCGGCATCGGCGGGAATGGTCACCGCTGCGCCGGCTTCGAGCCGCAGGTCAACGTAAAGCGTGTCATGGTACTGCCGGACCGGCGACGTGGCGCCGTAGAACGACCCCATGACGACGCGGGCATGGGCGCCCTCGCCTTCAAGTTCCGGCAGATCGGCGGCGGTGGTATGTGCGAAGGCCGGATCGGTTTCCTCCAGCCGCTCCGGCAGGGCCAGCCAGGTTTGCAGGCCATGCATGCCCATGGCCGAAGCGCGCATTTCCTCCGGTGTGCGCTCCGAGTGCACGATGCCGCGCCCGGCTGTCATCAGGTTCACGTCGCCCGGCACGATGACCATTTCCGTGCCCAGCGAATCGCGGTGGCGGATCTGGCCGTCAAACAGATAGGTCACCGTCGACAGGCCGATATGCGGGTGCGGGCGGACATCCATCGCCACGCCGTCGCGCAGCACCGCCGGCCCCATGCGGTCGAAGAAGATGAAGGGACCGACCATGCGCCGGCGCGCCGAGGGCAGCGCGCGGCGCACCTCGAAACCGCCGATATCCTTCGAATTGGGCACCGCCATCAACTCGATGGCGTCAATGGCCGCGATATCGCGCGGGTTGGGGTCGTTGCCCGGAAAGAAACTCATGGCCTTGCCTCCTGCTGGTTTCGTTCACCGACAGATAAGGCCGGACGCGCGAATGGCGGAGTCCCGCTTCGCCGGAATGACCGTTCACCCTCTGGAAACAACAGCAGGAATTTCGTTCACTCGGAATCGAGCGGTTCCGTGCCTGCTGCTTCCCCGTCGCGCGTCAGGCGAATCTTTTCCACCTTGTCCTCGGCGGCCTTGAGCAATTGCGCGCAGTGCTTCTTCAGCGCCTCGCCGCGCTCGTAAATGGCAATGGACTGGTCGAGCGGCACGTTACCGCCCTCAAGGCTGCCCACGATCCGCTCCAGTTCGGCGAGCGCATCCTCGAAGTTCATGGCCTGAATATCGGGATTGGTCGCGGTCTCGGTCATGGTCATCCCCTCATCAGGCGGCGGACATGGACGGCGGTCGAATCGGCCAGGCCCTTCAGGTCGTAGCCGCCTTCCAGCAGGCTCACCAGCCGGTTCTGCGCATAGCGGCCGGCCCGCTCCATCAGCTTGCCGGTGGCCCAGTCGAAGTCATCCTCGGTCAGTTCCACCTCGGCCAGCGGATCGCGCCAATGGGCGTCGAACCCGGCGGAAATGATGATCAGGTCGGGCCGGAAATCGTCGATTGCCGGCAGGACGCGGCTCTGGAAGGCCTCACGGAAATCCGCGCCATGGGCACCGGCCGAAAGCGGCGCGTTGACGATGTTGCCCGCGCCGGTCTCGTCGCGTGCGCCTGTGCCGGGATAAAGCGGCATCTGATGGGTAGAACAATAGAGAACCGTTGGATCGGACCAGAAGATGTCCTGAGTGCCGTTGCCGTGATGCACGTCCCAGTCGACGATGGCCACCCGCTCGACGCCATGCACCTTCTGGGCGTGGCGGGCGGCAATGGCAGCATTGTTGAAAAGGCAGAAGCCCATGGCCTTGTCCTTTTCGGCGTGGTGGCCAGGGGGACGGGCTGCAACGAAGGCATTGTCGACCTCACCGTTCATCACGGCATCGACGGCGGCGGTGGCGCCGCCGAAGGCGGTCAACGCGGCTTCCCAGCTTTTCGGGCTGGCGGACGTGTCGGCGTCGATGCGCACGATGCCTTCTTCCGGCATGGCATATTCGACCCGGCGCAGATAATCCTCCGGGTGGGCGAGCAGGATGTCCTCCTCGCGGCCCATCGGCGATTCGACACGATCGAGAGCGTCGAAATCCTCGCCGGAAAGCGCTTCCGCCACGGCCTTCATGCGGTCGGGGCGTTCTGGATGGCCCGCCGGAACGAGATGTTCGGCGTGGATCGGATGGGAATAAAGGCGTGTTGTCATGGCCCTGACCTTAAGCGCCCGGCACGTTTTTGGCTATGGGTTGAGCCGGCCGAAGAGGCATATCCCCCGCTATCCGCATCAGATTCTCCCCGTCTGTCCCCTGTGCCTGAGATAATGGTCGGCAATGGCACAGGCGACCATGGCCTCTCCGATGGGCACGGCGCGAATTCCGACGCAAGGATCGTGGCGGCCCTTGGTGCGCACTTCCACCTCGTTGCCATCGGCATCGACGGACTGGCGCGGCGTAAGAATGGAGGATGTCGGCTTGACGGCGAAGCGGGCGACGACCGGCTGGCCGGTGGAGATGCCGCCAAGCACGCCGCCGGCCTGGTTGGACAGGAAATGCGGCTTGCCGTCCGCGCCGATACGCATCTGGTCTGCATTGTCCTCGCCGGTCAGGCGGGCCGCCTCGAAGCCATTGCCGATTTCCACGCCCTTGACGGCGTTGATCGACATGAGATTGGCCGCGATGTCCTGATCCAGCTTGGCATAGATGGGTGCACCGAGGCCCGCGGGCACACCATCGGCCACGATCTCGATGATCGCGCCGACCGAGGAACCCGCCTTGCGGATGGAACCGAGATAATCGGCGAAAACGGGAATCGAGGTCTCGTCCGGGGTGAAGAACGGGTTGTCCTCGCGGCCGATCACGTCCCAGTCCCAGCGGCTGCGGTCGATGTCCTTCTCGCCCATGGCGACGAGGGCGCCACGCACCCTGAGGCCCGGCACGACGAGACGCGCCAACGCACCGGCCGCCACGCGCGCGGCCGTCTCGCGGGCCGAGGAGCGGCCGCCGCCACGATAGTCACGGATACCGTATTTCACATCATAGGCATAGTCGGCATGGCCGGGGCGATAGCGCCGCGCGATCTCGGAATAGTCCTTGGAGCGCTGGTCGGTGTTCTCGATCATCATCGACACCGGCGTGCCGGTGGTGACCAGCGTCTCGCTGTCTTCCTCGGTCATGACCCCCGAAAGGATTTGCACCTGGTCGGGCTCCTGGCGCTGGGTGACGAAGCGTGATGTGCCGGGGCGGCGCTTGTCGAGCTCGACCTGGATCTGGGCGCGCGTGAAGCGGATGCCGGGCGGGCAGCCGTCGATGACGCAGCCCAGCGCCGGGCCGTGGCTTTCTCCCCAGGTGGTCACACGAAAAAGATGTCCGAACGTGTTATGCGACATGTGCCTCGTTCCGTTCACGCCAAGCCTGTCCGCCTCTTAGAGCAAACGGCAGCAAGACAGAAGCCCCGGTTTGGCCATGGGCCTGCGCGCGAGCGGCCGGCGGATCAAAAAAATGTTCTGGCGTAAAGCCCGGCCGGACACAATAATGCCGTCTGGCCGGACCAAGGGATGCAGCAGGGTCTCGGTTCGAACCGAGGTCCGACAATCAAGGAAAAGACATGATGCCTACCCTTTCGCGTATCGCCGCACCCCTGCTTGCCCTCGCCCTGCTCGCCACGCCCGCAATGGCGGAAGTCACCGGCGGCACGATCGTCTCGGTCGATCCGGACGCAATGACGCTGACGCTCGATGACGGTGCGTCCTACAAGCTGAATTCGGAAATCAATGTCTCGGCCCTGAAGGAGGGCATGGAGGTCTATCTATCCTACAATGAGGTGAACGGCGAAAACATCGTCACCGACATGGATATCGAAGAGTGACATTTTCATGCGCCCGCCGGGCTGGCTGGCGGGCGCCAGGCCGGCAATTGGCGGTGCCGCGCGCTCAGATCCAGTCGATCCGGCTGCCTTCGAGCCTCAACAGGCGACCCTGCGGGACTTCCATTTCAGCGGCCTCGTCGCCGGAGAGGCCGTTGACGAGATGGAACAGGGCACGGATGGTGCCGCCATGGGCAACGCATACCGTCGGGACATCCAGCGTTTCGAGCCACCGCGCAACCCGCCCGGCCAGGATTTCATAACTCTCGGCCCCCTCTCCCGGTGGCACGAAGCTCCATTTGCGGCCGGCCCGCTCCCGTGACGTGCCGGGATTGAGCGCGTCAAGCTCCTCGAAGGTGTGGCGTTCCCAATCGCCGAAGGACAGTTCCTTGAGCAAGGGGTCGGTGTCGTAACCCTCGCGTTCGAGACCCAGGCCGGCGCGCATGCGCTCCATGGTTTCGCGTGCGCGGCGCATCGGGCTGGAAACGAAACGGAACGAGGCGTGATCGGCGCCGATGAGACCGGCGAGAAGGCGGCCGTTGTGATCGGCCTGCATGCGTCCGGTCTCGTTGAGCACGGTGTCGGTCTGGCCCTGAAGCCGTCTCTCGGCATTCCAGTCGGTCTGTCCGTGCCGGGCGATATAGGTCAGCGGATACATGATAGCTTTCTTATATACGCAGGCGTGACAGCCCGATGACGGCGCGGCGCGGCGCGCGATCAGACGGTGGAGATGTCGGGTGCGTCCACGGCCTTCATGCCGACCACGTGGTAGCCGGAATCGACATGCAGCACTTCGCCGGTGGTGCCGCGTCCGAGATCGGAGAGAAGGAAGAGCGCCGAATCGCCCACTTCGTCAATGGTCGTGGTGCGCTTCAGGGGCGAGTTGTACTCGTTCCACTTGAGAATATAGCGGAGGTCACCGATGCCGGAGGCGGCGAGCGTCTTGATCGGGCCGGCGGAAATGGCGTTGCAGCGGATGCCGCGCCCGCCGAGATCGACGGCAAGATAGCGCACGGAGGCTTCCAGCGCGGCCTTGGCAACGCCCATGACGTTGTAATGCGGCATGACCTTTTCGGCACCGTAATAGGTGAGCGTCAGCATGGAGCCGCCGTCGTTCATGATGCCTTCGGCGGCCTTGGCGACAGCGGTGAACGAATAGACCGAAATGTCCATCGTCATCAGGAAGTTGTCGCGCGACGTCTCGATATAGCGGCCGTCAAGTTCATCCTTGTTGGAGAAGCCGATGGCGTGGACCAGGAAATCGATCTTGCCCCATTTCGCCTCGATGGCCTGAAAAGTGGCGGCAATGCTGTCCGGATCGGCAACATCGCAATGGCCCACCGTCCAGGCGCCCAGTTCGTTGCCCAGCGGCTCGACGCGCTTCTTCATCGCATCGCCCTGGTAGGTCAGGGCGATTTCCGCACCCGCGTCACTCAGGGAGCGGGCAATGCCCCATGCGATCGAACGGTTGTTGGCAAGGCCCATGATGAGGCCGCGCTTGCCAGCCATCAATCCATTGGTCGCAGTCATGCTGTCTGGTCTCCTGCAAAGGCTCAGCAAACGAGTGCCTGCCTATCGCACAGGCACCCGGAGGCTTCAAGCCAAAGTTCCGCCTTTCCAAAGCGTGTTTCACGCCTTTTCACGGCTCAGGAAGGCTTCCAGCTCCTCGTCGCCGCCTTCGGGCAGCATGATCCGGACATGGGCGAAAAGATCGCCATGCCCACCGCCCTTGACCGGCAGGCCGCGCCCTTTCAGCCGCAGAACCTTGTCGGAACTGGACCAGGCTGGCACCGTGACGGCGATGCGCCCCGACAATGTCTGCAACGGCACCTTGGCGCCCTTGACCGCGTCGCGCAGGCTGACCGGCAGATCGGCATGAAGGTCGGCGCCCTCGACCCTGAAGAGCGGGTGCGGCTTGAACTTCACTGTCACCAGCGCGTCGCCCGGCTGGCCGAACGGGTTTTCAGCCCCCTGCCCCTTGAGGCGGATCGCCTGGCCGTTCTCCACGCCCTCGGGCAGCTTGATGGCCAGCTTGCGGCCGTCGGGGAAGACGGCCGTCACCTTTGCGGCGCTCGCCACATCCTCCAGCGAGACGGCCAGCGTGGCCTTCATGTCCTCGCCCTTCTGCGCGCCGGGCCCGCGCGGGCGGGTGCGCCCGCCGGACGAAAAGGCATGGCCGAACAGGTCGGAAAAGATGTCGCCGGCATCGAAGCCGCCCGGTCCACCCGGTCCACCCGGTCCTGCAGAGCGGAACTCGAAACGGGAGCCATGGGGCCCCCGCGCGCCAGCGGCACCGGCGAAGGGCCCGCCCGGACCGAACGGATCGCCGCCTTCGAACCCGGCGAAACGCGGCTTGCCTTCCGCGTCGATCTCGCCGCGGTCGAACTGCTTGCGCTTCTCCTCGTCGCCGAGGATGTCATAGGCGGTCGAGGCCTCGGCGAAACGCTCCTTGGCCTTCGGATCGTCCGGATTCTGGTCCGGATGATATTTCTTTGCCAGCTTGCGGTAAGCCGACTTGATTTCCTTGGCGGACGCAGCCCTCGCCACGCCCAGCACATCATAGGGATCGCGCGTCATGGGGTCTTCCATCACGGGTTTGTGAACAGTTGCTGCCAATATGGGGACGGCGGGCGAAAACTGCCAGTCCCTTGCGGCATCATGCCCTCAACTGCGCTCGAAGGTGCGCATGAACCAGGCCCCGTCGTCGCCCAGGCAAGCCTCGCCGCGAATGGCCGACACACCATCGAAGCGTTGCATGGTGCCCGCGAAGCGGCGGCAGACCACGCCGCGGTGCTTGACCTCCGTGACAGCGGTGATCAGCCCGGTGGCGCCGGTGTCGAGATTGGCAAAGGGTATCGGCTTGCCGGACAATCCCTCGATATCCGTGGAGGTGACGGCATTGCGCACGGTCATCTCGTCGGTATTGACGACATCGGCGGGACCGACAGAAGAGGTGACGAGCGAACGGTCGACCTCGGCCTCGGCAACGACATTCCTGGAGGCGCATCCGGCGGTGAGCATTGCCAGCAGCAGAACGGACGCAAGAGACTGGCCAAGGCGGGCGAACCGCACTATCCCTTCATTCTGACACGACCGCACACGGACCAAGACGCATCCCTCCTTCGGGATCAACCAGGATTTTCAGGAATGACTATTGGCGAGACAGGGTTAACAAGCAGTGACTTCACGCTGGCCGGCGAACCGCTGAAGCTGTTTGGCGAATGGCTGGACGATGCCACCAAAGCGGAAATCAACGACCCGAACGCCATGGCGCTGGCAACGGTGGACGAGGACGGCCTGCCCGATGTGCGGATGGTCCTTCTGAAAGGGTTCGACGAGAAGGGCTTCGTGTTCTACACCAATTTCGAGAGCGCCAAGGGGCGCGAAATCCTGGCGACCCGCAAGGCCGCGCTCTGCTTCCACTGGAAGAGCCTGCGCCGGCAGGTGCGTGTGCGCGGCGCGGTGGACGTCGTCACGGATGCGGAAGCGGACGAGTATTACGCCTCGCGCCCGCGCGGCAGCCGCATCGGCGCCTGGGCGTCGAAACAGTCGCGCCCGCTGGAAAGCCGTTTCGCGCTGGAAAAGGCCGTCGCGGAATACACGGCGCGCCATGCCGTGGGAGACATTCCCCGCCCGCCGCACTGGTCCGGTTTCCGGATCCGGCCCCGGCAGATCGAATTCTGGCATGATCGCCCGTTCCGGCTGCATGACCGCGTGGTGTTCACGCCAGATGGCGGGGGCGGATGGGACAAGGCCCGCCTCTATCCGTAGGCGCGGCATTGGCGAGTCATTCACCGCGTTTGCAAGATTATACCGGGCATGCCTTGCATTCGCCGCGATCCGGTGCCATTTGAGCATCGTCTCCTGCCGCGCGTAGATGGCCCTTGCGGCCAGCGGCAAGGATTGATCTCGCAATTATCCTCCAAGATCGTTGCCAGCACGCCGCGCCGACAGGCGCCATGATCAGGGCTGCCGATCTACGCTGGTTTCTCCCGAAACACGCCAGTAGTGCCGCGTTTGCCATACCTCAGGGACAGGGCGCGGCCGGAAAAGACATAACTTGACCACATTCAAAGACCTTGGCCTTGCCAGACCCGTTCTCGATGCCCTTCTGGCCGAAGGCTACCAGAATCCCACACCGATCCAGGTGGAAACCATTCCCGTGACCATGAGCGGACGCGACGTGCTGGGCATAGCCCAGACGGGCACCGGCAAGACGGCTGCTTTCGTCCTGCCGCAGCTCAATGCGATGGCCGCGGGCCGCACGAATCCGCCGGCGCGCAGCGCCACCGTTCTCATCCTGGCGCCGACGCGCGAACTGGCGGCCCAGATCGCGGATGCCATCGAGACCTATGGCCGCGCGCTGAAACCCTCGGTCGTCACCGTGATCGGCGGCGTGAAGCCGGGGCCGCAGGCCCGTGCCATGGCGCGCGGCGCCGATTTCCTGGTGGCCACGCCCGGCCGCCTGCTCGACCACATGCAGACCGGTGCCATCACGCTTTCCGGCGTGAAGACGGTCGTGCTGGACGAAGCCGACCAGATGCTGGATCTCGGCTTCATGCCAGCGCTGCGCAAGATCCTCGAAAAGCTGCCCGCCAAGCGACAGATGCTGCTTTTCTCGGCCACCATGCCGAAGCTCATCCGCAAGCTGGCGAGCGAATTCCTGCGCGATCCGGCGGAAATCTCGGTCGCGCCGGTGTCACGACCGATCGAACGGATCGACCAGTCGGTCGTGTTCGTGGAGAAGACGGCCAAGCCGCGCCTGCTGGCAAGGCTGCTGAAGGATGGCGGCGAAAAACGCGCCATCGTCTTCACCCGCACCAAGCATGGCGCGAACCGGCTGTGCCAGCAGCTCGGGCGCTCGGGCATCGATGCGCAGCCGATCCACGGCAACAAGAGCCAGAACCAGCGCGAGAAGACACTGGCTGCCTTCCGCGATGGCTCGCTTTCCGTCCTCGTCGCCACCGATATCGCGGCTCGCGGCATCGATATCGACGACGTGTCGCATGTCTACAATTACGACCTGCCGAATGTCCCGGAAGTCTATGTCCACCGGATCGGGCGCACGGCGCGTGCCGGACGCAGCGGACAGGCGGTTGCCTTCTGCGACACGTCGGAGCGTCCGCTGCTGCGCGACATCGAAAAGCTGACCGGCATCAAGCTGCCGGTCGCGGCCCATGACACCGGCGCGGACCAGCCTGTGGAAGCCGCCGCGCCGCAAGGCGAAGCGCGGGCGGCCCGGAGCCCGAACGCGGAAAAAGCCGAACCGCGCGGCGAAGGCCGCAAGCGCCGCCCCCGGCGGAGCAAGGCGCGCACCGGCGAAACGCGGGGCAGCGCGGCCGAGGGACGCTCCGGGCGCAAGGCCTCCGGCGGCTCATCCGCAGCCAAGCCGGCCGCCCAGGCCAAGACCTCCAACGCGGCCTCGCCGGCAAACAAGAACGGCAAGCGGCGCCGGCGCAAGCCCGCCGCCAGCACCGCGGCCAACGAGGCCGGCCTGCAGCGCATGCTGGGCAATATCGGCATCGGCGCCTGAAGCGCAGACGTCTGACACTGACGAGGGCCGGCAGTTCCCTGCCGGTCTCTTTCAGCCCTTCTTGCGGTTCATGAAGGCCATGAAGGCGGCTTTCGCCTCATCGGATTTCAGGCGCGCGCGGAAGAGCTTTCCCTCCTCGCGGATGCGCTCGACGAGAGCGGTGCGGTCGCCCAGCATCAGGTCGCGGGCGATCCCGAGGGCCTCGGGCGGTTTTGCGGCGATGTCGGCGGCGGCCTCCATGGCGCGTGTTTCCAGTTCATCCTCCCCCACCACGGCCCAGATCATGCCGGCGTCCTTCGCCTCCTGCGCGGTGAAGCCGCGGCTCATGCCCAGCATGGCGAAGGCGCGCTGGCGGCCCATGATCTCGGGGCCCAGCAGGCTGGACCCTGCTTCCGGCACCAGGCCGAGGCTGACGAAGGGCGTGTGAAAAACCGTGCGCGGCGTGGCGAAGGTCAGGTCGCAATGGAAATGGATGGTGGTGCCGATGCCGACCGCGATGCCGTCTGCCGCCGACACGACCGGCTTTCTGGCCGTCGCCAGCGCCATGAGGAAGTCGTAGACCTCCATGCCGCCCTCCCCACCCATGGAAATGGCCAGGAAATCGGCCAGGTCGTTGCCCGACGTGAAAGCGCCGGGAACGCCCAGGATGACGCGGCAACGGATGTCCGGATCGTCGTCGGATTCGGTGAGCGCGGCGGCCATGGCCGCATACATGGCGCGCGTCAGTGCGTTCTTCTTGTCCGGGCGGTTCATCCGGATGGTCATGACCGGGCCTTCGCGCCCGATGATCACGTGTTCGCTCATGGCTGATCCTCCCTGGCCGTGGCGGTGATGTTTGCGTCACGCCATGGCCAAGGGCAAGATCTTTTTTCCGTTTACGTAAGCGGCATCCGCTCAGGATGCCATCAGGATCGCGGAGGCCGCTTCCAGGCTTGCCGTGCCCGCCATGACGCGGTCCTTCAGCGCCGCCGTCTCGCCGACCAGGTTCTCGGCGAAGAAACGGGCCAGCGCCGCGCGGCCTTCCCCGTTTCCGCTGGCTGCCGCGCGCGCGAGATAGCAGCCACCGGCGGCCAGTCCGAACAGGCGCAGATAGGGCGTGGCACCGGCCAGCGCCTCTTCCATGCGTCCGCCCGACAGCGCGTCCTGAAGGAAGCGCGTCGCCGCTTCCAGATCGTCCAGCGCGGCATCGAGACGCGCACCGGTCTCGCCCAGCGCGGGCTCGTTGGAGGTGCGCGCCGTTTCGGCATCGCCACGCAGTTCGGCAATGTAGTCATGGACATGCGCGCCGCCGCCCAGCGGCAGCTTGCGGGTGACCAGGTCGATCGCCTGGATGCCGTTGGTGCCCTCGTAGATGGGCGCGATGCGGGCGTCGCGCAGATAGGCGGCAGCGCCTGTTTCCTCGATGAACCCCATGCCGCCATGCACCTGGATGCCCATGGAGGCGACATCCACGCCGATATCGGTGGAGAACGCCTTGGCCACCGGCGTCAGCAGGCCGGCGCGGTCGCGCCAGCGGGCGGCATCGTCCTCGCCTGTCCGTCCCATGTCGATGGCATGGGCGCAATTGTAGCAGATGGCGCGGGCGGCCTGGGTGAGCGCCTTCATGGTCAGCAGGGTGCGGCGGATGTCGGCATGGTGGACGATGGGCGCCATGCCCTCGCCGTCATGGCCCGGCGCCTTGCCCTGCCTGCGGTCCAGGGCATAGGCCAGCGCATGCTGGTAGGCCGCCTCGGCCACCGAAACGCCCTGAATGCCGACATTCAGCCTGGCATTGTTCATCATGGTGAACATGCAGGCCAGGCCGCGGTTTTCCTCGCCGATCAGGTAGCCGATGGCGCCGGGCGTCTCGCCATGCCTGCCGTCGCCATAGATCATGGTGCAGGTGGGCGATCCGTGGATGCCAAGCTTGTGCTCGATGGAATGGCAAATGGCATCATTGCGCGCGCCCAGGCTGCCGTCATCGTTGACGAGGAATTTCGGCACGAGGAAGAGCGAAATGCCGCGCGTGCCGGCGGGAGCATCGGGCAGGCGCGCCAAGACGAGGTGGACGATGTTGTCCGTTGCGTCGTGCTCGCCCCAGGTGATGAAGATCTTCTGGCCGAAAATGCGATAGGTGCCATCGCCCACAGGCTCGGCGCGGGCGCGCAGCGCGTTGAGATCCGAGCCGGCCTGCGGCTCGGTCAGGTTCATCGTGCCGGTCCATTCGCCGGACACGAGCTTTTCGAGGAATTTCGCCTTGAGGCTGTCGGAGCCATGCGCTTCCAGCGCCTCGATGGCGCCCATGGTCAGCATGGGTCCGAGCGCAAAGCCCATGGAAGCGGAATTCCACATTTCCTGGGTGGCGGTGTTGAGCGAGACCGGGAGACCCTGGCCGCCGAAATCGACAGGGCCCGAAATGGCGTTCCAGCCGCCGGCCGCCCAGCGGCGGTAAAGATCGGCCCAGCCATCGGGAAGCGTCACCTTGCCATCGGCATGGGTGCAGCCCTGGGTGTCGCCCACCTTGTAGAGCGGGGCGATCTCATCGGAGGCGAACTTGCCGGCTTCCTCCAGGATGGCGTCGAGAAGGTCTTCCGACAGGTCGCCGAGCCGCCCCTCCTCCATGGCCTTGCCGATGCCGGCAACATGCTTGAGCGTGAAGGCGATTTCCTCGACAGGGCTGCGATACATGGGATCCTCCGGTCAATGCAGTGGCAGGGATTTGTGGCCTTCCTGCCGGAGATTTCAAGTCCGGTCTGTCCCGCAGTTTACATTTTGCGAAAAACCGGGCGGCGACGGCATGTCCGTCCTGCGCGATCGTCCATGCGCCTTGACCATGCTCCACCGCCGGGGCTAATCAGCGGCAGACACCGCTTCCAGACGAGCAAGGCAGCCGCCATGACCGCAGACCACATGAGCCCACAGCGTTCCTTCCAGGGGCTGATCCTCGCCCTGCACAATTACTGGGCCGATTACGGCTGCGCCATCCTGCAGCCCTATGACATGGAAGTGGGCGCGGGCACGTTCCACCCGGCCACCACGCTGCGCTCGCTCGGGCCGAAGCCATGGAATGCCGCCTATGTGCAGCCGTCACGCCGGCCCAAGGACGGGCGCTACGGCGAGAATCCGAACCGGCTGCAACACTATTACCAGTATCAGGTCATCCTGAAGCCCAACCCGTCCAATCTTCAGGAGCTCTATCTCGGCTCCCTGCAGGCCATCGGGCTCGATCCGCTTGTCCATGACATCCGCTTTGTCGAGGACGACTGGGAAAGCCCGACGCTGGGCGCCTGGGGGCTGGGCTGGGAATGCTGGTGCGACGGCATGGAGGTTTCGCAGTTCACCTATTTCCAGCAGGTCTGCGGCATCGAATGCGCCCCCGTTTCGGGCGAACTGACCTACGGGCTGGAGCGTATCGCCATGTATGTGCAGGGCGTCGACAATGTCTATGACCTGAACTTCAACGGCCGCGAGGGGTCGGAGAAAGTCACCTATGGCGATGTCTTCCTGCAGGCCGAGCAGGAATATTCGCGACACAATTTCGAATATGCCAACACCGCCATGCTGCATCAGCATTTCATCGATGCGGAAAAGGAATGCGCCGCCCTGCTTGCGGCCGGCGCGCCGGATCAGCCGGGCCACCTGCACAAATGCGTGCTGCCGGCCTATGACCAGTGCATCAAGGCGTCCCACGTCTTCAACCTGCTGGATGCGCGCGGCGTGATCTCGGTCACCGAGCGCCAGAGCTACATCCTGCGGGTGCGCAACCTGGCGCGCCAGTGCGGCGAAGCCTTCCTGCTGACGGAAGCCGGCGGCGCGGCAATGGCGGCAAGCGCCGCCTGAGCGGCAATGTCGGCAAGCGCCGCCTGAGCGGCGACGGCGCATGGTCCGGCCTTGCCGGCACGATCACCGGGCGGCCATCGGCCGCCCGCTTTCGTTTTCCATCCGCCCTGCAACCGGGGCGGCGCGTCACGTTCCACGCCCCGCCTACTTCACGCCGGCCGGGACTGTGGCAACGCAATGACGGATCACTGCGTTCACGCAGCCGTGAAGGAAAACTCCCGCCTGAATTTTGACTGAACCGTGATCCCCGCCCCTGCGTGAAAGCCGGTGACAGGGCGCAAACACTGCCTGTCGCCGGAAGCCCTGCCCCCTCCAACCCCAGAGGGCTGCCGGAACGCCATTGACCAACGGGAGAAAATCACATGCGCATGTATGCCTTTGCCTCCGCCATCGCCCTTGGCGCCGCTGCCGCCACGCCGGCTGCCGCCAGCAACATCGTCGAGACCGCCCAGTCGGCCGGCACGTTCAACACGCTGCTGGCTGCCGCGCAGGCCGCCGGCCTTGCCGACGCGCTGGCCACGGGTGAGAACCTCACCGTTTTCGCGCCGACCGACGAAGCATTCGCCAAGCTGCCCGAGGGCACGGTGGAAGATCTCCTGAAGCCGGAGAACAAGGACAAGCTCGCCGCCATCCTGCAATATCACGTCGTGCCGTCGAAGATCATGGCCGGTGACATTGCCGAAGGCACCAGCGAAGTCGCCACGCTCAAGGGCAGCGGCGACACCACGATCGAAGTGACGAAGAACGCCGATGGCGTGATGGTCGACGGCGCCAAGGTGGTTTCGGCCGATGTCGCTGCCGACAATGGCGTCATCCACGTCATCGATTCCGTCATCCTGCCGCAGGACTGACCCGAACCCTCTCCTCTGACTGTCCTTGGCAGGACCGGGGGCGCGCCCATCTGCGGGCGCGCCCTTTTTCATGGGCGTGGCGGGTGACAAGACGGACGCGGCTTGGTAATCCGGCGCGTCTTTCCTTCTTGCTCCGGTATGACCATGCCCGATCTTCTGCTTGAACTCCGCTCCGAGGAAATCCCGGCCCGCATGCAGCGCAAGGCTGCCGGCGACCTGAAGAAGCTGGTGACCGACGGCCTCGTCGAGGCAGGCCTGACCTATGAGGCGGCAACCGAATACTGGACGCCGCGCCGCCTCGCGCTGGACATTCGCGGCCTGACGGCGCGCTCGAAGGATGTCCGGGAAGAACGCAAGGGCCCGCGCACCGATGCACCCGAAAAGGCCATCGAGGGCTTCCTGCGCGGCGCCGGGCTTGCCTCCATCGACCAGGCCGAAGTGCGTTCCGACCCGAAGAAAGGCGATTTCTACGTTGCCGTGATCGCTACGCCCGGCCGCGATGCCGAAGCCATCATCGCCGAGATCATGCCCGGCATCATCCGCAACTTCCCCTGGCCGAAGTCGATGCGCTGGGGCAAGGCATCGGCCGAGCCCGGCGCGCTGCGCTGGGTGCGGCCTCTGCAATCCATCCTGTGCACGTTCGGCCCGGAAACCGAGGAGACCCGCGTCGTCGATTTCGAGGTCGACGGCATCCGCGCCGGCAACGAGACGCGCGGCCACCGCTTCCACGCGCCGGACGCCTTCACGGTGCGCCGCTTCGACGATTATGCCGCCGGGCTGGAAAAGGCGAAGGTCATCCTGGATGCCGAAAGACGCAAGCGGATCATTGTCGAGGATGCGCGCAATCTCGCCTTTGCCAACGGGCTGGAACTGGTGGAAGACGAAGGCCTTGCCGAGGAGGTTTCCGGCCTGGTCGAATGGCCGGTGGTGCTGATGGGCGAATTCGAGGCCGAGTTCCTCGAAATTCCCGATGACGTGACGCGGCTGACCATCAAGACCAACCAGAAATGCTTCGTCACCCGCAAGGACGGCGCGCTGTCCAACCGCTTCATCCTCGTCGCCAATATCGAGGCGCGCGATGGCGGCAAGGAAATCGCCTATGGCAATGGCAAGGTTGTGCGCGCGCGCCTGTCCGATGCGCTCTATTTCTGGCACACCGACCAGGCGGATCTGCCCGATCTGGACCAGTTGAAGGGCAGTGCCGACACGTTCGGCCTCGACCTCGCCCGGCCTCTGGACCAGCGCATGGCCCGTCTCGATCATCTGGGCGTCACCTTCCATGCCAGGCTCGGCACGCAGGGCGAACGGGTGGAGCGTATCGCCAAACTGGCAGAAATGCTGGCACCCATTGTCGGCGCCGATGCCGCGCTGGCGCGCCGGGCGGCCCTGCTTGCCAAGGCCGACCTGCAGACGGAAGTGGTGCAGGAATTTCCCGAGGTGCAGGGTGCCATGGGGCGGACCTATGCGGCGCTTCAGGGCGAGGATCCCGCGGTCGCCGCGGCTATCGAGGAACACTACAAGCCGCAGGGCCCGTCCGATGCCGTGCCCGGCGCGCCCGTTTCCATCGCGGTGGCGCTGGCTGACAAGCTGGACACGCTGACGGGCTTCTGGGCCATCGACGAGAAGCCGACAGGTTCGAAAGACCCCTACGCGCTGCGCCGCGCCGCGCTCGGCATCATCCGCATCGTGGCAGAGAACGGCGTGCGCATGGGGCTTGCACAGGTGGGCGCCCGCCATCTGCAGCGCCTGTTGACGGATCGCGCCTTCGGCGACGAGGCTTTCCGCGACTATCTCATCGAGACCTATGTGCCGCATGAGCAGCGCGTTGCGGAGAATTTCGAGCACCAATGGGTCAATGACCTGGCACATGTGGCGGCGGCCAACGATGCCGGCGGGATTGCCGCCGACCTGCTCGCCTTCTTCCATGACCGGCTCAAGGTCTACCTGAGGGATTCAGGCGCACGCCACGACCTGATCGATGCCGTGATCTCGCCGGACAGCGACGATATCGCGCTGATCATCCGCCGCGTGGAGGCACTGTCGGCGTTCCTCGGCAGCGAGGACGGCACGAACCTTCTGGCCGGCACCAAGCGCGCCGCCAACATCCTGGCCGCCGAGGAGAAGAAGGGCACCGCCGTTGCCGGGTCCATCGATCCGGCCCTGTTCGAGACGGATGAGGAGCGCGCGCTTTTCGACAGCCTGGAAGAGGCGGAACACTTCGCCGCGCAGGCCATCGCGGCGGAGGATTACGAGACCGCGCTCGGTGCGCTGGCCCGGCTGCGCCAGCCGGTGGACGCCTTCTTCGAGGCCGTCCTGGTGAATGCCGAGGCAGACAAGGTCCGCGCCAACCGGCTGGCCCTGCTGGCGCGCATCCGGGCCGCCACAGGTCAGGTGGCCGATTTCTCGCGGATCGCCGGATAATGCAAAAAAGGCGGATCGCCAGGCTGGCCATCCGCCTTTTTCAAGCGTGCAGACAGGCTGAGGTCAGGGCCTGCCGGCGCGCATCATTCCGGCGCCTATTCGCGGCGCAGTTCCATGCCCCGGAAATCCGGTGCGGCCGGTGGATTGACCGCGGCGGTCCGGTTCTCGTCGATATCAACCGGCGCATCGCCGGGCGCCGGCACGCCGCCGGCCGATGCCGTGTCGAAGCCGTTGCCCGGGTTCTGGCCGGGGAACCCGTCCTCGCCCTCCGGCCCGGCAAGGTCGGCGATCGCGCGTGGCTTGTTCATCACTTCCGGGCGTTCGCCGATGATCTCGTCGAGGCTCATCAGGGCAGTGGGCCTGGCCGCGACCTTGACGGTTCTTGGCGCGGCCGCCTGGCTGGCAGGCTCTTCCACCGGTTCTGCCGGCGCGCCCATCAGGAAGACAGATGCCGATATCTGCGTGACCGGCGTGCCGTTCGGCAGCATGCCGGCATGAGCCCCCGTGGCCGCCAGCAGCAGACCGCCCGTGAGAAGGAGAAATTTCATCGTACAAACCCCGTGGAATCCCTTTTTCGTGACATGACCCTAGCAAGGGCTGCTGAAAATGCGGTTTTGGAAACGAATCAAATTTGAAGCATTTGCACGGCGCTTGCAGAGGCCCCGGCCAGGCGCTAGGAACCGGGCCTCCATGAATGGACAAGGGACCCGTGGCCGAGATCCTGAACGCTGACGATCCGGAAAGCCTGAACCGGGCGGCCGAGACACTGGCAGCCGGCGGTCTCGTCGCCATTCCGACGGAGACCGTTTACGGGCTGGCCGCCGATGCCACCAATGGCGCCGCCGTGGCTGAAATCTTCGCCGCCAAGGGCCGGCCCCGTTTCAATCCACTCATCGCGCATGTGGCTTCGCTGGACATGGCGCGCACAATCGGCGTTTTCGACGATACCTCGCTTGCGCTGGCCCGGCACTTCTGGCCCGGACCGCTGACCATCGTCGTGCCACTCGCCGCAGGAACAGCCATTCATCCGCTCGTCACCGCCGGGCAGGACACGGTGGCGCTGCGCATGCCGCGCGGTTTCGGCGCGGATGTCGTCGCAAGGCTCGGCCGACCGGTCGCCGCGCCCTCGGCCAACCGCTCGGGGCGCATCTCGCCGACAAGCGCGGAAAATGTGTCGGCCGACCTCGGCGACCGCATTCCGCTGATCATCAATGCCGGACCTGCCCCGGTGGGCGTGGAATCGACCATCGTGAAGGTAGAGGACGGCGCGGTGCGCCTGCTTCGGCCCGGCGGCATCGCCGCAGAGGATATCGAGGCGACGGGCCTGACCGTGATCCGCAACCGGCCCGGCGCGGCGGTGCAAGCGCCTGGCATGCTGGCGTCGCATTATGCGCCCGCCGCGGCCGTGCGGCTCAACGCGGACCGGGTGGCACCCGGCGAAGCGCTGCTGGCCTTCGGCCCGGTGCGGGCGGCGGGCCACGAAAAGGCGGCGGCGGTGCTCAACCTGTCGCCGGCCAGCGATCTCACAGAGGCAGCGGCCAACCTTTTTGCCTACATGCATGCGCTGGATGCGACGGGCGCAACGCGGATCGCGGTGGAACCGGTTCCGATGAACGGACTTGGCGAAGCCATCAACGACCGGCTGGCCCGGGCCGCAGCGCCGCGCGAGGGCGCGGGCGCGCGCAACGACAAGGACTGACACCCGATGGACGCGACATTGAAGAGCCGTTTTGCCGCCCTTGTCGGCGAGCCCCACGCGCTGACCGGCAACGATGCCATGGCGCCGCACCTGAAGGAGCCGCGCGGCCTGTGGGGCGGCAAGGCCGCCATGGTGCTCAGGCCCGGCAACACGCAGGAGGTTTCCGCCATTCTCAGGCTCGCCAGCGAGACCGGCACGCCTGTCGTGCCGCAGGGCGGCAATACGGGCCTTGTCGGCGGCCAGATGCCCGACCAGTCCGGCAAGGCCCTGATCCTGTCGCTTTCGCGCCTGAACCGCATTCGCGAACTCGACCGCGACAGCGCCACGATCACCGTCGAGGCGGGCACGGTGCTGCAAACCATCCAGGAGGCAGCCGACGGGGCCGGCCTGCTGTTCCCGCTGTCGCTCGGCAGCCAGGGTTCCTGCCAGATCGGCGGCAACCTTTCCTCCAATGCCGGCGGTACCGGGGTGCTGGCCTATGGCAATGCGCGCGAGCTTTGCCTGGGCGTCGAGGTGGTGCTGCCGACCGGCGAGCTGCTGGACGATCTGCGAAAGCTGAAAAAGGACAATACCGGCTACGACCTCAAGAACCTCTTCGTCGGCGCCGAGGGCACGCTGGGCGTCATCACCGCAGCGGTGATGAAGCTGTTTCCCAAGCCGAAGGGACAGGAAGTGGCCTGGATCGGCGTGGAAAGCCCGGAGGCAGCTCTTGCCCTGTTCAACCTGGCGACGGCACAGGCCGGCAGCGGGCTGACCGCTTTCGAACTGGTCCGCGATCTGGCCATGGATTTTGCCGTCACACACATTCCAGGCAATATGGCGCCGCTCGGCGGCCATCACCCATGGCTGGTCCTGATGGAGATTTCCTCCGGGCGGTCGGCCGAGGATGCGCGGGCGGTGACGGAAAGCATTCTGGAAACAGCCTTCGAAAAGGGGCTGGTGCAGGACGCCGTCCTGGCCGCCTCGCTGGCGCAGGCACAGGCTTTCTGGCGTCTGCGCGAAACGCTGTCGGATGCGCAAAAGCCGGCCGGCGCTTCCATCAAGCATGACATCTCGGTGCCCGTCGCCGCCATTCCCGCCTTCATCCGCGAGGCGGAAGCGGCGGTGAAGACCGTCAGTCCGCAGGCGCGGGTGGTCTGCTTCGGCCACATGGGTGACGGAAACCTGCATTACAACATTTCCGAACCCGCATCCGGCGATCCTGATTTCCTTAAACTTTACAAGCCGATGAACAAGGCTGTTCATGATGTGGTGCGGACGATGAACGGCTCCATCTCCGCCGAGCACGGCATAGGACAGATGAAGCGCGCGGAACTGATCGAAACCGCGCCGCCGGTGGGGATCGATCTCATGCGGCGGATCAAGGCAGCGTTCGATCCGGCGGGCATCATGAATCCCGGCAAGGTCATCTAGAACGGACCGCTCCGGTCGAACGCCTCGCCAAGCCCTTCCGGTATCAATCATAAACGATTTGATTATATTTCCTGCCACTTCCTTACACCGGGTCACGAAGTGCTAACCCTGTGGTCTGGCGAGTATTTCTTAACCGTCTTCCTTAAGCGCTCCGGAAACAGCGGGCGCTAATATCCCTGTCAACGAGACCGGAAAACCGGTCCGCCGGAGCCAAAACGGCCCGGGGAAGTTTTACAGGAAGGCGTCAAATGCAGACCAATACCAAGCCCGCATGGGCCGGACGCGACATGCGTCTCGACCCGGCCCGATTGCCCCAGATCGCCAGCTATGCGGCGCCGGACGACAGTGACGTCACGTTCACGATCCACGCAACGGGCGTTTCGGTGCGAAAGGTCCTGGTGCGCTCCGGGTTGCCCTGCTCGCTGGCTCTGCCGTTCAAGGCCTATCGCGGAGTCGCGGCACGCGCCATCGAGGACGAGTTCGGCGATGTGACCGTGACGCTGGAATTGCTGCATGGCGATCCCGCGCTCTGCGTGCCGCTGCTGGTGGCCGGCGACCTCTACGACATCGCTGCCGACTGGCGGGCCTGGGCCGACCATTGCAAGCTGCCCATGCTGCTGTTCGAGGCCGATGGCGTCGCCCGTTCGCTGGAAGACAGCCTCGGCGCGGTGAAGACCGCCGACCCGCAGGACCGGCGTCCCCGCCGCACGCCGCGCCGGCCGCGGGCCCGCTTCCTGATGCGCCGGCGCGTCGGCGACAGCGCGTTCCGGCTCGTCATCGAGGGCGAGGAAATCATCGCCCGGTCCTGATGCGGTCAGCCCGGCTCACAGGCCGGGCGAAATGCCTGCCCACACCGCCCCGCCCAGGAGGCCGAGGAAGACCAGCCATCCCAGATGGCTGTTCGACTTGAACAGCCTGAGGCACTGGTCGGGATCGTCGATGTCGAGCACGCGAATCTGGCGGACCATGTGAAAGGCGGCGGCGACAAGCCCGGCCAGCGCCGGGAATGGCACGTCGGCTTCCATGAAGGCCATGGCGAAGAACAGAAGCGCACCCGAATAGAGCATGGTCAGCGCGAATTTCGTGCGGCTGCCGAACAGGCGCGCGGTGGATTTGACGCCGACCAGCGCGTCATCCTCCTTGTCCTGATGGGCATAGATGGTGTCATAGCCGATGGTCCACAGGATGGCACCCGCATAGAGCAGCAGGGCCGGCGCGGCGAGCGTTGCGAACTCGACGGCCCAACCCATCAGCGCACCCCAGGAAAAGGCAAGTCCCAGAAAGAATTGCGGCCAATTGGTAAAGCGTTTCGCAAAGGGATAGATGGCGACCACGGCCAGCGAGGCGATGCCGAGCAGGATAGTGAAGCCATTGAACTGGAGCAGCACCAGGAGGCCGGCCAGCGCCTGGGCGGCAAGGAATGCCCAGGCCTGCCTGCGGCTGACCTGGCCCGACGGCAGCGGACGCGAACGTGTGCGCGCCACCTGCTCGTCGATGCGCTGATCCACCAGATCGTTGTAGGTGCAGCCGGCCCCGCGCATGGCGACGGCGCCGACGAGGAAAAGCGCCAGCACGAGAGGCGAAGGCAGCATGTCCGCCAGGGATGCGCCCAGCCTGCCGCCGGCGGAGGCGGCCATCGCCGTCGACCACCAGCACGGCCAGAGCAGCAGCCACCAGCCGATGGGCCGGTCCCAGCGGGCCAGTTGCGCATAGGGCCAGACGGGGCGCGGCAGAACCCGATAGACCCAATGGCCCGACGGCGCGTCGGCCACCCGGCCCTGCTTGTCTCTTGACTGCACTGTCTCCATGCCCGCCTGAGTGACAGGCAGGCGCGCCCGCGTCAAGCGGGACCGGCCAATTGCGGTTGATCCCTGCCGGGCAGTGCTTGACGTGAGCGCGTGCGGGGGGCAAACCCGCCGAACATGGCTTGGAACGGAGTGGACCGCATGAATGTGCTGCTGATCGGATCGGGCGGGCGCGAACACGCCCTGGCATGGAAGATCGCGCAATCGCCACGGCTCGGCACGCTCTATGCCGCGCCGGGCAATCCCGGAATCGCACAGGACGCAACCTGTGTCGCGCTGGATGTCTGCGACCATGACGCCGTTGCGAGGTTCTGCAAGGAAAAGGAAATCGGGCTGGTGGTCGTCGGCCCGGAAGCTCCGCTTGTCGCGGGTCTTGCCGACGATCTGAAGGCGGCCGGGATTGCCGTGTTCGGCGCTTCGCGCGAGGCGGCGCAACTGGAAGGCTCCAAGGAATATACCAAGGCGTTGTGCGACCGGAAGGCCATCCCCACCGCCGCCTGGGCCTCGTTCAACAATGCGCCCAAGGCCAAGGCGCATATACGCGCGCAGGGTGCGCCCATCGTCATCAAGGCGGACGGGCTGGCCGCCGGCAAGGGCGTCACGGTCGCCGAAACGGTGGATGAAGCCTGCGCGGCCATCGACGACTGTTTCGAGGGCGCCTTCGGCGAGGCCGGCGCCCGTGTGGTCATCGAGGAATGCCTTGTCGGCGAAGAAGCAAGCTTCTTCTGCCTGTGCGACGGTACCACCGCCCTGCCGCTGACCACGGCGCAGGACCACAAGCGCGTGGGCGACGGCGACACCGGGCCGAACACGGGCGGCATGGGTGCCTATTCGCCAGCCCCGGTGATGAGCGACGCGCTGGTGGCGGAGGTAATGGATACCATCGTCGCGCCGACCATGGCCGGCATGGCGGAAGCCGGCGCACCCTTTGCAGGCGTGCTCTATGCCGGGCTGATGATCACCGACAAGGGGCCGAAGCTGATCGAATACAATGTTCGCTTCGGCGACCCGGAATGCCAGGTGCTGATGATGCGCATGGAAAGCGACCTGCTGCCGCTGCTGATGGCGGCGGCGACCGGCCACCTTGCCGGAAAGACCGTCGGGTGGAAGGACGACGTGGCGCTGACAGTCGTCATGGCCGGGGCCGGCTATCCCGGCACACCGAAAAAGGGCGGCGTGATCGAGGGCCTTGCCGAGGCCGACGCGCTGGCTGGCGTGAAGGTGTTCCATGCGGGCACGGCGGAGAAGGACGGTCATGTCGTCGGCAATGGCGGACGGGTTCTCAATGTCACCGCGACGGGCGCAACGGTGACGCAGGCGCGCAAGCGGGCCTATGAGGCGGTCGGGTGCATTCGCTGGGCCGACGGCTTTACCCGCTCCGACATCGGCTGGCGGGCAATCGCACGCGAACAGGCAAAGGCATGAGCGCCATGGATGTCACGATCTATCACAATCCGCGCTGCTCCAAGTCGCGGCAGGCGCTGGCCCTGCTCCAGGAAAAGGGCCTTGAGCCGCGTGTGGTCGAGTATCTGAAAACACCGCCGACGCGCGACGAACTGGCAGCCATCGTCAAGGCGACGGGCGAGCCGGTGCGCGCATTGCTGCGCAAACAGGGTTCCCCTTACGAAGACCTCGGCCTGGACGATGGGAAATGGAGCGACGATGCGCTGCTCGACTTCATGGCCGAACACCCTTCCCTTTTGAACCGGCCGGTCATTGTGACGGAAAAGGGCGCCCGACTCGGACGCCCCACCGAGCGCATTCTGGAAATCCTCTGATCCCTGACCCGCCGTTCGCCGCGATCGGGCCCTCTTGACTCCCGCTCAAAAATGACACTGATATCATTTTCATTCTGGAGTTGAATTGGCACATGGCGAAACAGGTGGCAAATGCCGTTGCGGACCACAGCCGCGATACCGGTCCGGGCGAGACAGCGGCGTTGCACGGCGATGACAGGCCGGCGGCCTATCTCGCCGTACTGGATGCGGCGACAGGCGAAGGCAGCAAGACGGAGCGAACGCGCGCGCGCCTGCTCGCCGCTTGCGCCCGCCTGATGCAGTTGCCGGGCGCGCCCGTGCCCACGGTTGCGGCCATCTGCAAGGCAGCGGGCGTGGCGCATGGCACGTTCTATCTGCATTTCGCTGACCGGGCCGACTGCGCGGGCGCGGTGCTGAGCGGCTTCGCGGACTTCCTGAGAGTGCGCATGCATGCGGCATCCGCCGAGCCCGGCGGCGATCCGGTGCGCGCAGCCACCGCGGCCTATGTGCGGCTTTTCCGCGCCCATGCCGGGCTGATGCGCCATATGGCTGGCGGGCTGGACGCCATGCCGCAATGCCGCGCGGCATTTCACGCGCTCAACGCGCAATGGGCGGCCACGGTGACCGCTGCGATGCGGCGCAAGGCCGGCCCGCCTTGCCTGAACGCGGACGAGATCACGCGACGCGCCTATGCGCTGGGCGGCATGGTGGATCAATACCTGGTGCAATGGCTGCTGCTGGAGGACGAGGCGCTCGGGCGCCTTTCGACCGATGAAGACACAGTCATCGAAACGCTGACAACCCTGTGGAAGAAGGGCATGGAGCCATGAGCCTGATCGAGAATGCCGAGCGGATGAGCGCGGCGGAGCTTGGCCCGCACCAGCAGGCCGCATGGGACGAGCAGCGGCGGCACGTGATGGCGCATTCGCCCTTCCTTAACGCTCTCTGGCAGGGCACGACGCCGCCGGAAAAACTGGCCGATCTTGCCGCGCTGCCCTTTTGCGACAAGGCGGGGCTTCGCCTGTCGCAGGGTGCGCATCCGCCCTTCGGCGATTATCTCGCCACCGGGCTTGAAACGGTCAACCGCCTGCATCGCACCTCCGGCACGACCGGCCAGGCGATGAATATCGCGCTGTCGGCGCGCGATGCGCACATGACGGCGCAGGTGGGCGGGCGCAGCCACCGGGCGGCGGGTCTGACCCCGTCGCACATGGTCGTTCACTGCCTCAATTACCAGATGTGGATGGGCGGGGTATCGGACCACATGACGCTGGAGGCGACGGGCGCGGCGGTGGTGCCCTTTGGCACCGGCTCCACGGACCTCCTGATCCGCACCATCCGCGAAACCGGCATCACTGCCATTTCCTGCACGCCCTCCTATCCTTCCGTTCTGGAAAAGGTCATCCGCGAGCGCCATCCCGGCCTTGACCCGCGCGACCTGGGCCTTCGGCTCGGCCTGTTCGGCGGCGAGCCGGGGCTGGACGATCCGGCCTTCCGCGCCCGCGTGGAAGAGACGTGGGGCATGGCCGCGCGCAATGCCAATTATGGCGTGTCGGACGTGCTGTCGAATTTCGCCGCGCAATGCGAGCACGACACGCGGCTGCACTTTCTCGCCTCGGACATCCTGTATCCCGAGATCATCGACCCGGAAAGCGGCGCCGCGCTGGCGTTCGAACCGGGGGTGGAGGGCGAACTGGTGCTCACCCATCTGATGAAGGAGTGCCAGCCGCTGGTCCGCTTCCGCACCGGCGACATCATCGCGGTGGACGAAACCGCGCCGTGTGCCTGCGGCCGGCACGGCTTCCGGTTTCGCGTCGTCGGCCGCTCCGACGACATGGTGGTGGTGCGCGGGCTGAACATGTTTCCGACCATGGTGGCCGCGGTGATCGGCGGGTTCGACGCGCTTTCCGGCGACTACCGCATCGTGCTCGACACGCCGCCACCATACGATCACCTGCCGGTGCAGGCCGAGATGAGACAGGGCGCGGACGTGGCCGACAGGAACACGCTGGCGCGGGCGGTGGAGGACGCCATCAAGCGCATCCTTGGCGCCAGCGCACGGGTGGAGATCGTGCCGCCCGGCCATTTCCCTGTCACCGAAGGCAAGACGAAACGCGTGATCAGGAGCCATGCATGAGCGATTTTTCCTATGCCACCATCAACAGCCGCATGGGCAAGCATGATGGCGTGCGCATCATCGCGCTCAACCGGCCAGACAGCCTGAACGCCATGAACCGGGCGCTGATCAACGACGTGGCGCGCGCTTTCGATGACGCGAATGCGGATCCGCGAACGCGCGCCATCGTGTTCACCGGCGAGGGTCGTGCCTTTTGCGCAGGCGACGACCGGCGCGACCACGTTCACCCGGAAAGCGCGGAACAGGCGCGCGACCTCGTGGATGCCATCCAGCGGGCGACGGTTTCCATTGTCTTCGGCGCCAAGCCGGTGGTCGGCGCCATCAAGGGCTGGGCAGTCGGCGGCGGGTTCGAATGGGCGATCAATTGCGATTTCTCCGTTTGGGGCAAGAGCGCGAAAGGCTTCTTCCCGGAGGTGTCGCTCAACCTTTTCGTCACAGGCGCCGTCACCTCCATGCTGCCTGCCATGGTGGGGCTGGCAAAGGCGCGGGAGATGCTGTTCCTCGGCGAGCGCTACGATGCCGAAGCGCTGCTCGGTCTCGGCCTTGCCAACCGGGTGGTGGGCGACGACATGGTGATGGAAGTGGCAGAGGAAATGGCATCGAAGCTGGCGCAATTGCCGCCGCTTTCGGTGCGCGCCATGAAACGGGTGCTCAACCAGTCGGCCATGGCCGATATCCGCCGCGCGCTGGACCTCGAAACCGAGGCCACCGTCGCCGGCTTCATGGATCCGGAGACCACGCGCCTGCTCAAGGCATTTTGACCGGCGTCACCCGAAACATTCGGCGACGGCCTCCCGTTATCCTGAAAACAGGAGGTCCACATGCTGACAATCGAACGGGAAGACGGCGTCATGTTCCTGGACGCCTCGGGCCACATTTCAGCGGCTGACATCGAAGCTTTCGAACCGGTTTTCGAGCAATTCGCCGACATGCAGGGCAAGGTGCCCATGGTCATCGACGCCACCGACCTTGAGGGCTACGAACCGGCTGCCCTCTGGCACGACATGAAATTCGACACGACGCACCGCGATCAGATCGGCCCGGCGGCCATCATCAGCGGTGGCGGCTGGAAGGCGTGGGCGACGAAACTCTCAAAGGCTTTTTTCAAGGAACCGATGCGCCATTTCGACGCCGGCGAGCGCGAAGAAGCCAAGAAATGGGTGCTTTCACAGGCGCGGCAATGATGCCTCACCGCCGCTCCACCAGCACGCCATCGGCCACCTGGTCGCCGGGATAGACGATGACTGTGTCGCCCGCCTCCAATCCGGAACGCACCTGTGCCTTCTCGTCGTTCATGTGACCGAGTTCGACGCGGCGCACCTGCGCCCGCCCGTCCTCCACAACGAAGACGGTCCAGTCACCGCCGGTGCGGAACAGGGCGGCAATGGGCACGGCCAGCACATCCGGCTCGCTCCAGGTCTCCAGCGCCACGCGCACACGGAAACCATGGCCGAGCGCCGGCTCCGGGCGTTCGAGGTCGAGCACCGCATTGACGCGCTTTTCCTCGATCCCGAGCGCGGAGACCTTGGTGAAACCGGCCGGATCGACGCGGCGCAGCGTGGCCGGCACCGGATCGCCGCCCCAGCCGCGAATGGTGGCGCGGGCGCCGGGCTTCAGGCGTGTTGCATCCGATGACAGAAGCTCGGCAACCACTTCAAGCCTCGACGGATCGCCGACGGTCGCCAGTTCCATGCCTGCCTGCACGACCTGTTCGCTCTTCACCGCCAGCGACAGGATGACGCCATCGGCCGGCGAACGGAGGCGGTAGCAGCAATCCTCTTCCGGCTCCTTCAGCACCGCGTCGCCGGGCTGGATGAGGGCTGCGCGAGCGCTGGCCAGTTCGCTCTTGCGCAGCGCCACCTGCGCCTGTGCGCTCTGCACGGCCGCCTGTTTCACATCCACGTCAATGCGCGCGCTTTCCAGCCGGCTTTCGGAGATCGTGCCCTGGTCGGCCAGTCGCATGGCGCGGTCCTGCTCCGATGTCGCCAGATCGAGCGCGGCGCGGGCGCTTTCGGCCTGCGCCTCGGCCACCGCGACAGCGGCGCGGGCGGCTTCCACCCGGGCACGGGCCTCGGCACGGGTGCGCTCGTCGATGATCGGCGGGGTCACGGGGTTGATGGTGGCGACAACCGTTTCCCCGGCCTTGACCGGGTCGCCCACTTCCAGCAGCGAGCGGCCGACATTGCCCGCGACGGGCGCCGAAATGCGGTAAATCTCGCGCACCCGGGTTTCGCCATCCTCCTCGATGGTCACCGTCATCGGCCCCCGCGTTACCGAGACCATGTCCGCGGCAACGGGGCGCGGCTTGAAGGCCCACCAGAACCCCGCGCCCACGACAACGAGGACGGCCAGAATGATGGCGTTGCGCAGCCAGTGACCATGCATGAGGACTACTCCCGGGTTTTCAGGACGCGGATCATGTCCAGCCGGTTGACACGGCGGCGCACGATCAGGGCCGATGCGCCAGCGGCCGCAAGAACCACCAGGCTGGCAAAGGCATAGGTTGACGGATGAATGACGAAGGGAATTCGGAACAGATCGCTGGCGAAGCCCTCGATGACAGACAGCGAGAAGCCGTAGCCGATGGCCCAGCCAAGCGGCTGGGCGGCCAGTGCCACGATGGCCATCTCGGTGAGCAGAACGCGGCTGACCTCGGCCCGGGTGAAGCCCAGCACGCGCAGGCTGGCCAATTCGCGGCCACGCTCGGAGAGCTGGATGCGCGCGGAATTGTAAACGACGCCAAAAGCGACAATGACCGCGATGGCCACGTAGACCGTCATCATGGTGAGGATGTTGTCGCCGATGGTTTCGCGGAACTTCTCGCGCGAGACATTCTGCAGCGCGATGGATCCCAGTGCCGGCAGCGCCTTTATCTTTCCATAGAGTTCATCGAGCCGTGCGGCATCGGCTTCCACCCAGGCGCCGGAGACACGCGGGCCGGGACCGGCCAGACGGTCCAGCGCATCGAGGTGCATGTGGGCGCCAAGGCCGACATAGCTTTCAACAATGGCAGTGACGGGCACTTCGGCCACCCGCCTGCCCTGGCCGATCAGTTCGACGGAGACCCGTGTGCCGGGCGGGGCTTGAAGCTGGCGGGCCAGCCGGTCTGTCAACAGGAGGCCACGGTCCGGCATGCCCACCGGGTTGCCATCCAGATCGAGCACTTGCGACAGGCGCGTTCCGGGCGCGATGCCGGTGATGGCCACGCGCTTCTGCGTGCCCGCATTGCGGATGATGACCGGCACGGTGCGAAAAGTCTCGGCGCGCAAGACACCCGGCAGGCGGGCGACATCGTGGATGATTTCCGGCGCCTGCTCCTGCCCGAAGGACAGGCGGGCATCAGCGCGCTCGGCGCGGAAAAAGACCGTGTCGATCATCACCTCGATGGAATCGTTGGAAAACAGGGCCGTCACCAGAAGCGCGACGGAAAAGGACAGGCCAAGCGTCGTCAGCGCCGTGCGCAACGGGCGATGCAGCATCTGGCGCATCGCCATGGTGGTCAGGCGCGACATCAGTGCCGGCACGCCCTTGCGGCCTGACAGGACGGAGCGGTAGCGGGCGGGCGCAGGCGGGCGCATGGCAACCGCCGGCGGCAGGCTGACCGCTGTCCAGATCGCCCTGGCGGCGCCGGCCAGCGCGGCAGCGACGGAGACAAGGGCCGCAAGAAGATAGAGATCGACGCTCTGGCGGAAGATCAGGAAGGGAAAGGAAAAGAAATCGGCGTAGAGCCGCGTCAGCGCCTGGCCCAGCCAGTTGCCGGCAATGCCGCCGATGGCCAATCCGACGAGGGCGATGGCGATGACCAGCTTGGCATAGTGCCAGGCGATGGCCGCGGACGAATAGCCGCAGGCCTTGAGAAGGCCGATCTGCTCACGTTCGAGCGCCACGAGGCGCGACAGGATCATGTTGACCAGAAAGGCGGAGACGAACAGGAAAACCGGCGGTATGACCCGCGCCATGGCATTCAGTTGCGTCAGTTCGCTGGACAGGAAGGCGTTGGAGGTCTGTTCCTCGCGGTCATAGGCGCCGCGTCCGCCATAGGGTTCGAGAAGACGGTCGACAGCCTCGATCACGCGCGGCCCGGATGCGCCGCGCAGCAGGATCAGCGAGAGGTCGTTGAAGGCGCCAGCCATGTCGAACAGGCCTTCCATGGCGCGGCGCGGCATCCAGAAGACAGCGAAGCGGCGGTCGTCGGGCACCATGTCACCAGGGCCTATCGCATAGACATATTCCGGCGACAGGACGATGGCCGTGATGGCAAGATCGAGCTTGTGGCCGCCGAGAACGGCAGAGAAGCTGTCACCGGGCGCAAAGCCATGGGCCCTGGCAAAGCGCTCGTCGACGGCCACCTCGCGCGTGGAGCCGGCGCGCGGCAGGCGGCCCTCGCGCAGGTAGAGCGCGTTGACCGGCGGCTCGCCCGATGCGGGCAGCGAGATGGCCAGGCCCGTGGCCGGCACCGACATGCCGGGAATGTCGAGCACGGCCGGCTTTACGATGCGCATTCCCGCCGCGGCAACGCCATCGATGCGCGCGATCTCGCGGCCGAGCGTCACCGGCGCCCGGCTGGCCGTCGCGAAGACATGGCCAAAGCGGTAGCGGTCATAGTAGGCCTGGCGCGTTTCCTCCAGCGAGCGCCAGGCGCCGACGGCCAGAACGATGGTCATGACGCCGCAGGCCATGACCAGCGCAATGGCCAGGCCTTGCGCCCACAGGCGGGCCAGATCGCGCAGCACCTTGCGGTCGAGCATGGCGAGCCTCACCATTCCACCTCCGAAGCCGCCAGCCGCGTCTCGTTTTCATGTTCGGACACGATGCGCCCGTCATGGAAGTTGAAAACGCGGTGCGCCATGGCCTGTATGGCCGCGTTGTGGGTGATGATCGCGGTTGTCGTGCCCAGTTCGGCATTGATGCGCTGGAGCGCGTCCAGCACCTTGACGCCGGTTGCGGAGTCGAGCGCGCCAGTGGGCTCGTCGCACAGCAGGACGTCCGGCCGCTTGGCGATGGCGCGGGCGATGGCGACGCGCTGCTGTTCGCCGCCGGACAATTCAGCGGGGAAATGGCGCTGGCGCTCGTGCAGGCCGACCATTTCCAGCGCCTCGGACGGCGCCATGGGATCGGGCGCGATTTCAGTGACCAGGGCGACGTTTTCCCAGGCCGAGAGACTGGGGATCAGGTTGTAGAACTGGAAAACGAAACCGACATGGTCGCGCCGGTACCGGGTCAATTCCCGTTCGCTGCAACGGGTCAGGTCGAGATCGCGGAACAGGACCTTGCCCGATGTCGCCGTGTCAAGCCCGCCCAGGATATTGAGAAGCGTCGACTTGCCCGACCCCGACGGCCCGAGCAGGACCGCCATCTCGCCTTGACATAGGGTCAGGTCCACGCCCCGCAGGGCATGCACCGTCACGCTTTCAGTCCGGTAGACCTTGGTCACATCGTCGGCAATGAAGACCGGATCGGCCATGTTCTGTCCCCGCTCAGCCGGTCCGAAACAAAGCAGGCCCTTGCCGTTGACGCCCTGATAAGGATCAAGCGGACAGGATCAGCCCTTTTCGCCGCCGGTATCCGCCATGTCCGGCTCGGCCACCTCGCCGGCCTTTTCATCCGGCAATCCGGACCGCAGCTTGGCCTGCACCTTTGGTTTCAAATCCTCGTCGGGATCAAGGGCGAGCGCATGCGACCACTGGAAGGTTGCCTCCAGCCGGCGGCCGACCTGCCAGTAGGCGTCGCCCAGATGATCGTTGATCGTGGGATCTTCCGGGCGCAGGCGAACGGCCTTTTCCAGTTCCTCCACCGCTTCGTCATAACGGCCGAGCCTGTAATAGGCCCAGCCCAGCGAGTCGACGATATAGCCGTCCTGCGGGCGCAGATCGACGGCCTTGCGGATCATCTCCAGCCCTTCCTCCAGGTTCATGTTCATGTCGACCCAGGAATATCCGAGGTAATTGAGCACTTGCGGCTGGTCGGGGAAAAGCTCCAGTGCCTTGCGGAAATTCGGTTCGGCCTTGTCCCATTGCCTGGTGCGCTCGTAGGCGATGCCGCGGCGATAGAACAACGTCCAGTCTTCCGGCTTCGGCTCCCCGATCTTGGCCACAGCCTCGTCATAAAGGGCGGCCGCGGACGCGAAATCCTCTTTCGCGGCATAGACGCCGCCAAGCGACAGCCAGGCGCGCGTGTCGGTTTCATCGCTGGCGATCGCTGCCTTGAGATGCTCGACGGCCTCGTCGTAGCGGTCCAGGTCGGCAAGGTTCAGCCCGAGCTGCAATTCCGCCAGCCGCCTGAAGGGCGAATTGGCCGGAACCCTGGAATAGGTGTCGATGGCGATCTGGGATTCGCCCAGTTTCTCGGCCACCGAACCCAGCGTGGCGAGGGCGATGTCATTGTCGGGATCGAGCGCAAGGGCGTATTGCAGGTAAAGGCGCACGAAGCTTTCGCCGCCGCTGCGGTTGAGCGCGGCAGCCACGTTCAGAAGGATTTCCGCACCGCCTTCCTGGGGCGTGCGCACCAGCGGCGGAACGGTCTTGCCGGACGCGATGGCCTCTTTCAGCGCGACCGTGGAGGGCCGGCCGGCGGAAACCTCAAGGCCAAGTCCGACAACCTCACCGGCCTTCTGCTGGCGCCCGTTGCGCGCCGCCCAAGCGGCATAGGCGTCGACGGCTCGCAACCACGTGTCCGGCGCCGCGCCGGCGGATGCACGGTCGTCGATCACCTTCTGGTAACGCTCGCCGGCGGAAGGATCGCCGGCCATGTCCGCCACCAGCGCGGCATGGTAATTGCGGAACACCTCGAACCATGGCGGACCGTCGAGGCGCACGATATGCTCGATGGCGCCCTGCGTGTCGCCGGAGCCGGCCATCGCCCAGCCCGTCAAAATGCCCGTGATCAGGTTGTCCAGATCGGACGACAGCGCCAGCTTGAAGTAATTGGTCGCCGACCGGTATTGCTTGGCGCGGATGGAATCCACGCCGAGGGCCAGCCGGGAATAGCGCTCCGCCTCGGCCACGGTCTTGAGTTTTTCGGCAACGGGCAGCGCATCGTTGAACCGGCCGGAGGCGATGAGCGCGAGAAGCAGCGATTGCTGCATGGTTTCGTTGGCCGGATCGAAAGCCAGCGCCCGTTGGTAAAAGGCAATGGCATCGTCGAAATCGTTATCGGCCTCGGCTGTGCGGGCGGCGAGAAACGCGCCGGCGAGCGAGGTGGCGAAAACGGGCTTTTCCGGTTGCTCGACGGTTTCCTTCGCCAATCCCTGCGTCGCCGCCAGCGAGAGACCCGCAAGGGCCGCCATGACCGGAACCGTTGCTTTCCAACCCAATCGCATGTCTTTCCTTCCCGCTTTCAAAGCCCGTGACCACGCCTCTCCGCCGCGCGCCGGTCGGTGACTCAATTCAGCAAAGGATGGCCTTTTTACGGTCGCAGCGCAATGCGCCCCGGTGCCTGCGATGCCGCAAGGTCCGGCCGATCCGGATGCGCGTCAGACGACACGCGAGATACAGAAGTCGATGACCTCGACCATGGCATCCTTGTGCATGCCGGCGGGCAGCGGCGCCAGGGCATCGCGGGCGATCTCGCCATAGTGGCGGGCCCGCTGAATGGTGTCGGCGATGGCGCTGTGGCGCTGGAGGCATCCCAGCGCGATTTCCAGGTTCTTGTCGTCGCTCTCGCCGCCCTCGATGGCGCGTTTCCAGAAAGCGCGCTCATCCATCGTGCCGCGGCGATAGGCGAGGATGACAGGCAAGGTGACCTTGCCTTCGCGGAAATCGTCACCGACATTCTTGCCGAGATCGGCGGCCGAGCCGCCGTAATCCAGCGCGTCGTCCACAAGCTGGAAGGCCAGGCCCAGATTGGTGCCGTAGGACCGCAATGCCGCGCGCTCCGCCTTGCCCTTGCCGGCGATGATCGGGCCGACCTCGGCGGCGGCGGAAAAGAGCGCGGCCGTCTTGGCATTGATGACGCCCAGGTAATCGTCTTCCGTGGTCTCCAGGTCCTTGGCGGCGGACAATTGCCACACCTCGCCCTCGGCAATGACCGAAGCGGCCGTTGACAGGACGTCCAGCGCGGCAAGCGAACCGACATCGACCATCATGCGGAAGGCCTGGCCAAGCAGGAAATCGCCGACCAGAACGGACGCCTGATTGCCCCAGATCACACGCGCGGTTTCGGAGCCGCGGCGCAGATCGCTCTCGTCGACCACATCGTCATGCAGCAGCGTGGCCGTGTGCATGAATTCCACCGCTGTGGCCAGTTTGACGTGCCCCTCGCCCTCGTAGCCGAACGACTCGGCGGCGGCCAGGGTCAGCATCGGGCGCAGGCGCTTGCCGCCGGCGGCCACGAGATGGCGCGATATTTCCGGGATCAGTTCCACATCCGAGCCGGCCTTGGACAGGATCAGCTCGTTGACCCGGGCCATGCCCGCGGCCGTCAGATCCATCAACGGCTTGACAGAGGCAGCCGTTCTCTTGCGCTCGTCAATCGACACCACTACTCCCAAGGCCCTACTCCATCGACGCCAGCAGCGTTTCCACCATACACGGACGTCTTGTCTGATAGTCGCTTGTCGCCCTTGCCGCAAGGCTGGAGCCGTGCCGACTGCCTGCAAATCGGCGCGGCAAATGGCCCGCAACAAGGCGCCGGCGCCTTTACGCGGCCGCGGCATGCGGCCATAGTCGCGGCCATGAAGGAACTCATTCGCACCAATGACGTCGTCGTCATCTCGTTCGCCGAATCCCTCATGCGCGATGCCGGCATCGCGCATTTCGTGGCGGACGGAAACATGAGCGTGATGGAAGGATCGCTGGGCGTCCTGCCCCGGCGGCTGCTCGTGGAAGACGAGCGGATCGAGGAGGCGCGCCGCCTGTTGCAAGACGCCGGGATCGGGACCGAAGCGCGTGACGGCTGAAAGTCTGGCGACGGATTTCACCCTGGACGCCTTTCATCGCGGCGATTTCTGGCTGAAGCAGCCGGCGCGGCGCGGGCACAGGGCCGGCATGGATGCGATGATGCTGGCCGCCGCCCTGCCCTCGGGATTTGCCGGGCGGATTGCCGATCTGGGTGCCGGTGCGGGCGCAGCCGGCCTGGCTGCCGTCTCGCGCTGCCGCGAGGCGCGGACGGTGCTGTTCGAGCGCTCCGCCGAAATGGCCGGTTTCGCTCGGCAGACGCTTGCCCTGGCGCAGAACGCGTGGCTGGCGGACCGTGCCGCCGTGATTCAGGCGGATGTGACGCTGCGTGGTCCGGCGCGCGCCAAAGCCGGCCTGGCCGACAACGGCTTCGAGGCAGTGCTGATGAACCCGCCCTTCAATGCCGGACACGACCGGCAGACCCCGGACGGGCTGAAGGCGGAGGCGCATGTGATGGCGGACGGCCTGCTGGAAGCCTGGATCCGAACCGCCGCGGCGATCACGCGGACACGCGGTCTCATCGCGCTCATCGTCCGGCCCGATGCCATCGGCCCGGCGCTTGACGCGTTGGAGGGGCGTTTCGGCGGGCTGGAGATCAAGCCGATCCATCCGCGCGACGACACGGCAGCCATCCGCATCGTCATTCGCGGCGTCCGGGCCTCGCGCAAGCGCCTTGTCTTCGCACCGCCGCTTTTCCTGCACGAGTCCGGCAGCGACCTGTTTTCAGCCGGGGCGGACGCCATCAACAACGGCAGGGCTTCGCTTTTCGGCGATTGAGCAGCCCCGGCCCATTGTGCAGCCCCTGTTCCTTCTTACATTTCAGTCGAGACACGATACGACCGGAGAGACCCGTGGCCAATGCGCTGACCCGACTGCTTCCGAAGAAACTGCGCCCGGAAGGCAAGACCGTTCCCGTGATCCGCCTGCATGGCGTCATCGCGTCAAGCGGCTCGCTCGGCAGGCCGGCGCTGAACCTGGCCAGCGTGGCCGGCACGCTGGAAAAGGCCTTTTCCTACCGGCAGGCGCCCGCCATCGCCATTTCCGTCAATTCACCGGGCGGATCGCCGGTCCAGTCGCGCCTGATCTTCCGGCGTATCCGCGACCTGGCGAAGGAAAAAGACAAGAAGGTGATTGTCTTCGTGGAGGATGCAGCGGCGTCCGGCGGCTACATGATCGCCTGTGCCGGCGACGAGATCATCGCCGATCCCTCCTCCATTGTCGGCTCGATCGGCGTGATATCGGCCGGTTTCGGATTTCCTGAAATGCTCAAGAAGATCGGCGTGGAGCGGCGCGTCTACACAGCCGGCGAGAACAAATCGGTGCTCGACCCGTTCCAGCCGGAAAAGGCCGAAGACATCGAGCGGCTAAAAAGCCTACAGCTCGATGTGCACAAGACCTTCATCGACCTGGTGAAATCGAGGCGCGGCGACCGGCTGGCGGACGATCCGGACCTGTTTACAGGCGCGTTCTGGGCCGGTGAAGGCGCCTTGCGCCGCGGCCTTGTCGACGGCCTCGGCGACATGCGCTCGTTCCTGAAGGACCGCTATGGGGAGAAGACCAGCCTCAAGCTGATCAGTCCGCCGCGCGGGCTTTTCGGGCGGCGCGGCCTGTTCGGCCTGCGATCCGGATTTGGCGCGGAAACCGTCCACGCGCTTGCCGATGCGGCGGATGAACGCGCCTGGTGGGGACGGTTGGGGCTTTGAGAGCGGGCCTGGGGCGGATAGAATGAGGGCGATCAAACAGCCGGCCGATACCCCCAGCACGCCGGAAGGAGGAAAACATGGCCCAGGTTCTTTTGTTGGGCGCAGTCGGCCTTGTCGCCTGGTACGGTTACAAGTCCTTCGTCCGTGAAGCCGAGCGCGTGTCGGCAAAGGTGCGCCGCGAGGAAGCGGAGATGAAGAACCGCGCCCATGGCACGCTTGTCCGGGATCCCGAGACCGGCGAATACCGCATCAAGAAGGACTGACCGCGCTTGCATCCCGTTCAGGATGCCGGAGGGCGCTGGCATGCGCTTGCGCCGGCCAAGATCAATCTTGCGCTGCACATCACGGGGCGGCGCGGCGACGGCTATCATGCGCTCGATACGCTCGCCGTCTTCACGGGCTATGGCGACAGGATCCACATCGAGCCTGCCGGGGAAGACCGGTTTTGCCTGTCAGGACCGATGGCAAGCGGGCTAGATGCGGGCGGCGCCAATCTCGTGACGCGGGCACGCGATCTGCTGCGCACCGTCCGTTATTTCCCTCCCGTTTCCATCCGACTGGAAAAGAACCTGCCGGTCGCGTCCGGCATCGGCGGCGGATCGTCCGACGCGGCGGCCACGCTGCGTGCGCTCGATGCCGCCTTCTCGCTCGGGCTTGACGTGGCGGACCTGGCTGCAATTGCCGCTCCGCTGGGGGCCGATCTGCCCATGTGCGTGCATGGCCTGCCTTTGCGGGCGAGCGGCATCGGCGAGGTTGTCCGGCCGCTGAAAGGCTTTCCCTCACTGGCCATCGTGCTGGTCAATCCGGGCGAGTATGTCTCGACTCCGGATGTCTTCCGCGCCTTGCAGAGCCGGGACAATCCGCCCTTGCCGGCGCCGGATGGCCTGGGGACGGCGGGACAGGTGGTCGAGTGGCTGGCGTCGACACGCAACGACATGCAGGATGCAGCCATCGGCATCTGCCCTGCGATTGTGCAAGCACTGGAGGCGCTCGAAGGCGAACGACCGCTCTTCTCGCGCATGTCGGGGTCCGGCGCGACCTGTTTCGCCTTGTTCGAGGATGAACGCGCGGCGGAAAAGGCCGCCCGGACGATTGCCGCGACCCGTCCGGCATGGTTTGTCATCGCCACCGAAACATTTGCCAGCAGTGGAGGAAACCCATGAGCCGCATCGACGATACACGCCCGTTCATTCCCGTGGGTTTTGCGGTTCTGACCGTGTCGGACACGCGCGCGCTGGCCGATGACAAATCGGGCCTGACGCTTGCCGGACGGATCGAGGCGGCGGGGCACCGGCTTGCAGACCGGGCCATCGTGACCGATGAGGTGGCGGCGATCCGGGCCCGCGTGAAGGCATGGACGCAGGACGGCACCATCGACGCCGTGATCACGACCGGCGGCACCGGTTTCACGGGACGGGACGTGACGCCGGAAGCGCTGGAACCGCTGTTCGACAAGCGCATGGACGGATTTTCCGAGGTCTTTCACCGGATTTCCTATGACAAGATCGGCACGTCGACCATCCAGTCACGCGCGACCGCCGGGATCATCGACCAGACCTTCGTGTTCGTGCTGCCAGGTTCGCCGGGTGCCTGCAAGGATGCGTGGGACGGCATACTCAAGCTGCAATTCGACTACCGGCACATGCCCTGCAACTTCGTGGAAATCATGCCGCGGCTCGACGAACACCTGAAGCGCGGCGCGAGCCAGGGCGCCTGACCGGCGCGCTGCCGTTACACCTTGGCGGCACGGACAGGGGCGGGGCTGATGAGCGCTGAGAGGCGGCGCGCAGACAGACCGCGCGCAATCGCCTCCGGCGAAGCAGCCGACTTGCCAAGCGCCATGGCCTGGCGGCGTGTCATGACCAGGCCGTCGGCCAGGGGACGGCGGGCGGAAAAGACGCGGGTGAAAAATCCGGGCCAGTCTTCCCTGGCACGGGTGAAACGGGCCGGCGTCGCCATTTTCGCGGCATGGGCAACCACCGGGTCCATCCATCCGTCGATCAGGCGCGCACCCGGCTCAAGAAACAGGACCCACTCCCCACGCGCCCGGCGCAGCGCCGTGTGAATCTCGCCATTGGCAAGGAAAAGACAGCCCGCATGCTCGGCCACCTGGTGGGTATGGTCCAGCGATTGGCGGTCGCAGACGATCACGTCGCGGACCAGCCCCTCGACCGCAGCAGGAACCAGCGATGCAAGCGTGCGCGCCAGAGGCTCCTCGTCATTGTGCGTTTCGATCAAAACTGTCAGCATGATGCCAGTGCCTTAGCCGAAGCTGCCCTGCAAATCCAGATGGCTCTTGGGACTAATCCTCCGGATTCAAAGCACTTTTTAGATGCAAATGCCCACCCGGCGCGCTTTCTGCCGGCTGGGCCGTGATGCCCGGTCAAATCAGTCCGGAACAATGTTCTTGCTTTGTTCGTTTTGCGGCTGTAGGAATATTGTCGTGACAGGGATTCGCGAACAGCCGGAGACAGACCCCATGGAACCGATTGCCAAAGCGGACCGATCCGCCTTCAGCGAAGGCGGCGTGGACATGGCCAATGCACTCATCAATGCCAGCGGCATGCGGCTGGATGAGGCGCGCCGGCGCGGGCGTGCTTCGGCCATCAACCCGACCGGGCGCTACGAAGCGCTGAGCCGGCATGTCTTCGACGACGGCTGGGATCTGGATGAGGAACTGGCCCCTTTCCAGACGACGACCCAGGTCGAGAAGCCGCGCACGATCATCACGCGCAACAGTTCGCCCGACATTTCCTTCGACCGCTCGATCAATCCCTATCGTGGGTGTGAACACGGCTGCGTCTATTGTTTCGCCCGGCCTACCCATGCCTTCATGGGCCTTTCAGCCGGACTGGATTTCGAATCGAAGCTTTTCGCAAAGCCGGATGCGCCGAAACTGCTGGTGCGCGAACTGGCAAGGAAAGGCTATGATCCACGCACCATCGCCATCGGCACGAATACCGATCCCTATCAGCCGATCGAACGGAAATGGCGCATCATGCGCGAGGTTCTGGAGGTGCTCGAGGCTGCCAATCACCCGGTCGGCATCGTGACCAAGTCCGCACTCGTCTTGCGCGACATGGATATCCTCAAGCGCATGGCCGCCAAGGGTCTCGTCAAGGTCGCGCTATCGGTAACAACGCTCGATCACCGCCTGTCGCGGACGATGGAGCCGCGCGCGGCATCGCCGACGCGCCGGCTGGAAGCGATGAAACGCCTTTCGGAGGCCGGGATTCCCGTTTCGGTCATGGCGGCGCCGCTGATCCCTGGCCTGAACGATCACGAGGTCGAGCGCATTCTCGACTCGGCTGCGGCGGCAGGGGCGACGGAAGCAGGCTTCATCATCCTGCGCCTGCCGCTGGAAGTGGCGCCGGTGTTCAAGGAATGGCTGCTGCGCCACTATCCCGACCGGTACCGGCATGTCCTTTCGCTGATCCGCTCGATGCGTGACGGCAAGGATTACGATGCGGAATGGGGCCGGCGCATGAAGGGCAAGGGCCCCTATGCCTGGCAAATCGGCCGCCGTTTTGAAATTGCGGCGCGGCGGCTCGGGTTGAATACGGCCAAGCTGCGGCTGCGGACAGACCTTTTTACCCCACCGGAGCCGGAGGGGCAGCAACTTTCGCTGCTGTAATCTGTCCGTATCTGACATCCTTTTCCGCCGGTCATTCCCCTGTCCCCGTCCGGCGGCTTCCTTGCCGGGTTCGCCGCAACCTTCCCGGCAGGGTCTTGCGGGGAATCGGAATACGGTGCAAGCATGCCGCCGATGGCGCGCAACCGTTCCGATTCCCCGCTTCTTTTCGACCTGGTCCCCCCTGCCCCGGATTTTTCCCTTGAGCAGAGCCTTGTTCGTGACGGCTGCGCACATGTGGCCGGCCTGGATGAAGCGGGTCGCGGGCCGCTGGCCGGTCCGGTGGTCGCTGCTGCCGTCATTCTCGATCCGGACGATCTTCCCGACGGTCTCGACGATTCCAAGCGTCTGTCAGCCGATGACCGCGCCAGCCTGTTCGACTGCATCCTGGCCAAGGCAGTTGCGACCGCCATCGTCTCTGTATCGGCTGAAAATATCGACAGGACCGACATTCGGCTGGCCAGCCTGCTGGCCATGACCCGCGCGGCTCACGCGCTTTCCATCACGCCCGGACACGTTCTCGTGGATGGCCGCGATGTGCCACCGGGCCTGCCTTGCGCAGGCCATGCCCTGGTCAAGGGCGACCAGCGGTCGATGTCGATTGCCGCAGCCTCCATCCTTGCCAAGGTGACCCGCGACCGGATGATGACCCGGACATGCCTCGCCCATCCGGCTTACGGTCTGTCCTCACATGCCGGCTATGCGACCAAGCGTCATCAGGAGGCGATTGCCCGGCACGGCGGCGTGGCACGGTTGCACCGGTTCAGTTTCGCGCCCTTGCGTCATCGGAACGGCTCCTGAGAAACGGTTCGGGCCATCGCCAAGACGCCTGCCAAGGCGAAGCTTCAAGGTTGGCCCCGTCCGGCAGGTGCCGGCTTGCCGTGCAGCCACCCGGGCAGCAAAAAACGCCGCGAAGAGGCTCCGCGGCGTTCCAGATACCTGATTTTCTGACAAGCGTCAGTTCATCCGGTTCTTCACTTCGGCCAGCGATGACTTGAAGAGATTGCTGGCAGTCGCGGCATCGACCTTGCTGCCAAGGACGGAGCGCGCTGCCTCGACAGCGATGTCGACAGCGGTGGCGCGAACCTCGTTGACGGCATCGCGCTCGGCCTGCGCAATCTTCTGCTCGGCCACAGCGGTGCGGCGCGCGACATACTCATCTGCCTTCTGCTTGGCCTCGGCCTTGAGCAATTCGGCATCGCGCTTGGCGGCGGCGACGATCGTCTCGGCCTCTTCCTCGGCCTCCTTGCGCTTGCGCTGGTATTCGGCAAGCACCTGCTGCGCTTCCTCGCGCAGCTTGCGCGCCTCGTCGAGATCGTTGCGGATCTTGTCGGCGCGCGCATCCAGTGACTTGGCCATGGTGGCCGGGACCTTGAGCCAGAGCAAAAGACCCAGGAAGATGAACAGGGCGACGGTTGCCCAAACGGATGCAAGGGATGTGGCGTCCATGACCTCTGGTCCTTATCCGTTGACAGCCTTGACCGCCTGGGCGATCTCGGACTTTGTTGCCTTGCCGACCAGCTGTTCGACAAGCGCCGTGGCTGTGTCCTCGGCAATCGTTCCGACTTCCTTCATTGCTTCGGCCTTGATCGAGGCAATGCGGGATTCGGCGTCGGCCAGCTTCTTTTCAAGCGCAGCCTCGGTTTCCCGGCGTTCGCCATCAGCTTCCGCCTTGGCTGCGTCGCGCGCTTCCTGACCGATCTGGTTGGCCTTGCCGCGGGCATCTGCCAATTCCTGCTCGTAAGCTGCAATGGCCTCGTCGGCCTCCTGCTTCATGCGGGCGGCCTGGTCCAGATCCTGGGCGATCCGGTCGTGGCGGACTTCCAGAATACCGGCAATGCGCGGCACCACGGCGTTCTTCAGGAAGAGATAGAAGAGGCCGAAGGTGATTGCCAGCCACAACAGCTGAGACGGAAACGTGCTGGAATCGAAGGGCGGGAACATGCCCGAATGCCCGTCGCCGTGCGGTACGCCGGTCTCGGTATGTGTTTCTCCGGCCGCGGCGTTATGGGCATCGCCCTCCGGGGCCGCAAAAGCGGTGGTCACGAACATGGTTTTTTCCCTGAAACTCGGGCCGGCCGCTGGCGGTATGCCGTGCGGCCGGCAGGTTCTCGACTACCCGAAGGGCAGATCAGCCGAACAGGGCCAGCAGGGCAACCAGGAGCGAGAAGATGCCCAGAGCTTCCGTGACGGCGAAGCCGAAGATGAGGCGGCCGAACTGGCCGTCGGCTGCCGACGGGTTGCGCAGGGCGCCCGCCAGATAGTTGCCGAAAATGGTGCCCAGGCCGATGCCCGCGCCGCCCATGCCAAGGCAAGCGATACCGGCGCCGATGTACTTTGCTGCTTCCGCTTCCATTTTGAGAACTCCTTGTTGGATCGAATTGATGCGGTTTGGTGACTGGCGGGACGGACCCGCCGGTTGGGTGTTTCCTAGTGGCTCGGATGAAGAGCGTCGTTCAGGTACATGCAGGTCAGGACCGCGAAGACGTAAGCCTGAAGGAAGGCCACGAGGAATTCCAGGCCCGTCAAGGCCACGGCCATGAGCAGGGGCAGAACCGCACCTGCTATGCCGATGCCGCCCATGGCGCCAAGCGACACCACGAAGCCGGCAAAGACCTTCAGCGTGATGTGACCGGCCAGCATGTTGGCGAAAAGACGGACGGAAAGGCTGACCGGGCGCGAGAGGAAGGAAATCACCTCGATCGCGACAACCAGCGGCGTGAGAATGGCGGGAACGCCGGAGGGAACGAACAGCTTCAGGAAACCAAGACCATGCTTCATGAAGCCGTAGACCACCACCGTCAGGATCACCAGCATGGCCAGCGCGAAGGTGACGATGATGTGCGAGGTGATGGTGAAGAAATAGGGGAACATGCCGAGCAGGTTGGCGACCAGCACGAACATGAACAGAGAAAAGACCAGCGGGAAGAACTTCATCCCATGCGAACCGGCGGCATCGCGCAGCATGTTCGCGACGAATTCGTAGGCCATCTCGGACACGGATTGCATCCGGCTCGGCACCAGCCCGCGGTTCGACGTGGTCAGCACCAGAAACGCCCCGGCCAGGACCACGGTGACCACCATGAACAGGGACGAATTGGTGAAGGAGAAATCCAGCCCGCCGACCTGGAGATCGATCAGCTTGTTGATATGGAACTGGTGGATCGGATCGACCTTGTTCGGATCAGCCACGTCTCGTAACCCCGTTATCACCGGCGCGGTCCCCCGCACCCGTTAGACACATCGTTGCGCCCGTTTCCGGACACCCAAACCCTCATTCCCCGCCCTTGCCGGGGTCTTTTCCGCCCTGCTGGCCAAACTCGGCCATCTGGCCGGTCGCCCGCATGACATTCACGACGCCGGCCGCGAACCCGAGAAGTAGGAAAACGATCAGACCCCATGGCGACGTGCCGGCCCATTTGTCCAGCACCCAGCCAAGGGCGGCACCCACGATCACCGCAGCGATGAACTCGCTCGACAAGCGCAGCGCATTGCCCCATCCGGTGTTCTTTCCGGAGCGGGCCGCTTCCCTTTCCCGTTCAACCGTCTGCCGTTTCGACAATTTCGCGTCGAGCTGGCGCAGCCGGTTTTCGAGGCCTTCGTCACGGACGGTCCTGTTTCCGTCGTCCTGCGGTGTGCGTCCGCTCCTGCCCTGATCTGGCACCATGGCTTTTGCGCGCTCCCGTCAGGCAAGGCCAGATTGGCCGCCCGCTCCAAAGTCGGGCGCACCATAGTGACGGGACCCCTGCCAGTCAAGACGCCTTGCGCAGTGCAAAACGAACCGGTTTTTCGTTTGATTCCAGATATTTAAGAAATTTCGCCGGGCGGCTTAGCACGGAAGTTGTAAGGCCGGGGCAGCGAATCCGCCAAAGCCGGGTCCGAAATGCCGGAAAGACGCGGCTGTCGCCGCGCCTTCCTTCTCCCCGCGGGAACGACCGGTCAGCTCCAGCCGCCGCCATAGGTGCGATAGAAGATGTGGCGGCCGATCTTCTTCATCCGCTTCATCGTGTGGGCCCAGCGCGGGTTCACATAGGTCGCATGGTAGTGGGTGGAAGAACCGACACCGGGCAGCCAGATGCGCCCGGCGGTCACGGCCATGGCCACTTCGGTTGCCGTTTGCCAGTGGGCCGGGCTTGCGATTCGGTCGCGGATGCCGTCGCAGGCGAAGGAGAACTGGCAGCGGTTGCGCCAATTGTCGTTCTGGTAGACCACGCCGCAAATCGTGTTGGGATATTGCGGATTGCGCACCCGGTTGAGAATCACCTGCGCGACGGCTGCCTGCCCCTTCACCGGTTCGCCGCGCGCCTCGAAATAGATACCGGCGGCAAGGCATTGCTGCTCACGGGCGGAAAAGACGTGCGCGGGCAGCGGACGGGCTGCCCAGTCGTGATCGTTGCGCGGCACCGGCGGAACGAATCGCCCGGCGGTCTTCTTCTCGTCCTTGAGAAGGCTGGCAAAGGGCGACTGGCGGGCATAGTCCGGTTCCGGCGGCGCATAGGCGGTGGCCAGGACGTCCGGCGTATCGTTGTTCACCAGCGCGGCGATCATGACCGGAAGGTCGGGCGCGGGCTTCTTTTCCTTCCTGGGAAAGAACGTGGAGGCAAGGCGCAGTTCCTGTCCCGCAATTTCCGGGTTTGCGAAGGCCATCTTCACGCCTGTGTCGATGGCCGGACGCAGGAGCGAAGAGGTGCGTTCATTGACCGAACCGGCATTGAAGGATTTGGGCGGCGCCACCGGTGCGACCTGGACCAGACGGCCCTGCTTGTCCGACCGGTTGATGCGCGCTTCATCGGGCGTGGCCGGTGCCTTGCCGCCCTTGCCGCGAAAGGCAACCTCGCCGATGCCGCGCGCCCGCAGGCCGGCACCCGACACGGAACCGGTCACCGTGCTGTCGGTGACAAAGGGCAATTCGGCGGCGTGGGTCGAGCCGGCGACCGCCTTCTCCACCACGGCGCTCCATTGGGCGTTTCCGCCTTCAAGGCCGGAAACGAAGGCCGTCACATCCTGGCGCGCGGCGGTGGCGGGAAAGGCGATCCAGGCGGCAAGGCCCAGAACGAGCGGTGTGACAAGGGATTGGCGGCTGCGCACAAGGCGGGCGTGCTTGGAACGGGAACGGCGCAAGACAGGACTCCGGAAGACGCATACAAACTCGACTGGAGCCCACAATGAAGGATTAACCTTGACAGGCCGTTAATGCCTTTCAGCTTTGCAAGACAAAGCGCACATGCGCGCGCGCCACGCGATCATGTCCGTTGCAAACGCAGTGCCGTGCGCAGCTATTTCCGCTTCTTCGCCTTGGGCGCAAACGGATTGTCGGGCGCGCGCAGGGCAAGGCGAATCGGCACGCCGGGCATGGCGAAACTCTCGCGCAGCGCGTTGGTCAGGTAGCGGATATAGGAGGCCGGCATCGCGTCCGGTCGCGAGCAGGAAACCACGAAACCGGGCGGACGGGTCTTGACCTGTGTGATGTACTTGATCTTCAGCCGGCGGCCCGCCACGGCCGGAGGGGGATGGCGGGTGAGCACCCCTTCCAGCCAGCGATTGAGGCGGCCGGTGGAAATGCGCGTGTTCCAGACCCGGTGGGTCAGCGCAATGGCCTCCATCAGCTTGTCCAGGCCCTTGCCGGATTCGGCCGAAATGGTGACCGCGCGCAACCCGCGCACCTGCGGCAGCAGGCGTTCGGTCTTCTCGCGCAGTTCCGCCAGCAGTTCCTGCTTGTTCTCGACCAGATCCCACTTGTTGAAGGCGATGACCGGCGCCCTGCCCTCGCGGATCACCAGATCCGCGATCTGCAAATCCTGCTTTTCGAAGGGGATCGTCACGTCCAGCACGATCACCACCACTTCGGCAAAACGGACGGCACGCAGGCCATCGGCGACCGACAGCTTTTCGAGCTTCTCCTGGACACGCGACTTGCGGCGCATGCCAGCCGTATCGAACAGGCGGATGCGGCGGCCCTTCCATTCCCAGTCGACCGAAATGGAATCGCGCGTGATGCCGGCTTCCGGCCCGGTCAGCAGGCGCTCCTCGCCAACCAGTGCATTGATGAGCGTGGACTTGCCGGCATTGGGACGGCCGACTACCGCGATCCGGAGCGGCCTGGTCTCGTCATAGGCCGGGACATCCTCGGCTTCCGGATCCTCGATATCGTCTCCGATCAGCCCTTCGCCGGAAGGCGCGGCTTCCAGCACCTTGTCCAGCGGGTCCTCGGCAAAGGCGCGCTCCTCGCCGAGCGCCTCGATCATCGCCTCGCGCAAGTCGGGCAGGCCCTGGCCATGCTCGGCGGAAATCGGACAGGGCTCGCCCAGCCCCAGTTCCCATGCCTCCAGCATGCCGCCCAGCGCATCGCGGGCCTCGGCCTTGTTGGCCACCAGAACCGTCGGCTTTCCCGAGCGGCGGGCCAGATCGGCAAAGGTGCGGTCGCCGGGCATGATCCCGCTCTTGGAATCGATGACAAAGAGGATGAGATCGGCCTCGTCCATGGCCGTCTCCGTCTGGGCACGCATGCGCCCTTCCAGCGTCGCCGGCCCCGCCTCTTCAAGACCGGCCGTGTCGATGACATCGAATTTCAGATCATACAGGCGCGCGGCATGCATCCGCCGGTCGCGCGTCACACCCGGCGTGTCATCGACAAGCGCCAGCTTCTGTCCGGCCAGACGATTGAACAGCGTGGATTTGCCGACATTGGGACGGCCTATGATGGCGACGGTGAAGCCCATGGCGGCGGATCATTCCTTCAGGATGCGGCGCCGGAACCGGCGATCAGTTCGGACATCGTCCGGGCGCGCTGGCGCAGGCTTGCGGGCGCCTGCTGATCGTCGGCGATCTGCTGGAAAAGCGCCAGCGCGTCACTGGCGTCGCCGGCTTTCCAGGCTGCCAGGCCCAGCGCCTCGCGGGCGGAATGACGCAGGGCGTTGCTTTCGCCCGACAGCGGCTCGGCCCGTTGCGCCACATCGCCATACGAGCCATGATCGACTAGCAGGAAAGCCGCGCGCAGGCGGGCCATGTCGCGGATCGACTGCGGCACGGAGCCATCCGCGGCCACGGAATCGAAGGCGGCGACCGCATCGTCGATCCTGCCGTCCTGCGCCATCAGCGTGGCGGCGCGCATGCGCGCCAGAAGCGGATAGGAACCGTAGCCGTCCGCCTGCAGGGCTTCCAGCGCGGCCATTGCCTCCTGCGTCCTGCCCTGTTCGGCCATGGTGAGGGCGGCGAGGAAACGGTCGCCGGATGCGTTTGCCTGGCTTTCGGTGTACCAGACATAGCCGCGCCAGGCCGCCGTACCCGCCACGATGATGACCACGATGGCAATCAGGATGGCGCCGAAGCGGTCCCAGAAGGCCTTGAGCTGGTCCTGGCGAAGTTCCTCGTTGACCTCGCGAATGAAGCTGTCGTCGGACATGGCCGGTTTCACACCTGCTGAATCTGTTGGCCGGGCGCCGTGGAAAACCGGCACCCTGACGGAAAAACTTCCGCGTTCTAGCGGATTTTGTCGCCCTTGTAAGGGGGCGCATGGCGAATTTGAGGCGGACGCCGCATCAGGGCGTCGTCAGCGGCACCACACCGAACAGCCAGAGATGCAGTTTCCAGATGAACAGGCCATAGAGCGCAAGACCAAGGACGAGCGTTGCGATGTCCCAGGTGACCGGCCCGGCAGGCGGCACCGCGGCACCGCGGCGCTTGAGCGATATGCGGTCGAGCACGGCCCAGGCAAGGAAGCTGCCAAAGAGGATGATGGAAGCCAGGTCGCCGTTGATGAGAAGATGGCCAAGCGCCCAGATCTTCACCGCGACCAGCATCGGGTGTTTCAGCATTGCCTTGATGCGCCCGGCGGGCAGCATGTAGGCGGCCAGCGCGATCATGGCGAAGACCATCAGCAGCGCCGTGACATGGCCGAGCCAGAAGGGCGGCGACCAGACGACCGGGGCGGACCAGCGGGCCTGGCCAAAGCCCCAGACAATGAGCACGAAGCCGATGACGGAAACGAGCGAATAGAGCCCCTTCCACGGTCCTTCGCCCATGGATGCCTTTCTGCCCTGGGCCCAGCCCGGCGCGACGATGCGCACGGAATGAATGCCCAGAAACAGGACAAGACCCAGAATCAGATACAGCATGAACGGCCCCTTCAATCCCTGTCCGCCCGCCGCCACCGGCAGGCCTTGTGCCTTACTTAAAGCAGACTTAGCCTCAGTTCCATGACTGTGGACACGGAAAAAGCGCGCGCCCGGCTCGATGCGCGCAGGGCCGAACTGGAAGCGCAATCGGACCTGGCGACGGAATCGCGCAGGCCCGTCGAACTGGACCAGCAATCGGTCGGACGGCTGAGCCGCATGGACGCGATGCAGCAACAGGCCATGGCCCAGGCCGCGGAGCGATCCCGCCGGCGCGAACTCACCCGCATCGAGCTGGCCGAACGCCGCCTGCGCGAGGGAGACTATGGCTGGTGCGCCGAATGCGGCGAGGAAATTCCCGACGGACGGCTGGCCATCGATCCGATGGCGGAGAAATGTGTCCACTGCGCCGGCCGTTGACCGGAAAGACGGTGCGACCCCATGGACGCCATATTTGGCGGCGACAGTGATTCGCTCCGCCCTCCCCGCAACCTTTCGCGGCCCACAGCGTTCGAGTGTTCATGCGTTTCCTTGCGACCCTTGTTTCCGGCCTTTTCCTTTTCCTGGCAGCCGTTTCCAATGCCGGCGCGGGCGGCGATCAGCCGCGCCTCCAGGACGTGCTGATTTCCTTTGACGGCGCGCATGACAATGCGCAGTGGGAGCGCGCGCTGGCGCTGGGACGCGCGACAGGCGCGCGCTTCACCTTCTTCCTGTCCTGCACCTTCCTGCTCACGCCGGAAACGAAGGGGCTTTACACGGCCCCGCATCACGGCCGCGCGGCCTCCAATGTCGGCTTCGGGCAGACGGCACAGGAGGTGCGTACCCGTCTCGGGCACATCCTGACCGCCTGGCGCGAAGGCCACGAGTTCGCCAGCCATGGCTGCGGCCATTTCGACGGCAAGACCTGGCGCAAGGCCGACTGGGAGCAGGAATTCAACAGTTTCGCCCGGATCTTGCGCGATGCCTGGACGATCAACGGTTTCGGACCGGCACCCGATGGCTGGGCACAAATGGCCAGTGCCGTAACCGGATTCCGCGCGCCCTACCTTTCCACCAATGCTGCCCTGTTCGCGGCGCTCAAGGCGCAAGGCTTTCGCTACGATGCGTCCACCGTGGGGCGCGATCCCGCGCCGGCCGTGGAGAAGGACGGACTTTGGCACATGCCGCTGCCGATGATACCCGAAGGGCCGAGGGGCAAGCGCATCATCGCCATGGACTACAACTGGTTCGCCCGCCATTCCGGCGCGAAGGAAGACGCCGCCAATGCCGATACCTATGAAGAGCGCGCCTACCGCGCGATGATGGCGCAATACACGCGCGCGCGCTCCGGCGACCGCAAGCCGGTGCAGGCCGGTTTCCATTTCACGCTCATGAATGACGGCGCCTATTGGCGGGCGCTGGAGCGTTTCGTCACTGGCGTTTGCGGCGAGGCTGACGTCATCTGCCGGCCGATCGGTGCCCATGTCGCCATGCGCAACGCGGATTCGGCGATTGCGGAGCTGCGCTACTGACCCCTTGCCGGCGCGTTACCGGATCTTCCCCGCACTGAGCGCGGCACCCGCAGCCAATAGCAGAACGACCGAGGCGCCCAGCGAAGGCAGCGTGAAACTGCCGGTCCAGTCGGCGGCATAACCGGCCAGGAGCGGACCGACGATCTGGCCCGTGCCGAAGGCTGCCGTCATGAAGGCCAGCGCCCGGCGCGGCGTCTTGCCGGCAAGGGCGCGTCCGGCCTGGAGGCCGAAGGCCGTGATGGCGACGAAGGTGCCGCCAAGGAGAATGCCGCCCAGCAACGGACCGGGATAACCACCAAGCGAGACGGACGCGCCCACGCCGACGGCCTCCACCACGCAGCCCACGGCAAAGGTTGCCGTCAGGCCGAGGCGGCGCTGGATGAAGCCCCAGGCCCAGACGGAGGGGGCCGCGGCGATCCCGGTCGCCAGCCAGACGGCCGACTCGAACAGCGGCCCGCCATCGCCCTGACGCACGATGGCGACAAGGAAGGTGGCCGTGACGATGTAGCCGGCGCCGAACAGGCCGTAGGCCAGCGCGATGCGCGCCAGCGGAGCGGTCCATGTCAGGCGGGGCTCGGGCGCCGGACGCGCGGCGGCGCGCGGCGCGGGTTCGATGAGGAATGCGACCACAACAAGCGCCAGGGCCGAGACCAGCGCGGCGGCGAGCCAGCTTTCCTGCCAGCCATGGCCGGCCAGATAGACCGCGCCGGTGATCAGCGCGGACAGGCTGATGCCCGTTCCGACCCCGCCGAAATGCAGCGCCTGGATGCCGGGCCTGCCGGCACTGGCCGCCTTGCCAAGAACGATGGCCGACAGGAACACCATGATATAGGCGCTGGCCACGCCGGCGAGAAAACGCACCAGAAGGAAGGCGACGAGGCTGCCGGAAAGCGCCATGGCGGCGCAAAGTACCGTCGAGGCTGCCAGCGCGGCCAATGCGATGGTGCGCTCCCGGCCCTGCGCGCCGCCGCCCGAGGCCAAGAGCGCCCCCGCGAGATAGCCGACATAGTTCGCCGATGCGACGAGCCCTGCATCGGAGGCCGACAGGCCAAGCGCATCCATCATGGACGGCAGGATGGGCGTGTAGACGAACCGGCCGATGCCCATGGCTGCCGCCATGCCAGCCAGCCCGCCAAAGCCGTAGAGAAGGACCGGCCGCCGGCCGGAGGAAATTGTCTCGGTCATGGCTTGCCCTTATCAGGTCTTCAACCCGGCCGACAAATGCACTTTTCTGATGGGTCGGTTCAACGCGGCATTTTTACCCGATGTGCCATGGCCCACGGGCGGAAATGATCCGCCGCATCCATTGCGCGTATCCCATTCATCATCAGCAAGGAGTTTTCCATGGCGACAACCGCCCTCGCCGCGACGGCCCTCTATGCCGCGCTCAATGCCCTGATCCTGCTCGCGCTGACCGGCGCGACCGGCCGCCACCGCGTGCGGATGCGAATCATGATGGGCGATGGCGGCGATGCCCATCTCGTGCGCCTGTTGCGCGGCCATGCCAATGCCATCGAGGCCATGCCGATGTTTTTCGTCATGCTGGGCGCGGGCGTGGCCCTCGGCGCGCCGGCCCTCGCCGTGCATGCGCTCGGCCTTCCCTTCACCATCGGGCGGGCGCTGCATGCCTGGCATTTCATCCAGAAGGATGCGCCAGCCTGGCAGCGCGGCGCCGGTTTCGGCCTTTCCTTCCTTGCCTTCATCGTCCTGAGCATCGGCCTTCTGGCCCACGCGGCGCGGCTGCTGCTGGCCTGAGGCAAGCCCAAAAAAGGGGGCGGCGCGCATGGCACATCGCCCCCTTCTCCATAACAGGTGACCGGACAGACGCCGGTTCAGGCCGTCTCCACCTTGCCGGTGTCGATCATCCTTTCGCGGCGCAGGCCCAGATAGGTCGCGTACATCATGACCAGCAGGACGAAGGCGAAGGGAATACCCGTCGCCACCGCTGCCGCCTGGAGTGCGCCGAGACCGCCGCCCAGCAGAAGGACGATGGCGACCAGCCCCTCGAACAGCGCCCAGAAGACGCGCTGGGCGACCGGGGCATCCACCTTGCCGCCGGCGGTAATGGTGTCGATCACCAGCGAGCCGGAATCCGACGAGGTGACGAAGAACACGATCACCAGCACGATGCCGACGAAGGAAATGATCGAGGTGAGCGGGAAATATTCCGCCATGACGAAGAGCTTGAGTTCCTGTGCCGCATCGACGATTTCCTGGTGGCCGGCGGAAATCGTTTCGTGAATGGCAGCGCCGCCGAAGGTCGACATCCACAGGATGCAGACTGCCGTGGGGATGAGGATGACGCATACCACGAATTCGCGCACGGTGCGTCCGCGCGACACACGCGCGATGAACATGCCGACAAAGGGCGACCAGGAAATCCACCAGGCCCAGTAGAAGGCCGTCCAGCCCTGCATGAAGTTCACATCCTCGCGGCCGAACGGATTGGACAGCGGAACCAGCTGCTTTGCATAGGCGACGGTATTCTCGAACAGGCCGGAGAAAATGATCGCCGTCGGCCCGGCAAACAGGATGAACAGCAGCAGGGCCGCCGCCAGCACCATGTTGATCTCGGACAGGCGCTTCACGCCGGCATCCAGACCGGCAACGACCGACATGAGGGCGATGCCCGTGATGGCCATGATCAGAATGACCTTGGCGACGTCCGACACACCGAAGCCGAAGAGGAAATCGAGGCCGGCCATGGCCTGTTCGGCGCCGAAGCCAAGCGATGTGGCAAGGCCGAACAGCGTGGCGAAGACGGCCAGCGTATCGATGACGTGACCGGGCCAGCCCCAGACACGTTCGCCCAGAAGCGGATAGAATGCCGAGCGCAGGGTGAGCGGCAGGCCGCGATTATAGGAGAAAAAGGCCAGGGCAAGCGCGACGATGGCATAGATGGCCCAGGGATGGAGACCCCAGTGGAAGATGGTGGCCGCCATGGCCAGTTCACGCGCGGCTTCCGTGCTTCCGGCGGCAGCGCCCAGCGGCGCCCAGTCGGTGCGAACACCGTTTTCCAGCGCCGTTCCGCCGAAAGATGACGCATAATGCGACAGCGGCTCGGATACGCCGAAGAACATCAGGCCGATGCCCATGCCCGCGGCAAAAAGCATGGCGAACCAGCCGGCATAGCCATAGTCGGGACGCGCGTCCTGCCCGCCAAGGCGAACATTGCCGAGCGGGCTGACGATGAGAAACAGGGCGAAGAGCACGAAGAGATTGGCCGACATCAGCAGCGGCCAGTCGAAGGTCTCGGTCAGCGCGGGCCGCAACCAGCCAAAGAAGGCGGCCGTTCCTTCCTGGAACATCAGCGACAGGATGACGAAGCCGATGATGATGACGGCGGAAACGAAGAAAACAGGATTGTGAATGTCCAAGCCCATGACCTGAACATTGTCCTGGCCGATCTCGTAATCGGTTTCGACAGGATTGGCGGCTTCTGGCAAAGCATCTGCCATGGATTTCCCTCCCCTTTTCTGGCCCGGACAAATGATTGCTTTATCCGGGTCTGCTTCTCCCTGATGGAAACACTGAACGCATCCGGCTGCCAATGGTCTCCTGCTCGCGACATGCCAGGCGCGTTGCTGTCGCGATTGCGACAGAATACACCGGGACTCAACGTTCGCCGAACCATTCAGTTCCGCTGAAATTTCGAAAATTTTCCAACACAAAAGGCTTTTTGATTTCAATCAAGACGTGTTTCCAATTCACATGCAAATATTGCAATTCTTGTAGCTGAACGAGGTAGAGGCATGGATCTGATCGCGCTTGCCGATCGCTATGGCGAGCCTGCACTGGCAACGGCGGGAGCCTTGGCCATCGGTTTCCTGTTCGGGGCCTTTGCCCAGAAAAGCCGGTTCTGCCTGCGCGCGGCGACAGTGGATTTCGCCCGCGGGCATATCACTTCCAAGGTGGCGGTCTGGCTGCTGGTCTTCGCCACGGCGCTGATCGGGACGCAGGCGCTTTATCTTCTGGCGGATGTGAACCTGAAGGAAGCGCGCCAGCTTGCCTCGCCGCAATCGGTTTCGGGCGCCGCCATCGGGGGGCTCCTGTTCGGCACCGGCATGGTGATGGCGCGCGGCTGCGCCTCGCGCCTTCTCGTGCTCTCGGCGACGGGAAACCTGCGCGCGCTGCTGTCAGGGCTCGTCTTTGCCGTTGTGGCGCAGGCCAGCCTGCACGGCTTCCTTTCGCCGCTTCGCAACTGGATCGCCGGCGGCATGACCAGCAATGCCATTGGCGGCAACGACCTCCTGGAGCGTTTCGGTGCCTCCACGGGCGCGGCCATCGCCTTCTCGGCCATCTGGCTGGCGGCCGGGCTGTGGTTTGCCTGGCGCCAGCGCACGCGAACGGTCATAGCGGTTGCCGCCATCCTCACCGGGCTGATGGTGCCGGCGGCGTGGTGGTACACCGCCCAGCTTTCGGCCATCGCCTTCGAGCCGGTCAACATGACCAGCCTGACCTTCACCGGGCCGTCGGCCAAGACGCTGATGTTCTTCTTGGAAGCCTCGGAGCTTGATTTCGATGTCGGGCTCGTTCCGGGTGTCTTCCTCGGCTCGTTCACCGCCGCATGGCTTTCTGGCGAGTTGAAGATCCAGGGCTGGCAGGACGGCTATTCGATGCGCCGCTACATTCTGGGCGCGGCCCTAATGGGCTTTGGCGGAATGCTGGCCGGCGGCTGCGCGGTGGGCGCGGGCGTGACGGGCGGATCGGTCTTCGCGCTGACCGCCTGGGTGACGCTGGGCGCCATGTGGCTTTCGGCAGGCATTACCGACCGCCTGCTCGACTACCACCGCGAAACCGCGATGCCGGCGGACCGCCCGGAACAGGCACCGGCCATGCTGGGAACCTGATGCGGCGTTAACCCTTCCGATACCAGCGGGGGAAAATGCTCCTTCCCGACGGGCCGGGCGATTCGCTCCGGCCAGCGCCATCGAGAAGCAGGAGCCCACACCCGTGTTGCCAGTCCGTGACGAGTCAGAGCCGCGTTCCCGTATCCAGATCGTCAACACGCCGCCGTTGGCGCCCGACGACCTGCCGCCGCTGGCTGGCAGCCTGCTGCCCGAGGACTTCCTGTTCGAGGCAGGCGATCTGGATGGCGAGACCTGCCCGCCTGACATGATCGTGGAGCGCGGCGACCGCGCCGCCTGGGTTTATGACCACGGGGAAATCGCCGACATCCTGTTCGTGCGGACCTGAAGCCGGCAACATTGCATGCCAGCGGGGCGGCCTCTTGTCCTGGCCGCCCGTCGCGTGTCAGGCGCGCAGGCGCCAACCGGTGCGAAAGATCAGCCAGATCACCGCGATGCACAGGGACATGAAGGCAAGTATGGCGGCCAGGCTTGCGGCAACCGGAACATCCGACAGGCCGAAAAAGGCCCAGCGAAAACCCGAGATCAGGTAGACGACCGGATTGAACAGCGACACCGTCTGCCAGAAGGGCGGCAACATGGTGATCGAATAGAAACTGCCGCCGAGGAAGACGAGCGGCGAGATGATGAGCAGCGGCACCAGTTGCAATTGCTCGAAATTGGCTGCCCAGATGCCGATGATGAAGCCCAGCAGGGCGAAACTGACGCAGGTGGCCACGAGAAATGCCAGCGCCCAGACCGGATGGGCAACCGGCAGGGTCACGAAAAGATGCGCCGTGGCGAAGATGATAGACCCGATGATGAAGGCCTTGGTGGCAGCGGCGCCGACATAGCCGATCACGATCTCGATGAACGAGACCGGCGCGGACAGCAATTCGTAGACCGTGCCGATGAACTTCGGAAAGTAGATGCCGAAGGCAGCATTGGTGACCGATTGCGTGAGCACGGTGAGCATGATGAGGCCCGGCACGATGAAGGCACCGTAATCGACACCGTCGACCTGCTCGATGCGCGAACCGATCGCCGCGCCGAAAACAATGAAGTACAGCGCGGTGGAAAGAACCGGCGAGATGATGGATTGCAGCAGCGTGCGCGCGGTGCGCGCCATCTCGAAGCGGTAGATGGCTGCGATGGCGGTGAAATTCATGCCGTCTCCTTGACCAGGCCCACGAAGATTTCCTCCAGCGAACTCTGGCGCGTGTCCAGATCGGTCACGGTGAGGCCGGCCGTGGCAAGATCGTTGAGCAGACGGGTGACGCCGGTCTTTCCGGCCGCGCTGTCGAAGGAATAGCGGATCTTGCAGCCGTCATCGATCAGCGCCAGGTCATGGCCTGCAAGCGCTGCCGGAAGGCCCGCCAGCGGTTCTGCCAAGGTCAGCGTCAGGTCCTTGCGGCCGAGATCGCGGATCAGCGTGTCCTTGTCCTCGACGAGCAGAATCCTGCCGTCATTGATGACGCCGACGCGGTCGGCCATGGCCTCGGCCTCCTCGATATAGTGGGTGGTGAGGATGATGGTGGCGCCGTCGGCCTTCAACTGGCGGACGATGTCCCACATGCCCTTGCGCAATTCCACGTCCACCCCGGCGGTCGGCTCATCGAGGAAGATGACGCGCGGTTCATGTGACAGCGCCTTGGCGATCAGCACGCGGCGCTTCATGCCACCCGAGAGCGCCTTGGTGGGCGTATCGCGCTTGTCCCAGAGCGAGAGGCTGGTCAGCACCTTCTCGATATGGGCGTCGTCGCGCTTCTTGCCGAACAGGCCACGTGTCAGGCGGACGGTGGAAAGAACGGTCTCGAACGGCTCCAGCGCCACTTCCTGGGGCACGAGGCCGATCATCGAGCGGGCGGCGCGATAGTCCGTCCCGATATCGTGCCCGCCGACACGCACGCTGCCCGATGTCGCGGTGACGATGCCGCAGATGATGGAAATGAGCGTGGTCTTGCCGGCGCCGTTCGGTCCGAGCAGGGCCAGGATCTCGCCGTCGCGAATCGTCAGGTCCACGCCCTTGAGGGCCGCGAATCCGCCCTCATAGATCTTGGACAGGTTTTCGACTTCAACGATTGCGGTCACGGCCTGTCCCCATTTTTCACTGGTGGCAACGGGTAGCACATGGAGCGGCCGGCAGAAAGGAAAAGGGCAAGGCAGCGATGCCCTGCCCCCGGCACCGGACAATCAGAGCAGGCCGCGCCCGGCCAGATTGCGCATCAGCGCGGCCGCGCCAAATGTCCACGGGGCGCATTCGGTGGACAGGCGCACCGTGTTTTGCAGCCGCCCCAGGCCCGGACAGGCAATGGTGACGCGGTCGCCCAGCTTGTGGGTGAAGCCCTGGCCGGCATGATCGCGGTCCTCGGTCGGTGCAAACAGCGTGCCGAGGAAAAGCATGAACCCGTCGGGATACTGGTGATGCCTGCCAATGGTCTGGGCAACGAGGTTTTCCGGATCGCGGCTGATCTCGCGCATGGAAGAGTGACCGTTGAGCACGAAGCCGTCTTCCCCCTCCACCGTCAGCGTGAGTTCGGCCCTGCGCACGTCATCGAGTGAGAAGGTCTCGTCGAAAAGCCGGATCATCGGCCCGATGGCGCAGGAGGCGTTGTTGTCCTTGGCCTTGGAAAGCAGCAGGGCTGACCGGCCTTCCACGTCGCGCAGGTTCACGTCATTGCCCAGCGTGGCACCGCGAATGCGGCCCTGGCTATCGACCGCCAGCACGACTTCCGGCTCCGGATTGTTCCAGCGCGAAACCGGATGCAGCCCGACTTCGGCGCCGTGGCCGACGGAGGACAGGACCTGCGCCTTGGAAAAGACCTCGGCATCCGGGCCAATGCCGACTTCCAGATATTGCGACCAGACGCCGAGCGCAATCAGCTCCTGCTTGACCTTGGCGGCCTGTTCGGACCCGGCCTCGATATTGTCCAGCGTATCGCCGATCTTCTCGGAAATGCGGACGCGGATGGCCTGCGCCTTGTCCGGGTCGCCGGCCGCCTGCTCCTCGATCACGCGCTCGACCATGGAGCGGGCGAAGGTGACACCGCAGGCCTTGACCGGCTGCAGGTCACAGGGTGCCAGTAGCCGGGCACCATGATCGCCCAGGGCGTCCAGCGATCCGATCACCTCACCGGGTGCATCACGCACGAAACCGGCGGCATCGTCGAATTCGAGGATGTCGCGGGTGGTGGGTGCAGCGCGCGAGGTGATGTCCACCACATTGCCGTCGCGCAGGGTGACAACGGCCGGGCCGACGCCTTCACGCCAGACGCGGCCAAGCCACAAACCCTTCATTTCATTGCTGTCCAGCATGGCATCGCTCCCGGCATTTCCAGATCTTCGCAAACCGGCCGGGACGCTAGCGGCAAGTAGGCGCCGCGTCCAGTTGGACACCTGTTTTTCAAGAGGATTATCCGGAGACCGGACGCACCTGCGGCGACGCCTCACGCACCAGCGGATCGAACAGATCCGGCTTTTCCTCCAGCAGCGCGAAGAATTGCGCGCGCATGCGCGGCTCCCAGAAATCGGACAGGTGGGCGGCAATTCCCGTCACCGCTTCGTCATGGGGACGGGTGCGGAAGAACGAGGCAATCTGGTTGGCCATGCGGGCAAGCTTGTCAGGCGACATGGGGGAGCGCTCCCTCCTTGATCCTCTCGGGATGGGTGAAAATCTCGAACTCGTCGCCGCGCGCGATGGCGGCCAGCGTGATATTGGCGCGATCGGCCATTTCGACTGCCAGCAGCGTGGGGGCGGAGACGGCGACGAGAATGCCGCAACCGGCTGCGGCCGCCTTCTGGACCAGTTCTATCGACACGCGGCTGGAAGTCACGATGGCGCCCTCACCCATGCCGCCCTCGCCCGCCATGGCGCCGACCAGCTTGTCGAGCGCGTTGTGGCGGCCGACATCCTCGCGGATGGCAACAAGGCCGCGGCCGGCGACATAGTAGCCGGAGCCATGCACCGACCGCGTGGCCTGGTTGAGCGCCTGGGCGCGGGTCAGCGCTTCGCAGGCCTCGGCGACATCGTCAGGCCGGATCCGTGCGGCCGTTTCCACGACCGGCGGTTCGCGCAGTGCCGCGTCGATGCTCTCCAGCCCGCACATGCCGCAACCCACCGGCCCGGCCATGGCGCGCCGGCGCGCCGCCAGCCGGTCTTCCGCGTCGTTTGCAAGGCGCACCTGGACATCGAAGCCGCGCGCATCCTCCAGCACGGTCACCGCGTCGATCTCGTCGCCCGTGGCAATGCCTTCGGAAATGGAGAAACCGCGTGCCAGGTCTTCAAGGTCGCCGGGCGATGCCATCAGCACGGCATGGGACGTGCCATTGTAGCTGATGGCCACGGCAACCTCGGCGGCAAGGTTGCGCGATGCCGTTTCAAAACGCCCCTTGCGCCAGGCAAGGGCGGGAAAAGGCCGCGCGCCCTTCATCTTACTCGGCCGCCTCGATCCGGCGCGCGCGTCCGGCAAAGTCCTCATAGGTCCGTTGCCATTCAGTCGGACCATTGGAGGGTGCCACCTGCACTGCCGTTACCTTGTATTCCGGGCAGTTGGTCGCCCAGTCGGAATAGTCGGTGGTGATGACATTGGCCTGCGTGCCGGGATGATGGAACGTGGTGTAAACCACGCCCGGCGCCACGCGGTCGGTGATCTCGGCGCGCAGGCTGGTTTCGCCCGAACGGCTGGCCAGCTTGACCCAGTCGCCGTCCTTGATGCCGCGCTGCTCGGCGTCATGGGGATGGATTTCCAGCCGGTCCTCACCATGCCAGACGGTGTTTGCCGTGCGCCGGGTCTGTGCGCCGACATTGTACTGGCTGAGAATGCGCCCGGTGGTGAGCAGCAGCGGGAAGCGCGGGCCGGTCTTCTCGTCGGTCGCCACATAGTCGGTGCGGATGAACCGTCCCTTGCCGCGCACGAAGCCTTCCACGTGCATGACCGGCGAGCCGTCCGGCGTCTTGTCATTGCAGGGCCACTGCACCGAACCGCGCTCTTCCAGCAGGTCATAGGTGACATTGGCAAAGCTTGGCGTGGTGGCCGCGATTTCCGCCATGATCTGCGAGGGATGGGTATAGGCCCAGCCGGCCCCCATGGCATTGGCCAGCATCTGGGTCACTTCCCAGTCCGCATAGCCGTTCTTCGGCGCCATCACGCGGCGCACGCGGTTGATCCGGCGCTCGGCATTGGTGAAGGTGCCATCCTTCTCAAGGAAGGTGGAGCCGGGCAGGAAGACGTGGGCGTAATTGGCTGTCTCGTTGAGGAAGAGATCGTGGACAATGACGCATTCCATGGCGGCAAGGCCGGCGGAGACATGCTTCGTGTCCGGATCGGACTGGAGAATGTCCTCGCCCTGGATGTAGATGCCCTTGAACGTGCCTTCCACGGCGGCGTCCAGCATGTTGGGAATGCGCAGGCCCGGCTCGTCGGAAATGGGGACGTTCCACATCTCCTCGAAAAGCTGGCGCACATCGGCATTCTTCACATGGCGATAGCCCGGCAATTCATGCGGGAAGGAGCCCATGTCGCAGGAACCCTGCACGTTGTTCTGGCCGCGCAGCGGGTTCACGCCGACGCCCGGCCGGCCGATATTGCCTGTCAGCATGGCGAGATTGGCAATGCCGATGACGGTGGTGGAACCCTGGCTGTGCTCGGTGACGCCGAGGCCGTAATAGATCGCACCATTGCCGCCACGCGCATAAAGCCGTGCCGCCGCGCGCATTTCTTCGGCCGGCACGCCGGTCAGCGCTTCCACGGCTTCCGGGCTGTGGGCCGGGTCGGCGACGAATTCGGCATAATCCTGGAACTCGTCCCAGTCGCAGCGCTCGCGGATGAAGGCCTCGTCGAACAGGCCTTCGGTGACGATGACATGGGCCAGGGCCGTGACCACGGCGACATTGGTGCCGGGCTTGAGCGCCAGGTGGTGCGAAGCGCGAATATGCGGCGACTTGACGAGGTCGATGCGGCGCGGATCGATGACGATCAGCTTGGCGCCCTTGCGCAGCCGCTTCTTCAGGCGTGAAGCAAAGACCGGGTGGCCGTCGGTCGGGTTGGCCCCCATGACGATGACGACATCGGTATGCTCGACGCTGTCGAAATCCTGTGTTCCGGCCGACGTGCCGAAGGTCTGGCCGAGGCCATAGCCGGTGGGCGAATGGCAGACGCGGGCGCAGGTATCGGTGTTGTTGTTGCCGAACACGGCGCGGGCCAGCTTCTGCACCAGGAAGGTTTCCTCGTTGGTGCAGCGCGACGAGGTGATGACGCCGACGGATTCCTTGCCGTGCTTCTCCTGGAGCGCGCGCAGGCGCGAACCGGCGAAGGTCAGCGCCTCGCCCCAGGACACTTCACGCCACGGCTCGTCAATGCTGTCGCGGATCATCGGGTTGAGAATGCGGTCCTGGTGATTGGCATAGCCCCAGGCGAAGCGGCCCTTGACGCAGGAATGGCCGCGATTGGCCTTGCCATCCTTCCACGGCACCATGCGCACCAGTTCATCGCCGCGCATTTCCGCCTTGAAGGAGCAGCCGACGCCGCAATAGGCGCAGGTGGTGACCACGGAATGCTCCGGCTGGCCAATCTCGATGACGGACTTTTCCTGGAGCGTCGCTGTCGGGCAGGCCTGGACGCATGCGCCGCAGGAGACGCATTCGGATTCCAGGAAGGCTTCATGCATGCCGGCCGAAACGCGGCTGCCAAAGCCCCGGCCCTCGATCGTCAGCGCGAATGTGCCCTGCACTTCCTCGCAGGCGCGCACGCAACGCGAACAGACGATGCATTTGGACGGATCATAGGTGAAATAGGGATTGGTTTCGTCCTTGGGCATCCAGCGCATGTTGATGTCGCCGGCATTATCGCGCGCCTTGACGTGGTTGTCGCCCTCATAGCCATAGCGCACATCGCGCAGGCCGACGGCGCCCGCCATGTCCTGCAATTCGCAATCACCATTGGCCGCGCAGGTCAGGCAATCGAGCGGGTGGTCGGAGATGTAGAGCTCCATCACGCCCTTGCGAAGCTGCTTCAGGCGGCCGGTCTGGGTGTGGACCACCATGCCCTCGGTGGCCGGCAGGGTGCAGGAGGACGGCGTGCCGTTGCGCCCCTCCACCTCGACAAGGCAGAGCCGGCAGGAGCCGAAGGCATCCACCATGTCGGTGGCGCACAGTTTCGGGATCTGGATGCCGGCCTCCATGGACGCGCGCATGACGGAGGTGCCCTCGGGCACGGTGACCTCGAAGCCGTCAATGGTCAGGGTGACCTGCTTTTCAGACCTCGATTCCGGCGTTCCATAGTCGATTTCGTGGACCAGTCCCATGGCTCAGAACCTCCCGGATGTCGTTGTGCGAGGCGCGGTCATTCCGCTGCCTCCTTCATGCTTCGCGGCGAAAAATCGTCCGGAAAATGGGTCATCGCGCTCATCACCGGATAGGGCGTGAAACCGCCCAGCGCGCAAAGCGAGCCGAATTTCATCGTATTGCAAAGGTCTTCCGCCAGTTGCTTCTGCGCATCCGGCTCGATGCCGGCGGCCAGCTTGTCCAGCGTCTCGACGCCACGCACCGCGCCGATGCGGCAGGGCGTGCACTTGCCGCAGCTTTCCACGGCGCAGAACTCGAAGGCGAAACGGGCCTGTTTCAGCATGTCGGCGGTGTCATCGAAAACGACGATGCCGGCATGGCCGATCAGTCCGTCCTTCGCGGCGAAGGCCTCGTAGTCGAAAGGTGTGTCGAACAGAGCGCGCGGGAAATAGGCGCCGAGCGGACCGCCCACCTGCACCGCCTTGACCGGGCGGCCGGAAGCCGTGCCACCGGCCAGATCATCGACGATCTCGCCCAGCGTCAGGCCGAAAGCGGTCTCGAACAGGCCGCCATGCTTCACATTGCCGGCGATCTGCAACGGGATCGTGCCGCGCGACCGGCCCATGCCGAAGTCGCGGTAGAATTCCGCGCCCTTGTCCATGACAACCGGTACGGAGGCCAGCGAAATGACATTGTTGACGACGGTCGGCTTGCCGAACAGGCCCTCGATGGCGGGCAGCGGCGGCTTGGCGCGCACCACGCCGCGCTTGCCTTCCAGCGAATTGAGCAACGAGGTCTCCTCGCCACAGACATAGGCACCCGCGCCGACGCGGATCTCCATGTCGAAGGCCTTGCCGGATCCCAGCACATCCGGCCCGAGGACGCCGGCCGCGCGCGCCCGGCGCACCGCCTCGTTCATCACCTCGATGGCCTGGGGATATTCGGAGCGCAGGTAAACGAAGCCCATGGTCGCGCCGGTGGCGAGGCCGGCAATGGCCATGCCCTCGATCAGCACGAACGGGTCGCCCTCCATGATCATGCGGTCGGCGAAAGTGCCACTGTCACCCTCGTCGGCATTGCAGACGATGAATTTCCGGTCGGCAGGGGCGTCCAGCACCGTCTTCCACTTGATGCCGGTCGGGAAGCCCGCGCCACCGCGCCCGCGCAGACCGGAATCGGTGACCTGCGCGACGATGGCCGCCGGCTCCATGGCCAGGGCATTCTTCAGGCCGGCCAACCCGCCGTGGGCTTCGTAATCGGCCAGCGAAAGCGGATCGGTCAGGCCGCAACGGGCAAAGGTCAGCCGCGTCTGGCCCTTGAAGAAGGGAATTTCCCCTGTCAGGCCATGGCCGAGCGGATGATCGCCGCCTTCCAGAAACCCCGCATCGAAAAGACCGGCCACGTCTTCGGCTGCAACGGGGCCATAGGCGATGCGGCCAGCCGGCGTCTCCACCTCGACCAGCGGCTCCAGCCAGACCATGCCGCGCGAACCATTGCGTACGATCTTCACGTCCGCGCCACGGGCCTTCGCTTGCGTGGCGACGGCAGCCGCGACCGCATCGGCGCCCAGCGCCAGCGCCGCGGCATCGCGGGGTACATAGACAGTCACGGTCATTGGCCGACCTCCGCGAGCAATGCATCCAATCCGGCGTCGTCGACGCGGCCGACAACCCGCCCGTCCACCATGGCCGCAGGGCCGCAGGCGCACAGGCCAAGGCAGTAGACGGCTTCCAGCGTGACCGCGCCGTCGGCGGTCGTCTCGCCGAAACCGATCTTCAGGCGCGACGCCGCGCGGCCGGCAACAGCCTCGCCGCCCGATGCCTGGCAGGCCTCGGCGCGGCAGATTTTCAGCACATGCCTGCCCGCAGGGGCCTGGCGGAAATCATGGTAGAAACTGGCGACACCGTGCACTTCCGCGCGGCTGAGGTTCAGGCGGTCGGCAATGGTGCGCAGCGATTCTTCCGGAAGATGGCCGAAGGCATGCTGTACATCGTGCAGGATCGGCAGGAGCGGACCCAGACGGCCGGCATGGCCGGCGACAATCTCGCGTGTGCGTTCCACAATATCGCTGGCCGGATCCAGGTTCGGCATCGGATTCCTCCCGTTGAGGCGACAATTGTCGCGGGATCGGCGCCGCGGATCAATAATGGCGTTCCGTCAGGCGATTTGAAAATCCTATCAATGCCAAAGTGACATGGAATGTGGGCCTGTTTGCGACATCGCGCGCTTCGGAAATGACGCGGGGCGCCGCAAGCGGGCCGCGCCGGTTCAGGCAGATTTCCTGCGCGAGCGGGCGGATGACTTGCCAGAGGATGACTTGCTGCTTGCGGATTTGGCGCCCTTGCCGGTCTTCTCCAGGCTCTGTTTCAACGCGGCCATGAGATCGACCACGTTCTCGCGTCCGCCACCGCCGCTTTCCCCGCTGTCCTTGTCCAGTTCCACGCGTCCGGTTGCCTTGCTCTTCGTCTTTCGCTCGATAAGGTCGCGCAGCGCCTCGGCATAGTTGTCACGGAAGGCGGCGGCATCGAAGGGAGCGGTCTTTCGGCCAATCAGCGTGGTGGCGACATCGAGCAGTTCGGCGTCCGCCTTCCTGTCCTCGACCTGCGAAAACATCGGGTCGGCCTCGCGAATTTCCTCGGCATAGTGGAGGGTTTCCATCAGCATGCCATCACCGCAAGGGCGCACGGCGACAAGGTATTCCCTGCCCCGCATGGTCAACTGGCCAAGGCCCGCCATGCGCGTTTCCTGCAAGGCATCGCGGATCACGCGATAGGCATCCTCGGCCAGTTCGTCGGCGGGAACCATGTAGTACGGCTTGTCGAAATAGATCGGCGGGATCTCGCAGGCCTCGACAAACTGAACCAGCTCAAGCGTCTTTTTTGTCTCCAGCCGGATCTCGCTGACATCCTCGGGATCGATCAGCAGATACTTGCCCTTGCTGTATTCGTAGCCCTTGACGATGTCCTCGCTCTTCACCGGGCCGACGCCGGAGACAACCTTCTGGTACTGGACGGGCTTGCCGCTCGGTTCATGGATCTGGCGGAAGCTGATGCGCGCGCCGGTCTTCCTGGCCGAATACAGTTCGACAGGGATCGAAACCAAGGACAGCCTCAACTGCCCTTTCCATACCGGTCGTGCTGCCATCGGATAACACCTCCCTTGCTGCGGCCAGCGCGTCCGGGGCGCTTTGCCTTGCGGTCTCAACGCCGGCGCGCCAGCGCTGTTCCCACGCCACGCGCCAGCGCTGTTCCCATTCCTGCCCTCCACGCAGCCGGAAGGCACAGGGACAGACCATGAAACAAATCGGGCGCCGGCGTGTTGGATGGCATGTGACCAACCCAGGAGAAGCGACATGAAAGAAGTCCTGATTGCCGCCCTTGCCATGCTTGCCCTTGCCGGCTGCTCCGCCACTGAACGGGGTGCCACGGTCGGCGGTGCATCCGGTGCGGCCATCGGCGCCGCCGTGAACGACGACGCGGTCGAGGGCGCCGTTGTCGGCGGCGTGGTCGGCGCGGCTGCCGGCGCGCTGATCGGACGCGCCAGCGAGCCGGGCATGTGCATTTACGAGGACCGCTACGGCCGCCGTTACCGGGCGGAATGCTGATACACTGAAACGACAATCCGGGCCGGCAAACGCGCCGGCCCGGCATCAACCTGCCGCGCCCGGCGGCCGGCCTGACGACATGAGCGATTCCCAGCCTCTTGTGACCATCATCGACGAGACCTGCGCGGCGGCGACCGGCGAATCAACGACCGTGGCCGAGGCGCTGGACGGGCTCGGCCACATGTCGCATGCGGCCCTTGTTCTGCTTCCGGCGCTGGTCGTGGTGACACCGCTCAGCGGCATCCCCGGGCTTTCCAGCCTGCTGGGAATCACCATCGGCCTCGTTTCCCTGCAGATGATCGCGGGGCGCCGGCGGCTCTGGCTGCCGAAATGGATCCTCAGGCAGGAAGTGGGAAGCCGCAAGCTCGTGAGGACGTTGCGATCGCTGAGAAAGCCGGCAGGTTTCGCGGACCGGCTGACGCGCGAGCGGCTGTCCTGGCTTGTGCGCCCGCCGGCGCGCCTGCTGCTTCAGGTGCTGTGCATGATCTGCGGCTTCGCCATGCCCTTCCTGGAGGTGATTCCCTTTTCCTCCTCGATACTGGGCGGTGCCATTGCCGCATTTGCAACGGCCATCCTGGCTCGCGACGGATTGCTCGCGGCAATCGGCCTGGTGCTGGCCGGGGCGACGGTGACGGTGGCGATCGCGGCGCTCCACTGATCGCGGAACATCACGGCACCCGAACAGGTTCGCCGGTTTCCAGCAGGAAAACCATGGAGACAACGATGAGCCAGTCCAGACGGAACCGGAGAAGCTATCGCGGCGAGGATACGCGCCAGGGCCATATCGTCCTGCGATCGGCGAAGCGGAAAATTGTCTTCATTGCCGGCCTGTCCGGCATCGTCCTGCTGGCGCTGCTGCTGGCGCTGTGAGTTCCCTGCCGGCGTTTTGCCCGCCGGCCGGAACCAGCCATGCAGGCCGGACGTTTTCTCCCGAACACCAATGGAGGTTTTTCATGCGTACCCGCACATTCATGACCGGAATGCTCGCCCTGCCCGTCAATGCCGTCCTGTTCGGCAGTTTTGCAACGCTGGTGCTGTCGATCCCGGCGCTGCGTCCCTACATGGAGTATGTCCTGCCGGCCGTGGTGGCGGCGGCATTCGCGCTCACGGTGCCTGTGGCCTGGGTGCTGGCACCAAGGCTGCGGATTCGCAACAACTATTACCCGCACCTGTTCAGCAAGGACGATTCCCGCTGATGGGCGATGATCCGCGCCATGCCCGCACGGCGCCCGGCTGGCCGCCATGACCGCCATTGATACCGATGTGGCGGTTATCGGCGCGGGCACGGCCGGTATCGTGGCGGAACGCAAGGCCCGCAGCGCGGGCGCACGCACGGTTCTCATCGATCCCGCCTTTGCCGGAACGACCTGCGCCACGGTGGGCTGCATGCCTTCAAAACTGCTCATTGCCGCGGGCAAGGCCGCGCATGGAGCATTGAGGGCACCGCTGTTCGGCATTCAGACCGACGATATCGACATCGACACGGCAGACGTGATGCAACGTCTGCATGGCGAACGCCGGCGCTTCGTCGAGGGCGTCAAAGCGGGGTTCGACGCGTTGCCCGACGGAACGGCGCTGCGGGCGCGCGCCCGGTTTCAGGGGCCGACCGAGCTGCTGCTCGACGATGGAAGACGCGTGTCGGCCCGCGCGGTGGTGATTGCCACCGGCGCCTCGCCGCGCGTTCCCGGCCCGTTCGCCGCCCTGGGCGACCTGATCCTGACCAACGAGACGCTTTTCGACCTCGACCGCCTGCCAGCCTCGGTCGGGGTGATCGGGGCGGGGCCGTTGGGTATCGAGATCGCACAGGCGCTGCACCGTCTTGGTGTGCGCGTCGCCGTCCATGACAAGGGCGAACGGCTGGCACAGATCGAAGATGACGAAATCAATGCCGCCTTCCTCGTCGCCATGCGCCGCGAATTCGCGGTCCATACGGGCGTTGACATGAGAGCAGAGCGGGCCGGCGGTGGCGTGGCCGTCATCCGGGAAAATGGTGCCAGCGAGGTTTTCGATCGGCTTCTGGTGGCCGCCGGACGTTCACCCAATGTGCAGGATCTCGGCCTTGACGCGGCGGGCCTCGTGACCGGCGAAGACGGCCTGCCGCGCTTCGATCCGCAGACACTGCAATGCGGTGACACGCCGGTCTTCATTGCCGGCGATGCCAATGGCAGCAGGCCTGTCCTGCATGAAGCAGCGGCCGAAGGCGCGACGGCCGGCATGAATGCCGCGTCCTATCCGGTGGTCAAGCCGTCATCGCGGATGACACGGCTGAACATCGTCTTTACCGATCCCAACGTCGCCATGGTCGGCCACCAGCCGGGAGAACATGCAGGAAAGACAGTCTCGGGACGCGCCCGGTTCGACAACCAGGGCCGGGCGCGGCTGGAAGGGCGAACGGCGGGCCTGAGCAAGCTCCACGCGGATGCGGCGAGCGGCCGCCTTGTCGGGGCCACGCTGTTCGGGCCGGACATGGAGCATCTGGCCCATGCGCTGGCCTGGAGCATCCAGCAGGGCGTGACGGCGCAAGGCCTGCTGTCCATGCCCTTCTACCATCCGACAGTGGAGGAAGGGCTGAAAGACGCCTTGCGGCAAATCTGCGAAGCCGTGAGTGCGCCGAGGCCGCGCGAGCGCGACGACGGCTTCCTGCCCGGCGGGTGACCGGCACGAACCCGTCACCGGGCCACGATCAGATTTCCGCCTCGGGCCTCTCGCGTCCGTGAATCCATGAGGGAACAGGTTGGGCCGCCGATTTGCCCTCGTAAAGACCGTAGCGGCCGATGGCGTCGATATAGCCGATGGTTCGCCCACAATTCGAGCAGTCGAGCCGGCAATTGTCGCTGCCATCATCGAAGGTCAGCCGGTTCCTTGAACCGCAATGGTTGCAGAGCATGTCCAGGACCCTGATTTCGTCGAATGCCATCGTGGTTCTCTCTCCTCGGTATGTCATTGCAGGTAATGGCATGCGAAGGTGGCTGCAATGGGCCGGCCGCGATCACGTTTGGCGCGCCTGCTGACATATTTGTGCGGTCGGGCCTGGGCGCCGCGCCGGCAGCAGCAGCTTCCACGGGAACAATCGATCCCTTCGCCGGTTATCCGATCGTGATGATGCGCGGCGGAAGGGGATGAGCCAGCTTTTCGGACGACATTCCAACGAGATCGCACGTCTTGTCCTGTGGGGCGGCGTGACGCTCGTCCTTGCCGTCATTTTCGTGCTGGCGGCCTTGCCACGATCGTCCCTGGTGACGGGAATGGAGCGCGACATGACCCAGCCGGTGCCGTTCAGCCACAAGCATCATGCCGGGGCGCTCGGCATCGACTGCCGCTATTGCCATACCGGCGTCGAGACCTCCGCTTTCGCCGGACTGCCTCCGACGGAAACCTGCATGACATGCCATTCGCAACTGTGGACCAATGCCGACATGCTGGAGCCGGTGCGCAGCAGCCTGGCAAACGGAACGCCGATTTCCTGGAATCGCGTGCATGACCTGCCGGACTTCGTCTATTTCAACCATGCCATCCATGTGAACAAGGGCGTGGCCTGCACCACCTGTCATGGCCCCGTCGACACGATGGCGCTGACCTGGCAGGCCAGCCCGCTGACGATGAGCTGGTGCCTGGACTGCCATCGCAATCCGGAACCCAACCTGCGTCCACGGAAGGACGTGTTCGACACCGACTGGCAGCCGCCCGCCGACATCGCGCGGCTGCGCGCCCTTCTGATGATGGAGGAAGAGATCCACCCCGAAACCATGACCGATTGCTATGTCTGCCACCGATAACCCCTGGCGCGGTCTGGACGAGCTCGATGCCGGCAAGGAGGCAGGCGGCGCAGCCTCCGTTCGCGAGCCGGAATATGGCCCGCCCCGGATCGAGCGGCGCAGCCTGCTGAAGATGATGGCGGCGACCACCGCTGCCGCCGGTCTGGGCGCATGCAGCCCGCCGGATGCCATCGTGCCCTATGTCGAACAGCCGGAGACGCTGGTGCCGGGGATCCCGGTAACCTATGCAACGACGCTTGCCAGCGGCGGCTTCGGCATCGGCGCGCTGGTGGAAGCGCATGAGGGGCGTCCGGTCAAGGTGGAAGGCAATCCGGACCACCCGTCTTCGCTGGGCGCAACGGATGCGGTGATGCAGGCGGCGGTCTGGGAACTGTTCGACCCGGACCGGTCGCGCGCGCCGGTGAAGCGTGGCGAAATGGCCGCCTTCGGTGACTTTCTCGCCGATGCGGCGCGGCTGCGGGCGCAAATGGCCACCGACCGGGGCGCTTCGACGGCACTGCTGATCGAAGCCACGACATCGCCCACCGTGCTGCGCCAGCTCGCCGGTTTGCGGGAAACCTTCCCTGCCCTGCGCATCTTCATGCACGACCCGCTGGCCGCCCAGGGCGAAAGCCAGGCGATGCGTCATCTCTTCGGCCGCGATCTTGTGGCGCTGCCCCGGCTGGACCGCGCAAGCCGCATTCTCAACCTTGACAGCGATTTTCTTGGCGAAGGCGCCGGCCGCCTGGCGCATGCGCGCGCCTTCAGTGAAAACCGGCGCGTGCGCGAGGCCGGCGACGGCATGAACCGGCTCTACATGCTGGAAACGACGCCAACCATCACGGGTGCATGCGCGGATCACCGGCAGGCCATGCGCCCTTCGAACACGGATGCCGTTGCCGCCGCCATTGCTTCGGCCCTGGCGGGCGACACGTTTTCCGACGATCTTCCGGTCGATGCGGCCTTCATCCGTATCATGGTGGAAGACCTGCGCGCCGCCGGGCGCGAGGCGCTGGTGGTGGCCGGGGCACATCAGAGCGCGTTCGTGCATGCCGTGGCCATGGGCGCGAATGCGGCGCTCGGCAGCCTTGGCCACACGGTGGACCTGATCGAGCGGCCGGGCGCCTTTTCGACCGACGGCGATCTCGGCGACCTCTGCGACACCATTCGGAATGGCGGGATCCGCACCGTTTTCGCATTTGCGCATGATCCGGTTGCCACAGCGCCCGGCGATACCGACGCGGCAGGCGCGTTTGCCAGCCTCGACACGCTCATCCACTGGGGCCTTTGTGGCAACAATACCGCCGTGCTGGCCGATTGGCACATTCCCGCCGCGCATGATCTGGAAAGCTGGGGCGACCTGCGCGGTCATGACGGCACCGCATCGCTCCAGCAACCGCTGATCCGCCCGCTTTTCGGCGGAAGGACGCTGCCGGAGATGCTGGCCACGCTTGCGCCGGAACCGGGCGGCGATTCGCGTGCCCTTGTGCGCGCGACGTGGGAGAACCTCGACGACGCGGTCTGGAAACAGGCGTTGAAGCGGGGCACCATTTCCGGCAGCGCCGCCGCACCGCTTCCCGTGAGAGGGAGGGGCCGCGATCCCTCCACCTTGCGGCAGGAGCGGCCGGCCTCCGGGCTGGACATCCGTTTCGTTGCCCATCCCTTCCTGCGCGACGGGCGCCATGCCAATTGCGCCATGCTGCAGGAACTGCCGCATCCGGTCACCAAGACCGTCTGGGGCAACGGGGTCTTTCTGGCACCGGCAACGGCGCGGTCGCTCGGCATTGCCGACGGGCAGGCAATCACGGTCTCGCATGGCGACAGGCGGCTGGCAGCGCCCGCACTCATCGTTCCGGGCCAGCCCGAGGACACGCTGACACTGACACTGGGCCAGATTCGCAGTGCCGACCAGACGGTCACCCGCGACGCGCTCGGCCATGATGCCTATCCGCTTCGCCAGGCCGGAACGCCATGGCTGGCCACCGGCGCCGCCATCGAGCCAAGCGATGGTGAAATGGATCTCGTGACCACGCAGCATCACCAGCGCATGGAAGGACGCGACATCCTGCGGACCGCGACGCTGGAGGATGTCCGCGACGGCCGCTTGCCGGAGCCGGAGCCCGAGCCGGAATCACTCTATCCCGAGTGGGACTACGAGCAGGAAGCGTGGGGCATGTCGATCGACCTGACCGCCTGCACCGGCTGCATGGCCTGCGTGAGCGCCTGCCAGGCGGAGAACAACATTCCCGCCGTCGGGCCGGAGGAATGCGCCATCGGCCACGAAATGCACTGGCTGCGCATCGACCGTTACCATACCGGGCCGCCCGAAGCGCCCGAGACCCATTTCCAGCCAGTGCCCTGCATGCATTGCGAGAAGGCGCCGTGCGAGGTGGTCTGCCCTGTCAATGCAACCGTGCATACCCATGACGGCCTGAACGCACAGGTCTACAACCGCTGCATCGGCACCCGGTACTGTTCGCAGAACTGCCCCTACAAGGTGCGCCGCTTCAACTTCCTCGGCTACCAGACGTTCGGCGACGAGGCCGACACAAGACAGGCGGGGCGAAACCCGGATGTCACCGTGCGTTCGCGCGGCGTGATGGAGAAATGCACCTATTGCGTCCAGCGCATCAGCCGGGCGCGGATCGACGCGCAGATCGACAACCGGCCGATCGCGGACGGTGAGGTGGTCACAGCCTGCCAGCAGGCCTGCCCGGCGCAGGCCATCACCTTCGGCAATCTCAATGACCCGGATGCGCAGGTCGTCGCGGACAAGGCCGCGCCGCATGACTACGCGCTGCTTGCCCATCTCGGCACACGCCCGCGCACAACCTATCTTGCCGAGATCAAGAACCCGCATCCCGACCTTGCGAAGCGGCAGGGCAAGGACATGGCCGATGGCTGAGGCGGCGGACAGGCAGGAGCGGTTTCCGGTTCTGCGCGGGCTTCATGACCGCGAGGAAATCAGCAGGCGGATCAGTTCGGTCGTTCTGGCGGGCAGGCTGCCGCGCCATTTCTGGCTGGCCTTCCTTGCCGCTTTCCTGCTCGTGCTCGTCTTGCTGCATGCCATCGTCTACCTCATCGCGACAGGTGTCGGCGCCTATGGCATCAACATTCCGGTCGCCTGGGGGACGATGATCTCCAATTTCGTCTGGTGGGTCGGCATAGGCCATGCCGGCACACTGATCTCGGCGGTACTCCTGCTGCTGCGCCAGCCCTGGCGGGCCTCGATCAACCGTTTTGCCGAGGCGATGACGCTGTTCGCAGTGGCCATGGCCGGGCTGTTTCCCATCCTCCATCTCGGGCGGCCGTGGTTTTTCTACTGGCTGTTGCCCATGCCCAATACCCACATGCACTGGCCGCAATGGCGCAGCCCGCTGGTCTGGGATTTCGCGGCCATCGCGACCTATGCGACGGTCTCGCTGCTGTTCTGGTACATGGGACTGCTGCCGGATCTCGCCATCCTTCGCGACCGGGCGAAAAGCCGCGCGGCACGCTATTTCTACGGCATCCTGGCGCTCGGCTGGCGCGGGTCCGCCTTTCACTGGGCGCGCTTCAACGCAAGCTATTTCCTGCTGGCCGCGCTGGCCACGCCGCTGGTCGTTTCCGTGCATTCGATCGTTTCCATCGACTTCACCTTCGCGATCGCGCCGGGCTATCACTCGACGATCTTCCCGCCCTATTTCGTGGCCGGCGCGCTCTATTCGGGCTTCGCCATGGTCATCACCATCGCCGTGCCGCTGCGCCACCTGTTCGACGTGAAGGATCTGATCACGCTGCGTCACATGAACAGTGCGGCGCGCATCATGATGGCGGCCGGTTTCGTGGTGGCCTATGGCTATCTCTCGGAAGCCTTCTTCGCCTGGTATTCCGGCGAGGCCTATGAGCGTACCATGATGTGGGAGCGCGCCTTCGGCCCCTATGGCTGGCTGTTCTGGATCATGCTGACCTGCAATGCGGGCGTGCTGCCGGTTCTCTGGTTCCGACGGGTCCGGCTGAACATGAAGGCGTTGTTCGCCATTTCGCTCATCGTCAATGTCGGCATGTGGCTGGAGCGCTACGTCATCGTGGTGACGGGACCGAGCCGCGGCTTCCTGCCCGCGGCATGGAACGAACGCTGGCTGACCTGGCTCGATTTCGCCATCCTGTTCGGATCCATCGGAACGTTTTTCGCGCTGGTCTTCCTGTTCGTGCGCATCCTGCCTGCCATCACGATCTTCGAGGTGGAGGAACTGGCGCATGACCGGAAGGAGGCCGCGCCATGACCTGCTTCGGGATCATTGCCTCCTTTTCCGGACCCGATCCGCTGGTCGAGGCGGTGCGCCGCCTGCGCCAGGCCGGTTACCGGCGCATGGATGCCTTCTCGCCCTTCCCCGTCGAAGGGCTTGCCGAGGCGCTGGGCATGGCGCCCACGCGGCTGCCCTATATCGTTCTCGCCGGAGCCTTGCTGGGCGCGGGCGCAACCTACGGCCTCATCCTCTATTCCGTTCTCGCCGACTACCCGATCAATGCCGGCGGGCGCGGCCTGCATTCGTGGCCGGCCTTCATCGTGCTGGCCTTCGAAGGCGGCATCCTGGGCGCGGCCCTGGCGGCCTTTTTGGGCATGCTGGCAGCAAACGGCCTGCCGCAATACTATCATCCTGCCTTCAATTCGACGCTGCTCTCGGCAGAAGCAGGGGGCAATTTCTGCATCCTGATCGAGGCCGGGGATCCGGCATTCGACCGCGAGAAGACCACCAGCCTGTTGCGCCGGATGGGTGCGCGGGAAGTGGCGGAGGTGGACCCGTGAAGGCGCCGCTTCCGCCCCTCCTCCTGTGCGCGCTTCTCGTCTCGGGCTGCGAGCAGGACATGGCCGAGGCACCGCGCCACGACCCGCTGGAGGCAAGCGACCTGTTTGCCGACGGCGCCTCTGCACGGACGCCCGTCGCGGGAACGGTTGCGCGCGATGCCGACCTTTCCCCGGTCCCGGACGCCATGCCGCAAGCCATCACACCGGAACTGCTGCGCCGGGGGCAGGAGCGCTTCGACGTATTCTGCTCGCCCTGCCATGGACGTACGGGCGAAGGCGACGGGATGATCGTCCAGCGCGGCTTTCCGAAACCGCCCAGCTATCACCGGGAAGCGCTGCGGCAGGCACCGGACCGGCATTTCTACGACGTCATCACCGACGGCTATGGCGTGATGTATTCCTATGCCTCACGCGTGCCGGCACGCGACCGCTGGGCGATCGTCGCCTATATCCGCGCCCTGCAATTTGCCCATCATGCGCCGGTGTACAGCCTGCCAGAACGGCTGCGCCATCAGCTTGGCCCGGCGGGAGACTCGTCATGAGCCGTGCGCGCCTCCTCTCCCCGGCGGCAATTGCCGCTGTTTCTTGCGGCGCGGCCGTTGCCGTGCTGGCACTCGCCCTCCCCGCCTTCGGACCCCAGGGGCTGGCAGCGGGCTGGTTCACGGCGTCGGCCTTCGTTCTCGGCCTCGCGCTCGGCGCCATGACATTGCTCTTCATCCACATCCTGACCGGCGGCGCCTGGGGCCGGGCGCTCTCACCTGCACTGCGTGCCCTGAGCGCCACGGTGCCACTGGCGCTGCTGCTTTTCGTGCCGCTGGCGGCAGGTGCCGAGGCCCTGTTCCCGTGGGCCGCGGCCGACAAGAGCGCAATGCCGGAAGCGGTGCGTCACAAGCTCGCCTATCTGAACCTGCCCTTCTTCATGCTGCGCTTCACCCTTTGTGCCCTGCTCTGGCTGGTGCTGTGCCATCTCGCGCTGGCATGGACCGCGCCCGGTGAAGCGCGACAGCGGCATCGGCACAAGGGCGGCAGTGCCGCCGCCCTGATCGCCCATGCGGTGGCGATGCTGTTTTTCACCACCGACTGGATGATGTCGCTGGAACCCGGCTTCCTGTCCACGATCCATCCGATGCTGGTCATGGCATCGCAGGCGGCATCGGCCTGTGCAGTGGCGGTGATGGTGGCGGCCTTGCGCCAGAACGTGACGCGGGAACCGGGCGGCGAAAGCCATTCCACGATGGCGCGCGACCTTGCCAACATCCTGTTCGGCTTCATGCTGATCTGGGCCTATATGGCCTATATGCAATGGCTCGTCATCTGGGCCGGCGACCTGCCGCACGAGGCGCGCTGGTATCTGCGCCGCGTCGAGGGCGGATGGCGCTATCTGCTGTGGCTGATGATCGGGATCGGCTTTGCCGTGCCTTTCGCCGGCTTCCTTTCGGCCCGCGTGAAAGGGTCGCGGCGCGGCATCATCGCGCTGGCGGCCTGCGTGCTTGCCGGACAGGCACTGGCAACATGGTGGCGCTTGCGGCCGGCATTGCCGTTGGGCCCGTCCGACGTCCATCTCGCCGATATCGCCGGCATTCTGGCCGCGGGCGGTCTCTGGGCGGGGCTGTTCACGGCCCTCCTGTTCCGATCCGCACGCCTTTCGCCTTGCCGACCGGAGGTGCGCCATGGCTGACAACGCGCGACCCCATGAAACCCGCGACGTTCGCGCAAGGCCCCTGCTTGCGTTCGCCGCCGGCCTCGTCGTCTTCCTCCTCGTGGCGCTTGTCCTGCTGCGCGTCATCTTCGGCGCGGAACCGCCATGGCAGCCGGAAGGCCGCGCAGCGCGGGGCAATGCCGCAACGCCTGCCCTGCAACATGATCCGGCCGGCGATCAAGCCGCTTTCGCCGCGCGCCAGCGGCAGGCGCTTGAACGGCTTGAGTGGGTGGACCGCAAAGCGGGCATTGCCCGCATTCCGGTGGAAGAGGCGATGAGGATCGTGGCAGAACGCGGCCTGCCGCGCCCTGGCACGCGGAACCGGGCCGGAGACGACTGCGCATTGCTGGCGGACGCCGTGCCACGGGCACCGCAGGCCGCAAAATGCCGGGAGGGCGCACCATGACCCGTGCCGCCCTCGCCCCGCTGCTGCTGCTGTTCATGCTTTCGCTCCCCGCGGGCGCGCAAGCCATTTCACGCCCCGGCTTCGATCCGTCCATCGGAAAGCGGCTGGATACCAGCCTTGTCTTCAGCGATGCGCAGGCGCGCCGCGCACCCCTTTCGCGATTCATGGGCGGCGGCCCTGCCTTCCTGATCTTCGGCTATGACCGGTGCCCCAACCTGTGCGGCGTGATGCAGCGCGGTGTCGCGGCGGACCTGACCCGATCCGGTCTCACCCCGGACACCTATCGCGTGCTTTTCGTGTCCATCGACCCTTCGGAAGACACTGCCGATGCGGTTTTCGCCAGGGATGCCATGGCCGGAGCGACGGATGCGGACGGTCTTGCGGCATGGCGCTTCCTGACCGGCGCGGCGGGGCCGGTGCTGGCGGCGCAGGCGGGAATGGATGTCACGGCACGGCCGCGCGCCGGCCAGTTCGTGCATCCGGTCGCTGTCGCCGCGCTGACGCCGGACGGGCGGATCGCACGGGCCCTGCCGGGTCTGAACGCGACGCCGCGCGACCTGCGGCTGGCCATGGCCGAGGCCTCGAAAGGCCGCCTCGGCAGCCTGGCGGACCAGGTCTTCCTGCTGTGTGCAGGCTTCGACGCGAGCAAGGGCCAGTACACGCCCGTGATATGGGCCGGCGTGCGTGCCGGAGCGCTGGGCATGCTGGCAGCCATGGCGCTGACGCTGGGCTTCCTGGTTTGGCGGAGGCGGCCATGACGTTTCGCTGGTTCCCCGAGCAGGCCTCCTCCATCGCCCCGTCAATCGACGTTCTGTTCTTCGCTCTCGTCGCCTTTTCGGGCGCGCTCGGCGTGTTCCTGTCGGCACTCGTGATCGGCTATGCCGTGCGCTACCGCGAAGGTTCGCCCGCCGACCGGTCCGGCCAGCGCAGGCGCAACATGGCCCTGGAAATCGGCTGGACCAGCGCCAGCGTGGTCATCGCCTTCATCATCTTCGCCTATGGCGCCCGCCTGTTCGTCGACCACCAGCGCCCGCCCGCAAACGCGCTGCGCATCTCCGCCATCGGCAAGCAGCGGATGTGGAAATTCCGCCATCCCGGCGGGCAGCGCGAGATCAACACGCTGCATGTGCCGCTGGGCCAGCCGGTGCAGGTGACGCTGGGCAGTCAGGACGTGATCCATTCCTTCTTCGTTCCGGCCTTCCGGGTCAAGCAGGACGCGGTGCCGGGCCGCTCCACGCGGGTCTGGTTCACGCCGACCAGGGAAGGCCGGTTTCGCCTGTTCTGCGCGGAATATTGCGGCACCCAGCATTCGGCCATGGGCGGGTGGATCGTGGTGATGAAGCCGGAGGACTTCACCGGCTGGCTGGCCCGGCAGGGGGAAAGCACCTCGCTGGCCGAACAGGGCGCGGCGCTGTTCCGCGCGCTGGGCTGTTCGGGCTGCCACGGCCCATCAGGCCAGGTTCGCGCGCCTTCGCTGGATGGCCTGTTCGGGCGCCCGGTTCCCCTGGAGAGCCGGCAGACCGTGATCGCGAACGAGGCCTATATCCGCGATTCCATCCTGATGCCGCAAAAGCAGATCGTGGCCGGCTATGCGCCGGTCATGCCCAGTTTCGACGGGCTGATCGAGGAAAGCGAATTGCAGATGCTGGTGGCATACATCCGGTCGATGGGAGGGAGCGGCGGCGATGGCGGTTGAGACAGCAGACCGGCCGCAAAGCTATTTCGCCACCGGCTGGGGCGCGCGCGCATGGCTTGCAACGACGGACCACAAGCGCGTGGCCTGGCTCTATTTCGCAGCCCTGACCTTCTTCTTCTTCATCGGCGGCGCAATGGCGGTGACGATGCGGCTGGAACTGGCCAGTCCGGCCGGCGATCTCGTCAGCGACGACATCTACAACCGCCTTTTCTCCATTCACGGCATCATCATGATCTGGTTCTTCCTGGTGCCGTCCATTCCGGCGACGCTGGGCAATTTCCTGCTGCCGCTGATGCTGGGCGCCCGCGACCTGGCCTTCCCGCGGCTCAACCTGGCGAGCTGGTACGTCTTCATGGCCGGCAGCCTGTTCGCGCTGTTCGCCGTGGTTGCCGGCGGGGTGGACACGGGGTGGACGTTCTACACGCCGCTGTCCAGCCTGACCAATTCCCATGTCAGCGCCGCCGCCTTCGGGGTGTTCATCGTCGGCTTTTCCTCGATCATGACCGGCATCAACTTCATCGTCACCATTCACAAGCTGCGCGCGCCGGGGCTGACATGGTTCCGCCTGCCGATCTTCGTCTGGACCATGTATGCAACGAGCCTTGTGATGGTGCTGGCAACGCCGGTTCTGGCCGCAACGCTGATCCTGATCGTGCTGGAGAGGGTGATCGGCATCGGCGTGTTCGATCCGCAGCTCGGCGGCGACCCGCTGCTGTTCCAGCATCTCTTCTGGTTCTATTCCCACCCGGCCGTCTACATCATGATCCTGCCCGGCATGGGCGTGGTGTCGGAACTCATCCCCTGCTTCAGCCGCCGGCCGCTGTTCGGCTACAAGGCCGTGGCACTGTCGAGCATGGCAATTGCCGTCTTCGGCTTTCTGGTCTGGGGCCACCACATGTTCGTCAGCGGCCAATCGGCCTATGCCGGCATCGTCTTCTCCTTCCTGTCCTATTGCGTGGCCATTCCCTCGGCCATCAAGGTCTTCAACTGGAGCCTGACCCTGCGCAAGGGCCATGTGCGCTTTCCCGCGCCGATGCTCTACGCGCTCGGTTTCCTGGGGCTGTTCACCTTCGGCGGGCTGGCCGGCCTGTTCGTCGCCGCCATCGCGGTGGATGTTCACCTGCACGACACCTATTTCGTGGTCGCCCATTTCCACTACATCATGGTCGGCGGCATGGTCTCGGCCTTCATGGGCGGGCTGCATTTCTGGTGGCCGAAGATGACCGGCCGGATGTATCCGGAACTGTGGGGGCAGATCGCCGCCGCCATGACCTTCATCGGCTTCAACCTCACCTTCTTTCCGCAATACATTCTCGGCTATCTCGGCATGCCGAGGCGCTACCATGCCTATCCGCCGGAATTCGCCTTCTGGAACGTGCTGTCCTCGGCCGGTGCCGTCATCCTGGCCGCCGGCTACCTGCTGCCGCTCGGCTATCTCACATGGTCGCTGTTCCGCGGCGAGCGTGCCGGCGCCAATCCGTGGGCCGCCAGCGGCCTTGAATGGCAGACGCCCTCGCCGCCGCCGCCGCACAATTTCGAGGAAACGCCGGAGGCGACCGGGCCTGTCTACGACTATCCGCCGCCGGAGGGTGAGCGATGAACCCGTCCGTCTCCAGCGAAGCCTTCCGGTCAGCCGAACGCGAACGCCAGGCGGACGCCTTCGGCATGTGGATCTTCATCGCCTCGGAAGCCATGCTGTTCGGCGCGGTGCTGCTGGTCTATCTCGTCGCGCGGCTGGCGCACGGCGAGGCCTTTGCCGAGGCGGCCGGGCACCTCTCGCTGCCGCTCGGCACCGTCAACACGGCCGTCCTGATCGCCAGCAGCTTCTTCATGGCGCTGGCGCACATCTTCACCGCGGGACACAAGGGCCGGCCTGCCGCCTGATCGCTGATCGTCACAGCCATTCTGGGCACTGCCTTCCTTGCCATCAAGGCAAGCGAATATGCGATGGAACATGCCGAGGGGCTGGCGCCGGTGTTTGGCGCGCCCTTCCGCTATCACGGGCCGGCGCCCGCGCAGGCCGAACTGTTCTTCAACCTCTACTTCGCCATGACCGGCCTGCATGCCCTGCACCTGCTGTCCGGCATCCTGGCCGTGCTTGTCATCCTCCTTCTGTGGCGATCCTCCGACAATGCCCGGCGCATGCGGCGGGTGCAGGCCATCGGCCTCTACTGGCACTTCATCGACATCGTCTGGGTGTTTCTTTTCCCCGTGCTCTACCTGATCGACCGATGAGCGAGATCGGCAAATCCGTTCTGGCCCTGCTCTGTCTGCTGGTCCTGCTGGCAGCAACGGTGATGCTTTCATTCATCGAGCTCGGTGCCTTCAACCCGGTGCTCAACCTGGCGATCGCGGCGGCCAAGGCGGTCATCATCGCCATGGTCTTCATGCATCTGGCCGGGCCGGGCCTGCTGCCGCGGCTCGCGGCCACGGCCGTGCTGCTCTGGCTCGGCATTCTCTACGGATTGACGCTGATCGGCTGAAACGCGGGAAAAGACACGAAAGCGGCTTGCGCCGGCGGCCGGAACCAAAGCACCATTGCAGCGGTTGGCATTGCGAGGGAAAAGAGGAGCAAGCATTGGACAGGCACGGGGCCCGCACCATCCGCGTCATGAGCTACAACGTGCATCGCTGCGTGGGCACCGACCGGGTTCTCTCCCCCGAACGCATCGCGCAGGTCATCGCCGCATGCAAGCCGGACATCGTATCGCTACAGGAACTGGATGTGCGCCGCGCCCGCACCGGCGGTGTCGACCAGGCCTCCGAAATCGCACACATGCTGGGCATGCAGATGCATTTCCACCCGGCCTACCAGGTGCAGGACGAGCATTTCGGCGATGCCATCTTCACGGCCCTGCCAAACACGCTGGTCAAGCGCGGCGGCCTGCCCGCCCCGATCCGGCGGCGCGAACTGGAGCGGCGCGGCGCGTTGTGGGTGGAGGTCGAGACGGCACCGGCGAGCCTGCAGGTGGTCAATACCCATCTGGGCCTCCTGGCAATCGAACGCTCGATCCAGGTGGACGCCCTGCTGGGCCCGGAATGGCTCGGCGATCCGCAATGCCACAAGCCGGTGCTGCTGATGGGCGACTTCAACGCCGTGCCGCGCTCGCGCGCCTACCGGCGGCTGGTTCGTCACCTGAAGGACGCCAATGCCGGGCGCAACCATGCCGCCACCTTTCCCAGCCGGTTTCCGTTCCTGCGCCTCGACCACATCTTCATGAGCGGAAACATCACCGTTCATTCCATCGCGCCCGTGCGCAATGCGGCCACCGCGATCGCCTCCGACCACCTGCCGCTGGTCGCCGACATCGAGATCCATCCCGGCACGGACCGGCGCAACGCCATCGGCTGAGGGCGGACGGCCGGCCTTCGGGGCCGCGCAAGGAAACCTTTTCGGCGGTTCCGGAGTTTGGCTAGCGCAACCTCTTCGTGAACAGGAACAACCGGAACGGATGCCTATGAAGAATGCCGGGGAGCCTTCCGGGCCCATAGCCCGCGAAGGCAGGAACTGCCAGATCATCCGGGAAAGCGATCGCTCGGCCTTTCTCATCGACGCGAAAGCCTATTTCGAGGCGCTTGCGCGTGTGTTGCCGCACGCCCGCCAGCGTATCGTGATCATTGGCTGGGATCTCGATCCCAAGATCGCGCTGACGCCGGAAGAGGCGGATCCGCCTGTGCTGGGACCGTTCCTGCGCGATCTCGTGGAGCGCAACGATACGCTGGAGCTGAAAATCCTCGTCTGGGCGCTCGGCCCGGTCTATGCTCGCAAAACGCTCGATCTTTTCCGCGAACACACCTGGGCGGATCATCCGCGCATCGCTCTGGCCTTCGACCGGCGCCATTCGCTGCGCGCCTCGCAGCACCAGAAGATCGTCTGCGTGGACGGGACGCTGGCCTTTGTCGGCGGCATGGATCTCACCTCGGAGCGCTGGGACGACCGGCTTCACCGCGCCGAATGGGATCTGCGGCGCTCGCCATCCGGCTCCACTTACGGCCCGGTTCACGACGCACAGGCCCTCATATCCGGCGCGGCGGCGCAAGGCATATGCGACGTTGCCGCCGATCGCTGGAGGCGCGCCACCGGCGAAGCGCTGCCCCCGGTGCGTGGCGCGCAGGCGGGATGGCCGGATTTCATCGCACCTGCGCTTGAAGACTGCCCCGTCGCCGTTGCAAGGACGGTTCCGCCCGGCTTCGGCCGGCGCCGGCGCCACGAGACCGCGAAGCTCACCGACGACGCCATCCTCGCGGCGCGGTCCTCGCTCTATATCGAGACGCAGTATCTTGCTTCCTTCCGGGTGGCCGGCCGCCTGGAGGCATCGCTGCGCCGAGACAAGGGGCCGGAAATCCTGATCGTCGTGACACGCAGCTCACGCGGCATGCTGGAACGCATCGTGATGGAGTACAACCGCAAGCGGCTCATGCGGCGCCTGCGCCGGGCCGACATCCACGGCCGGTTGCGCGTCATGTGCGCCAGCACGCAAGCGTCCGACGGCAGCCGCGACGAGGTGTTGATCCATTCAAAGATCATCATCGTGGACAGTAGCTTCGCGCGGATCGGATCCTCGAACCTCAACAACCGCTCCGAAGGGCTGGACACGGAATGCGACCTGGCGTTCGAGGCGGCACGGGCGGACCACCGCCCAGCCATTGAAAACCTGCGCAATGACCTGCTGGCGGAGCACCTCGACACGAGCATGGAGGCGGTGGCCCAGGTGATCGATGAAACCGGGTCGATGTTTGCCGCTGTCGACCGCTTCGCAGGCGGACGGCGCGACCTTCGCGATCTCGACCAGCCGTCGCTTGAGGGGAAGGTGACTCCGCTGCCGGGCACCGGCCTGTTCGATCCACGCGGCCCGGCCCGGCCCTGGCAGCGGTTGCGCTCGTGGTTGCGCCGCGCCGGCCGGGCGCTTGCGGGCAAGGCGGCGGATCCGTCTGCACGCTCATCGCCTGAACAGCGCCGTAAACCCGAGCGCGGCCAGGCCGAAGGGCAAGGGAATGAAGAAATACACGATGCGAAAGGCAATCACTGCCGCCAGTGACAGGACGCCCGGCAGCAGGAACAGCACGGATGCCTCCAGGACACCCAGACCGCCCGGAACATGGCTGACGAGCGCGGCCGCCTGCGACAGCGCATAGACGGCGAGCACTTCGAAATAGGGCGTGGCCTTCAACCCGTTGATGAGCTGATGCAGGCAGCCCGCGACGCAGGCGAAATTGGCGCTGCCGATCAGGATCTGCCAGAGCGCCAAGCGAGGCGCCGGCAGGGCGACATGCCATTTCCAAATCCGGAGAGACCGCCGGAACCGCATGGTGGCCAGCAGATAAAGCCAGGGCCAGACAAGGCAGAGGACCGCGATGGCGAGAATGGCGGCCCGGTTCGGCCCGATCAGGCTCTCCGCCTGCCGGGGATAGAGCAGAAGCCCCGCCCCGGCGATCACCGAGATGCCGATGGTAACGCCCACGCCGGAGAAGACGACCAGCCGCGCCACATCCGAGGCGCGCATGCCCCAGTGCGAATAGAAATAGTAGCGCAGGCCGCCACTGCTCAGCCCCGCGAAGCCGACATTGTGACCGATCGACAGGCTGGAGAAGGAACCGAGAAGCGCACGGGGCCAGGAGAGCGGGCGACCGACATAGCGGGCGCCGAAATAGTCAAAGCCGGACAGGCACAGATAGGAGGCGGCAGCAAAGCCGCCGGCCGCGGCAAGATTGACCGCCGGCATGCGGGCAAGCGCATCGAGAACCGTCTCAAGGCCATGGCGGCGGATGGTCCGCACGATGAAATAGACCGCCAGGGCGGCCGCCGCGCCGACAAGGCCATTGAGAAGCAACCGCCGCCACGACATGCGCCTACTCCGCGCCGAGGGGGCCGGACCGCTGACGGCCGGCATGGACGGGCCTGCGGTCGTTCAATCCAACGCTCATGCGTCCACCGACTGCATCAGGTCGTCGACATCGCGTTTGCTGGAAAGGAACAGTGCGATCGGCTGCAAGGCGGGAATGCGGGCGAAGACGATCATGACAACCAGGGTCATCGGCACTGCGACCAGCATACCGGCAATGCCCCAGATCCAGCTCCAGACCATGAGCGCGACGAGGATCACAAGGGGCGAGAGCGCCAGTTCGCGGCCCTGCAGCTTGGGGTCGGCATAATTGCCCATCACCTGTTCGATCAGCAGCAAGCCAAGCCCGTAAAGGATGGCGGAGAAAGATTCCAGTTGCAGGAAGGCAAAGGCTGCCGGCAGCACCCCGGCCACCAGCGACCCCACATTGGGAACATAGCTGAGCAGGAAGGCCAACAGACCCCAGACGAAAACGAAATCCAGGTTCCAGGCCCAGCTCCACAAGGCATAAAGCACACCTGTCGCCAGCCCCATGAAGGTGCGAACCGCGAAATACCAGCGGATGCGGGTGGCGATGGCGAGAAGCGCTGCGCGATAGGCCTGCCCGTCGCGTTTGCCCGTCAGCGACTGCATCTTGCCGGCCCAGGACGGGGCCTCGATGAGCATGAGCAGCACGAGGAAGAAGATCAGCGAAAGAATGCCGGCGAGATTCGAGGTGGAACGGACAATGCCGGTAGCAATGCCCATCATGCGCTCGAACAGGCGGGCCGTCTCCATGCCACCGGCCTCATCGGCGATATCGGGAATGCCCGCCCAGGCGGTGCCCTGCCGCAGCGTGCTGGCGATGGTGTCCTCATAGGCCGGCAACCCGGCAACGATCTGGCGCGCGGCGAGGAAAACGCCGCCCAGAAAGAGCGAGAACAGCAGGATGACGAGGGCGAGCGCGGCAACATGGCCTGCCCAGCGCAGGCGTTCCGGCAGGCGGTTGCGCAAAAAGGCATCGACCGGCCAGACCGCGACCGTGACGAAAAAGGCAAGGGCCAGCGTGGAGGTCACCCAGCTCGTCACATGCAGTGCGGCAAAGACCAGAATCGTGGCGATGACGGCCACGAGGCGCACCAGCAGATGCCGGCTTTCCGGCGTTTCAGACATCAGGCGTGGACGCGGCATGCCCGGCCCCGGACCGGATCAGTTCGGCCACATCACGGGCCAGCATGACGAGTTCCTTGCGCCGGGCCTCCTGCGCGGCGAAACCATCCACCGCGACGGCGCCGGGATCCTCCTGGTGATCGGCCAGGCCGGCGCGCCCCTGAATCAGGGCGGGCAGATCCGCACCCGGCCATTGCCGCGCCACCACAGCAAAAAGCAGCGCTATCGCCTCGCGCTGGGCGTTCAGCCTACCGTCCATCTCCTCGTCGGGCAGCCGTGCCATCGTCATATCCCGGTCATTGCGTGTCGGGGACGCGGCGCGGGCTGTCATCCGGCGTGACATCAACAGTGACCTTGCCGGCATCGAAAGCGCCGTGGCCGGCAATGGGCGCGGCGGCGCCCGGCGGCGCATCGTACGCCCACATGACATCGGCGGCTGCCTCTCCCACGGCGCCCGTGCTCCAGTAGCGCGCCTCGCCCTTCCACGGACAATGGGTGCGCGTTTCGGATTCGTGCATCATCGCGAAGTAGATATCGTCGAAAGGGATATAGAAGACGGGTTCGTGACCCGTTTCCCTGAGCACCAGCGCGGAATCGGTCGAGGCCAGCATGGCGTCGATGAACCGCACGTTCACGACCCCATGAAACGGCTCGACGGTAATTCGCTCATTCGTTCCTGTCGCCATTTGCAAACTCCGTGACTTGCTGTCGAATTGCGCGGGGAGCCGGATCCGGCTTCCGGTTCAAGCCTTGTCACCGTCCTTGCGCGCACCCTTGTTCAGGTCGGTGCGGGCGCGCGTTTCCTTGTCCATTTTCTCGAAACTTTCCATCACGTCATCCGGTTCCTGCTTCACGTCCGGAACCGCATGACGCTGGTTGCGCACCTTTTCCTGATCTTCACCCTGCAGCCGGTTGTTGCCCATGCGCTCCCCGGCGAAGTCGCTTTCCTGCAGATCCTCCGGGCGCTTGCGATCTCTGTTCTCGTTCATCATGGCCTCCTTTGCACACCGAACGGCGCAGGATGCCAAAGCGTTCCATGCCAGGCCGGGATTTGCCGGCAGTCACCCGCCATTCATGTCGCTGCGCATGCCGCCGTGGGCGAAGGGGCGGCAATTGCCGCAGCCATTTCGGGAACCGCATGGCTGCCCCTGCATTAGGCAACAGGGGGTGCAAGCATTTATTGACATTCATGTCATTGGGAGGTCCTGCATGCCACCTTTGCCCGGTTCCGCCATCGCCGAAACCGAGAAGAGACGATCCGTGCTCATGGCGCGCGAGGAAGCGGAGGTCATAAGGCTCATCCCTGCCCTGCGCGCATTTGCCAGATCCTTCTATTACGACACGAATGACGCCGACGATCTGGTGCAGGAGACACTGACCAAGGCGATATCGAAGATTCACCAGTTCACGCCAGGCACCAGCATGAAGTCCTGGCTTTTCACCATCATGCGCAACACGTTCTATACCCGCATCCGCGTCCAGAAACGCGAAGCGCCCGGCGCGGCCGATTGCGCCTCGCTGCGCGTCGCTGTCGATGCCACCCAGGAATGGACGGTCAAGGGCCAGGAATTGTCCGCGGCCTTGCACCGGCTGCCCGCCCCGCAGCGGGAAATCCTTGTGCTGATCGGTGTCATGGGCGTCAGCTACGAGGAAGCGGCGGAAACGCTGGGCTGCGCCATGGGGACCGTCAAGAGCCGGCTCAACCGGGCGCGTCTCCGATTGCTCAAGGAACTGGGTGAAGACACGCCGGCAACCAGCGTCGAGTGTGACGACGATTTCACCGTCCGCTCCATCCAGGATCACTGAACGGCTGCCATCAAGACTGGCGCCAAGCCATTGCCCGGCCGCCCACAGGCGCAGGTTGTTCCCCAAAATCATTGAACTCATTGAACAAGTCCGCAGTGCCTGTATCCGGTTTTCTGATCCAGCGAGTGGAACAAAAGGAATACCCCGCGGTTTTCCGATTGCCGCCATACAGCCGGGAGCCAGCCGCGCGATGAACAGACTCGTCATAGTATCCAACCGCGTGGGCGACATTGACAAATCCACCCAGACCGGCGGCCTGGCCGTGGCCATTGCCGACACCCTGCGCAAACGCGGCGGCATCTGGTTCGGCACAGGCGAACCGGGCAGCACGCCACGCAATGCTGCGGCAGGCGGCGGCAATGTCCGCCAGATCACCGTTCCGCTGACGCAAGACGAATACCAGGCACACTATGCCGGATTTTCAAACAGCGTCCTGTGGCCGCTATTCCACTACCGCACCGACCTTCTCGACTATCACGCGGAAGAGCATGCCGGTTATCTCGATGTGAACCGGCGGCTTGCGGAGGAACTGGCGCCTCTCCTGCAGGACGACGATCTCGTCTGGGTTCACGACTACCATCTCCTGCCCTTTGCCGGGTTCCTGCGCCGGACAAGCAGCCGGCGCATGAGGATCGGCTTCTTCCTGCATATTCCCTTCCCGCCGCCCGAAGTGCTGGCTGCACTGCCCGGCCACCGCGCGCTGCTCCGCTCGCTGCTCGATCACGATGTCGTCGGGTTCCAGACCGCGCGTGACGTGGCGAATTTCTTCGGCACTATCGAAGCGCTGGGGCTTGGCGAACGCATCTCGCAATCCGTCATCCGCTCGGACGGGCGCAGCATTCATTGCGGCCGGTTTCCCATTGCCATCGACAGCGGGCGCTTTCATGCCATGGGCCGCAGCACCCATGAGGACATCCGCATCGATGACATGCGGCGGCGGATGCTGAACAGGAAGCAGATCGTGGGCGTCGACCGCCTCGACTATTCCAAGGGCATCCCCGCGCGTTTCGAGGCGTTCGAGAAACTGCTCGAAACGCACCGGGAGCTGGAGGGGCGCATCTCGCTGCTCCAGATCGCGCCGCCGACCCGCGAGGGCATCCGCGCCTATGACACGATCCGGCGCGAGACCGAAGCGCTCGCCGGCGCCATCAACGGTCGTTTCGCCGACTTCAACTGGACACCGATCAAATATATCCACCGCGCCGTGGCGCGGGACCGGCTGGCGGCCATCTTCCGGGGCAGCGAAATCGGCCTGATCACACCCTTGCGCGACGGGATGAACCTGGTGGCGAAGGAATATGTGGCTGCGCAGGATCCCGGCGATCCCGGCGTGCTGGTGCTGTCGCGCTTTGCCGGAGCGGCCGAGGAAATGGAGGAGGCCCTTCTGGTCAATCCCCACGATACCGACGAAATGGCGCGGCGCCTGCATCAGGCCATCGCGATGCCGCGCGCGGAACGCTGCGCCCGGCACGAGGCCCTCATGGCCCGCATCAGCGCGCGCAGCGTGGACGACTGGGCAGCGGATTTCCTCGCCGTCCTGCAGAAAGGCGGTGACGCAAGCCAGGGCCGGCATCCAGGCGGCGGGCCGGCCGGAGAGCACGGCACCGGGGGCGGGCGCGGCAGCGGATACCGGCCCGGTGCAGGGACCGTGCCGCCGGAATCCTCAGCCGCCTGCCGGCCATGAGGAAAAGCGGGGAAGAACAAGAACGGATGGAGGCTGCCATGCCTGACCTGCCTGACAATCGCAACTTGCCCCGCCGGCCGGCGGCGCCCGCATTCAAGGCGAATGCCGGACCTGTTCTGGCGCAGCAGCAAAGCGCACAGGCCGCCATCGTGCGGGATGCGACGGCGCATCTTCTCCGGCTTGCCCGCGCGCAAAATCCGGCGCAACTGGAAGCCTTTTGCACGCGGCTGCATCGGCTGGCGGCGGATCTGGACCGCGTTCCGGGCGACAGGTCCGCGGCGACCTTCGCGCGGCTGGCCGGTCTGTGCGCCGATGTCATGGAAGGCAGCCTGCCCGGGCGCGCCGGTCCGGCCGGGAAGGATGCGTCGTCGAGTCCAGATGAAAGCGGAAGCGCCGGGCCCGGCGGGCTTGGCTACATGATGACGCTGTCGAGGGACGATGAAAAGGCGATCGCGCCAAGCTTTCGCGCGTGACGCTCAGCGCAGGCTTGCAAGGACCACGGCGAGGATCAGCAGGAAACCCGCGCCAACGATCACCCACATCATCATCGGCGCGGCCTTCCAGCCAAGGCTCTCGGGCCGGATCCTGCGCATGGCGGTGCCGTAGGTGATGCCGGCGGAACGTTCGCCGGCCGGTTCGGCATTGCCCTGGCGGGCCTGCGTCCTGCGGGCGGTCTCCACAGTTTGCCCATCCATGGGAATGCCGCCGGCTTCGGAGTCGGTCTCCAGGGGCGCGGTGGCCGGGTCGAAGCCGGGGCGTTTTCCCCCGGCGCGGCCTTTGGCGATATCGCCGCGCAATTCCGCCGGATTTGAGGTCTTCCTGCCTGTCTTCATCGGATCTCGAACCTGTCTCCTGTGACCCTTCAACCGGCAATGCGCCGCGTTGTTCCCTCGCGCCACGCGCGCTTCGGTCCAATCGCCCGGCGATGGAACATGGACCGGCGTCCAGGGGTTTTTCCCGCAATGAACGCACAGCAAACCTTTCGAAAGGACGAGACCATGTTGTCGCTGGCCAAACGCATTCCGAGAGCATTCCATCCGGGCCTGGGGCTTGCCCTCGCCATGCCGCTCCTGGTGCTTGGCGCCTGCTCGGACTCCGACAATGACGCCGTTGCCGAAAGGCCGCCAGAAAAGATCACCGAGGGCGTTCGCGACGAGGACCATACGGCCACGAAACGGACAGTCCATCCGCCTGCCGCCACCGGTGGACGGATACCTGGCGAGGAAGAGGATCCGCAGGCCGACTGATTGCCCGCGCATCCGCAGCCTTGCGACCATCCACGCGGATGATACGGAAGGGGACCGCCCTGACGAGCGGTCCCCTCTTGCCTGTTCAGGCGGCCTTTGCCTTCCTGTTTGCTTCCGATTCGGCGAGCTTGGTCAGCGAATCGTCCGTCCTGGATTCCTCCTTCAACGTCTCTTCGAGCAGTTTGGCGGCGTCGTTGAGACCCAGTTCACTGGCCCAGCGCTTCAACGTGCCATAGCGGGCGATCTCGTAGTGCTCGACAGCCTGGGCAGCGGAAATCAGTCCGGCATCCAGGGCCGGCGACTTGCCGAAGGCATCCATGATTTCCTCGCCTTCACCGATAATGCCCTCGATCGCCTCGCAGGTCTTGCCCTGCGCGCGCCTGTCCAGGATCTCGAAGACTTTCTGGAGGCGTTCGATCTGGCCTTCGGTTTCGTCGCGATGATGCTCGAAGGCCTTGCGCAAATCGTCGGATTCGGCCGCGCGGGCCATTTTCGGCAGCGCCTTCAGGATTTTCCGTTCGGCGTAGTAGACGTCCTTGAGGGTGTCGTAGAACAGATCCGACAAGGTTTTCTCTTTGGCCATCATGCAGCTCCCTGTGATTGAATGAATTGAGGCAGACATTGCCGCGCAGCCGCTTGAAGGGCTGGCGCAGGTCCGGTTGACCGATACGCCTCCCTCCCGCCATGGCGGCAATGCCCGGCTCAACCCGCAATTTTGATGAATGTTCCGCAGGCCGTTCCGACCACCGGCATGGAGCCAAGCGGGTGGCGCTGCTGCACCTTGCGCCCGTCCGACGGATCATGCCGCCATTGGCTTTTTTTTGGCGCGGCAGGCGAACAAACAGCAGGGGTTTCCGTTTGGAGGCGAGAGGTTCTGAAACGCTGAGGAGCAAGCAATGGCCTATGATCGTCCGCGAGGACAGCGCCCCGGCTATGACCGCCCATGGGATGACGTGCCGGAGCGCGATTATCCCGATCCGCAGTTCTGGGAAAACCGCCGGCAGGGCGAACCGCGATCCACTGCATGGTGGGGCGAGCATTACGCCGACCGGCCCATGCCCGGCTATGGCATTCCCTTCATCGGCGGCTGGTACGGGCAGCCGCGCCATGGCGGCTATCCGCGCGGCCACTGGGACCGCCAGGCACCCCGGCATGGTGGCGAAGGACGCGACTTCTGGGACAGAGCGAGCGATGAAGTCAGTTCATGGTTCGGAGACGAAGACGCCGAACGGCGCCGGGAGCGCGACAAGCACCGGGGCAAGGGGCCGAAGGGCTATCGCCGCTCCGACGAACGGATCCTCGACGATGTCAGCGACCGGATGATGGATGATGGCGCACTGGATGCCAGCGATATCGACGTAACGGTCAGTGATGGCGAGGTGACATTGACCGGCTTTGTCACCGACCGCTTCGAAAAGCGGCGCGCGGAAGACTGCGCCGATTCCGTCAGCGGTGTCCGGCATACGCAGAACAACCTGCGCATCCGCGAAGCGGCGAGCGAACCGGGAAATCCTTGAAGACAAAGGAGGCAGCGATGCCCGCGAAATCGAAAGCCCAGCAGATGGCCGCCGGCGCCGCGCTCGCGGCCAAGCGCGGCGAGAAGGACAAAGGCGACCTGAAAGGTGCGTCGAAAGACATGGCGGACTCCATGAGCGAGAAGGAACTTGAGGACATGGCTTCCACCAAGCGCAAGGGAAAACCGGGCCACGACAGCGATTAAGCCCCCTTCCTTCAGGAATCGCAGCGGATTTTCCTGCCCCCAATCCTCCGCTTGTCCGCTGCGATCCGGCGGCGAAGGCCGCCTGGAACCGGCCCGCTCGCGCGGCCGGTTCCTTTTTCGCCCAGGCCGGCCGCATCCGGCGTACCCGACCCATCGGAACATCAGCATGTCTGCGGCGTTCGGTTCACGGCAACGACTTTCGGAAGAGAGCCATGTGGATCTGGCTGCAAGACAATCACGGGGCCGTCAGCGCCATCGCGAACATGGCGACACTGGTGGTCTGGACCCTCTATTTCCAGCTTCTGCTCGGCAATTACCGAGACCGCATCAGACCGAAGATCCTGATCAACCAGGGCGCCGGACACAGTCTCCGGTCTCATTGCCTGATCGCCAACATGAGCGCCGAACCCATCTATGTGGAAGCGGTGATCACCGATGCCGGATACCGCTCTGGCAGCGACAAGGCGTTCCGCCGGTCGCGCTGTTCGCTCAGCGACCTTGACCTGGAGGTCAGCGATCAGGGCGACCGCCGCCCGCAATGGCTCCAGGGGCCGCTCGACAGCAGCGAACTGATCGATATCGGCACTTACCAGCAATTGATCGACCGGACCATGACGCAGGGCGAGACGGCCGATACCATTGACGAACTGACCGTGACGATCGTTGCAACCTATACCGCGCGCGACAGACCCGTGGCGGCACGGCGCTCGTTCGATGTGCGGCGCAGCCGGCACGGCACGCGGCTTGAGCCGCGCACCTATACCGCCGAACAGATCCGCTCACGCGCGGCATTGCGGTCGATCCGCGCCTACATGCAGGAAACGCAATGATGTTTGAGCCGCTTGCAAGAGGGAACTTCCGGATGCGGATGACCGTTCATCCGGCGCAACCACGGCAAAGGCGAAGGCAAGCCAGCCATGGATAGCGAAAGCCTGCCGGCACCGCCGGACGATCTGGCGGCCCGGCAGGCCGCCTTCTTTCTCGATTTCGACGGCACGCTTGCCAGGATCGTGGAGAACCCGGCGGACGCGCGGATCGACGCCGGTGTGCTTGCCGACCTGCGCATTCTGCATGGCTGTGCAAACGGTGCGCTTGCCATCATCTCGGGACGGGAAATTCGCGACATAGACCGCCGGCTGGGATCGTTCCGGCCGCCCGTGGCCGGGGTCCACGGGCTGGAATGGCGGCTTGGCGACGGCGTGCTGCGCCGGGCCGAAACACAGGCCCTGGCGCTGGAGGCTGTTCGCGGCGCGGCCGATGCCTTGTCGGCACGCCATGACGGGCTGGTAATCGAAACCAAGCAGGGCTCGCTCTCGCTGCATTACCGCAAGCGGCCGGACCTTGCCGCCGCTTGTCTGGCACTGGCACGGGAGGTGCGCGCAACCTCTGCGGCCATTCACGTGATCGAAGGCAAGATGGTCGTGGAGTTCAAGGCGAGCGCCCGAACGAAAGGGGACGCGCTGGCCGATTTCATGGCAAAACCGCCTTTCGCCGGGCGCCTGCCCGTCTTCGCGGGCGACGATACCACCGACGAGGCCGCTTTCGAGCGGATTGAAGACTGGAATGGCATTGCCATCAAGGTCGGCGCCGGCGTGACGCGCGCACGCTATCGCCTGGCGGATCCCGACGCGCTTCACCGCTGGCTTGCCCGCATCGCCGCGCGCGCTTCGGACATGGCCAATCCCTCGTGACCATGCCCGCCTCAAGGCCTGGTCCGGTGACGGTTTCGGCTATCCGCGAACCACGAGTTCGTGAAAACTGTCGATCTGTCCCGGTTGGTCCTCAGCGACAACAAGGCCGAGATTCTGGCGATCGAATTCGTCGAACCATTCACTCCATTCCACGATCTCGACGTCACCGACAGCCTGTGGCCGGTCGTGCGCCTCGTCCACCTCGGTATAGGCCTGCTGGTCGAACATGATGCGCAGCACCGGGCTCATCTGCCCGGCCGATGGCACCGCCGGTACCATGGCCGGCATTCCGGCCCTGGCCGCAGCCCAGTCCCTGATCTCGCCGTGCCGGGTCAGCATTCGTGTCTCGGCCATGACCGGCCTCCTCTCCTTGTCATTCGACAGAGGCCAACCCGCGAGAACAACAATTGTTCACCTGGCGTCCGTTCATTGTGCGGGAGCGGCCGATCATGGAACATCGAGAGCGCCGGCCTGTTTTTCCTTGCAAGGAAGCGAGGCGCACAATGGTTCTTTCAAATTATCTCTGGTTCGTGGCCGTGGCGCTTGGTCCGGTCCTGCTGGGTGCGGTGTTCATCTTCGTGATGATGAAACGGCGCCGGCTTTCGCGCAACGAACGCGCGAAGCAGGAACGCAAGGTCCACGACCTTTACGACGGCCCATCCTGATAGGCCGCGAAACAGGGCCGGCCGGCCGCTACCGGCCTGTTATCAAGATCGGGGCAGGAATTGACGATGATCTTTTGCAGCCCTTTCCACCGGTTTTCCCTTGAATATAAGCGCAAGCTCTTGGAAGCTTGACGGCAGGGACATGCTGGATGGCAAGGGGTTTTCATGACGAGCAATGACAATGAAGGCCGCCTGACCAGCCTGCCCGGCGAATTGCGGCTCCTGCTGCGTGAAATCGAGAGCGAGAAGGTTCCGGAGCGGTTGCTCGAACTGGCGACCGAACTTCAGCGCGCGCTTGCGCGGCAACGCCGGAGCAACCCCGGCCCCGCCGACGACACGTCCAGCAACATGCCCCGGTAAGAAAGGCGGCGGACCGCTCCTCCGCCCTGCCCTGTCCATCATGGCGGTGTCCGTGGCCAGAACAAAACCCTGCCCGCGCCTGTTTTGCGGACATGAAAACCTTCATTTACAAACTCCGCCCGGCGGCAGCAGATTACGATCCCAACTGGGACCGGGCAACCAGCCATGGCGAAGTGATTGTCAGGGCCCTGTCGCCGGCCGACGCGCGCATCGTCGCCAGCGAGGCGGAAGACGATTTCCTGGAAAGCGATGCCAAGCCCGGAGACGGTGTCTCGACCCGGTTCGCCAGCGCGTTCCGGGACGAAAAGCTCTACGAGGTGCTGGAAATGAATGACGCTCCCTTCCCGCCGGAAGGGCCGCGCGAAGTCCTCCAGGGCAAAATCGGCAATCCGCTGAAGACGCAAACCGGCAGAACCGGCGAGGGAGAGACCCATGAGTGAGGCCATGACGACGACCGATCACGCCGAAATCAGGACATGGGCGGAGAAGCGGGATGGCCATCCGGCGATGGTGAAAACCGGGGAAACCGGCGGCATCCTGCGCATCGACTTCGGTGAGCCGGAACCGCGCCTGGTTCCGGTATCGTGGGAAGAGTTTTTCCGTGTGTTCGACGAGAGCGGCCTGGCGTTCCTTTACCAGGAGACAACCGAGGATGGCGCAACGAGCCGTTTCAACACGTTCGTCGAGCGGGATTCAAGCTGACACCAGAAACATGAGGTATTGCCATGGCCGGGAAACCGGACACGCCGCCTGAAGGCCAGGGGCCGCAAAAGGACCACGCCAGGGCGCAAGCGACATCCAGAACGCAAGGCGACAACCGGCGCAGCGCCGCCGATGCCATTACGGACAAGGGAGACGGACGCGGCACGTCGGCCTCGCCCTATGACAACGAGGTGCAGGCCGACGCCGTGGCCAAGCAGACCCGCCGCAAGGATGCACCCCACGGCATCGAAAAGCCGCGCAGACAATGACGGCAGGCCTGCCCGCAAGGGCATCGCGCAAGGCCGGTGCGGCCTACGGGCGTGAACGCGCTGCCCAAAGGGCGCCGCGGCGGATGATCTCGGTCACCTGCGGCACTTTCAGATCGTCGAGTTCGTGGCCGATGGAGCAGTAGAAGACCCGCCCCTTGTCCCAGCGGCGTTTCCAGACAACCGGGATCACCGTGCCCTCGATCCACCACAGGTGATCACCGGAAAACGTGGTCGTCGCCAAGACCTCGTTCGACGGATCGACGAGCATGTAATATTGCTCGGAGCGGATGCGGAAGCTGCGAATGCCCTGGACGACGGGATCGTCCGGTTTGCAGATGGTGACGTCGTAATCGATGTAATCCTCCGCCGGCTGGAGATTGTCCGGCCAGCCGGGCGGATGGGCGACGAATTGCCCGCCGATCAGGAAATGGTAGGTCGGGCGGTCGCGAAAGGCATCGCCCATGTGGCCATGCCAGCCGGCAATGCCGCATCCCTCGCCAATCAGCTTCAGCAGGCCGTCTTCCTGCGGCTTCGTCATGTTGCCGAATTCCTCGCGGTGGCCGGATCGCGCCGACGACCAGATCGGCGTGATGAGATCCACATCGGCCAGGCGTTCGGGATGTTCGAGCGGCTCCAGCGTGTCATGGATATCGACGGTGAAGCCGTTGGCCGTCAGCAGGGCGGCGTACCAGTCGGAAAACCGGGTCGGTGCATGACCTTCCCAGCCACCGACGAAAAGGGCTGCCTTCATTGGTTTTCCTCGCGCATGAATTGAAGGATGGAGGCCATGTCCCGGTGGGCGTATCCGCGCGCCTCGGCCTCGCGCAATCTGGCCAGCGTCACCGCGCCCTGCGGCATGGCCACGCCAAGGGTTGCGGCAAGCGCCGCCGCCACCGCCATGTCCTTGCGGGCCAGCGCGACGGTGAAGGTCACGGCATGCGCGTCCTCGTCGAGATAGAGTGGCCGTCGGTATTTCAGCATGGGCGCACAGGCCGCGCTTGCCTCGATGACGTCAAAGGCCGTCGCCGTTTCGATGCCGGCGGCCTCGGCCAGCGTCATGGCCTCGGCCAGGGTCTGGTTGATGCCGTGGATCAGGGAATTGACGGCCAGTTTCATCACGGCCCCTGCCCCGGCCCTGCCCAGGCAGATGGTCTGCCGGCCGACAGCGTCGAAGAGCGGCATGAACGGCGCGGCCTGCGCCTGCGAACATCCAGCCATGATCAGCAGGCTGGCTTCGCGTGCCGCCTGTGTGGCACCCGAGACCGGGGCATCGATGACGAGCGAACCCTTCGGCGCCGCCTTGCCGAGTGCCGCGACATGGTCCGGACTCATCGTGCCCATTTCGAGGAAGGTCTTCGCCCGCGTCCCGGCGAACAGTCCGTCGGTGCCTTCATGGACCGTCTGCGAGGCCGCGTCATCGGCAAGCATGGTGATGACGATGTCGCAGGTGTCGGCCAGCGCGCGCGGTGTGGCGGCCGTCCGGCAATCCAGTTCGCCTGCCAGGTCCACGGCCTTGGCCGCAGACCTGTTCCACAGGACGGGATCGTGGCCGGCGCGCGCCAGATTGCGTGCCATCTCCGTTCCCATCCGCCCGAGACCGGCAAAGCCGACAATCATGTCATGCGACCTCCCGGTCGCCGTTTCCGATGCCGGAAATCGCCTGGATGAGGTTGTCCTCGGTGACTTCGCCGGATGTGAAGGTGCGGATGATGCGGCCGCCATACATGGCGACGATACGGTCGGAGACGTGCAGGACTTCCGGCATTTCGGAACTGATCACGATCACCGCATATCCCTGCGCGGCCAGGTCCCGGATCAGGTTGTGGATTTCCGACTTCGAGCCGACGTCGATGCCGCGCGTCGGTTCGTCCACGATCAGCACATCGGGGTGCATGGACAGCCACTTGCCGATGACGATCTTCTGCTGGTTGCCGCCCGACAGGTTGCCCACCATCTGCTTCCAGCCCGGCGTGCGAATGTCCAGCCGGTCCCGATACTGGTCGAAAATCGCGATTTCCGAGCCTTCCGCGACAAACGGACCGGCTTTCAGATCGTCCACCTGCGGCAGGGTCATGTTGTCGCGGCAGTTCATGCCCAGCACCAGCCCCTGCCCCTTGCGGTCCTCCGGCACAAGCGAAATGCCGAGCGCGATGGCATCGGCGGGCGAATGGATCGCGACTTCCGCCCCGTTGAGCAGGATCGTTCCCCCGGAGGGATTGCGCAGCCCGAACAGCGTCTCGGCGATCTCGGTGCGCCCCGCCCCGACCAGGCCATAGAAGCCGACGACCTCGCCCCGGCGGACATGGAAGCTCACATCCTGGAAGAGATCGCCGCAGGAGAGATTGCGCACCTCGATGGCAATGTCGCCGAGCTCATGCTGGCTGGCATTGCGCGACAGGTCGAGCTTGCGGCCGATCATCAGTTGCGTGACATCGTCCTCGTTCGTCTCGGCCGTGTTCAGCGTACCGCGATATTGGCCGTCGCGCAGGACGGAGATGCGGTCGGTGATGCGGAAGATCTCCTCCATGCGGTGCGAGATGTAGATGATGCCCACGCCTTGCGCCTTCAGGTCGGCGATCACATCGAAGAGCACGACCTTCTCGGCATCGGTCAGCGACGCGGTCGGCTCATCGAAAATCACCGCCTTGGCGTCCACCGTCAGCGCACGGGCGATCTCCACCATCTGCTGGTTGGCGATCGACAGGGTGCCGACAATGGTCCGGGCGTCGAAACCGACCTTGAGCTTTTCCAGGATCGCATCGGTGCGCTCGAAGAGGCGTTTCCAGTCCACCAGTCCGAAGCGCTTCCTCGGCAGTTCTCCCAGATAGATGTTCTCGGCGACGGTCAGTTCCTCGGCAAGGCTGAGTTCCTGGTGGATGAAGACAATGCCCTTCGCCTTGGCCTCCAGGGGGCTGCGCATCGTCACCGGTTCCTCGGCAACGATGATGCGGCCCTCGTCGGGCTGGTAGATGCCGCCGAGCACCTTCATCAGGGTCGACTTGCCGGCGCCGTTCTCGCCCATCAGGGCGTGGACCTCGCCGGGCAGCACGGAAAAGGAGACGCCATCGAGGGCGCGGACGCCGGGAAAGGTCTTGACGATGCCCTCAAGGCGCAGTGCGGGTGCCTGTTCGTTCATATCTTCAGCGCCTCCCTGCCCTTCATGGTCAATTGCCGGTCGAGAAACAGCACGGCGATCAGGATCAGGCCGATGACCAGATTGACGGTTTCGGTATTGGCGCCGATATGGGCCAGCCCCTTGCGCAGAAGCTGAATGGCCAGAACACCGCCAAAGGTGGAGATGATGGAGCCGGAGCCGCCGGTCAGCTTGGTACCGCCGAGAACGACCGCCGTGATGACCCAGAGTTCGTAGAGCTCGCCGTCGTTCGGATTCACGGAACCGGATTCCGAATAGAACACGACGGCCGAGAGCGAGGCGAGAAAGCCGATGATCATGAAGTTGATCATCATGTGCGGGCCGACGCGTATGCCGGCATTCACCGCGGCTTCCCTGTTGTCGCCGATGGCATAGGCGTTGCGGCCATGCACCGTCCGGTTCATCACGAACCAGATGACGGCCGTCACGCCCAGCAGGAACCACGTCGCGGTGTGGAGGCCGAGGAAATGCGCCTCGGTGAAATCCACCAGCGTCCAGTTGAGATGCGATGTCGGCTGTTCGCCATTGTACATGAAGACAAGGCCGCGATAGCCGAGCATGGAGCCGAGCGTGACGATGAAGGCATCCACGCCGGTCTTCCAGACGACAAGCCCGTTGACCGCGCCGAGCACCACGCCGGTCAGCAGCGCCAGCACCCAGGCAACGGGAATGACCGCGTCGCCCAGCCCGGCAAAGACCGGCCATGTCATGCTGTCGAGCAGAACGATGGCGCTGAGCGCGAAGGTGGCGCCGACCGACAGGTCGATATTGCCGTTGATCATGATGATCGTCATGCCGACCGCGATGATGCCGATGGGCGCGGACTGCTTGAACAGCAGCAGCATGTTGTCGACATCCATGAAGGCCTTGTCCGACAGGGACAGGTATTCGCCGGCGACGGAGAAGAAGATCAGTTCCAGGACGATGAAACCCCAGATGGCGCCGCTCTTCAGGAATCTGCTCAGTGTACCCGCTTCCATGATCCGAGCCTCACGCGATGGGTGACCAGAGCTTGCCGCGCTTGGCCGCGATATCGAGCCAGACCGCAAGGATGATGATGATCCAGGTGACCACATACTGGACGTAGAACTGCAAGCCGACGAGCAGCAGGCCATTCTGGATGAAACCGAGGATCAGGACGCCGATCACGGTCTTGAAGATGGTGCCCGAACCGCCCAGCAGCGATGCGCCGCCGAGGATGACGGCGGCCAGCACTTCCAGTTCAAGCCCCTGGCCGACCGTGTTCTGGCTGCCGAGGCTGCGGCTTGCCTGGATCAGTCCGGCCGTCGCCACGCAAAGGGATGACAGCAGGTAGCAGGTGAAGATCACCCGCGCCCGGCGAATGCCCGAAAACGTGGCCGCCGTGCCATTGCCGCCGACAGCGTAGACCTTGCGCCCGAAAGGCGTCCTGGCCAGCACGATGCCGAGCACGGAGGCAAGCAGGGCGAAGATGATGATCGGAACGGGAATGCCCACGACCTCGCCCTGGCCGAACACCGAGAACCAGGTGCCCTCCTTGTCGGCGATGTCCATGTTCTTGCCGCCCGAGTACGTGAGCGTCAGGCCGTGGATGGCCGAGAGCATGCCGAGCGTGACGATGAGCGAATTGAGCTTGAGATAACCGACGAGAAACCCGATCAGCGCGCCAAGGCACAATGTCATGGCGAACATGGCGGGTATGGCCAGCGTCGGGCCGATCTTGTCGTGCAGGTCGAGAACGACAATGGTCGAGAAGGACATCATCGAGCCGACCGAAAGATCCAGGTTGCCGCTGATCACCACGAAGGTGACGCCCAGCGCCATGACACCCAGAATGGCCGACGAGCGGATCACACCCATGATGTTGTCCGGATCGACAAAGCGGTCGTTCGCAATCGTGAAGCCGACCATGAACAGCACGAAGGCCACCAGGATGCCCTGGCGGGCAAGAAAACCGCCCAGGCCGGATTTCGCAAGCTGCGCCATCATTCCTCCCATTGCCGGCATGTCTCCCCGGCGCACCCTGCGGCGACCGGAACCGGCGTCTCCCTCAGACGAGGACCATTCCCCCGTCGATCATGACGATCTGTCCCGTCATGTAGTCGCTGTCCGCCGAGGCCAGGAACGTGGTCGTCCCGGTGATGTCGGCGGGCTTGGCGACGCGCCCCTTCAGTATGCCGGAGGCGAATTCCTCCATCGCCTGACCCGGCCGCTCGGCCGCGCCGATATTCATCAGGTCGCGGTCGACTTCCTCCCACATTTCCGTGGCCACCACGCCCGGCGCGAAACCGGTGACGGTAATGTTGTGGCGGGCAAGATCGCGCGCGGCCGACTGGGTCAGCGAGACCACCGCCCATTTGCTGGCGCAATAGGGCGCGACATTGTCGAAGCCCTGCCGGCTGGCAATCGAGGCGGTGTTGACGATCTTTCCGCCCGATCCCTGGGCAATCATCTGGCGCGCGGCCTCCTGCATGCCGATCAGGCAGCCAAGCCCGTTGACATCCATGATGAAATGCCAGTTCTCCTCGGTCACGTCGAGAAAGTTCATCGGCTTGTTGACGCCGGCATTGTTGAAAACGACGTCGATCTTGCCGAAAACATCGACCGCATGTCCGATCATGGCGCGCACCGTGTCGCGCCTGGTCACGTCAACGGCGCAGGCGGTGACCTTCGCGCCAGTCCTTTCCGCCGTGTCGCGGCAGGCAGCCGCCACGGCCTCCACGCGGGCAACATCCAGGTCGGCGAAGCAGACATCCGCGCCCTCCCCGACGAGCGCTTCGCCGATGGCGCGCCCGATGCCCCTGGCAGCCCCGGTCACAATGCATGACCGGCCGGATACACGGCCCATGTTCGCCTCCCAACCGCTTTTCCGATACACTCGGCCGGAGCGCAGGCCGCGCTCCGGCGTGTGCGTGTTCAAACCGTTCAGAAGACCGGCTTTTCGAACTCGCTCATATTGTCCTGGGTGATCTTCGGCGTGTCGAAGTAGTTCAGGAACGGCACATCCTTGCCATCGAGCACGTCGATCGCGGTCTGCAGCGCGGCTTCGGCGTCATCGACCGGCGACTGGTAGATCGATCCCCAGTATTCGCCGCGCTCCATGGCTTCGTAGCCGACGGCGAAATTGGTTGCGCCGACGAAGATGATGCCCTCGCGGCCGGCCGCCTTGGCGGCGTTGAGCGCGCCGACGCCCATGTTGTCGTCACCGGCATAGACGCCGTCGATATCGTCATACTTGACCAGGAAGGCCTCCATGACCTTCTGCGACTTCTCGCGGTTCCAGTCGCCCGGCTGCGTCTCCATCAGGGTGACATCGGGGCAGACTTCCGGCAGGCGATCCTCGAAGCCCTTGGCCCGCTCGATGGCGGTGGTGTAGCCAGGCTGGCCGGAGATCTGGACGATCCTGGCTTCCTTGTCGATGCCCATTTCCTTGAACTTGTCGCACATGATCTCGGCGGAACGCGACCCCTGCGTGATGTTGTCCGGCCCGGAGAAGGACTTGACGAACTGGAAGCCTTCCTCGGCAATGTTGGAATTGGTGACGATCACCGGAATGCCGGCCTTCTGGGCCTTGCGAACGGCCGGAATGACCGCCTCGCCATTGGTCGGCCAGATAATGATGGCGTCGACTTCCTGCTGGATCAGATCCTCCATCTGGGCGATCTGGCGGGCAACGTCGCCGCCGGCATCGAGCACCACGGCCTCGACCTTGTCATTGGCTTCGGCGGCGGCGATGAACGCCTTCTCGTAGGTCGTCTGGTAGCTGTCGACGCCGACATTGTTCTGGGTGATGCCGATCTTGTAGTCGGCCGCGTTGGCCGCGCCCGCCAGGGCGACAAGCGCAGATGCCGTGGTTGCCGCAAGCAGCGTATGTAGTCTCATCTCAATTCCTCCCAATAACGAATTTCCTCATGGCAGCAGTCAGGCTGTTCCCGAAAGATGGCCGCCGCGCCGCCCCATGGCCGTCCGGTTGCGTCCGGAACGTCCTACAACAAACTGACGCGTCCGGATCATCAAGTAGCCTTGAATTATATCCATTCTGGATTTTTATACATCCAATCCGGATTTATTGTCGGTATGCCCGGATTGCCAATCTGAACATTTTAGAGGTGTCGCGATGATATCCAACGAGAAACGCGATGGTTTCCGCAGTTCCGCGCAGCGCCTGCCTGGCGTCGCGCGCGAAAAGGGAGCGCCATTCAGAATGAACAAGGGAGGGGAAGGCGCGCAGGCTGCGCCGGCATCAAGAAGCGATCAGCACGAGATGCTCAATGTCATCTCGTTCCTGGAAACGCTCGGCGAGGAACTCGAGGATGCCATGGACATGTTTGCGCCCAATCCGCATTTCCGCATGACGCTGCACCTGGTCAAGAGCCACCTGGAAGCAAAGCCCGTCACGCCGACCTCCCTGATCGGCGCGTCCGGCGCGCCCTATGCGACGGCCAACCGCCGCATGAAGGAGATGATCGACAAGGGGCTGATCGACCAGCGTCCGCGCACGCGCAGCGGCAAGACGTTCACGCTGCATCCCAGCGACAAGCTTCTGGAAAGCTGGGTTCAGATGACCGGACGGCTGCAGCGGCTTGCCGCCTCCAGTTTCGGCCATGATACGGAACGGCACGATGCCGATGACTACTTCTTTGGCGGCTCCTACATGGCGGCACGCCCGATCCCGCCGATCAAGGTGCTGCCGGAACCGCTGCGCATCCCCGGCGGCGTGCGTGTGCTCGTGCATGGCGACCCCACCTTCATGGTCATGGACAACCTGAAGCGGCAGTTCGAGCAGGTGGTGGGCGCCGACATCCACCAGCGCGCCTTTTCCATCGACCGGCTGCACCAGGAAATCCTGAAAAACGCCGAACGAAAGGCCAGCCGCTACGACATCATTGCCTTCGACCTTCCATGGCTGGGGGAACTGGTCGAAAACGGCATCCTGATGCCGCTGGGCGAGGCCATCGACCTGCGGGCGCTCGATCCTGCCGATTTCCACACCGCCGGGTGGAAGGCGACCCACTGGAACGGCGCGCCATACGGTGTTCCGGCACAGACGACGCCGGAACTCTTCTTCTACCGCAAGGACCTGTTCGCCGAGGCCGGTATCGAGCCGCCCAGGACAACGACCGATGTCATTCGCGCAGCCCGCGAGTTTCACGATCCGGCCCACGGCAAATACGGCATCGCCTGGAACGCGGCGCGGGGAACGGCGCTCGGCCATACCTTCCTGATGACCATGGCGGATTTCGGCCAGCCGGTCATCGACCTGCCGCCCAATGCGGGCGGCCATGACACCGACACGCTCCATCGCGGCGGTTTCCGGCCGATGATCGACAGCGAGGCAGGGCTGAACGCGGCAGAGTACCTGATGGACATGCTCAACTACTCGCCGCCCTACATCCTCTCGATGTCGTGGTACGAGCGGGTGCGCCCCTATGCGGCGGGCGATGTCGCCATGGCCTATGGCTACACGCTGCTGGCGCCGTATTTCGAACTCGATCCTTCGTCTCCCGCCCATGGCCAGACCGGCTACCTGCCGCATCCGTCCGGCCCGGACGCACGGCCGGTCGCGCCGGTCGGCGGCTATGCGCTCGGCATACCGCGCAACATCCAGCCCGAGCGGCTGGAGGCGGCCGCCAAGGCGCTGACGGTGTTCACGTCGCCGGAAGCACAGAAGCTTTATGTCCAGAACGGCAGCCGCACCAATCCGCGCTACTCGGTCGGTTCAGACCCCGACGTGCGGCGTTCGTCGACGATTTTCGAGGCGGTGGACCAGATGTCCTGGCGCGACGAACTGCAATTCTGGCCGCGCCCGCCGATCCCGCAGATTTCCGAACTCATCCGCATTTGCGGCGAGGAATTCCACGACATGCTGCGAGGCGTCGTGACACCGAAGAACGCTTTGCGCCGTGCCCAGGAACGGGCCGAACGCGCCTTGCGGGACTAGAGCAACTCCAGGGAGGAAGACATGGATCCCAACCGTCTGAAGGGCAAGAACATCCTGATCACCGGTGCGGCGCGCGGAATGGGCGCTGCCAATGCGGAGGCCTTCGCGCAGCAGGGCGCCAATGTATGTCTCGGCGACCTCGACCTCGACGAAGCGCAGAAGGTCGCCGACCGGATCAATACGGCCGGAAACGGCAAGGCCATCGCCGTGAAGATGGATGTGACGAAGCGCGAGGACAACGCGGCAGCCGTCAAGGCGGTCGTGGACGCTTTCGGTTCCATCAATGTCGGCCTGTTCAATGCCGGACTGAACAAGCCCCGTTTCTTCATGGATATCGATGAAGACAACTGGGACATGATCATGACCGTCAACACCAAGGCGATGTGGCTGGGCATGCAGGAAACCGCCCGCCAGATGATCGCGCAGGGACCGATGGAGGATCATCCCTACAAGCTGATCAATGTCGGCTCCATCGCCTCGCGAAAGCCGCTGGTCGACGTGACGGTCTATTGCACCTCGAAATACGGCTGCCTGGCGCTCACCCATTGCGGCGCTGTCGGCCTGGCCGAACACAACATCACGGTCAACGGCTATGCGCCGGGCGTGGTGGTGACGCCGCTGTGGGAGCAGCTCGACAAGGATCTGGTGGATATCGGCTTCAAGGAGCGCGAAGGCCAGGCCTATGAGGACATCGTGCGCGATGCCCTGCAGATCAAGCGCGTGTCCTATCCCGACGACATCACCGGCACGGCCTCGTTCCTGGCCAGCGACGATTCCGACTACATGACCGGCCAGATGATCCACATCGACGGCGGCTGGTGCATCCAGTAGCGCCCACCGTTTCCACCCGCAGTTTCCTGCATCGGGTGCGCAAGGGCGCACCCCTAGGAGTTTGTCATGAACCGCGCACTGACACCCAACATCCTGACGCCAGCCGACCTGGAGCCGAACTGGCAATGGGAGGGCCGCCTGCCCGCATGGGGCCATACCTCCGTCGATTTCGAGCGCCGGATCGACCACGACCGGCTGCGCCGCTACCGGCTGAGCCGCACACGCCAGGCGATGAAGAACTCGCCAGCCGGCACGCTGCTGCTGTTCGACGTCAACAACATCCGCTACGTCTCGGCCACCAAGATCGGCGAATGGGAGCGGGACAAGATGTGCCGCTTCTGCCTGCTGACGGGCGACGATTCCCCTTACGTCTGGGATTTCGGCTCCGCCGCCATGCATCACAAGAAATTTTCCGACTGGCTGGAGCCCGACCATTGCCGCGCCGGCGTGGTCGGCATGCGCGGCACCATTCCGCCGGAATTCGGCCTGATGCAGAAATATGCCCACGAGATTGCCGGCCTCATTCGCGATGCCGGCATGGCGGACATGCCGGTCGGCGTCGACTATGCCGAGACCGCCATGTTCCACGCGCTGCAGGAAGAGGGCCTGAAGGTCATCGACGGCCAGCAGATCATGCTGGCGGCCCGCGAGATCAAGAACTGGGACGAGATCCAGCTTCTCACCCAGGCCGCCTCCATGGTCGATGGCGTCTATCACATGATCTACGAGGAGCTGAAGCCGGGCGTGCGCGAGAACGACATCGTCGCGCTGTCCAACAAGATGCTCTACGAGATGGGTTCGGACGACGTGGAGGCGATCAACGCGATTTCCGGCGAGCGCTGCAACCCGCATCCGCACAATTTCACCGACCGGTATTTCCGGCCCGGCGACCAGGCCTTCTTCGACATCCTGCAATCCTACCAGGGCTACCGGACCTGCTACTACCGCACGTTCAACATCGGACGCGCGACGCCGGCCCAGCGCGATGCCTATGTGAAGGCGCGCGAATGGATCGACGCGTCCATCTCCATGATCAAGCCGGGCGTGACGACCGACAAGGTGGCTGCCGTCTGGCCGAAGGCCGAGGAATTCGGTTTTCCCAACGAGGATGCCGCCTTCGGCCTGCAATTCGGGCACGGACTGGGCCTGGCGCTGCATGAACGGCCGATCATCAGCCGCGCGGTGTCGCTCGATCACCCCATGGAAATCCAGACCGGCATGGTCTTCGCGCTGGAGACCTATTGCCCGGCCGCCGACGGCTATTCGGCCGCGCGCATCGAGGAAGAGGTGGTGGTGACCGACACCGGCGTCGAGGTCATCTCGCTGTTCCCTGCCGAGGAACTGCCGATCGCCAACCGTTACTGATCCTCCCGGGCCGGTCCGGGCAGCCCGCACCAGGGCGCCGGACCGGCCCAAACCATTCCGGAGCCCCGCCATGAGCGCTGCAAGAGCGTCATCGACACCGAAGCGCAACACGGACGACTATCTGCGCATGTATCGCCAGATGGTGCGCATCCGCGCCTTCGAGGACAATGCCAACCAGCTTTACCTGTCGGCCAAGATGCCGGGCCTGACGCATATGTATTCCGGCCAGGAGGCGGTCGCGGTGGGCATCTGCGAAGCCCTTCGGGTGAGCGACAAGATCACCTCCACCCATCGCGGCCACGGCCATTGCGTGGCCAAGGGGGCGGAATTCAGGGAGATGTTCTGCGAGCTTCTCGGCAAGGCGGAGGGCTATTGCCGCGGCAAGGGCGGCTCCATGCATATCGCCGACCAGAGCAACGGAAATCTGGGCGCCAATGCCATTGTCGGCGGCTCGATGGGCATCGCGACGGGTGCCGCCCTGTCGGCCAAGAGGCTCGGCCGCGACGACGTGGCCGTGTGCTTCTTCGGCGACGGGGCCACCGCGCAGGGCCTGTGGTACGAGGTGATGAACATGGCCGCGCTGTGGAAGCTGCCGGTGATCTATGCCTGCGAGAACAACGGCTATTCGGAATATACCCGCACCGACGAGATCGCCGCGGGCTCCATCCTGGCGCGGGCGCAGGCCTTCGGGATCGAGAGCCATCAGGTGGACGGGCAGGACGTGCTGGCCGTCAACACGCTGGCCAGCGAACTGGTCGCCCGGGCGCGCAGGGGCGAGGGTCCGTTCTTCATGGAACTGATGACCTATCGCTATCACGGCCACCACGTCGGCGACATCAACCGCGACTACTACCGCGCGAAGGACGAGGAAGCGGACTGGAAGACAAACCGCGACCCGATCACCAATTTCGGCAAGTGGCTGGAAGAGCAGAAGATCGTCACAGCGGACGAGCTTGTCGCCATCAACAACGAGATCAGGGCCGAGGCGGAAGCCGCCGTCGCCTATGCGGAAAAAGCGCCCTACCCGGACGCATCCGAGGTGGACATGCACGTCTTTTCCGGCGTGCCGCATGCGCTCGGCTACATTTGAGGAAACCCGACATGACGCGCGAGATCACACTTTCCAAGGCCGTCAACGAAGCCATTGCCGAGGAGATGCGCCGCGACGAGACGATCTTCCTGATCGGCGAGGACGTGGCGGAGGCCGGTACGCCGTTCAAGGTCCTGTCCGGCCTGGTGGAGGAATTCGGCACCGGCCGCGTGATCGACACGCCGATTGCCGAGCCCGGCTTCATGGGGATGGCGGTGGGTGCGGCCATGACCGGCTCGCGGCCGATCGTCGATCTCATGTTCGGCGATTTTCTCTTTCTGGTCATGGACCAGCTTTGCAACCAGGCGGCCAAGACGCACTACATGTCCGGCGGCAAGCTCAAGGTGCCGCTGGTGCTGCGCACCAATCTCGGCGCGACGCGCCGCTCCGCCGCCCAGCATTCGCAGTCCCTGCACGCGCTGGTGGCGCATATTCCGGGCCTGAAGGTGGCCCTGCCCTCCTCCGCCTACGAGGCCAAGGGCCTGATGAAGAGCGCCATTCGCGACGACAACCCGGTCGTCATCTTCGAAGACAAGCTGATGTACAACGACAAGGCGCCCGTGCCTGAGGAGGAGTACCTGATCCCCTTCGGCGAGGCGGCCATCCTGCGTGAAGGCTCCGACATCACCTTCGTCGCCACATCGTCCATGGTGCAGGTGGCGATGAAAGCGGCCGAAACGCTGGCTGCGGAGGGCATATCCGCCGAGGTAATCGATCCGCGCACCATCGTGCCGCTGGACGAGGCGACGATCCTTGCCTCGGTGCGCAAGACGTCGCGCGCCATCGTCATCGACGAGGGCCACCTGAATTTCGGCGTGACCGGCGAAATCGCCGCACGCATCACGGAAAAGGCCTTCTATCATCTCGATGCACCGGTGCAGCGCATGGGGGCGATGGATGTGCCTGTGCCCTTCTCGCCGGCGCTGGAGGACAGGACCGTGCCGACGCCAGAGGCGCTGGCAGAACGGGCGCGGAAGGCGGTGCGCGGGGAGCTGTTCCATGCCGCATGAGGTCATCATGCCCGCACTCGGCATGGCCCAGGAGACGGGCAGGATCATCGCCTGGCTGAAGCAGCCTGGCGAGGCCGTGGCCGAAGGCGATCCGCTGTTCGAGGTGGAAACCGACAAGGCGGCCATGGAAGTGGAGGCACAGGCGGACGGCTTTCTGGGCCAGGTCTCCGCATCGGCGGGCGAGGATGTGCCGGTCGGCCGCGTCGTCGCGATCATCGCCGACAGTGCGGAGGAAGCGGCCGCAGCCGGGACGGGGACAGCGGCAGCGGCAGCGGCTGATGACAGCCCTCAGCAAGGAGGCTCGGGCGACGACGACGCCCTGCCCGATGGCGCGCAGGTGATCATGCCGGCGCTCGGCATGGCACAGGATAGCGGGCTGATCGTCTCCTGGGCGAAGCAGCCAGGCGACCCGGTGTCCGCCGATGACGTTCTGCTGGAGGTGGAGACCGACAAGTCGGTCATGGAAGTGACCGCCGGCCACGACGGCTTCATCGCCGCAATCCTGGCCGATGCCGGACAGGCGGTGCCGGTCGGCTCGGTGATTGCGGTGATTTCGCAAACGGAACCCGCGGCGCCCGTCCGGCGAAGCCTTTCGGCCGGGCCCACGGACACGGATACTTCGCCAGCGGCGTCGCCCGAGCCTGCTCCGGCCGCACGGTCACCGAAGGCACAAGCTGTTGCCGCCTCACAGGCTGGCGGGCGCATCCTCGCCTCGCCCAAGGCACGGCGGATCGCGGCGGAGGAAGGGCTGGACCTGGCACTGCTGGCAGCCCATGGCGTGCCGCAACCATTTCATGTGTCGGATCTGGAAACCCTGCGCGGCCTTGGCGCGGCGCCGGATGCCCGTACAGACCGCGATGTGTCCCGGCAGCTGCTGCATGTTCATGCCCGCGTTTCCTCCGAAGGTTGCGACAGCCTGATCGGCTGGCTGGAGGCGGATGGCGGCACGGCAATCGCACCGCGTCTTGTCTGGCTGCGTTTCGCCGCAGCCGCCTTGCGCAAGGCAATCGAAGCGGAGTGCGAAGCGGCGGGCGAAGCCGTGACCGTGGAATTGCGCAAGCGGCAGGACGCGGTCGGCCGATACGCTGATCCCGACCGCGCCCGGCTTTCGCAACCGCTTGCCAATGCCGGCGACAGCATGCCGCCTGCCCTCGTGCTGCGCGATTTCACCGGCTCGCGCGTGGTCTCGGCCAGCGGGCGCGCCGATGCCGCGCCCGTGCTGACCATCGGCCGGGAAAAGGGCGACTACGTCATCTCGCTTGATTTCCATGACGGCCAGATGTCCGAGAGCCAGGCCTTCGCCCTGGTTGACGATTTTGCGGATCGCCTTGCCGATCCGCTGCGCCACCTCCTGTGAACCGGAGAAAGACCCATGAACCATACCGACCTCTATATTGACGGCGCATGGCGCGCGGGCGCCCGTGGCGAGCGTTTCGACGTCGTCAATCCCGCCACGGAAGAGGTGATCGCCTCCGTCGCTTCGGCGGAAACCGCCGATGCCGATGCCGCGCTTGACGCGGCCGAGAGCGCATTCGCCGACTGGGCGGGGCGCAAGCCGCGCGAGCGCTCGGAAATCCTGCGCCGCTGCTGGGAACTGATGACCGCGCGGCTTGACGACTTCGCCCGGCTCATCACGCTGGAAAACGGCAAGGCGCGGGCCGACGCCATGGGCGAAGCCACCTATGCGGCGGAGTTCTTCCGCTGGTTCGCGGAAGAAGCGGTGCGCGCCGACGGTCTTGTCACCCATGCGCCATCGTCGGGCGCGCGCATTGTGGTTCAGCACAAGCCGGCGGGTATCGCGGTTCTTGTCACGCCATGGAACTACCCGGCGGCGATGGGCACGCGCAAGATCGCGCCGGCACTGGCGGCCGGTTGCCCCGTCATCATCAAGCCGGCCTCGGAAACGCCGCTGACCATGCTGGCGCTGATGCCGTTGCTCGAAGAAGCCGGCGTGCCCAGGGGCCTGGTCAACGTGCTGCCGTCGAAAAGCGCCGGACGGCTGGTCGATCACATGTTGCACGACCCGCGCGTGCGCGTCGTCTCCTTCACCGGCTCGACCGAAGTGGGCCGCAAGCTGCTGCGCTCGGCCGCCGACCAGATCGTCAAGCCGGCGATGGAACTGGGCGGCAATGCGCCGCTGATCGTGTTCGAGGACGCCGATATCGACACGGCGGTCGCGGGCGCCATGCTGGCCAAGATGCGCAATCTGGGCGAAGCCTGCACGGCGGCCAACCGTTTCTATATCCACGAGCGCGTGGCCGACGAATTCACCGCGAAATTCACCGATGCCATGGCGAAGCTGAAAATGGGCAATGGCCTGGACGAAGCCGTGGATGTGGGCCCGCTGGTCAATGCCGATACGCGCGACAAGGTGGCCGCATTCGTGGACGATGCGGTGGCAAAGGGCGCCCGCGTCACGCTGGGCGGCACGCGGCCCAATGGCAAGGGCTTCTTCTATCCCCCGACCGTGCTGACCGGCGTGCCGGAAACAGCCGATTGCGTGCATGACGAAATCTTCGGCCCGGTCGCCGCATTGCAGACCTTCACCGACGAGCACGACGTCATCCGCCGCGCCAACGACACCGAATATGGCCTTGTCGCCTATGTCTTCTCGCAGGACATGAAGCGGGCGATGCGCGTGTGCGAACGGCTCGAATACGGCATGGTCGGGCTCAATCGCGGGCTGGTATCGGACCCCGCCGCGCCATTCGGCGGCGTCAAGCAATCCGGTCTCGGCCGCGAAGGCGGCCATGAGGGCATGCTGGAATTCATGGAAACGCAATATATCTCGGCGGAGTGGTGACCATGGGCAGGAGCGACTTCATCGCCAGCCCGTCCGTCGTTGCCCATGCCGGGCGCAAGGGCGTCGACCTTGCCGATCTGGCAGCGCAGACCGGCCGTACCACGCTGGCGCGCGAGGACGTGGACAAGTACGTTGACGGGCCGGCCGGTGCCCCGGTCCTGCGCGACGACAGCCGCTACTGGGCAGTCGACCATGCCGCTGCCGGGCCGGTGAGCGAGGCGCCCGTGTCGCGCATCGCGCGCGTTGCCGCAGACAACCTTTCGGCTGCCAACCGGATGATCCCGCAGGTGACCCACCACGACCGCGCCGACATGCGCGCGGTGGAGGCGCTGCGCAAGCGGTTGCGCCAAGAGGGCGACGCGCGCGGTGTGCGGCTCACGGCGCTGGCCTTCCACGTCAAGGCGCTGGCCATCTGCCTTGAGGAATTCCCGCTCTTCAACACCTCGCTCAGCCCTGACGGCGAGCGGCTGGTGCAAAAGCACTATGTCCATGTCGGCATTGCCGTCGACACGCCGCACGGGCTGATGGTTCCGGTGATCCGTGACGCGAGCGGCAAGGGCCTGTGGACCATCGCGGCGGAAATTGCCGGCCTCGCAGGCAAGGCGCAGACGCGCAAGCTGCGCCCCGACGAGATGGGCGGGGCGTCCATGTCGATCTCCAATCTCGGCGGCATTGGCGGCACCGCTTTCACACCCATCGTCAATCCGCCGGAAGTGGCCATTCTCGGCATCACCCGCACCGAAACCGTGCCGGTATGGGAAAGCGAAAGCTGGCAGCCGGTGCCCATGGCGCCGCTCGACCTTTCCTATGATCATCGCGTGATCAACGGTGCCGACGCAGCGCGTTTCCTGGCCCGTTTCGCCAATCTTCTTGCCGATCCGCGCCGGATGCTGTGAGGATGCCATGAGCCTTGCCATCGATCTTTCGGGCCGCACCGCCGTCGTGACCGGCGCCTCGCGCGGCATCGGCCGGGCGATCTGCCGGACGCTGGCCGAGGCGGGCGCCGACATCATCGGCGTCAGTTCAGCCGGTCTGCCACCGGAAAGCGAAACCGCGCGGCTTGTGGCCGAAACCGGCCGTTCGTTCACCGGCGAGGCCTGCGATTTTTCAAGCCGGGAGGCGGTGACGGCGCTTGCCGAACAGCTTGCCGCACGTCAGGACATTTCCATCCTTGTCAACAATGCCGGCACGATCCGGCGCGCGCCGGCGGCCGATCATCCGCTAGCCGACTGGGATGATGTGATGGCGGTCAATTGCGATGCGCCCTTCATCCTGACGCAGGCGCTGGGCAAGGCCATGCTGGAGCGCGGACACGGCCATGTCGTCTTCGTCGCCTCCGTTCTCAGCTTCCAGGGCGGCATTCTGGTGCCGGGCTATGCGGCCAGCAAGGGTGCCGTGGCCCAGCTTGTGCGCGCCTTCGCCAACGAATGGGCCGCGCACGGTGTCAACGTGAACGGCATCGCGCCCGGCTACATCGCCACCGACAACACGCAGGCCCTGCAGGAGGACGCCGCGCGCGAAGCGGCGCTGATGGCGCGCGTTCCGGCCGGCCGCTGGGGAAAACCGGAGGAAATCGCGGCGCCGGTCGCCTTTCTGTGCAGCGATCTGGCACGCTTCATCCACGGCGCGATCATCCCGGCCGACGGCGGATGGCTGGCGCGGTAGGAGGGCCCGCACGGACGTGCCGTCCGGGTCCCTGCGCTGCGCGATGGCTCCGCGCGTTCGTCGCTTCAATCGTGAAATCGTTCACGATTGATCGCCGCATCGCGCCGACCGCTTTCCTGCGCTCCGCTATGGCTCCGCGCGTTCGTCGCTTCAATCGTGAAATCGTTCACGATTGATCGCCGCATCGCGCCGACCGCTCCTCACTCCCATTCAATCGTGCCGGGGGGCTTGGAGGTCACGTCATAGACGACACGGTTGATGCCGCGCACCTCGTTGATGATCCGCGTGGCGGCACGGCCAAGGAATTCCATGTCGTAGTGGTAGAAATCCGCGGTCATGCCGTCGACCGATGTCACGGCGCGCAATGCGCAGACGAATTCATAGGTGCGCCCGTCGCCCATCACGCCGACCGTCTGGACAGGCAGCAGCACCGCGAAGGCCTGCCATATGGCGTCATAGAGGCCGGCCTTGCGGATCTCGTCGAGATAGATGGCGTCGGCCTCCTGGAGGATGCGCAGCTTCTCGCGCGTCACGCCGCCGGGGCAGCGGATGGCAAGGCCCGGTCCGGGGAACGGGTGACGGCCGATGAAATGGTCCGGCAGGCCCAATTCCTTGCCAAGCTTGCGCACCTCGTCCTTGAACAGTTCGCGCAGCGGCTCCACCAGCTTCATGTTCATGCGTTCCGGCAAGCCGCCGACATTGTGGTGGCTCTTGATCGTCACCGAGGGGCCGCCGGTGAAGGAGACGCTTTCGATCACATCCGGATAAAGCGTGCCCTGGGCCAGGAAATCCGCGCCGCCCAGTTTCTTCGCCTCGGCCTCGAAGACATCGATGAACAGGCGGCCGATGGTCTTGCGCTTGACCTCCGGATCCGCCTCGCCTTCCAGCGCGGAAATGAAGGTGTCGGCCGCATCCACATGCACCAGCGGAATGTTGTAGTGCTCCCGGAACATGGCGACGACCTCGGCGGCCTCGTTCTTGCGCATCAGCCCGTGGTCGACGAGAATGCAGGTCAGCTGGTCGCCGATCGCCTCATGGATGAGCAGGGCCGCGACGGAGGAATCGACGCCGCCCGACAGGCCGCAGATCACCCGGCCGTCACCCACCTGCGCGCGGATCGCGGCAATGGCCTGGTCCTTGTAGGCGGCCATGGACCAGTCGCCCTTCAGCCCCGCGACCTTGTGGACGAAGTTGGAAAGCAGTTTGGCACCATCGGGGGTATGCACCACTTCCGGATGGAACTGCACCGCGTAGTAGCGGCGCGTCTCGTCCGCGATGGCGGCGAAGGGGGCGTTGGGCGACGTGGCCACCACTTCGAACCCGTCCGGCAGCGCTGTCACACGGTCACCGTGGCTCATCCAGACCTGATGGCGCGAACCGACATCCCAGACACCTTCGTAAAGGGCGCAGGGTTTGTGCACTTCCAGGTAGGCGCGGCCGAATTCGCGGTGATGGCCGCCTTCCACGCGGCCGCCAAGCTGGTCGCACATGGTCTGCTGGCCGTAGCAGATGCCGAGCACCGGCAGGCCGCTGTCAAACACCACCTGCGGCGCGCGCGGGCTGCCCATCTCGGTCGTCGAGGCGGGGCCACCTGACAGGATCACCGCCTTCGGCTTCAGCCGGTGGAAGCCCTCCCCGGCAGACTGGAAGGGGACGATCTCGCAATAGACGCCGGCCTCGCGCACGCGCCGGGCAATCAGCTGCGTGACCTGGGAACCGAAGTCGATGATGAGGACGGTGTCGGGATGGGCTGTCTGTGTCATGGCAAGGCCTTAATGGGATTCCCCTTCCGGCGCAACGGAATTGCGCCCGGATCGGCGCGATGAACATTCGCCGATGGCAAAGAACCATCAGGGATGCATCAATTCGCCGCGCCGGGCGTGGCTCATATGTTGATCCAGATCAAGTCGGAAGCCGCATGTCTATCTCTCAATATATTCATGCTTGCAATCCATGCGGGCACAGGAGGAGGGGTACATGCATTCTGCAATCCGAAAGGTGGTGCTGGCGTTCCTTGCAGTCGCGGCGGCGGCCGTTTCGTCGCCGGCTGCGGAAAAGAACACATCCGCCACGGCGGACCATACGAAATTCGAAGCGCTGAAACAGGCCTTCACGTCCGGGCCGGAGGTCACGAAGGCGTGCCTGGCATGCCATACCGAGGCATCGAAACAGGTGATGGGGTCCATCCACTGGACGTGGAAATACGAGCATCCCGTGACCGGGCAGGTGCTGGGCAAGTCCGAGGTCATCAACTCGTTCTGCGGCAACGTGGCCTCCAACGAGCCGCGCTGCACCAGTTGCCATGCCGGCTATGGCTGGACGGACATGAAGGCCGGGCCGCCACAGGAGGAGACGGCGGTCGATTGCCTCATCTGCCACGACCAGAGCGGCCAATACACGAAGATCGCGACGGCCGCCGGCCATGTCGCCACCGGACCCGCGCCGGTCAAGGGATCGACCATCACCGGGGCGAAGGCCTGGCCCGTCGACCTGTCCAAGGCGGCCATGAGCGTTGGCCTGCCAAAGGCCGAGAACTGCGGCCAGTGCCACTTCTATGGCGGCGGCGGCGACAACGTGAAGCATGGCGATCTGTCCTCGGCGCTGTTCAAGCCGACAAAGCATGTCGACGTGCACATGGCCAAGGATGGCGCGGACATGCAGTGCTCAACCTGCCATGTCTCCGAGGCGCACAAATGGTCCGGGAGCCGCTATCATGTAAATGCGGCCGGCGACATCACATCGAAAGGCCATGGCGCCATGCCGAAGCCCGGCGAGCGGCGCGACGTGGCGACCTGCGAATCCTGTCACGGCAAGGCGCCGCATGAAGGCCCCAACCCGCTGCTGGCGATCAAGCTGAACGACCATACCGACCGTGTCGCCTGCCAGACCTGCCACATTCCAGAATTCGCCAAGGGCGGCATTGCCACCAAGACCAGCTGGGACTGGTCGACAGCGGGAAAGATGAAGGACGGCAAGCCCTATGGCGAGGAGAATTACGTGCAGGGCGACGGCCGGCACATGCACACCTATCTGTCGACCAAGGGCGATTTCACATGGGGCGAGGACGTCGAGCCGTTTTACGCCTGGTTCAACGGACAGGTGGAATACACGAAGCAGGAAGACACCATCGACCCTTCCGGCGTGGTGGAGGTCAACCGCATTCCCGGCTCGCCCGAAGATCCGGATTCGCGCATCTGGCCATTCAAGCGCATGGAGGGCCGGCAGGCCTATGATACCGGCCTGAACCGGCTGGTCATGACCAATGTGTTCGGACCGGAGAGCGACACCGCCTTCTGGACGAATTTCGACTGGGCCAAGGCCATCGACGCAGGCATGAAGGCGGCCGGCAAGGACTATTCCGGCTCGTTCGATTTCGTCGACACCCACATGTACTGGCCGATCACGCACATGGTGGCACCAGCCGACGAAGCGCTGAAATGCGATTCCTGCCACGCCAGGCAGGGACGGCTTGCCAATGTCGCAGGCTTCTACATGCCCGGCCGTGACGGCTTTGCATGGATGGACCTGATCGGGCTTCTCGCCGTCGGCGCAGCCGCGCTTGGCGTCATCGGCCACGGATTGCTGAGAATTGTCATGAGCGCGCGGAGGAAGGCCTGATGACCGACATGTTCACCAATGGTCTCAAGGGGGCTCCCCAACGCAGGGACGGCGAAGCCGTCAGAAGCTATCGCATTGCCATCTACAAGGGTTATGAGCGGTTCTGGCACTGGAGCCAGGCTTTCCTGATCCTGTCGCTGCTCTTCACCGGCTTCGGCCTGCACGGTTTGCACGGGCTGCTGCCGTTCGGGCTGGCGGTCACGCTGCACACGGGTGCCGCCGTGCTGCTGATCGCGCTTTGGGTCTTCACGATCTTCTGGTGGTTCACCACCGGCGAGTGGAAGCAGTTCTTCCCGAAGAACGAGAACCTTTGGACGATCATGACCTATTATGCCTGGGGCATCCTGCAGGGGGCGTCCAAGCCCTATCACAAGCGGCTGTACTCCAAGCAGAACCCGCTGCAGGCGCTGACCTATGTGGCGCTGACGCTGTTCATCGGCTCCACCCTGTGGGCGTCCGGCATCGCCTACCTGCTCTACAATCTCTGGGAACATCAGACGTGGGCCGCCGATGCGCTGACCGTGGTCGTCTTCCTGCACACGGCCGCCGCCTGGGGCATGGCACTGTTCGTGGTCATCCATGTCTACATGGCGACCACGGGCAAGCCCTGGACCCATTACATCAAGTCGATGATCACCGGGCGTGACGACGTGGAGCTGACAGAGGCGGAAGTGGCCTACCTGGAGGAACGGCAAGGCGAGCCGCTGAAGCCTTCTCCGCACGGTCATTGACCGGCGGGCGAAGCGGACAAGCCGGCCCTGGCCGCGGGCCGGCTTGTCCAACGCCGCCTTTGCCAACCGGGCCGGTGACCCGGGCCGGCCTGAAGGCAAGGGATGGAAACGCCGATATTTCAAAGCGATGGCGTCAGATCCTCGATGAAGACCGAAAGGGCCTCACGCGCCGTGGCAACTGCATGAAACCATGATTCAGGCGCCTCAAAAGCCTGCGCCGTGTGCGGGCTGCATTGCTATCATTCCAGAAGTCGGGCTTCCAGCGCCTGTTCCACACGGTCGACCGCATCGGCCAGTTTCGCGTCGATGACATGGAGGTATTGCGTCCAGTCATCGACATGCTTCAGTTCCGCCGCTCCATCGGAGATCCCGCGCAGGCCAATCAACGGGATGTCGAATGCCATGCAGGCGCGCAGGACGGCAAAGGTTTCCATGTCCACCATGTCCGCGTCGATCCCGCCATAGGCCGCGCCGGACACGATGTCGGCGCCGGTGGACAGGCGGGCATCGGCCAGGCCCGCAACATGATGGGGAAGCGGCAATTCCGGCGGCAGGTCGAGGAAAGGCGTATAGCCTTTGGCGAAACCCAGCGGCGAGGCGTCCATGTCGCGATAGGACACCGAAGACGCCTGATAGACCTCGGTCTGTTCCAGCGTGGCCGAGCCGGCCGATCCCAGGCACACGACCAGATCCGGCAGGGCATTGCGGGCCTCCAGACGCGCCAGCGCCACGCCGATGCGCGTGCCCGCCTCGACCGGGCCGACACCGGTGACGAGCGGCGTGAACCGGGCCTGGAGATGCGGCCCGTATTCCGGCTCCGCTGCCATCACATAAAGCACGTGTCTGCCCGCGACGGGCTTGAGCAAGCGATGCGGCACGTCTTCCCCCCTTGCGCTCTCGCGTCCACGGTATCAGCCGGTCAGGCCCTCGCGACCGCGCACCCTCATCATGGTGCCGGTCATGGTGGCGACGAGGCGCACCTCGCCTTCCGCATCGAAGGCATAGGCGCGCCCATCGGTGACCATGATCGTGCGGCCGGGCTTGGTCACCTCGCCACGAAACAGGAAGCGTTCGCCCCTGCCCGGCGAGAGAAGATTGAGCTTGAACTCGATGGTGAGAATGGCCGCGTCCGCCGGCATCATGGAATAGGCCGCATAGCCGCAGGCCGAATCCAGTGCGGTCGAAATCACACCGGCATGGAGAAAGCCATGCTGCTGGGTGAGATGTTCGGAGAAGGGCATCTCGATCTCGATGACGCCGGGCGAGACGCGCGTCAGGTCCGCGCCGATGGTTGCCATGGCCTGTTGGCGGGCAAAGCTCTCGCGCACCCGCGTCTCGAAATCAGGGTTGACCTGGTCGCCTCCCGGCATCCGCATGCTGCACCTTCCCCTTGCCGCCGGTCCGTGTGGCCGGCTTCAGGGACGGATCATGGCAAAGGAATTTGTGCGGCGCAACAGACTTCAGTTGAGCCACCACACGGAAGCATTGAGCAGCGATGCAAAGCAGACCCAGGCGAGATAGGGAATGAACAGGATGGCGGCGATCCGGTCGCGGTTCCACGAGAAGGCGATGAAGGCCGCAACCAGGATGGCCAGGAGGAGCACGATGGCGAGCGCGAGCCCGGTCAGATGCATCACGAAGAAGACAGGCGACCAGATGAAGTTCAGCGCCATCTGACCGAACCAGATCTGCATGGCCGGGCCTTCCGCCCGGCGTTGCCATGTACGCCAGCCAGCAAAGGCGATGAGGATGTAGAGAAAGGTCCAGACCGGGGCGAACAGCCAGTTCGGCGGCTGGAACGGCGGCTTTTGCAGGGCGGCGTACCATTCGCCCGGAGGCGAGGAAACGCCGATCAGCGTGCCGCCGCCGATCACGAAGAAGAGAAAGAGTGCAAGTGTCAGGTAACGGGCCATGGCTTCACCGGCGTTGTTCGTTGCAACCATTGCTGATACGCGGGCCAGCGTGCAGCGGTTCCGAGAGGCAGGTCCTTTCCATCGCCGCCGGGGCGGATCAGCCGCGGCGCTCGAACAGCGCCAGGAAGAAGCCGTCGGTCCCGGTGAGCGCGGGTGCGAGCAGCAGGCCGCCATGGCCGTCCGGCCGCATGGCCGGAGCCAGCGCCGGCAAGCGCCGGTCGGCAACAGCCATGGCATCCCTGGCCGCGTATTGCGGATGCCGCTCCAGAAACGCGCGGACCTGATGTGTGTTTTCCTGCGGGAACAGCGAGCATGTGACATAGGCAATGCGCCCGCCGGGGCGCACGAAACGGGTGGCATGGTCAAGCACGCCGGCCTGTTCGCCGGTCCGGCTTTCCAGCGAGGTTTCAGTCAGCCGCCATTTGGTATCCGGCCGGCGGCGCCATGTGCCCGAGCCGGTGCACGGGGCATCGACAAGGACCAGATCCATCTGTCCTTCCAGCGGCGACAGGTCGGCATCGGCGGCATGAACCTGGACATTGCGCGTGCCGGCGCGGCGCAAACGGTCGAAGATCGGGGCAAGCCGGGCCTTGTCGGAATCCCAGGCATGGACCTGGCCCCTGTTGCCCTGGCTGGCAGCCAGCGCCAGCGTCTTTCCGCCGCCGCCGGCGCACAGGTCGAACACCTGGCCCGGCGTGTCAGGCGCGGCCAGCGCAGCCACGATCTGGCTGCCGCAATCCTGCACCTCGAACCAGCCCTTCTGGAAGGCCGGTTCTGCGGTGATGTTGGGATGGCGGCCATGGCCTTCAACGGGCGGTATGCGCAGTGCGCCTTCAAGGCCGCCAAAGGGCGCGGCATCCGCCTTGGCAAGCGCGCGCGCCACCTTTTCCGGCGACGCCTTGAGCGTATTGACCCGCAGGTCCAGCGGCGGCCGGCCGGCCAAGGCCCGCGTCTGCGCAATCCAGTCGGCGCCGAAGGCTTCCGCGAGAAGCGGTGCGCACCAGTCCGGGCATTCGGCCTGGACATGCTCGGGCGCCGACACCAGCGGACGCGCCTCCCATGCCGATTGTTCATCGCCCGACAGCGGGTCGGGCGCAAACCTGTCGCCCTCCAGCTCGGCATTGATGGTGGCAAGCGCCATGCCGAAACCGCTCGCCAAGGCACCGAATGCCTCGGCACGGGCCGTTTCCGCGCCAAAGCGCCAGCGCGACGATGCCCGCCAACGCAGCGCATCATAGACGATATTGCCAATGGCGGAGCGGTCGCCGGAGCCGGCGAAGCGATGGGACACGCCCCAGTCGCGCAGGGCATCCGCCGCCGGCCGGCGCCGGGCATTCATGTCCTCAAGAATTTCGATGGCCGCTGCCAGCCGTCCGCCCAGTCGCATTTGGATGTTCGCCTTCCTGTCTCAAGGGCTTGGCTACAGGTGGCGTGCTGCAATTGCAAGCGGCGGCACGCGAGGCGGCAAGGCGCAGGCCGTGTGCCGCGACACCCGATCATCGGGCGGCGTGCCGGCACAGCCTGCCCTGCCCTTGCGGCAGTCCTTGCCGTAGCCCTTTCGCTTCAATCCGAAAATGCTTGCTTTTCAAGGATGACGCAGCGGCTTTGGCGCAATAGGATGGGCCTTGCAGCCAAGGGGGCATGACGGCTTGAAACATCAGACACCCGGGCATGACGACAAGACGGCCCAACCGGTCGCAACCCGCGTGGCGATGGGGCAAGGGCCGGTAAACGGTTTCTGGCGCATGGCCAGGGCCTGGGCTACCTATGGAACACATGCCTACCCGCCGCGCGTCGGCCGAAGGCTGGCCGTCATCAATGTCCTTTCGGCGATGGTCTCGCTGATGACGGTGCCCTATATCGCGCTCTACCTTGCGTGGGATTTCGACGCGCTCTGGCTGCCTGCGCTCACGCTGTCGCCTCAGATCATCCTCTTCGCGGTGACGCCGCTATGGCATCGCGTCAACGACTGGGCAGCGGGATTTCATCTCTGCCTCGTCTGGCTGGTCTTCGCTGTGCTCTACACGTGGTATTTCGGCCGCGATTCCGGCCTGCACTTCTATTTCCTGCCGGGCGTTGCCGCCTCCATGCTGATTTTCGGCGCCGATCGCCTGCGCCTTTCGGCGACGATCACCCTGATCGCCTTTGCCGGATTCGTCCTGACGGAACAGCTCTTCACGAAGCCCGCGCCCTTCATCCCCGACGATCCGGTGTTCGCCGACATCATGTTCTTCATCACCGTTCCGTTCTCCTTCTTCCTCGTCTATGCCACGGTGCTCTTCGCCTTTTCGGAAGCAGCGCGCGCGGAGGACGCGCTGGAATTGGAGCACCGGCGGTCTGAACGTCTGCTGGACAACATCCTGCCCGGTACCATTGCCCAACGGCTGAAAGCCAAGCCGGACCGGATGATCGCGGACGGCCTGGCCACGGTGACCATCCTGTTTGCCGATGTGGTGGATTTCACGCCGCGTGCGGGACGGCTTCCAGCCGCCGAAACCGTGAATTTCCTCAACCGGATCTTTTCCGCCTTCGACGACCTGGCGGCCCGGCACGAACTGGAGAAGATCAAGACCGTGGGCGATGCATACATGGTGGCGGGCGGCCTGCCCGACCCGCAGGCCGACCATGTGGCGGCCTGTGCGCAAATGGCCCTCGACATGATGGAGGCGGTGCGCCTGATCGGCGCGCAAACCGGCGAAACGATCCAGTTGCGGATCGGCCTGCATTGCGGACCCGTGGTGGCCGGTGTCATTGGCACGCGCAAATATGCCTATGACGTCTGGGGCGACACGGTGAACATCGCGGCGCGGCTGGAGGAATATTCCCTGCCCGGCCGCATCCAGACCAGCGGCACCGTGGCGGACATGCTCCGGAACCGCTTCCTTTTCGAGCATCGCGGCACGGTGGACATGAAGGGGGTCGGCGAAACGGATTGCTGGTTCCTGTGCGCGCCCGCCACCGGGACGGCTGGTTGACAGGGCCGTTCAGACAAGTCCGAGCAAGTGGGCTGCAAACCACAGCCACATCGCGCCGAGCGTGAAGAAGCCCAGGATGAAGACCGGGCGGCGGTGGCGGATACGGTTTGTCGTGACATGGATCCAGGCGTGGACATAGCGCGAGGCAGCGAAAAGCCAGGCGAGGACCAGCGGCACGGGCTCCACGCCCCCGGTCGCATAAAGCGACAGGCAACAGGCATAGAACAGAACCGGCAGTTCATACTGGTTTGCCAGGTTGTTGCGCACGAACAGGCTTTCGGCGGGCTCGTCCCGGTTCTCGCGGAATTGCGAAGGCTCGGCATTGCCTGCCCTGACGGCCGCGATGCGGCGGCGGGAAATGAGCATGTAGACGCCGTAAACCAGCGCCACCTGCGCCAGCATGGGCCAGAAAATAAGGGTCTGGTTCACGTTCTCGTCCTTGCCGGTTTCACGCCACATGGCTGCGACAGGCTAGCCCGGCTGTGCAAAAGAGAACAAGCCCCGGGTGCAGATGGGATCGACCGACCATTTCAGCCGCGCACGGGGGTGACGGCGGCGGAATGACGGCGGCCAGGCCCGAAGGCGCCGGACCGCCGGACCATGCCGGATCAGATACCGCCGGGGTAGTTCGGGCTTTCGCGCGTGATTGTCACGTCGTGGGCGTGGCTTTCGCGCAGGCCCGCGTTCGAAATGCGCACGAAGGTGGCGCGCTCGTTGAACTCGGGCAGCGTTGCGGCGCCGACATAGCCCATAGCCGCCTTGAGGCCGCCGGCAAGCTGGTGGAGCACGCCGGAAACCGGGCCCTTGTAGGGCACCTGGCCCTCGATGCCTTCAGGCACCAGCTTCAGCGTATCGCGGACCTCTGCCTGGAAATAACGGTCGGCCGATCCGCGCGCCATGGCGCCCACCGAGCCCATTCCGCGATAGGCCTTGAACGAGCGGCCCTGGTGCAGATAGACCTCGCCGGGGCTTTCATCCGTGCCGGCGAGAAGCGAGCCGACCATGGCCGCATGGGCGCCGGCGGCCAGCGCCTTGGCGAGATCGCCGGAAAACTTGATGCCGCCATCGGCAATGACCGTGATGCCCTGCGCGCGGGCGACCTCCACGGCCGACATGATGGCGGAAAGCTGCGGCACGCCGACGCCGGCGACGATGCGCGTGGTGCAGATGGAGCCCGGACCGATGCCGACCTTGACGGCATCCGCGCCCGCATCGATGAGCGCCCTGGTGCCATCGGCGGTGGCGACATTGCCGGCCAGGATGCGCACCGAATTGGACAGCTTCTTGGCCCGCGCCACGGCATCGAGCACGCGCTGCGAATGGCCATGGGCCGTATCAATGACCAGAAGGTCGACGCCGGCATCGATGAGGCGCTCGGCGCGCTCGAAGCCGTCATCGCCCACCGAGGTGGCGGCGGCTGCGCGCAGGCGGCCCTGCACGTCCTTCGTGGCATTGGGATTGAGCTGCGACTTCTCGATATCCTTGACAGTGACGAGACCGACGCAATGGCCCTCGCCATCGACCACCAGAAGCTTTTCGATGCGATGCTGGTGCAGAAGGCGCTTGGCCTCGTCCTGCTCCACGTTCTCCTTCACCGTGACGAGGTTTTCCCGCGTCATCAGTTCATAGACCTTCTGGCCGGGATCGGAGGCGAAGCGGACGTCGCGATTGGTCAGAATACCGACGAGACGGCCGGTGCGATGGCCGCCGGTGCCGCCATTCTCGACTACGGGAATACCGGAAATGCCGTGGGCGCGCATCACGGCCTGGGCATCGGCCAAAGTGGCGTCCGGGCCGATGGTCACCGGATTGACCACCATGCCGCTTTCGAATTTCTTGACCTGGCGGACTTCCTCGGCCTGCTCTTCGGGCGTGAAATTGCGGTGGATGACGCCGATTCCGCCGGCCTGTGCCATGGCTATGGCCAGCCGGCTGTCGGTCACCGTGTCCATGGCGGCCGAGAGGATCGGCAGGTTGAGGTCGATGTCGCGGGCAATCGTCGTGCGGATGTCGACCTGGCCGGGCATGACCTCCGAATGACCCGGCTGCAGCAGCACGTCGTCAAAGGTCAGCGCCATTGCGCCTGTCGCGGTTTCGATGATCTTCACCATGGCCAGTCCCTGCAAATAGCAAAAGGCGGCACTTGCCCGACAACGGTTCAAGGCCGACTCGATTCAAGAAGTCCCTTTCAGGATTGGCGCTGGCTGGTACCACGTCTTTGCGACGATGGAAAGACATCAGCGCGACCGATTTTGCATTGCACAAGGAAAAGCCCCGGCGCGGCGGCCGGGGCTCATCGGGACAGGTTGCCCGCGATCAGAGATCGAACTGGTAGGTTTCCGGGATGAACCGGTAGCCCGTGTCCATCTTCTCCACGAAACCGACGGAGGGGAACGGCATGTGGTAGCCGATGAAGGGCAGCCGGTCGGCGGCGATCATGTCGAACACCGTTTTCCGGCTCTTCGCGGCCATGGCCTTGTCCATGTCGAAGCGCACTTCCCATTCCGGGCGCTGCAGGGACAGGACGAAATGATTGGCCGTGTCGGCGGTGACAACGAGCTGCCGGCCGCCGGATTCCAGCCGGTAGATCATGTGGCCCGGCGTATGGCCAACGGCTGCCATGCCGGTAATGCCCGGCACCACTTCGCCGCCGTCGCCGATGAAGGTCATCTTCTCTGCCAGCGGCATGACCTTGGCCTTGACGAGATTGTGTACCCGCTCGCCGGGCGTGCCGGCACGGGCATCGTCGGCCCAGAAATCGTATTCTGCCTGTCCGGTCACGTAGCGGGCATTGGGGAATGCCGGCTTGTCGCCCTCCATGAGGCCGCCGATATGGTCGGGGTGCATGTGCGTGATGACGACGATGGTCACGTCTTCGGGCGCAATGCCTGCGGCGGCCATGCGGGCAGACAACTGGCCAAGGCCGTTGCCGCGCGCGCCTTCGCCAAGGCCGGTGTCGAAGAGCACGATGTCGGAACCGGTATTGACGACGGTGGGCGCGAAGCCGTTGACCAGCTTTTCGGTGGGCAGATAATGGGCCTCAAGCAATTCGGAAACCGTTTCAACGGACTGATCGGTGCCGAACGTGCCTTGCGGATTTTCCATGACGGTCGTGCCGTCATTGACGGTGGTCACCGTGAAATCGCCCAGCCTGAACTGGTTGTAGGCCGTGGCAGCAGGCATGGACGCGGTTTCGGCATGGGCCTTTCGGACCATGATCTGCGGCATGGCGAGCGTGGCAGCGGCAGTCAGGCCGGCCAACTTGAAAAGAGTGCGGCGGTCGGTCTGTACGGTCATCAGCGTTCTCCCTTTGGCTGGTGCATTCCCGCGCGAAATAGAATGGCAATGGTTTTTCCTGCGGCAAGGCGATCACGCGTTTTGTGATCGTGAACGTGAATGAACGCAGCGTTGCGGAATCATGGACAGGCTTGCTCCGTTGCCGCTGGCGTGACACCAAGGGTACAGGCGGACTGGAGGAGGGTTTTCCGGATGACCGAGGACAAGGGGCGCTGGCGCTTCCTGGCGCTGATCTGCGCGGCAACGCTGATGTCCCTGACGACATGGTTCTCGGCCACCGCTGTCTTGCCGGTGCTTGTGGAGCGCTGGGCGCTTGGCACGAGCGCGGCGGCGTGGCTGACCAATGGTGTGCAGGCAGGCTTCGTCTCAGGCGCGCTTCTCTCGGCCTTTCTGGGCCTTGGCGACCGCTGGCCGCACGGGCTGATGATGGCTGGCGCGGCGGGGCTGGCCTGCATTGCCAACCTGCTCCTGCTTCTGGAACCGGGCATTGCGATGGCGATCGGCGCGCGCATTCTCACCGGCGTGGCGCTGGCCGGCGTCTATCCGCCAGCCGTCAAGCTGATCGCCACCTGGTTTCGCACCGGGCGCGGCCTCGCCATGGGCGTTATGATCGGCGCGCTGACGGTCGGCTCCGCCCTGCCGCACCTGGTGCGCGCGCTTGGCGGCGGCTTCGACTGGCGGATCGTGGTGCTGGCGAGTTCCGGGTTTGCGCTTGCCGCCGCGCTGATCTTCGCCTTCGCGCTGAAGGAAGGCCCCTACCCGTTCCCGCGCGCGCCGGCACGCCTGGGCCAGATCGGCGAAATCCTGCGCAACCGGCCGGTCATGCTCGCCAATTGCGGCTATTTCGGCCATATGTGGGAGCTCTACGCGGTCTGGGGCTGGTTCCTGGCCTATACGCAGGCTGCACAGGCGGCCGGCAACCGGCTTGCCGGCGGCAATGCCTCCGCGCTGACCTTTCTCGTCATCGCCATCGGCTTTGCCGGTGCGGCGGCCGGCGGCTGGCTGGCCGACCGGATCGGGCGCTGCCATACCACGGCGCTGGCGCTGGCACTGTCCGGCTCATGTGCCATTGCCATCGGCTTCACCTTCGACGGGCCCGCCTGGCTGTTCACGGCCGTTGCGCTGGTCTGGGGCGTGAGCGTGATCGCCGACAGCGCGCAGTTTTCCGCCGCCGTCACCGAATTGTCGGAGCCGGGCTGGGTGGGCTCGGCGCTGGCGCTGCAAATGGGGGTGGGCTTCGCCATCACCATCGGCGCCATCTGGCTCATTCCCCTTGTCGCGCAATGGGCGGGCGGCTGGCGCTGGGTGTTTCTCGTGCTGGTGCCCGGGCCGGTGTTCGGCGCTGTGGCCATGCTCAAGCTTCGGCAATTGCCGGAAGCCACGCGCATGGCGGGCGGCTTGCGCTGAAGCGCCTTTTCGCCCCTCAGCGCGACAGCGTATCGGCCAGTCCGTGCAGCATGGCCAGGCAGGCGTCCAGTTCCGACAGGGCCACATATTCGTTCGGCTTGTGGGCCTGCTCGATGGAGCCGGGGCCGCAGACGATGGCCGACATGCCGAACTCCTGGAAAAGCCCGGCCTCGGTGCCGAAGGCCACGACATCGCAGTCATTGGCGCCGGTCAGCCGGGCGACGATGTCGCGCGCCTCATTGTCGGCCACGGGTTCCAGCCCGGCCACCTCGCCGATGACATCGGTCTCGATGAAACAGCCCGGCGACACACGGCGCATTTCGGGCAGCAGCACCTCATCGCAGAAGAGCGCCAGATCCCGCTTGACGCGCTCGGCATCTCCGGGGCGCACGGGGCGCATTTCCCATTCGATCAGGCAGTCGCCGGCAATCACGTTTCGTGCCGCGCCGCCCTCGATACGGCCGATCTGCACGGTCGTGAAGGGCGGCTCGAAGCGGGAACCGGGCACCGGCTCGTTCCGCAGGCCACGGCCGATTTCGGCCATGCGCGCGGCATAGCGGACGGCATATTCGATGGCGTTCACGCCCGCATCCGGGTTCGAGCCATGGCCTTCCAGCCCCTTGAACCGGGTGGTGTATTCACAGCAGCCCTTGTGCCCCTCGATCATGCGCATGTTCGTCGGCTCGCCTATGATGGCGGCGGCGGGCCGGATGCCGGCAGCGGCCAGGTCCTGAACCAGTTGCCGGGCGCCGAGGCAGCCGACCTCCTCGTCATAGGTCAGCGCGAAATGGACCGGACGGACGAGATCGCGCGCAGCGAAGGTCTCCGCCATGGCCAGCATGCAGGCGATGAAGCCCTTCATGTCGCAGGCGCCGCGCCCGTGCAGGCGCCCGTCCTGCATTCGCATGGCGAAGGGATCGCTTTCCCATTCCGGTTCCAGCGCCGGCACCACGTCGCTATGACCCGACAGCACGACGCCGCCCGGCCGGTCGGGCCCGATGGTGGCAAAGAGGTTTGCCTTTTCGCCGCTGTGGTCGCGGTGGATGTGGATGGCCGCTCCGGCGTCGCCGAGGCGTTCGGCGGCATGGGTGATGAGCGCCAGGTTGGAATCGGCGGAGACCGTGGGATAGGCGATCAGGTCGCCCAGGATGGCGACGGTCCTGTCGAGCGGGCTCACCGGTTCATTCCTTGACGAAGAGCTGGCGCGGGCGATCGCACAGGCATTCCGCCGGGCCCTTGTCGCGGATCAGGATGCTCTCGGTGATTTCCAGGCCCCAGTCGTTCATCCACAGGCCCGGCATGAAATGGAAGGTCATGCCGGGTTCGAGAACCGTATCGTCGCCTTCGCGGATGGAAATGGTACGCTCGCCCCAGTCCGGCGGATAGGACAGGCCGATGGGATAGCCGGCGCGGGCCGAGCGTTCGATGCCGGCGCGCTCCAGCGGCAGGGCCAGTGCGCGGGCAATGTCGGCGGCGGTATTGCCGGGCCGGGCCGCATCAAGGCCGGCTTCCAGACCTTCGACAAGCGCGGCCTCGGCGCGGCGAAAATGGTCTGGCGGCGTGCCGAGGAAGATGGTCCGGCAGAAGGGCGCGTGGTAGCGGCGATAACAGCCGGCGATCTCGAAGAAGGTCGCCATTTCCTTTTCGAAGATGCGCCCGTCCCATGTCAGGTGCGGGGCTGCGGCATCCGAGCCGGACGGCAGAAGCGGCACGATGGCCGGATAATCGCCCCAGTCCTCATCCGTGCCGCGAATGGCCTTGCCGTAGATCTCGGCGACGACTTCCGACTTGCGCACGCCAGGCTCGACGCGCTCGATCACGTAGTCGATGATTTTCTCGGAAATGCGCGCCGCCTTGCGCATGAAGGCGATTTCCGGCTCGCTCTTGACCGCGCGCTGCCAGTTCACGAGCGCGGTGGCATCGGCCAGGATGGCATCGGGCAATTCATGCTGGAGCACCAGGAAAGCCTTGGCGGAGAAATAGTAGTTCTCCAGTTCCACGCCGATCCGGCTCGACCCGTAGCCGCGATCGCGGATCATCGCGGCCAGCAGTTCCATGGGATGGCAGAGCGTGGATTGCACATAGTGATCGGGATACCAGGCGACATGGGAATCCTCCATCCAGACCGTGCGCAGCGCGCCGTTGGCATCCTGCGAACGGCCCCACCAGACCGGATCCTCGTCGAGGAAGACGAGCACGCCCTGGTGGACATAGAAGGACCAGCCGTCATAGCCGGTGAGCCAGGCCATGTTGGACGGATCCTCGATGAAGAGCAGGTCGAGCTGCTGGGCCGCCATGGCCTCGCGCACGCGGGCGAGCCGCCGTTCGTATTCGGACTTCTCGAATGGCAAATGGCTTGCCGGCATCGTTTGCTCCCCCCGGGGTTTTTCGTGTTGGTCTTCCCGCATTGTCCGCGTTGCAGCGCCGCCTGACCGTAGCGCCGCGGACAAGCGAAAAACAAGACCGGGAAAGTTGACATGGGCGGCCGCGCGTGATGCCTTGCAGCCGCAGGTTCCGGACCCTGCCAAGAAACACCGACAGGATGCGCCAGAGGAGTTCCGGATGCGACATTTCCGTGTCTTTGCGACGCGTTTGCGGCTTCACGGCCTCACGGGAGTGACACGATGACCCTTGCGCTGGCCGATGTGATGGCGGCGGCCAACCGCATTGCGGGCATGGCAGTGCGCACGCCGATGATCCCCTCGCCCTTCATGTCCCGCCTCGCGGGGGCCGAATTCCTGATGAAGCTTGAAACCTGCCAGCCGACGGGCGCCTTCAAGCTGCGCGGCGCGGCCAATGCCATTGCCCAATTGCCCGATGGCGCTGCCGGCGTGACCTGCTGCTCGACTGGCAATCACGGCCGTGCCGTTGCCTACGCCGCCCGCCTGCGGGGGCTTCGCGCCGTGATCTGCATGTCGTCGCTGGTGCCGACCAACAAGGTGGAGGGCATTCGCGCGCTGGGCGCGGAAACGCACATTGCCGGGCGCAGCCAGGACGAAGCCGGCATTGAAAGCCGGCGTTTGGCACAGGAAGAAGGCCTGGTGGAAATCCCGCCCTTCGACCACGCGGCGGTGATTGCCGGCCAGGGCACGGCAGCGCTCGAAATGCTGGCAGAGCGGCCGGACATCGCCACGCTGCTGGTGCCGCTTTCGGGCGGCGGTCTGGCCGCTGGCGTGGCGCTGGCGGCCAGGGCGATCAAGCCTTCGATCCGGGTGATCGGCGTGACGATGGAGCGCGGTGCCGCGATGCACGCCTCGATCGCGGCGGGCAAGCCGGTGGAGGTGGAGGAAGTGGCGAGCCTGGCCGATTCGCTGGGCGGCGGCATCGGGCTTTCCAACCGCTTCACCTTCGCGCTGTGCCGCGACCTGCTGGACGATGTCATCCTGGTTTCCGAAGACCACATCTACCGCGCCATGCAGGCCCTGTTCTTCGAGGACAGGCTGGTTGCCGAAGGCGCCAGTGTCGTCGGCCATGCCGCCGTCATGAGCGGCAGGGCAGGAAAGCTCGCGGGACCGGTGGCGACTCTCATCACGGGCCGCAACGTGGATATGGGCCAGTTCATGGCCGTCATGGCCGGCGAGCCGGTTGATCTGGGCGGCACAAGGACAGAAGGAGGCGCGTATGGCGCATGAAATCCGGATCGTGACCGAAACCGAACTGCGCGCCGCGGTGCAACTGGACCTGACCGCCGTGGATGTGGTCTCGCAAGCCTTCGCGGCGCTGGCCGGCGGTGGCGTCGTCATGCCGCCGGTCCTGTCGATGGACCTGCCGGCGGTGCATGGCGAAGTGGATGTCAAGACCGCGTGGATTCCGGGCTTCGAGGGCTTCGCCATCAAGGTCAGCCCCGGCTTTTTCGACAATCCGGCCAAGGGGCTGGCGAGCCTGAACGGGCTGATGGTGCTGCTCGATGCCACGACGGGGCTGGTCAGGGCCGTTTTCCTCGACAACGGCTACCTGACGGACGTGCGCACGGCGGCGGCCGGTGCCGTGGCCGCACGCCACCTGGCGCCGGAGACGGTGGAGACGGCCGGCGTGATCGGCACGGGTGTGCAGGCGCGCCTGCAAATGGAGGCGGCCCAACTGGTGCGGCCCTTCCGCCGCGTGCTTGTCTGGGGACGCGATGCCGGCAAGGCGGGTGACTGCGCAAGGGATCTGTCCGGGCGGCTTGGCATCGCGGCGGAAACGGTGACCGATCCGGCGGCCCTCGTCGCGCAGTCGCAGCTCGTCGTGACGACGACACCGGCGCGTGAACCGGTGCTGAAGGCCGAATGGCTGCATCCGGGCCTGCACATCACCGCCATGGGATCGGACCAGGCGGGCAAGAACGAGATCGACCCGCAGGCCATCGCGGCTTCGGACATCTATGTCTGCGACCGGCTGTCCCAATGCGAGACGCTGGGCGAATGGCGCAGCGTGCTGGCTGCCGGCCTTGGCGGGTCCGCCGCGCCGGTCGAACTGGGCGATGTGATTTCGGGCAAGGCGCCGGGTCGCACATCGCAGGACCAGGTCACGGTCTGCGATCTGACCGGCACCGGGGCGCAGGACACGGCGATTGCCACCCATGCGCTTGCCGTCACGCGGGCGGCCGGCAGCGGCACAACGATCAGCACCTGAGGGCGGACGCGCACGCGCATGAGCAAGCTGGACCGGTTCGACCTCGCCATCCTGAAGGCGCTTCAGGCAAACGGGCGGATGACCAAGGTGGCGCTGGCCGAGGCGGTCAACCTGTCGCCCAGCCCGTGCGTGGAGCGGCTGAAGCGGCTGGAAAAGGCCGGCTACATCACCGGCTACCGGGCCATGGTGGACCTGCGCAAACTTGGCCCCGTGACGGAAGTGCATGTGGAAGTAACGCTGGCCAATCACCAGGCCGCGGATTTCCGCCGCTTCGAGGCCGCCGTGCTGGACTTTCCGGAGATCGTGGAATGCGCAGCGACGGGCGGCGGCATCGACTACGTGATGAAGGCGGTGGTGGCGGATGTGGACGCCTATCAGCGTCTGATGGACCGGCTGCTGGATGCCAGTGTCGGAATCGAGCGCTATTTCGGCTATATCGTCACCAAGACGGTGAAAAACACTGCGCCGCCCCTGCCCTTCGCCCTTCCCTCCGGCGGGACCAGTGAAAATCACTGAAGCCGGCATGAAATTCGGCAAATTCCACTGACCCGCTGCCCGATTGCAGTGAAAATGCTGCCGCGTTCGCCCCTATCGTGACGCCATCAACGCATTCACGGCAAAGCGAGGCGCATCATGAAGGACGGCGACAAGGGCCTGCGGTCCATCCGGCTGGACGATCCGAAGCTCCTGCGCACATTCGCCTATCTGGGTGGGGCATGGGTCTCGGCGAAAAGCGGCGCAACCATCGAGGTGCGAAACCCCGCCGATGGCGCGACCATTGCGCAAGTCGCCGCGCTGGGCGCAGAGGACGCTCGCGAAGCCGCCGATGCCGCGCATGCGGCTTTTCCAGGCTGGTCGGGGCTGCTGCCGCAAGCGCGTTCGGCCTGCCTCAAGCGATGGTTCGAGCTGATGCGCGAACGGCGCGAGGATCTGGCCGCCCTGATGGTGCTGGAACAGGGAAAACCGCTTTCGGAAGCGCGCGGCGAGATCGACTATGGCGCCTCGTTCGCCGAATTCTATGCCGAGGAAGCCAAGCGCCCGAATATCGAGAGCGTGACATCGCACCTGCCGGATGCCGAAGTCGAGGTGTGGCTGGAGCCCGTCGGCGTGGCGGCGCTGATCACGCCCTGGAACTTTCCCAACGCGATGATCGTGCGCAAGGCGGCGGCCGCGCTGGCGGCAGGCTGCCCGGTGCTCATCCACCCGTCGCACGAGACGCCGCTCAGCGCCACGGCGCTCGCAGAACTGGCCGAGCGGGCGGGGTTTCCGCCGGGCGTGTTCAATGTGGTGACCGGCCATGCCGGGGAGATCGTGCCGGCCTGGACGGCGGACCGGCGCGTGCGCGCGCTGTCGTTCACCGGCTCGACCGAGGTCGGCAAGCTGCTCTACCGGCAGTCGGCGGAGACAGTGAAGCGCATCGTGATGGAACTGGGCGGGCATGCGCCCTTCATCCTGTTCGATGACGCCGACATGGACCATGCCGTTGACGAGGCCATCAAGGCGAAATTCGCCACGTCCGGCCAGGATTGCCTCGGCGCGAACCGCTTCCTGGTGGAACGTGGCGCCTATGATGATTTCTGCACCCGTTTTGGCGAACACGCCCTGGCGCTGACCGTCGGCCCCGGTCTCGGCGACCCGGATATCGGCCCGCTCATGAACGAAAAGGCCGTGGTCAAGCAGGAAGAGCATGTGGCGGATGCGCTCGCGCGTGGCGCAAGGCTCATTTGCGGCGGCAAGCGTCACGCAGCCGGGCCGCTGTTCTTCCAGCCCACTGTGCTGGCCGACGTGCCGGCGGATGCGCTGATCATGCGCGAGGAAACCTTCGGTCCGGTCGCCGCCATTGCCCCCTTCGACACGGAGGAAGAGGCCTTCGGGCGCGCCAATGACAGCGAATACGGCCTGATCGCCTATCTCCATACCAGCGATCCGCGCCGCATCTACCGCGCCAGCCGCGCCTTGCAATATGGCATGGTGGCGGTAAACCGGACAAAGGTGACCGGCGCCCCCATTCCATTCGGCGGCATGAAACAGTCGGGCGTGGGCCGCGAAGGCGCGCGGCTGGGCATGGCCGCCTTCATGGATGTCAAATATGTCTGCCGCGACTGGGCATGACCTCAACTTGAAGGAAAAGACGATGTTGAAAAACGACCAGCTTGACCAGTGGGACCGGGACAATTTCTTCCACCCGTCCACGCATCTTGCCCAGCATGCGCGCGGGGAAAGCCCCAACCGCATCGTCACCGGCGGATCGGGCGTGCATATCGAGGACCGCGACGGCAACCGGCTGCTGGATGCCTTTGCCGGCCTCTATTGCGTCAATGTCGGCTACGGGCGCTCCGAGATCGCGGATGCCATTGCCGCGCAGGCGAAGGAGCTGGCCTATTACCATGCCTATGTCGGTCATGGCACGGAGGCCTCGATCACGCTGGCGAAAATGGTGCTCGACCGGGCGCCGGACCACATGTCCAAGGTCTATTTCGGGCTGGGCGGCTCGGACGCCAACGAGACCAACATCAAGCTGGTCTGGTACTACAACAACATCCTCGGCCGGCCGGAAAAGAAGAAGATCATCTCGCGCTGGCGCGGCTATCACGGTTCGGGCCTGATGACCGGTTCACTGACCGGGCTGGACCTGTTCCACAAGAAGTTCGACTTGCCGCTGGCGCAGGTGCTGCACACGGAAGCGCCCTATTTCTACCGCTGCGCCGACCGCTCTATGGACGAGAAGGCCTTTTCCGCCCATTGCGCCGCCGAACTGGAAGCGCTGATCGAGCGCGAGGGCGCGGACACCATCGCCGCCTTCATCGGCGAGCCGATGCTGGGCACGGGCGGAATCGTGCCGCCGCCGGCGGGCTACTGGGAGGCCATCCAGACTGTGCTCGACAAGCACGACATCCTGCTGATCGCCGACGAGGTGGTGACCGGATTCGGGCGTCTGGGCACCATGTTCGGCTCCACCCATTACGGCATCCGGCCGGACATCATCACCATCGCCAAGGGGCTGACGTCGGCCTATGCACCGCTGTCGGGCTCCATCGTCTCCGACAAGGTCTGGGCGGTGCTGGAAAAGGGCACGGACGAGAACGGCCCCATCGGCCATGGCTGGACCTATTCGGCGCACCCCATCGGCGCGGCGGCGGGTGTGGCCAATCTCAAGCTGATCGACAGCCTGAACCTCGTCGCCAATGCCGGCGAGACCGGCGCCTGGTTCAACGCGGCCATGAAGGACGCGCTGGCGGCCCATCCCCATGTCGGTGACGTGCGCGGCGAAGGCATGTTGTGCGCGGTGGAATTCGTCGAGGACAAGGACGACCGGCGCTTCTTCGATGCCTCGCGCAAGATCGGTCCCGCCGTCTCGGCGGCCCTGCTCGAACGCGGCGTGATCGGGCGGGCCATGCCGCAGGGCGACATCCTGGGCTTCGCACCGCCGCTCTGCCTGACACGGGCCGAAGGCGAGGAGGTGGTTTCGAAAACCGCCGACGCGGTGAAGGCCGTGCTCGGCTGACGGGCTGACGGGCAAGACGCAGCCGGCCGGGGCAGTGGTTCCGGCCGGATTGACCATGCCCCGCCATGCTTGACCGCGGGGGTGCAAGCGCCCCACTCTGGCGCATCGGAACACGAAAGGCGGCGGGCAGAGACCGGCATGGAAGTGAAGCTGACGCTCAGGCGGCCGGGCATCGATGCTGCCGATGAAGCGATCGTCTATCTTGACCGCGACAGCGCAGCCTGCCGCGACATGGGCCTGATCCCGCCCGATCGCCTCAGGGTTTCGTGCCATGGCAGGGCCGTGACCGCGCGACTCAACCTTGTTTCGGGCAGCCTTCTCGACCCGGATGAGGCGGCCCTTTCGGAAGCCGCATGGAAAAGCCTCGGCGCGCAGGATGGCGACATGGCGTCGATCCGCAAGGACGAGGCCATCGATTCCATGTCGCAGGTGCGCGCGAAGATCTTCGGGCACAGGCTCGGTGACGACCCGATGCGCGGCATTCTCGGCGACATCATTTCAGGACGTTATTCGGACATCCAGCTTGCCGCCTTCGTCACCGCCTGCGCGGCCCGGCCGCTCGATACGGACGAGATCGCGGCATTGACGACCGCGATGGTCGATACGGGCGTGCGGATGAACTGGCCGCAGGTCATTGTCGGGGACAAGCACTGCGTGGGCGGACTGCCGGGAAATCGCACCACGCCGATCATTGTCGCCATCGCCGCGGCTTGCGGCGTAACCATTCCCAAGACCTCGTCGCGCGCCATCACCTCGCCGGCCGGCACCGCAGACATGATAGAAGTGCTGGCACCGGTGGACCTGTCGCTGGACCGCCTGCGCCGGGTGGTGGAGGATGAGGGAGGCTGCATCGCCTGGGGCGGTGCCGTGGATCTCAGCCCCGCCGACGACATCCTCATCCGGATCGAGCGGGCGCTCGATCTCGACAGCCACGGGCAGTTGATCGCCTCGGTCCTTTCCAAGAAGATCGCCGCCGGTGCGACCCATGTCGTCATCGACATGCCGGTCGGCCCCTCGGCAAAGGTGCGCAGCGCGCAGGAAGCGGCTGTCCTTTCGCGAACATTCATCGCGGTTGCGCGGCGATTCGGACTGCACCTGCGCATTGTCACGACCAACGGCGCGCAGCCGGTCGGGCGCGGCATCGGACCGGCGCTGGAAGCGCGCGATGTGCTTGCGGTCCTGCGCAACGCGCGCGATGCGCCATCGGACCTGCGCCTGCGCGCACTCATGCTGGCCGGGGCCTTGCTGGAACTGACCGGAAAGGCCGCCGAAGGTGCCGGAGAAGCGCTTGCGGAACGGACGCTTGCCAGCGGCAAGGCATGGTCGAAATTCCAGGCCATCTGCGCGGCACAGGGCGGCATGCGGACACCGCCCGCCGCGCGCTTCCGGCATGCCGTCGCCGCGCCCCTGCCAGGCCGGGTCGAGGCGATGGATAACCGGCTGCTCGCCCGTGCGGCGCAATGCGCAGGCGCGCCGGAGGAAAAGGCGGCAGGGCTGGATCTGCATGTGCGCATCGGCGATCAGGTCGAGGAGGGCCAGCCCCTCTTCACGCTTCACGCCCAGAACAAGGGCGACCTGGCCCATGCACTCGGGTTCCTGCAAGGCCACGAACCGGTCATAACGCTGCGGCATTGAACGCCGGACCGGCGTCTCCGCCTGCCACGGCGACGCGCGGTGCCTTGCCGCATCGGCGCACCACATCCGCGATCTGGTGCAGTTGCCGGATCAGCGGGCTGGACTTGCGCCAGATCATGCCGATGGTCCGCGAGGGCTGCGGGTCGCTGAAACGGGCGACCGATACCGGCGCGGACGCCGTCTCCACCGGGACGGCCATTTCCGGTATGAGCGTCACGCCAATGCCCGCGCCCACCATCTGGACCAGCGTCGAAAGCGAACTGCCATCCAGCAGCTCCCGCGGGCGCGCAGGGTGCAGGTTGCAGAAGGAAAGCGCCTGGTCGCGAAAGCAATGCCCTTCCTCCAGCAAGAGAAGGCGCATCTCGCGCAGGCCCTCCCGGTCGGGGACCGGCTTGGCGGCATCTTCGTCGGGGCGCACGAGCACGAATGTCTCGGTGAACAGCGCCACTTCCGTCAGCGCCGGTTCGGAAACGGGCAGCGCGACAATGGCCGTGTCAATTCGCCCGGCGGCCAGTTCCTCCACGAGGCGCGATGTCAGCGTTTCGCGCACATGGATTTCCAGCCCTTCGTGCAGACGCGACAGATCCGAAATGATGCGCGGCAGCAGGTAGGGGGCAATCGTGGGAATGACGCCGATGCGCAAGCGGCCGACCAGATGATCATGCGAGGCGCGGGCCAGATCGCCCAGTTCATCGACGGAGCGGAGGATTTCACGCACACGCACGGCGAATTCCTCGCCGAACCCGGTCAGGCGGATCTGCCGGGCGGCGCGCTCGAAAAGCTCCGTACCGAGGGATTCCTCCAATTCGCGGATCTGCATGGAAAGGGCGGGCTGGGAAATGGAGCAGGCCTCTGCCGCCCGACCGAAATGACCATGGCGGGCCAGCGCCTCGAAATAGCGGAACTGCTTGAGCGTGACGTTTCTCATAAGCAATTCTTATCACGACAATCAGGAAATCCAACTTAATTTAATCGTCGGGCTTTGCTATTGTTCTTCCCGAGGAGGAACCGAAGCCAGCGCTTCCATTTCGTCTCTCGCGGCTCAAGGCTGTGAGGGGGGCATTTTCCGGATCACGCGCCAGGCCTCCTGCCATGGCGATCCGGGCCGGAACGAAAGGAACAGTTCGCGGGCTGCCTTCGTGCTTTCTCATCGCTGTTGACCAGTGACTTTCCTTTAGAAACCGAGCCACGACCGGAGACAAACATGGACGTGAAGAACACAGAGAAAACCGGCGGCTGCCCGGTAATGCATGGCGGCATGACCGCCCTGGCAACGTCGAACATGCATTGGTGGCCGAACGCGCTGAACTTCGACATCCTTCACCAGCACGACACGAAGACCAACCCGCTGGGCAAGGATTTCAACTATCGCGAAGCCGTCAAGTCGCTCGACCATGACGCGATCAAGCAGGACCTGCATGCCCTGATGACCGAGAGCCAGGACTGGTGGCCGGCCGACTGGGGCCATTATGGCGGCCTGTTCATCCGCATGGCCTGGCATTCGGCCGGCACCTACCGGCTGGCGGACGGGCGCGGCGGCGGCGGCACGGGCAATCAGCGTTTCGCACCGCTGAACGCCTGGCCGGACAATGTGAGCCTTGACAAGGCGCGCCGCCTGCTCTGGCCGATCAAGAAGAAATACGGCAACAAGATCTCCTGGGCCGACCTGATGATCCTCGCAGGCAATGTCGCCTATGAGAGCATGGGCCTGAAGACCTTCGGCTTTGCCTATGGCCGCGAGGACATCTGGCATCCGGAAAAGGACATCTACTGGGGCGCGGAGAAGGAATGGCTGGCGCCGAGCGACAGCCGCTACGACAGCGTGGAAGACCCGGCGACCATGGAGAACCCGCTGGCCGCCGTGCAGATGGGTCTCATCTACGTGAATCCGGAAGGCGTGAACGGCCAGCCGGACCCGCTCAAGACGGCTGCGCAGGTGCGTGAGACCTTCGCGCGCATGGCGATGAACGACGAGGAAACGGCAGCCCTGACCGTCGGCGGCCACACGGTGGGCAAGGCGCATGGCAATGGCGACGCCGGCCTGCTGGGTGCCGACCCGGAGGCCGCCGACGTGACCGAGCAGGGCTTCGGCTGGACCAACCCGAACATGCACGGCAAGGCCGCCAACGCGGTGACGTCCGGCATCGAGGGTGCGTGGACGACCGAGCCGACCAAGTGGGACAACGGCTATCTCAAGCTGCTGTTCGGCTACGAGTGGGAGCTGACCAAGAGCCCGGCCGGCGCGAACCAGTGGCAGCCCATCGGCATCAAGGAAGAGGACATGCCGGTCGACGCCTCCGACCCCTCGGTGCGCCGCATGCCGATGATGACCGATGCCGACATGGCGATGAAGATGGATCCGGCCTACCGGGCCATCTGCGAGAAGTTCATGGCGGATTTCGACTATTTCTCCGACACCTTCGCGCGGGCCTGGTTCAAGCTGACCCATCGCGACATGGGTCCGAAGGCACGCTATATCGGCCCGGAGATTCCGGCTGAAGACCTGATCTGGCAGGATCCGGTTCCCGCCGGCAACACCGGCTACGATGTGGACGCGGTGAAGGCGAAGATCGCCGCGTCGGGCCTGTCCATCGCCGAGATGGTGGCCACGGCCTGGGACAGCGCCCGCACCTATCGCGGCTCGGACATGCGCGGCGGCGCCAATGGCGCGCGTATCCGTCTTGCCCCGCAGAAGGACTGGGAAGGCAACGAGCCGGAGCGCCTGGCGAAGGTGCTTTCCGTCCTGGAGCCGATCGCTGCGGAAACGGGCGCTTCGGTGGCCGACGTCATCGTCCTGGCCGGCAATGTGGGCATCGAGCAGGCGGCCAAGGCTGCCGGCCATGATGTCACCGTGCCGTTCGCGCCGGGACGCGGCGACGCGACCGACGAAATGACGGACGCTGCGTCCTTCGACGTGCTGGAGCCGCTGGCCGATGGCTATCGCAACTGGCTGAAGAAGACCTATGTGGTCAGCCCGGAAGAGATGATGCTGGACCGCACCCAGCTCATGGGCCTCACCGCGCCGGAAATGACGGCGCTGGTCGGCGGCATGCGCGTGCTCGGCACCAATTATGCCGGCACCAAGCATGGCGTCTTCACCGACCGCGAAGGCCAGTTGACCAACGACTTCTTCGTCAATCTGACCGACATGGCAAACAGCTGGCACAAGGGCGACGGCGACATCTACGAAATCCGCGACCGCAAGACCGGCGCGGTGAAGTGGACCGCCTCGCGCGTGGACCTGGTGTTCGGCTCCAGCTCCATCCTGCGTTCCTATGCGGAGGTCTATGCCCAGGACGACAATGAAGAGAAGTTCGTCAAGGATTTCATCGCCGCCTGGGTGAAGGTGATGAACGCGGATCGCTTCGACCTTACCGCCTGACGGCGGCGGATCTGCCCCATGCCGGGGGCGGATGGGGCAATCCGGGGCGGCGCCGCAAGGCGCCGCCCTTTTCCTTTTGGCGCAAGTGCCGCCAAGGCGCGCGGGCTTGCAAGCGCGCGTGCCTTGCTGCCATACCTGCTGCATGAGCGAGAGCAAGACCGACGCGCCACGCCTGCGCCTGCGCATTCTCTTCGGGGACGATGCCATGCTGGGCCCCGGCAAGGCAGACCTGCTGGAGCGCATCCGCCAGACCGGCTCCATCGCGGCGGCCGGCCGCACGATGGGAATGAGCTACAAGCGCGCCTGGAGCCTGGTGGAAGAGATGAACCGATTCTTCCGCGATCCGCTGGTTTCGAGCGCGCGCGGCGGGGCTTCAGGAGGTGGCGCCAGCCTCACGCAGGCCGGAGAGCAGGTGCTGTCACTCTATCGCGCCATCGAGGATGAAACGGCGGCCGCCAATGCCGGCCGGATCGTCGCGTTACAGTCCATGCTGGCCGATATGTCCGGCGATAAATAACGCTTGCCTGCCAGTGTGTCCGTTGCGATATTTCCCGCCAGACATATTGCCTTGGCAGATGAAGGAACGACCACCATGCGGTCCACGAACGGACACCCGATGCGCCGCTTAGCCGTTGCGGCGCTGGCCGCCCTCGCCTGGCCTGCGATGCAGGCGCCGGTCCGGGCCGATGATGTTCTCGTGTTCGCCGCTGCCTCGCTCAGGAACGGGCTGGACGACCTTGCCTCGCAATGGCAGGCCAAGACAGGCCATACGGTAACCGTTTCCTATGCGGGATCGGGCGCACTGGCGAGGCAGGTTATGGCGGGTGCGCCTGCGGACATCTTCATCTCCGCCAATACGGGCTGGGCCGACGCAGTGGACAAGGCCGGTCTCGTGGCAGAGGGTGGACGGCGCGACATCCTGTCCAATGCGCTGGTGCTGATCGCCCATGGCAAGGGGGGCGGACAGGTTGCCATCGGGGCGGAACTGGATCTGCCCGCACTGCTTGGCGATGGCAAGCTGGCCATGGCGATGGTCGATTCCGTGCCTGCCGGCATCTATGGCAAGGCGGCGCTGAAGACGCTTGGCCTTTGGGACGCGGTCGCGCCCGCGGTCGCGCAGACGGACAATGTGCGCGCGGCGCTGGCGCTGGTCGCCGCCGGCGAAGCGCCTTACGGCATTGTCTATGCAACCGATGCCGCCGCCTCGGACAATGTCACCATCGCCGGCGCCTTTCCTGCTGACAGCCATCCGCCGATCGTCTATCCGGCTCTTCTCCTGAAGGATGCTGCCGACCCCGCGGACAGGGCCTTTTTCGAGGCCCTTTCGGGGCAGGAAGCGGAAGCCGCCTTCACCAGACAGGGATTCAGCGTGTTGAAGTGATCGCGTGACGGACTGGCTTTCACCGGAGGAATGGCAGGCGGTGGCGCTGTCGCTGCGGGTGGCCGGCGTGGCGACGCTGGCCAGCCTGCCGTTCGGGCTGTTCCTGGCCTATGCGCTGGCGCGCTGGCATTTTCCCGGCAAGCAGATCGTCAACGGGATCGTTCACCTGCCGCTGATCCTGCCGCCGGTCGTCACCGGCTACCTGCTTCTGCTGACCATGGGGCGCCGAGGCCTGATCGGCCAGTATCTCGATGAATGGTTCGGCATCGTCCTTGCCTTCCGCTGGACCGGCGCCGTGCTGGCGGCGGGCATCATGGCCTTTCCGCTGATGGTGCGGGCCATGCGACTGTCCATCGAGGCGGTCGACCCGAAGCTGGAGGAAGCGGGTGCGACGCTGGGCGCGTCGCCGGCCTGGGTGTTTCTCACCGTGACCCTGCCGATGATCCTGCCGGGCGTGATTGCCGGGGCGATCCTCGCCTTCGCCAAGGCCATGGGCGAATTTGGCGCCACCATCACCTTCGTCTCCAACATTCCGGGCCAGACGCAGACGCTGCCCTCGGCGGTCTATGCCTTCCTTCAGGTGCCGGGCGGAGAGGCCTCGGCCGCGCGCCTCGTCGCCGTGGCCATTGCCGTCGCAATGACCGCGCTGCTGCTCTCGGAATTCGTGGCGCGGCGGGTGGCGGCCCGCGTCGGGAGCGGCTGATGCTGGAGGTTGCGCTGAAGCATGATTTCCAGGGTTTCGGGCTGGACGCCGCCTTCGCTGCGCCCAATGGCGTCACGGTCCTGTTCGGGCGGTCCGGATCCGGCAAGTCGACCATCGTCAAGGCCGTTGCAGGGCTCTTGCGACCCGATAGCGGACGGATCACCCTTGGCGGCGACGTTCTTCTCGACACCGCGCGCGGCATCGCCTTGCCGCCGCATCGCCGCCGCATCGGCACGGTCTTCCAGGAAGGGCGGCTGTTTCCGCATCTGACAGTGCGCCAGAACCTTGCCTATGGCCGCTGGTTCGCCCCACGCGGCGCGCGGCAAGAGAATGCGGACCATGTCATCGACATGCTCGGCATCGGCCATCTTCTGGACCGCCGGCCGGGCCTGCTGTCGGGCGGCGAGAAACAGCGCGTGGCCATCGGGCGGGCGCTTCTGTGCTCGCCGCGCCTCATCCTGGCGGACGAGCCGCTGGCGGCACTGGACGAGGCACGCAAGGCGGAGATCCTGCCCTATTTCGAGCGGCTGCGCGACGAGGTGGCCGTGCCGATCCTCTATGTCAGCCATTCGGCATCGGAAGTGGCACGGCTGGCGACGACCGTCGTGGCGCTGGAAAACGGCCGGGTGGTGCGCCAGGGTCCGCCGGGCGACGTGCTGGGCGACCCGTCCGTCACGCCACTCGGCTCACGCGAGGCCGGCGCGCTCATCGAAGCGCGGGTGGTGCGTCATCACGAGGACGGGCTGAGCGAACTGGAAGCCGGCGGCATGGTGCTTTTCCTGCCGCATCTTGCCCAGGCGCCAGGCCGGAGCGTGCGCGTGCGCATCGCCGCCCATGACGTGATTCTCGCCCGGCAACAGCCGGAAGGCCTTTCGGCACTCAACATCCTGTCGGGTACGGTGTCGGAGATCCGCGAAGGCGGGGGGCCCGGCGCCATGGTGGCCATCGACACGCCGGCGGGCCGCGTTCTGGCGCGTGTCACACGCCGCTCCGTCGCCGCGCTCGGCCTTGCGCCTGGGGCACCGGTTCATGCCGTCATCAAGACCGTTTCCGTGGCGCCCGCCGACATTGGCGGACAGCCGCCGTCGGTCTGAACGCCGGCCCGCCGCCAAAGCCGCGACGTCCTGCCGCATGATCAATGACTTCACCGTTTTGTTTGCGAAACTGCAAATTCGGTTTCGCTGAAATCCCTAGGGTCCGGATCGAACGACACAAAGCGATCCGGAGCCGGGAATGCCCCGTCCAGCACAGACAGCACTGACAGCCTCGAAGACCGGGTTCCTCCGGCTTGTTTCCCTCCTTGTCACCGCCTTCCTGGCGGTGTTCCTTGCCCAGCAGAGCGTTGCGGCGGCGCCTCTGCTGGGCAATTTCCTCGCCAAGGCGCAGCCCTCGGACCTGGTTCCCGGCGCCGATGCCTACGGCCCGGTGCGCGAGGACATCGCGGTCGCGCCGGCGCTCAAGAACGGCGAGACCATCGGCTGGGTATTCCTGACCTCCGACTTCGTGCCGACAGCGGGCTATTCGGGAAAGCCGATCCACATCCTCGGCGGCGTTTCCACCGACGCGGTGATCACCGGCGTGCGCCTGGTCAAGCATTCAGAGCCGATCGTGCTCGTCGGCATCCCCGAAAAGCGCATCAAGGCGGTGACGGAAGCCTATGCGGGGCTGGACCTGAAGAAGGCCGCGGCCGGGCAATCCGACCACGACCTCGACATCGTCTCGGGCGCGACCGTCACCATCATGATCATCGACGACTCCATCCTGCGCGCCGGGCTGAAAGTGGCCAAGGGCCTGTCGCTCGGCGGACTGAAGGCCGATGAAGGGGCGGCCACTGTCACCCGCTCGGTCGATCGCTCCATCGATGCGGTGGAAGACTGGCAGACGCTGGCCGGCGATGGCTCGGTGCGCCACTTCACGCTCGATGTAGCCTCGGTCAACGCGGATTTCGCCGCGCTCGGCGACAAGCGCACCGAACGCCATGCAGAACCCGGGCCGGACGGCGATGCCTATGTCAATGTCTGGACCGCGCTTGTCAGCCAGCCTTCCATCGGCCGCAGCCTTCTGGGCGACGAGGAATACAGGAATCTCAAGGCGATGCTGAAGGAGGGCGAGGAAGCCATCCTTATCGCCGGCAACGGGCGCTGGTCCTTCAAGGGATCGGGCTATGTGCGCGGCGGCATCTTCGACCGCATCCAGGTCATCCAGGGCGAGAATTCGTTCCGGTTCCGGGACCGCCAGCACAAGCGGCTGGGCCGCATCGCAGCCGATGGCGCACCGGAGATGACCGAGACCGACCTTTTCATCATTCCTTCCGATGGCGGTTTCGATCCGGCGGAGCCGTGGCGGCTGCAATTGCTGCTGCACCGCCCGGTGGGCGCCATCGAAAAACTGTTCCTGACCCATGATCTGGGCTATTCGCTGCCAGCGCGGTTCATCGAGACCATGCCCGCACCCGCGGCATCCGTCACTTCGATGGAAACAGGCGATGCGGCGCATGAGGCCTCGGCCATCCGCGATGCGCTCTGGGCCCGCATCTGGGAGGCCAAGCAACCGCAAATCGTCGTGCTCGGCGTGGCGCTTGCCTTCCTGAGCGGCATCTTCTTCTTCCAGTCCCTGGCCACCCGCAACGATCGTGTCTTCGCCATCGTGCGCAATTCCTTCCTCGTCTTCACGCTGGTCTTCGTCGGCTGGTATGCCAATGCCCAGCTCTCGGTGGTCAATGTGCTGGCGTTCTTCTCCGCGCTGGTGAGCGATTTCCGCTGGGAAACCTTCCTTATGGACCCGCTGATCTTCGTGTTGTGGTTCGCCGTGGCGGCAGCCCTGCTGTTCTGGGCGCGTGGCGCCTATTGCGGCTGGCTGTGCCCCTTCGGTGCGCTGCAGGAATTGTCCAACAAGATCGCCCGCCTGCTGCGCTTCCCCCAGATCACCCTGCCCTGGGGCCTGCATGAACGGCTCTGGCCGGTGAAATACATGCTCTTCCTGGGACTGTTCGGCCTGTCGCTCTACTCGCTGGACATGGCCGAGCACTATGCCGAGGTCGAGCCCTTCAAGACGGCCATCATCCTGAAGTTCGACCGGCCCTGGCCCTATGTCCTTTTCGCCCTCGCCATGCTGGCGCCGGGCCTGTTCATCGAACGCTTCTACTGCCGCTATGTCTGCCCGCTGGGCGGCGGCCTGGCCATCCCTGCCCGGCTGCACATGTTCCGCTGGCTCAAGCGCTACAAGGAATGCGGCAATCCCTGCCAGCTCTGCGCCAAGGAATGCCCCGTCCAGGCGATCCACCCGACCGGCGAGATCAATCCGAACGAGTGCATTTCCTGCCTCAACTGCCAGGTCCTCTACCAGCACAAGACGAAATGCCCGGTCGTCGTGACCCGCGTGAAGAAGCGCGAGCGCCTCGAACGGTCCATCGGCCTCGCCCCTGCCTCCGGCAAGGGCCAGCCAGGTGTCAACTACAAGCCGAAGGCCGAGGCCGAGGCTTCCCAATCCCAAAAGCAGAAGGAGACTCTGTGATGAGTGACAACAAGATCAGCCGCCGCGCCCTGCTCGGTACAACCGCCAGCGGCGCCGCCGTCGCCGGCACCATGATGGCCACGGGCAGCGGCGCGCTCTTCGCCGCTTCGCGCCAGGCCGCGGCAGCGGAAGGCGCCTACCGGGAAGTGCATCCGGGCGAACTGGACAGCTATTACGGCTTCTGGTCCTCCGGCCAGTCGGGCGAGGTGCGCATCATCGGCATGCCGTCCATGCGCGAACTCGTTCGCATTCCGGTCTTCAACCGGTGCAGCGCCACCGGCTGGGGCACGACCAACGAAAGCCTGAAGATCCTGACCGAAGGCCTGCGCCCGGAATCGAAGGACTTCCTGGCCAAGCGCGGCATGCAGACCTACCACAATGGCGACCTGCACCACCCGCACATGTCCTTCACCGAAGGCACCTATGACGGGCGCTATCTCTTCGCCAACGACAAGGCCAATACGCGTGTCGCCCGCATCCGTCTCGACGTGATGAAGACCGACAAGATCATCGAGATCCCGAACACGTCCGACATTCACGGCCTGCGGCCGCAGAAATATCCGCGCACGGGCTATGTCTTCGCCAATGGCGAGCATCGCATCCCGCTGCCCAACGATGGTGTGATTCTCGACGACCCGACAAAATATGTCTCGCTGTTCACCGCCATCGACGGCGACACGATGGAGATCAAGTGGCAGGTGATCGTCGACGGCAATCTCGACAATTGCGATGCCGACTACAAGGGCAAGTATGCGTTCTCGACCTGCTACAATTCCGAGAACGGCGTGACGCTGGCGGAAATGACCGCCAACGAGCAGGATTGGGTCGTCGTCTTCAACATCAAGCGTATCGAGGAGGCCGTCGCCTCGGGCGACTTCAAGGAATACAACGGCGTCCCCGTCGTCGACGGCCGCCACGGCTCGCGCTACACGGCCTATGTGCCGGTGTCCAACAGCCCGCATGGCTGCAACATGGCACCCGACAAGAAGCACCTGTGCATCAACGGCAAGCTGTCGCCGACCGTTTCGGTGATCGACGTGGACCTGCTGGATGACGTATTCGAGAAAGGTGCGGAACCGCGCTCGGCCGTCGTCGCCGAACCGCAGCTCGGCCTCGGACCGTTGCATACGGCCTTCGACGGCAAGGGCAATGCCTACACGACACTGTTCCTCGACAGCCAGATGGCCAAGTGGAACATCGACAAGGCGATCCGCGCCTTTGCCGGGGAAGACGTGGACCCGATCATCCAGAAGATCGACGTCCACTATCAGCCCGGCCACAACCATACCTCGATGGGCGAGACGCTGGAGGCGGACGGCCAGTTCCTCATCTCGCTCAACAAGTTCTCCAAGGACCGGTTCCTCAATGTCGGCCCGCTGAAGCCGGAAAACGACCAGCTGATCGACATTTCCGGCGACGAGATGAAACTCGTCCATGACGGCCCGACCTTCGCCGAGCCGCATGACTGCATCATCGTGCGCGCCGACGTGGTCAACCCGGTCTCGATCTGGGATCGCGGGGATGCGATGTGGGAAGACGCCCGCATCCAGGCCGAGAAGGACGGGGTCGATCTCGACTACGGCGCCGACGTCATCCGCGACGGCAACAAGGTGCGTGTCTACATGCACTCCGTGGCACCGGCCTTCTCGCTGGACAAGTTCGAGGTCAACGAGGGCGACGAGGTCACGGTCTATGTTACCAACATGGACGAGGTGGACGACCTGACGCACGGCTTCACGCTCGGCAATCACGGCATCGCCATGGAAGTGGCCCCGCAGGCGACGGCGTCCGTCACCTTCACCGCCGACCGTCCGGGCGTCCACTGGTACTATTGCCAGTGGTTCTGCCATGCGCTGCACATGGAAATGCGCGGCCGCATGCTCGTCCATCCCAAGTCGGCCTGAGGCGGGAGACACGCCATGCTCAGCGCGCTCCGTCTCCTTCTGGCCGCGGGTCTTGCCGCCTCCGCCTCATGGGCGGGGGCAGCCGAGATCGCCGTGCCCGCCGGACCGGGCGCGCTGCAGCAGGCCATCGACAATGCCGGGCCGGGGGATGTCCTCCGGCTCGGCGCCGGACCCTATGAGGGGCCCGTCACCATCTCCAGACCGCTGACACTCCGGGGCAACGGGCAGAGCCTGGTCAAGGGACCGGGCAAGGGCACCGTCATTACCATCGAGGGCAGCGACGTCACGGTTTCCGGGCTTGCCGTGCAGGGCTCGGGCATCCGTCTCGACGACCTCGATTCCGGCATCGCCATCACCAAGACGGCGCAGAACGTGCTGATCGAGGGCAATACCGTGACCGGCAACCTGATCGGCGTGGACGTGCACGGCGGACGCGCGGTCATCGTGCGCGGCAACACGATCACCGGACGCAACGACCTGCGCAGGAACGAGCGCGGACCGGGCATCTATGTCTGGAACGCGCCGGGCCTGCTGGTCGAGGACAACACGATCGCCAGGGGGCGCGACGGCGTGTTCATCACCACGTCCCATCACGCGACCTATCGCAACAACCGCTTCTCGGAGCTGCGCTTCGCCTTCCACTCGATGTATGCCAACGACATCAGCGTGACCGGCAATGTCTCGCGCAACAACGACATGGGCTTTGCCTTCATGTTCTCGCGCAAGCTGACCGTGACGGGCAACATCTCCGACGGCGACCGCGAGCACGGCATCTTCATGAATTTCGCCAACCAGGCGGAGATCGCCGGCAACAGCGTCACCAATGGCGGCGAGAAGTGCCTGTTCATCTACAATTCCAACGGAAACCGCTTTTCCGGCAACCGGTTCGAGGGCTGCGGCATCGGCGTTCACTTCACCGCCGGTTCGGAGGGCAATGTCATGACCGGCAACGCCTTCCTGAACAATCGCACGCAGGTCAAGTATGTCGGCACGCGCTGGCTGGAATGGAGCCAGGACGGGCGCGGCAACTACTGGTCCGATCATGCCGGCTTCGACGTCAATGGCGACGGCCGGGCCGACAGCGTCTACAGGCCGAACGATCTCATCGACCACATCACCTGGAGCCAGCCGATGGCCCGGCTTCTGCTCGGCTCGCCGGCGGTGCAGCTCATCCGCTGGTCGCAGTCACGCTTCCCGAACCTGCTGCCGGGCGGCGTGATCGACAGCCATCCCCTCATGTCGCCGGAAGGTGCGGGCGCCGCCGCGACGAAGAACGAGAAAGGCGGTCAATCATGAGCCGCGAGCCCCTGCTTTCGGTCAGAACCCTGACCATCGATTTCGAAACCCTGCGCGCGCTGGACGCCGTTTCGCTGGCCGTGGCGCCTGGTGAGCGGGTGGCCCTGCTCGGCCATAACGGCGCGGGCAAGTCGACGCTGTTCAAGACCGTGCTGGGGTTCCTGCAACCGGCAGCCGGCGCCGTCACCATTGCCGGGGCGCAGCCGGGTTCGGATGCAGCGCGGCGCGCCGTCAGCTACCTGCCTGAACAGGTGGCCTTTCCCAAGGCCCTGACCGGTGCAGAGGTGATGGACTATTTCAGCCGACTGAAGAGCGCCGACCGTGGCGACTGCGCGCGCCTGCTCGAACGCGTCGGCCTGAAGGATGCCGCGGCACGGCCCGTCGGAAGCTATTCCAAGGGCATGCGCCAGCGCCTCGGCCTGGCCCAGGCACTGATCGGCAAGCCGCGCCTGCTGCTGCTCGACGAGCCGACCAGCGGGCTGGACCCGGTCTCGCGGCTGGAATTCTACGACATCATCGGCCGCATTGCCGACGAGGGTGCCGGCGTTCTGCTGTCCTCGCACGCGCTGACCGAGGTGGAGGCGCGCACCGACCGCGTGGCCATCCTGTCGAAAGGCAGGCTGGTGGCCGACGGCACGCTGGCTGCCCTGGCCGCGCAGGCGCGGCTTTCCATGTCGGTTCGCATCGAGGCGCGCCACGGCCGTGCGGATGCCGTGCAGGCGCAGCTTGGCGGGCGGCGGGTCAATGGCCGCTCGGTCATTCTCGATTGCGATCCGGCCGGCAAGATCGCGCTGTTCGGCCGGATCGGCGGCCTTGGCGATGACATCGCCGATGTCGAGATCGCGATGCCGACACTCGACGACATCTACAAGCATTACAGCCACAGGGCCAAAGCGGAGGCCGCATCATGACTTTCCTGCGTCGCACTTATGCCATTGCCCAGACCGAATTGCGCGTGGCCGCACGCAACCGCTGGGTTTTCCTGTCCACGCTGGTTTTCGTGCTTTTCGCGCTGGCGCTGGCCTTTCCAGGCGTCGGTGCGGCCGGCATGAAGGCCGACGTCCTGACGCTAGCCAGCGCTGCGCTGGCCACGCTCTCGGTCTATCTCGTGCCGCTGATCGCGCTGCTGCTGGCCTATGACAGCTTTGCCGGCGAGATCGAACGCGGCACGCTGGCGCTGATCCTGGCGAGCCCCGTGCGGCGCGGCGAGGTGCTGGCAGGCAAGTTCCTCGGCCTGTTCGGCGTGCTGGCCTTTGCCGTGGTCACGGGTCTTTCCATTGCCGCGCTTGCCGCAGGCAGCGTCTACGGTTTCACCACGGACGGGGCATGCGCGATCACGCGGCTTGCCGGCACGGCCCTGCTGCTCGGCGCCGTCTTCCTGGCGCTCGGAATTGCCGTGTCCATCAAGGCACGGCGCACCGGCACCGCGGCCGCCGTGGTGTTCGGCCTGTGGCTCGCGGCGGTGGTTCTCTACGACCTGGCGCTGCTGGCCGGCGTGGTCGCCGATGCCGACGGTTTCTTCGCCCGCTCGGTCTTTCCCTGGCTGGTTGTCGCCAATCCGGGCGACGCCTTCCGCATCTACAACCTTGCTGCGCTGGGCAATGGCGCGGAAGCCTCCGGCATAGACAGTCTGGCGCGCACCCTGCCCTTCGACCCGGCCCTGGCGCTTGGCGTGCTTGGCCTCTGGCTGGCCGCCATGCTCGCCGCCGGGCGCCGCTTCCTGAGGAGACTGACCCCATGAGACGCCTGCTTCTTGCCGCCGTGGCGAGCCTTGCCATGGCATCCGCCCTGTCCGCCTGCAAGGACGAGACGGCCTCCGTGCGCCCCGATCCGGTTACCATGACCGAGGAAGCCGTCGGCCATTTCTGCCAGATGTACGTGCTCGACCATGCCGGGCCGAAGGCACAAATCCACCTGGCCGGTTTCGACAAGCCGCTGTTCTTCTCCCAGGTCACCGATGGGGTTGCCTATCTGAAAGGCATCGAGCGTGACGGCGACATCACCGCCATCTATGTCAGCGACATGGCGGCGGCCAGGTCGTGGGGTGAGCCGGGTGCCGACAACTGGATCGACGCGACCAATGCCGTGTTCGTCATCAACAGCGCACAACCGGGCGGCATGGGACTTCCCGAGGCCATCCCGTTTGCCTCGCAGGAAAAGGCCGAGGCCTTCATCCGGGCAAAGGGCGGCATGGCCGTCAGCCTCGACGCCATACCGGACGCCTATGTGCGCCCGCCGCAGGACATGACCGCCAGCATCGGCGCGGACACGCCCGCAGCACCGCAATGAGGATCAAACCATGACCGCCTCCGCACGAAAGAAACTCAATCGCCGCCGCGTGCTTTTCATTGGCGCGGCACTGGCAGGCGCCGCGCTCGCGCCGTCCGCCCTGGCTGCACCTGAGCAACCGGTGGCGCATTGGCGCGGTGTCGCACTGGGCGCCGACGCCACGTTGCAGCTCGCCGGTGTCTCGCAAGACGACGCCGCACCGGTGTTCGCCGCCATCGAGCGGGAAATTACCCGGCTGGAAGACATCTTCAGCCTCTACCGGCGCGACAGCGCGCTTTCGCGCCTGAATGCCGAAGGCATGCTCGATGCCCCGCCGCCTGAACTGATTGAACTTCTGGGCACGGCGCGGACGGCCTGGCATGCGACGGACGGGCTGTTCGATCCGACCGTGCAGCCGCTCTTCAGCGCCATGGCGGGGCACTACACGGCCGGGCGGACGGACCGGCCCACGCTCGACGGCGCGCTGGCGCTTGTCGGCTTCGGCAAGGTGCAGTTCGACGCCGGTTCGGTCCGTTTCGCCCGGCCGGGCATGGCAATGACATTCAACGGGATCGCCCAGGGCTATCTGACAGACCGCGTGACCGCACTTCTGCGCGCGCAAGGTTTCGACAATGTGCTGGTTGATCTCGGCGAGATCCGGGGGCTTGGCCCCGGGCGGCATGGCGGCGGCTGGCGGGTCGGGCTCGCCCGTCCAGGGGCAAACGGCGCCATGCCGCATTTCATCGACGTTCGCGACCGCGCGGTGGCCACCTCCGCCATGCTCGGCACCACGTTCGACCAGGCCGGTTCGGCAGGCCATATCCTGCATCCCGTTCATGGGGTTGCCGCCGCATGGCGCAAGCAGGTGACTGTTCTGGACAGCAGCGCGGCGCGCGCCGATGCCCTGTCGACAGCGGCAACGCTGATGGACGACGCGCAGGTCGATCGCCTTCGCGAAGGCGGTGCGGTGGTTATGGCTTATCCGATGCAAGCGGGCACTGCATGACATGCGGAACAATCCGCGCAAACGAAAAGGCCGGGCGCGATGCCCGGCCTTTCTGCTTTTCAGCGTCTTGCGAAATCAGTTGTTGCCGAGTTCGGCGAACAACGCATCGAACTTCGCCTTGGCCTTCTTCGGCGTTTTCGCCGCCTTGGCTTCTTCCGCATTGACCGGTTCTCCGACAGCGATCAGCATGACCATGCCGAGGCCGTAATGCGGCTTGCAGCGCACGCCATAGACGCCTTCCTTGTCCAGCGTGACGGCGATTTCCTTGCCAAGCTTGCCGGCGAAGGGTTCGGCGCCTTCGGGAACCATGCCCTTGACGGTTTCGGCATTGTGCCCCTTGTCGGTGGGCAGAAAACGAATGGTGTCGCCCGGCGCCGCACGCACAAGCGCCGGCTCGAAAACCATGGCGCCGGCCTCGCCCTTGTTCAGCATCTTCACCTCATGCTCGGCAGCATGGGCAGCGGAGGCAACAAGCCCGGCAAGTGCGGCAGCACCGAATGCCGCGGCAAGGCGGAGTTTCATCTTCATCGTGTCATTCCTTTTTTACGTTTTGCCTTGCGGCTCTGGCCGCGCATGTCTCCTAGGCCGCATCGCGGAGGCGGACTTTGCGTTTCGGCAAACAGAAAGACATCGCCGGGATTGGCGGAAAACAGGCCGCGTTGTTTGCGCCGGAACAATGAAGGCACCGCATGGGAAGGCTATGACAGCATGAAATGTTGAAACGCCGCCGGCCGGTCGGGCCGGCCCTTTGTGGAACAGTTCATGGCCGAGCCGCGCCGATTTTCGACCGACATGACCATCGAGGAGGTGATGGACGCCTGGCCGGACACCGTTTCGGTCGTCCTGCATCACGGGATGTTCTGCGTCGGCTGTCCGATCGCGGGGTTCCATACGGTCGTGGATGCAGCCCATGAACACGCTGTCGACCTGGAGCGCTTCACGACCGATCTCCAAGGCGCGATCGAGGGCCCGGGCGGGAAGTCCTAGGACTCCTTCTTGCCCTGACTGACCAGCATGAGGCGGTGGGGATCGGTGACGCTGATGCGCTTGCGCCCGCTGCGGATCATGCCCTGCCCTTCCCAGGCGCTCATCAGGCGGCTGACCGTGTGCAGGGTCGTGCCTGTCATGTCGGCAATGTCCTGGCGCGAGACCGGAAAGTCGATCTCGATACCGTCTTCCGTCTTGCGCCCGGTCTGGCGCACCAGCCGCAGAACCGCATTGGCCACACGCTGTTCGACCTGGGCCAGCGACAGTTCCACGACCCGGTCCTGGGTTTCCTGCAATCGCATGCCCACCGTCTTGTAGGCATTGGCGGCGAAGAGCGGGAAGCGGGCGGTCAGGTCCGGCCAGACGCTCATCGGCCACCATACCAGGACACAATCGACGGCGGCCACGGCCGTCGCGGGATAGGTGTCCCGCCCGATGGCCGGTGCAATGCCGACCAGCGAACCAGCGGCGATGTAGCGGGCGATCACCTGCTGGCCGTCCTTCGTGGTCTGGACAACGCGCAGGGCGCCATCAAGCAGCAGGAAGAAGCGGTTTGCCTCGCCACCCTGCTCGAAAACGGGGCTGTCCCTTTCCACGCGCAAGGCGCTGGCATGTTCCAGCACTGCGTCGAGATCCTCGTCATCAAGCCCCTGGAAAACATCGATATCGGCAATCAGAGTCCGGTTCAGTCTGGCCATGTCGTTCCCGAAATTGCGTTTGCGCAACGATGTGCGCGGGCCGGGCAGCCATAAGTCGATCGTTCAGGCTCGCTGTGAACCGGGCCGGCCCAAAGACAAGCATACGGAGGCGATCCATGCCCATTCCAAGGCTCAGGCAATACAACGGACCGGCCATCATGTCATATGGTTTCCGTCCGTTTTTCCTCTTTGGAGCCCTTTTCGGCGGACTGGCGATCCTGACATGGGTTCTCGTGCTGGATGGCCTCATCCGTTTCGAGCCGGCCGCCGGCGTGCTGGACTGGCACGTGCACGAGATGATCTTCGGCTTCCTTCCGGCCATCGTGACCGGCTTTCTGCTGACCGCCGTTCCGAACTGGACAGGCCGCCTTCCGGTGCAGGGCAAGGGTCTGGCCATGCTTACCGGCGTCTGGCTGGCCGGGCGCATCGCGATGGCCGATCCGGGCTGGCTCGGGCCGCTGGCTGTGGCTGTCATCGACCTTGCCTTCCTGGCTTGCGTCATGGGGGTGATCGCCAATGAAATCATCGCGGGGCGCAACTGGCGAAACCTGAAAGTGCTTGTGCCACTGACGGTGCTGTTTGCCGGCAATGCCGTGTTCCATCTCGAACTGCATCTCGAGGGAACCAGCGATTTCGCGCGGCGGATGGGCATGGCAGCGGCGATCATGCTGATCATGATCATCGGCGGGCGGATCATTCCCAGCTTCACCCGCAACTGGCTGGTGCGGGAAAATCCCGGCCGCTTGCCAGTGCCCTTCGGCCCGGTGGACAAGGGCGCGCTCGTGCTCAGCGCCGCTGCCCTCATCGCATGGATCATCCTGCCCATGCATCCGGCCACCGGCCTGGCGATGATGGCCGCCGGCCTGGCCAACCTCATCCGGCAGGCGCGCTGGACCGGGGAACGCACGGGACGCGAACCGCTGGTGCTCATCCTGCACCTCGCCTTCCTCTTCCTGCCGCTCGGCTTTGCCCTGGCCGGTGCCGCGGCGCTCATGCCCGATGCGGTGTCAGCCGCCGCCGGCATGCATGCCTTCGGTGTCGGCGCCGTGGGTGCCATGGTGCTGGCCGTCATGATGCGGGCAACGCTCGGGCATACCGGACAGGCGCTGACCATGGGTCGTGGCGCAAGACTGGTTTTCGCATGCCTTGTCGCCAGCGCGTTGCTGCGCATCTATGCCGCGCTGGAAAGTGCCGGACAGGCATGGCCGCTCACCGCATCGGGCCTCTTCTGGGCCGCCGCCTTCCTCGGTTTCGGTCTCCTTTTCGGCAAGGCCCTGGTCTCACCGCGCGCCTAGAACTGTCCGTTTCGGTCGAAAGCGCTGCAAGGCGCCTGACCCGGGGAAACGAACCGGCCGCCGGGCGCTCCATGCAGGTTCGCCCGGCACATCGTGCGAACCGTTTTGAAAATTTTTCCAAACGGTGAAATTCTTATATTTAAAATATCGAAATCTTGGATAAAGTTGATTGCCGGAATTTTCCGGGTTGTGGGGTGATTTCTGTCACTTTGCATTTTGATTATTGTATGATGGTTTCGGGGGCCATGGCAGAACATCTGATTGATCGATTCCGATCCACTTCGGCGGGACTGGAAAAAGCCATTGCCGAGGACAACAGGGAACTGGTCGGGTTTCTCGATCGGGAATTGCAGGCAGCGTGGAACGACATCATGGAATTCAAGCCGCGTTCCTTTTCGGATACACGCGCGCTTATTTCCTTCTTCGTCAAGATATTGGCCCCGGAGGCAGGTGTGTCCCGCATACAGTCGGAAGCAGCGGGCCGGATTCTCGCGCTGGTGGCCGATCCACCGCCGGCACATGCCGGGACGGGCCACGCCATGTCCTCAACATGAGGGACGAGCCGCGCCGGCGCCTTCGCCGAGAGCCTACAGATGCATTTCGCTCTTGCGGTCGAACAGCTTCGCCTTGCCCATTTCCACCTCGAAGCGGAACGGCGTTCCCGGCGGCCTGGCATCCTGCGGACGCACGCGTGCGATGGTATCGGTGCCGGCAATCGAGAAGATGATCATCGTGTCAGGCCCGGTCGGTTCAACCACGTCGACCGGACGTTCGAAGACATAACGGTCGGGTCCGGGCAGTTCCGTACCGGCGGCGAAAATGGTCTCCGGGCGCAGGCCCAGCACCACGTCGCGGCCTTCCTGGCCTGCCACGCGTTCCGCCAGACGGCCCGGCAGCGGAAAGACGAGTCCGTCGCCGGTATCCACGGAGATCCCGGCCTCACCCGTCACGAGCCGGCCCGGCAGCATGTTCATGGGCGGCGACCCCATGAACCCGGCCACGAAAAGGTCCACGGGGTGTTCGTAGATGGTTTCCGGATCGGCATATTGGCGGATATGGCCATTGTCCATGACGGCGATGCGGGTGGCCAGCGTCATCGCCTCGATCTGGTCGTGGGTGACATAGACGATGGTGCGGCCGAGCCGCTGGTGCAGCTTCTTGATCTCGGTGCGCATCTCGATACGCAGCTTGGCGTCGAGATTCGACAGCGGTTCGTCGAACAGGAAGACGTCCGGATTGCGAACCAGTGCGCGGCCCATGGCGACACGCTGGCGCTGGCCGCCGGACAATTGCCCGGGCTTGCGGTCCAGCAGCCGGTCGATATGCAGCAGTGACGAGACTTCGGCCACCGCCGTTTCCTGCTCTGCGCGCGGCACGCGGCGCGTGACCATGCCGAAGGTGATGTTGTCGCGCACCGACTTCGTCGGATAGAGCGCATAGGACTGGAAGACCATGGCGATGTCGCGGTCACGCGGCGGCACGTCATTGACGATGCGGCCGCCAATGCGGATATCGCCGCCGGAGAGGGTTTCGAGCCCGGCGACGAGGTTGAGCAGGGTGGACTTGCCGCAGCCGGACGGCCCGACAAGCACGATGAACTCGCCCTCGCCTATTTCCAGGTCGATGCCCTTGATGACCTCGGTGGTGCCAAAGCGCTTGGACACCTTTTCCAGCGTGATGCCTGACATGGCCTATCCTTTCACCGCACCGGCGGCCAGGCCGCGCACGAAATAGGTTCCCGCGATCACGTAGACCGCCAGCGTCGGCAGCGCCGCGATGATGGCTGCGGCCATGTCGACATTGTATTCCTTCACGCCGGTCGATGTGTTGACGACGTTGTTGAGCGCGACGGTGACCGGGTTGCTGTCGCCCACGGTGAAGGCGACACCGAAAAGGAAGTCGTTCCAGATCTGGGTGAACTGCCAGATCACAGTGACCACGATGGCCGGTATCGACATGGGCAGGACGATGCGGAAAAAGATGGAGAAGAAGCCGGCGCCGTCGATCTTGGCGGCATGGATGATGCCATCGGACACGCCGATGAAGAAATTGCGGAAGAAAAGGGTGGTGAAGGCAAGGCCATAAATGGTGTGGACGAGAATGAGGCCGGGAATGGTGCCGGCCAGCCCCATCATGCCCAGTGTGCGCGCCATCGGCAACAGGATGACCTGAAACGGGATGAAGGCGCCGAACAGCATGAGCGCGAAGATGATGTCTGCCCCGCGAAAGCGCCATTTGGTCAGCGCATAGCCGTTGAGCGCGCCCAGCAGCGTGGAAACGAAGACCGCCGGCACGACCATGGCGACAGAGTTCATCATGTAGGGTTTCAGCCCGTCGCAGCGCACGCCGACGCAGGCCTGGCTCCAGGCTTTCGCCCAGGCATCGAAGCTGATGCTGCCGGGCGGACTGATGAGCGTGCCGGTGCGGATTTCCTCCAGCGACTTCAGCGACGTGGAAATCATCACCAGGAGCGGTGCGAGGTAATAGAGGCAGAAAAGCGCCAGCGCCGCATAAAGCGAAATTCGCGCCAGCGTCTGCCGCCAGCCCTTCTTGCGGACAATCCCTCCGGATGCCGGTGCGCTCATGGCCCGCCCCTTCTCAGTTCGGAATAGAGATAGGGTACGATGATGGCCACCACCGTCATCAGCATCATGATGGCGCTGGCCGCCGCCACGCCCAGTTCGGAGCGCTGGAAGGCGAAGGAATACATGAAGGTGGCCGGCATGTCGGTAGCATAGCCCGGCCCGCCGCCGGTCAGGGCGATGACGAGATCGAAGCTCTTGATGGCGAGGTGGGCCAGGATGATGATGGTGGACAGGAAGACCGGCCGCATCATCGGCAGCACGATGCCGGTATAGGTGCGCCAGGGGCCTGCACCGTCCATGGCCGCGGCCTTGAGGATCTCATCGTCGACAGACCGCAGCCCGGCCAGGAAGAGCGCCATGGCATAGCCCGACGATTGCCAGACGCCGGCCATGACGACGGTGTAGATCGCCATGTCGGAATTGACGAGCCAGTCAAAGGTGAAGCCCGTAAAACCGGCTTCATGCATCAGCCGCTCGATGCCGAGACCGGGATTGAGGATCCATTTCCACACCGTGCCCGTGACGATGAAGGACAGCGCCATGGGATAGAGATAGACGGTCCGGATGACGCCTTCGGCGCGGATGCGCTGGTCCAGGAGAATGGCCAGCAGGATGCCGATGGCGGTGGATATGGCAATGAAAAGCGCGGAGAAGACAAAGAGATTGGTCAGCGCCACATACCAGCGCGGCGTCTGCCACAGCCGCTCGTATTGCGACAGGCCATCCAGGTCGTAGACGGGCATGACGCCGGAGCGGGTGAAGGAGATATAGGCCGTCCAGGCAATGAAGCCGTAGACGAAGAACAGCGAGATGGCGAAGAGCGGGGAAACCACGATCTTCGGCAGCCAGCGCTCGACGGCATGGCTGAAACTGGAATGGCCGGTTCGCGTGCTCATGGCGCATGCGCGCGGCCGGGACGATTGCGCCCCGGCCACGCCCGACCTTCTATTGCTGGGCGCGCTTGACGGCGTCGGCCAGCATCTGCACCGCGTCAGCCGACGCCATGTCGGAATTGAAGAAATTCGTCACGACATCAAGGAACTCGCCACGCACCGAGCGCGGGATCGCCATTTCATGGGCCATGGAGGGCACGAGCGTGTCGTTCTCGATGGCCTTGAGCAGGTCCTCATGCGATTTCTTCGCACACATGTCGAACTTGTCGAGCGCCACGTCTGTGCGTGCCGGAATCGAGCCCTTGGCGAGGTTGAAGGTTTCCTGGAAGCCCGGCGACATGATGAGGCTCGCAAGAACCTGCTGGCCCTTGAGGCGGTCCTCGCCCGACACCTTGAAGAAGGTGAAGCTGTCGGAATTCAGGATGAAGCCGTTGCCCGGCGTTGGCGCGCAAAGGAAATCCTTGCCCGGCTCCTTGCCCGCCGCCAGGAATTCACCCTTGGCCCAGTCGCCCATGATCTGGAAGGCAGCCTCGCCCTTCATCACCATGGCGGTGGCCAGGTTCCAGTCCCGTCCGGAGAAGTTCGCGTCGACATAGCCGCGCATGCGGCGCAACTGGTCGAAGGACTTCACCATCGTCTCGCTGGTCAGCGCTTCCTGGTCGAGTTCGACAAGCGCCTTGCGGTAGAAATCGGCGCCGCCAATGCCAAGGACCACGTCCTCGAAGACCGTGGCATCCTGCCAGGGCTGGCCACCATGGGCAAGCGGGGTGATCCCCATTTCCTTCAGCTTGTCCGCCATGGTGTTGAATTCGTCCCAGGTCTTCGGCATGTCGGTGATGCCGGCCTTGGCCAGCACGTCCGGATTGGCCCAGAACCAGTCGACGCGGTGGATGTTGACCGGCGCGGCGACGTATTTGCCGTCATATTTCATGATACCGGCAAGGGCCGGCGGCAGCACGCTGTCCCAGTTCTCGCTCGCGGCCACGCCCTCAACGTCGTTGAGCGCGCCCTGCTCGGCCCATTCCTGGATGCCCGGACCCTTCAACTGCACGGCAGCGGGCGGATTGCCAGCCACGACGCGGGCGCGCAGCGCTGTCATCGCAGCATCGCCGCCACCACCCGCAATGGGCGAATCCTCCCAGGTTCCGCCCTGCTCCTCGAACGCCTTCTTCAACTCGCCAACGGCCTTGGCCTCACCGCCTGACGTCCACCAGTGCAGGACCTCGACGGTCCCGTCCGCGCGCGCCAAGCCGGTCGCAGCGGCGCCGATGGCGACAGCCGTTGCCAGTATCTTCATATGCTGGAACATCGCTTTTTCCTCCACCTGGTTCGGCCCGCGACCGCGATACAGGTCGCCCGGAGACCGCCGTTCATCCTCACCCATGAACGGTAGGGGCCACAGCTTAGCGGGGTCATTGACGGGCATCAATGCCCGTCCCGGCAAACTCGGTGTCTGATGGGGATTAAACAAGGGAGGTTCTCATGGCGACACAACCAGCTGCCGGGCGCAACCGGCTGACGCCCTGGTATGTCGGGCTGGTGATCATTGTCCTGTCCTCGCTGTTCGTGGCCTGGCGCATGTGGGCCAGCGATTGCGGTGCGCCGATGGCGCTCGAGATCGGCGTCACGCTTGTCATGCCGGCCGTCTACCTGGTGCTGATGTATCTGACATTCACCAGCCAGGAATAGGGAGGACAGGGCCATGGCGGGCGACCATCTCGATAAGGCGCTTTCCGATCCTTCCGCCGTTTACGGGCAACCGTCGGATGTCCTTGGCGACGAACGGCTATCCGAAGCCCAGAAGGTCGAGGTTCTCAGACGCTGGGAGTCCCTTGCATCGTCGGAAGCCGTCGCGCTGGAGGAAGGCATGCCCGGCGAGGACAGCGAATTGCTGACCGACATCCTCGTAGCGCTTGGCAAGCTCACCGGCCCTCTCGACCTGGACCATACCGGACCGTCGAAGGCGCACGGCCTGCCACGCTCGGCCATCCGCAGCACCGGCAAGTCCTGACTCCAGCGTAGCGGGAGAGCTTCATGCGCAAGACCGTCATCCCGAAACCGGCCAGCCAGCGCGACAAGGCAAACATGCGCGACTATCAGGCCGAAGCCGCCTCCTTCACCTGGGACGATGCGCGCGCGCTGCTTGACGGCCTACCGGGTGGCGGGTTGAACATCGCCCACGAAGCGGTGACGCGCCACGTCCTGCACGGCCACGGCGATACGGTTGCCATCCGCTGGCTCAGCAAGACGGGCGAGCGCAAGGACATCACCTATGGCGAACTCGATACGGCGACGAACCGGTTCGCAAACGTTCTGCGGCGGCTCGGCATCGGCCGGGGCGAGCGGGTGTTCTCGCTGCTCGGGCGCGTTCCCGCGCTCTATGTCTGCGCGCTCGGCACGCTGAAGGCGGGCTGTGTCTATTCTCCCCTCTTCTCCGCCTTCGGACCGGAGCCGGTGCAATCGCGCATGGAAATCGCGGCGGGCAGCGTGCTGGTGACCAGCAAGGCGCTCTACAAGCGCAAGATCGCGCCGATCCGCGACAGGCTGCCGTTCCTGAAAGCCATTCTGCTGGTGGATGGCGCGATCGACGGCGATACGGGGATCCACGGGCTCGACGCTCTCATGGCGCAGGCCGGCGACAGGTTCCAGACGGAAGCGACGCAGCCGGAGGACACCGCGCTCATCCATTTCACGTCCGGCACGACCGGCCGGCCCAAGGGCGCGGTGCATGTTCACGAGGCCGTCGTCGCCCATACCTATACCGGCCGCACGGTGCTCGACCTGAAGCCGGGTGACATCTACTGGTGCACGGCCGATCCCGGATGGGTGACAGGCACGTCCTACGGCATCATCGCCCCGCTTTCCAATGGCGTCACGATGATCGTCGACGAGGCCGAGTTCGACGCCGCGCGCTGGTACGGCATCCTGGAACGGGAAAAGGTGACGGTCTGGTATACCGCGCCGACGGCGATCCGGATGCTGATGAAGGCGGGGGCGGAACTTGCCGGGGAGCGCGACCTTTCCCGCCTGCGTTTCATGGCGAGCGTGGGCGAACCGCTCAACCCGGAAGCCGTGATCTGGGGCAACGCGGTTTTCGGCATGCCCTTCCATGACAATTGGTGGCAGACCGAGACAGGCGGCATCATGATCGCAAATTATGCCGCCATGGATGTGCGCGCGGGCTCGATGGGCAAACCGCTTCCGGGCATCGAGGCTGGCATCGTGCAGCGCGAGGATGGCCATGTGCGCGTGCTCGATGCGCCGGACAGCCTTGGCGAGCTGGCCTTGCGCGCCGGCTGGCCCTCGATGATGCGGGGCTACCTCAACGAGGAAGAGCGCTACCGCAAATGCTTTGCCGACGGATGGTACCTGACCGGCGACCTGGCGATGCGCGACGATGACGGCTATTTCTGGTTCGTCGGGCGCGCCGACGATGTCATCAAGAGCGCTGGACACCTGATCGGGCCGTTCGAGGTGGAAAGCGCGCTGATGGAGCACGAAGCCGTGGCCGAAGCCGGCGTCATCGGCATTCCCGACGAGACGGTGGGCGAGATCGTCAAGGCCTATGTGGCATTGAAGCCCGGCTTTGCCGCCTCGGACGCGCTGCGTCTGGACCTCATCGGCCATGCCCGCAAGCGGCTCGGCCCGGCGGTCGCCCCCAAGGACATCCTTTTCCGCACAAACCTGCCCAAGACGCGCAGCGGCAAGATCATGCGCCGCCTGCTCAAGGCGCGCGAACTGGGCCTGGCGGAAGGCGACATTTCCACGCTCGAGAGTGACGAGACATGACGCAGACCAGAATCCGGCTGGACCGGGCGCATGCACTGGAGCAGCTTTCGCGGATGATCCGCATCCGCCTTTTCGAGGAGACATGCGCCGAACTCTACACGCAGGAAAAGATCCGCGGCTTCCTGCATCTCTATGACGGGCAGGAGGCTGTGGCCACCGGCGTCATTCCGCTGCTTCGGGAAAAGGACCGGATCGTCGCCACTTATCGCGAACATGCCCATGCGCTGGTGCGCGGCGTGCCGATGAAGGCGGTGATGGCCGAGATGTACGGCAAGGCGGAGGGCTGCGCGGGCGGACGCGGCGGATCCATGCACCTGTTTTCGCGTGAGGCCAATTTCTATGGCGGCAATGCCATTGTCGGCGGCGGCCTGCCATTGGCGGCGGGCCTGGCGCTCGCCGACCGGATGCGCGCCGAAGACCGCGTCACGGCCTGCTTCTTCGGCGAGGGCGCCGTGGCCGAGGGCGAATTCCACGAAGCGATGAACCTCGCCTCGCTCTGGCACTTGCCGGTCCTGTTCGTCTGCGAGAACAACGGCTATGCCATGGGCACCGCGCTGGAGCGGTCGGAGGCCATGACCGACGTGGCTGCCAAGGCGGCCGGCTATGCGGTGGCAGCCGAGAACGTTGACGGGATGGACGTCGTGGCCGTGGAAGCGGCGGCGCGGCGCGCGCTGGATCACATGGCGGCGAGCGGAGGCCCGTTCCTGCTGGAATGCCGGACCTATCGCTTCCGCGCCCATTCCATGTTCGATGCACAGCTTTACCGCGAGCGCCAGGAGGTCGACGACTGGCGCAAGAAGGGCCCGATCCTGCGTTTCCGGACCTGGCTGGAGCAGACCGGCATCGTTCACAAGGCCGATGTCGAACGGATCGAGGCCGAGGCGGAAACCGAAATCGCGGAATCGGTGCAATTCGCCGAGGCTGGCACATGGGAGCCGGCGGAGACGCTGCTGCGCCATGTGGTGGCGGACGAGCGCCCTGCCCCACCAGACATTCCGGAACCGCAGGGCAGCGTCGAGACCACTTACCGCGAAGCGGTCAAGGCGGCGATCGTGGAGGCCATGGAGAAGGACGAACGCGTTTTCCTGATGGGCGAGGATGTCGGCCGCTATGGTGGCTGCTACGCGGTCAGCAAGGGGCTGATCGACCGGTTCGGGCCCGACCGGATCCGCGACACGCCACTTTCGGAATCGGGCTTCACCGGCGCCGGCATCGGCGCGGCCATGGCGGGCATGCGTCCCATCGTCGAACTGATGACCGTGAATTTCTCGCTGCTGGCGCTCGACCAGATCGTCAATACGGCCGCGACCTACCGGCACATGTCGAACGGGGCGTTCGGCGTGCCTGTCGTCATCCGCATGGCAACCGGCGCGGGCAAGCAGCTCGCCGCCCAGCACTCGCACAGTTTCGAGGGGCTTTATGCGCATATCCCCGGTCTGCGCGTGCTGGCACCGGCCACGCTGGAGGATGCGCGCGGCATGCTCTGGACGGCGCTCCAGGAACCGGATCCGGTCATCATCTTCGAGAATGTCATGCTCTACAACCGCGCCGGACCGCTCGCCGCCAATGCCGGGCCGGTCGATATCGAGCGCGCGGCGGTGCGGCGGGCCGGACGCGACATCACCCTCATCACCTATGGCGGATCGCTCTACAAGACGCTGGAAGCAGCGGAAATGCTGGAAAAGGACGGCATTGACGCGGAGGTGATCGACCTGCGGGTGCTGCGCCCGCTCGACATGGAAACCGTGCTCGCCTCGGTGCGCAAGACGCATCGCGCGCTGGTCGTGGACGAAGGGTGGCGAACGGGCAGCCTTGCCGCCGAGATCGGCATGCAACTCGCCGAGGAGGCTTTCTTCGACCTCGATGCGCCGCTTGCGCGCGTCTGTTCGGCGGAAGTTCCCGTGCCCTATGCGCGGCACCTGGAAGCGGCGGCCATTCCGCAGGCAGGGACAATCGCCACGGCCGTGCGCCGGACCCTGGGGCGGGACTGAACCATGGGCATATTCCGCATGCCCTCGCTTGGCGCCGACATGGAAGCGGGCACGCTGGCCGAATGGCTTGTGAAACCGGGCGACACGGTGAAGCGCGGCGACATCGTCGCCGTGGTTGAAACGCAGAAGGGCGCCATCGAAATCGAGGTTTTCGAGGACGGGACGATCAGCGAACTGGTCGCGCGGATCGGCGAAACCGTGCCGGTGGGCGCGCCGCTGGCGAGCATTCTGGGCCACGCAGATGCCGCGTCACCCAGATCTGCTCCCGAACCCGTGGCGCCGGAACCACTTGCACCGGCGCCTGCCGCCACCAGCCAAGATGCCTCGCCGGAACGACCAGCCGGCACGGCGCTTGCTGCCGCTTCGAGCCCGGCGGGTGACAGCGGTTTCGTGCGCGCCAGTCCGGCTGCCCGCCGCCTCTCACAGACGCGGGGCCTCGACCTTGCCGGACTGACCGGCAGCGGACCCGGCGGTGCTGTGCTGCTTGCAGATGTCGAGGCGCGCGGTGACAGCAAGCCAGCCGCAACGGGTGCGCAGGGCATGCGCGCGGCCATCGCCGCGGCCATGGCGCGCTCCAAGCGTGAGATCCCGCATTACTACCTGGCCCATGACACGGACCTTTCGGCCGCCGCGCGCTTCCTGGCACATGTCAACGACGGCAGGCCGGCGGCGGAGCGGATGCTGCTCATCGCCCTTTTCGTCAAGGCCGTGGCGCGGGCCTGCGCCAAATACCCGGAATTCAACGGCCATCGCGGCGCAGACGGCTTTGCCCCTGCCCCGGCGGTGCATGCGGGCGTCGCGATCAACATTCGCGGCGGCGGGCTGGTGGCGCCCGCCATTCACGATGCCGGGTCCAGGTCTCTCGACGATCTGATGGCGGCCATTGCCGATCTTGTGGCACGGGTGCGCGCCGGGCGCTACAGGTCGGGCGAACTGGCCGATGCAACCATCACGATCTCCAGCCTTGGCGACCGGGGCGTCGACCGCCTGTTCGGCGTCATCTATCCGCCGCAGGTCGCACTGGTCGGCTTCGGAACGCCGCGCCTGCGCCCCTGGGCAGAGGAGACGGACGTCTCCGCCCGCCTTGTCACCTCGATCACGCTTTCCGCCGACCACCGGGTGAGCGACGGCCATCGCGGCGCGCTTTTCCTGGCGCGGATCGGCCAATTGTTGCAGGAGCCGGAAAACCTATGACGAATGAAACGCTGGAGACGCTTCTTGCCCGCGAACTGCATCGCATCGCGCCCGATATCGACATGGCCGATGTCGACCGCGATGGCGACCTGCGCGAGGAATTCGACATCGATTCGATGGACTTCCTCAATCTCGTCGCCGCGCTGTCGGAACTGACCGGAGCGCCGATGCCCGAAAGCGACTATGACCGGATGGGTTCGGTCAACGCGCTGGCCGCCTATCTGGAAGAAAAGACCAGGGCCGCGCAGGCGCGGTGATCCCCGTCTGCAAGCCGGGCGACGGCGCTCTCACTCCAGTTCACCGGCCTCGCGCAGCATCTCCCAGCCGTCGTCGATCTGTTCGGCGACAAGCGGGTGGGAAAGAAGATATTCCGCTGTTGAGCCAGAATGGCGCTCGCGCGCCATGGCCAGGGCGCTCTCCCATTCCTGCGGCTCGTAATCGCCCCGGCCCAGCCAGGACAGGGCAACCAGCGCGTCCTGCTGATCGTCGTTGAGCGCCTCGATTTCCTCGATCACTTCCTCGCGGCTCAGATCATCGGGCAGATCCTGCAAGGCGGCCGGCACCTCGTCATCGCCGGGATTGCCTCCGGGATCAGGGACATCATTTTCCTCGCGGGCCATGAGCGCCCGCAGGCGCAGCAGGATACCGCTCAACTCATTGCTGTCGATTGCCAATACGGCCATGTCAGCCTCCTGTCATCCTTGCGCCCAACCATGATGCAACGCCGGCCGGCCGCCCTTGATACAGGTCATGAAACGGCACCGGAGGCCGGATTTTCAAGCCTTTTCACCAGCCCCGCAAAGATGCCGGGCAAACCAGCCGCCGGCAAGCCCGGCCACCTGCCGCAATGCGCCCGGTTCCTCGAACAGATGGGTGGCGCCGGGGACGATTTCGAGGCGGCAATCGCAGGTCAGCCGGGACAGGGCGAGGCGGTTCAGCGCCAGCACCTGCGGGTCGTGCGAACCCACGATCAGCAGGGTGGGCGCGGTGACGCGGGCCAGATCGTCGACCACCATGTCGGCCCGTCCGCCGCGCGATACCACGGCGGCGACCCGTTGCGGTGCCTGTGCGGCGGCCAGCAAGGCGGCGGCGGCACCGGTGCTGGCGCCAAACAGGCCGACCGGCAAGCTGTCGAGCGGCGGCACCCGCGCCGCCCATTCAACCGCACGCACAAGGCGGCGGGCCAGCAAGGGGATGTCGAAGACATTCGCGCGCCCGGCGGCCTCCGATGCGGTCAGGAGGTCAAACAGAAGCGTTGCAAGGCCCCGCTCCGCAAGCCAGCCGGCAAGCTGGCGATTGCGCGGACTCATCCGGCTGCTGCCGCTGCCATGGGCAAACACGACCAGGCCACAGGCCCGCCCGGGCAGCAGCAGCATTCCGGGAAGGCTGCCTTCGGGGGTGTCCGGCGCATCGACGAAGACATCGGTTTCCAGCATGGCGTTCCCTTCTTCCTCCCCGGCCCGGCCTCCCTGCCCCTGCCCTTTCTTCAGCCGCCCGGCCATGATCGCCCGTTCGCCGCACGGTTCCATTGACGGGCATCATCGCCGGCGGTGGAAGACCGGCGAATGCGAAACGACGAAGAAGCGTGGATGTTCGTCGCTTATTTCTGATATATTCAAATTATCTAATTATTAGCCGGACGGACGGGAGGATACATGCAGGGCGAAACCGAGGGCGGCAGAGAACACACGAAGTGCAGGATACTCGTCGCCGACGACGATCCCGCATTGCGTGCGATGCTTGTCGAGGCCCTGACACAGGCCGGGCATGCGACTGCCGAGGCCGGCAGCCGGGACGACCTGTTCCAGCGCCTGCGCGAGGGCCCGTTCGATCTGGTGACGCTCGACATCGTGCTGGGGGGCGAAGACGGCCTTGATCTGGCCCGCGCGTTGCGCGCCGAGAAGAACATACCCGTCATCATCATCACAGCGCGCTCGGAGCCCGGGGACCGGGTCGCCGGCCTTGAAAGTGGCGCCGACGACTACATCACCAAGCCCTTTCATCCAAGGGAAGTGGAAATAAGGGTGCAGACCGTGCTCGAACGCTACGGACGGCTGCCGCATCAGCGGATGGAGGAGGAGACGGAGCTTTCCTTCGACCATACGGTCTTCAACGGGGTGCGCCGGCTCGTACGGTCAAATGACAGGCACGAAATCCACCTGACGGAAACGGAGTTCAACCTGCTGGCGCTGTTCCTGGAAAATCCGGGCAGGATCCTGTCGCGTGACGAGATCTGGCAGAAACTGCGCGGACGCAAACGCGATCCGCTGGACCGGACGCTGGACGGACACATTGCCCATCTGCGCGACAAGATCGAGCACGGCAAGGCGACGGAAAACGAGACGCTGATCAAGAGCGTCCGGGGCGTGGGCTATGTCTTCGTCGGCGATGTGCGGCCGGCAATCCGGATGCCCGAGGACGAAGGCGACCCCGAGTGACAAAGCAAGCGCAAGAACCCGCTCAACAATTCTCAACAAAAGATTTGTTGCAGATCAATTAATCCAGAAAATAGGATTTTATTGTTACCTGAGAGGTAGCAGTCACATGGACCAACCGGATGCACCGAACGATATCCGGCCGTGTGCGGGCAAACAACAGGGGAGGCAGTGGCAATGCAGGGGCCGCATGTTCTTGCCGGCAATCGGTGTTCGTCATGTCCGTCGCGTTTGCACGGGCCATGCAAGGGTGTCCAGCAATCCGTCCTTCAGTCCATTGCAGGCGTGTCGTCAACCGCCAGCTATGCGCCAGGGGCAACCATCATCGCGCAAGGCGAGAGCGTGCATCATCTGGGTATCGTGCGCCACGGCACCGTCAAGATTTCAAACACCACGGCGGATGGGCGGCACATGGTCATCGGTCTCATCGAAGATGGCCGGCTGATCGGCAATGCGTTCGAGAAGACGTCGCGTTTTGCCTATGAAAGCGCCACCGTCTCGTCCATCTGCCTCATCCCGCGCGCGGCCTTCATCAAGCTGACGCAGCAATGCACGGACTTTTCCTGCGCGGTGCTGGAAACGGCACAGCGCCAGGCAGAGGAAATCCAGGAATGGCTGACGCTGTTCAATTGCAGGACAACCCTGCAACGGCTTGCCGGCTATCTCTTCGCGCTGAGCGCAAGGCGGCAGGGCGCCAGGCCGGCGAGCGAACCGCTGGCGCTTGAAATACCCGTTTCGCGCAAGGATCTCGCCGCCTATCTCGGGACGACGACCGAAACGCTGTCTCGCAACATGCAGCAACTGGCGCGCAAGCAGATCCTGACCGTCGTGGACGGCCAGAAGGTCATCATCACCGACAGGAAGCGGCTCAATGCCATGGCGGCATCCATCGGCGAGGAATTGCAATCCTTGAGGCATGGCCATCTGGCGGCCGCGGGACGGCCGCTTGCGGGCAATCCGGCCGCGCCGTTGCACGCGGCCTGAGCGCCGCGGATCAACGCAAGGCACGCAGAAGCGAGACGACCTCGTCGTCATCCACCTGGGCGAACGACCGGTAGTGCGCGCCGACGGCGTAGAAGTGCGCCGGCGCTTCCAGGCAGACGACCTCATCGGCCAGGGGGCGCAACCGTGCCAGCGTTTCGGGCGGTGCCACGGGAATGGCAAGAACGATGCGGGCAGGCTGGCGGCGCGCCAGGGCGTGCAGCGCGGCCATCAGGCTGGCGCCCGTGGCAATCCCGTCATCCACGACGATGGCCGTCCTGCCCGTCGCCGGGATTGGTGGCCGGCCTTCCAGATACAGGCGGTGGCGCCGCTCGATCTCGGCAAGGTGGGCCTTGGCCATCTCGCGCACATCGGCCTCGTCGAAGCCGTAGGAGGCGGCAACATCCTCATTGATGGCAATGTCGGGCGCTGCGCCATCCACCACGGCACCGAGGGCCAGTTCGGGGTGTCCGGGCGCCCCGATCTTGCGGACGAGGAGCAGGTCGAGCGGCAGGCCGAAAGCCCTGGCGATTTCGGCGGCCACCGGAACGCCGCCGCGCGGCAAGGCATAGACGACAGCCCCGCCCCAGTCCCTGCCGTCAAGCGCCGCAACCAGCTTACGACCCGCTTCGGCGCGATCTTCGAACACAAAAGCCATCGTGTCCTCCCCTGCGTCCCGGTCCGGCATCTGACCATCGCCAACCAACCATAGATCGCCTGCATGTGCCGGCATTGACGCCCATCATGCCGGCAAAGCGGCGTATCGGGCAACCGTGGCCGGGTTCCGCCATGCCGTTGACAGCCGTCAATGCCGCCGGGCGGCGTGCCACGAATATGGGGCCGTCAGGGCCGCGCCCGGCGGAACCGGTTCACGGTCTGCATGCCGTGTATCCGTGTCCGTTGGAATTGCATCGCGCGGCACTGGCGCACCACCGGAGCGCATCCGGCTGGGTTTCCGCCCCGGGATCAACGGCCCCAGTATTCCGGGCGGCATTTGAGCCGGCGGGCCGCAACATGTCGAGGGACATGGTCCGCCGGTCTTTTTTTCAAGGAGACCGGCCATGGATCGTCCAGGCATGACGACAAGCGGAGGAAAGGATGCGGCTACGGCGGGAACAGCGGCCACTTGCAGTATCTGCCACGGGCACCGCCTCAAGCCGGTGGTCACTTCCGTCGTGTTCTTCTGGACCGAAATACCCACGATCATTGAAAACGTGCCGGCCCTGCGGTGCCGTGATTGCGGGGAACAGCACCTCGACCTGCAGGTCGCGGACCGGCTGGACAGCCTGCGCATGCGGGCCGGCAAAGCCGTCGCGCTGCGCCATGTCAGCGTGCCTGTCGTGGACTATGGCGCGTGTACCGGCGATTGAGCGCGCTCAGCCCGGAACCGGCGGGCGGGCGGGTTCGGCGGGCTTTCCGGCGGCAAGCGGCAAGGCGGGCGAACGCGCGCCCTGCCCTCGCGGGGCCTTCCGGCGATCGAACAGGAGCGCCACGAGGTAATGTGCGCCAAGGCCCATGGCGATCAAGACCGATCGCTGCCATGGGCCGGCCGGCCGGGCCTCGAACAGCACCTGGAGCACGATGGCCAGAAGCGATCCGGCGGCGAAGACCGCAAGGCCGTTGCGGCCGATGGTCGCGACCGGCCGGAGAGCCGCGCCTGAGAGCGCCTTGCCGATCCAGCCGGTATGGATGACAACATAGGCCAGCGCCAGAACATGGACGAGACGCAGGAAGGCGAGCGCGCCCTTGTCCGTGTCGGCGAACAGGGCCGGCAGGGCGGCCAGGCCCGGAACCGCGCCCATGCCAAGCCTGACCCAGACCGCCGAGAAAATGACAAAGGCCCAGGCGAAAGCCAGAAGCCCGGGATGACGGCGCACCGGCGGCCTGCCGGTGACGACACCCAGCCCGATAGCGATACCGGCAACGAAAACAAGCTGCCAGCCGAACGGATTGAGAAACCAGCCCCAGTCACCGGGCCAGTTGGGCAGGTTGATGCCGGTCAGATGCGCCAGCACCCACAGACTTGCGGAAAGCGCCAGCATGGCCCCGACATGGCGCACCCCGATTGCCAGGAAGGCGATGGCGGAGACAAGCAGCACCACATAGAGCGGCAATATGTTGAAGTAGCCGATCTGGTAGCCCAGAAGCGGGATTCCCAGGACAGCCTTCAGGCCATCGATCTGGAGACGGGTGAAGTTGACCTGCCCGGCCACCTGTGCGGTACCACAGAGAAGAAGCCCGGTGCCGACGATGACCAGCGCCAGCGACATGGTGACCACGTGGACGACATAGAGCGTGCGGGCGCGGGCGAGCATGCGCCCGGCCGTCTTGCGCCACTCGCCACGGAAGAAACCTTTCGAATAGGCCAGTGCCACCGCCATGCCGGACATCAGCACGAAGGCTTCCGCCGCATCGGAAAAGCCGAAGTTGCGCGACGTAAACTGCTCCAGCGGATTGCCCGGAACGTGATTGATGAAAATCGTCATCAGGGCCAGGCCCCGGACAACATCGAGGCGAACGTCCCTGGGCTTTCCTGCCGGTACGAATGCGGTGTTCATGGCGTCACGCGGCCGCAGTGCCGGAGGCTGCGGGCTGGCCGGCGCCAGCCCCGGTGAGCGACGCGGCCGGATCGTCCGTTTCCCGCCAGCGGGCGCGGCTTGCCTCACAGGCGCGGATGACGGGGGAGGCAGCGCATTCGGCCGGCGTGAGAAACAGTTTCCGGCGCGCGGCCGCATCGCCGCTCTGGCGGGTCGATGACCAGCTGATGATGGCCGGGGCGCACACCATCGGCAGGGCCACGGGAAGGAACCAGTAGAACAGGCTGGCCCCGAGCAGGGACGACGCCACCAGCATGACCAGTCCGGCGAGCACGATCCACCAGGATGCCGCCCATGACTCTGCCATGGGGATCTCGCCGGCATCGCGGTTCGTGGCCGGCCATCCGCCGTCCCGTCCCATCAGGACCTGGAAAACGGCACGGCTCTGGAACATCAGCGTGACGGGCGCCAGGATGCTCGACCACAGGATTTCCGCGGCGGTGGAGCACAGGACCTTGCGCGTTCCACCGAACAGGCGTGTGGTTCCGCTGCCCGCCGCATGCAGTGCGACAAGCAGCTTCGGACCGATCAGCAGGCCGAAAATGCCGACGAGGAGGGTCACGGCCTGCGCCGTCTCCGGCTTCGGAAAGATGGCAGGCATGCGCGGCACCGGGAAATAATCGGGTTCGGGCGCCAGAACGGGTGCAAGCAGCGATGTCACCAGAAAGAGCAGCCAGAGCGGCGATGCGAGATAGGCCATGATGCCCTGCACGAAGACGAACCGGCTCCAGGGCATCAGGCCAGGCGCGCGGACAAGCCTGCCGTGCTGAAGATTGCCCTGGCACCAGCGCCGGTCGCGCTTGGCGAAGTCGATGACATTGTCCGGCCCTTCCTCGTATGAGCCTTCCAGATCGGGGTCGACCCGCACGATCCAGCCGTGGCGTGCCAGCATGGCCGCCTCGACATAGTCGTGGCTGAGGATGTGGCCGCCGAAGGGCGGCTTTCCAGACAGGACGGGCAGGCCGCAGCTTTCGGCAAAGGCGCGGGTTCGCACGATGGCGTTGTGCCCCCAGAAGGGACCGGTGCGCCCCTGCAAAAGGGCCAGGCCGCGCGCGAAACAGGGCGAATGGAAAGAGGCCGAAAACTGGATGGCGCGGCCGAACCAGGAACGGGCGTGGATGATTTTCGGCAGGGTCTGAAGCAGGCCGAGTTGCGGCTCGGCCTCCATGCGCCGCGCCATCTCGACCATGGTTTCGCCTTCCATCAGGCTGTCGGCATCGAGAATGACGAGAAATTCGTAACGCCCCCCGGATGCGCGCAGGAATTCGGCGACATTGCCGGCCTTCTTGCCGGTGTTCATTTCGCGGCGGCGGTAGAAAACCTGCATGACCGGTGGCATGGCGACGCGCAATTGCTGCATCCAGCGCCTTTCCTGCGCCGCCACAGCCTCGTCGCGCGTATCGGAAAGCACGACGAAATCGAACCGCGCCGCCTCGCCGGCCGCCTCCAGCGACCATGCCATGGCATGAATGCGGGCGCAGACGGCGGACGGATCCTCATTGTAGACCGGCACAAGCACGGCGATCCGGCCGGTGCGCACCGGTTTGCCCGGATGGCTCCCACGGGGCGCTTCAGGCAGTGGCGCGAAGACACCGTGGAGCGCCAGCGAGGCGCCCCATGCAATCCAGCCTGTCGTCGCGCCAAGCAGCAGGACGCGCAGGACATCCAGCGGGTCGAAACCGTCCGACAGGAACACATCGGCTGCCAGACGCGCGGCCAGGGCCGCGAATGTAAAGGCAAAGAGGAAGGAGACGAAACGTCTGGACTGGACCAAGGCAGGGCTCAACGTCAGTTTGCCAATCGCTTCATGGCAAACGGGAGAAAGGAGAACAGCCCGGAAAGGCGGGCCGGACGGCGCGAGCGCTCGACCACCTGCTCCGGCATTGCCAGCGGTGCCGGCGGGGGGCTCATGTCGAGGCTGTCGTTCACGATCATCTTCATGTCAGGACCGCTGCTCATCGCCTTTTCTCCACTGGAACAACCAGGTTTCGGAAATCCGGTTCTCACGCTGGGCAAGGTGGGCGCTGATCTCCACCGGACTGTCCCCGGGCAGTTCAAGATCCAGCACCAGGCGCCATCGCGCCGTCGTTTCCACCGGCGACACCGCGACATGCAGGACCGTACCGGCAGAGACTTCAACCGCAGCCGTAACGTCTGCATCGGCCGGCAGGTTCCCCAGCAAGCCGCCCTCGAAATCGACAACGAACTTGCGGGCCTCCGGTTTTTCGGAACCGGCGACACCCGAAACGCCACCCGCCCCGGCCGAGACCGCGGCAACGCGTGCCAGGCGCGCCACGTCCTCGGCAATGGAACCCCAGGTCAACCGGTAGCGGTATTCCCGCGCCTGCCCGGCCCTTGCCTCGCCTTCCGGCACCCAGAACAGCACGATGTTGTCATTCACCTCCAGTTCGGTCGGGATCTCGATCAGCGCGATCGTGCCCCGCCCCCAGTCGCCCAGAGGCTCCACGTAGAGCGACGGCCGCATCTCGTAGTGGGCGCCGGCGTCCTGGTAGTCGGCGAAGGTGCGCGTGCGCTGGATGAGCCCGAATCCGCGCGGGTCCTGTTCGGCAAAGAAGGAGCTGGCCAGCCGTTTTGGATTGTTGAGGCTGCGCCACATCTCGTCGCCATTGGCGCGCACGACCTTCAGGCCCTCGCTGTCATGGACGCCTTCGCGATAGTCGTCGAACGCATGCCGGTTGAGACCGTTGAACAGGAACATCGAGGTCAGCGGCGCGATGCCGAGCCGCTCGATGTCCCGGCGCAGAAAGATGCGCGCCGTCACCTCCATCTGCGTGGTGGCGCCCGGCGTGATGACGAAACGGTAGGCCCCGGTGACGCCGGGACTGTCCATGAGGGCATGGACCGTCAGCACCCCGTCGCCCCTGGCGGGTTTCTCGATATAGAAATCGGTGAAGCGGGGAAATTCCTCGCCGGTCGCGGTCGCGGTATCGACCGCCAGACCGCGGGCGGACAGGCCATAGCGCGAGCCGCGCCCGAGGGCACGAAAGTAGCTGGCGCCCTGGAAGGCGACGAGTTCGTCGAGCACCGTCTTCGAATTGAGGTTGTAGAGCACACGGAAACCGGCGACGCCCGGCATGTCGAGCTGTTTCAGCTTCTGCTGGTCGAGCGGTTCGCGGTAGATGAAATCTTCGGCCGAGAAACCGACGGGCCGTGCCCGGCCATCTGAAACCTCATGCACATTGACCGGCGTGCGGAACAGCCAGCCCATGTGGAAAGCCTGAAGGGCGAAGGACTCGTTGCCGGCCCAGACAGAGCGGTCGGGATCGTAGGCAATGCGGCGGTAGGCGTCATAGTCCAGCCCGGCCAGCGCCTCCGGCAGGTCTTCGGCCGGGGCCGCATAGTCCTTTCCGGCATTGGCGCGCGCCGTTTCCGTCAGGATGTCGAAGTTGAAAGGTATCGTGCCAGCGCCCTGTGCGGGACCGCCAGCAGGGTTGGAAGGCTGTGCCGCTGCCGTCCGGCCCAGGGCCGTGGCTGCCAGCATGCCGAGTGCCATCGCGAAATTGAATTGGCGACGCTGCATTCCTGTATCCTCAGATTGTCGAGATTGGCCGGCTGTCCCGGTCTCGATGCTGCACCGCAAACAAGCAGGCCACTTTGCGGAGAATTTATGGCAGTCGTGGCGCGCCCGTGCGGCGGCTTCCAATATGAGAGCGCGCGGCCGCAATCAACGGATTCCGTTCGCCCTTCAATGCTTTTCGGCGCGAAGGGTTCCGCGTCACGATCGCGGCCCCCGAAACACAGCCGCCGGCCGTGGCAAGGGGCACCCGGCGCGACCATCGGCGGTTTGGTCACGCCGGGATGTCCGGGTGAAACCCGCCATGAACTTTTGTTTCATCGTGCAATCGGAGCGCGCACATGGAGGACACCCCCCTCGTGCGGCAAGGGCCGTGACAATCGCCATGATTCTGCCGGCGACGGCGCAGCAGACGGCCCCTGCCGGAGCAATGCAGTGCTGTTCGAGGCAGGAAGACGCAGCTTGCCGGCGGTGACGGCCGGCGGGTGCGAAAGACCCGTCAGGCCGATTCCAGGCCGCACCAATCGGCGATGAACAGTGCCGTGGCCTTCGTGACGCGGCGCATGCTTTCCAGGTCCACCCGTTCGTTGAAACCGTGGATCGCCTCGGCATGCGGGCCATAGACGAGCGCCGGAGTATCGGCATAGAGGCCGAAGAAACGGGCGTCGGTGGTGGCCGTGATCGCCGCACGGTCGAGAGCCTCACCCGTGACGGTGGCATGGGCCGATTCCAGCGCGCCGATGACAGCCTTCGTCGTGTCGCGGCGGTCGTCGCCCAGCGCATACCCTTCCGCATGGAAGCCGTGATAAACGACCTGCGGCAGGTTCTTGCGCAGGAAGGCGTTTTCGCCGGCCGCCTCGTTCAGCGTGGCCTCGATCTCCTCCTTCGCCGTGGCGATGTCCTGGCCCGGAAACAGGCCGATGCGCACATCGAACACGCACCAGGCGGGCACGGAACTAGCCCAGTCGCCGCCCTCGATGCGGCCAACGTTCAGATTGAGCGGATGGTGGACGTGCTCATAGGCCGCGTGGCGGTGGTTGCCCATGTTCCAGCGGTCCTGCAAGCGATGCAGCGCGCCGATCAGCGGCACCGCGGCCTCGATGGCATTGGCCCCGCTGCCCGCATAGGCGACATGGGCGGGCAGGCCCTTGAGATGGACCTGAAACCAGATGACGCCGACCTGCGCGGTCACGAGCTTTTCGCTGAAGGGTTCGGGGATCAGCGCCGCATCGGCCCGGTAGCCGCGCTGTAGGCAGGCCAGCGCGCCATTGCCCGTGCATTCTTCCTCGACCACCGACTGGTAGAAGACATCGCCCGCCGGCGCCAGGCCGCAGGCCTTCAGTGCATCGAGGGCGAACAGGTTGGAGGCGAGGCCCGCCTTCATGTCGCCCGCGCCGCGGCCAACCATCCAGCCGTCCTCGACGCGCGGTTCGTAGGGCGGGGTCTCCCACATGTCGAGCGGGCCTTCGGGAACGACGTCGACATGGCCGTTGAGGATCAGCGACCGGCCACGGCCCGTCGCCGCGCGATGGGTGGCGACGACATTCACCGCATCCTCGTAATTGCCGATCACCGGCGAAAAGCCCGGCAGATGGCGAATGTCGTTCACGTCGATGGTCCAGCGGTCCACCGACAGGCCCCGTTCGGCCAGTTGGTCGGCCATGAAGTCCTGCGCGCCCTGCTCGCGGCCGCGGGTGGAGGGAAAGCGCGTCAGATCGGCCAGAAAATCGACCTGCGCACCAAAGCGCGCATCCACTGCATCCAGTATCGCCCTCTTCTGCCTCTCATCCATGGCCGCTTCCTCTCCTAGAATCGCGGAATTTCGCCGTCGGGGACGGTCAGCGGCGCGCCGGTGGCCGCGCGCACCGCCGGGATATCGGTTTCGCGCGCCAGTTCGCGCAACACGAAACCGTCCGGCGTGACGTCGATGACGGCCAGTTCGGTGAAGATGCGGTTCACGCAAGCGCTCGCCGTCAGCGGCAGCGTGCAGCGTTCGACGAGCTTCGGGTTTCCGGCACGGTCGGAATGGGTGGTCAGCACGACGACGCGGCGCGCCTTCTGTGCCAGCTCGATGCCGCCGCCAACGCCGGGCGAGAACTGGCCGGGGATTTTCCAGTTGGCCAGATCGCCGGTCTGCGACACCTGAAAGGCGCCCAACATGGTCAGGTCCAGCCGGCCGCTGCGCACCAGGGCGAAGGATACCGCACTGTCGAAAAAGGCGCTGCCCGGCACGGTGGAGACATAGGCGCCGCCGGCGTCGATCAGGTTGCGGTCCGCCTTGTCGGGGCCCAGCGCCGGACCGATGCCCGACAGGCCGTTTTCGGTGTGAAGGCAATAGGGAAAACTGCCCGGCAGATGATCGACCACCTTCGTCGGCAGGCCGATGCCGAGATTGACGACCATGCCCGGCGCCACTTCCCGCGCCGCACGGGCCAGCATTCTAACCCTGGCGTCGGACAACGTCATACTCCATGCTCAGCGTTTCAAGGACGACAAGACGGTCGACGAAGGGTCCGGGCGTGTGGACGTCATCCGGCGCAATGCTGCCCAACGCCACGACAGCCTCGGTTTCGGCAATCACCAGATCGGCGGCCATGGCCATGACCGGGCTGAAATTGCGCGCCGTGGCGGCATATTCGAGATTGCCGAAGGTGTCGGCGCGGGCGGCATGAACGAGTGCCACATCGGCGCGCAGCGCGGTTTCCAGCAGAACCGTTTCGCCCTCCAGTTCCAGCGCCCGCTTGCCGCGCGCCAGTTCGGTGTCGATGCCGATATCGGTGAGGAAGCCCTTCAGCCCCGCCCCGCCGGCGCGGATGCGCTCGGCCAGGATGCCTTGCGGACAGAATTCCACCTCCAGTTCACCGGCATTCATCATGGCGATGGCGCGCGGATTGAGCCCGATATGCGAGGTTATCAGCTTGCGCACCTGCCCGTTGGCGAGAAGATGATCGACACCCAGATGCTTTTCATTGGCATCGTTCTTGATGATGGTGAGATCGCGCGTGCCCTGGCGGACAAGCTCGCGGATCAGCGTGAAGGGCGTGCCCGGCACGCCGAAGCCGCCGACCATGACGGTCGCCCCGTCCGAAATGGCGGCGACGGCATCGGTGATGGCCGTGGTCTTGTCGGGAAGGCTCATGCGTGCCTCCCGGCCATGGCCTTGAAGGCTTCGCCAGTGACGGACATCGGCCTGTCGCCGTGCAGGGCAAAACCCAGCCGCTCGTAGAAGCGCATGGCCGCACTGTTGCTGTCATGCACGGTCAGTTGCAGGAAGGCCGCGCCCCATTGCGCAGCGCCAAAGCTGGCGGCGGCGTGCAGGAGGCGTTCACCGAGGCGCCGGGATCGTTCCGCCGGCGCGACCCAGAGATCCTGGACATAGACGCCGGCAGCGGCCCGGTGGGTGGAGTAGTAACGCAGGAACAGGGCAAGGCCGAGGGGTTCGGCTTCACGCACCGCGAGCAGGCAAGTGAACGCCGCGTCCGGGCCGAAACCGTCGCGCCGGACGGTCTGCGGCGTCGAGAAACACCGCCCGCTCTCGCCCAGTTCGTCAGCCAGCGCGGCAAGCATGCCCGCAATCGCCTCTGCATCGCCCGGTGCGCCGGGGCGAATATGCAGGCCGTCCGTCATGCCGCGCGGTCCCATTCCAGGCCGGCCTCTTCGGCGAAGCGTTCGAGCGAGGCGACAAGCAGCGCCATCAACTCGTCGATCTGCTCCGCCGTGATGATGAGCGGCGGGCAGACGAGAAAGTGATCGCCCTCGACACCGCCGCGCGTGCGGCGCGAATAGATGATGAGGCCGTTTTCATAGGCGATCTCGACCAGCCGGTTATAGGCGTTCAGCCCGGCGGGCAGCGGTGTCATGGTTTCGCGGTCGCTGACCAGTTCAAAGGCCAGCAGCAGCCCCTTGCCGCGCACATCGCCGATGAAGGGGAAGCGGTCCATCAGACCTTGCAAACGTCCCTTGAGCAGGTCGCCCATGCGGGCCGCGTTGTCCACCAGGCCCTCGCGCTCGATCTCGTCGAGCACGGCCAGCCCCGCCGCGCAGGCCAGCGGATTGCCGGCATAGGTGAAGCCGTGCAGGAAGCCGCCGGCATCGAGAATGTCCTCGACGATGTCATTGCGCGCCACCATGGCCCCGAGCGGCGCATAGCCGGCGGCAAAGCCCTTCGACAGCGCCACGATATCCGGCTTGATGCCCCAGTGTTCGGCGGCGATGAACCGGCCGGTGCGCCCGGCGCCGGTCATCACCTCGTCATAGATCAGCAGGATGCCGAATTCATCGCAGATCTCGCGGATGCGCGCATAATAGCTGTCGGGGGCCACCAGCGCGCCCGTCGATGCGCCACCAACCGGCTCCATGATGAAGGCAAGCACGGTTTCGGGCCCCTGCGCGATGATTTCCTCGCGCAGCATGTCGGCATATTTCAGGCCGCGCGCCTCGTCGGTGAGGTTGTCGCGGTCGAGATAGCAGGTCGGCGCGGCAATCTTCGGCATGGCCTGCATCATGGGCGCGAATGGCAGGGCCAGCGGATCGTAGCCGGTGAGCGCCAGCGCGCCCAGCGTGCAGCCGTGATAGGAGGGAAAGCGCGAGATCACCTTCCATCGGCTGGCCTCGCCTTTCGTGAGCGCATATTGGCGGGCCAGCTTGACGCAGCTTTCCACCGCCTCCGATCCGCCGGAAACGAAGAAGACGCGGTCCATGCCTTCGGGCATGAGGGAGGCGGTCTTCGTGGCCAGTTTCTCCGAAGCCTCGGTGCGGAAGTGCAGACGGTAGCCGAAGGTCGCCTTGTCCATCTGCGCCTTCATGGCTTCCAGCACACGGCGGTTGGAATGGCCGATATTGGAGACCATGGCGCCCGACGACCCGTCGATATAGCGCTTGCCATGCTCGTCATAGAGATAGATGCCCTCGCCACGGTCGAGGAATGGCCGCGGCTGGCGCGACTGGTAGAAAAGGTTGGACATCGCCTGTCAGCTCCTGACGCCCTCTAGATGTTTACGCAAGAAATTCCGGGTCCGCTCGCTTTCCGGATTGCGGAAGATGACGCTTGGCGGCCCCTCCTCCACCACCACGCCCTGATCCATGAAGAGGACGCGGTCGCAGACGGATTCGGCAAAACCCATTTCATGGGTGACGATGATCATGGTCATGTGCTCGCTGGCAAGCTTCTTCATGACCAGGTTGACCTCTTCGACCAGTTCCGGGTCGAGCGCCGAGGTGGCCTCGTCGAACAGCATGACCTTGGGCTTCATGGCCAGCGCGCGGGCGATGGCGACGCGCTGCTTCTGGCCGCCGGACAGTTGCGACGGCATGAAGTCGATGCGGTCGAACATGCCGACGCGGTCGAGCTGTTCCTCGGCCAGCTTGTTGGCCTCAGCCTCCGAGAGACCCTTGAGCAGCTTCGGCGCCAGCGTGATGTTGCCACGCACGGAGAGGTGGGGAAACAGGTTGAAATGCTGGAACACCATGCCGATGTCCTGGCGCACCTGATTGATGTGCTTTTCATACTGGCGGTGCGGCAGCTTCTTGTTGACCTGGGTTCCCTCCAGCCAGACCTCGCCGCCGGTCAGCGGGTCGAGGTCGTTGATGGCGCGCAGGAAGGTGCTCTTGCCCGAACCCGACGGCCCGATGATGGCGACGATCTCGCCACGGTCCACCTTGAGGCTGATATCCTTGATGACCTCCAGCGTGCCATAGCTCTTGCGGGCGTGGCGGACCTCAAGGAAGGATTGTTGTTCGTTCATGCCTGGCCTCCCTTACCGCGACAACGCGATGCGCCGCTCGATCTTCCGCAGCACGTATTCCATGCCCAGATTGATGATGTAGTAGACGACCGCCGCCACGAGGTAGAACTCGAACGGGCGGTAGGTGCGGCCGATGGCCAATTGCGCCGACAGCGTCAGTTCGGAGACGCCGATGACCGAGACCAGCGCGGAATCCTTCAGAAGCGCGATCATGTTGTTGCCGATGGGCGGGATCACGTCGCGCACGGCCTGCGGAATCACCACCTTGCGCAGCGCCTGCCCGTGGCTCAGCCCCAATGTGCGCGCGGCCTCCATCTGCCCCTTGTCGACGGCCACGATGGCGGTCTGGATCAGTTCGGAATTGTAGACGGCGAAATGCAGGCCAAGGCCGATCACCCCGGCCACGAAGGCCGGCAGGTCGATGCCGATCTGCACAAGGCCGAAATAGATGAGGAAGAGCTGGAGCAGCAGCGGGGTGCCCATGAACACCCATTCGAAGGCGCGGAACGGCAAGCGTATGGCGACCGGGGCGTAGAGGGCGATGACGGCGAAGAAAATGCCGCCGAAGAAGCTGAGCAGTGCTGCGCAGACCGTGATGGCCACTGTCCAAAGCCCGCCCAGAAGGATGACGTCCATGAAGCGGGGAACAACCGAGAAATCAAGCCCCATGCCGCCCTCCCCCGATACTGGCTGCGCGCGTCATGCGATCCTCGCTTTCCGGTCGGCCCAGGCGACGGCGCGGCCGGTCGCATAGATGATGACCATGTAGAGGGCGCCCGACAGCATGAACATCTCGAACGGCTTGTAGGTGGAGCCGATATAGCGTTGCGCGGTATAGGTCAGTTCCACCACGGAAATGGCGGCCACCAGTGCCGTGCCCTTGATGAGCGCGTTGATGTTGACACCAAGCGGCCGGATCATCAGGCGGGCGGCCTGCGGCAGGATCACCCGCGTCATGGTCTGGTACCGGCTCATGCCCAGGGTGCGGGCGGCTTCCGTCTGGCCGCGGTCGATGGCGATGATGGCGCCGCGAATGGTCTCGGTCATGTAGGCGCCGATATTGACGCCAAGGCCGATGACCCCGGCCTCGAAGGCATCGAGCTGGATGCCGATCTGCGGGCCGCCGAAATAGAGCAGGAAGAGCTGGATCAGCGCCGGGGTGCCGCGAATGAGGCTGACATAGGCGGCACCCAGGAAGCGGAAGAAGGCCAGGCGTGACAGCCGCGCGGCTGCGCCCAGCGCGCCACAGGCCAGCCCGAGGATCGTGGTCAGAACCGACAGTTCAATGGTGATCCACGCCGCCTTGAGAAAGAACGGATAGACCTTGAGCATCAATTCGGTATCCATGAAGCCTCGCCCTCCCCGTTTTGCCCACCGGCCCGTTCAGTGGTGATCCTTGCGTTCCAGGATCGGCAGGGCCCGGATCTCGCGCACCAGCGCCGTGGTTTCCTCGATGGCCGCGGCCAGGAACTTTCCGCCCGTTTCGGCATCGGCAACCGTGGGATCGCCCATCGTGCCATCGGGCGAAACTTCCGACCACCAGCGCATCAGCATGGCCTTGCCGCCGCCCTTGGCGAGATCGAGATTGAAGAAGCGGCTGTGCGGATTGTGCAGATTCTGCTCCGCCGCCTTCTGCGGATAGACGTCATCGGGGTGCAGGTGCATGTACATGGCCGCCTCGAACTCGCCGGCATGGGCGATGCCGCCGATGGCGGACTTGCGATGTTCGTTGATCCGGTCGGCGCAGAGGTTCCAGTAGGAGGCCGAGACGCAGATGATTCCGGTCTCGATCACCGTCTTGCGGGCGGCCAGATCCAGCACGGGATGGTTCGAGCCGTGCGAATTGAGAAGCAGGATGCGCCGGAAGCCGTGATGGGCCAGCGATTTCGTCACATCGGTAACGAAGGCAATGAGCGTCTCCGGCTGGATCCAGATGACGCCGGGAAAATCCTTGTGGTGTTCGTTGAAACCGTACGCGATCGGCGGCATGACGAAGACGTCTTCCGGCGCGGCTTCCGCCACCCCGTTGGCCACGGCCATGCCCAGCACCGTGTCGGTGTCGAGCGGCATGTGCGGCCCATGGTCCTCCGTCGCCGACACATTGAGGATGACGACGCGATCCTTGTCAGCGTCGCGAACCTCTTCCCAGGTCAGCTTTCCGTATGCGGTTTTCATGAACGGCCCTTCGTCAGGAAACGGAACGCCCGCCGGCAAAAGCCGGCAGGCGCGTCTGGCGGGTTCAGCGGATATCGCCGCCGACCCATTCCTCGGCGATTTCGAGATAGGTGCCGTCTTCCATCATGGAATCGAGCGCCTTCTGCATGGCTTCCTTGAGTTCCGGATTGCCCTGGCGGATGGCGATGCCGGCGCCGATGACGTCGGTCTCCAGGTCATCGAGCATCCTGAATTCGTAGCCGTTCTTCTTCATGGCCAGGATGGCGGCGATGGAATCGTTGACGATCACGTCGACGCGGCCGTTCTGAAGCTCCAGAAGCAGTTCCGGCAGGCCCTTGTAGGTGCGCACCGTGTAGCCCTGGTTGCGCGCCCATTCCTCGTGGGTTTCACCCAGTGTAACGCCCACGGTCACGTCGCCGAGCTGCGAAACGCTGGTGATGCCGGAATCGGGCTTGGTGAAGACCGCGCGCTTGGTCGTGTAATACGGACCGACGAAATCGACGACCTTGGCGCGCTCTTCCGTGATCGACATGGAGCCGACGATGGCGTCGTACTTGTTGGCGAGAAGACCGCCGATGATGCCGTCCCAGGCCGTGGTGACGATTTCCGTCTCAAGGCCCATTCGCCTGGCGATTTCGGTCCCGATGGCCGGGTCGAAGCCGACCACTTCATTCTGCTCATTGACGAAGTTGAAGGGCGGGTAGGCGCCGCTCATGGCAATGCGGATCGTGCCCTTTTCCTTGAGGGCTTCCAGCTCGTCGGCGAAACCGGCGCCCTGGGTGGCGAACAGGGCCGCAGCGGCGAAACCCGCGGCAGCGGCCGTCTTTACGAATGTTCTGCGTGTGGTCATGTCATGCTCTCCCTGTCTGGCTCTTCAGCGTAGCCGTGCCGGCAGTCCGGTTCCCCTCGGACAGCCGCAGCCGCGCGCCGACGCAAACGCTTGCATGGGGAAGATCATCATGCAAATAGATATACAGAATTGTGATTATAGATTGAGGCAATGCTCAAGCCCTACGAACAGCGCTTTCCGTGGAATCTGGACTGGAACCTGCTTCGCACCTTCATGGTGGTGGTGGAGCAGGAGAGCATTTCGCGGGCGGCCGATTTCCTCGGATTGAAGCAGCCGACCATTTCCAGCGCGCTCAAGCGGCTGGAGGAGACGACCGGACACCGGCTCGTGGAGCGCAAGCCCAACCGCTTCCGCGTGACCCGCGCCGGGCAGCTTCTCTATTCGGAGGCCGCCTCCATCTTCGGGGCGGTATCTCAGCTTCCCGCGCTTCTGAATGCCGGGGAAGAGGAACTGACCGGCCATGTGAGCATCGTGATGGCAAGCCACGTGGTATCCTGGCACCTGGACGACCTGCTGGAGCGCTTTGCCCGGCGCCATGCCAAGGTGACCTTCTCCATGGTGGTTGCAGAGAGCGCGGAGGTGGTGGCCCGCATTCGCCAGAACAGGGCCAGTTTCGGCATCTGCCTGATGAACGCGGTGCCCAAGGGCATCGAGGCGCGGGTGCTTTTCCGGGAGTATTTCGGCCTCTATTGCGGGCCGCACCACCGCTTGTTCGACAAGCGGGACATTGCGCTTGACGAGCTGCGCGGCGAAGCGTCCGTGTCCTTCCAGACCGAGATCGAGGGCGGCCCGCTGGATTCGGTTGCACGGCTGCGTGAGCGGGCCAACCTGGCGCCGGGCCTGCGCGGCGTTTCCTCCAATCTCACTGAAGTGCGCCGGATGATCATCGCCAATATCGGCATTGGCGCGCTGCCCACCCATGTGGCGGAGCGGGACGTGCGCGCCGGCCTGCTCAGGCAATTGCCGCCGCATTCGTCGCTGCCATCGGTCGACATCCACCTCATCACCAATCCGAGGCGCAAGTTCGCGCCGCCGGAATCGATGATGCTTTCCATGTTCGAGGCGCTTCTGGAGCAGGAACCCCTGGCAGCGCGCACCTATCGCGGGTGACGCTGGCGGCAAGGTGCGGTCGCCGTCAGGTCAGAGGGCCAGACTATATTTTGCGGGTTGCCGCCTTCAGGGCTTGTGCCGGCATACCGGCACCCATATCTGACCGCGGCTCCGCTCCGTTTCCGGTAGCGGCTTTTCAAAGGCCCTGTGGCGCATGCCGTCGCATCAAGCGGTTTTGCCGGACACCCTCCAAAATCCGGCCCTTCCCATCCGCATCGTCAATCCCGTCACCATTTCGGGGGCTGTTGCGGTCACCCTGTTCTTCGCCACGGAGGCGGTGGCCGGGGCCTTCGCCATGGTCTGGGCGCTGAGCGGCCTGATGCATCTTGCGCCGGCGCTGACGCTCACCCTTTACGCCCTCGCCTTGCCGGGTGCGTTTGCCACCACGGCGAAAGTGGCCATGCTGGCCTGGGCAGCGGAAACCGACCCGGTGAACAATCTTCCGGCCGGGCACGTTCAACCGGCGACAGCCGGATTCGACGCGAGCAAGGACTCACATCATGCTGACTGAATGGTTTTTCGTGGGCGCAGGCCTGGTGCTGCTGTTTGCCGGTGGCGAAGCACTGGTGCGTGGCGCGGTCGGCCTGTCGCGCCGCTTCGGCGTTTCGGAACTGGTGATCGGCCTGACCATTGTCGGCTTCGGCACCTCGATGCCGGAACTGCTGGTTTCGCTTGACGCAGCGCTGGGCGGCGAGAGCGACATCGCGCTTGGCAATGTCATCGGTTCCAACACGGCCAACGTCCTGCTGATTGTCGGCCATTCGACGCTGGTCGCCCCGATCGCTGCCTGGGACAAGGCGGTGCGGCGTGAAGCCATGGTGATGGCCGGCGCGGCCCTGGTGATGCTGGCCGTCGGCTTCACGGGCGTGGTGTCCGCCATGACGGGCCTTGTGATGCTGGCGCTGCTCGCTGCGTTTCTGTTCGCCGCCTTCCGCTCTTCCGGCGGCCAGGGCAGCGCCGGTGACCATCAGCCCGAATCGCGCTCCGTCGCCTTGCTGCTGCTCATCACGCTCTGCGGACTGGCGGCCCTTTTCGGCGGCGCACGCCTGCTCGTCGATGGCGCGACGGCGATCGCCACGGCGCTCGGCGTTTCACAGGCGGTGATCGGCCTGACCATCGTGGCGGTGGGCACCAGCCTGCCGGAACTGGCCACCTCGCTGGTGGCCGCGATCCGGGGCAATTCCGCCGTGTCTCTCGGCAATATCGTCGGCTCCAACATCTTCAACATCTTCGGAATCCTTGGCATCACGGCCCTCGTCACACCCGTTCCCGTTTCCGGAATGATGCAGCGGTTCGACATTCCGGTGATGGTGGCGGCATCGCTGCTGCTGCTGGTCATCCTGCGGTTTGCAACACGGATTCCGCGGCTGGGCGGCCTTGCCATGCTGGCCGGTTATGGCGCCTATACCGCCATGCTGTTCGCCAGATGAAGGCAGGTGCGGGAGGCGCGCTGCGGCGGCCTCCCGCGCATATTCCGGCAGGGAGCGCGTTCAGCGCCCTGTCACCGTGAGACAATGGCGGGGATTTCAGCCGCCCTGGCCTTCAAGTCCCGCTTGACGATCTTTCCATTGGCGTTGCGCGGCAGCGGATCTGTCGTCAGCGTGTAGCTTTCGGGGCATTGATAGTCCGACAATTGCCCGGCGCAATGGGCCCGCAACGCCTCCTCCGTCACGCTGTCCGGCCGGATCGAAACGACCGCATGGACGCGTTCGCCCAGGATCGGGCATGGCTTGGGCACGACAGCGGCCTCGACAACACCGGGCACGGCCGCCAGCGCGCTTTCCACCTGTGCGGTGTAGATCTTGTAGCCGCCGCGATTGATCATGTCCTTCTTGCGGTCGAAGACGCTGACATAGCCTTCGGCATCGACGGAACCGATATCGCCCGATTTCCAGAATCCGGCGACGAATTCACGCGCATCGGCTTGCGGATTCTGCCAATAGCCCGGCACGACCATGGCCCCCCGGATCCACAATTCGCCGGCCTCACCGGGCGGGACTTCGCGGCCATCGTCGTCCATGACACAGATTTCGACACCGGGCGCCGGCAGGCCGACGGACAACCGCCGCGCCGCAATCCCGTCCGATGGCATCATCGTGGCCGGCGATGTGGTCTCGGTCGCGCCATAGATGTTCATCAGGCCGAGCCCCGGCAAGGCCTCCGCCAACCGCTCGATGGTGGCAGCGGGCATGGGCGCGCCTCCGAACCCGCCAATGCGCCAGGCAGAGAGATCGTAGTCCGACAGGTCGGCCTGGTGCAGGCACAGGTTATACATGGCCGGCACCATGACCGAGAAGGTCATGCGTTCGCGCGCGGCCAGTTCGAGAAAGCGCGTTGCCTTGAACGCGCGCATGGAGATGACCGTGCCGCCCGCACGGATCATGGCATGAATGCAGGCGACCAGCCCGGTCACATGGCTCATCGGCACGGTGACGATGGTGCTGTCGTGCGGGCCGAGCCGCATTTCGCGCATGTAGCTGGTGGCCGAATGCACGATACCGAGGCCCGTCAGCATCGCCCCTTTCGGCACACCCGTTGTCCCCGACGTGTAAAGGATGGTGGCCAGATCGTCCTCGCCGGCCGGCGACGGGCCGGCATGGGGCGCAGCCGCGCGCAGCGCATCATAGGCCTCGAAACCGGCGGCGGCGCCGACCGAGACGCGGCAGGAGAGATCCGGCGTGTCGGAGACCGGCGGCACGATGTCCGCCCATTGCGCCTCGGTGACCAGAAGGCGGGCCTGCGAATTGACCAGGGCGAAACGGATACCCGGCATCTGTTCGCGTATGCTCAGCGGCACGGTAACCGCCCCAAGGCGCGCCACCGCGAAGGTCAGCACGACGAAAGGGGCGCCATTGCCCATCAACAGCGCGACACGGTCGCCCGCGCCCACACCGCGTGCCGCCAGCCCGGCGGCGATGCGGCCGACCTCGTCGTCGAGCGCACGATAGGTGAACCGGTGGCTGCCATCGGCAAGCGCCAGACCGTCCGGGTTCAGCGCCACCGACCTGGCCAGCATCGCATCCAGGTTGGCAGGCCGGTCAGGATAGCAGGAAACCACACGGTCCGCATAGTGCCTCTCCCTGCGCAGGCCGGGATCGCTCGTCATTTCCTTCATCCTTCCTCGCCGCGTGCCCCTGACAGAAGCGCCTGTCGCGACCGGCTGTCAATCGCGATAGGGAGGTACGAAATGCGCAAGGTTCTTGCCCAGTTCCGCCTTGGCCCGCTTCAGTTCCTCGCGCGCGATCACCTTGAGATGAACCTCGTCCGGACCGTCGAGGAAGCGCATGGCGCGTCCCCAGGTCCACAGATAGCTCAGCGGCGTGTCGGGCGTGATGCCGGCAGCGCCGAAAACCTGTATGGCGCGGTCCACCACCTGGGTCTGCAGGCGCGCAGCCATGACCTTGATGGCAGAGACGTCCACCCGTGCGGCCCGCGCGCCATCGCGGTCCATCTTCCATGCGGTCTGGAGCATCAGCAGGCGCGCGGCATCGATCTCGATGCGCGACTGGGCGATCCAGTCCTGGATATTGGCATTGTCGGCCAGCGCCTTGCCGAAGGTGCGACGCTCCAGCCCGCGCTCGCACATCAGTTCCAGCGCCAGTTCGCACTGCCCGATGGTGCGCATGCAATGATGGATACGCCCCGGGCCGAGCCGCGCCTGGGCCAGCATGAAGCCGTCGCCCTCATTGGCGAGGATCGCGTCGACCGGCACCCGCACGTCGCGCATCACGATCTCGCAATGCCCTTCGGGCGCATGGTGATGCATGATCGGGACATCGCGCACGACCTTGAAGCCGGGCGTGTCCATCGGCACCAGAATGAAGGAATGCTTGCGGTGACGGTCGGCTTCGGGCGAGGGATCGGACACGCCGAAAACGATGGCGAGGTTGGCATTGGGATGCTTTGCCCCGGTCGAGAACCACTTGCGGCCGTTGATGACGTATTCATCGCCCTCGCGGCGGATCGTGGTGGACAGGTTCGTCAGGTCGGACGACGCCGTGTCCGGCTCGGTCAGCCCGACGACCGAGCGCAATTCGCCGCGCAGCAGCGGATCGAGATACTTCTCCTTTTGCGCCGGCGTGCCGAACTGCATCAGGATTTCCATGTTGCCGGTGTCGGGCGCGTTGCAGTTGAAGACCTCCGGGCTCCAGGGCACGCGTCCCATTTCCTCGGCCAGTGGCGCATAGTCCAGGTTGGTCAGGCGGGTACCGGGATGATGGTCTTCCAGTTCCGGTGAAAACATGTTCCACAAGCCGGCCTCGAAAGCCTTGGCCTTCAGCGGCTCGATCACCTCGGTGGGGTAGGCGCCGCCATGGGCGATCTCGTGGTAGCGCCGGTTGGCGGGCAGGACATGGTCCTCCATGAAGGCCTTCAGCTCGGCCAGCATCTGCTTGCTTTTCGCGGAATATTCGAAATCCATCACCGCCTCCTTCAGGGCGTCCAGCTTCACGGACGGTCACGGCGCGCCGGCCCGGCTGCGGGCGCGAGCCATACCACGTCCTTATTGTCCGACACTAACCGATAATGAGCCGCCCGCATGCGGTCAATAGCCTTGGCTTCACCCACCGCGCACCGGCGCCACAAACTTCCACATTACACCGCAAAATTAACACCTTGTTCGACAGATTCTTCCGAGGCCTGCACCGATTTCCTTGCCGGCCGCTTTCACGTCAATGCCCGGACTGTCGCGGGAAATGACGTGTCATGCTGCACCGCAGCGTCCGATATACGGCGTTGACAGGCCCGAAAAATTGGTCTCATCTCGTCCAATGTCCGACCATAAAGCGAAGATTTGCCGTGCAATCGCGCCAATGCACAGACAGAAAGATCAACCTTTCCTGCCGCCGGCCCTCCCGTGGCCCGGCCCGTGATGACACCGCATGAGCCAGACGCCGAAACCCGTCCATGCAAGCTATGCCTACCAGCAGATCGCCGAGGAGATCGAGGCGCGGATCCTGCGTGGCGAACTCAAGCCCGGAGACCAGTTGCCCGGCGAGAGCGAACTGGGCGCCATGTTCGGCGTCACCCGCTCCACGGTGCGGGAGGGCTTGCGGCAGCTTGAGAGCGACGGCCTTGTCCACCGGCCCTCGCCGCGCCGGCTTGAAGTCACGGTTCCACAGGCAGACCAGCTGACCACGCGGGCGGGCCGCGCCATGGCGCTGATGAAGGTGACGTTCCGCGAACTGACGGAAGTGACCATGGTCACCGAGCCGCTGGCGGCGCGCATGGCGGCCGAGCGCGCCACGGCAGACGAGATCGAGATGTTGCAGCAATTGCATGCCGAACTGGTGGCCGCCGAAGGCCAGATGGGACGGACGATCGAACTGGACGAGCAGTTTCATACCCGCATCGCCGACATGGGCCGCAACCGCGTGCTCGGGCTGGCGCGCGAACCCATCGCGCTCCTGCTTTTTCGCGGCTTTGCGCAGATCGCGCCCTTCGCGCCGAAATTCTACAAGCGGCAGATCGAGGCCCATTCGAACATCATCGCCGCCATGCGCGACCGTGACTCCGCGCGGGCGGAGAAATGGGCGCGCATGCATATCGAGGATTTCTGGCGTGGCGCACAGATCGCCGGACTGGAAGACGCGATCGCGCTGAACCCGCGCGCGCTGTCCTGAGGCCGAACGAGGAAACACGATGCCCCACACAACGATCTCGACCGACATTGCCGATGGCGTCATGACCGTGACGCTGAACCGGCCGGACCGCCTGAACGCGTTCACCAGCACGATGCTGGAGGAAATGCTGTCGGTCCTGGACGAGATTGACGGCGACGACGGGGTGCGCGCCGTGATCGTGACGGGTGCCGGCCGCGGCTTCTGTGCCGGCGTCGATCTGGAGGATCCAGACGCCTTCACCGCGGCGCGTGTCGATCCGGCATCGACCGCAAGCGATGTCTGGGACGATCCGGCCATACGCGACATGGGCGGTGTTCTGGCGCTGCGCCTGTTCAACTGCCTGAAGCCGCTGATCGCGGCGGTGAACGGCCCGGCGGTCGGCATCGGTGCGACGATGCAATTGCCGATGGACATCCGCCTCGCCTCGCAGAACGCGCGCTTCGGCTTTGTCTTCGCGCGGCGCGGCATCGTGCCGGAAGCGGCCTCGTCCTGGTTTCTTCCGCGCCTTGTGGGCATGTCGCAGGCGCTGGAATGGAGCTATACCGGCAGGGTCTTCGACGCGCAGGAGGCAAAGGCCGGCGGGCTCGTGCGTTCGGTTCACGCGCCGGACGACCTGCTCGGCGCCGCCCATGCGCTTGCCCGCGAGATTGCCGACAACACGGCGCCCGTCTCGATTGCCCTGACACGTCAGATGATGTGGCGGATGGCCGGGGCGGATCATCCGATGCAGGCCCACCGCATCGACAGCCGCGCCATCGTGGCGCGCAGTTCGTCGGGCGATGCCGCGGAGGGCGTTTCCAGTTTTCTTGAAAAGCGCCGGCCGGTCTTTCCCGACCGGGTATCGACCGGCATGCCGGGTTTCTTTCCCTGGTGGAACGAGCCGGGCTGGCACGAAGGAGGAGAGAGATGAGCGACCACATCCTGACCGAGCGCAACGGCGCGGTCACGACATTGCGCCTGAACGATCCGGCCACGATGAACGCCATGACGGCGCAGATGGCGCAGGATCTGCACGCCGCGCTGAAGGCCGAGACGGCGCGGGGCGCGCGCGCCATCATCCTTGCCGGCAGCGAACGGGCGTTTTCCACCGGCGCCAACCTGAAGGCCGCGATGCCCCCGGACCCGGCGGGATTCGACGTCGGCGAGACGCTGGAGCAGGACTACAATCCGCTGATGCTGACCATCCGCGATCTGCCGGTGCCGCTGATCTCGGCGGTGCGCGGCGCCACGGCCGGCGTGGGCGCTTCGCTGGCCCTGGCCTGCGACATCATCGTGGCGGGCCGCGGCGCCTATTTCCTGGAAGCGTTCGCACGCATCGGCCTGGTGCCCGACGGTGGCGCGACCTGGCTGCTCACCCGCGCCGTAGGCCGGGTACGGGCCATGGAAATGATGCTGCTGGCCGAGAAGATCCCCGCGCCGCAGGCCTTTGACTGGGGCCTGGTGACGCGGCTGGTTGACGATGGCGCGGTGGAGGAAACGGCACAAGCCATGGCGCAGAAGCTGGCCGAAGGGCCGGGCCACAGCCATGCCCTGATCCGCAAGGCTGCGTGGAGCGCGGCCGACAGCGACTTCGCAACGGCACTGGCGACCGAACGGCAATTGCAGAAGCAGGCCGGAGAGACACCCGATTTCGCGGAAGGCCTGGCGGCGTTTCATGAGAAGCGTCCCGCACGGTTTCGCAAATGATCCATCCGGCGCCTGAAGGCCGGAGGGGAGACGCATGCCCTGTCATTCCTGGCAGGGATTGAACGCAACGACATGGTTCACGGGAGGAAAACGACCATGAGAAAGACAGTGAAAGCCCTTCTTGCGGGTGCGTCCATGCTGGCAGCGGCAGGCGCCGCGCAGGCCGCGGAACTGAGCTTTGCCGGCGGCTGGCCGCCCAATTCGGCGCCCACTGCCAAGCTGGAGGACTTCGCCAAGGCGGTAGAGGAATACAGCGGCGGCGACGTGACGGTGAAGGTGTACCCGCTTTCGCTTCTCAGCTTCGCGGAAGCCAATGCGGGCGTGCGCGACGGCATTGCCGACATGACAGCCAACCTGATGGCCTATTTCCCGGCGGAATACTCCAATTTCAACATGCTGGCAGAATTCTCCGAACTGGTGGAACTGGAGGAATTTTCCAGCGAACTGAGCAGCATCGCCTTCACCGGCGCGATCACCGAATACGTGATGAACGATTGCCCGGCCTGCGAGAAGGAGATCGAGGCGCAGAACCAGGTCTATCTGGGCTCGGCCTCGACGACGTCCTATGTGCTGCAATGCGTGGTGCCGCTCAATTCGACCGACGATCTCAAGGGCAAGCGCATCCGCGCAGCCGGCGCCTACTGGGCGCGCTGGGCGGAATCGGTGGGTGCCGTTCCGGTCTCCATGTCGATCAACGAAACCCTTGAGGGCCTCAACCAGGGCGTTGTTGACTGCACGGCTTCCAATACTGCCGACTTCGTCAACTTCGGCTTCATCGACGTGGTAAAATACGTCTATCTCGGCCTGCCGGGTGCGCAGTTCAACGTGCCGATCACGATGAACCGGGATAGCTGGAACGATCTTTCCGACGATTCCAAGACGGCCATGCTGCGCGCCAATGCCAAGCTCATCGCCGACATTGCCTGGGTCTATATCGAGGAAGCCCGCGCCGGACGCGAGCGCGCGCCGGGCCTCGGCATCGAATACGGGGCGGCAGCCGATGAACTGGTGGCGATGAACCGCGCCTTCATCGCCAAGGACAAGGAAGCCATCGCGGCCATCTACAAGGAGCGATTCGGAATCGAGACGGGTGGCGCGGCGGCCGATGCGCTGTCCGAACTGCTTGGCAAGTGGAGCGCCCTGACCAAGGACATCTCCAGCCCCGAGCAACTGGCCGAACTCTACTGGAACGAGATCCACTCGAAGATCGACGTCGCCAGCTACGGCAAGTAACGTCTTTCGGGCATGACATCAGGCCGGGTGCCGCATGACTGGCGGCGCCCGGCTCCCGTGTCGAATGGAGGCTTTTCATGTTCATGATCGGCAGGGCGCTGTCCTTCCTCGCCAAATCATCATCCATGATCGGGGCGATCTGCGTGGCCCTGATGATGCTGCACGTCACCGCCGATGTCGCCGGGCGGTACCTGTTCAACGCGCCGCTGCCCGGAACGACGGTGGTTGTTGCAAACTACTACATGATCATCGTGGTGTTCATCGCCCTTGGCGTGGCGGAGGAGAAGCGCGCGCATATCTCCGTGGAATTCCTCACGGACATGATGCCGGCGCGGGTGCGCAACGGCTTCTCGATATTTTCCGGCATTCTGACGGTGGCGGTGATCGCGGCGGTGATGATGGGCGGATGGTCGGAGGCGCTCAAGAAGACAAAGGCAGGCGCCTCGATGGAACAGGGCTCGCAAATGATCGAGATCTGGCAAAGCTACTGGCTCATTCCCCTGGGCGCCGGGCTCATGGCGCTGATCGCGGCCTATCGCGTGATCACGACCGTCACCGGCTGGCGCAACGGCCTGAAAGAAACCGACATCGACGCGAAGTTCATCAATGACTGATGTTGAAATCGGCCTTGCCGGCCTTGCCATCCTTGTCGCCCTGATCGCTGTGCGCGTGCCCATCGGCATTGCGCTCATCGGCGTCTCCTTCGGCGGGCTCTGGGTCCTCATGGGCCCACGCGTCGCATGGGGAGCGATGAGCATCATCCCCTACAAGTTCACATCGAGCTGGATTCTCAGTTCCATACCGATGTTCCTGTTCCTGGGCTTCATCAGCTATCACACGCAATTGACGCGGGGCATGTTCAACGCCGCGCGCATCTGGCTGGCGAGCCTGCCCGGCGGATTGGCGATCGCGTCCATCTTCGGCTCCGCCGGTTTCGCCGCCGTGTCGGGTTCGTCCATTGCCTGCTCGGCAGCCATGGGGCGCATCGCCATACCGGAGATGATGAAGCACAAGTACCATGCCGAGCTGGCCACCGGCACCGTGGCGGTCGCGGGCACGATCGGCGCGCTTATACCGCCATCCATCATTCTCATCCTCTATGGCGTGATCGCGCAGATCTCCATTTCCGCCCTGTTCCTGGGCGGCGTGGTGGCGGGGCTGCTCACGGCGCTGGGCTACATCATCGTCGTTCTGGTCCGGGTCTGGCTGAACCCGGATCTCGCGCCGGAGCGCGACCCCAGCGTGACGATGCGCGAAAAGCTGCTGGCGCTGCGCGAGACATGGCCGATCCTCCTGATCATGCTCGGCATTTTCGGCGGGTTGTTCGGCGGCGTATTCACCCCGACAGAGGCCGGCGCGGTTGGCGCATCACTGGCCTGCCTCGTTGCCATCGTCAGCGGACAGATGACGCTCGACCGGTTTTTCCTGGCTGCACGCGAGACGCTGATGACGACGGCGGCGCTGCTGATCATCGCCATCGGCGCAAGCCTCCTGACACGGTTCCTGGCCCTGTCGGGTGCGGGCGACTTTCTCTCGTCGGGCATTCTCTCGATCGCCTCCAGTCCGGTCCTGCTGATGGTCGGCATCGTCTGCGTCTACCTGCTGATGGGCATGTTCCTGGAACCGATCGGCGCCATGCTGCTGACGCTGCCCATCATCCTGCCGGTGGTCGATGCCTCCGGCTGGAGCTTGCTGTGGTTCGGTGTCGTGCTCACGAAGCTGCTCGAAATCGGCATGATCACCCCGCCCATCGGCATGAACGTGTTCGTCATCAAGAGCGTGGTGGGCGACCTGGTGACGACATCAGCCATCTTCAGGGGCGTGACATGGTTCATCGTGATGGACCTCGTGCTGGTGGCCATTCTTTGCGCCTTCCCCGAACTCGTGCTCACGCTGCCGGAACTGCTCGGATGAGAAACGATCCGCGCCGCCCGGCTGGCAGTGCCCAAGAAACGACAAGAGGTACACGATGCAGACCGACAATCATCTGAAACGCGCGCGCAGCCAGCAACTCGGCGACCTTTTGCGCCGGTCGGCCGCCCGCTATCCGGACAAGACAGCGCTCGTCTTCCGGGATCACACGGACACGTTCCGCGAACTGGACGCGGCGGTCAACCGCGCGGCCCATGCGCTGGAGGAACGCGGCATCGCCAAGGGCGACCGGGTGGCTCTGTTCACCCATAACAACCGCGCATTCGTGGTGCTGCGTTTCGCTCTGGCGCGCCTTGGCGCCATCACCACGCCGATCAATTTCATGCTCAATGCGCATGACGTGGCCTATATCCTGAACCATTCCGGCGCGCGCATGATGATCGCGGAGGACGGTTTGTGCGCGGTGGCCGATGCGGCGCTCAATGAAGCCGGCACGGACATGCCGCGTTTCGTCATCCCGCATGGCGGCGTGGAAGCGCCAGAGGGCTGGGAGCCGGTTTCCACCCTGCTCGACCACACCGACGATACGGAGGTCTGGCGGGATGTCGGCGCCGACGATCCGATCCAGATGATGTATACCAGCGGCACGGAATCGCGGCCCAAGGGCGCGCTGCTTACCTCCGCCGCCCTCTATGCCCAATATGTCAGTTGCATCGTGGACGGCGAGATGACGGCGGACGCCGTCTCGCTGCATTGCCTGCCGCTGTTCCACTGCGCGCAGCTGGACTGTTTCCTGAGCCCCGATCTCTATCTCGGCGTTTCCTCCATCCTGCATGACAAGGCCGATCCGGCGGAGATGCTGGCGGCGGTCGAAGCCCACGGGGTGACCAAACTTTTCTGTCCGCCGACGATCTGGATCGCGCTGCTCCGCCATCCCGATTTCGACACGCGCGACCTCAGCAGCCTTCAGGCCGGCTATTACGGCGCCTCGATCATGCCGACCGCGGTCATCGAGGAACTGTCGCGCCGGCTGCCGCAGATGCGCCTGTTCAACTTCTACGGCCAGACCGAGATGGCGCCGGTCGCCACGATCCTGAAGCCGCAGGACCAGATGCGCAAGCTGGGCTCGGCCGGCCGGCCCTCCCTCAACGTGGAAACCATCGTGGTGGACGATGACGACCGGCCCGTTCCGGCCGGGGTTGTGGGCGAGATCGTGCATCGCAGCCCTCACCTCATCTCGGAATATTACAACGATCCGGAAAAGACGGCGGAGGCCTTCCGCAATGGCTGGTTCCACAGCGGGGATCTCGGCCGGTTCGACGAGGACGGCTATCTCTATGTCGTCGACCGCAAGAAGGACATGATCAAGACCGGTGGCGAGAATGTCGCCAGCCGGGAGGTGGAGGAAGCGATCTTCCAGCACCCGGACGTGGCGGAAGTGGCCGTCTTCGGCGTTCCCCATCCCAAGTGGATCGAGGCGGTGGTGGCGGTGGTCATTCCGAAGGCCGGTGCCACGCTCACGGCCGAGGCGATGATGGCCTATTGCCGCGATACGCTGTCCGGCTTCAAGGCGCCCAAGCATGTCGAGATCGCGGCGCAATTGCCGAAGAACGCCAGCGGCAAGATCCTCAAGCGGGATCTGCGCCAGCACTACCAGGACGTTTTCGCCGGAGCATGAGGCTGCCTGGCTGGCTCACGGAACCCGCCGCAGCGGCGGCGGGTTGTCGCGCAATTGCTTCTTGAGGATCTTGCCCATCGGGTTTTTCGGCAATTCATCGACGAAAGCGAACCGGCGCGGCACTTCATAATCGGCCAGATGGCTGCGGCAATGGGCGGCCAGCGCCCCGGCGGCCAGCGCCGCGCCCGGTTTCAGCACGATACAGGCCGCGACATCCTCGCCGAGACCGGCATGGGGAATGGCGAAGACGGCGGCTTCCCTGACCAGGGGATGGCGGTAGAGCGCGCCTTCCACCGCGACGGAGGATATCTTGAGGCCGCCGCGATTGATGATGTCCTTCTTGCGGTCGCCAAAGAACAGAAATCCGTCCTCGTCCAGCCGGCCCACATCGCCGGTGAGGATGCGCCGGCCGGAAAACGCCTTCGCTGTCGCCTCTTCGTTGCGGAAATAGCCGAGCGCCACGGCCGGGCCTGACAGGGCGATTTCCCCTTCCTGCCCCACCGCAAGCGCCTTGCCGTCATCGCCGACGATCTCGACGGCCATGAGGGGCATGGCGCGCCCGACCGAGCCGGCCTTGTCCGCCATCCGCTCCGGGTCCAGAACCGTGCCCGCCGGCCCGCTTTCCGTCATGCCGTAGATCTGCACCTGATCCACCCAGGGCCAGAGACGGCCGATGGTGGCAATCAGTTCAAGCGGCATGGCCGCGCCTCCATTGGCCACGCGCCGCAGGCCGGAAAGGTCGTGGAGCCCAGGTTCGAAGGCTTGCGCCATGAAGTTCAGGATGGACGGAACGCCGTGATAGAAGGTGGTGCCTTCGCCGCGGATCAGGTCCAGCCGCTCCTCGTTGCCGATCCGCCCCTCGATCACCAGTCCGGCTCCGGCGACCCAGCATGACATGCCCGCCAGATTGAGCGCGGAACTGGTGAAGAAGGGAAACGCGCCCTGGTAGATGTCGCCGGGGCGAAGGCCAAGCGCGGTGCCGCTGCAATACCCGGTGGCGATCATTGTGCGGTGACTGTGCATCACGGCCTTGGACAGTGCGGTGGTGCCCGAGGTGAAGAGCAGGCAGCCGAGATCGTCGGGCGAGACCGGCGCGGGCCGGAAATCACCCGCGCCGGCTTGCGCTTCTGCCAGGGCCTGCGAAGAAACGAAGGCGGGGGCAGAGGACGCGAGTGCAGCGGCGAGGCGTTGGCGCCCCTCTTCATCGCAGACAACGAAACGCGGTTCGGTCAACGAGATGGCGTGGCGCAGTTCCTCATCCGCGCTGCGCGTGTTCAACGGGACCGCTACCGCGCCCAGCGCCAGCGCACCCAATGCGGCCAGATAGCATTCCAGCGCGCGGTCATTGTCCAGATATATCGCAAGGCGGTCACCGCGCCGGAGCCCGGCGGCCGCCAGCGTCGCGGCACTTGAGCCCATGCGCCCGTGCAATTGCGCGTAGGTCAGGCGTTCGCGCCTTCCGCCCTGTGCGGCGGCGGACAAGGCCAGCGCCTCGCCGCGCCGTTCGGCCTGATGCCGCAGCAGGTCCGGAACAGTGAAATCCACGGACCAGTGACCGGCCGCCTGCGTGCTGCGGTGCGGGGTCAATGCGCTTGCGGCCATTCCTTCCTCCATCAGCCGGTCTGCTGCGCCTCCGGCATGCCCGTCATCATTCGTTCCTCGTCGATGCCAAGGCTGCGCGCGACGACGCGCAGATAGGTCTTCTTGACGTGGTCCGGCAGGTCGTTGATCTCGCTTCCGCTCACGGCGTAGCGCTCCAGCAGGTATTCGCGGGCGCCGATGATCATGTAGGCCAGCACTTCCAGCTCGCTCTCGTCATAGCCGTCAACCTCACCGGCCGACCAGCCGCGCTGCAGCGACCGCGTATAGCCGCCCGCCATGCGCCGCAGATATTGCTGGTGCGCGGCCGGCGCGAAAAAGGCCGCTTCGTTGAGGATGCGGTGCAGGGCCGGATGCTGGCGCAGATAGGCGAAGTTGGCTTCAAGGCCATCGCGCTCGCGGTCGGCCAGCGTGCGGGCATGCAGCGTGGCTTGCGCGATGAAGCGCAGCATGGCCTCGCCGACATGGGGCAGCAACTGGTCGAACAGATCCTGCTGGTTCTTGAAGTAAAGATAGATCAGGCCGTGGGCTACGCCGGCCTCCTCGGCGATGCGCGCGATGGAGGCCTTGCCGTAGCCGTGCCGGCCGACCACGACGGCGGCGGCATCCAGAATTGCCTGCCGGTTGGCCTGCGCCTTTTCCGCTCGTTTCGCCATCGCGTCCTCCCTGCCGCTACCGCGCCGGACACAGGCCCGGCGCCCCGCGCGCAGGCATCCGACATTGCGGCGCCGGGATCAAGCCCCCGCCTCTGATGCCATGGTCGAACGGATCCGGTCGCGAAGGATGTGTTTCTGCACCTTGCCTGACGCCGTGCGCGGCAGATCATCGACATATTCGATGCGGTCGGGGCATTTCTGACGCGCCAGGCCAGCCTCCAGCAGAAAGGCAGTCAGGGCGCCGGCATCCGGCCGCCCGTCGCCCGCGGCAGGGATCAGATAGGCGCAGACACCCTCGCCCAGGCGCGGATGCGGCATCGAGACCACGGCCGCTTCGCGAATGGCGGGATGGGTGTGCAGGGCGTCCTCGATCTCCTTGGCGCTCAGGTTCTCGCCGCCACGAATGATGATGTCCTTCTTGCGCCCGGTGATGGTGAGGACACCGTCGGCGGTGACAGTGCCCAGATCACCGGTATGGAAATAGCCCTGCGGATCGAACGCCTCGTCGGTCGCCTGCCGGTCGGTATAGCCACGGAAGAGGGAAGGCCCCCTGGCCAGGATCTCGCCCTCGCTGCCAGGCGCAACCGCCCTGCCCTCGTCATCCACGACGCGCACGTCCCAGTCGGTCACGCGCCCGTCGCTGCGCGCCGCCAGTGTCATGTCTTCCATGCAGCCTTGCGTGACCATCGGGCATTCGGAACTGCCGAAGACGCGGAAGGACCGGCAATTGGCGAAATGCCTGTTGGCGCGGTCGATCAGGGCCGGAGGCACGGCGGCACCGCCGCAGGCGAAGATGCGCAGCGATTCCAGCCGCGTTCCGGCCTTCTCGGCACCGGCGACCAGTTCGGACAGGAAAGGCGTGGCCCCGATCATGAAACTGATGCCGTGCTCATCGACGAGGCGGACAGCTTCGGCGCCGTCCCAGCGCTCCATCAGCATGGTCCGGGTGCCGAAATGGAAGGGCATTTCGAGGCCGTAGGCATAGCCGGTGACGTGAGTCACGGGGCTGGGCATGAGCAGCCGGTCGCCCGGTTGAAGGCCCCATGTCTCGACGCTGGCCCAGAGCGGCCGGCGCGCCTGGTTGTGGCTGTAGATCACGCCTTTCGGCTGCCCGGTCGTCCCGGAGGTGTAGATGATCAGCTTGGCGCTGTCGGGGTCGGCCGGTTCGAGGGCGAGCGTGCTTTCGCGTCCGCGCGCCTCGATGGCCTCGAAGGTCAGATCGCCGCTGCCGCGCACGGTGGCGACATGCCGCAGGCCCGGAAGACGCGCGCGCAATTCGCCATACATGGCCTTGTAGTCGGTGGAACGGATGCTGTCGGGAATGAAGGCGATGCGCGCCCGGCAGTCGTTCAGGATGAAGGCCAGTTCCGCCTGCCGGTAGATCGGTATGACCGGATTGATGACGAAACCGGCGAGCGCGCAGGCCAGGTTGAGAATGCTCGCCTCGCTCCAGTTGGGAAGCTGGAAGCTGACCGTATCGCCCGGCTCGACACCCAGTTCACGCAGGCCGCGCGCCAGGTCGGTCGCCCGCCGGTAGAGCGTCGCATAGTCGAGCGCCTGCATCCCGTCGGAAATGGCGATCGTCTCCGGCTTCTCATGGGCCATGGTGCGCGCCGCATTCGCCAGGTTCGTTCCCAGCCATTCGCCCGCGGCCTTGCGGGCCTCGCGTTCACCCGGCTCGAAGCGCAGCGGCCAGGGCGCCGGCTGCATGTCGGTTGTCTCAGACGGCAAGGTAGCGCTCCTTGAGCCCCGGATCGGCATCGAAATCCTCCCACGTTCCATCGTAGACGATACGCCCCGTATCGATCAGCACAACCCGGTCGGTACAGGCCCGGGCGAAGGACAGGTTCTGTTCGGAAATGAGCAGGGAGAGATCCTGCGTCTCCCGGATCCGCCGGATATGCCCGGCCATGTCCTGCACGACGACAGGGGCCAGCCCCTCCACCGGCTCATCGAGGAGCAGCAGGCGCGGCGCGCCGAGAAGGCCGCGTGCCACTGCGACCAATTGCTGCTGCCCGCCGCTCAACTGGTAGCCGGCGCGGTCCTTCAGCGGTTCGATCAACGGGAACAGGGCAAAGATGTCATTGAGCGAAAGCGCCTTGCCCGCGGCGGCCGCATGGCGGCCAAGCTCGATGTTCTCGCCAACCGTGATATTGGGATAGATGCGCCGGTCTTCGGGTACCAGCATCAGCCCGCGCCGGCTGCGCTCGTCGGTGGGAATGCCGGCCATGTCGGTGCCGCCGAAGACGATTTCGCCCTGCACGCGCGGGCCGGCATCGAGCAGGCTCTTCATCAGCGTCGTCTTGCCCGCGCCGTTGCGGCCGAGCAGCGCAACGCTTTCGCCCGTGCCGACGGAAAAGGCCGCATCCTGGATGATATGGCTGCCGCCATAGTAGGCGTTGAGGCCGGATACGGAGAGCAATGGTTCAGTGGTGGCCAAGATAGACCTCCCGGACGCGAGGTTCGGCGCGCACGGCGTGCGGCTCGCCCGACGCGATGATGGCGCCATGGTGAAGGACGGTCAGCCGTGTTGCCAGACCGAAAACCACTTCCATGTCGTGTTCGGTGAGCAGCAGCGTCAGGCGGTAGCGTTCGCGCACCTGCGAAATGAGCCGCACAGCCTCCGCGCGGTCGGACGGCGACATGCCGGCGGTCGGCTCGTCCAGCATGAGCAGTTTCGGCTTCAAGGCCAGGCTCATGGCCAGTTCAAGCCGCTTCTTGTCGCCATGGGAAAGCGTGCTGGCCGGCTCGTCGAGGCGGCCCTCCAGGCCCAGTTCGACAACCAGGCGCTCAGCCTCCTCGCGCACCTCACGGCGCGGCGCGACAAGGCCGAAGGTCGATTTCAGCCCCTTGTCGACCCGTTCGCGCGTTTCGATGGCGACGATGAGGTTTTCGAAAGCGGACATGTCGGGGAAGATCCGTGCAACCTGAAACGAGCGGCCAATGCCGAGTTTCACCCGCTGCCATCCGTCCAGCGCGGTGATGTCCCGGCCGCCCAGCGTGATCGTGCCGCCATTGATGCGCGATTCACCGCTCAGGCAACGGAAGAGCGTCGTCTTGCCGGCACCGTTGGGACCGATGACGACATGCGCCTCCCCCTCCTCAAGGTCGAAGTCCACATCCTCCAGCACGCGTACGCGCCCATAGGATTTGTGAATGCCCTTGGCCACCATCAACCGGGTCATGTCGCTTTCTCCGCCTTGTCCATGGAGACATCGCTTGCAGCAAGGCCCGACCGGCGGGCAGCGGCGCGGCGGGCGTGCAGGAAGCCCAGCAATCCGCCCGGCATCAGCAGGACCACGCCCAGGAGCAGCACACCGACAGTGATCTCGGACAGGCCGTACATGGCCCGCGTGCCGTAATCGATGGCGCCAAACAGGATGGCCCCGACAGCCGGGCCCCAGAAATGCCCGGCGCCGCCCAGCAGCGTGAACAGGATGGGTTCGGTCGAGATTGTCCAGTAGGCGATTTCAGGCGAAGCGATCTGGGCGAAAGGCACCATGACGGCACCGCAAAATGCCGCGATCGAGCCGGACAGCACGAAGGCGGTGAGCTGCCACGAGCGTATATCGGTGCCCAGAAAGGCTGTGCGGACCGGATCCTGCTTGATCGCCCGGATCAGCCGCCCGGCCGGCGAATTCTGGAATGCCCAGAGTGCGAAGGCCACGGCTGCCATGGCGAGAATGATGAAATAGTAATATGCGCCCGCGCTGGTGAGGTCGATGCTGGCAATGCCGAGGTCGATCACCGGTCTTGGAATGCCGACAAGCCCGTCGTTCCGGCCGAGAAACGTGGTCTTGGTGATGAAGATGTGGATGAGTTCGGAAAAGGCCAGCGTCAGAACGGCGAAATAGACGCCGCTGGCCCGGCGCAGCGCGATGAAGCCGAAAACCAGCGCGATCAGACCGCCGGTCAGCGCACCGAGGAAAAGGCCCAGCACGAAAGGCAATTCGGGCACGCGCAGCGACAGCACCGCCATGGCATAGGCGCCGCCGGCAAAGAACATGGCATGGCCGAAGCTCAACAGGCCGACGCCGGAAAACAGCAGGTTCCAGGACAGGCCGAAGACGATGTTGATGGCGACCAGCCCCGCCAGGAAGACAAGCCCGCTGTTGGCGAAAAGCGGAAAGACGGCGAACAGGGCCAGGCCCGTGGCGGCAATGGCGAGGTTGACCCGCATGCGCCTGCGATAGTCGATCATGCCGTCTGCTCCTTGCCCATGATGCCTTCCGGCTTGACCAGCAGGATGACGGCCAGCGCGATCAGGAAGTAGATGCCCGGATATTGCGGGAAGAAGAAGGTTCCGAAGCTCTCGATCATGCCGAGGAGGATGGCGGCGATGAAGGCGCCGCGGATCGAGCCCATGCCGCCGACGATGACCACACCGAAAGCCTGTAACAGGAAGATGCCGCCCAGCTCCGGCGAAAGGCTCTGGTTGGCCATCAGCAGGCCGCCGGCAAGCCCGGCCAGCGCGAAACTGAACACGACGGTGATGAGATAGATGCGCCGGACATTGAGGCCGAGCAGTTTCGCCATCCAGGGATCGGCGGCAACGACACGGATCAGGCGGCCCATCTGGGTATGCGAAATGAAGATTTCGAGCGCGATGAAGGCGAGAATGCCGCACACGATGATGAAGATCGTGTAGGTGGGCATGAACATGTCGCCCAGGAAAACCACGGAATTGAGCGCGGGCGGCGGCATGACGGAGAGGTAGTTCAGCCCCCAGATCAATTGCACGGCGCCGACACAGACGAGAAGAAGTGCGTAGGTGGCGATCAGGGAATAGGCGTCCTCGACATCGCGCAGGCGCCGCAGGATCAGCTTGTCGACGCCCCAGCCCATCAGGCCGACAGCCAGCCCGGCCGCGATTGCCGCCACCAGGTAGAGCCAGAGCGGCAACGAACCGCCGAAGGCCAGCATGACCGAATAGGCGACGTAGGCGCCGATCATGAAGAAGCCGCCATGGGCGAAGTTCAGGATGTGAAGGATCCCGAAGATGAGCGTCAGCCCGGCCGCGACGAGAAACGTCGCCATGCCCCAGGCAAGCCCGTTGAAGACGGTCAAGCCGATATCGACCATTGGTGCGTGCTCCGGTTGAATGCCGGGCGGGACCCATTTCCCGCCCGGCGCCTCGGGAGGATCGTCAGAGGATCGAGGTATCCAGCGGCTTGCCCGGATTGGCCGGCTCGATCACCTCCTCGCCGGGAAGCGAGACATAGTCGGTGACAGCGAAGCCGTCCGGTGCGGAATCCGAGGGCTCGATGTAAGCCAGTTCGGCATTCTTGACCGCCTGGTTGTCCTCGGCGCGGATGCGCCGCATGCCGGTCGCACTGTCGAATTCCAGCCCCTTCAGCCCGGCGATCACATCGGTGGTTTCGGTGCTGCCCGCCTTCTCGATGGCGCCGGCATAGGCCATGATTCCGGCATGGGCTTCGGCTGCCCATCCCATCGGGTAATTGTCGCCGGTGCGCTCGACATAGTCGGCATAGAGCTGGTCGGAGAGCGGGTTGCCCTTGTTGGCCTCATAGTACCAGTGGAAGCCGCTCCACAGCGCCGGCATTTCGCCCTTCATCGCCGTGGCGACGAGGAACTCGTTTGCCGAATCGAGCAGCACGTCGATCTTGTCGAACAGGCCGAACGGCTTGGCCTGCTGGTAGAGGGTCACCGCATCGCCGCCATAGACGGAGGTGTAGATGCCCTCGACATCCAGGCGCATGGCCTGCGTGATGTAGTTGCGATAGTCGCCCGAACCGTAGGGAACCAGGATCGGCTCGGCGATCACGGCTTCCTCGCCGGTCAGTTCCGGCATGGCCTTGCGCATGGTCGCCTCGAAAATCTTCCAGGTCGTGCGGCCATATTCATGGTCGGGAATGATACCGCCCCATTTGCGGATCTCGGGCCGGGACTTCACGATGTGGCGGACAAGGCCGGCATTGCGGCTGACCGGGCTGTCGCCGACGCGGAAGACATGCGGGTTGTAGTTCTCATGGTTCAGCTTTTCCGTGCCCGCACCGGAGGTCAGCACCACGCCGCCCTCGCTTTGCAGCAGCGGCCCCATGGCCAGCGCCACGGCACTGGAAATCGTGCCAAGCTGAAGATTGACGCCCGCACCGATCAGTTCGCGCGCGGCAACCGACGCGTCGTTCGGGTTCGCCTTGGAATCGCGGAACTCCACGGCCAGCTCGCGCCCGTTGACCCCGCCGCGCGCATTGACATGCTTGACCCCGATCTCGGCGCCATGGCGAACGAAATTGCCGATGAGCTGCGCCGGGCCGCTCAGTGGCGTGACGACGCCGATGGTGATCGGCCCGTCCTGCGCCAGCGCGGTTCGCAGGTTGATGA
>JACKJV010000019.1 GCA_020637775.1 Brucellaceae bacterium | reverse complement strand
TGGCGAAACCGGTACGGCCGCTCGAACTGCGCGAACGGGCGGCCGAGGCTGTGGCGGCCCATCGCAGCCATGCGCTTCGCGCAGTCCGCCGCTTCACGGCCGACGTGGCGCCGGGTATCGCGGCTGCAAAGCCGGTTGAGGCAGGCGGACTGCGCCTGTTGGCACGCGCCGCGGTGGCAACGGCTGGCGGCGGCGATGCCTTCATCGATCTTGGCGGTGGAACCGGGACCGGTGAAAGGCGGCGCTTCGTGATGGCCGATTGCATGGGCCACGGCATGCCGGCCCGTTTGCAGGCCGCCATGCTCGGCGGCTTGCTGGCCGGGCAGGCGCAAGACCGGTGGGCGGGCCCGGATGCCTGTCTCGACGATCTGTCGGGGGCAATTCTCGCCAGCCCGGCGGTCAGCCAGCTTATCGCCACCGTGCTGGTTGTCGATCTCCCCGGCGCTGGCGTTCTGGAACTGGCCTCGGGCGGGCATCCGGCCCCGCTTCTGCTGGCAGGCAATACGGCACGATCCTTCCCCTTGCAGGGATTGATGCCCGGACTGACTTCGGAATGCAGCGCGCGGGCCCGGTCACTTCGGCTCCAGGACGGGGAACGGCTGTTTCTGGCGACGGATGGACTTGCACCTGCCAGCAGCGACACGCTGGAGGGCATGCCAGAGACGCTGTTGCGGGTCATCCGCCAATCGTCCGCCTTGCCGCTCGAAGCGGCAGCCGATGCCATCGAGGCGGAAGCGTTGAAGACATTCGGCGCCCGGCCGCAGGACGACTGGACGTTCGTCCTGATCGAAGGCGCCGGATGAATTTCCGCGCCGCGACGGCGCATTCGCTCAGACAGCCGGATGCGGCCTGTAGCCGGCGCGGCGATAGGCGGCGAAAATCGCCGGCATGGCCGTTTGCGGGGAATAAGCCGCGCGAATCGTGGCGATCGCGGCCTCTCCCATGGCCGAACGCGCGGCCGGGCCGGATGCCATCAGGCGGTCGATGCATGCGGCGGCTTCCTCCATGTCGCCCGGCGGATAGAGATAACCGTTCACACCATGGCGCACGAGATCGGGCAATGCACCCACGGCCGGCGCTATGACCGGCACGCCCAGTCCCATGGCCTCAAGCGCAGCCATTGGCAGGCCTTCCTTGCGGCTCGTCATGACGAGGGCTGTTGTGCGTTCGAGCCAGGGTGTGATGTTGATCGCGAAACCCTCCAGGACGGCCGGGCTGTTCAGCGACAGGACGAGTTCCTCGCGCATCGGTCCGTCACCCAGCAGCCGCCATTCGCCGGACCGGGCGCGCATGTTCGCCAGCTTGAGGAACAGGTCCGGACCCTTTTCCCGCGAAAGACGTCCTGCAAACAGGAAAACCGGCGTCGCGGGTTCCGTTCGCGGCCGCGCTGCGGGGTTCACGAAATTGCGGATCACGGTGGCCGACCAGGGTAGGGCGCAGGCGATGTCGCGAGAGACGGCGAGCCGGCCGCCCAGGAACGCGGTCTTCTCGTCGATCCACTGGTAAACGCCCACCGCACCGCGCGCGCGTTCGCCGGCATGAAAGGTGGAGACGACGGGAACGTGGACCAGCCGGGCCGCGATCCGCCCGAGAATGCCGGCCTTGTAGCCATGGGTATGCACCATGTCCGGGCGCATGATCCGCAACAGGCGGCACAGGCCGACGAAATCCGCGGCAACGGCAATCGGCAGTCCCGCCGCACGAAACCGCGCATGGGCGGGGCTTTCGGAGTAGACGGCATGGAGCAGGATACGGGCGTCGAGCCCTTCGGCGCGCTGCGCGGCGACAATGGTTTCGACATGGGTTTCAATGCCGCCGACATAGCGGGCATCAAGATAGTGCAGGATCATCGTCGGACCTCACTGGTGCATGTTGAGCGCGGGCCAGCCTTCCACCTTGCGGGTGATGTAGCGCACAAGGGCGGGTGCCACGCGCCGCAGGCGGTTGGCTTCACGGATCATTTCCTGGGCCAGCGTCGGGTTCAGCCTGTCGTTCAGGACCAGGGCTGAAACCACCGCGCCGGATTCGGTGAGCCACTTGAGCACTTCCTCCATGCCGCCGCGCGCCATGGCGCCGGGCATGGTGACCAGCAGGAGGGCTTCGGCGGCCGATGCGGTCATCGGGGTATAGAGGGCCGGCTGGTGCGCCTCGAAGGGTGGACAGTCGAAGACGATGGAATCGAAGAAAGCCAGCCATTGCGCCGAGGCGGCGGGCAGGCCCTGGCCGTCGTTGAGAAGCGCATGCAGGCTGGTTCCGGCCGGCACGTCGATGGTCCACAGCATGTTGGCGGCCGGCTGGCTGGCCGCGCGGACATCTTCCAGGCCGATGCCGATATCGGCTTGGCGGGCCATGTCCGCGCCGGTGAGATGGGCGCGGACCAGGAGCACACGCTTTCCGAACCCGGCGCCGGCGGCAGCGATGTCGAAGGCCAGGTCCGTGGAGCCGGCATCGGGCTGGGAACCGGTGACGGCGAGGGTGTGTGCGCCCCGCCCCAGTGTGGCGGAATAGGCCCTTTGAGCGGCCAGATGTCGTGATTTGGAAATCATGGCAACCTCACAGGGCAGCGACAGCGGCCACGAGCGCGACGATTTGCGCGGCATCCTTGACCGTGCTCATCACCCGGGCCCAGTGGCTCTGTGTCTTGTCTGGCACATAGACCGTGTCACCAGGGCGAACCAGGGGCAAGCGCGTGGTGTCTGCGGTCCGGCTGAAAGCTTCAAGATCGAAATGAAAGGCCTTGTTTTCCTTGCCCATGTTGACCACCACGATCCTGTCCTGCAGGGCGCTGTCGGTGGGGCCGCCGGCCTGGGCCAGCAAGTCGAGTATGTTCATCCGGGCGGTGAACGTGTAGCGGCCGGGCTTGGCCACCGCGCCCAGAACGCGCACCGTTTCCGCCGTCTCGATCTCGGTCCATGTCCGGTCATGGCCGGGCACATAGATCATGTCGCCCGGTTGCAGGTGCGGCAGAACCCGCTCGTCACCGGTTTCCATGTAGCGCAGCAGGTCGACGCGGATCGGATCGGCATCGCCCTGGCCGCGCAGCGAGACGCGGATGCGCCGCAGGTCTGCGTTTTCGGTCGGCCCGTCGGCTGCGGACAGGATGTCCAGAAAGCCGAAGGAAGGATCGAACGCATAGCGTCCCGGCGATCCGACCGCTCCCATGACATAGATGGAGCGGTCGGCATCCTGTCGCACCCAAAGCGACTTGTTGTCATTGGGATCGACGGGGAGTTCCGGCACGACGACCACATAGCCGGCACGGATCAGCGGGACGGCTGCCTCGCTGCCGCCATTGTCCAGATAGGCCTTCATGTTGAAAATCTCCGTTTCCGCCTTGCCATTGGCGCGCTTGACGATCTGGATGGCGGCGAGGTCGCCTTTCGCCGTGGGGCCGCCGGCATGGCCGATGAGGTCGAACAGGCTCATCTCGTCCGCCCATTCATAACGGCCCGGCTTGGTGACAGCGCCCATGACCTGAACCGAACGGGTCGGCGGCAGCCGGGTCCAGGAAGGCTCCTGCGTTTCGGTCTTCTCCGGCACGAGAATGGCGTCTCCGGGCTGGACGAGGGGGATTTCGGCTATCTTGCCTTCGGTGAAGGCGACCAGGTCGAACATCTCGACATTGCCGCCAGCGCGGATGACGCGGATCTGACGGGTCTCGGCGAAACGGGTGGGGCCGCCGGCGTTGGCGAGGATATCGATGAAGGTCGTTCCCTTCTGGGCCTCGAACGCGCCGGGCTTGGCCACTTCGCCCATGATGTAGACGGTGTGCTTGCCGCGTTTGATCTGGTCGGCCAGGATCGGCACGAACACCGTGGCGCCGGGTTCGAGGGCCGGCATCAGCGAGGCATCGCCGCTGTCGAGATAGGCTTGCAGGTTGAACAGCACGGGACCCTTGTCGGTGATGACGCGAATCTGCTCCACGGCTGCATAGCGGGTCACGCCACCGGCGCGCATGATCAGATCGACCAGCGACATGTTGTCCTTGAAGGCAAACTGGGCCGGCTTCTGGACCTCACCGAAGATGCGCACCGAACCGCCGGCGTCGGCGCCGTCGCCTGCGCGCGAAAGCGTTTCGGCGTCGAAATCGATCTGCACATTGCCGGTGAGGGGGGAAATCGGAACGAAAACGATATCGAGGGGCTGAAGCGCCGGCAGGATGTCCAGATCGCCCGTATCCAGGTATTGCTTGTAATTGAAGACGATTTCCCTGTCGCCGCGAATGAGTTTCAGCTTGTCGAGCTGCGCCCCGGCCTTGATGCCGCCGGCCTCCGCAATCGCCACTTCGACCGTGGCATCGCCCGGCAATTCCTGCGTGCCGGGCTTTTCCACCTGACCGGCCACGGCAACGAAGAGCTTGCGCTCCTTCAGCCGCATCGTCAGCCGCGCAATATCGCGAAAGGCGAGGGACAGCTTCCGGCGCACCAGCGTGGCCGCCTCTTCCAGCGGCAACCCGGCGACAGCGACCGGACCTATTTCCGGTAGCGTGATGGCGCCCTTGCGGTCGACGGCAAAGTCGCCGGTCAGCGTTGCCTCGCCGGGCAGCAGCAAGGCCAGCGTGTCACCAATGCGGATCGGGTCGTTGTCATCTGCCCGCGCGGCAGGCGAAACCACAGCCAGAACGGCAAGCGTGAGCAACAGGCGGATGATCGGCGGGATTGTCATCGTGGGGCTCCGGTCAGGTACATGGCGCCTTCAGGCAGGTCTTGCGCCCTGCGGCGGTGGCGATATCGCTGCCGCCAAGTTTCACGGAAACATCGAGCAGGCCCGCTTCGGCATCGGCTGCAAGCCCGGCGCGGTATTCACGGCCGGCAAGGTCGAGGCGCTGGCGGGCGGAAAACGCCTCTGCCGGGTGCAAGGCGCCCGTCACCGCCGCACGGTCGAGTGCGGTGGCGACGCCTGCCATTTCCGGTGTCGGCGCCGGCCCGCCGGCAAGACCGCCACGCGCCGCCGGCGGCCACGGATGGACACAGGCGGTCAGTCCGGATGACAGGATAGCCAGCGTGAGAGGGAGAACAGCGCGCATGGCCTTTACGCTGCGCTCCGGTCGTCAGCCGAAAGCAGGCCGGCAATGCCCAGATGGCGCAGCAGCTTGAGCGGCTGGCCATGAAGATTCGAAAGCCGGACGCGGTAGCCGCGTGAACGCATGCGCTTGTGCAGAAAGACAATGGCGCCGACGCCGGACGAATCGATGAACCGGCATTGGCTCATGTCGATCGTCACATCGCTGTCGCCGGCGGCAATGGCGTCAATCTCAGGCCGGAGGACCGTTATCCTGGCTGCATCCAGGTCTCCGCTCATTGTGATGGTCTTGGTCATGGCAGTGCTCCTTGTTTCCCCCGCCAGAGCCGAGCAAGAGGCGTGCCATCTCGACAACCCTTGCGGGAGTGGGCGCGGCCGCGCAAATGGGGCAGGTATTTTGCAATCTGCGACCGCGTATGGGTGAGGGATTTCGCGTTTTGCGTCAAAAAGGCCCGTTTCTGCCGCCCTGTGCACCGGCACGCCTCTTGCAAACAGGCCTTCATGGTTCACACGCAAGGGTATGCACATTGATGCAAGTTCACATCGTACAGAGGCTGGCGCCCGGCGGTATCGAGCAATTGGTGCTCGCGCTGGCCGAGACACCCGGAATCCATATCTTCAGCCTGGAAGGAACGGTCGCTTCGCTTTGCAGTGCATGGCCGAAGGTGACCAAGTCCGCCGATCGCCTGACGGCCTTTGACAAGGCGCCTGGCCTGCGCCCGCTGCTGGTGCAGCGCATGGCGCGCCGTCTTCGGGCGCTGGGCGCCACCAGCGTCGTGACGCACCATGCCGGGCCGCTGCTCTATGGCGGTGCCGCGGCGCGGCTGGCCGGAATCCGGTCCTATTCGCATGTCGAGCATGACGCCTGGCATCTGGGTGACCGGCGGCGCAGACGGATGACAGCCCTGGCATTGCGGGCATGGCGCCCGGACCGCGTGGCGGTTTCGGGCGTCGTCGCGAAGGCGGCGGCAGAGCGCACGGGGCTTCCGTTCCGCGTGATCCCCAACGGGGTGGATTGCACTGTCTTCCGTCCGGATATCCGGGAAGCGGCGCGCCGGCGGCTCGGCCTTCCCGCCGGCAAGCGCATCATCGGCGCCGTCGGCCGGCTGGAGCATGTCAAGGGGTTCGACCGGCTAGTGGAGGCGGCACGATTCCTGCCGCCGGATGTGCTGGTTGCGATCTGGGGCGAAGGCAGTCAGCGCGATACCCTGAATGCGCGCATAGCGGCGCTCGGGCTGGAAGGGCGCGTGCTGCTGCCCGGACGCACGGACCAGGCCGCCGACATCTATCCTGCACTCGACCTCTACTGCCTGCCCTCACGTTTCGAAGGCATGCCGCTGTCGATCCTGGAGGCCCAGGCCTGTGGCGTGCCGGTGATCGCCAGCGACGTCGGCGGCGTTCGCGACGGGCTTTGCCCGGCTTCGGGCACTGCCATGCGGATCGAGGACGGCCATCCGGAAAGACTGGCGGATGCGCTTGCGAAAGCGCTCGATCAACCGCTGCGCGGCAATCCGCGTTTCTTCATCCAGACCAACCTGTCCCTGGGCAAGACCAGGGAAGCCTATCTCTCGCTGGAGACCCTTCATGCTTGAAACCCTGTTCTGGACAAGCGCCCTTGCAGCGCTCCACCATCACGTCACCTATCCGCTCAGCCTGCTGGCGCTGTCCCGCCGCGCGCCGGTGCAATGCAGTGAAGTCCGCGAACTGCCTCATGTCACGGTCATCGTCGCGGCCTACCAGGAGGCTCGGACCATCGCAGCGAAGCTGGAGAACCTCGCGGGGCTGGACTATCCGGCAGACCGTCTGCATGTGCGCATCCACTGCGACGGCTCCACGGACGGGACGCCTGCCATTGCTGGCGAGAGACTTGGCGTGTTGCTTGCCAAAGGCATCGATGCCCGGGTGCATGCCCATCCGGTCAACCGGGGCAAGATCGCTGTCATCAACGACGCCGTCGCAGCCGCCGATACGCCGGTCGTGGCGCTGACGGATGCATCCGCCAGCCTGCCCGCCGATACGCTCAGGCGCATGGCGGCGGCATTCTCGGACGAACGGGTCGGCGTGGCGGGCGGCCTTTACGATTGCGCGGAAAACGGCACGCCGGGCGAAAGACGCTACTGGGCCTTCCAGAACCGCCTTCGTCTCGGTGAGGCCGCGCTTGGCTCGCCACTCGGCTTTTCCGGGGCCTTTCATGTCTTCCGGCGCGAGGCCTTCAAGCCGCTGCCGGAGGGAACGATCAATGACGATTTCATCCTGCCCATGGAGATCGTTGCCCGGGGCTATCGCGGTGTGCTCGATGCCGGCATCGCCATTTCGGAGCGCGAGCGGACTCGTCCGGGGCAGGAATTCGCGCGGCGGGTGCGTATCGGCGCCGGCAACCTGCAACAGGCCATACGCCTGATGCGCCTGGCCGATCCGCGCCGCCCCGGCCTGGCCTATGCGTTCCTGTCCGGCAAGGGGCTGCGGGCGGTGATGCCTTTCCTTCTGCTGGCTGCCCTTGCCAGCGTGACGCTGCTGGCCTTGCGTTCGGCCGCATGGATCGCGCCCGCCGCCCTGGCCTGGCTCGGCCTCCTCTTTGCCCTGTCCGGGCTGGCTGTGGCCGACCACAGCCGCTCGCGGCTGCAGACGCTGGCGGCGACCCTGCTGGCCGGCTATGCGGCAAATGGTTTCGGCGCCCTGTTGTGGATGCTGGGCCAGTTCGACATTCGCGGGCAGTGGACGAAAAAAAAGTGGGGGGAGGAGCACACACTACCGGCATCGGTGCGCATGGCCAAACGCGCCTTCGACCTTGCCGGAGGCATGGTGCTGCTGCTGCTTCTGGTCATCGCCTATGTGCCGGTGGCGATTGCCATCCGGCTGGAAAGCCCGGGGCCGGTCTTCTATCGCCAGTTGCGCGTGGGGCGGGCCTTGCCGGACCGCACCGACCTTTTCGAACTCATCAAGTTCCGCACCATGCGCCAGGATGCCGAACGCCACGGCGCGGCCTGGGCCTCGAAGGGCGATCCGCGCGTCACACGAGTCGGCCGCTTCCTGCGCCGCACGCGGCTGGATGAGTTGCCGCAAGCGATCAACGTGTTGCGTGGCGACATGTCGCTGATCGGGCCGAGGCCGGAAAGGCCGGTGTTCTTCGGCCGGCTGGAGACCAGTATTCCGCTCTATGTGGAGCGGACCTACGGCATCCTTCCCGGCGTGACCGGGCTTGCGCAGGTGCGCCAGGGCTATGACGAAAGCATCGAGGACGTCCGATCCAAGGTGGGCTGGGACCATGCCTATGCGCTGCGCATCGATTCACTGTGGACATGGCTGAAAACGGACCTTTCCATTGCGCTGGAGACGATCGGCGTCATGGCTGGCCGAAAAGGCCAATAGGAAGCCCCCGGCGCCGGGCCGCTGCCCGGGATGAGGGGCACATCCCGTGGTGGCGGCCCGGTTGCGCAGCCGACGTTCGCCGGCGTCGGCGTCAGCCTGCCTCTTCGGCGGCCGCAACCTGTTCCTTGACGCGGATGAAGCTGTCGGGCGTCACGGAAATGGAATCGATGCCGCATTCCACCAGAAAACGGGCGAATTGCGGGTGGTCGCTTGGGGCCTGACCGCACAGTCCGACCTTGGCACCGGCGGCATGGGCCTCACGAATGACATTGGAAATCATCCATTTGACCGCCTCGTCCTGCTCGTCAAACAGGTCCGACAGCAATTCGGAATCGCGGTCAACGCCAAGGGTGAGCTGGGTGAGATCGTTCGAACCGATCGAAAAACCGTCGAAGCGGCGGGCAAAAGCCCCGGCGAGCACCACATTGGCCGGGATTTCGCACATCACGTAGATCTTCAGGCCGTTTTCCCCGCGCCTGAGCCCGTTTTCGGCCATCACGTCCAGCACCCGGTCGGCCTCGGCGGTCGAGCGGCAGAAGGGTATCATGACAATGACATTGTCAAAACCCATGTCCTCACGCAGCCGCCGGATTGCCTGGCATTCAAGCGCGAAGCCGTCGCGATACTGCGCGGAATAGTAGCGCGAAGCGCCACGGAAACCGATCATGGGGTTTTCCTCGACCGGCTCGAACTGGCGCCCGCCCAGCAGGCCCGCATATTCGTTGGTCTTGAAGTCGCTCATACGCACGATAACCGGGTCCGGGTAAACGGTTGCCGCGATGCGTGAAAGACCCCGGGCAAGCCGCTCGACGAAAAATTCCGCCTTGTCCTCATATCCTTCGGTCAGTGCGGCGATCTCGGCCTTGTCCGCCCCGCTTTCCAGCGCGTCGAACCGCAGCAGCGCCATGGGGTGCACGCGGATATGGTTCGAGATCACGAATTCCATGCGCGCAAGGCCGACGCCGCCGGCGGGCAACTGGTTCCAGCGGAAGGCGGCTGCCGGATTTGCCATGTTGAGCATGACCCGGGTGCGGGTTTTCGGGATGTCTTCCAGTTGCAGGGTCGCTTCCGAATAGTCCGCGGTTCCCTCGTAGACGAAGCCCTCGTCGCCCTCGGCGCAGGAAATCGTCACATCCTGTCCGGAATGGAGAATGGCGGTTGCATTGCCGGTGCCCACGATGGCGGGCAGGCCAAGCTCGCGGCTGACGATGGCGGCATGCGACGTGCGCCCGCCATGGTCGGTGATGATACCGGCGGCCCGTTTCATGACCGGCACCCAGTCGGGATCGGTGATGCCGGTGACGAGAATCGAGCCATCGACGAAATCGGCGATGTCGGCGGCGCTTTCGATCAGGCAGACCGGTCCGGCAACCACGGAGTCGCCGATGCTCAGGCCTTTCGTAAGGGTGGCGCCATGGCTGGCGATGGTATGCGCCTTGATCGTGCCATGTTCGCGCGCCGCCTGCACGGTCTCCGGTCTTGCCTGGACGATGAAAAGCTCCCCGGTCTCGCCGTCCAGCGCCCATTCCATGTCCATCGGGCAGCCGTAATGCGTCTCGATGGTGACGGCCCAGCGGGCCAGCGTGAGGATCTGCCTGTCGTCCAGCACGAATGCCGCACGCTCGACCTTGGAGGTCGGCACGTTGCGCGTTGGCTCGGTGCCCTTGCCGTAGATCATCTTGATCGACTTGGCGCCGCACTTCTTCTCAACGACCGGGACAAGCGACGGGCGGTCGAGCAATGGCTTGAAGACGACATATTCATCCGGGTCCACCGCGCCCTGGACGACGTTTTCGCCAAGGCCCCAGGCGGCGTTGATCACGACGACCTTGTCGAAACCCGTCTCGGTGTCGATGGAGAACATGACGCCGGACCCGCCGCGGTCGGATCGGACCATGAGCTGGACGCCGATCGACAGTGCCACTGCGAGCTGGTCGAACCCCTTGGCCTGGCGGTAGCTGATGGCACGATCCGTGAACAGCGATGCATAGCAACGCTTGCAGGCGTCCAGGAGTGCTTCCTGGCCTGAAATGTTGAGATAGGTCTCCTGCTGGCCGGCAAAGCTGGCATCCGGCAGGTCCTCTGCCGTCGCGCTGGAGCGGACTGCCACCGATACCTGTGTTCCGCCACGTGCGGCACACAGGCCGTCATAGGCTTGCAGGATGGCGGCGGCCAGATCGTCGGGCCATGCGCCCGACAGGATGGCGGCGCGAATCCGCGCGCCGGTCTCGGCAAGGGCGACGGCGCCGCTTTCGTAGTCACGGCAGGCTTCCGCGACCGTTTCGTTCAGGCCATTGGCCGACAGGAAATGGCGGAAGGCATCGGCCGTGGTCGCGAAACCGGCGGGAACGGCAATGCCGCGGGCGGCCAGCACGCCGATCATTTCCCCCAGTGAGGCATTCTTGCCGCCGACGCGCGGAACATCGGCGCGGCGGACTTCGGCAAGCGGAAGCACGTGAACCGGGTTTGTTGTGGTCATGGCAAAGCCTCTCCTTGGCCGTGGCTGGGCAAGCGGATTTCAACGGGAACCGGGCGCGCGCGCCATGATACGTGTCAATGAGCCACCACCAAAATGACCCGGTGCCGCATCGGCAGGATTTGCAGATGGAGCGGTGTCGTGGCATGGCGGCCAAAATAAACGACCTGCGCACCCATTGGCCAACCGCTTCGCCATCGCACCCATGTTTGATTGGTCATACTATTGATTTAATATTATTAAATTAAACAGCGCTTGTGCAATCCGTGCACACAGAAGCTGGAGACAGGCGCTTGAGCTTGGCGGTTCTTGGCACGTTGTGACGAGCCATTTTGGCATAGGGTTCGAAAGGCGTTTGCGAGGCATGCGGGCTCGCTTTCATGCGTGCCCGGAAATCGAAAGACTTTCCTTGCTGGGCGCCATGCCGAATTTGCGCTGGTAGTCCCGGCTGAAATGGGTCGGGCTTTCGTAGCCTACCTCGAAACTGGCCGATGCCACGCTATGGCCACCGATGCGCAGCAAATCGCGTGCGGCAATCATCCGCAAATCCTTCTGGTACTGCAGCGGGGTGGTGCCGGTCACCTGCTTGAAATGTCCGTGGAACGACGACTGGCTCATGCCCGCGGACTGCGCCAGGTCCGGGACCGACAGGTTCTGCCGGAAATTCCGCCTGATCTGCATGATCGCGCGGGCCACACGGCTGGCATGGCTGTCAATGGACAGGAGCGCCCGCAACATGCCGCCAATCGGCGACATCAGCAGGCGGAAGTGGATTTCCCGAAGGATCGCAGGGCCCAGTACCTCGGCTTCCACGCGATTGCTTGCCAGGGCAAGATAGCGGGCGACGGCCTCGATGAGCCTGGGCTCCGCCGGCCCGGCCGCCAGCGAACGCGTGGGTGTTTCGCCGTCGCAGGTCGCGCTGATCTGTTCATGAAGACTGCGCACAAGGCCCAGTTCCAGCGAGAGGATGAGCGCCAGATAGGGGGTGTCCGCGCTGGCCGAAAGGATCCGCGACCTGACGGGAAGGTCGTGACTTACAATGAGTGCATCGCCTGCTCGCAACGTCACGGACTGGTCTCCGATGGCCGTTTCCTTCGCGCCCTGCAGGACAAGGCAGACCACAGGCCTGTAGATCACGGATTCAAATTCGCTGACCTCGAATTTCCGCAGCACCGTCAGGTTTGGCAGCGCGCAATCGTCACTTTCCCCGGCGCAAGCGGCATAGGCAAGTGCAGGTCCTGTCAGTTCCGTGAATTCCATGGCTTCGCCCTTCCTTGGACGTTTTGTAACATCCGGGCAGGCGAATTCCATCGGTTCCTTTTGTCTTTCGGAGGAATTGGCAGATTTTTCGAAGGAACCGGCAGGTCCGGCCGCCATCAATCCGCTAGCGTGGCATGACTGTTCCCCAGCAACCGGAGACGATCATGGCACTCATGACCAGCACCTTTCCCCTCAACGCGACCGTCACAATTCCAGCCGTCGGATTTGGCACCTATCTCGTCTCCAACGAAGATGCCCCCAGAGCGGTCCAGACTGCCATCGATTGCGGCTACCGGCACATCGATACGGCATCCGGTTACCGCAACGAAGAAGCGGTCGGAGACGGCCTCCGGGCGGGCCTCGCGTCGAGCGGCCTGTCGCGAGAGGACATCTTCGTCACCACCAAGCTCTGGCCGGGCAATCGCGCCTGGGGCGACGCGCCGAAAACCTTCAACCAGACAATTGCCGAATGCGAGGCGAGCCTTGCGAAGCTGGGACTGGACTATCTGGACCTCTACCTCATCCATGCCCCCTATGGCGGCCCGGAAAGGCTCAACCAGTGGCGCGCGCTGATCGCGCTTCAAAAGGCAGGCAAGGCACGCGCCATCGGCGTCAGCAATTTCAACCGGTCCCATCTGGAAGAAATCCGCGCAGCCGGTTTGCAAACTCCCGACGCAAACCAGATCGAACTCCACCCCTGGTCCCAGAAGCCGGACTTGATTGCCTGCATGACTGAAAACGCAATCGCGCCGATCGCCTATTCAAGCCTTGTGCCGCTTTCGACATGGCGGACGCAGGAGGGGCAAGCCAGCGCCAAGACTGACGCCATGAAAGCCGACAGCGGCGTTTTCACCGGCTTGGCGAAGAAGTACGGGGTGAGCGAAGCGCAGTTTCTTCTGCGCTGGGGCGTGCAGAACGGCTATGCTGTCCTGCCAAAGAGCCTCAGCCGCGCCCGCATGCTTCAGAACATCGATCTCGACGGGTTCGAAATTGATGACGCCGACATGGCGGCGATACGGAAGATGGACCGTGGCGAAGGCGTCGCCTGGGCAACCGGCGATCCGAGCACGGCGGCCTGAACCACAGGAACGCACCCGGTGCCGGGATGACAAGGCCGAAAGGACGCCAATGACCGCGGAATTCATGTTCATCACATTCACCCTGTTCCTGGCCGGAATGATCGCCGTTCCGCTGGCCTCGCGCTTCGGGCTCGGGTCGGTGCTGGGCTACCTGATTGCAGGCATTGCCATCGGCCCGGTGCTGCACCGGGCCGGTGTCGATGTGGTTGCCCTCCAGCACTTCACCGAATTCGGCGTGGTGATGATGCTGTTCCTGATCGGGCTGGAAATGCAGCCGCGTGTGCTTTGGGCCATGCGTTCGCAAATCTTCCTGATGGGCGGGCTGCAGGTCGCGATAACTGCTGTTGCCGTCATGGCAGCGGCGATGCTGCTCGGACAGTCCTGGACCATCGCGCTGGCGATCGGCTTGATCTTCGCCCTGTCATCGACGGCCATCGTCACCCAGACGCTCAATGAAAAGGGCCTGATGCGCAGCGATGGCGGACAGGCCAGTTTCGCGGTTCTGCTGTTCCAGGACATTGCGGTCATTCCCATGCTGGCGCTGATCCCGCTTCTGGCCTTGCCGGACCTGATGGCCGCCTCCGGTCACACGGATCAGCATGGCGATGGGCATGGCGCAGCCGGGCTCAACCTCAATCTGGTGGAAGGCCTGCCCGGCTGGCAAACGGCGCTCATCACCCTGGCCGCGATCGGCCTCGTCGTCTTCGTAGGGCGCTACCTGACAGGACCGGTCTTCCGATACATCGCCCGGGCGCGGCTGCGCGAACTGTTTGTCAGCACAGCCCTGATGATGGTTGTCGGCATTGCACTGCTGATGACCATGGTCGGCCTGTCGCCGGCGCTCGGCACCTTCCTTGCCGGCGTCGTCATGGCCAACAGCGAATACCGCCACGAGCTGGAGAGCGACATAGCACCCTTCAAGGGCATCTTCCTTGGCGTGTTCTTCATCACGGTCGGCGCAAGCATCGATTTCGCCCTACTTGGCGAGAACCTGCTGCTGGTCATCGGATTGACCCTCGGCCTGATCCTGCTCAAATGCATCGTGATTCTGGGCCTTGGCCGCATGTTCAAACTGGCCGGTGGCGACAAGTGGTTGTTTGCGCTCGGCCTTGCCCAGGCGGGCGAATTCGGTTTCGTCCTCGTCTCCTTCACGGTTGCCAATGCCGTCGTTCCCGCAGGCGTCGCCGACCTCATGCTTCTTGTCATCGCCTTGTCGATGCTGCTGACACCGGCGCTGTTCATTCTCCATGACCGGCTGATTGCGCCGCGTTATTCGCGCCAGCAAGCCCGGGAAACCGACGAGATTTCGCATGGATCAGGGATCATCATCGCCGGGCACGGGCGCTTTGGCGGCATCGTCAATCGCGCCTTGCGGGCCGCCGACTATGAAACGACCGTGGTCGACTACAACAACGAGCAGCTCAAGATGCTGCGCCGCTTCGGGCTGAGTGCCTATTATGGCGATGCCACACGCCCCGACCTGCTTCACGCTGCTGGCATAGAAAGTGCCAAGGTTCTGGTGATCGCCATCGACAACAAGGAGGCCGCGACCGAATTGGCGCGCTACATGAACGACCATCACCCGAACGTGCATCTGGTCGCGCGCGCCATCGATCGTTGGCATGTCTACGACCTCTGGTCTGCCGGATGCCGGGACATCATCCGGGAGACTTACGACAGCTCCATCCGGGCCGCGCGATCCACCTTCGAGGCGCTCGGGCACTCCCGGGAAAAGGCGGAGCAACTCGCCGGGGTATTCGAGGCTTTCGACCGCAGGACCATGCTCGAAACCGCGCAGGCCTTCATCGAGAGTGAAGATCCGCACGCCGATGACAGCGAATATTCGCGCCTGATCAGGGAGAACCTGCAGGCGTGGGAGGATGAGCTGAAAAGAAGCATGAAGGCCACATTGATGAGCACGTCAGATCAGGCGGAAGCCTCGGGCTAACCGGCCACGATGCCAACCATCGGCGCAGAGATGCGCAACGAGCCGGTGTCAGGGTTTCCTTGATCCCGTAGCGCCTTGCTCATCAGGGTTTGCAACCGGCCAGTATTCCGCCTTCAGCCGCCGCTTGTAGAGCTTGCCCGTGGCCGAGCGGGGGAGGGAATCGCGGAAATCAATGCTGCGCGGGCACTTGATGCCCGACAGCCGTTCCCGGCACGCGGCAATGAGTTCGGCTGCCAGCGCCGGTGTCCCGGTCCGGCCGGGGACGAGCTGCACCACGGCCTTCACTTCTTCGCCAAAATCCTCGTTGGGCACACCGAAAACCGCTGCATCGAGAACAGCAGGATGGCCCAGCAGGATGTCTTCCGACTCCTGGGGATAGATGTTCACGCCCCCGGAAATGATGACGAAGGACTTGCGGTCGGTCAGGTAGAGATATCCGTCCCTGTCGAGCCGACCGATATCGCCCAGCGTCGTCCAACCCTGTTCGTTGCGGCAGGCGGCCGTCTTTTCCGCGTCATTGTGATAGACAAACTGGTGACCGTTCTCGAAATAGATCTCGCCTTCCTCGCCGGTTGGCAACTCGCGTCCGGCTTCGTCGCAGATATGGATGATTCCGAGCTTGGCTTTGCCAACCGATCCCGGATGGCGAAGCCATTCCGTGGTGGTGATCGCTGTGAACCCGTTGTTCTCCGTGCCGGCATAGTATTCGTGAATGATGTCGCCCCACCAGTCGATCATCTGGCGCTTGATATCGACGGGGCAGGGGGCAGCGGCATGAACGGCCATCTCCATTGAAGACAGATCGAAACGGGCGCGCTCTTGCGGTGGCAGCTTGAGCAGGCGAACGAACATCGTCGGCACCCACTGGCTGTGCGTGATGCGATGGGTTTCGATCTGGCGCAGGGCGTCGAGCGCATCGAACCGGTCCATGACGTGAACGGTGCCACCCATCTTGATCGTGACCATGGAGTGACGCAGGGGCGCGGCGTGATAGAGCGGCGCCGGGCTGAGATAACGTGTGCCGGAACTGTAGTGGAAGAGGGATGACAGAAGGTCGATCAGCATGGATCGCCCGCCCGGCAGGTCATCCGGCAAGGGCCACTTGATTCCCTTCGGCTGTCCCGTGGTGCCGGAGGAATAGAGCATGTCCAGCCCCTGCGCCTCGTCGTCGATCGGCGTTGACGGCACTTCGGCAAGGGCGCGGTCCCATGAGGGATATCCGGGCAAGGGGTCGCCGACAACAAAGATCTTGCAGGAAGGGTCAAGACCGGGAGCCAGTTTCGCCAGCAAGTCACCCATCTTGCCGGAGATGATCAGGATCCGCGCGCCGCAGTCGCGCAGGATGTAGTCGACCTCGCTGGCGGTAAGCTGCGTACTGATCGTGGTGTAGTACACGCCGGACCGGTCGGCAGCAAAGCAGACTTCCAGGAATTCACGCCGGTTTTCCATCACGATGGCGATATGGTCACCACGCATGATCCCGGCGCGGCGCAGCACATGGGCGCCCTGATTGGCCCGTTTTTCCAGCGTCGCGAATGTCACGGTCTCGCCGGTCGCGCACATGACAAAGGCAATGGCCTCGGGATCACTCAGCGCATGACAGCGCGGCTGATAGGGGTGCGTCGTGGACATGGCGGGTTCAGTGCCGGATGATCGTCTTGCCGAAATTGTCGCCGTCGCGCTGATGGCGCATCGCCTCCTTCAGGTTGCCAAAGGCGAATTCCGTGCCGATGACCGGGCGCACCTGGTGTTGCGTCATGGCCGCGAGCATGGCGTCGAACCCGTCACGGTGGCCGACGGTCACGCCCTGAAGCCTGATCTGGCGCGCGACGATCGGACCGAGGGAGGCCTCGACGGTCAGGCCGGACAGAACGCCGATCATGGACAGGGTTCCACCCGGACGCACTGCGCGCAGGGATAGCGGCAAGGTTCCGGCGCCGCCGAGCTCGATGATGTTGTCATAGCCGCCCCTGTCAGCCGTGATCTCCCGGCTGGAACGGGCCCAGTCCTTGTGCATGACATAGTTGATGGTTTCATCGGCGCCCATGGCACGAACCCTTTCCAGCTTTTCGTCGCTGGACGAGATGACGGTGACATGCGCGCCGTGGAGCTTGGCAAACGCAAGGGCGAACAACGCGACGCTGCCGGTGCCCTGAACGAGCAGTTTGTCGCCGGCCCTGGTCTTGCCATGGGTCACGACCGCGCTCCATGCGGTCAGCGCCGCGCATGGCAGGCTGGCCGCCTCGGCGTCGCTCAAATATTCAGGGACTTTCACGACGCCATCCTGTGACAGGCACATGTATTCGGCCATGACCCCATCCAGCGGACCGCCCAGCGAGGAGGCGAACCGTTCCGGCGTCGGATCGCCGGAAATCCAGTTCTGGAAAAAGGTCGGGCATACCCGGTCGCCAACGGCCATACGGGTCACGCCTTCACCGGTCTCGACGACCTCGCCGACACCGTCGGAAACAGGGATCAGCGGCAATTCGCCCGTGGCGCGGCCATATCCGCGTTCGGGCACGATCAGGTCGCGGGCATTGAGGGAGGCCATGCGCATTTTCACAACCACCTGGCCAGGTCCAGCCTTTGGTTCGGGTCTTTCGGCAAGGCGCAGGTTGTCGAAGCCCCAGTCACCTTCGATCTGGAAAACACGCATGGATCAATCCTCAAGTGCTGGTGGAAAGGGAAATGAAAGCTTGGATACCCGTTCGAGCAGGGGCGCCTCGGCCCCGTCGGTCAATGCGGCGCTCTGCACGGCGGCCAGGTGCCTTGCCAGGCAATGCTCCAGGCGCAAGCCCTCGGCCCCCATGGCGTGAAGAAGCGCGGGCAGATGCCGCTGGCAGGTCTGAACGGCATGAATCTTGGCCTCGGCGGCGATCCGTTGGGCGGCCCGATCATCGGGAACGGCTGAAATCGCCCTGTCGGTCAATGCCCGGGAGGCCGCCAGATCGGTCCCTGCCTGTGCAAGGGAGAGCCGCCATGCCTGGTGTTCCATCAGCGGCTTGCCGAAACTGACACGGCGGTGTCCATGCGCAGCCACCGTAGCGATCGCCGCCTCCAGCATGCCGCAGCACATGGCCGCCACATAGGCGCGTGCGCCGTTGATCTCCGCAAGGATCGAACGGAAGGCCGTGCCCGGAGGAAGGATCAGGTTTTCGCGCGGAAGGTGGACGTCCTTCAGGGTAAATCCGCCGGTTCCGGTGCCGGTCTGCGCGAAGGCGGAGTCGATGGGGTAGCGCTCGACGCCCTGTGCCGTCAGGTCGACGAGGAAAGCGCCGATCGAGCCCGGATCGTCACCCGCGCCGCATTTGGCGAAGACAATGGCAAGACCGGCGCGCCGCCCGTTGACGATCCACGTCTTTTCGCCGTTCAGGACCCAGCCGCCGGGCGCCTCGACGGCGCGGGTGCGCATCGCTGCCGCATCCGTTCCCGCGCATGGCTCCGTCAGGGCGGTGCAGGCCGATGTTTCTCCCGACAGAAGAGTGACAAGGTGTGCGCCGGCCAGTTCCGGTGCGCTTCTGAAAAGGCGCAGAGCGACATTGTGGGTGTTGACGACCGCCATGGCGAAGCCGAAATCGGCTGCCGCGAGAATGCGGCAGGCCTCCGCCTTGTGCCGGAAGTCGAGGCCCAGGCCACCGGCATGCACCGGAAGCTCGATCCCGAACAGTCCCAGCCTGGCTGCGGCCTTGAAGATATCGGGGTCGGGGACGTGGCCCTGCGACCAGCGCGCTGCTGAGGGTGCGACCTGCTGGTTTGCAAAGGCCTGAACGCTGGCAAGGAATGTGTTTCCCTCCGTCATCAGGCTGTCCGCCTCGTGAGACGTGTCCAGAGATCGTCTGTGACACCCACGATGCCGCGCGGCATGAAGATCGTCGCAAGCACCAGGACAAGTCCGTAGAGGATCAGGCGGAAACTGTCGGCGAAGCGCAGGTATTCGGGCAGGAAGACCACCACGAATGCACCGACGACGGGACCGAGGATGGTGCCGGAACCGCCAATGATCACGGCGAGGATCGCGTCCAGGGACTGGGCCAGACCGAAAACATCCGGATTGATGAAGCTTTGGTAGTGGGCATAGAGCGCACCGGCGAGGCCGGCATACATGGCCGCGGCCACGAAGGCGAAGAGCTTGTATTTCCAGGCCGCGATGCCGATGGCGCCGACGAGCGTCTCGTTCTGGCGGATCGCCAGGAGTGCCTTCCCGATCCGTGAGCGGACAATCAGCGCGGCCAGTCCGGTCATGATGACGGCGATGATGAGGACGAAATAGTAGTAGACCTCGCGGTTGGCGAAATTCAGCCAGCCGTCCTTGCTTCCCGGCTTCGGAATGCCGCTAATGCCGGCCTCGCCTCCGGTCAGATCGGCATAGTTCATCAGCACGATGAAGATGACCAGGTTGAAGGCGAGCGTGACAATGGCGAAGTAGTGGCCCTTGACCCGCAGGCTCGGATAGCCGGCAAACAGGGCAAACAGCGCAGTGATGACGGGCGCCAGCAGGATGGTCAGCCAGACGGGCAAGCTGTAATGGAGGCCCAGCAGTGTCGTGCTGTAGGCGCCGATGCCCATGAAACCGGCCTGCACGATGGAAACGTAACCGGTATAGCCCTGGATGAGGTTCTGCCCCTGTGCGGCAATCACCCACACAAGAGCCAGCACGCTCAGGTGAAGGTAGTATTTCACCGTGATCAGCTGTGGCAACAGCACGAAGCCGACCAATGCAGCGCCATAGACGAGGTATTTGGCACGGAAGGTCATCACGATTTTCCCATCAAGCCCTGCGGGCGCAGCAAGAGCACCGCAATCATCACGACAAAGGCGATCACGTCCTTGTAGGCCGACGAGATGAAGCCTGCGGCCAGCGCCTCGGTCACGCCGAGCACCAGGCCGCCGACGATCGCGCCGGGTATCGAGCCCAGGCCGCCCAGGATCAGGACCGCGAAACCCTTGACGACCAGCCATTCGCCTATCCCCGGGGCGATGGCGAACAGGGCGCCGACCATCACGCCTGCGCAAACGCCGAGCGCAGTGGAGATGGAAAAGACGATCATCGGAATGGTCTTGACATTGACCCCCATGAGGATGGCCGCGTCGCGGTTCTCTGCCACGGCACGAATGGCCTGGC
>JACKJV010000018.1 GCA_020637775.1 Brucellaceae bacterium | reverse complement strand
TCGCGCCCGCGCGTGGTGACGACGACGACGTAGTGGTCCTGCACTTCAAGACGAACCAGCGCGCCACGCTTTTCCGCCGGCAAGCGGTCCAGCAGGGCAGGGCGTGCCGGTGCCGCCGGGTGTGGCGCATCCAGCGCCGGTTCCGGAGCGGCGGAATCACCAGGGCGGGTTCCGTCCAGCGCCAGCCATGACAGAAGGCACATGACCAGTGCGATGGGCAGCGCGGTAAGGACGTCCGAGACAAGTTCGGCCATCGACACGGGTGCATTCCGCAGGCCTGCATTGACGATCAGCAGGACCAGCCCCATGGGCAGGGCCGACAGCGCGGCGCCGACGAGCATGCGCGGCAGGGCATGGGCAACATGGCGTTCGAGCGCGGCATTGAAGAAGACGACGAAAAGCAGCGCGACCAGCCATGTCAGGCTCTGCACGATCAGCCAGTAGCCGAGGCGGGCAGGCAGGGCGAGCGCTTCCAGCGTGCCGAACGGGCCGGTTGCAGTGAAGAGGATGACAGATGCGGCGAACACCAGCCACAGCCGCGGACTCGCCAGGATCGTCTGCAATTCGCGAAGCGTGGATTGCAGAATGGTCTCTTTCACGAAGTTCTCCGGCCGGTCCGCGCATGGCTTTTTGCAGTGGAGCGGCGACCATGGCGTCTTGACGGCGAAAGTGCAACGGGCAATTGCCTTGCCAACGGAGATACACCATGACCCTCGACCCGCTCCTCAACGCGCCGCTGGCCATCCAGATCCATGTCCTGACCGTCGTCCCCGCCGCCGTGCTCGGCGCCTGGATGCTGTTCGGGCGCAAGGGCACACGGCTGCACAAGGTGCTCGGCCGCGTGTGGCTGGCGCTGATGGTCATGACGTCGATCACGTCCTTCTTCATCCACACCATCCGCATGGTCGGGCCATTCTCGCCGATCCACCTGCTCTCGGTCCTGACGCTGGTGAGCAGCGGCCTCGTGGTCTGGTCGGCGCGCACCCGGCGCATCTCGTTTCACCGCAAGGCCGTGGTCGGCATGTACTGGAGCGCCATCGGCCTTGCCGGGGCGTTCACGCTGGTGCCGGGCCGCCTGATGAACGAGGTTCTGCTGGGCGGATCGAAGGCGGCCTGGCCGCTGGTGATCCTGCTGGCCGCGATCTGCGGGGCCGTGGTGGTTCATGTCAGGCGCGGCGGGCGGTTCGACTGGCTGTCGCGGCGAAAGACGGGGGTGGCCGGAACCGGTCTGGCCGTGCTGCTGGCGCCGATGTTCCTGCTGGGCGCCGGCCACGATGCGATGGCGGCGCCGGACGTAACGCAGATTGCCACGCACGCCCCGCTCTGGGTGTGGCCGCTGCTCGCCGCATCGCTCTGGCTGGGCTGGAGCCGGTCGCGACCGCGCATCGTCAGCAAGACGCGGCTGATGATCCTTCCCGTCGTGCTGTGCGGGATCGGGCTTGCCTCGTTCTTCGCCAATGGCGCGTCGCTTGCGGCGGCGGCCATGCTGGTCGCGGCGTTGACCGCCGGGTCGCTGGCCGGCGAGCGGGTGGGGCGCGGTGACGCCGCCGTCGTCGACGACCTGGACCGGGTTCACGTGCCGGGCGAATGGGTCTCCATGGTGCTGATCGTGGTGATTTTCCTGTCACGGTTTGCCGCAGGCGCCGCGCGGGACATCAACCCGGCTCTCGCCGACAGCCTGACAATCGCACTGCCGCTTGCCCTCGTGTCCGGCTTTTCCATCGGACTGGCAGGCATGCGCGCCCTCGTGCAAGCGGGCTATCGTGCCTGATCCTGTGTTTCGGCCCCTTGCCGCCGGCTTCGTTCCAGTTGAACCGGGCGGGGCTTTGCGGCATTAAGGAACGGCGAAAACACGATGGAGCCAGACCATGCGCTGGAAAGGCCGCAGACAGTCGGACAATGTCGAGGATCTGCGTGGCCGCGGCGGCCGCTCGGGGGGCGGTATCGGGCGAGGCGGCGGGCGCATCCGCATCCCCATGGGCGGCTCCGGCATGGGCGGGCGGCGCGGCGGCGGCATTTCCGGCATCATCATCCTCGTCGTTCTGTTCTTCGCGCTCCGGGCCTTCGGCATCGACCCGTTGCAGGTGCTTGAGGGACTTGAGGGCGGTTCGGGGCCGATTGCCGGCCAGCAGACACAACCGGCCCCCGGCACGGGCGCTCCGAGCGACGAGACAGGCCGGTTCGTGGCCACGATCCTGGCCGAGACCGAGGACACCTGGCCTGGCATTCTCGAAGCGGCGGGCGAGCGCTACAGGGAACCGACGCTGGTGCTTTTCTCCGGACAGGTGCAGTCGGCCTGCGGGTTCGCCTCCGCCGCTTCCGGCCCGTTCTATTGTCCGACCGACCGCAAGGTCTATCTCGACACATCCTTTTTCGATGAGCTGGCACGCCGCTTCAAGGCATCCGGCGATTTCGCCCAGGCCTACGTGATCGCGCACGAAGTGGGCCACCACGTGCAGAACCTGACCGGTATCCTGCCGCGCTTCAACCAGATGCGCCGGACGATGAGCCCGGCAGAGGCCAACCGCATGTCGGTGCGGGTGGAGTTGCAGGCGGATTGCTATGCCGGCATCTGGGCGCATTACACGGCGCAGAAGGGCCTTCTGGAAAAGGGCGACATCGAGGAAGCGCTGAATGCGGCGCACCAGATTGGCGACGATACGCTGCAGAAGCGCAGCCAGGGCTATGTCGTGCCCGACAGCTTCAATCACGGCACGTCCAAACAGAGGGCGACCTGGTTTGCCCGTGGCTTGCAGAGCGGCCAGCTTGCCGCCTGCGACACGTTCAACAATCCGGTCTGACCGCCCTTGCGGCCGCGCCCGGCAGTCCGGCGGGTATTATCAACTAATTAAGTTGATGCTTAAACATTGCCAGGCACTCTTGCCGGCATGTCAATGTTTTTCCCCTAGTGTGAAAACAGGGCAAACCTTTATCCGGCCGCGCACCATGCGACCGGGAAGGAACTGCCGCTCATGAGGAGCGGTTGCGGACATGCGATGCCTTCGCGCCTGGCGGCGTGAATGCCATCGCCCGCCTGACTTGCCCATGTCACCAGCCGAAGTCCGGAAGAATGGCCTTTTCGGGCATGGGAAATGAGGTGGTCAGCGATGACTGTATGGAAACGGTTTCTCGGATCGACGGATGGAAACATGGCGCTCATGACGGGCGCGCTGGCGATTCCGCTCGTGCTGGCCTTGGGCGTTTCCATCGATTATTCCAACCTTGCCAAACGCGCGAGCAGCCTTCAGCAGGCAGTGGACAGCGCTGCGCTGGCCATTGCCCGGGAAGGAATGACGATCACGGATGCGAAGGCCCGTGCAATCGCGCGGGAATTTGTCGGCGCCAACCTGTAGGACAAGGTGCGGAAGGTCACCGTCAACCGCAACGGCTATTCGGTGCGCGTGGCGGCGACCGTGGAGCCGGACCTCGTTTTCGGGGAACTGCTGGGCACGCAGACATGGCGGATCGCGCGGGATGCCGTGGCAGAATATGCGCCGCTGCGCTATGAAATCGCATTCTCGCTCGACCAGACCGGGTCGATGGAGGGGGCAAAGCTGGCAGCGATGAAGAACGCGGTCAACTCGCTCGTCGATGCCATGTCGGCGCAGGTGTCGGTCAAGTCAAACCTCAATTTCGCCGTGGTGCCCTATGCCGCCTTCGTCAATGTGGGGCCGCAATATGCGCCCGACTTCGACGAGACGGGCAAGGTCGTGAAGGGAACGGGCGCCGACTGGTTGGACATTTACGGCCAGGTCAAGATCGATCAGCACGAATTGCCAGCCAACCTGTCGCGCTTCGAGGTCTATCATGCGCTCGGCGTGAAATGGCCCGGCTGCGTCGAAACCCGCGACCCGACGAAAAAGGCCGACCACGATGTGATGGACACAGCGCCGACGAAATCGGATGCCGGCTCGCTTTTCGTGCCGACCTTCGCCATTGACGAGCCGGACGACCGCTGGCCTGGCGGCTGGCCGCGCTATCCCAACAATTACATCAAGTCCGACGTCAGCGTTCTGGACAAGACGCCGGTGGGGATGAGCCTGAAGCTGGCCAAATACGGCTTGCACAAGGTGGGCGGCATCATCGAGCGCGATCCGGCCCTGACGGTGACGATGGATACGTCACCCTCCAGGTTCTATGGCAATGAATCGGACCCCAAGGGGCCGGGCTACGGCTGCGAGGTGGAACCCTTGTTGCCGCTGACCAGTTCTGCAGCCGCCGTCAAGGCCAAGGTCAATGCCATCAAGGCCAATGGCTCGACCAATATCACCGAGGGCGTGATGTGGGGCTGGCGGCTGCTTTCGAACCGTGCGCCTTTCACCGAGGGCAGCGCAAGTGGCGCCAGGAAGGTGCTGATCCTGCTGACCGACGGCGCCAATTCCTATGGCCTGCTGAACAATGACCTGCATTCGGGCTATGGCAGCGTGGGCTATGTGGCCGATGGACGGATGGACGGGGTCAGGATCTCCAGTTCCGTGGACGATGCGCGCAAGGCGATGAATGCCAAGACGCTTGCCGCCTGCACCAATGCCAAGGCCGATGGCATCGAGATCTACACGATCCGGCTGGAAGTCGACGACAGCGATACGGGAAAACTTCTTTCCGCTTGCGCAACGGATGCCGACCACTATTTCGACAGTCCGTCCGCCGAGGATCTCGAACCTGTCTTCAAACAGATTCGCGACCGGATGACCGTGGTGCGCCTGGCAAGCTGACGCCGGCATGGCCACCATGGCGACCTGACGGAATCGAAACGGGCGGCCCGCCAGCGGACCGCCCGTGAAGCATGCTCCGCGAAGCGGAAGGCTCAGCGTTCGGCAAGTTCCGGCTCGCCCTTGCGGGCGCGGATCATGTTGGCGAAGCGCTGGAACAGGTAATGGCTGTCCTGCGGGCCGGGCGAGGCTTCCGGGTGATGCTGGACCGAAAAGACCGGCTTGCCGGTGAGCATGAGACCGCAATTGGAGCCGTCGAAAAGTGAGACATGGGTCTCCTGGACACCCTCCGGCAGGCTGTCGCCATCCACCGCGAAGCCGTGGTTCATGGACACGATCTCCACCTTGCCGGTGGTGTGGTCCTTGACCGGGTGATTGGCGCCGTGATGGCCCTGATGCATCTTGGAGGTCTTCGCGCCCAGCGCCAGCGCCAGCATCTGGTGGCCGAGGCAGATACCGAAGAGCGGAATGTCCGTCTTCAGCAAGTCGCGGATCATCGGCACGGCATAGTCGCCGGTGGCCGCAGGGTCGCCCGGACCGTTGGACAGGAAGATGCCGTCCGGATCGAGCGCGAGAATGTCGGCGGCGGATGTGCCGGCCGGAACGACGGTCACCTTCGCGCCGAGACCCGCCAGAAGGCGCAGGATGTTGCGCTTGACGCCAAAATCCACGGCGACGATGTGCATCCGCTCCCCGGACAGGTTGCCATAGCCCTCATCCCAGACCCAGGGCGTCTGCGACCAGGCGGCCGACTGGCCGGAGGTCACGTCGCGGGCGAGGTCGAGGCCGACAAGCCCGTGCCATGCCTTTGCCGCCGTCTTCAGCGCCTCCAGGTCGAAGCGGCCGTCCGGATCATGGGCGATGACGGCATTCGGCATGCCCTTTTCGCGGATGAGGATCGTCAGCGCGCGGGTGTCGACGCCCGCCATGGCGATGATGCCGCGTTTCGTCAGCCACTCATCGAGATGCGAGGCCGCGCGATAATTGGACGGGTTGGTCACATCGGCCTTGAAGACGGCGCCGACGGCGCCATGCCGGCCGGCCGGCGTCAGATCCTCGATATCCTCGTCGTTGGTGCCGACATTGCCGATATGGGGGAAGGTGAAGGTGACGATCTGCCCGGAATAGGAGGGGTCGGTGAGGATTTCCTCGTAGCCGGTCAGGGCGGTGTTGAAGCAGACTTCGGCCTGGACCGAACCGGTCGCGCCGAGGCCGCGGCCCTCGATGACGGTTCCGTCGGCCAGAACGAGAAGGGCGGTCGGACGGGCGGTCGTCCAGGGCAGGGTGTTTGCGGTCATGGCTGTACTCCGTCGTCAGGCGCCGGCGGGCAATCTCTGGGGGATATGGGTGTTTCGGCTGCGGTCCCATACACCTTGAAAGGACAAAGGACCAGCGCCATATGTGGCCCGCACGACAAAAGTGGCCCGTAAACGGCAGAAAAATGCCGCGAAACTGTGGCCGCGGATCGCCCGGCGGGCGCTCCCGCGTGCATGCCGTCAATCGGAAAATGTTGTGAATTTCGACAAAGAGGCTTTGAAGTCAATGACTTGCTGCGCCTCGAAACGATTTGCATCCGGCGCCGGTCGGCGGTAAATTCGCAGCGCTTTACAGGAGGCAATCCACCATGCGCGAAGAAATCGCCGCGGCGCTGAAAAACGCGCTCAAGGCACAGGACAAACGACGCGTCTGCACGCTCAGGCTCATCCAGGCGGCCGTTACGGACCGCGATATCGCCAATCGCGGTGCCGGCAAGGATCCTGTCACGGATGAGGATATCCTGCAGATCCTGGCGAAAATGGTGAAGCAGCGCGAAGAATCGGCCAAGGCCTTCGAGGATGGCGCGCGGCTGGACATGGCCGAGCAGGAACGCCAGGAAATCGCCATCATCCGCGAATTCATGCCGCGCCAGCTTTGCGAGGAAGACACGAAGACGGCCGTGCGCCAGGTCATCGACGACATCGGCGCGGAAGGCCTGCGCGACATGGGCCGCTGCATGGCCACGCTCAAGGAGCGCTATCCCGGTCAGATGGACTTCGCCAAGGCAAACGGCATCGCGAAGAACATGCTTCAATAGCGGATTTGTTCCGGCAGTTGACGGAAGGGCCCGGTGTGCCACAGGCACCGGGCCCTTTTGCTTGCCCGCTCATTGCGGCATGCTGCGGCGGCCGAAGGGGACCTTCAGCCAGGCGCGTTCATGCAGGTAATAGAGCAATGACTTCGTCGCCACCTCCGTCAGGCCGATGGCGGCGGCAAGACGCAGGCTGCCGGTGATGACCAGCGAGATGAGCATGGTGTCCAGCGTGCCTGTCACGCGCCACGAAATGGCCTTGGCGAGGCTGCGGGCATGGGTTTCCAAGGCATTGACCCTCCGGTTGACGTCGGCGGAACCCTAGCAGCCGCTGCCACCTTGCGCAGGAGCGCTGTTTGCGCGTTTGATGGCGGGCGGGAAATAATATCTTGCCCAGCGCCGGAATGCGGGGAATACAACGCGCTGGCACCGGGCTCGCGGGCAGACGGGTCCGGGCCAGGCCGTTTGCGGAACCGTTTCCTGGCATGCGGCCCAGGGCCTTTGGACAATGAGGCGGAAAGGTGAGCCATATGCGTTTTGCGCAATCCTTCCTTGACGAAATCAGGGATCGCGTGCCGATTTCGGCCGTGGTGGGATCGCGCGTGACCTTCGACCGCCGGAAGTCCAATCCGGGCAAGGGCGACTTCTGGGCCTGCTGCCCGTTCCATGGCGAGAAGACGCCGAGCTTTCACTGTGAGGACCGCAAGGGCCGTTATCACTGTTTCGGTTGCGGCGTGTCGGGCGACCATTTCCGCTTCCTGACAGAGCTTGACGGTATGCCGTTTCCCGAAGCGGTCGAGCGTATCGCGGAAATGGCGGGCGTGCCGATGCCGGCGCGCGACCCGGAGGCGGAGCGCCGCGAGCAGGCGCGCGCTTCCCTGAGCGACGTGATGGAGATGGCGGCGCGATTCTTCGAGGAAAAGCTCCAGGCGGCCGAAGGTGCAAAGGCGCGGGCCTACCTGCGCGGCCGCGAACTCAATTCCGCCATCCAGCGCGAGTTCCGCCTGGGCTATGCCCCCGACAGCCGCAATGCGCTCAAGGAATTCCTTTCGGCAAAGGGCGTGGCGAAGGAGCAGATGGAGGCCTGCGGCCTGGTGGTTCACGGCCCGGACATTCCCGTTTCCTATGACCGTTTCCGCGACCGCGTGATGTTTCCCATCACCGACACACGCGGACGGGTGATCGCCTTTGGCGGGCGGGCGCTGTCGCCGGATGTGCCGGCGAAATATCTCAATTCGCCGGAGACGGACCTCTTTCACAAGGGGCGGGTGCTCTACAATCACGGGCCGGCGCGGCGCGCGGCGCAGGAAGCTGGAACGGTTGTCGCCGTGGAAGGCTACATGGATGTCATCGCGCTGGCGCAGGCCGGCATCCGCCATGCGGTGGCGCCGCTCGGCACGGCGCTGACCGAGGAGCAGATGGAACTGCTGTGGCGCATCAGCGGTGAGCCGGTGCTGTGCTTCGACGGCGACCAGGCCGGGTTGAAGGCGGCATGGCGGGCCGCCGACCTGATCCTGCCATCGGTCAAGCCGGGGCACACAGCGCGCTTTGCGCTGCTGCCCGAGGGCCAGGACCCCGATGACCTGATCAAGGCGCAGGGCGGCGAGGCGATGCAGGCGGTGCTGCGCGAGGCGCGGCCGCTGGCCGACCTGATCTGGATGCGCGAGACGGCCGCCGGTGTGTTCGACACGCCGGAGCGCCGGGCGGAACTGGAGAAGCGGCTGCGCGACGCGGTCTTCCGCATTCAGGACGAAAGCGTGCGCCATCACTATCTCCAGGACATGCGCGAGCGGGCGCAGGCCTTTTTCGGAACCGGGCCGCGCAACCGGCAGCGCGACAGCCGGGGCAGGGGCGAGAAGGGCGGGCCGCGGCTGGGCGGCGCGTCCAGCCGGCTTGCCGTCTCCGACAGCCTTGCGCGGTCGGCGCTGGTGCGCCAGGCCCAAGGCGGCCTGCCGCTGCGCGAAACCGTTCTCGTGCTGACGCTGGCCAATCATCCGTTCCTGCTGGATGCGCATTTCGAGGATTGCGACCAGCTCGAACTGGACAGCCCGGACCTGCGCCGGCTGTTGTCGGTGCTGTTCGATGCGATGGCGCATGGGCGCACGGGCGACCGGGAGGAAACGCTGGCGGCGGTGCGCGCGGCCGGCCTCGGCGATGTGCTCGACCAGGCAGACATGCTGGCGCGGCGGGCGCGGCAATGGACGGCGCTGGGCGATGCGGCCAGCGAGGATGCCCGCGAAGGATTCCTTCAGGCGCTCCACTTGCACCGGTCGGCGCGCGGCTTACATAAGGAGCTCAAGGCGGCGGAACTGGCGCTGGCCAACGAACCGACAGAGGCCAATTACCGCCGGTTGCTCGACATCCAGGAGCAGATGCGCAAGGCCCGCGCGACGGAAGCGATCATCGACGGATTCGGTGTGGCTTCGGGGCGTGGACCGGCGCGCAGATCGTCCTGAAAAACCGGGCCTGAACAACTGATTCGCATTTTCGCCCCGAATCATGGCATTGCCGGGGTTGACGCAGGCGAAATAAACCGGAATCAGACAAGTTTGGACCAGAGCGCAGGACAAGGCCCCATATCCGACGTGCGGCCTGAAACACGGGATTGCGGATTGTCTGCATCGCAGCCGAACAGGGTTAGGGCCGCATTAACGGGCGTCTTGCTACTGGCAAGGACCGACCTACCTTTACAGAACGGATTCGTGTCCGGACCCTGACGCAGCGACAGACAACGGACAAACAAGGCCGGCGTGACCGCGACTCGCGCCGAGCAGAGAGAAGAAAGCATGGCGACCAAGGAAAAGGAAGAGGTTGAGACCGAGACCAACGCGCCCGACGGGCCGTTGCTCGACCTTACCGACAGCGCAGTCAAGAAAATGATCAAGGCCGCCAAGAAGCGCGGCTACGTGACCATGGACGAACTGAACGCCGTCCTGCCCTCCGAAGAGGTCACCTCCGAGCAGATCGAGGATACCATGTCGATGCTTTCGGACATGGGCATCACGGTGGTCGAGGATGACGAGCAGGGCGAGGACGACGCGCCCAAGGATTCCGGCGACGACGAGGAAGAGTCCAACGAGGTCGCGACCCAGCAGGGCACGGCCGTTGCCACGACCACGAAGCGCGAACCGGCCGACCGCACCGACGATCCGGTGCGCATGTACCTGCGCGAGATGGGTTCGGTGGAACTGCTTTCGCGCGAGGGCGAAATCGCCATCGCCAAGCGCATCGAGGCCGGACGCGAGACGATGATCGCGGGCCTGTGCGAAAGCCCGCTGACCTTCCAGGCGCTGATCATCTGGCGCGACGAGCTGAACGAAGGCAAGATCCTGCTGCGCGAGATCATCGATCTCGAAACCACCTATGCCGGTCCCGAGGCCAAGCAGGCGCCGGCCGTTCCCACGCCCGAGGAAATCGAGGCGGCGAAGAAGGAACGCGAGGAGAAGGAGCGCCTGGCCCGCCAGCCGCGCCGGCGCGATGACGACATCACGAATGTCGGCGGCGAGGCGCAGCCGGAGGAAGAGGAAGAGGACGAGGACGAGCAGAACCTGTCGCTGGCCGCCATGGAAGGCGAGTTGCGCCCGCAGGTGATGGAAACGCTCGACCTGATCGCCGATACCTACAAGAAACTGCGCAAGTTGCAGGATCAGCAGGTGGAAAACCGGCTGGCGGCTGCCGGCACGCTGTCGCCCTCGCAACAGCGCCGCTACAAGGAACTGAAGGACGCCGTCATCACGGCGGTCAAGTCGCTGTCGCTGAACAACCAGCGCATCGAGGCCCTTGTCGAGCAGCTTTACGACATCAACAAGCGCCTCGTGCAGAACGAGGGCCGCCTGCTGCGGCTGGCGGAAAGCTATGGCGTCAAGCGCGAGGAATTCCTCAAGGAATACCAAGGCAATGAGCTCGATCCGAACTGGATGAAGCACATCGCCAACCTGTCGGCGCGCGGCTGGAAGGATTTCGCCAGGAGCGAAAAGGACCCGATCAACGACCTGCGGGCGGAGATCCAGAACCTTGCCCAGGAAACCGGCATTTCCATCGGCGAGTTCCGAAAGATCGTCAACCAGGTGCAGAAGGGCGAGCGCGAGGCGGCCATCGCCAAGAAGGAAATGGTGGAAGCGAACCTCCGCCTCGTCATTTCCATCGCCAAGAAATACACCAATCGCGGCCTGCAATTCCTCGATCTGATCCAGGAAGGCAATATCGGCCTGATGAAGGCGGTGGACAAGTTCGAGTACCGGCGCGGCTACAAGTTCTCCACCTATGCGACATGGTGGATCCGGCAGGCGATCACCCGGTCGATTGCCGACCAGGCCCGCACGATCCGCATTCCCGTCCACATGATCGAGACGATCAACAAGATCGTGCGGACCTCACGCCAGATGCTGCACGAGATCGGCCGCGAGCCGACGCCGGAGGAACTGGCCGAGAAGCTGGCCATGCCGCTGGAGAAGGTGCGCAAGGTGCTCAAGATCGCCAAGGAGCCGATCAGCCTCGAGACGCCGGTGGGCGACGAGGAGGATTCGCATCTGGGTGACTTCATCGAGGACAAGAACGCCATCCTGCCGATCGACGCGGCGATCCAGGCCAACCTGCGCGAGACGACAACCCGCGTGCTGGCCTCGCTGACACCGCGCGAGGAGCGCGTGCTGCGCATGCGCTTCGGCATCGGCATGAATACCGACCACACGCTGGAAGAGGTCGGCCAGCAGTTCTCCGTGACGCGCGAGCGTATCCGCCAGATCGAGGCCAAGGCCCTCCGCAAGCTGAAGCATCCCAGCCGCAGCCGCAAGCTCCGGAGCTTCCTCGACAGCTGAGCGCCATTTCAAGGCAGTGGACGAAACAAGGACCCGGGTGGAAACGCCCGGGTCTTTTCATTCGCGTGAAGCGCCGGCGCCGTTATCGTGGATAAAATCAATATTTCACTTGTTCGCATATAAGGGGGTCTGAATAAATGCGCATCCGTTACGAAAACGCATTCAGGGTCCCCCGGCATGAAACGAACCACATCCCTTCTTTCCATTCTCGCCGCATCGGCAATGCTTGCCGGTTGCGAAACGACGCAGGAGGTGAACCAGAGCCTGCAGACGACATGGATCGGGCAACCGGCCGAACTGTTCTTTGCCCGCCATGGCGCACCCATGCAGCAATTCGCGCTGCAATCGGGCGGCGTCAACTACACCTGGCGCGGCGGCGAGACGACCGTGACGATTCCGGCGCAGTATCGCCCGGCGCCGCAGCCGCAGAAGCCGAACCCCGCTTCGGGCGGTTTCGGCTCGCGCAACACGACCACAACCACGACCGTCTCCAATCCCGCGCCCGGCACCACGGTCACACGCACCGAAACGCGCTCGTCGGGCGTGCGTTTCAATCCCGATGCTGCACTGGCCGCTTTCGGCGGACAGCCTCAGACACCGCCCGGGCAAGTTCTCGTCCGTCCGGCGCAGACGCGCAGGCTGTTTTGCGAGGCCACCATCACCACCGACGCGCAAGGGCGGATCACCGCCTTCAACATCCTGCGTGACACGACCGGCGAAGGCTTCTCGCTGTCGCGTTGCAATGAGGTGCTGCGCGGAGCCTGACGGCTGGAAAAGGAGCGGGCCGCGCCGGCCCGTTCCGCCACCGGCGGTTTCACAAACACGGCCGGTTGGTGTATGGCTCCGGACAGACGGTCAAAGGAGGCAAGCGCATGTCCTTTCTCAAGCGCCTGTTCGGCGGTGGCGCGGATGCGCAGCCGATCAAGGCGGAAACGGTGGAGTACCAGGGTTATGCCCTGACGCCGATGCCGAAGGCCGAGGGCGGCATGTACCGGTTGCAGGGCCTGATCGTGCTGGGCGAGGGCGATGGGCGGCGCGAACACATGCTCATCCGCGCGGACATGTTCACCACATCCGACGATGCAGCCGATGCCTTCATGCGCAAGGCGCGGCTGCTGATCGACCAGCAGGGCGAGGACCTGTTCGGCTGATCATGGCGCAGACGCGGCTCACCATCGCGACCCGTGGCCAGGGGCTTTACGAATTCACGGCTGAGGCAACCGCTTTCGTGCAAGCGAATGCGCCGGCGGAAGGGCTGCTCACGATCTTCGTTCGGCATACATCCTGCTCGCTGCTGATCCAGGAAAATGCCGATCCCGATGTCCGGCGCGACCTGAAGGGCTTTTTTTCGCGGGTCGTGCCGCCAGCCGACGATCCGTCCATGCGCTGGATCGTTCATCGCGACGAGGGGCCGGATGACATGCCGGCCCATATCAAGGCCGCGCTGACCCAGACGTCGCTGGGCATTCCGGTGGCTGACAGCCGTCTTCTGCTTGGCACGTGGCAGGGGTTGTACCTGTTCGAGCATCGCGACCAGCCGCACCGGCGCGAAATCGTGCTGCATCTGTCTGCCTGATCGCGGTTTCCTTAACGCGGCCTTAATCCGTTGCCTGCAATGTCGGGCGGCGAAACCGGGGGGCCGCTTCATGCGCAAGGCTATCATCCTTTTTACGCTCGCCGCCTGCGCCCCGCTTGCAGGCTGTGGCACGGCTGCGGTCGTCGGTGCGGGGGCAACCTATGCGGTAACCAAGGCTGCGGTGAAAACCACGGTGGGCGCGGGAAAACTGGCCGGACGGGGTGTCGTGATGGCGGGGCGGGCTGTGCTGCCGGGCAGCGATGATGCAACCACGGTCGATCCGATGGCAACCGGGTCCATAAAGCGGCAGAGTGCGCAGACAGAGCCCGCCGTCCCTGTTCCGGGCAACCGGTACTGAGCAACACCCTGGCACGGAAAAAGGCGCCGTCCGTGGGACGACGCCTTTGTGCGATGCTGGCGAATGACTTTTACTGGGCGGGCGGAGTGGTGTCCGTGCCGCCGGCGGGGGCTTCGTCGCCTTGCGCCGGGGTTTCAGGTGCCGCCTGCGTGGCCGGTGCATCATCCATCGGCGCCGTATCGGTCGCCGCCGGCGCGTCATTGGTCATCGGCGCCGGTTCCTCGCCGGTCACGGAGCCGGTTTCGGTCGTGTCTGTGGGAACCTGGTCGGTCACTGCAGGTGTCCCGTCGGTCGCCACCGTGTCTGTCGTGGTGCCGGAATAGATCCAGGCGCCGACGGCCACGAGGGCAGCGATCGCCACCCCGGCGATCAACCAGCCAGCGCCGCTGGAAGAGGCTTCGGCGCGGGTCTCGCGATAGTCGCGGCGGGGGGATTGGTTCTCGTTCATGGAAGGTCTCCTTGCAAAACAATCGTCATCTGCGTGGCGTTGCCTGAGAGGCAAGGCTCGAAGAGAAGAACGGCTTTTTGGCGGGCGCGGTTCCGGGGCAGGGATCACAAGTCGTGAAAGACTGAAACAGCGGCAGCATGCGGGCCGGCATGGCTGGCGGCATGAAAAAGCCCGGCCGGAGAGGGGAGAACCGGCCGGGCTTCGCTCCCGCGATCAGGCAAGGGACAGGGCCTGCATTCGGGATGAGGCAGGGATGGTCTGAAGATAGGCATCGAAAGTGGAAATGCGATGGGCGCTCTTGGACCATTTCGGGGCAATATGGTGGCAGGCGGCGTGAGCCGCCGCCCGCCCGCCGGGCATTCCCTCACTGGGCGCGGGCGCTGTTGCCCGGTGCGACAAGCGGCGTGATCCGGCGCACGGTGACCCGCCGGTTCGCCGCCGAACGGCCTTCGGTCTCGACCTTGAGATCGCTTTCGCCATAGCCCTGTGTGACCAGGTTTTCCGGCGGCACGTCGAACACGTCCGTCAGGGCGATGGCGACATTCTCGGCGCGCCTGTCGGACAGGGCAAGGTTGGCCACTTCCGATCCCACGGCATCCGTATGGCCTTCGATGAGGAAGGATTCGGACGGATTGTTGCCGACGATGCGTTTGATGGCATCTGCCAGGTCCTGAAGCTTGCCGATGTCTTCCTCGCGAATCCGGGCAGAACCGAAAGCGAAGTTCACCGTCTCCAGATCGATGCGGGGGAGCTTGTCGCGCAGGCGTTCGGAATAGCGCACCTCATCGACCGAGTAGAGGCGTTCGGCACGCTCGACCGGCGGCTGTTCGAGGAACTCGTAGTAGTCCTCGGGCGAAGCCCGCCGGGGCTCCCAGACATAGCGGTCACGCGGCACCGTCACGCGAAGCGGAGGCAGGCCATAGTCACGGTCCCAGCGTTCACGCCCGATGGGCATGTTGTCCCAGCGGTCGCGGGGAACGTAGAAGAGCACGGTTTCGCGCCCGTCCGGACCGATGCGCGAGCGGCGCAGGATTTCGCCGTTCCGCCCGTAGATCGTCACGATGGAGACGTTGCGCCTGTGCACGGTTTCGCGGATCCGGCCGCCGCGCAGACGCTCGACCTCGACATTTCTGGAGCGGCGGCGGATTCGCTCGTCGCGCCCGTCCCTGCGCTCGACCACGAGGCCGCCATCGCCAAGCCGGATCACCACCCTGTCGTCGAACTCGCGCACTTCACGCGCATCCCGGCGCTCACGCCAGCGCGGGCGCGTCGCGACATCCCGTCCGTCCTCGATCCGTTCGCCGCGCTCGCTTTCGATCGGCTCGATGGGTTCGTCGATGCGCACGCGTTCCTCGCGGCGGCGACGGTCCCTTTCCTGTCCGGCCAGCTCGCTCTCTTCAGGCCTGGCTTCCGGGGTGGGTACCGGTTGCTGCCGCTCCTCGGCCTGTTCGGTAGGCGCGGCGTCGGCTTCGGGCTCGGTGGCGGGCTGCTGCTCCTCGGCCTGTTCGGCGGGCGCGGTCTCGGCCTCCGGTTCGGCGGCGGGCTGCTGCTCCTCTTCGGCCTGTTCGGCGGGCGCGGCCCCGGATTCGGGTTCGGCGGCGGGCTGCTGCTCCTCTGCCTGTTCGGCGGGCGCGGCCTCGGCTTCGGGCTCGGCAGCGGGCTGCTGCTCCTCGGCCTGTTCGGCGGGCGCTGCTTCGGCTTCGGGCTCGGCGGCGGGCTGCTGCTCCTCTTCGGCCTGTTCGGCGGGCGCGGCCCCGGCTTCGGGTTCGGTGGCGGGCTGCTGCTCCTCGGCCTGTTCGGCGGGCGCGGCCTCGGCTTCCGGTTCGGCGGCGGGCTGCTGTTCCTCGGCCTGTTCGGCAGGCGCGGCTTCGGCTTCGGGCTCGGCGGCGGGCTGCTGCTCCTCGGCCTGTTCGGCGGGCGCGGCCTCGGTTTCGGGCTCGGTGGCGGGCTGCTGCTCCTCCAGCTTTTCCAGCACCTTCTCCTCCTCCTTCGCGGTATCGTTCTGCGCGAAGAGCAGCGTCCGGGATTGCTGGGCCACCGCCGGCTGCGTTGGTGCAAGCGGTGCTGCTGCGAGCGGCGCGATGCCGGTGAGGGTGCTGGCCGTTGCCAGGAGGACGAGACGTCTCATGCAATTTCCTTTCGCGGGTTCGGTCCCTTCGACAAGGAAATCCATTGCACGGGCATCTGTTCCGCAAACTGCCGATGTATGGCGGGAAGATGGCCTTTGGCTACATCAGCCCCCGCGCCATGGAGGGCACCGACGCCACCTGCTTGAGCGCCGTCTTGAGCGCTTCCTTCTGGTTGGCATCCAGCATGTTCACGTTGACCGCGTTGGTGGGCTTCAGGCCGGCATCGAGATCGCGGCTCTGCTGGTGCAGCATGAGATTGAGCAGGACCGCGTGGGCCGACAGGACCGATTTCAGGTCTCCGGCATTGCCGATCTCGCGCGAGATGAGCCCTTCGATCCGGGCGCGCGTGGAATGGACGGGGATGTCGTGGGCCAGCGCCATGACGCGGGCTGCCGCCACAACGGCGAACAGGCCGTAGGCCTTGAGATCGAGGCGGCCATTCTCGGTGCGCAATCCGCCGAACAGGGTGAAGGCGCCGGGCGGCTCGGCAATGTTGGCCGCCATGTGGCGCGGCAAGACCGCCTTCGGGCCGCCCTTGCTCCAGGCATGGTCGAAAAGGGCATGGCCAAGCGCCAGATCGCCATGGACCGGCAGGAGATCAAAGAAAATGTCGACATTGAGCAGGTCCTGCGGCGTGGTGCGTCCGGTCCAGCCGTCGATCCGCTTCTTCCATGTCTCCAGCGAGCCGCGGAATTCCGGATTGGTTGCCATGACATTGCCCTTGCAAAGCGGCACGCCGGCGGCATGCAGGGTCATCGTCATCTTTTCGGCCATGGCGGCAAACCATTGGTCTTCCGGCCCGTCCGGTGCGCCCTCGGCATAGACGATGGCATTGTCCTGGTCGGCGGCCAGCAGGCTTTCGCCACGTCCGCCAGAGCCGAGGACGAGAACGGCATAGGGGCAGGGCGGCCCGCCCTTGCCCTCTTCCTGCATTTCCCGCTCGGCAAGCTGGGCGGCACGGCGGGTCAGCGAGCGCAATTCCTCGCTGGTGATCTCGGCGATGAGGCGGGCATCGAGCCCCTCCTTGACCAGCAGGCCCACGACAGAGGGCAATGTGGCCCAAGCCGCGGCCATTTCCGCAGAGGATGTGGCCGTCTCGATGGCGTCGTCCAGCTTGATGGCGGCGCCGGCGCGCAGCTTCAGCAGGTCGCGGGCCGAGACGATGCCCGTCAGCCGCCCCGCATTGTCACGCACCGCCAGATGGCGGAAGCGCAGGCGGTCCATGCGACTCATGGCGCGATAGGCGAAGGCGGCCTCGCGGATGGATGCCAGCGGCCCCTTGATGAGATCGCCGGCGGTGCGGCCAAAGGCTTCCGCGCCGCGCGCGGCGATTTCGCGCATCACGTCACGCTCGGTGACAATGCCATATTCGGGAACAGGCCGGCCCTGGGCGGCCTGCGGATGAATGAAGACGGAGGAGATGCGCCGGTCGGTCATCAGCGTGACGAGGTCGCGCAGCGGCAGGCTGCCATCCACGACAACCGGCGGCTTGCTCATCATGTCGCCGACCCGATGCTGGTAGGCATAGGGGTCGAACTGGCTGAACGTGCGCTGGAGTTCGATCTCGCCACCGTCGATGACCGGTGCCGCCCATCCGGCCTTGCGGGCTGCATCGCTGTTCGTGCCCTGTCCGGTCTGGCGCAGCGTGGCGCGCTCGGCCTCGCCGACGGTCCTGATTCCCACCGCTTCCAGTTTCGGCACCAGGGCGATGAAGATTTCCGCCGTTGCCTCGGCATCGCCCAGCGCCGTGTGGCGGCCGACAATGCTCACATCCAGCCATGCGGCGATGATATCCAGCGAATAGTCCGGCAGCGACGGGTTGGCCAATTGCGCCAGAAGACGGATGCACAGCGTGCGCGGCCTGACCCAGCGCTGCCCGGATCGCACGCATTCACGTTCCAGAACCGCCAGGTCGAAGCCGATGGCGTAGCCGACGACAAGGCGCGCGCCGATGAAATCCTGCGTATCGCGCCAGACCTCGGGAAAGGGACGCGCCAGACGCACCATGGCGTTCGTGATGCCGTGAAACGCCGTGGATTGCGCGGGAATCGGCTCCCCGGGGTCAACGAGTTTTTCCATGCAGTCGGACGGGGTGACCTTGCCGTTGGAAATGCGAACGGCGCCGATCTGCACGATACGGGCCTTCTTGGGGTCCAGCCCCGTCGTTTCGGTGTCCAGCGCCACCGCGTTGAGCATGGACAGGGGCGTTGCGCCCGTGACGTGTTTCATTGCCTTCCCCTCCCGGCCCCTCAGCCTTTTGCGCACACTGTCATGGAGAAACCGGCGCGACCTTGATCGGAGTCAGATGATCGGGCAAGGCGACGAAAGTTTCATCTTCGAGCCTGTCCCGCCTTGACGAAGTCCAACAGTGCTTCCACACACGCGCCATGAATGACGAACCGTTCTGGAAGACAAAGCAACTGGAGGCGATGAGCCGTGCGGAGTGGGAAAGCCTCTGCGACGGCTGCGGCAAGTGCTGCCTTGCCAAGCTGGAGGACGAAGATACCGGCGAGATCTACTGGACCTCGGTGGGGTGCCGCCTGTTCGATGCCGGCGCCTGCCGCTGCACCGACTATGCCAACCGTGCCGCGCTGGTGTCCGATTGCGTGCAATTGACGCCGGACAATGTGCGCACCATCGCCTGGCTTCCCTCTACCTGCGCCTACCGATTGATCGCCGCAGGCGAGGACCTGCGCTGGTGGCATCCGCTGGTTTCCGGCTCGCGCGAGACGGTGCATCAGGCCGGCATTTCGGTGCGCGGGCGGGTGAGCGCGCATGAGCAGGATCTGGACGATGCGGAAGCCTATCTCGCCCACATGCTGGATGACGAACCCTGAGCGCGATTCGATGCCGTGCGCGGGCAATTGAACCGGATGGCGGGCTGCGGCATTGTCAGACCGCCGATTGACCGGGAAAGGAAAACGAGATGACCGCAGACGAAACCCGCGTGCTTGTCCGGCGCTACCTGGAGGCATTCAACGCCTCCGACCACGAGGCCATGCTGGCGCTGCTCGCCGAGGACGTGGCGCATGACATCAACCAGGGCGGGCGCGAGATCGGCAAGGAGAAATTCCGCTGGTTCAACGCGATGATGAGCCGGCACTACGAGGAGACGCTGGGCGACATCGAGATCATGGTCAATGAAAGCGGCAGCCGGGCGGCGGCCGAATTCACCGTGCGCGGCACCTATCTGGCCACTGCGGACGGGCTGCCGCCGGCCAACGGGCAGACCTATTCGCTGCCGGCGGCCATCCTGTTCGAGGTGGACGACGGATTGATCAGCCGGGTGACGACCCATTACAATCTCGCTGACTGGATCGCCCAGGTTTCCGATGACCGTTGAGGTGCGCCGACTGGCGGCAGATGAGGTGGAGCGGGCGCTCGACGAGCTGGCGCGGTTGCGCATCACCGTCTTCCGCGCCTTTCCCTATCTCTATGACGGCGATCCCGCCTATGAACGCCGCTATTTGCAGACATACCTTAAATCGCCGGGCGCCGTGGTCATCGGTGCTTTCGATGGCGGCAGGCTGGTTGGTGCGGCGACCGCTTCGCCGCTGGCCGATCATTTCAGCGAATTCGCCGAACCCTTTGCCAAAGCGGGCCTTTCGCCGGAGCGCTATTTCTATTTCGGCGAGTCGGTGCTGATGCCGGACTATCGCGGCCGTGGCATCGGCGTGCGTTTCTTCGATGAGCGCGAAAAGGCGGCGCGCGCGCAGGGTTTCGGGGCTTGCGTCTTTTCCGCCGTGGTGCGCCCGGCCGGCCATCCGATGCGGCCTGCCGATTACATGCCGCTGGACGCCTTCTGGAAAAAACGCGGCTACGCGCGCATCGAGGGGCTCACCACGCATTTTTCCTGGCGCGATACCGGCGAACCGGCGCAAACAGCCAAGCCAATGGAATATTGGCAGAAAACGCTTTCTTGACCCTGCCTTTTCCGTGCTGCGCGGAGGGGCTGTTGACGATATGAACGAAACATGAATGGCAGGTTCGGAACGGGTTCAGGCCGTCTCTTCTAGTCTTCGATCATGCCCGGAAGGAACCGGGCTTGGAGCCCCGAAGAGCCCTGACAAACCCGGAGAAAACCCATGTTCAAGACCGTTCGCACCATCGCCCTTTCGACCATGCTCGGCCTCGGCGCCATTGCCGGCGCATCGGCTGTCACGACGACATCTGCCGAAGCTGCGTCGCTTTCCTTCGGCGGCAAGCATGGCCATGTCGAGGTCCGTTTCGGCCATGGCCGTCATCACGGCGGATGGCACAAGGGCGGACGCCGCAGCTTCTGCAGCCCGCACCGTGCCGTGCGCAAGGCCCGCCGCATCGGCCTGCACCGCGCCCATGTGCGCTTCGCCAACCGCCGCGTGGTCGCCGTGTCCGGCCGCATGTGGGGCCATCACCGCACACTGGTCTTCGCAAACACCCGCCATTGCCCGCGCATTCGCTGAGCGCGGCAGGCCATTTTCGAAAGCGCCGGGGTTGACGCCCCGGCGTTTTCCGTTGACGCGCCTATTTGCCGATGGCGAAGGTGACGTTGACATCGACCGTGTAGGTGTTCTCGCCGCCGGCGAGCGGCACGGCATCGGCCGCCTCCGACCGCATGGCCATGGCGGCCATCAGGGGGCGCGGGTAAGGGCGGCTGGCCAATTCCGACATCTCCAGGATCGCGCCGACGGAAACGCCCGCGGCGTCGGCCAGGGTCCGGGCCTTTTCAATGGCATTCTCGACGGCCTTGCGCCTTGCCTCGGTCAAGGCGGCCTGCGGGTCGGCATTGGAAAAGCTCACCGAGCCACCCTGGTTGACGCCCAGCGAGACCGACTTGTCGAGGATGGCGCCAAGGCGGGCCATGGCGCGAATGCGCACGGTGAGCGTGTTGGAAACCTGGTAGCCGATGATTTTCGGGCTGTCTCCATTTCCGGATGCGCGCGGAAGAACATAGCGCGGCTGGATGGAAAAGCCGGAGGTTTGCAGGTCGCGGTCCTCTATTCCCTCTTCGCGCATCGCTTCGATGACCGCGGCCATGGCCTCGTTGTTGGCGTCCAGCGCGGCGCGCGCCGTATCGGCCTCGCGCAGGACGGTCATGGAGACGGTGGCCATGTCCGGTGCGAGCGAGACCTCGCCCTGGCCGGTCACGGCGATGCGGGGTACGGGTTCGTCTGCCATGGCCGAAGCGGGCGCGGCAAGGAAAAGCCCGGCAGCGAGGGCAAGGGCGAGGCGGCGGGAAGCAGGCAGTGGCATGGAATCCTCCTTGGCGGCATGTCGGACATGGTTGCACCAGCCAATTGTAGCGCGAATGCGGCGCAAGCGGCTTGTGCCGGGCGGAAAAAGACACTAATCAGCGGTTCGGCGGGCCTGTAGCTCAATTGGTCAGAGCCGGCGGCTCATAACCGCTTGGTTGGGGGTTCGAGTCCCTCCGGGCCCACCACTCAGTCTTCCGTTTTCGCGCTCTTTTGGTCGGTCTCGGAATCATGTCGTGTTTTCCGTGGGTTGGCGGGTGGTGTCGGCAAACACCTGGCGGAGAGACGACGACGAAGCCGGTTTCCGGTGGCATTTCTCCCAAAGTCTCTGTCGGGCCTGTTTCGTGCCCAAGTGTTTGCGGGCGCGATCGACGATTCGATCAGAACTGTTCGGGACGTGTGAGGGAAGAGGATTTTTCTCAGCCGAACCGCGTGAGCAAATCATCCTGGGCCGACCAGGAAAGCGGCAGGTCGGGAAGACGGGACAGGCGCTGGGCGGTGAGGCCCGCTGGATGCTTGCCAGAGACGATCTGAGCGGTGATGCCTGGCGACAGAAAGGCGAGGGGAAGTATGCGGCTGATCTCTGATGGTGTCGTGCCATGGGCCCTGGCGATATCAGCCATGGATCGGCTGGCGCCATCGGTGAGTGCGGCCAGGTAGGCCTGGGCGCGAAGAACCAGATTGATCAGTGCCGGATCGGGTTCCGGATTGGAGGCCGAGCCATCGGTCAGCACCAGGCGTGTTTCGACACCGCGACGGCGCAGCGTAAATGGACGCTCAAGTGTGATGGGGCCGTGATCCGGTACGGGTTCAACACGACGGCCAAGCAGAAGCTCGACCAGGTCTGTTGGATGAATCGTGATGCGCAGCGCTCCCGGTGTGATGTCGACGCGCTGCACGATCGTTTGCACCAGTGTCTTGCGCTTCGAGCGGGATTGTTCGATCCAGGTCGATGCCAGCTCTCCGGCTTTGAGGATGCCGGAATGGACCATCCCGGTTGGCGCCAACAGCTCAATCGCTTCTGACAGCATCGGACTGTTTTGCAAGAACTGAACGAGGCATTGCTCAACTGTCGCATCAAGCCTGTCTGCTGGAAGCCGCCAGCCTTCTGATCCATCGCGGCGCTGGTCAACCAGGTGCTGCGAGACATAGTAGCGATAGCGCACGCCCTTCCTGTTTGTATGAGCTGTCCGGATACGATTGCCGTCCTCATCAAAGATCAGACCGGTCAGCAGATGACTATCGGTGCGGTTGGTCGGCGACCGCCGTTCCCCTGCTCCCGCCGCAAGCGATGCCTGCACCTGATCGAACAGGGGCTTGTCTATGATGGCCTGGTGTTCGCCATCATAGACCTTGTCCCGATGACGGATCCTGCCGACATAGATCGGGTTGGACAGCAGGTGGTAGAGATTGCCGCGGCCAAAGGGGGCCGTGACCTTCACCGATCCATCTCGGCGTTTGACCGGTCGCGCATGAAGCCCCCTGGATCGTGCATCCTCGACCAGCAGGCGGACCGACTTGAGTTCCAGGTAGCGATGGAAGAGATAGCGAACGGTCGCGCATTCCTCTTCGTTCACCTGGAGCTTCCGGTTCTCGACGCGGTAGCCAAGGGGCACGGTCCCGCCCATCCACATACCCTTCTTCTTCGATGCCGCGATCTTGTCGCGGATGCGCTCTGCTGTGACCTCCCGTTCGAACTGGGCAAACGAGAGCAGTACGTTCAGTGTCAGCCGGCCCATGGAGGTCGTCGTGTTGAACTGCTGGGTGACGGAGACAAAAGAGGCACCAGCTTGATCGAGGGTCTCGACGATGCGGGCGAAGTCAGCCAGCGACCGGGTGAGCCGGTCAATCTTGTAGACGACGATGACATCGACACGGGCCTGACGGACATCGTCCAGCAAGCGCCGCAGGGCAGGGCGTTCCATCGTGGCTCCGGAGATGCCACCGTCATCGTAGCGTTCGCGGACACCCTTCCAGCCCAGGCCTGCCTGTGATGCAATGAAGGCAGCACAGGCCTCGAACTGGGCGTCGAGGGAATTGAAGTCCTGGTCGAGGCCTTCCTCCGTCGACTTGCGGGTATAGACCGCGCAACGGAGCTGTCGGGCGCTCATCGGCCTGCAATCCCGAAGAAGCGCGGCCCTGACCACCTTGTGCCCGTAATGCGCCGGGCGATGGCGCTGAGCGATCGGAAGGTCTTGCCTTCAAAGACAAAGCCGTCTTCGACCACATCGATGACATGGGGACGTCCGTTCCATGTGCGGACGAGCCGGGTGCCGGAGGCCAGCGCCGGCAAGGCAGGCGGCGGGGCAGGGCGTGCGACTGGATCCGAGGCAGCCGGTTTCGCGCTCCCGGACACACCGCTGTCCGTGTCCTTCAACACCGCCTCATCAGTCGTGGCAAGGGAAGCGATGCCCTGTCTCAGAAACCGGCGCACGGCTTTCGAATGGCTGCCGAGGCGACGGGACTGCAGGTGCCAGGCGGCGGAGCGTTCCAGCAAGCCCCGCTTCACGCCCCTGGGTGGTGGGTGGCCATGAGCGGTGATCCAGAGTGCGACCAGCTCATCGCGCTGGAGGCGGCTGATCCCAGCCACCTCCTTCTCGATCCTGTCTGACCTGGCCATCGGATCACACGGGCTCCGATGAAATCGAATAGCGGGCAACCCCAGCCTTGTCCGTCTGCTTTACCAAGTCCAGACCATGCTTCTTCCTGACGGTGCCTGACAGGAACCCGCGGACGGAATGGGGCTGCCATCCGGTGAGCTTCATGAGATCTTCAATCGACGCGCCCTTGCGGCTGCGCAGGGCTTGAAGCACCTGGTCGGTCTTGGTCGCCAGACGTTCGGGTTTTGGTGACGGCGCATTCGAAGACGGCTTCGGCGACCCCGTGGATCGGCCCTGAACCCGCCTTTGCCGCGGCGCCGAGACACGGCCAGGCGCCTTCATAACCGAGACAGGGCGTTCGGACAGTCCTTCAGCAGCATTCTCGTCGGCGACCTGGGTCTTTCTCGCAATCCTTGCCATGGGCTTTCTCCTTCGCTTCCGACACCGGACCATCCGGTGCCCGTACCGACGAAAGCCCGTGACCGGGCAGGGAGGGGGCGCCACGGTCAATCGACCGCGGAACGCCGCACCGACAGCAATGCTCGCGTGTGTGCAGAAGTCCAGTCGCGAAGACGTGAAAGTGTAAGAAGCTGGCCCTTGTCGGGGAGAGAATGAAGCGCCTGACAGCCGTTCGGGGAAGATCTTTCGAATTTGCGGCCTGCGAGTTGCTGAAAGCCAGAAACCGCCGTTTGGCGGGGTGACAACGAACTTCCGCTTCGCGCCCCCATTCCGGTCGTTCCCCATTTGGAACCAAGCTCCCGTAAGCAGCCCTTGGCCTCGCTCGGCAGCAACGTCCTGATAGGGAGGAGGGCGGAAGTTCGGCTTGGATGACATGAAGGTCTGCAGAGCGGACGGAGCGGCTTTCGCTGCGGTTACTCGAATGGCCGCTTTGGCGTGAATCTAAATTCAAACAGCAAAGCGCCCGATGGGTTTCACCGGGCACTTCTTTCTCAAGTCACCTCGAGATTACTTGGTAGCGAGGATGTCGAAATTGTGAACGTTTGCCACCACACCGTCGTCCCATCCGCCTGAGACCAATTCTGAAGCCTTTTCATTCAGGAGTCCGGCGACTTGTCCGGCAAAGTGCGCTTCGCGGCCAGAGTTGTCGGCAAAAATGTCGAAGATGGCGAAGTTGTTCTCGTCAATCTGCAGCGCCGCCCAGAACAATGTCTTGGGTTCGGTATCTGCAACGATGGGGCCGGCGGCGGTCAGCAAGGCTGCCAATTCGGGGCCTTTACCTCGAGCAGCTTCGAGCTTGATGTAAGTTGCGGTCGTTGCCGTGTAGAGATCAACCGGCGCTTTTGCCGACAGGACATCGGAGTTGTTGATATTCGCGACAACACCGTCGTCCCATCCTCCGTCGACCAACGTGTCGGCGTTTTGGTTCAAAGCCGCAGCAACCGCTCCTGAGAAGTGAGCGTCGCGTGCTTCTTCATCTACGAAGATGTCAAAGATTGCGAGCGTATCGTCGGCTTGCAGAGCAAACCAAAGTACAGTGCCCGGCTCTGTTTCTCCCACGATAGGTGCGGCACCAGCCAGAAACTCCGCGAAGGCTCCGGTCTGGCCTTCGGCGGCGGGCATGGCGATGTAGCTGGCAGTGTGATTTTCCATTGGGTTGTCCTGTGCAGTTGCAGAAGTTGTGATCAGAGCCAGTGCGGCGAATGTCTGAAGGATTTGCGTTTTCATAATCGTCCCCTGATTTGAAGTGCATCGTGTTTGGTTTCGATGCACTCTTGTCCCATGCCGGATGCGCCGGGCTCCAATTCCGAAATTCTATTCTTTGATAGACATGGGCTATAGAAGTTGTTTTGATGACCTGAGCCGAAATGTGACGGAGAATGCGGCGATGGAAATGAACCAGATCAGGTATTTTCTCGCTGTCTGCGAGCACCGGAACTTCACCCATGCGGCCAGTGCCTCCAATGTCTCCCAACCTTCCTTGACGACTGCGATCAAGAAACTTGAAGACGAGCTTGGAGGTGACCTGTTTGTCAGGGACCGTGCGGGATGCAGGCTTACGGCACTCGGAAAACTCATGCAGCCAAGGTTGCAGACGGTTCATGATGAAACGCGACAGGCTAAGGCCGAGGCGGTCCGTCATATGCGCTTGGAGCGGGTTCCAATCTCTGTCGGTATAGGCGAAACGATTGGCCACAACAGGATTTCGGCAGCTTTGGAGCGTACTCGTACGCGATTGCCGCAAGCCGAAATCGAACTGATCGTTGCGTCATCTTCCGAGCTTCTTGCTGGGTTGCGAGATGGTGAATTTGACGTTGTCGTCACAGCAGAGAAGGTCAGCGAAGACCTCTATCGCATAGATCATCTCTATGATGAGGACTACAAGGTAGTGGTGTCAAAGTCGCACCCGTTGTCTGAACTAGATGCGATTTCTCTTTCGACTCTTGCTAAAACTGACATGCTTGACCGACTAAATTGCGAAATGCGGGATGCTTTGCATGCGACCTGCGCGGATCATGGTAACGAACTCTACGCGGCCTATCGGTCAAATCGCGTGGATTGGCTAGTTGAACTTGCTCGGCAAGGGTCAGGTGCGGTGATCCTGCCAGCCACCGCTATTCCTTCGGACATGGGCCTTGTGTCGAAACCCATCGATGGCCTTGAAATATCAAGAACTGTTTTGGCCCTTCGATATCGGCACCAAACGACGAGACCAGAGACAAATGATCTGATCCGTGAGATGACGCGCACGCCGGCGTAGTGAGGTCGGT
>JACKJV010000017.1 GCA_020637775.1 Brucellaceae bacterium | reverse complement strand
GCGGTATATAGGCCCCAGCCGTTGTCACTGTCAACACGTCCAAATCGCTTTTTTTGAAGTTTTTTTGACAGCCCGGCGCCGCCGGGCCCTGGCTGCATCAAGCGCCGGACCGGACGTCATAATCAGGCCGGATTTCCCCCTTAGCGCACACCAGGTGGGAAAGCGTCCAACGCGCCTTCCGAGTTGACTTGGCAAGGCCGGCGCGCGACTGTCCGCGGGCCGGCAGGGCGAGCGCCCTCCAGTCGGTTCGGGGGGATGCATCGAGCGACAAGAAGGGGCAGCATGCAGGATACGGCTGGAATCGTTGAGGCTCTCGGCAATGCCGACCCGATCCTCGCCGGCGATCGTCGCCAGCCCCCCGATCGTCGGGAAGTGTCCGTCCGCTGGCTCTCCGGAACATTCCTCACCGGATTGACCTCGACCCTGTTGATGGGCGTGGCGCTTTCGGCCGCTCTCGAAGGCCGTCAGCAGCTCGCGACACCGCCGGAAATTCTCGTCGCCGATGAAATGGCGCCCGAAGGCGGCCGCGCCGGCGAATCCAAGACCGGACGCCTTGCGCTGGCCCGCCCGGCTCCCAAGGCCAACGACCGCAAGCGCATGGAAGTCTCGACCATGGTCCGCGCCGGCGATTCCAATGTCGTGCGCATGGTTCCGTTCGTAGAGGTGTCGATGGCGCTTGCAGCGGGACACACCACCGACAGGTCCTATCCCAAATTCGATCCGCTTTCGGTTTTCTCCGAGAAGAGGATTGCCGCCGGGGACGTGGCGACCGGAACCATCTATGGCGCGAAGGTGGAAAGCGAGGTCACGCTGCGAACCGTCGACTTCCCGCTAGCATCGGCCGAGTATGATGAGCGCAGCGGTCTGTCTGCCAACGAGGTCGAGGAGGTCGTTCGCCGCACCGGTGCCATTCTCACCGACGGCGCCGTACAGGTTGCCGCGCTTCACTATGTCGATCCCACCCGCTTCGGAGAAACCTATCCCGGGCTGGCGCTTTCCCTGCCGCACAATGTCAAGATCGTGCAGGAGAATGTCTCGCTTGCCCCGCCCTCCATGGAAGACCAGTCTGCGGTGGGATATGCGGAAGATGTCATCGTCTTTCGCGAATCCGGCGACCTGGAGGCGGCCTTTTCGCGCCACGGCTATGATGGCACGGATGCCGCGGGCATGGGCGAAGCGATCGCCACGCTCATGCAGGGCGCCCGGATGAAGGCGGGCACCGTCCTGCGTATCGGTCTCGAGACGCGCGGCGAGAACGCATCGATCATGCGTGCCAGCGTCTATGCCGGCGACGAGCACATCCTGACCATCGCCCGTGACGACCGCGGACAATACGTGCCCGCCGAAGAGCCGTCCGGCCCGTTCGACGCCGTGGCCTATCTCGAAAACTCGTTGCCTCCGGTCCGTTCCAAGGCCGATCTGCCCACCGTCTACGATGGCATTTACCGCGCCGCCCTGTCTTACGGATTGACCGGCGACATGACCAAGGAACTGATCCGGCTTCTTGCCGCCGATGTGGACTACCAGGCGCGCCTCAATCCCTCCGACACCATCGATGTCTTCTTTTCCAATCCCGACGAGAACTCCCGCGCAACGGAACAATCGCGCATGCTCTATGTGAAGGCGAATTTCGGCGGACATGCCCGAAGCTTTTTCCGATGGCGCGATGAAGACGGGCACGTTGACTATTTTGACGAGAACGGACGCTCGGCGCGCCAGTTCCTGCTGCGCAATCCGGTACCCAACGGCAAGTTCCGCTCCGGTTTCGGCATGCGCCGCCATCCCATCCTCGGCTATTCGCGAATGCATACCGGCGCCGACTGGGCTGCACCGACCGGCACGCCGATCATCGCGTCCGGCAACGGCGTGGTGGAAAAGGCGGGATGGGCCGGCGGCTACGGGCGCCAGACCATCATCCGCCATGCCAATGGTTACAAGACCAGCTACAATCACCAGAGCGCCTTCGCCAAGGGCATCAAGACCGGCGCCCGGGTCCGCCAGGGCCAGATCATCGGCTATATCGGCTCATCCGGCCTGTCGACCGGCCCGCATCTCCACTACGAACTGATGGTCAACGGCCGCAAGGTGGACCCGATGCGCGTCCGCCTGCCCACCGGCAAGGTACTCAAGGGAGAGGAACTCGCGGCCTTCCAGCAGGAACGCGACCGCATCGAGGCTTTGCTGGAAACCGGCGAGACGGGTGAACTGGAAGTCGCCAGCCGCTGATGGCCGCTGGCCGCCGCCAGCGCGCTCAGGCAGCATGTGGCGAGTTCCGGCAGGATGGCGTCGTCTTCAGTCGATGAATTCCACCGTCACGCCGGGCTTGACCATCCTTGCCAGTTCGTCGGCGTCCCAATTGGTCAGCCGCACGCATCCATGGCTGTTGGTCTTGCCGATCCGCGATGGCTCCGGCGTACCGTGAATGCCATAGGTCGGCTTCGACAGCGCGATCCAGATGCTGCCGACGGGGCCGTTGGGTCCGGGCGGAATGCGCAGGATCTTGTCATTCGCCCCCTGCCTGAAGTTGATCTTCGGGTTATAGGTATATTCGGGATCGAAGGCGATCCGCTCCACGGTCACGGTGCCACTGGGTGACGGCGTGTCGGAAGAACCGATGGTCGCCGGATAGGCCGCAACCAGCCGGCCGGCCGAATCATAGGCACGCACCTGCTCGCGGCCCTTGTCGGCCTCGATGCGGGCCACATTCGCCAGCACCCGCATTCCGGGAACGGCAACCTGGATGACCGTGCCCGGCCGCGAGAAATCCGCTTCCGGGTTGAGCCAGCGCAGGAAAGCCTCGTCCATGTGGAATTTCTCGGCGATTGCCTCGGCGGGCGATGTATAGGCCAGCCGGTCCAGCCTTGCCTTGTCGCCATAGTCGGAAGGAACCGACGCGACATAGGGGCCGGCCGCGTCCGTATTGGTGATGCGGTATTCGGCAAAGGCAGGGCCGCCGCGCGCGGCAAGCTGCGAATCGATACCCGATTCGTCGGTCACATCGAGTGCCGACCCGGTCATTCTGCGCCAGGTGTCGAGCGCATTGGCCATGTTGGAACCGTTCAGACCGTCGATGACGCCTGGCGAAGCCCCTGCCCGGTCAAGCAGCACCTGCGCCTTGGCAACCATCATGCGCGAGGCCGCCAGTGGCTGTTGCGCGCCCTGCCGGTCATCCGGCGCCAGATCGCGGCTGACCGCTCCTGTCGCGCGGCCGTCCAGGGCCGGACGGTCGGCCAGCGCCTGATCTCGCGCCGGCGCATCCACTGCGGGACCGGGCAGCGGCGCGCGTTCAACGCTGCGATCGCGAATGTCCGGCGCAAGCGTGCGCAACCGACGCGGTGCTTCGAGGCCGGGATAGTGACGTTCCCGCCGCTCCGGCGGCACTTCGCGGAACTGCCGGCTGCCCGGCTCGTAGCGGTCACGCGGCAGGCGCCGGTTCCAATCGCGATGGACACGCCGCGCCGGCTCGATGGCGACCACCTCGCCGGTGAACGGGTTCACATAGATGCGCTCGCCATTGCGCCCGATATGGATTTCCGCCTCCATCTGGGCGACCGTCACGGGCCGTTCCGCGGTCGCGGCGGGCGAAACGCTGATGGCAAGCGGTAGCAGGCAAAGGGCAAGGCGCTGGAACGTCAAGGTCGGCTCCCGGGAATGATTGCATCGTCAACGGCAAGACAACCACATTGAACATGAACCGGGCATGAAGAAGGCGTGGTGACCAATCCGTTTTATCTGTTTGTCACATTTGAGTGCAACTTCTGGCTGGTTTTGTGCAACCAGGGGGCAAATCGATGACTATGTTACAATCCCGCATGCTGCTGGCCGGCATTTCCGGCATGGCTCTGCTTTCTTCTATTTTTTCTGCACAGGCCGAATGTGCGCCGGACAATCCGGGAAAAGGCGATTCGGTCGTGTGTTCCGGCATTGATGCCGATGGCTTCTCGGACGGTTCCAACGGCCTCGCGGTTTCGGTCTTGACGGGCTCCAGGGTCAACAATGATACCGGCCGCGCCTTCGAACTGGAAAACGGAGTTTCTCTGACCAATGATGGCGACATCATCAGCGGTGGCGATGATGGGATCAATGCCGGCGACGACTTCATTCTTGTCAACGACGGGCAGATCCGGTCGACAACCGCCGATGCTGTCAACGCCAACGATAACGCCGCCATCATCAACAACGGGACGATAACATCGTCTGGTGACGATGCAGTTCAGGTCAACGGCGGCTCGACGATAACCAATCACGGAACGATCTCCAGCACCTCCGACGAAGCCATCGAGGTCGCAGGCGAGGACAATGTCACGATCGTCAATACGGGAATCATCGAGACCGAAACCGGCGGCGACAAGGCCGTCGAGGGCAACGCCAATCTGACTGTCAGGAATTCCGGCCAGATTTTATCCCGAGATGGCGAGGCCATTGAAGCCGACGCGGACGGCCTGATCCTCACCAATTCCGGCGAGATCAGGTCTTTGGCTGATGATGCCGTCGATGGCTCCGGCAATGTCACGATCAGCAACAGCGGCATCATTTCCGGCACCTTCAATGACGGAATTGAACTCGACAGCGGCACGGTTTCCAATTCCGGCCTGATCGAGTCGACGAGTTCGGCACCCGGAGAAGTGGATTCCGGTATCGACTTCGATCTTGGGGGCGGCGCCGTCAACAATTCCGGCACGATCCGCGGCGAAGTCGGCATCGGCACGGACCCTACGAACGCCGCCGTTCAGGAAATCGTCAATACCGGCACCATCATCGGGACCGGCGGCACCGCGCTGGCACTTTATGGCGGGAACGACATCGTGACGGTCGGCGACGGCGCGGTATTCGCCGGGATCATTGACCCGGGTGCAGGCGAAGACACGCTTGACCTGCTGTCGGTCGAAGGCAGGATCCTGCATTTCGCCTCGCGGCCAGAAACGGTGCACAGCGCCGGCCAGACCTTGATCTGGTCGGGGACGAGCCTTGTCGTCGTCGATCCCACTGTTCATGCGGCGATCACGCCGGTCTTCGCCGCCGCCAATACCGCATTCATGTCGGTCGTCCGCGCTCATGCTGTAGCGAATCCGATGCCACTTGCCACCGCCTCGACCGGCAATCCGGACATTCTGTCAAAACCGTGGGGCTGGGCAGCCGGAACGGCAGCATGGTCTCGCTTCGGCGGCGTTGGCGCTGCGGAATTCGAGGGCTTCAATGGCGTCGCCCAGGGTGGCCTTGCATTTGAAGGCCGGGACGGCTGGCGCGCGGGCTTCTTCGTCGGAGGTATCTTTACCTCTTACGAAACCAGTATGGCCCGCCACAACATCGACTTCGACGGCTTTGCCGGTGGCTTGCATGTGGAACACGACATGGGCGATTCGGTCGTCTATGGCATTCTGTCTGTCGGTCAAGGCAGGTTCACCATTCGGCAGCGCATCGCGGATGCAGGCGCACCGGATGGCCTCGCCACATCCATTGGCAGACCCGGCGCAATCTTCGTCTCTCCGGAACTTGGCTTCAAGGCCGTGACGGCAATGGGCGAAAGAGCCATCGAATTCGGGGCATCGGTCAACTATGCGGGGCTTTTCATGAATGCCTATCGCGAGACCGGTGTCTCACTGCCGCTGACATATGCAAGCCGTGACATCCACCAGATAGGAGCGAACATGCGGGTTGCCCTGCCCTTCACCCTTGGCGAAGACGCCGGCGGCCGGAGCATTGTCACACCGTTCGCAAGCCTGCAGGCCAGCCTGTTCGGCGGAGACGAGACGCTCTTCGGGTCCCCGCTTCCCGGCGCCGGGGCCAGCACGTTCACCGCGCGTGCCGGGATCGGCTTCTCCCGCCGCGCCAGGAGCGGACTTTCCTTCGATGCATCGCTGGAAGGGTTGACCGGCTCGGGCGGCCGCTACGGTTTCGCTGCCAGCGCCGGTCTCAGGCTCGAATTCTGACCGAGCGTCAGATCACCACTGCAAGTCACGCCGGCAGCAGGCCCAGTTCCCGCCGGCGTTTCTTCGTCAGCCCTTCGGCGGCGAGCCGGTGGCTTTCGGCGAGGTAGTCTCTCAGCCCGCCGTCATCCATGCCATCATCCGAAATGCGCTGGATCCAGGTCATGCCCCGGCTGGCCAGGTGAGGCGCCGGCCGCAGTCCCGGCTGTTCCTTCAGGATGTCGTAGGAAAAAGGCGAGCACTTGAACGTGATGCGCTCCGCCTCGCCGGCATCGAACCGCGCTATGGCGAACACCTTCGTGTCCACCTTCCAGACATGCGCGCCGCGCCATTGCACGACATGATGGGAGTGCGGCAGGCTGCCACAGAAAGCGTTGTAGTCATCCAGTGTCATGGCGTATCTGCAAACGAAAAGGCCGGGCGCGTCAAGCACCCGGCCTGTTTGCCTTCGTTCTCCGTGCGGTCGGCTTTCAGGCCGCCTGCCCGGCCTCCTCGCTGCCGCTCATCGGCCGGAAGATGAGCCGGTCAGAGCCGGCAGTGATCCTGACGGTCGAGTTGTCGAACACCTCGCCCATCAATATCTTCTCGGCCAGCGGATCCTGAAGCTCCTTCTGGATCACCCGCTTGAGCGGACGCGCGCCATAGGCCGGATCGTAGCCCTTGTCCGCCAGCCACGCGACGGCTTCGCTGTCCAGGTCGAGCACGATCTTGCGGTCGGCCAGCAGCTTTTCCAGCCGCTTGAGCTGGATTTCGACGATTGCGCCCATGTCCTTGCGCCGCAGCCGGTGGAACAGGATGACCTCGTCCACACGGTTGAGGAATTCGGGCCGGAACGACGCCTTGACCACGGCCATCACGTCATCGCGCGCCACATCCACATCCTGCTCCTCGCCAAGATTGACAAGGAATTCCGAACCGAGATTTGACGTCATGATGATGAGCGTGTTGCGGAAATCGACCGTGCGTCCCTGCCCGTCGGTCAGCCGGCCATCGTCCAGAACCTGCAGCAGCACGTTGAACACGTCCGGATGCGCCTTTTCGATCTCGTCGAACAGGACCACCTGGTAGGGCCGGCGGCGCACCGCCTCCGTCAGCGCCCCGCCCTCGTCATAGCCGACATAGCCGGGAGGCGCGCCGATGAGCCGAGAAACGGCATGTTTTTCCATGTATTCCGACATGTCGATGCGCACCATCGCGCTCTCGTCGTCGAACAGGAAATTGGCCAGCGCCTTGGTCAGTTCGGTCTTGCCCACGCCCGTCGGGCCGAGGAACATGAACGAGCCGATCGGCCGGTTGGGGTCTTGCAGACCGGCACGCGCGCGGCGCACCGCCTTGGAAACCGCCTGAACGGCCTCGCCCTGGCCGACCACGCGCCGCGCCAGTTCGTCTTCCATGCGCAAGAGCTTGTCGCGCTCGCCCTCCAGCATCTTGTCCACGGGCACGCCGGTCCAGCGGGAGACGACATGGGCCACATGATCCGGCGTCACCGTCTCCTCGACCATGGAACCGGCATCGCCGTCGCGTTCCTCGGCGGTCTTCAGCTTGCGCTCCAGTTCCGGAATCTTGCCATAGGCCAGTTCGCCGGCCTTCTGGAATTCGCCCGAACGCTGTGCGATGGCCAGGTCGTTGCGTGCCTCGTCAAGCTGGCGCTTCAGGTCGGCGGCCTCGCCAAGCTTCGCCTTTTCCGATTGCCACGTGGCCGTCAGCGCCGAGGATTCCTCCTCCAGCCCCGCCAGTTCCTTTTCCAGCTTGGCAAGCCGGTCCTTCGACGCTTCGTCCTTCTCCACCTTCAGCGCCTCGCGCTCGATCTTGAGCTGCATGATGCGCCGGTCGATCTCGTCCAGGGCTTCCGGCTTGCTGTCCACCTGCATCCGCAGGCGGGATGCCGCCTCGTCGACAAGGTCGATGGCCTTGTCCGGCAGGAAGCGATCGGTGATGTAGCGGTTGGAAAGCGAGGCGGCCGCCACCAGCGCGGAGTCGGAGACGCGCACCTTGTGGTGCTGTTCGTATTTCTCCTTGAGACCGCGCAGGATGGAGATCGTGTCCTCCACCGTCGGCTCGTTGACGAAGACCGGCTGGAACCGGCGGGCCAAAGCCGCGTCCTTCTCCACGTGCTTGCGGTATTCGTCCAGCGTCGTGGCGCCCACGCAATGCAATTCGCCGCGCGCCAGCGCCGGCTTCAGCAGGTTGGAGGCATCCATCGCGCCTTCCGACTTGCCCGCGCCCACCAGCGTGTGCATCTCGTCGATGAACAGCACGATGCCGCCGGCAGCCGCCTGCACCTCCGAAAGCACGGCCTTCAGCCGTTCCTCGAACTCGCCGCGATATTTTGCCCCGGCGATCAGCGCGCCCATGTCGAGCGCCAGCAACCGCTTGTCCTTCAGGCTCTCGGGCACGTCGCCATTGACGATGCGCAGCGCCAGGCCTTCCGCGATGGCGGTCTTGCCAACGCCCGGTTCGCCGATCAGCACCGGATTGTTCTTGGTGCGCCGCGACAGCACCTGGATGGTACGGCGGATTTCGTCGTCGCGCCCGATCACCGGGTCCAGCTTGCCGGCGCGCGCATCTGCCGTCAGGTCGCGCGCATATTTCTTCAGGGCGTCATAGCCCTGCTCGGCGGAGGCCGAATCGGCCGTGCGGCCAGCGCGAATGTCGTTGATCACCTGGTTGAGCGCCGTCGGCGTGACGCCAGCCTTGGCGAGGATGTCGGCCGTCCTGGCCGATTTCTCCATGGCCAGCGCGGTCAGCAGCCGCTCCACGGTCACGAAACTGTCGCCGGCCTTCTTCGCCAGGTCTTCCGCCGTGGCGAAAACCTTTGCCAGCGGCTGCGCGAGATAAAGCTGGCCGTTGCCGCCTTCCACCTTTGGCATGGCATTGAGTGCGGCCTCGACACCCAGACGCACATCCTTGGACCGCCCGCCGGCGCGGTCGATCAGCGAGGCGGCAAAGCCTTCCTCGTCGTCGATCAGCACCTTGAGCAGGTGTTCGGGCGAAAACTGCTGGTGATTGCGGGTCAGTGCGGCCGTCTGGGCCGACTGGATGAATCCGCGCACGCGTTCGGAATATTTCTCGACATTCATGTCCTGTCTCCTCTCCTCGCCGGCCCGCGTCGCGCGGCACCGGGTCGGGCCAAGTGACGGGAACCCTCTTCGAGGCGTCCCCATTTTGTTCGTTCCGGATATGGGAAGCGGCCGTTCATTCCGCAAGCGGCATGGAGCGCTGATGCGGCATGCCGCCGCATGACGCCTGCCGATGGACCGGCGGCCCGCCATCGGTTATGCCTCGGGAATGAACGCGATCCTTGTCTACGGGCTGGCCGCGATTGCCGAGATTGCCGGGTGTTTCGCCTTCTGGGCCTGGTGGCGGCTGGACCGCAGTTCCTTGTGGCTCCTGCCGGGCATGGCCAGCCTGGCGGTCTTTGCCTGGTTCCTGGCGCTCAGCCCCGCGGGCTTCGCGGGCCGGGCCTTCGCAGCCTATGGCGGCGTCTACATCGCCGCGTCCCTTCTGTGGCTCTGGACGGTCGAAGGCCATCGCCCGGATCAATGGGATCTGGCCGGCGCCGCAGCCTGCCTCGCCGGGGCGGCGATCATCCTGTGGGCGCCGCGTGGCACCTGACGCGTCGGCCGCGCTGCCGCCCGGCATGTGGCGCAACAAAAAAGCGGAGCCGAAGCCCCGCCTTTTCTTGATGGATCGCACCGCTACGCGGTCGCCTATTCGGCGGCTTCCACGGCGCTGTCATCGCCCGATGATACGCCATCTCCGTCCCCGGACTTGCCCTCGTCCGTCTCCGCCTTGGGCTTGCGCGGACGGCGCGTACGCTTCGGCTTTTCCGGCTCTGCCTCGCCTTCCCTGGCATCAGCTTCAGCCTCTTTCCGGTCACCGCCGGCCGTTGGCTGCCCATCGGAAGATGTCTCCTCGGATTTGGCGGCCGTTTCTGCGTCCTGCTCGCGATCGCGGCGGCGCGGACGGCGCCCGCGGCGGCTGCCCTGACCCTCGCCCTGCTCGTCGCCAAGCGCCACTTCCGCCGGCGTCCCGTCGATCACCGGCTGCGGACCGGAGCCGTCATTGCTGCCGGACCCGTCTTCGCCGCGGCTGTCATCACCACGGCTGTCGCGATCCTCACGCCGGTTGTCGGAGCCGCTGGCGCCTTCAGTGCGCTCATCGCCATCATCGTCATCGTCGCGGGCATCGCGCTGCGGCTGCATCTGCGCCGTCGCGGCTGCGATGATGCGGTTGTAGTGCTCGGCATGCTGCAGGTAATTTTCAGCCATCACGCGGTCGCCGGCGCTCATGGCGTCGCGGGCCAGCGCGCTGTACTTGTCGGCCACCTGCTGCGCGGAACCGCGGATCTTCACGTCCGGCCCGTTGCTCTCATAGGTGCGGGTCAGCGGATTGGGACCCTTGCGGTTGCTGTTGTTCCGCCCGCGCATGCGCCGATTCTGCTGGTTTGGCCTCATGTTTCTCTCTTCAATCGGAATCGATAGTCGTTCGGGATCGATACACGCCCTGCTTCCTTGGGCTTCGGCCCGGCAATGCCCCCCGGCTGTGCCTTTGGCTAAGTCTGCCTGTCTGACGAAGGCGCGGCGGCGTGGATGGCAGGTTGCGTCTCTTTGCGCGCGCCCGGCGATGCAAGATGCATCGGCCTTCCTGTGCTTCCTTGTTCGTCAGCGGGAACCGTGACTGTATCAGGTTCAAGACCTGTTCATGTCCGGTAACCGGAAACTATAGCCATTCACGCACAATGCCAAGCTTTTTTTCCGGTGCGGCTCGAATACCAGTTTTCTACAACCTTTCAAACAGGATAGCCCTGTCGTGGCCACCGAGATCATGGGCCGCTTTCGCCACATTGTAACCTGATTCGCCAAACAGGCGGCAAACGCTGTCCCGCTGGTCGAATCCGTGTTCGACGGCAATCACGCCGCCCTCCGCCAGAAACGCTCCGGCCCTGGCGGCAATGATCCGGTAAGGGTCGAGACCATCGGCGCCACCATCGAGAGCCGCTCGCGGATCGTGATCGCGGACTTCGCGCTCCAGTTCGTCGATCTCCTTGCCCGGGATATAGGGCGGATTGGAGACGATGACATCGAAGACGCCTTCGACAGCGGTGAACCAGTCGGATACCCGGAACGCCGCCCGGTCCGCCAGTCCAGCCGCCTTGGCATTGGCTTCCGCCGTCTCCACGGCACCGGCGGAAATGTCCACGCCAAGGCCGCTCGCCTGCGGCACTTCATCGGTCAACGCAAGCAGGATGGCGCCGGTTCCGGTTCCCAGATCCAGAATGCGCGGCCGGATGCCCCGCCTTACCATTGCCTGTAACATGGGCAAGACCAGATCGACCAGGATCTCGGTGTCGGGGCGCGGCTCCAGCGTAGCCGGCGAGAGCGAAAGCTCCAGGTTGCGGAAGCTGCGCCTGCCCAGAATGCGGTAAACCGGTTCGCCGGCTGCCCGCCGCGCCATGGCGGCAAGCACATGTCCGGCCTGCCCGCTTTCGACGTGCCTGTCACCGTCCGCGATCAGGCGGGTCATGTCCAGCCCAAGCAGGCCTGCGAGAAGAATCCGGCTGTCGGTTCCCGGCTCCGCAACGCCCGCATCGGCAAGCATGCGCCGGCTTTTCGTCAGCAGGTCGTCCAGCCGCATGGTCAGGCGCCGCCCTCCGCGGCCAGGAGATTGGACTGGTGGTCCGCGACAAGCGCGTCGATGATCTCGTCGAGATCGCCTTCCATCACCTTGTCCAGCTTGTAGAGCGTCAGGTTGATGCGGTGGTCCGTCACCCGCCCCTGGGGGAAATTGTAGGTGCGGATGCGTTCGGACCGATCGCCCGAACCCACCTGCAGCCGGCGTGCCTCCGAGCGTTCGTCGGCTGCCTTTTCCCGCTCCATGTCGAAGAGCCGGGCCCGCAGGACCTGCATGGCGCGCGCCCGGTTCTGATGCTGGGATTTCTCCGATGACGTCACCACGATGCCGGTTGGCAAATGCGTGATTCGCACCGCCGAATCGGTGGTGTTGACATGCTGGCCGCCCGCGCCCGATGCCCGCATCGTGTCGATGCGGATGTCTTCCGGGCGGATCTCGATATCCACGTCCTCGGCTTCCGGCAGCACGGCCACCGTTGCCGCCGACGTGTGGATGCGTCCGCCCGCCTCTGTCACCGGAACGCGCTGCACCCGGTGAACGCCGGATTCGAATTTCAATCGCGAGAAGACGCCCTTGCCTGAAACCGTGGCGATGATCTCTTTGTAACCGCCCGCCTCGCCTTCGCTGGCCGAAGCAACCTCGACCTTCCAGCCGTGCTCGGCAGCATGGCGCTCGTACATGCGGAACAAGTCGCCGGCAAAAAGCGCGGCTTCGGAGCCGCCCGTACCGGCCCGGATTTCCAGGATGGCGCTTTTCTCGTCGGCGGCATCGCGCGGCAGCATCAGGATGCGGATGTCGCTTTCCAGCGCCTCGATCCGCGCCTCGACGTCTGGATAGTCCATCTCCGCCAGTTCACGCATCTCGCCATCTGTCGACCTGTCGGCCAGAAGCGCATCCAGCCCGGCCAGTTCCTCGCGCGCGGCGGTGAGATCGCGCACCTTCTTCGCCAGCGGCTCCAGTTCGGCATATTCGGCCGCCATCTTCACATAGGCGTCCGGCTCGACGCCCTCGGCCATCTGCGCTTCGAGCATCTCGAACCGCTTGAGAAGCTGGGCCATTCGGTCGGCGGGAAGCGCGCTCATCTGCGTTCCGCTCTCAAAGGGGGATCGAATGCGACTGGGCGAAGTCGCGCAGCATGGCATGGATGTTGGTGCGCCCCGGCGTATCCAGCGCTTCGGTCAGTTTCGTGTTCAGCGCACTGGCATCCAGTTCCAGGAGCATGGCCTTGACCGGACCGATGGCCGCCGGTGCCATGGAAATGGAGCGGAACCCGAGGCCCACCAGCGCCATGGCCGATAGCGGGCGGCCGGCCAGTTCGCCGCAAAGCGTCAGACTGGTGTTCGAACCGGCCGCGGCATCGACGATCTGGCGCAAGACCCTCAGAAAGGGCGCCGACAACGGGTCGAAGCGATCCGAGACCAGGGTGTTGGACCGGTCGGCGGCCATGATGAACTGGAACAGGTCGTTGGAACCGACCGACAGGAAATCCACCTCCTTCATGAGCTCCGGCATTTGCCACAGCAACGCGGGCACCTCCACCATCGCGCCAAGCTTGAGGCGTGTGGGCAGAAGATGGGCGAAGCGCGACAGGTGGCGCACCTCGCGGTCGATCATCGCGCGTGCGGCGCGGATTTCCGACACGTCGGTGACCATGGGCAGCATGACACGCAATTCGCGCCCGCCGGCCGCCTTCAGCAGCGCCCGCATCTGGGTGCGGAAAAGCCCCGGCTTGTCCAGCGTCAGCCGGATGGCGCGCCAGCCCAGCGCCGGGTTTTCCTCCGGCTGCGAGGCCGCGAAATAGGGCAGCACCTTGTCGCCGCCGATGTCGAGCGTGCGGAAGGTCACCGGCTTGTCCCCGGCAATCTCGATGACCTGCCGGTAGAGCCTTTCCTGCTCCTCGGCGCGCGGGAATGTCGCGGCGACCATGAACTGCAATTCGGTGCGGAACAGGCCGATCCCCTGCGCGCCCGATTCGGCAAGCTGCGGCAGGTCCACCGCCAGGCCGGCATTCATGAACAGCCCGACCGTCTGGCCGTCCTTCGTGACAGCCGGGCGGTCGCGCAGCGAGCGGTACAGTTCCTGCCGGCGGGCCCGGAACTTCACCTTCTCGGCAAACGCCTGCTCGATATCCGATTGCGGCCGCAGGTGGACGGAACCGTCATCGCCATCGATGATGATGGCATCGCCGTTCTCCGACATGGAGACGACACCCTTGACCTGGCCGGCGACGGGAATACCCATGGCGCGCGCCACGATCACCACGTGGCTCGTCACCGCCCCTTCTTCGAGCACGAGACCGCGCAACCGCTCGCGCGGATAGTCGAGCAGCTCCGCCGCGCCCATGGACCGGGCCACGATAATGGAATCGCGCGGCTGGCTGGCTGCCAGATCCTCCGGGCTGCGCCCCAGAAGCTGGCGCAGCAGCCGGTTGGCGAGATCGTCGAAATCGTTCATCCGTTCGCGAATATACGGATCGGTGACATGCATCATGCGCGCGCGCATGTCGCTCTGCACCTTCTCCACACCGGCTTCCGCCGTCAGGCCGTTGTTGATCGCCTCTTCCAGCCGGCGCACCCAGCCCCGGTCATGGGCGAACATGCGATAGGCTTCCAGCACGGCGCGGTGTTCGCCGTCGAAGGCGATCTCGGATCGCGTCAGCATGTCGTCGATGGACAGCCGTAGCGAGCTCAGCGCCTTTTCCAGCCGCTCCAGTTCCGCATCCGTGTCCTCCGCGAACAGGTTGGTGACCACGATGCGCGGCTCGTGCAGCACCACATGGCCAAGCCCGACCCCTTCGGAGAAGGCCACGCCATTGAACAACGCGGGACGCCGCAGGTCGAGTTCGATGCCTGGCCGCGAAAGATTGGCCAGGTCCCCCGTCGCGATCATCTCCGCGATGACCATCGCCGTCGTTTCCAGTGCCTCGACCTCGTCCTCGCGATAGACGCGTTGCGTCTTGTTCTGGACGACGAGAACGCCAAGTGTCCGCCCGGCGCGCAGCACCGGCACGCCGAGGAAGGACGAATAGATTTCCTCTCCCGTTTCCGGCAGGTATGTGAAGGCCGGATGGGTCTGCGCATCCGCCAGGTTCAGCGGCCGCGCCGACGCCGCGATCGTGCCGACGAGACCTTGCCCGAGCCGCAACTGCGCCAGGTGGACGGCCTGCGGATTGAGGCCTTCGGTGGCATAGAGTTCCAGCACGCCATCGGCGCGCAGCACATAGAGCGAGCAGACTTCCGCCACCATGTTGCGCGCGATTTCCGACACGATGCGGTCGAGGCGCGCCTGCGGCTCCAGCGCCTCCGCCATGATTTCGCGCAGGCGCTTGAGCAGCACCCGGGGGCCGACCGCATATTCAGGCATCAGTTTGTCCACCTCCAACAGGTTCGGGCCGCGCAGGCCGCCTGGCCGCGCTGCCTCACCCCCATGGTCACGTCTGTCCCGCCTCGTCTTGCGCCCGGCTTGTCCGCCGCCGGTTCGCCGATCGCGTCAGGCCGGCGACCGGTTGCCGGTTCAGGCCTTGTCCAGCCCGTATACGGAATGGAGCGTGCGCACCGCAAGTTCCGCATAGGGGCCATCGATCAGGATCGATATCTTGATTTCCGATGTCGTGATGGCGCGGATGTTGATTCCCTTCTCGGCCAGCGCCTTGAAAGCGGTCGCCGCCACGCCTGCATGGCTGCGCATGCCGATGCCGATGACCGACACCTTGACCAGCCCGCCTTCCGACTGGACCGCGTCGAAGCCGACGCTGTCACGGTTCTTCTCCAGCACCGTCAGCGCCTTGTCCAGGTCGCCGGTCGGCACGGTAAACGTCATGTCGGTCTTCGATCCGTCCTCGGAAATGTTCTGGACGATCATGTCGACATTGATGTTGGCTTCGGCCAGCGGGCCGAAAATGCCGGCCGAGACGCCGGGACGGTCGGCCAGGCGGCGCAGCGAGATCTGCGCCTCGTCCTTGGCATAGGCAATACCGGTAACGACCTGCTGTTCCACGATTTCATCCTCGTCGCAAATGAGTGTCCCGGGCGGATTGTCGAAATCGCCCATGCCGGGCGCATCGGGATCCTCGAAGGAGGATCGCACGAAAGTGCGCACCTTGTGTACCATGGCCAGTTCCACCGAGCGTACCTGGAGCACCTTGGCGCCGAGCGACGCCATTTCCAGCATCTCCTCGAAGGAAACCTTCGGCAGCCGCCGTGCCTTCGGCTCGATGCGCGGATCGGTCGTGTAGACGCCGTCCACGTCGGTATAGATGTCGCAGCGATCCGCCTTGACCGCCGCCGCGACGGCCACCGCCGATGTATCGGACCCGCCGCGCCCCAGCGTGGCGATGCGGTTGTCCGGGCCGATGCCCTGGAACCCGGCGATCACGGCCACCTGCCCTTCGCCGAAGCGGCGCACGAGGTCCGAGCCGTCGATGTCGACGATCCGGGCCGCGCCATGGGCATTGTCGGTCTTCACCGGAATCTGCCAGCCCTGCCAGGAACGCGCGTTCACACCCATCGACTGAAGCGCGATGGCCAGCAGGCCGGATGTCACCTGTTCGCCCGAGGCGACGATGGCGTCATATTCGCGCGCGTCGAAGAAAGGGGAAGCCGCGCCGGTCACCTTCGGCATGCCCTGCACCCAGCCGACGAGTTCGTTCGTCTTGCCGGACATGGCGGAGACGACAACGGCGACTTCGTGGCCGGCATCCACTTCGCGTTTCACATGGCGGGCGACATTGTGGATGCGGTCCAGGTCGGCCACGGATGTGCCGCCGAATTTCATTACGATACGCGCCATGGAAAGCCGCCGTTGTCCCCGATCGCTTCCAGGGGCGCACAGGAAAGCGCCGCCTGTATAGGAAAACGCCCCGCCTGTGCCGTCCAGCCGGAGCGCCGTGCGCGGTTTCCTTAGCCAATCGCTTGACCTTTCGCAAGGTTGTGCTTCGCCGTGACGCCTTGACTTTCGCATGGCAGAGTCCGACTTCCATGCCAGTCCGAAAGACAAGGCGAAACGGAGCACCGGAATGAACAGTCAGGGCCAGTCCACCATCGACGCCGCCGAAGTCGAACGCTTCTCCCGCATGGCCGCCCAGTGGTGGGATCCGCGCGGCAAGTTCCGTCCGCTGCACAAGTTCAATCCGGTTCGCCTGGAATATGTCCGTGAAACGGTCATCGCCCATTTCGGCCTCGATGGCACGGCCGCGCGGCCCTTTGACGGCCTGCGCTTTCTCGACATAGGCTGCGGCGGCGGCCTGCTCAGCGAGCCGATGACACGCCTTGGCGCCAGCGTGACCGGCGCCGATGCCTCGGAGGTGAATATCGAGGTCGCCCGCATCCATGCCGCCGAAAGCGGACTGGAGATCGACTACCGCGCGACCACCGCCGAGGCGCTCGCCGAGGCCGGCGAGCGGTTCGATGTCGTTCTCAACATGGAAGTGGTCGAACATGTTGCCGACGTGGACCTCTACATGCGCAAATGCGCCGAGATGGTGAAGCCCGGCGGGCTGATGTTCATCGCCACCATCAACCGCACCATGAAGGCCTGGGGGCTTGCCATCATCGGCGCGGAATATGTTCTGCGCTGGCTTCCCAAGGGCACCCACCAGTACGAGAAGCTGGTCACGCCTGCCGAAATCGATGCCGCCCTCGCCCCCACCGGCATGACCGTGGTGGAGCGCAGCGGCGTTTCCTACAATCCGCTGGCCGACCGCTGGGCCCGCTCGCGTGATCTCGACGTCAATTACATGGTGCTGGCCGCACGCCCGAAATAGGGCTGTGCCGGATACCGGCGCCGACGGCCTGCCCCTCAGTTCTTGTCGTCGGGAAGCACGGGGATGGGCATGACCGGCACGCCCTCCTCCAGCAGTTCGGCAATGTCGCTTGCCCCGGCCTCGCCGCGAATCGCCCGCGATTCCACCTCGCCGTAGTGGATCTTGCGGGCTTCTTCCACGAATCGTTCACCGACATCCTCGGAACTGGCGATCGCTGCCTTCGCCAGTTCCCGCAATTTCGTCATCGCCGCCTTCTGGTCGGCGGATACGGCAAGGGCGATCTTTTCCCTCTTGCGCGCCGTGGAAACGGCCGGCGCCATCAGCGCCTTGGAAACAGAGGCCGATCCGCAGGCCGGGCAGGAGACAAGCCCCCGGCCATTCTGCTGCTCGAAGTCCTCGTTGCTGCGAAACCAGCCATCAAAGGCGTGACCTTGCCCGCAAGCCAGCGAAAAGCGGATCATGCGCTCGCCTCCGCCTCCCGGGCTGCGACGGAACGGACAGTGAAGTCGCGCGCGTTCTTCAGGTTCGGAATCTTCCCCCTTGCCTCCGCGACCGCCTGTGTGTCGATCTCCGCCAGGAGAACCCCCGGCTCGGCATCGCCCTTGTCCGCCACGACACGCCCCCACGGGTCGACGATCAGCGAATGGCCATAGGTCTCCCGCCCGTCGGCATGTGTCCCGCCCTGCGCCGCCGAGATCACCCAGGCACCGTTCTCGATGGCGCGCGCGCGAATGAGTGCGTGCCAGTGCGCTTCGCCTGTCTGGCGGGTGAAGGCCGCCGGTGTCGTCAGCACTTCGGCGCCCGCCATGGCCTGCGCACGGAAAAGCTGCGGAAAACGCAGGTCGTAGCAGATCGAAAGGCCGATCCGGCCCAGCGGCAGATCCGCCACCACGGTTTCCGTGCCCGGCGTATAGGTGGAGGATTCCCGCCAGCTCTCGCCATTGTCCAGATCCACATCGAACATGTGGATCTTGTCATAGCTGGCGATCTTTCCGCCATCCGGGCCGAACAGGAGGGCACGGTTGGCGATCCGGCCGTCCGCCACGGCAACGGCTGTCGATCCGACATGCAGGAAGACATTGAGCTCGCCAGCCAGCCGCGCTGCCGTTGCGGCGATCAGGTCCTCGCTTTCCGGCCTGAGCACCGCGAAAAGGGCCTTGCGGTCACGTTGCACGGCGCCCGTCATCTCCGGCGTCTGGATGTAGCGCGCACCCTGCGCGGCCGCGTCGCGGACCATTGCTTCCATCCTGGCCGCGTTTTCCGCCGGATCGACACCGGAGCGCATCTGGATGCAGGCTGCGATGAACGTGCCCATGGCGCGGTCTCCTCAGGAAAGCTTGCCGGTGGCCAGCAAACCGTCAAGCTGGCCCGCGGCATCGAGCGCATGCAGGTCGTCGCATCCGCCGACGTGGACGTCGCCGACGAAAATCTGCGGGAAAGTCGAACCGCCCTGCGAGCGTTCGATCATCTCGCGGCGCAGGTCCGGCGAATAGGTCGCGTCGTGTTCGGTATAGGAGACGCCCTTGGAATCGAGCAGGCGCTTTGCCGCCGTGCAGAATCCGCAGAACATCCGGGTATAGATCGTCACTTCAGCCATGGAACGGAATCCCTTGTTGTTCCCGCTATATAGGCTTCGTGGCAAGGCTCTGGAAGTCCCCCGGCAGAACCCGTGCGAAAGTCAGCACGTCCACCTCCAGGGCCTTGGCCCGTTTCAGCGCACGCGTGGCCGCGTTCACCGTGGCGCCCGTGGTGTAGACGTCGTCGACCAGCAGGACACGCCGCCCGTGAACCTGCGCCAGCATGGTATCGGGCACCGCGAAGGCACCGCGCACATTGGCTTCGCGCTCGCTGCGCGCCAACCCGACCTGCTGGGCCGTGCGCCGCCGCCGGATCAGCGCCTCGGGCCGGAAGGCAAGCCCGGTGCGCTGTGCCAGCGCCCGGCCCAGTTCGGCAGACTGGTTGAACCGCCTGCGGAAAAACCGCCAGGCATGCAACGGTACCGGCACGATCACGTCGGCATCCGCGATCAGGTCGTGACCGGCGCGGTGCATCCAGCCCGCCATCCAGCGGGCAAGGTCGGTCCGGTCATTGTATTTCAGCGCCTGCACCAGCCGCCGCGCCGCTCCGTCATAGGCGGCCGCCGAACGGCAACGGGCGAAAGGGGGCGGATCGGCAATGGCTTGGGCGGAGAGGAAACCCTCGCCCATCTCATGCGCGAACGGTGTGCCGTAGACAGGGCAGACCGGGTGCTCGATCATCCGCAATTGCGGCCAGCAACGGCCGCACAATGTGCCCGGCGCGCTGACGATTCGCCGGCATCCCGGACAGACTGGCGGAAACAGCAGGCGCGCTGCTTCGTCTCCCCATCGCGAAAATCCGCCCTTGATCATCCCGCCCCGATCCGCCACCTGTTGCGCCGAAAGACCGCGCCCCGTTGCGCGCCATGATTGCGGCACTTGAACCGGAAGGCAACCGTATGGACCCCGTATTCGATACCGAACAGGTGCTGGCGCGGCGCCGCCGTGCCTTTGGCCAGCCGGTTCCGGGCGCCGATTTCCTGATGCGCCATGCCGCCGAAGACCTCGCGCTGCGCCTTTCGACCACCGGGCGGACCTTTTCCCGGGGCGGCGTGCTCCACAGCCTGACCGGCCACGCGCGCGACGCGCTGGCCGCATCCGGCAAGGTGGAAACGATCGTTTCGGTGGAATCGGACAGCGGCCTTCCCGCCCATGACACCGGCACGGTCGAGTCAGGTCCCGAAACCGTGGGCCTTGATGGCCAAAGCCTCGATCTGGCAGTCACCCTGCTGACGCTGCACGATGTCAACGACACGCCGGGATTCCTGACCCAGGTCCGCCATGCGCTCAAGCCCGACGGCCTTTTCCTCGGCGCCATGACGGGAGCCGGTACGCTGGCGGAATTGCGCGAAAGCCTGCTGGCCGCGGAGACGGAGATGACCGGTGGCGCCGCCCCGCGTGTTCATCCCTTCGCCGATGTCCGTACCGCCGGCGCGCTGCTTCAGCGCGCGGGCTTCGCGTTGCCGGTGACCGATTTCGAGACCCTGACGGTACGCTATGCCGACGCGCTGGCCCTCATGCGCGACCTGCGCGCCATGGGCGCCACGAACGCGCTGGCAAAGCGCAGCCGCAAGCCGTTGCGCAGGGATGTCCTGGCACGCGCCGCTGAAATCTATGCCGAACGGTTCAGCGATGCCGATGGCCGCATTCGAGCGACGTTCTCGATCGTCTGGCTGTCAGGCTGGGCGCCGGATCCCTCCCAGCAGAAGCCGCTCAAGCCAGGCTCGGCCAGCCATTCGCTGGCAGACGTCCTCGCTCGTCAGAAGAAATGAAGCGGCGCGGGCTACTGCAACCCGTCGGAGGCTGACTGCATCTTGGCATTGACGCTGCTTCCGATGGACACGGTCGCCGACAGGATCGCGACCGAGATGATGGCGGCGATCAGTGAGTACTCGATCGCGGTGGCGCCCGACTCATTGCTCAGGAATTTCTTGATCATGCGCGTCGTCCCGCCTTGCCATCCTCGATTATGGCTACTTTAGACATGACCGATTACATCACTGCTAACGCAATGGGTTAACAAATGGCAATTCTTGGTTGTCCCGCGTGCTTGCCCTTGCAGGCCGGACCTCAGCAATCGCCTGACCGCAGGCCGTTCTTGTGAATGATGCAAACGGAACCGGGCGTGCTTTGCAGGACGGATCGGCGCACGATATAGGTGTCGCCGCGCGAACCGATGGACCCCGTGGACATCCGGTCAATGCCTGCAAGGCCGCCCTGGCGGGCATAGTCACGCACCTGGTTTTCCGCGATCGGCGTCAGGATCACGGCCAGGGCCGCGGCAGCGGATCCGAACAGGAGGACGATGCGCAAGACCCCCATGCTGGCGGCGCTGGCGCTGTTGCGCACGGTGCCTCGCAGCGCATACCAATCTGAACTTTCGGCCATGTCTGAACCCCCTGGCAGCGTGAACCTGTCCGCGCCCTGCGCGCTCTCAGGACCACAATGCCATGCGGGACTAAACGATCGATTAACGATAGTTCGGGTTTTCCGCGCGCTGTCGCCCTGTCACAACAGGTCGATCAGAAAGGGGATCAACGGTTCGTCGGCCGGCGGCATCGGATAATCGCGCATGTCGCGCGGGCGCACCCATTTGATCGCCTGCCCCTCCAGGCCGGCCGGATGCCCCTCGAAACGCCGGCAGACATAAAGCGGCATCAGCAGGTGAAAGCTGTCATAGCTGTGGCTGGCGAAGGTCAGCGGCGCGAGGCATGCCGTTTTGGTGCGCACGCCGATTTCCTCTTCGAGTTCCCGGATGAGGGTTTCCTCCGGCGTTTCGCCAGGCTCCACCTTGCCGCCCGGAAACTCCCAGAGACCGGCCAGCGCCTTGCCTTCCGGGCGCTGCGTCAGCAATACGCGCCCGTCCGTGTCGACCAGCGCGCATGCGGCAACCAGCAGGATCGGCCGGGGGGTGGACGTGTTCATCGCGCCTGCTCCGCCGGTTTGCGATAGTGGTAGAAATACAGGGTGCGGAAGCCGATGCTGTTGTAAAGCGCGACAGCGGGATAGTTTCCGGTCTCGACCTGCAACCAGGCGGTTCTGGCGCCACGCAGCCGTGCCCACTTCAGCGCCGAGAGCACCGTGTTTCGCGCATGGCCCTGCCCGCGCTTGGCAGCCGCCGTCGCCACTTCGAACAGGCCTGCCAGATCGCCATCATGCACGCAGATGGCGGTCGTCACCGGCTGGCCGTCCTTTTCCGCCAGAAACAGGCCCGTCTCCGGCTCGATCGCGTTGACCACTTCCGAGATTCCGGCCCGCATCGAGGCGTCCAGCCCACGCACCGCCAGATGCGCGGCCGAAAAGCGCGCCACATCGCGCACCGGCAACTGGTCCATTGCATCCTCGAACGGGATCGCGCCCATGTCGGCGATCATGACGATGGATTCGCCGAACCGTTCCCAGCCCTGCGCATCACACCATTGGCTCAGCTCTTCGCCCGCCAGCGGCGAGAGCCGCAGCACGAGATCCCGTCCATAGGCCTCGAAGCGCGGCGCTGCACGGGCAATGCGCCCGGTGATGTCGCGCACATCGGCGGGATCGAGCGGATTGACGGAATTGAGGCGTTTGGCCGGATGGCTTGCGGTCAGGCGGATCGCCCACGTTCCGTCATACTGGATCGAGGTTGCCGGCCATGCGCGAAACCCTGCCGCCTCGAACCGCCTGACGATCCCCAGATCTTCCGGCGCCATGCGTCTCACCGGTCCGTCCACCCCGCGCTCAGCTCCTGTAATCGCCATTGATCGCGACATACTCCTTGGTCAGGTCGCAGGTCCACACGGTTGCCTTGCCATTGCCAAGCCCGATATCGGCACGGATGACGATCTCGTCATTTTTCATGTAGGCCGATGCCCTGTCTTCCGAATAGTCCGGATCGCGCTCGCCGTGATGGGCCAGCCGCATGTCGCCGAACCAGATGTCGAGCCGGTCGCGATCCGCCGGCTCGCCAGCCTTGCCGACGGCCATGACCACACGCCCCCAATTGGCGTCCTCGCCCGCCGCCGCCGTCTTGACAAGCGGCGAATTGGCGATCGACTGGGCAATGCGCCTCGCCGAGGCATCGCTGTCGGCGCCTGTCACCTGCACCTCGATGAGCTTGCGCGCGCCTTCACCGTCGCGAACGATCTGCAAGGCGAGATCCTGCATGACGGAAAACAGGGCCTCGCGGAAGCCGGAAAGGCGCTCGTCCGCCGGATCGGCGATGCGTGGCGCGCCACGCCCACCGGCCTTGCCGGTCGCAAAAAGCAGTAGCGTATCGCTGGTCGAGGTGTCGGAATCCACGGTTACCGAGTTGAAGGTCGGCCCGGTCGCCGAAGAGAGCATGGATTGCAGAGCCGCCGCCTCGATGGGCGCATCCGTTGCGATGAAGCTGAGCATGGTCGCCATGTCGGGCGCGATCATGCCGGCGCCCTTGGCGATGCCGTTGATGGTGACGGGCACGCCTCCCAGATCGGCTGTCGCCGAGGCATATTTGGGAAAGGTATCGGTGGTCATGATGGCCTCTCCGGCCGCGTGCCACCGGTCAGGCGCAGCCTGTCCCGCCAGGTCGGCGAGCATGCCGGTGAATTTCTCCGCCGCCAGCGGTTCGCCGATCACCCCGGTCGAAGCGAGATAGACCTCGTTTTCGCCGCAGCAGGCCGCCTCCGCCGCCGCACGTGCCGTCATCGCCGTCGACTCCCGGCCCTTGCGCCCGGTAAACGCATTGGCGTTGCCGGAATTGACGACGAGAATGCGCGCCTGGCCATGTGGCAGGTTCTCGCGGCACTGGTCCACCGGCGCGGAGGGGCATTTCGACCGCGTGAACACGCCGGCCACCTCCGTGCCCGGCGAAAACGTCATCACCATCAGGTCGGTGCGGCCCTTGTACTTGATGCCGGCAGCCGCCGTGGCGATGGCGACGCCTTCGATGGCCGGCATGTCCGGCCGGGTCTTCGGCGCCAGCGGCGAAACGGATGTGGACATGGCAGATGAGCTCCGAAACGGTCCTGGTTACTTGGCCTTGTCCATCTGCTCGACGACGCCCTTGAGCGTTTCGTCGACGACGTTCACCTCGGCGTCCTCACGCATTTTCGAGACCATCTCGAAATAGGTCTCGCGCAGCATTGCCGAGCGCACCTGGTCCTTGACGGCATCGAAGGCGGGGGGCTGCACCGCGCGCTTGTCCTCCACCTGGATGACATGCCATCCGAACTGCGTCTGCACCGGCTCCTTGGTATAGGCGCCGACATCGAGCCCGAATGCCGCCTTTTCGAATTCCGGCACCATCTGGCCCTGCTGGAAATAGCCGAGATCGCCGCCGTTCGGCCCCGACGGGCCGGTCGACTTCGCCTTGGCCAGCTCCGCGAAATCGGCGCCGCCATCCAGTTCCTTGATGATCGCCTCTGCCTCTTCCTTCGTCTTCACGAGAATGTGGCGGGCATGCACCTCGTTGGAGGGCGGCGTGTCGGCCAGTTCCTTGTCGTAGCGCGCGCGCACCATCTCGTCGGTGACCGCCTCCGCGACTTCCTTCTCGACATATTCCGAATGCAGCGCGCGGTTGGCGAGAAAGGCCATGCGGTTCTGGAATTCCGCATCCTTGTCATAGCCCTTCTCGCGCGCCTTGGCGGCCAGAAGACGGATTTCGATGAGGGCTGAAAGCGCAGCGCCACGGCGCTGTTCCTCCGGCAGCCGGGCAAATTGCTGGTCGAGATTGGCAATGGCCAGCGACAGGTCGCCTTCCGTGATCTCCATTCCATTGACGGTCGCCACCACTGTGTCATTGGCGGCCAGGGCCGGTGCGGCGAGAATGCCGGCGGCGAGAATGGCGGCGGAAAGGCCGGCGGCAAGGCGGCTGAACGAAACAGGCATGTCAGATTACTCCGAGTGAGGTCTTTGCCGGCTCGCAGATACCGGCAATTGTGGCCGAAATGGGCATGCAGCGCCGCGCGCCCGCGGCGTTGACATCGCATCTGCCCCCTCTTATCTGTCCTGCGACCATGCGTCCAGAACCAGTTTCGCGCATGGTCCGGCGGAATGCCGTCCCGCCTTGTCCCGAAAGGCTGCCCGGCCCGCATTCATGAACCGGCTCCAGCCAGGGTCGGACGATCGAGATTGAGAGGACCGACATGGTCAGTTTCGGCGGATTAGCCCGCAAGATTTTCGGCTCGGCCAATGACAGGCGCATCAAGGGGATGCGGCCCCGTGTCGAGGCGATCAACGCCATGGAAAACGAGATGGCGGAGCTCAGCGATGCCGATCTCGCAGACCGCACCCGCCAGTTCCGTGAGGATATCGCCAATGGCGCGAAGGTGGACGACCTGCTCGTGCCCGCCTTTGCCACTGTGCGCGAAGCCTCGCGACGCGTACTCGGCATGCGCCATTTCGATGTCCAGCTCATCGGCGGCATGGTCCTGCACGAGGGCTCCATCGCCGAGATGCGCACGGGCGAAGGCAAGACGCTGGTCGCCACGCTGGCCGTCTATCTCAACGCGCTGGAAGGCAAGGGCGTCCACGTCGTCACGGTCAACGACTACCTCGCCCGCCGCGACGCCGAGTGGATGGGCCGCCTCTACGGCTTTCTCGGCCTTTCGACCGGCATCATCGTGCATGGCATGTCCGACGAGCAGCGGCGCATGGCCTATGCCTGCGACGTGACCTACGGCACCAACAACGAGCTCGGCTTCGACTACCTGCGCGACAACATGAAGTATCAGCGCGAGGACATGGTCCAGCGCGGGCACAATTATGCCATCGTCGACGAGGTGGATTCGATCCTGATCGACGAGGCGCGCACGCCGCTCATCATTTCCGGCCCGCTCGATGACCGTTCCGAACTTTATGTCCAGGTCAACGGCTACATTCCGGAACTGCAGGACGACGATTTCGAGATCGACGAGAAGCAGAAGACCGCGACCTTCACCGAGGAGGGCACCGAGAAGATCGAGCGCCTTCTGGGCGGGGCCGGCCTGCTCAAGGGCGACGGCCTCTATGATGTCGAGAACGTCGCGCTCGTCCACCACGCCAACAACGCCCTGCGCGCCCACAAGCTGTTCCAGCGTGACAAGGATTACATCGTCGCCAATGGCGAGATCGTCATCATCGACGAGTTCACCGGCCGCCAGATGCCCGGCCGCCGTTTTTCCGAAGGCCTGCACCAGGCGCTGGAAGCCAAGGAAGGCGTGCAGATCCAGCCCGAGAACCAGACACTGGCCTCGATCACCTTCCAGAACTATTTCCGCATGTACGGCAAGCTTGCCGGCATGACCGGAACGGCTTCCACCGAAGCCGAGGAGTTCGGCAGCATCTACGGCCTCGATGTGGCCGAGATCCCGACCAACCTGCCGATCCAGCGTCTCGATGAGGACGACGAGGTCTACCGCACCTTCGAGGAGAAGTACCGGGCCATCGTGCGCGAGATCAAGGACGCCCACGCCAAGGGCCAGCCGATCCTCGTCGGCACCACCTCCATCGAGAAGTCGGAATTCCTGGCCGAACTGCTGCGCCGCGAGGGCGTGACGGATTTCGAGATCCTCAATGCACGCCACCATGAGCGCGAGGCCTCCATCGTCGCCCAGGCCGGCGTGCCCGGCGCCATCACCATCGCCACCAACATGGCCGGCCGCGGCACCGACATCCAGCTCGGCGGCAATGCCGACATGCGCATCGCACAGGAACTGGGCGACCTGGCCGAAGGGCCGGAGCGCAAGGCGAAGGAAGACGCCATCCGCGCCGACATCAAGCGCCTGAAGGACGAGGCGCTGGCCGCCGGCGGCCTCTATGTGCTCGCCACCGAGCGCCATGAAAGCCGCCGCATCGACAACCAGTTGCGTGGACGCTCCGGCCGCCAGGGCGACCCCGGAAAGTCGAAATTCTACCTTTCGCTCCAGGACGACCTGATGCGCATCTTCGGCTCCGAGCGCATGGACAGCATGCTCCAGAAGCTCGGCCTGAAGGAAGACGAGGCCATCATCCACCCCTGGATCAACAAGGCTCTGGAAAAGGCCCAGAAGAAGGTCGAGGCCCGCAACTTCGATATCCGCAAGAACCTGTTGAAGTTCGACGACGTGATGAACGACCAGCGCAAGGTGGTCTTCGAACAGCGGCTCGAACTCATGGACGGCGTCAACCTGTCGGAAACCGTGGCCGAGATGCGTCAGGATGTCATCGACGACATGGTGGCCAAGCGCATTCCCGAGAAGGCCTATGCCGACCAATGGGACGTGGCCGGCCTCAAGCAGGATGTGCAGGCCTATCTGAACCTCGACCTGCCCATCGAGGAATGGGTCAAGGAAGACGGCATCGCCGAGGACGACATCACCGAGCGCCTGACCGAAGCCGCCGGCAAGGCCGCCGACGAGCGGCTGGAGCGCTACGGCCCCGAATTGCAGACCTATGTCGAGAAATCGATCATGCTGCAAACGCTGGATCACCTGTGGCGCGAGCATCTGGTCAACCTGGACCACTTGCGCTCGGTCATCGGCTTCCGCGGCTATGCCCAGCGCGATCCGCTCCAGGAATACAAGGGCGAGGCCTTCGAGCTTTTCCAGGCCATGCTGGCCAACCTGCGTCAGGTGGTCACCGCCCAGCTCATGCGCGTCGAGATCGTCCAGCAGGCCGCCGAGACGCCGATGCCCGAAGCGCCGGAAGGCGAAGGCAGCCACTACGACCTGACCACCGGTCTGGACGAATTCGACGAGCCCGTCGAAGCCGCTTTCGACGACACGCCGCTTCGCCAGGTCGCCCCGGAAGACCGCGATCCCGAAGATCCGGCAAGCTGGGGAAAGGTGGGCCGCAACGAGCCCTGCCCCTGCGGTTCCGGCAAGAAGTTCAAGCACTGCCACGGCGTTCTGGCCTGACCGGTCGAACCCCAGGGCTTTGACATGCAAGGACCGGCGCTGCGAAAGCAACGCCGGTCCTTGCGATTCGGGTCAGGAATGTCAGGCCGGTTCAGAAATCGCAGCGGCCCGTCCGCATGCAGCGGCGCATCGTGTCGCGCAGGTCGGCCTTCCATGCCCGGGCGTCATGGCGGCCATGGCGCGATCCGTCGCGCTCGCCGGCCTGGTAGCCGATCACATAGCCCTTGCGGTATCCCGCCTTGTAGCCGCGCACATAGTCGCCACTACGGCTGCTTTTCGTGGTGAAGGCCGAACGGCCACGCAGCAATTCGTCCACATACGAGGCCTTGTAGGCGCCCTTGTAGCCATCCTTGTAGCCATGCTCGCGCCCGATGCGCCTGCCCTGCCGGTAACCGTCGCGATAGGTCTGGGACGCGGCTTCCGCAGCAGCGGGAACAATGGCCGGCGCGGCGGTCACGGCAACCGCGGCAATCAGTGCCGGAGCGGCGAAACGGGTGAAGAACGAACGGCGGGAAAGAGTGGTCTGGCGGGTCATCGGGGTTCTCCTTGCTTGCTCGGTATCCGATGACCGCATCATCACCGTGCCATGCTGAACGCAGGCGGAGCGCCCCATTCATGCGCAATTCATGATTCAGCCCCGCCGGCTGGTTCGCCGCCTCATCAGCATGGCCACGGCAATCATGCAGCCCGTGCCGGCCAGCGCCATGCCGCCAAGCATGCCCAGCGCCGCGTGCGGCCCTGCCCGTTCCAGCACAAGCGCGGTCACGAACGGGGCAAGCGCGGTGACGAACAGGCGCACGCTGTTCAATCGTCCGGTGACGGTGCCGTAGACGCCGCGCCCGAACGCCATCAACGGCAGCATGCCGCGCACGATGAAGGCCAGTCCCTGCCCGATACCGAATGCGAGCGCGAAGGCGACGCCCCAAGTCACGTCCGGCGCCCCGGCGAGCAGCACAGCCAGCGCCACCGCCAGCATGGCCACCGACAGGACCGACGGCACATGGATCGGGGTGCGCCGGGCCGTGGCGAATTCGAGCAGCCGTGCGCCCACCTGTGCCGGCCCGATGCATGCGCCCACCAGCGCTGCCGCACCGCCAAGCCCCAGCCCGCCCAGCAGCGGGATGAGATGCAGATGCACTGCGGAAATCACGAAGGAGGCCATCGAGAAACCGGCCAGCATGAGCAGGAACAGCATGCGCGCCGCAACCGGAGAAAGCGCCAGCCCCTCGCCCGCGCCGGCCGGCCTGCCGGGAACCGCCGCCGTGCCCGCGCCATCGGGCGCCTGCGCGAGTCGGCCCAGGAAGACATGGACCGGAACACAGACCGCCAGATGAAGCCCGGCATAGGCGAGGTAGATGCCGCGCCAGTCCATCCATGTCAGCAACCATTGCGTGAGCGGCCAGAAGACCGTCGAGGCGAAACCTGCCACGAAGGTGATGCCGGCAATGACCCCTCGCGCACGCTCCGGTCCGCTGACATGGGCCACCGTCACGAAAGCGGCCTCATAGAGTACGAGGACCGACACGACTTCGCTTGCCAGAAGGAAGCCGATGAACGCGGGCACGCCTGGTATCAGCGCCCATCCCGTCAGCACCGCCGCCGCCACCAGCGAGCCGGCCGCCATAACCTTTGCAGGATGGCGCCGGTCCATCACCGCGCCGGCCCTTGGGGCCACGAGGCTGCCGCCGATCATTGCCAGCGAAAAGGTGCCGAACACGGCCGAAAGCGACAGGCCGGTTTCCTCCGCCATGCCGGGCGCCAGCACGCCGAAGGCATAGTAGAGCGTTCCATAACCGATGGTTTGGGTCGTCCCCAGGGCGGCCGAAACGGCCCAGCCGGGCAAGGCAGGCGGGTTTTCCATGCTGTTCGGTCAAGTCTGCTGAAGATCAGGATGTGAAACGGGCAGAGAAAAACAGGTCGAACCGCCCGCTGCAAGCCTGGAAGCCAACTGTTTCTTAAAGTCTGGTTGGTAAACGAACATGGGTTACAGGGATAGAGGGAACAGGGGTGCGCTTTTCCGCCGCCGCCACAACCGATCGCATTCTGCCGGAGCGGCTTGCCGAACGGGCCCGCCCGTTTGCCGATCGCATCGATGGCGTGGTTTTCGCCGCGGACGAGCGCGGCAAGGCCAGCCGCATGTCGCTGATCGCCTTCGCCATTCGCATTGTTTCGGCGGCACTCGCCTTCGCCTCGCAGGTGCTTCTGGCGCGCTGGATGGGCAGTTTCGAATACGGCATCTTCGTGCTCGTATGGGTTACGATGATCATCGTGGGAAACCTGTCCTGCTTCGGTTTCCACACCTCGATCATCCGCTTCATGCCCGAATACCTGGCGAGAAAGGACCATGACAGCCTGCGCGGCATCACCCTTGCCGCCCGGCTTGTCGCCCTCCTCGCGGCATCTGCGCTCGCTGCCCTCGGCATTGCCGGCATCTGGTTCTTTTCCGCCCGCATCGAGAGCTACTACATCGTTCCCTTCTGGCTTGGCCTGATCTGCCTGCCCATGATCGCCCTGTCCGATGTGCTCCAGGGCATTTCGCGCGCCAATGCCTGGGCGGTTTCGGCGCTGTCGCCGATCTACCTGATACGGCCGGTTCTCATCCTGGTCTTCATGGGGGCTGCCATCCTGGCAGGCTTCCCGGCCGATGCGCGCACCGCGGTCATCTCCGCCATCGCCGCGACCTATGCCACGACATTCGGCCAGCTTGTCCTCGTCACCGCCTGGGCCGATCGCGAAATTCCTGACGGACCGCGCCGCTATCACATGGCGGACTGGGTGATCGTGTCCTTTCCCATTTTTCTGGTCGAAGGCTTCTTCTTCCTGATGACCAATGCCGACGTGCTGATGGTCGGCCACTACCTCGCCCCGCATGATGTTGCCGTCTACTACGCGGCGGTCAAGATCCTGGCGCTGGTCCATTTCGTCTATTTCGCGGTGAAGGCGGGTGCCGCGCAGCGGTTCGCCACCCTTGCCAACGAACCCGATCCCGCCCGCCTCGGCGCCTTTGCCCGCGAAACGGTCCACTGGACATTCTGGCCGTCGGTCGGCATGGCCGCGGCCATCCTGCTTGCCGGTCACGTCCTGCTCGGCCTCTTCGGTGAGGAATTCACGGCCGGCTATCCCATGCTCTTCGTGCTCGTCCTCGGCGTCGTCGCCCGTGCATCGGTCGGACCCGCGGAAAGCCTGCTCACGATGACCGGCAACCAGACCGCCTGTGCCACGGTCTATGGCGCCGCGCTGGCCACCAATATCGCGCTCAACGTCATCTTCCTGCCCCTGTGGGGCCTTTGGGGTGCTGCCATTGCCACGGCGATAGCCATGACCATGGAAGCGGCCCTCCTCATACACACCGTCTGGCGGCGCAACGGCATCCTCATGTTCGTCGCCTCTCCAGCGACCTGGCCAGGGGGGAAAGACTGACATGGCAGCCATTCCCCTGATCGAGGAACTGAGCGGTTCCGCGTCCGGACAGATGATCGCCGATCTGGCCGGGGTCGGCGGCGATTTCGCCGACATCCCGCTGGATGCCCTGCGGGGCGCGTCCCTGCCCGACAGCCCGCGCAAGCTGTCCGTCTACGCAGCCTCCGCCGGTTTCGACCTGGTCGACGAACTCGATCATCTTGCCGCACGCTCCGTGGAGCCGAATGTCTTCTTCAATCCGCGTTTCCTCGCGCCCGCCATGCCGCGGCTGGAGGACCGGGAGGTCTTTCTTGCCGTCATGCGCGACGAGAACGACCAGCGCTCGCGGCTGCGTTTTCTCCTGCCCTATTCGGTGGAGCGGCCTGCACTGGGTCTGGGACCCGCCATCATGCGCGGCTGGTCCAATCCCTACGGACCGCTTGGAACCCCGCTGATCGACCGCGACGACCCGGTCGGCATCATCGACAATTTTCTCGCCATGCTCACCCGGCCCTCGCTGAGCCTGCCGAACGTGCTCGTCCTGCCCGACATGCTCCTCGACGGCGAGGCCGCAAGCCTGATCCGCACCGCCGCGATGGGCCGCAACCTGCCGGTCCTCACCGCCGATACCCGCGAGCGGGCGTGCCTGAACAGCGACATGGATGGCGACGACTACCTGCGCCAGTCGCTCAATTCGCACCATTTCCGCGAATATCGCAGGCTTTGGCGGCGGCTGTCGGAAAAGGGGCAACTGGAACACCATGTCGCCCGCCAGCCCGACGAAGTGCGCCGTGGCTGCGAATCCTTCCTGACGCTGGAGCTGATGGGATGGAAGGGGCGCGAGCGTACCGCCCTCGCCTCGGACCGCTATCAGGCCGCCTTCGTGCGCGAGGCAGTCGACCGGCTGTCACAGAACGACATGGTGCGCATCCATACGCTTTCGCTCGACGGCGAAACCGTGGCCGCACTCATCGTCTTCATCGAAAGGGGCGTCGCCTACACCTGGAAGACGGCCTATGACGAATCGCTGTCCCCCTATTCGCCCGGTGCGCTGCTGATGATCGAGGCGACCAAGGCCCATCTGGACGACCTCAATATTGCCCTGACCGATTCCTGCGCTGCGCCCGACCATCCGCAGATGGACCGGTTGTGGAGCGAGCGCCGGCGGATCGGGACGCTCATCGTCGGCCTGACGCCCGGCGCCGACCGCGCCGCCCGCCAGACGGCGGCGCAACTGCATCTCTATACCGAATCCCGCAATCTGGCCCGGCTGGTCCGCAAACGCATGCGCGGCTTCATCCGGCGGCGCTGAGCCGCGCCGCCCGGTTCAGTCCTTGGCAACGATCGCGCCGACATCCAGCAGCGGCGAAGCATCGATCTCGCCGGCATTGAGCATGTCGCCGACGCGCTCCAGAACGGAAAGCACCATCGCCTGCTCCCAGTCCGGCAGGTCGGAGAACTGGCGCGCGAAAATGCGCTGCAGCGGATCGGGTGCGGCCTCCAGCACCGATTTGCCTTCCTCCGTCACGCTCACCCAGACGATACGCTTGTCGCGCTGCCCGCGTGTGCGTGCCACCAGCCCGCGCCGCTCCAGCTTGTCGATGAGCGTGGTCGCCGTGGCCTGCCCCACCCCGGCCTGACCGGCAATCGTCTTGGGCGAGACACGATCGTTGCGCGCCACGATCTCCAGCACGATCAGTTGCGGCACCGTCAGGCCGGTCGCCTTCGCCAGCGCGCGGGCATTGAACTCGGTTGCACGCAAGATCCGCCTCAATGCGATCAGCGTTGCCTGGACCCTGTCTTCCATGTCACCTCTTCCGGTTGATTTTGTCTCAAAAACCATTTTGATTTGCAAAGCATATTTTTTCGCATTTTTTCGTTGCTTTTTCAATATGTTGCATATTTTTCAGAACTTTTTTCGCGGTCAACGGTTGTTATGTAGTTCGATATTCATAATATCCAGAGCACGTTGAACAGGCATTCCGGAGACCGATGAAACCCGTTGAAACACTGAAACGAAAAGACACCATCGCCTTTCGCGAGCCCACGCGCGAAGACGGCAGCGACGTCTGGGAACTCATCAAGGCCTGCGAGCCGCTGGACGTCAACTCCCGCTATTGCAACCTGATCCAGTGCGACCACTTTGCCGAGACCTGTGTCGCGGCCATCCGCGCCGACGGCAAGCTGGTCGGATGGATCTCGGCCTACCTCCTGCCCGACGATCCGCAGACCCTCTTCGTGTGGCAGGTGGCCGTCTCGCCGCTGGCCCAGGGCCAGGGCGTTGGCAAGCGCATGCTGAACCATCTGCTCGACCGCGAGGCCTGCAAGGACGTCACGCGCATGCAGACCACCATCACGCCGGACAATGAGGCAAGCTGGGCGCTCTTCTCGTCCCTTGCCCGCAGCCGCGGCGCCCGGCTTACCGATCGCCCGCACTACCGGCGCGACGACCATTTCGACGGCCGCCACGAGACCGAGCACATGGTCACGATCCGCTTTCCGGACGAAAGCCGCGCTGCCGCCTGAACGCGCTCGCCTCCGGCGCGAACACCAGACATCCAACCTGAAAAGAGGTTCCCATGACTTCCGCCATGACGGACGACAAGACCATTTTCTCCCGACGCGAATCGGCCGTGCGCAGCTATTGCCGCAGTTTCCCCGTTGTCTTCGACACCGGCCGCAACGCCATTTTGACCGACACGCAGGGCCGCGACTATATCGATTTCCTGGCCGGCTGCTCCTCGCTGAACTACGGCCACAACGACCCCGACATGAAGGCTGCGCTTGTCGATTATGTCGCCGGCGACGGCGTCACCCATGGCCTTGACATGCATACCGGTGCCAAGGCCGCGTTTCTCGAAGCCTTCGAACGCATCATCCTCAAGCCGCGCGGCATGGATCACAAGGTCATGTTCTGCGGCCCCACCGGCGCCAATGCTGTCGAGGCAGCGCTGAAACTGGCCCGCAAGGTGACCGGACGCACCAATGTCATCGCCTTTACCAACGGCTTCCATGGTGTCACCAACGGCGCGCTGGCCGCCACCGGCAACGGCTTTCACCGGGGCGGCGCGGGCGTTGCCCTGCCCGATGTCACGCGCATGCCTTTCGATGGCTTTCTCGACCAGGAGGCCGATTCGGCCGCCATGCTCGAACAGATGCTGGCCGACCCCTCCGGCGGCATCGATGCCCCGGCCGCCATCATTCTGGAAACCGTGCAGGGTGAAGGCGGACTGAACGCGGCTTCAGCCGACTGGGTACGCCGCATCGCCACGATCGCCCGCGACAACGGCGCGCTCTTCATCATCGACGACATCCAGGCCGGATGCGGACGGACAGGAACCTTCTTCAGCTTCGAGGATTTCGGTATCATGCCGGATATCGTCACCATGGCAAAATCGCTGTCTGGCTACGGCCTGCCGCTGGCTGCCGTGCTGATCCGCCCGCAGCACGACATCTTCGGCCCGGCCGAGCACAACGGCACCTTCCGGGGCAACAACCACGCCTTCGTCACCGCGCGCGTGGCACTGGAGAAGTTCTGGGCCGACGATGAGTTCCAGACGGAGATCACCGGCAAGTCCGGCTTGCTGCGCGAGCGGCTGGAGCATATCGCCGGCCGCATCCCCGGCGCCCGCCTCAAGGGCCGCGGCATGATGCAGGGCATCGATGTGGGCAGCGGCGAGCGGGCCTCCGGCATTTGCGCCGAGTGCTTCCGCAATGGCCTCATCATCGAGACATCCGGCGCCCATGACGAGGTCGTCAAGATCCTCGCGCCCCTGACCATCGAGCGTGAACAGCTCGAACGCGGCCTCGACATCCTCGAGGCGGCGGCCCGAACCGTCATCCAGCCCCAGACCATAGCAGCGGAGTGAACAGAAATGATCGTGCGAGACCTGAACAAAGCCAAGAACACCGAGCGGCGCGTCGTTTCGGACGGGTGGGAAAGCGTTCGCCTGCTTCTGGCCGGCGACAAGATGGGCTTCAGCTTCCACATCACCACCATCTATGCCGGTGGCGAGCTGAACTTCCATTACAAGAACCACCTGGAATCCGTCTATTGCATTTCCGGTTCCGGTTCGATCGAGGACATCGCCACCGGCGAGGTTCATCCGATCCGGCCGGGCGTCATGTATGCGCTCAACGAGCATGACAAGCACATCCTGCGTGCCGACGAGGAAATGATCATGGCCTGCGTGTTCAATCCGCCGGTCACGGGTCAGGAAGTCCACCAGGACGACGGCTCCTATGCCCTCGTGGCAGAGGAGGCCTGAAACGGGGCGCCGGAACAAACGCCAAGCAACATCAACAAGGACGGGAGAGAGCTATGAACCTCATGCAGAACCCCGAACGAACCCACGCCGATGCCTATCCCACGCGCTTGCCACAGGAGACCTGGACCGAACGCCAGGACCGCACGGTCTGGAGCCAGTGGCGCCCCGATGCGCCGCTGACCGCCCAGCAGGCCGACAGCTTCGAACGCAACGGCTTTCTGGTGCTCGAAAACCTGTTCACGCCCGAAGAGGTCAAGGCATTGCAGGCCGAGGCGAAGGGCTTGCGTGAAGGCGGCCGCACGCTGATGGAAGACACGGTCATCACCGAACCCGGCAGCGAAGCCGTTCGCACCATCTTCAAGCTTCCCGAGCAGAACGCGCTGTTCGATCGCCTGGCACGCGACCGGCGCCTTGCCGGCATCGCCCGCTTCCTGCTGGGTGACGAGGTCACCATTCACCAGTCGCGTCTGAACTACAAGCCCGGCTTCACCGGCAAGGAGTTCTACTGGCACTCGGATTTCGAGACCTGGCACGCCGAGGACGGCATGCCGCGCATGCGCGCTGTTTCCGCCTCGCTGCTGCTGACCGACAATGACGCCAACAACGGCGCCCTGATGCTGATGCCCGGCTCTCACAAGATGTTTGTCGGCTGCGCGGGCGAAACCCCGGACGACAACCACAAGACCTCGCTCAAGGCACAGGAAGTGGGCACGCCCTCGCATGAGGCGCTGAGCCGCCTGGCGCGGGAAAACGGCATTGAAACCGCGACCGGCCCCGCCGGCACGCTGGTCCTGTTCGACTGCAACACCATGCACGGCTCGAACTCGAACATCACGCCCTTCCCCCGCTCCAACGCCTTCTTCGTCTTCAACGCGGTGTCCAACGCGTTGCGCGACCCCTTCGCGGCCTCGAAGCCGCGCCCGGATTTCCTGGCCTCGCGCGGTGATGCCCTTCCGCTGGAAATCGCATCGGGCCCGCTGGCCTGAAAGGAGAAAATGCCAAATGACCAAGGCTGAAAAAAACAGCCACGACGCATCGCGGGACGAAAAGCCGCTGCGATGCGCGCATACCGTCGAGAAGATCGGCGGCACCTCCATGAGCCGGCTGCGTGAACTGCTCGGCACGATCCTTGTCGGCGAGCGCACGGGCGCCGGTCTCTACCAGCGTGTCTTCGTCGTGTCCGCGTTCGGCGGTATCACCGACCGGCTGCTGGAACACAAGAAATCCGGTGAACTGGGCGTCTACGCGCTGTTTGCCAGTGCCGACAACCACCATGGCTGGATGGACGCGCTGTCGCAGACCGCCAGCGCCATGCTGGAGATCAATGCCGGCCTGTTCGATCATGCCGCTGACCGGCAGGCCGCCGATGAATTCGTTCGCGAACGCATCGAGGGCGCGCGCGGTTGCCTGATCGATCTGCAGCGCCTGTGCTCTTATGGTCATTTCCAGTTGACCGAGCACATGCAGACGACCCGCGAACTACTGGCCGCCCTCGGCGAGGCGCATTCGGCCAACAATCTGGCGATCCTGCTGCGCCGCCATGGCGTCAACGCCCGGCTTGTCGATCTCACCGGTTGGCGTGACGAATCCCAGCCGGACCTGCGCGAGCGCATCGAAGCGGCCTTCGCCGACATCGACCTGGCCAGCGAACTGCCCATCGTCACCGGCTATGCGCAATGCCGCGAGGGCCTGATGAAGGAATTCGACCGGGGCTATTCCGAAGTGACCTTCGCCACCATCGCCGCGCTGACTGGCGCCCGCGAGGCGATCATCCACAAGGAGTTCCACCTTTCCAGCGCCGACCCGAAGCTTGTCGGAGCGGACAAGGTGCGCAAGATCGGCCGCACGAACTACGATGTTGCGGACCAGCTTTCCAACATGGGCATGGAAGCCATCCATCCCAAGGCGGCCAAGACCCTGCGCCAGGCAGGCGTGCCGCTGCGCGTGGCCAATGCCTTCGAACCGCATGATCCCGGCACGCTGATCGACGCGGAACTTGCCGGCGAGCCGGGTGTCCAGATGATCACCGGCCTGACTGTCACGTCCATCGAGCTGTTCGAACAGGACATGGTCGGCGTCAAGGGATATGACGCGGCCATCCTCGAAGCCCTGACGCGCCATCGCCTTCGCATTGTCTCGAAAGCCTCCAACGCCAATTCCATTGTGCACCATGTCGAAGCGACGCTGAAAGGCGTGCGCCGCGTCGAGCGCGATCTTCGCGAGCGCTACCCCACGGCCCGCGTCACCGCGCGCCGGGCGGCCATCGTCTCGGCCATCGGCCGCGACCTCACCGGCCTCGACGTGATGCTCCACGGCTTGCAGGCCCTGCGTGAAGCGGGCATCGCGCCCATCGCCGCGCAGGAAACCGGCCGGGGCGTCGATGTCCAGTTCCTTCTCGCCGAGGAGGACAAGGAAGCTGCCGCGCGCGCATTGCATCGCGCACTGGTGGAAAGCGTATCCGGCAAGCCGCTGAAACAGGCTGCCTGAGGGGGACCGTGGCGGCGCGCGGGACGGCGCGCCGCCACGGTTTTGTCCTGGTTTCCTCGACAATTCCGCACCGAGGGAGAGGCTTTACGCCTGGGCTGTAACGGCGGCTTCGAGCGCCTCGATCACCGATGCCGACAGCGATTGCTTCTCGGCCTCGCAAAGCGGACAGGGCCGGTCGAGCCGTGCCATTGCGTCACCCATGGAAAATTCGTTTGCCGCCTTGAGAGCGGCCAGGTCTCCCCATTCCAGCGGAACGGCAACAGGCGCACCGGGCCGCGCCCGCACCGACCAGGGCGCGATGGCGGTGTTGCCGCGCTGATTGCGCAGCCAGTCGATGAAGATCCGCCCCTTGCGCTTCTGCTTCGACATCGTATCGACATAGCGATCCGGGAAGGCGCTGGCGAAATGCGCCGCAACCGTGCGGCAGAAGCCGGTCGCTGTTTCCCATTCAACCGTCCGGCGCAGGGCAATGACGACATGCACGCCCTTTCCGCCGGTGACCAGCGCATGGCTCTCCAGCCCTGTACCGGCAAGGAAATCGCGCAATTCGAAGGCTGCCTGCCGGACATCGCCAAACGCCAGTCCCTCGTCGGGGTCCAGGTCGAAGACCAGCCGGTCCGGCTTTTCCAGCCGGTCTGTGCGCGAGCCCCAGATGTGGAACTCGATGGCGCCCATTTGTGCCGCGGCAACAAAACCGGCCTTTTGCCGGATCTCCATATAGGCTTCCGACCCGCCGGACGCCTCGGTGATCCGGACGGTATCGATCTGCGCCGGAAAGCCCTTGCCGGCATGTTTCTGGAAGAAGCAATC
>JACKJV010000016.1 GCA_020637775.1 Brucellaceae bacterium | reverse complement strand
TGCGTTCGGGCGATCTGTCGATGAAAAGCCCGGTGCAGATGACAAAACGGGCGGCAAAGGAGCCGCCGAGCAAGATGGGCTATCCCGTCGGCACCGTGCTGACGCTGGATAACGCGCTGAAGATCATTCTGGTCAAGTCGGCCAATGACGTGGCCATGGCTATTGGCGAGGCGGTGGCCGGTTCCGAGATGGAATTCGTCGCCATGATGAACGAGGAGGCGCGCGCGCTCGGCATGAGTGACACGCGCTTCGCCAATCCGAACGGCCTGCCCGATGGCAAGCAATACACCACGGCGCGCGACCTGGCCCTGCTGGCTGTTGCGACCCGGCGCGATTTTCCCGAATTTGCCGGGTTCTTTGCCCTTGAAGGCATCGAGGCGGGCGGCAAGCTGATCCCGAACTACAATATCCTGCTTGGCCGGTTTGCCGGCGCCGACGGCATGAAGACCGGCTATGTCTGTGCCTCCGGTTTCAACCTTGCCGCCTCGGCCACGCGGGGCGGACGAACGATCGTCGCGGTGGTTCTCGGGGCGCTGACCCAGGAGGACCGGGCCGATCTGGCGGCCGATCTGCTGGCGCAGGGCTTTGCCACCGATCCCGCCGGCAAGCCGACGCTGGCGAACCTCCAGCCCTATGGCGAGGATCGCGAACGCGTTGCCGATATCCGCGGATCCATCTGTACGCAGAAGGCCCAGCAGGCGCGCTATGACGGGCGCGACTTCGACGGCAAGCTGGTCTACCGCTCGTCGCATCTGGGGCCGATGAACCGGGAGCCGGTGGCGGTTGCCGTGGCGCCGGGCGGAGCGACTGGACCGGCGGCAGCCAATACCGTGTTCGCTGACGTGCCCGTGCCGACACCGCGCCCGGGCGATGCGCCGGCGATGGCGTTTGCAAGGCAGGGCAGCGCGCCGGGCGAGGCCGAGGAGCCGGCGCGGCCGGCCGTGACCTCGCAATTGCGCGGTGTCCCCGCACCCGGCATACCGGTTCCGACGCCGCGCCCCTCCATCTGACGAGAGACCCGATGCCCGACCAGATTCCCGTCACCGTCGTCACCGGCTTCCTCGGCTCGGGCAAGACGACGCTTCTCAACCGCCTGCTGAAGGATCCGGCGCTCAAAGACACCGCCGTGATCGTGAACGAGTTCGGCGAAGTGGGCATCGACCACCTGCTGGTCGAGCAATCCGCCGATGGCGTGATCGAACTGTCGGACGGCTGCCTTTGCTGCACGGTGCGATCCGACCTGGTGCTGACACTGGCCGATCTCGTCGACCGGGTGCAATCGGGCAGGATCGCTTCCCTCAGGCGCATCGTCATCGAGACGACCGGGCTTGCCGATCCGGCGCCGGTGCTGCAGGCGGTGATCGGCCATCCGGCCCTGCAATGGATGCTGCGGCTGGACGGCGTCGTGACCACAGTCGATGCCGTCAACGGCATGCGCACGCTGGACAATCACATGGAAGCGGTGAAACAGGCGGCGGTGGCCGAGCGGATCGTGCTGACGAAGACCGATCTGGCCGGGCCGGATGCCGTGCCCGCGCTGACGGCGCGGCTTGCGGGGCTCAATCCCCATGCCGCCATTCTCGACGGGCAAGCGGAACCATCCGTTGCCGCGCTGATGGAGTGCGGCGCCTGGAATCCCGAGACCAAGAGCGCGGATGTGCGCAAATGGCTGGCGGCGGAAACGGATGGCGGGCATTCGCACGCCCATCATCACGATCACCACCATGAAGGCGGCGATCACGGCGGGCATCACCATCATCATCACGACGTGAACCGGCATGACGCGCGCATCCGGTCCTTCTCGATCATCCATGACAGGCCGGTCGACAAGCTGGCGGTCGCCATGTTCATGGACCTGCTGGCCTCCGCCCACGGCGAGAAGCTGTTGCGCATGAAAGGCATCGTGGAACTGAAGGACGATCCGGAGCGCCCGCTCGTCATTCACGGCGTTCAGTCGGTCATGCATCCGCCGGTGCGGCTCGACGCGTGGCCGGAAGGGCCGCGCGGAACGCGCATCGTGCTCATCACGCAGGATCTGGGCGAGGATTTCGTGCGGCGCATGTTTGCCGCTTTCACCGACACGCCGGCGGTCGACACACCGGATCGTCAGGCGGTGACGGACAATCCGCTGGCCGTGCCGGGCTTCAGGGGCTAGGCGGCGGCCCGGGTCTTACCCGCGTTCGACAAGAAAACGGTGCCCACCGGCGGCCGTTGCGGTCTCGATGAGGCGGTGGCCGTTTTCCTGGCAGAAGGCGGGTATGTCGATTACGGCCAGGGGGTCGGTCGTTTCCAGCCAGAGCCGGCTTCCCGGTGCCATGGCCGACAGCCGCTTGCGCGCTTTCAGGACCGGAAGCGGGCAGTTCAGCCCGCGCAGATCGTAGATTTCGGGCTCAGAAGACATTCCACCAGCGCCTTTTCCGTGGCGCGGCCGCTTCGGCGGACTGGTCGGGGCGGGCATCGGGAACCGGGGCTGCATCCGGCTGCGCCTGCACTGCCGCGGGCACGGCTGCGGCTGGTGCCGCCGTTGCGTCCTCGACCTCTTCGGGCTTGGGCTCGGGTGCGGGCGCAGGCGCGCGTCGCGGATCTTCCAGGGAAGGCGGTGTGCGCGAGACCTTCTCGCCACGGGCGCGGCGCTTCGACCAGTCGGCGACAAGGCGCGCTTCCCTGATGCCGTCGATGGAGGGGCTGAGCGGACGCGATGCAGCGGCATCGCCGTTCGAGAGCAGGGCGGAGAATGCCTCCTCGTGGTCGCGCTTGAGCGCGTCATAGGCCATGCGCAGGCTTTCAGGTTGCGACATGGCAGGACAGGCCGCGTTCGCACCACGGAAGGACTGGCCTTCGGCCGGCGTCTGGTTGAAGACGTAGCGGCCCTCGCAGACATCCACCTTGGGCGGCACCTTCGTCAGCTCGAAATGGTCGTAGCCCTCCTTGAGCATGCGCCAGAAGCCGATATTCGGATCGTTCGTGTAGCGGGCCATGTTGGCCGGTGTCATGCGGAAGGGAAATGCCTGGACCTGGAACGCGCGCTGGCCACCGCGAAAGGCATCGCGCCCGAAAGCGAAAATCTCCGAAACCTGCTCGTCCGTCATGGAGTAGCAGCCGGACGACGAACAGGCGCCATGCACCATGAGATGCTTGCCGGTGCGTCCGTGCGCCCGGTCATAGGCGTTGGGATAGCCCAGGTTGAAAGCCAGGAAGTAGCTGGACTTCGGGTTCATCTGGTGCGGCCGGATGGTGTAGAACCCTTCCGGCGCCTGCCGGTCGCCCTCGATATATTTGGGGCCGAGCTGGCCGGACCATTTGCAGATGTCATAGCTCGTCACGAGGTCGTAACGGCCCGTATCCTTCTGCTTCCAGACCTCCAGCTTGCCCTCTTCCTTGAAGATGCGGACCATGATGGGCGAGGACTTGCTCATCCCCTTGGCCTTCATGACCCGGACAATGCTGTCGGGAAGCGGGCGTTCTGCCTTGGCGGCGCTGTCAAGCGCATCGTTGCAGCCGGCCAGGGCCAGCGCCGCGGCCAGAACCAATCCCGTGAGTAGCCTTTTCGTCATGGCTTGACCAACCGGTATCCTCATAGATGAACGAAGCAGGCGGCAACCGCCGCCTCAGCCCGACGTATAAGCGTTAACCATTGAAAAACCATTACCGCAAGCGTTCGCCGGCGCGATCACGCAAGCGTCATTGGACTTCGGTCTTGGCAAATTTGTGGCAAGGCGCGGCGCGCTGTTCGCGCGCCGGCGTTCAGCCTAGAGAGAGCGGCCGATGGCAAGGAACTTCTCGCGCCGCGCGCGGCGCAGATCGAGTCCCTCGGCGGAAAGCTCTTCGAGCGCGCTGCCGATCTGCCGGCCGGCTGCCTCGATCACGCTGGCCCGGTTGCGATGGGCGCCGCCCACCTTTTCGGCAATGATGCCGTCGATGATCTTGAGATCGAGCAGGTCCTGCGCTGTGATCTTCATGCCGGTCGCCGCATCGCGGGCGCGCGTCGAATCATGCCACAGGATGGAGGCCGCGCCCTCCGGCGAGATCACCGAATAGATGGAATGTTCCAGCATGTAGACGCGGTTGGCGGTGGCGATGGCAATCGCGCCGCCCGATCCGCCCTCGCCGATGACCACCGAAATGACCGGGACGGTGAGGTTGAGGCATTTCTCGGTGGAACGGGCGATGGCCTCGGCCTGGCCGCGTTCCTCCGCACCGATGCCGGGATAGGCGCCGGCCGTGTCGACGAGGGTGATGACCGGCAGGCGGAACCGCTCCGCCATGTCCATCAGGCGAACGGCCTTGCGGTAGCCCTCGGGGCGCGCCATGCCAAAATTGTGCTTCAGGCGGCTTTGCGTGTCGGCGCCCTTTTCCTGTCCGATCACGCAGACCGCGCGGCCGTCAAAGCGGGCAAGGCCGCCGATGACGGCGTGATCCTCGGCAAAATTGCGGTCCCCGGCCAGCGGCGTGAACTCGGTGAAAAGAGCCTCGACATAGTCCTTGCAATGCGGGCGGTCGGGATGGCGGGCGACCTGCGCCTTCTGCCACGGGGTCAGCGCCTTGTAGACGTCGCGCAGCGCTTCCTGGGAGCGGTTTTCGAGGCGCTTGATTTCCTCGCCCACATCCACGGCCTCGCCGCTTTCCATCAATGCCTTGAGTTCAAGGATCTTGCCTTCGAGGTCGGCAACGGGTTTTTCGAAATCGAGATAATTGTACATGCGCCCCTGATCCCGCGTCTTGCGGCCTGGTCATGGCAAATGGGTGCGGCACGCATCAGCGCAGGGCCGCGTTCCTGCCTCTTCAGGCCCCTCACATAGCGATCACGGCGTCAATCGGCAAGCGGGTGGTGCGTGCGGACCAGTTCGGCAAGGCGCTCTTCGAGGACATGGGTATAGATCTGTGTGGTGGAAATATCGGCGTGACCCAGCAATTGCTGCACGGCGCGCAGATCGGCGCCGTTCTGCAGCAGATGACTGGCAAAGGCATGGCGCAGGACATGGGGCGAGACGGCGGCCGGCTTGAGCCCGGCGCGCGCGGCCAGTGCCTTCAGTTCGCGCGCGAATACCTGCCGGGGCAGGTGGCCGCTCCGGGCGCCCGGCGAGGGGAAGAGATGACGCGAGCCGGACAGTGCATCGTCGCTGTCGCGCGCCGCCAGCCAGGCTGCCATGGCCGCCCGTGCCTTTGGCGACAGCGGTACCATGCGATCCTTGCCACCCTTGCCGCGCACGATGAAGAAGCGTTCGTCGCGCCGGGCAACGGCGACCGGCAGGGCGACCATTTCGGAGACGCGCAGGCCGGTGGCGTAGAGCACCTCGATGAGGGCATGCAGCCGCATTGCCGCGGGGTCTGCGCCGCGTGCTTCGTGCGCGGCAAGGTCGAGAAGGCGCGTTACCTCGGCCTGCGAAAGCACCTTGGGCAGGGGGCGGGCCTTTTTCGGTGAATCGATCACGCCGGTGGGATCGTCGGATCGCACGCCTTCGCCATAAAGAAAGGCAAAGAACTGGCGCAGCGACGAAAGCCGTCGCGCCTGCGTGGTCACGGCAAAGCCGCTTGCCGCCAGGCCGGCAAGATGGGCCGACAGGTCGTCAGCCGTCGCCCCTGCCAGACCGCCCGGCACATCGGCGGCAGCCTCTTCGAGGTCGCGGCGATAGGCGGCCAGCGTGTTGTCCGCCGCGCCGCGTTCGGCGGCCATCATTTCCAGAAATGCCTCGATCAGCGCAGCCGACGTGCTCATTCGTCCAGTTTCAGCCGGTCGGGCGGTATGCGCTGCTGCATCTCGCCCTTGTTGGGCTTGACCAGTGTCGCGAGCGCAAACATGCCGCCATAGGCAAGCCCGGCAAGAATCCCGATTGTCACCAGAAACCGGAACAGTGTTGGCATCGCGCCGCCCCTCGACCTTTGTTCATTCGTGTCCGCCTGACCCGTTATGGGACGCCCCGCCCGGCATTGCAAGCGCGTGGCGGGCGGGCTGCGCATGTGCGGACGCTTGACCTCGACGCGCTTTTCATGTCGAAACGCGCCAGCTACACCAAAGGCAGGCAATTGCTGCATGACCACGCAAGAGGCCAGACCCGAAACCGACATCAAGGCGCTGCTCGGCGGGCGGTCGATCGTGTTCGTCGGGCTCATGGGCGCGGGCAAGACCGCCGTCGGACGCCGGGTGGCCCAGCTTGCCGGCCTGCCCTTTATCGACAGCGATCACGAGATCGAACACGTCTCGCGGATGACGATCCCGGAACTGTTCGAGGCTTATGGCGAGCCGGAATTCCGCTCGCTGGAGAGCCGCGTGATCCAGCGCATCATCGAGAACGGGCCGCAGGTTCTTTCCACCGGCGGCGGCGCCTTCATGAACGCGCAGACGCGCGAGGCCATCGCCGCCAACGGTGTTTCCGTATGGCTGAAGGCCGATCTCGACCTGCTGATGGAGCGGGTCAGCCGCAAGCAGAACCGCCCGCTGCTGAAAGACCCGGATCCGCGCGGCGTGCTGCGGCGGCTGATGGACGTGCGCCATCCGGTCTATGCGCTGGCCGACCTGGTGGTCGAGTCGCGCGATGTCAGCAAGGAAGACATGGCCATGCAGGTGGTGGCGGCGCTGCATGACCACCTGAGCAATGGCGCAACCGAAAACGGAGCCGGACCGGCATGAGCCAAGACATCAGCGAAACCTCGGCCACGGTCACTGTCGGGCTGGGCGAGCGGGCCTATGACATCCTGATCGGATCGGGCCTCATCGAGGCGGCGGGGCTGGAGATCGCCACGCGCCTGCCGGGCAGCCGCGTGGCCGTCATCACCGATGAAACGGTGGCGGGAATTCATCTCGACAGGCTGAAGAACAGCCTGGGCGAGGCCGGAATCGCCCATGAAAGCCTTGTGCTTCCGGCCGGCGAGAAGACCAAGAGCTTTCCCTATTTCGAAAAGGCGGTCGACTTCGTGCTGGCCGGCCGGTTCGAGCGCGGCGATGCGGTGGTGGCGCTGGGCGGTGGCGTGATCGGCGACCTGACGGGCTTTGTCGCCGGCGTGATCCGGCGCGGGATGCAGTTCGTGCAGATTCCCACCACCCTGCTTTCGCAAGTGGACAGTTCGGTCGGCGGCAAGACCGGAATCAATTCCGATCACGGCAAGAATCTCATCGGCGTCTTTCACCAGCCGCGTCTCGTGCTGGCCGACACGGATGTGCTGGACACGCTTTCGCCGCGCGAATTCCGTGCCGGCTATGCGGAAGTGGCCAAATACGGCCTGATCGACCGGCCCGAATTCTTTGCCTGGCTGGAGGCCAACTGGCATGACGTCTTCGCCGGCGGGCCGGCGCGCACCCATGCCATCGCCACATCCTGCCAGTGCAAGGCGGATGTGGTGGCGCGTGACGAACGCGAGAGCGGGGACCGGGCGCTGCTCAATCTCGGCCACACGTTCGGCCACGCGCTGGAGGCGGCCACACGCTATGACAGCGCGCGGCTGGTGCATGGCGAGGGCGTGGCCATCGGCATGGCGCTGGCGCACCGCTTTTCCGCGCGGCTCAACCAGGCGAGCCCGGATGACGCGGCGCGGGTGGAAGCGCATCTGAAGGCTGTGGGCCTGCCGACGCGGTTGCAGGACGTGCCTGGCGGCCTGCCTTCCGCGGAGCAACTCCTTTCCTATATTGCGCAGGACAAGAAGGTCAGCCGGGGAAGCCTGACCTTCATCCTGACGCGCGGCATCGGCCAGTCCTACATTGCCAGGGACGTGCCGCCGTCGGAGGTTCTGGCCTTCCTGCAGGAGCAAATGGCTTCATGACGACGGAACTCTGGATCATTCTCGGCGCGATCTTCTTCCTGATCCTGCTGTCAGCCACGTTTTCGGGCTCGGAAACGGCATTGACGGCCGTTTCGCGGGCGCGCATGCACTCGATGGAAAATGCCGGAAACAGGCGCGCCGGCACGGTCGGCGCCCTGATCGAGCGGCGCGACCGGATGATCGGCGCATTGCTGATCGGCAACAACCTGGTCAACATTCTGGCGTCGTCGCTGGCGACGTCGGCCTTCCTCACCCTGTTCGGCGATGCGGGCGTGGCCTATGCCACGCTGGCCATGACCGTGCTGCTGGTGATTTTTGCCGAAGTGCTGCCCAAGAGCTGGGCGATCTCAAGCCCTGACCGCTTCTCGATGGCGATTGCGCCGGTGATGCGCGTTTATGTCGCGGTCATCGGCCCGCTATCAAGCGGGGTGAACTGGATCGTCCGCCATGTGCTGGCGGTGTTCGGGGTGCGGCTGGACGAGGGGCAGTCGATGCTCAGCGCGCATGAGGAACTGCGCGGCACGATGGAGGTGCTGCACCGCGAAGGCGCCTTCGTGAAGCAGGATCGCGACCGGCTGGGCGGGCTTCTCGACCTGATCGACCTGGAAGTGTCCGACGTGATGATCCATCGCACCGGCATGCGCATGGTCAATGCCGGCGATCCGCCCGAGAAGGTGGTGCGCGAAGTGCTGGAGTCGCCGCATACGCGCCTGCCGGTCTGGCATGGCAGTACCGACAATATCGTCGGTGTCATACACGCCAAGAGCCTGTTGCGTGCCCTGCATGACGTGGACAACGAACCTGCGCGCATCGATATCACCAAGGTGGCGGTCAAGCCGTGGTTCGTGCCCGACACGACGACGCTGCATGACCAGCTCAACGCCTTCCTGCGGCGCAAGGCCCATATCGCCATCGTCGTCGACGAATATGGCGAGGTGGAAGGGCTGGTGACCCTTGAGGATATCCTCGAGGAAATCGTCGGCGAAATCGCCGACGAGCACGACGTGGAGATGCAGGGCGTGAAGCCGGAGGCCGACGGGTCGGTCGTCGTCGACGGCGCGGTGCCGATCCGCGACCTGAACAGGGCGCTGGACTGGAACCTGCCGGATGACGAGGCGACGACGATTGCCGGGCTGGTCATCCATGAAACGAAGCTGATCCCGGAGGAGAAGCAGGCCTTCACCTTCCATGGCATGCGCTTTGTCGTGCTCAAGCGCGAGAAGAACCGGATCACCAAGCTGCGCATCCGGCCGGTGGAGCCGGCGGGCAAGGGGTGAGGCGGTCCGGCCGGTCCGCCTTCAGCGCCGCGCCGGTTCGCCGGGTGCGCGCGCCTCGACCGCCAGCGCATGCACCGTGGCAGCCAGTTCGTCCGCAAGGACGGCGTTGACGGCGCGGTGGCGGTCCAGCCGGCTCATGCCGGCAAAGGCTGAAGCGGCGATGCGGATGCGGTAATGGGTCTCGCCTTCGCCGGAAAAGCGTTCATCGTCCGGACGGCCGGTCTGATGGTGGCCGGCATGCAGGCGGCTTTCATTGAGGACTTCCAGATGGTCCGGCGAAAATGCCTCGGTCAGCTTGTTCCTGATCCTTTCATCCATGGACATGATGGCGTGCCTTTCCCATATTCTGCGCAGTCGCGGGGTGAATCGGCCCTTTGACAGAGATAATTCCCGTCTTGTCAATTCTTGTATCCCCTGCCGAAGCGCCCATAATCATGCGTTCGCAACGAAGCGCCCGCAACAGAGCAACCGCAACAGCCGCACGATGAAGCCCTATTCGAAATATTTCGAGCGTATCCGGGTTCGGCCGGACCCGCAGGCCGAGGCCAAGGCCGCCGCGCCCTCGTGCCAGTGGGATGGCTGCGAGGCAGCCGGCACGCACCGCGCGCCGGTGGGTCGCATGGCGGAAGGCGAGTATTTCCACTTCTGCGTCGATCATGTGCGCCAATACAACAAGGGTTACAATTATTTCTCCGGGCTGTCGGATTCGGAAGTGGCGCGCTACCAGAAGGAAGCGCTGACCGGCCACCGCCCGACATGGAAGCTGGGAACCAACAGCCAGACCTGGACTTCCAGCGACGCGCGCTCCGGCTCTGCGGCCTCGCGGTCGCGGCTGCGCGATCCGCACGGCCTGTTCGGACAGAATGCAAACCGCCCCGACATGACCCGGCAGCGGCGGCTCAAACCGCTGGAGGCCAAGGCCTTCGAAACCCTGGGGCTGGATGCCAAGGCCACCGGAAAGGACATCAAGACACGCTACAAGGAGCTGGTGAAGCAGCATCACCCGGACGCCAATGGCGGCGACCGCGGCTCCGAGGAGCGCTTCCGCAACGTCATTCAGGCTTACCGATTGCTCAAGCAAGCCGGTTTCTGCTAAGCCGCACTGAACCGTATATTTGACCGGCGGGCAAACCGGAGAAATCCGGCTTGCACGTCGTTGGAGGCATGATGAACAAGGTCGATCGCGACATCGCCAATCTCCCCGACACGACCGTGCCGGTGAAGGAAACATTCGGCTTCGATTCCGGGATGGTCGTACCGGCCTTCTCCGCGCCGGACCCCAATGTGCCGGATGTCGATCCGGACTATCTCTTCGACAAGCAGACCACGCTGGCCATCCTGGCAGGCTTTGCCTACAACCGCCGCGTCATGGTTTCCGGCTATCACGGCACCGGCAAGTCGACCCATATCGAGCAGGTCGCCGCACGACTCAACTGGCCCTGCGTACGCGTCAACCTCGACAGCCATGTCAGCCGTATCGACCTGGTCGGCAAGGACGCCATCGTCATCAAGGAAGGCAAGCAGGTCACGGAATTCCGTGACGGCATCCTGCCCTGGGCCTATCAGCACAACGTGGCGCTGGTCTTCGACGAATACGATGCCGGGCGCCCGGACGTGATGTTCGTCATCCAGCGCGTGCTGGAATCGTCCGGCCGCTTGACGCTGCTCGACCAGAGCCGCGTGATTCGCCCGCATCCGGCTTTCCGCCTTTTTGCCACCGCCAACACGATCGGCCTGGGCGATACGACCGGCCTCTATCACGGCACCCAGCAGATCAACCAGGCGCAGATGGACCGCTGGTCCATCGTCACGACGCTGAACTACCTGCCGCATGACAAGGAGGTGGAGATCGTGCTTGCCAAGGCGCATCACTACCGCAACGAGCAGGGCCGCGACATCGTGGACCGGATGGTGCGGCTGGCCGGAATGACGCGCGCCGCCTTCATCAATGGCGACCTGTCGACCGTCATGAGCCCGCGCACGGTCATCACCTGGGCCGAAAACGCCGACATCTTCAAGGATGTGGGCATGGCGCTGCGCCTGACCTTCCTCAACAAGTGCGACGAACTGGAACGGCCCATCGTGGCCGAGTTCTATCAGCGCTGCTTCAATGCCGAACTGCCCGAGAGCGCGGCCAACATCACGCTGAGCTGAGCGCGGCATCGTCATGGCGGGACCAGGAGACAACCAGCGCGCGCGCAAACAGCAGCAGGCCGAGAGCGAGGCTTTCCGCCGTTCGATCACGGCGACGGTGCGCGCGCTTGCCGGTGACAACGAGCTGGAAGTCTCCTTTTCCAAGGACAAGCCGTCGCTGACAGGCAAGGCGGCACGCCTGCCCGACCTGCCCAAGCGCCCAAGCGCGGCGGATGTCGCCATCACGCGCGGCACGGGCGATTCCATGGCGCTGCGCAAGGCCTGCCACGACGGACGCATCCACATGCGCATGGCGCCGGACGGACGGCAGGCGCGCGCCATCTATGACGCCGTGGAGCAGGCGCGCTGCGAGGCCATCGGCTCCAACCGCATGTCGGGGGTGGCCGCCAATATCGCAACCATGCTGGAGGACAAGTACCAGCGTTCGAACCTGGCCGCGGTCACCTCGCGTGAGGAGGCGCCGCTGGAGGAAGCGGTCGCCATGATGGTGCGTGAACGGCTGACCGGTCAGCCGGTGCCGCCCTCCGCCGAAAATCTCGTCGACCTCTGGCGCGACTGGATCGAAAGCAAGGCCGGCGGCAATCTCGACGATCTTCTTGCCAGGCTCGACGACCAGCAGGCTTTCGCCCGTGCCGTGCGTGACATGCTCGTCAGCATGAACATGTCGGACGAATACCAGGACGAGGACCAGCAGGAAGAAAGCGAGGAGAGCGAGGAACAGGAGCAGGAGCCGCAGGACCAGGGCGAGGACGGCCAGGAGGAAAGCGACGGCAGCGAGCCTTCGCAATCTGAAGAGGAACAGGCCTCGGACGAGGAACAGCAGGCCGGCGAGATGGAAAGCGCGGACGCGACGGCCGACGATTTCGCCGAGGACGACAACGAGGCCGAGACGCCCGGCGAAGCGCAGCGCAAGGACGACCCCTTCACGCAGATGACCGCCGAACTCGACTACAAGGTCTTCACGACCGAGTTCGACGAGATGGTGGGCGCCGATGAATTGTGCGACGCGGAGGAACTGGAACGGCTGCGCGCCTATCTCGACAAGCAATTGTCCAACCTGCAAGGCGTGGTCGGGCGGCTGGCCAACCGGCTGCAACGCCGCCTGATGGCGCAGCAGAACCGGTCGTGGGATTTCGACCTCGAAGAGGGGTATCTCGACCCGGCGCGGCTGCCGCGTGTCGTCATCGACGAGATGAAGGGCACATTCGCCTCGCTGTCCTTCAAGCGCGAGCGCGACACCAATTTCCGCGACACGGTGGTGACGCTGGTGCTCGACAATTCCGGCTCGATGCGCGGCCGGCCGATCACGGTGGCTGCGACCTGTGCCGATATCCTGGCCCGCACGCTGGAGCGGTGCGGCGTCTCGGTGGAAATTCTCGGTTTCACGACACGGGCGTGGAAGGGCGGACAATCGCGGGAAAAATGGCTCAAGGACGGCAAGCCGGCCAATCCGGGGCGCCTCAACGACCTGCGCCACATCGTCTACAAGTCCGCCGATTCGCCCTGGCGGCGGGCGCGCAACAATCTCGGCCTGATGATGCGCGAGGGCCTGCTGAAGGAAAACATCGACGGCGAGGCGCTGCTCTGGGCGCACAAGCGCCTGCTCGGGCGGCCCGAACAGCGCAAGATCCTGATGATGATCTCGGATGGCGCGCCGGTGGACGATTCCACGCTTTCGGTCAATCCTGGCAATTACCTGGAAAAGCACCTGCGGGCCGTGATCGACCTGATCGAGACCAGGTCGCCGGTGGAACTGCTGGCCATCGGCATCGGGCATGATGTGACGCGCTACTATCGCCGCGCGGTAACCATCGTCGATGCGGAGGAACTGGCGGGGGCGATGACGGAGCAGCTTGCCGCGCTGTTCGAGGAACAGGGCGGGCGTGAGCGTGGCCGCGGTGGCGGCCGAGGCATGCGCCGGGCGGGATGAGGCGCAGGTCCGCCATCTTGGGGCTTGCCGCCCTGCTGGCGCTGTCCGGATCGGGCGCGGCGCCAGCCGGCGCCATGGATGCCCCGATCACCGCCAATCCGCTTTCCTCCTTCCAGATCGGGTCTGACGCGCGCCGTTTCGGACCGCTGACCTTTGTCGGCGGGCTGTCGCTTTCCTCCAGCCAATGGCATTTCGGGTCGCTTTCGGCATTCCGCTTTCTTGAGGCCGGTTCCCGTTTCCTCTCCGTCTCCGACAATGGTTTCTGGTTCGGAGGCACCATCGCGCGCAACGAGGCGGGCGTGCCGACCGGCATATCCGGCGGATGGATGAGCGAGATCCTGGGTCCGGAAGGCTTGCCACTGGAAAGCAAGTATGAAGCCGATGCCGAAAGCCTGTCGCTGCGCGGCGGGACGGCGACGGTGGGCTTTGAGCGCTATCACCGAATCGCCGAATACCGCCTGGTGGACGGGCGGCCCGGCGGGGCCGGCGGCACCGTGGATTTCATTGTTCCCGGTCACGAATTGCGCACCAATCGGGGTTTCGAATGCGTGGCCCATTCGCCTGAAGGCGGCCCGCTTGGCGGCGCGCGGGTGGCTGTCACGGAAAAGAGCCTCGACCGCAAGGGCAACATTTTCGGAGCCGTGCTGGAGGGGCCTAGGCGCGGCATCTTCACGGTGGCGAAATCCGGCGTCTTCGATGTGACCGACTGCGCGTTCCTGCCTGGCGGTGACATGCTGCTTCTGGAACGGCGCTATTCGCTGGGAACCGGCGTGGGGATGCAGATCCGGCGGGTGCCGGGCGACAGGATCGGCGCCGGCGCGCTGCTCGACGGCGAGATCCTGTTTTCCGGCGGCATGGATTACCAGATCGACAACATGGAAGGCATGGATGTCTGGCGTGCCGGTGACGGGACGCTGCGCCTGTCGCTGGTTTCCGACGACAACAAGTCGCTTTTGCAGCGCACGCTCTACCTGGAATTCATCATTGCCGAGTGAAGCCGGTCAGGCGGCTTCCGGCGAAACCGGCTTCAGGCGGGCAAGCAAGGCGCCATAGGGTGCAAGCATGACCACGCCGACCGCGATCTTGACGCAGAAGTCGCCCAGGGCAAGCGAGACCCAGAGCGGCACCTCCGTGCCCATGAAGGCAACGGGAAAGGCCAGCGAGCCGTCTTCCATGCCGAACGATGCGTCGATGAAAGCGAACGGGGCGGCGAATGCGATGCCGAAGAAGATCACCGTGTCGATGGCCGAGCCGAGCAGGGTGGAGACGAGTGGCGCACGCCACCATGCCATGCGGCGCAGCCGGTCGAAAACCGCGGTATCGAGCAATTGAGCGACGAGGAAAGCCGAGCCGGATGCAATGGCGATGCGCGGCGTGGCCAGCCAGACCGACAGCGCGACAGCGAGCACGAAACCGGCCAGCACCACCCTGCGGGCAGCGGCGACGCCGAAGCGGCGGTTGGTCAGATCGTTGACGAGAAAGGCGACCGGATAGGTGAAAGCGCCCCATGTCAGGATCTCGCCAAGGCCGAAATGGGCGAACGGATACTGGACGAGGACATTCGAGACGGCAACGACAGCCGCCATGGCTGCCACGAAAGGCAGAAGGGAACGTATTGTCATACGCATTTTTTTATCCTGGGTGATGCCACCAGCTTGCCGGGCGAACCCGGCGGCGAAGGGAGCGGGAACCGGCAGGCGCCAAGACCTGCCGGGCCGTTGCGAAAAGGGATCAGGCGGCCTGCTCGGCCATCTTCTTTGCAATCTGCTTCTTCAGCACGCGGGCGCGCTGCGAGAGGTCGTTGGAAGCGGCCTTCATGAGGAAGGCATCCAGGCCGCCGCGATGCTCCACGCTGCGCAGGGCAGCAGCGGAAATGCGCAGGCGGTAGCTCTGCCCGAGGGCTTCCGAAATCAGCGTCACCTGCACCAGGTTGGGCAGGAAGCGGCGGCGGGTCTTGTTGTTGGCATGGCTGACATTGTTACCGGTCAGGACAGCCTTGCCGGTCAGTTCGCAAGCACGGGACATTGGATCACCTTTTGGTTCGTGTCTTTCGCGGCCAAACCGGCAGAACGCCACGACGGTTCGCATGAACCGCGTCTTGTCCCAAGGCTGACCTCGTGGAAAAATCCCGCGTTCAATAGTGACAATGGCCGGTGGCGTCAAGCCGCAAATGCCCGGCGCAGCCGTGGCGTGCGGCGGGGTGGACCACAACTTCGCCGGAATCGGCGTTCAGGAAAGCGGAAGGGACGCCATTGCCAAAGAGACCGAATGTGATGATCCGATTGTCAACCGCCGCACTCGCAGCCGCCCTCGCCGTCATGCCCGCCGGGGCCGATGCGCTGGATGCGGGGCAAACCTTCGTCACCGAATACGCGTTTTCGCTGCTTGGCCTGCCGCTTGGCGTATCGCATTTCGAAAGCAGCGTACAGGGCGACCGCTTCACCGTAGAGGGGACGGTGCGCAGCGCGGGCCTGGCGCGCCTGTTCGACAGCACGGTTGCGCAGTCGCGCGTCGAGGGGCGGCTCACCGGCGACGGGCTGGCGCCTGAAACCTATGCCATGAGCTATGTTTCGGGCGACCGGAAACGGTCGACGGAACTGACCTTCAGGAACAGCGATGTGGTTGCCACGCGGCTGATCCCCAAGCCACCGCGTGGCGAGCGCCTCGTGCCGGTGACGGCGGAGCACCTGAAGGCAGTCAGCGACCCGATGACGGCGGGGATCGTGCGTGCGGCAAGCCCGCAGGCGGTCTGCCAGCGCAGTTTGCGCGTGTTCGATGGCCGGATGCGCATGGATATCGTCCTGTCCGATCCGAAGCCGGAGCAAGTGGATGTCAGCGGCTATCGCGGGCCGGCGGTGACGTGCAAGGCCAGGTTCATTCCGGTGGCGGGCTACAGGAAAGGCAAGAAGGCGATCGAGTTCCTGCGCGACAATGACGATATCACGGTCACCTTCGCGCGCAGAGGCTCGACAGACATCTATGCGCCGGTTAAGGCGTCGGTGCCGACCATGATCGGGCGGTTGAGGATTTCCGCGACCCGTTTCGGGCCGGCGGAGTGACGGACCGGACCGGGTCTCCATGACCGGCTGCCGGCCGGGAGAGACATGTGGGACGCGCGACTTTCATCGGATTTCTTGCCGTGGTGCTATGGGCGCTGCTGGCGCTGTTCACCGATGCATCGGGCGCGGTGCCGCCGTTCCAGCTTGCCGCGATGAGCTTTGCCGTCGGCGCGCTGGTGGGGCTGGGCGCGCTGCATGTGCGCGGAAAGCCGCTTTCGGCGCTGAAGGTGGAGCCGCGCGCCTGGATGGTGGGTGTGGCCGGGCTGTTCGGTTATCACTTCTTGTACTTCACCGCGCTCAGGAACGCGCCGGCCGTGGATGCCAGCCTGATCGCCTATCTCTGGCCGCTGTTCATCGTGGCCGGTTCGGCGCTGATGCCGGGTGAGCGGCTGCGTGTCCACCACGTCATCGGCACGCTGATGGGGCTGGCCGGCACGGCGCTGATCGTCACCAAGGGCAACGGCTTCACCTTCGATCCCGCCTTCGGCTTCGGCTATGCCATGGCCTTTGCCGGGGCATTCGTGTGGTCGGGCTATTCGCTGCTGTCGCGGCGTTTTGCCAGTGTGCCGAGCGATGCGGTGACGGGTTTCTGCGCGGCGACCGCCCTTCTGGCGCTTGGCTGTCACCTGATGCTGGAGGAGACCGTGTGGCCTGACACCATGCTGCAATGGCTGGCGGTGGTGGGGCTCGGACTGGGGCCCGTGGGGGCTGCCTTCTACTTCTGGGATCATGGCGTCAAACAGGGCAATATCCAGGTGCTCGGCGCATCGAGCTATGGCGCGCCGCTGCTGTCCACGCTGGTGCTGATCGCCGCCGGCTTTGCCGACGCGACGGTGATCGTGCTGGCGGCCTGCCTGCTGATCACCGGCGGCGCCGTCCTTGCCGCCTGGCCGATGCTGACATCCGGACGCTCTCCGGCGGGCGAGGCCCCGTCGTGACCCTCCTTCCCTGGCCTGGCGGCCTTGGCGCCACGGAAAACGGGCTGCTGCTGCTTTCCGTCATCGCCGCCATTCTCTATGCGGTGATGCTGCCGCAACCGGTCTCCTGGCGGCGCACGGCGGCCAAAACGCTTTCTACCGCGCTGCTGGCGCTGATCGCCTATCATGCCGGCGGCCCCTGGCTGCTGGTGGCGGGGCTGGCGCTTTCCGCGCTCGGCGATTTTTTCCTCGCACACCATGACGACCGCTCCTTCATGGCCGGCCTTGGCGCTTTCCTGGCCGCGCATCTCATCTTCACGGCGCTGTTCGCGCTGCACGATCCGGCATCGCAATCGGCGCTTCCGATTGTGCTGCTGCCGCGCTGGGCGGCCTTTGCGCTCATCGGGGCGGTGGGGCTGTGGGCGCTGTTCCTGGCGCGGCGGCTGATGCCGGCGCTGGCTGCGCCGATGCGCGTGCCGGTTGCGGTCTATGTCATGGCCATTGTCGCCATGGCGGCGGCGGCGTTCCTGTTTCAGCCACCTGGCGTCATCGCCGGTGCGCTTCTGTTCGTCGCCTCGGATTCGGTGCTTGCCGTGGAGCGTTTTATCATGGCGGAGAACGATCCGCGCCAGCGGAGCGCGCATCTTTTCGTCTGGTCCAGCTATTTTGCGGCGCAGGCCGCGTTCCTAGTCGCGCTCACCTGACGGAGCCCAGCCCGGCGGCGCCATCTCGAAGCGTTCGAAGAGGAAGCCCGGGGCCACGGTGCAGCCGACGAGCGTCCAATGCCCGAGGCTGCGCGCGGATTGCCAGCAATTGGCAGGGACAACGACCTGCGGGCGCTGGCCGGCCGCCACGTCCATGCCAAGCACCTGCCTCGCTGTCATCCTGCCATCGGCGGACAGCCCCAGCTCCAGCGGCGCGCCGGCATGCCAGTGCCAGATTTCGGCAGCATCCGTGACGCGGTGCCAGTGCGAGCGTTCGCCGGCTTCAAGAAGGTAGAGAATGGCGGTGGAATGGCCGCGCGGGCCGCCGTCCGTGTCGCGGAAGGTTTCGACATACCATCCACCTTCGGGATGGCGCTGCATCGCAAAGGCCGTGCGGATGGTTTCCGGCGTCAGGTCGGGACCGGTCGGGGATACCATGCCTCAGGCCTTGTCCTTGCGCTTGCGCACTTCGGCAAGCACTTCCCAGTCGGCTGCGTCCGTCATGCCCAGATGTGCGCGGATCGCCGGGTCGCCCCAGCGCAGGAAGGGATTGGTCTCCAGTTCCCGGCCGATCGTGGTCGGCAAGGTGGGCCTGTTTTCGGCACGCAGGGCCTCGACTTCCTTCAGGCGGGCCGCCAGCGCCGGGTTTTCCGGATCGACCGTCACGGCGAAGCGTGCATTGGCCAGCGTGTATTCATGGCCACAATAGACCACCGTTTCGGGCGGCAGGGCGGCCAGCTTCGACAGGGAAGCGAACATTTCCTCCGGCCCTCGCTCGAACAGGCGGCCACACCCCATGGCGAACAGGGTATCGGCGGTAAAGACTACCTTGTCCTGCGGGAAATGATAGCAGATATGGCCGGCGGTATGGCCCGGCGTGGCGATCACCTCGACCGGATGACCGGCCCAGTCGAAGCGGTCGCCGCCGCCGACGAGGCGGTCCAGTCCATCGATTTTTCCGGCTTCTTCGGCCGGACCCGTCACTTCGCAGCCGAAGGCGGCTTTCAGCGGTGCTATGGCCTCGACATGGTCGCCGTGATGATGGGTGACGAGGATATGCGTCAACTGCCAGCCCTTTTCGTCGAGGCGTTCGCGGATGGGGCCTTCCTGCGGTGCGTCGATGGCGGCGGTGCTGCCGGTTTCCGGGTCGTGCACGAGGACGCCGAAATTGTCGCTGCGGCACATGAACTGTTCGATCTGCAATGGCATGGACTGTCTCCCTCGTTTCGCCGCGAAGCCTATTGGAGGCGCGGCGCCATGTCACCCGGCAAGGGCGGTTGCGCTCGGACGATTGCGCGCTTACCGTCCGGCCCATGTATGGCGATATCGTCGACTTGCGAACCTTTTACGCGTCCACGCTGGGCCGTCTGGCCGAGCGCTCGATTGCCCGCGCGCTGACCGCCGTCTGGCAGCCGCTGGCCAATGAGCGGCTGGTCGGGCTCGGCTATCCGCTGCCCTGGCTGGACCGGTTCGCGCCGGACACCGAGCGCACCTTCGCGTTCATGCCGGCCGGGCAGGGCGCGGTGAACTGGCCGCCGGAGGGGCCGGGCGCGGCGGCGCTCGTCTTCGATGAGGAATTGCCGCTGCCCGACAGTTCCATCGACCGGCTGCTGATGGTGCATCTGCTGGAGCATTCGGAAAGCCCGCGCGAGACGCTGACGGAGGCCTGGCGGGTGCTGGCGCCCGGTGGGCGGCTGATCGTGGTGGTGCCTAACCGGCGCGGCGTCTGGGCGCGGTTCGAGCATACGCCATTCGGGTCCGGGCGGCCGTTCTCGCGCGGGCAAGTGACCATGTTGCTGCGCGATGCGAATTTCACGCCCGGCGCCTTTGCCGATGCGCTCTTCTTCCCGCCGCTGCGCAAGCGCTGGCTGATCCGCGCCGCGCCGACGCTGGAACAGGCGGGCCGGCGATTCTGGCCGGTCTTTGCCGGGGTCCTGGTGGTGGAGGCGCAGAAACGGCTCTACCAGGGACGCCCGGTCGCGCAGCGCGCCTCGCGCCGCGTCTTCGTGCCGGTGCTGGCGCCGCAGGCGGCCTCGCGGGTGCCGGGGTGCAATCGCGATGCCCGCGAGGCAGGAGCATAGCCGACCGCCTCGACATTTTGCCTTGCGGCCTGTATGTCGGCGCGTGGCCGCGCTTTCGCGGCCATGCCACTTTTCATCCAGGGGTTTCCTTCATGGACAAGAGAGCCGATCCGAACCGTCCCGTGCCCAATCCCGGTGTCATGGACATTGCCGCCTATGTGCCCGGCCGCGAGACCGTGCATGGCGTTGAGAAGGTCTACAAGCTCTCTTCCAACGAGACGCCGCTGGGTTGTTCGCCCAAGGTGCGCGAGGCCATGGAAGGCGCGCTGTCGCGGCTGGAAATCTATCCCGACGGCCAGTCAGAGGAATTGCGCCAGGCCATCGCCGAGGTGCATGGCCTGAACCCCGCCAATATCGTCTGTTCCAACGGTTCCGACGAATTGCTCGGGCTGCTGGCCCATGTCTACCTGGGCGAAGGCGACGAGGCGATCTATACCGAGCATGGTTTCCTCGTCTACCGCATCCAGATCCTCGCCAATGGGGCGACACCGGTGGTGGCGGCGGAAAAGGACGAGACGGCGGATGTCGACGCCATCCTTGCCTGCGTCACGGAGCGCACCAAGGTGGTTTTCCTCGCCAACCCCAACAATCCGACCGGCACCTATGTCCCCTATGAGGACGTCAAGCGCCTGCGCGCCTCGCTGCCGGCCCATGTGCTGCTGGTCCTCGACGCGGCCTATGCGGAATACGTGCGGCGCAACGACTACGAAGCCGGCATGGAACTGGTGGCCAACAATGACAATACGGTCATGACGCGCACCTTTTCCAAGATCTACGGTCTTGCGGGGCTGCGCATCGGCTGGATGTATGCGCCGGCTCATATCTGCGATGCGATCAACCGGGTGCGCGGTCCGTTCAATGTCAATGCGCTGGCCATCCGGGCCGGGGCGGCGGCGATCCGCGACCGCGGTTTCATCGAGCAGGCCGTTTCCCACAATGATGAATGGCTGGCGCGGCTGACGGAGGCCTTGACCGGGCTTGGTCTGCGCGTCACGCCGTCGGTCGGCAATTTCGTGCTGGTCCATTTTCCGGAGAATGATCCGGTGCATACGGCGGAGGCGGCCGATGCCTTCCTGTGCGCGCGCGGTTATGTGTTGCGCCGGGTGACCGGCTACGGCTTTCCCAATGCGCTGCGCATGAGCATCGGCACGGCCGAAGCCAATGAGGGCGTGATCGCCGCGCTGACGGATTTCCTGAAAGGATAGGATCGTGGCCGGCAACAACGGCAAGGTGGCGGCGCGCGCGCCGATGTTCGCGCGCATCGCGCTGATCGGCATCGGGCTGATCGGCTCGTCGCTGGCGCATGTGATACGCCGCGAGGGGCTGGCCGGCGAGGTGGTGGTTTCCAGCCGCAGCGCGCAGACGCTGAAGCGGGCGGAGGAACTTTCGCTTGGCGACCGGTATGAAGCCGATGCGGCGGAAGCCGTGCGTGGCGCCGATCTCGTCATCGTGTCGGTTCCGGTCGGCGCGTCCGGCGCGGTGGCCGCGGCCATTGCCGGGACGCTGGAACCGGGCGCCATCCTCACCGATGTCGGTTCGACGAAGCGCACCGTCATCGAGCAGATGACGCCGCATGTGCCTGCCGGCGTCCATCTGGTGCCGGGCCACCCGATAGCCGGTACCGAGCGCTCCGGCCCGGACGCAGGCTTTGCCGAGCTGTTCGAGGGGCGCTGGTGCATCCTGACGCCGCCGGAAGGCACGGATGAAACGGTGATTGCCCGGCTGGGCGCCTTCTGGGAGGCATGCGGCTCGCGCGTCGACACGATGGATGCCGACCACCATGACCGCGTGCTGGCCATCGTCTCGCACCTGCCGCACATCATCGCCTACAATATCGTGGGAACGGCGGACGATCTCGAGACGGTGACCAAGTCCGAGGTCATCAAGTATTCCGCCTCCGGTTTCCGTGACTTCACGCGCCTGGCCGCATCCGATCCGACGATGTGGCGCGACGTCTGCCTGCACAACAAGGACGCGATCCTGGAAATGCTGGCGCGTTTTTCCGAAGACCTGTCAGCGCTGCAACGGGCCATTCGCTGGGGCGACGGGGACAAGCTGTTCGACCTGTTCACGCGCACGCGCGCCATCCGCCGCTCCATCATCGAGGCGGGGCAGGACACGGCGGAGCCGGATTTCGGCCGCCACGCCGATCACGCCCACAAGGCCTGAGCCATCCGGTCAGGGCAGGCGCGGCAGCGGCTGCAAACGGACGAAGCCCAGGGTGGGGACGCCATCGCTCACGCGAACGGGTATCGCCGGGCTGCCATTCGCGCCGCCAAGGGCCGTCAGCGCGGAGAGTGCTGTGTCGATCGTCTTTTCCTCGCCCGGATAGAGCCGTTTCGCCAGGGCGGCGAGTTCGGCCGGATTGCGCAGCGTGACGGTGAAGTCGCCGTTCAGCCGGCCCTCGCGATCCACGCTAAACGGGCCGGTCAGGCGCGCGCCCGCCGAGCCGCCGATATCGAGCGAGAGGTCGCGCAGCGTGCCTTCGATCCCGCGCAGGGAGCGTTTGCCCGCCGCTAGGTGAAGCGCGCCGTCGCGGATGGTGGCATCGCCTGAAAGCGCCAGCGGGGGCAGGGCCTCGCCGTTCGTCATTCCGGCAGGCAGGTCAAGGCCGGTCAGCGTGGCGGCCAGGTCGATGGAGCCCTGGACGGTGCGCATATGCGCCTGGACATCGCCGGCCGTGGCGACCACCGGCGCGTGGGCCGAGCGGACGGAGAGGCGCGCGTCCCTGATCTGAACAGAGGCGCGCAAGGGCAGGGGCTTGCTGGCGCGGATGCTGGCCTGCAGGCTTTCCCAGTCTGCCGAGAGCGGAACGACGCCCGGCAGGTCGATTTCGGCCGGCCCGTCCACTTCCGCGACAATGTGACCTGGCGCGTAGACTTGCGCGGCGCTGCGCAGGGCGCCGGCTTCGATGGCGATGCCCTGTCCGGGGCGCCGCCATGCCGTGGCATCGCAGAACAGGCCGATGCGGAAGGGGTAGCCGTGCGCCCGTGCGCCGGCGCATTCGGTTTCCACGCCGCGTTCGGCCTGTCGGCTGATCGCATGGGCGGTTTGCTCTTCCAGCCGGCCGGCGATATAGAACCAGCCGGCCGTGTAGAGCGTGATGGCTGCGACAATGGCCAGGGCAAGCCAGAGGAAACGGCGCGCATTGCGCGGAGGGGAACTGACCGGTCGGGACATGGTTGAGAACAGCCTTTCACTATCGCAATCGGATTCCGGCGCGCCGGGCACTGACGCCGGTATGGGCGATTTTTGGGTTTTCGGCTACGGCTCGCTGATGTGGCGGCCGGGTTTCGATCATCTGGAGCGCCACCGGGCCCATCTTTTCGGCTTTCGCCGGGCGCTTTGCGTGCGCTCCTCGTGCATCGTGGAACGGAACAGCGGCCGGCCTCGTGCTGGGCCTCGACAAGGGCGGCTCCTGCATTGGCGTCGCCTTCCGCGTCTGCGATTCCCGTCGGGCCGAAACGATCAACTATCTGCGCGAACGCGAACTGGTCACCCATGTCTATCGCGAGCGCTGGCTCAATATCGCGCTCGACGACGGGCGGCGTGTGCCGGCGCTGGGCTATGTGGTGGACCAGCATCACCGGCAATATGCCGGGCGGATGGGTGTTGAGGAAGCCGCGCGCCATGTTTCCGGCGCGCATGGGCAATCGGGGCCGAACGAGGAATATGTCGCGAACACGGTGGAGCATCTGCGCCAGATGGGTATTCGCGACCGCTGGCTGGAAGCCGTGGCCCATCACATGCACCACCGCTGAATGTCCTGTCAGCGGCGCGGCAGGCCGGCGGTGTCCACGCCCAGTTCCTCCAGCCGGCGGATGGCCGTGGCCGGCATGGGCGGCGGGTTGGGACCGGTGGCCGCTTCGACCAGATAGGCATCGCAGGCCGCTTCCGTTTCGGCCTGCAAGCGCGCCTGGAATTCCTCGCGCGGCAGGCCTGCGGGGATGGGGGGCAGGAATCGCGCATGGATCGTGCCGGGATAGCGCAGCATCTTGCGCCGTGGCCAGAACAGGCCGGCACTGTGGGCGACCGGAACCACCGGCACATTGAGCTGCACGTAGAGCTCCACGATGCCGTATTTGTAGGCCGGCTCCGCGCCCGGCGGCCTGCGCGTTCCCTCCGGGTAGATGATGAGCTGGCGGCCGTCGGCCATCCTGGCGCGGGCTTCCCTGACCGCCTTCTTGAGCGCGACGGAGCGTTTGCCGCGGTCGATCGGGATCATGCGCATCTTGGCGACGTACCAGCCGAAGAGCGGAATCCACATCAGCTCGCGCTTGAGGATGTAGAGCGCATCCGGGATCCAGGGCAGGAAGGCGAATGTGTCCCAGGCGGACTGGTGCTTGGGAGCGATGATATAGCCGCCCGCCGGCAGGTTTTCCTGGCCGGTGATGACCGACTTCACGCCACCGATCCGGTGCAGCAGCCACATGTTCACGCGCGCCCACGACTTCGGCACCCACCAGGCGGCGCGGCGCGGGGCGAGGAAATAGAAGGGCGTGTAGACGACCATCTGGACGAAGGTCGCGATGTAGAACGCGGCGTTGAACAGGAGCGAGCGCAGGAGGATCATGGACTATCGGAACCGGTCTGTGAGCACAGCCAACCGGCTTACACGATGCGGCATGAAAGGCAAAGGCGAAGGGTCAACGGGCCGCCGCGCTGATCGTCGGCCCCTGCTCGGGGGCAGGCAGAAGACCGCGTGCCAGCGCGGCGACATATTTGGCATATTCGGTGAACAAGACGCGCAGCGCCGCCGGTTTCATCATCCAGCGGCCGTCATCCATGGGCGTGTTGACCACCGGCCATGGCACGATATCGACATTGCCCGCCGTGCGCTTGAGCTCCATGATCGAACGCGGCATGTGATAATTGTTTGTGACGAGAATGACGCTCTTGTATCCGTTGCGGGTCAGCCATTTGGCACTCTCGGCGGCATTGCCGATCGTGTCGAGCGCCTCGATATCGATGTCGATGCAGCAATTGAACACATCGGTCTGCGCGCCGGTGGCCTGGCGCAGCGTGCCACGGCTCGTCACGGGATTCACGCCGGATATCAGCAGGCGCTTGCCCTGTCCGTTTTCCAGAAGGGCCACGGCGGTGTCGATGCGGTGATAGCCGCCGGTCAACACGATGATCCCGTCGGCCCGGCTTATGCCAGGAGGCGGCGCCATGCGGCCGACCGTATCGGCGAAAAAGGCAAACCCGGCAACAAAAGCGGCAAGAAGCACAAGCGTGCCCAGGAACCCGTACCGCCAGAGGCGGCGCAGACGGCGGATCGCCGCGGGACGGTCCGCCTGTCCCTGTGTCGACGCGGTCACTGCCGTTCCTGCGGGTTCCTCGTTCGCGTTCATGGCATTCCGATACATGGCAATTGCGGCATTGAATAGCCGGAAAAACGGCAATTGCGGCATTCCCGCCGCGCTCGTCCTGGGCCGCGTTTCACTCTTCTCCCGTTGTGTCGAGATCGCTCAGAAAGGTCAGCACGGTGTAATGCGTGGTCAGGGCCGTCAGCAGGGCAATGAGGATGACGACGGCGATAACGCCGAGATAGCCGGCAAGGCCTATGCCGAACGTGCCGAAAAGCGCGGCGGCCTGATCGGCCTCGGGCGTGGCGAGATTGCTGGCCGACCACCACGACCCGAGAAGAAAGACGGCGACGGCGAGAATGCCGCCAATGGCCGCGCCCTTCATGCCGACAGCGAGGAAATGGCGGCGGAACTCCACCGCGATGAAGCGGCCTTCAGCGCCGACGAAATGCAGGACCTCGATGATATGGCCATTGCCGGCCATGGCGCCGCGCGTGGCGAACACCACGGTCAGGATCGTCGCGGACAGCATCAGCACAAGGACCGCCACGCCGATGGTGACCGTGGTGCGGGCCATGGAAACCAGGCGGTCGACCCAGGTCCGGTGATCGTCGAGCGAAAGGTTGGCAATGGCGCCGGTCAGTGCCGTGCGCATGGCGGCAAAGTCCGGCGGGTCCGTTTCGTCGATGGTGACGATGACGAGGCGGGGAACGGGCAGTTCCTCGATGTCGAGACCGCTGCCGAGCCATGGCTCCAGCAGCCGTGCGGTTGCGTCCGGGTCCAGCACTTCGGTTGAACGGACACCCTCGAAACCGCCTGCAATTGCCGCGGCCTGCGCCAGTGCCGCTTCCATGTCGAGGGTTTCGGAGGGCCGGATCTGGATCGTCGCCTCGCGGGCGATCTGGCTCTGCCAGCCTGCGGCCGTGTCACGCACCAGGGTGACGGCGCCCAGCGTCAGGCAGGACAGGAAGGTCATGATCGCGATGACGAAGACCAGCGCGCGGCCGGCTACATTGCCCGAAGGGACGATGGGCGTGGGCCGGCGGGCCGTGCCATTGAGAACCCGTGGAATGGCGCGGCCCGGCAGGTCCGGCAATTTCGGCAGGCGGGTTGCCGCGCCGGACGGCTTGCCCGAGACGCGGCCGGGGCGGATCGCCGCTTTCGCCTTGTCAGTCATAGATGTCCAGCCTCCCGTCCGAGAGGATCATCCGACGGGCATCGACCTGGTTCATCAGGGAAAGGTCGTGCGTGGCGATGAGCACCGCGGTTCCCGAGCGGTTCAATTCGATGAACAGGCGCAGCAGACGCCGCGCCATGGGCGGATCGACATTGCCGGTCGGTTCGTCGGCGAGCAGGATTTCCGGCTGTTCGATGAGGGCGCGCGCTATGGCCGCGCGCTGTTTCTCACCGCCCGAAAGGACCGGTGGCAGGACATGCATGCGATCGCCGAGACCCACCCATTTGAGCAGTTCAGTGACGTCGTTGCGATAGGTCGCTTCCTCGCGCCCGCGGATGCGCAGGGGCAGCGCCACGTTCTCCCACGTGGTCATGTGGTCGAGCAGGCGGAAATCCTGGAAGACCACGCCGATCCGGCGGCGCAGATGCGGCAGTTCGGCGCGCGTGATGCGGGCGCGGTCTTTGCCGAAGACCGTGATGAGGCCGCGCGTGGGCTTCAGCGACATGAACAGAAGGCGAAGCAGCGTGGTCTTGCCGGCACCGGAGGGGCCGGTCAGGAACTGGAACGAACGCTCCGGCAACTGGAAGGAGACATCGCGAATGATCTCCGGCCCCATGCCATATCTCAAGCCCACGTTCTCGAAACGGATCACGCCGCTGGTTCCCCTTGCCGGACCATGCCGCGGCTGCACGCAAGGGCCGCCGGGCAAATCACTTCCTCGTCTTGGTTAACGGTCCCTTGCGGGAGGGGTCAAGAATCCTGTGCCAGCATGGCCGTTTTGAGGAGGCGTTAACCATTTCTTGACCGGGACGCGACAACACATGAGACAGTGGAAAGACGAGCGCAAGTGATGCAGGACCGGACCAGGCATCTGCCGCTGGATGGCGAAATCCTCGACGCGGGTCATGCCGGCGGCGCAGCCGGCGCGCATGCGTTGCGGTTAAATGCCGAGATCATCGGATATGAAACGGTGGAAACGGGTTGTCAGCCTGCCGCAACGGCACCCCTTCGAGCGCCGGTGCGGGCTGCGTCGGACGGCCTTGCCATGCTGCGCACGGCCCGGCTGCCGGAGCATGGGGACAGGCGGCCGGAACCGCTTGCGGGACGGCTGCTCAAGGTCACCGGGTTCATCGTCGCCGGCGCGGCATTCTGGATCAATGGCGGGCATGCGCTGTTTACCGGCGGTGCCGGTGCCGACCTGTTCATTGCCGAACTCAATTCACGCATGGAAGTGCGGGGCGGGGAAACCATGCTGCGGGTCGACACCAGGGTGGAGAACCGCGGCGGACAGTCCGCGCGCCTGCCCGCAATCCTGGTCTCGGTCCGAGGCAAGGACGGGTCGACCGCGCAATACAAGCTGGGGACAAGCCGCGCGGGCCTTGAGCCAGGCGGCAGCCACCTCTTTTCCGGCCATGTTGCAGCGCCTAGACTGGGCGTGGACCGGGTGTCGGTGCGCCTGGACAGCAAAAGGGACGGATGATGCAGACGGTCAGGGGCAAACAGATCGAGGTGCTTTACAGCGCGTCGACCATCGCGAGGCGCAATCTGGAACTGGCCAAGGAAATCGCCGAGCGCGACCTGAAGGACCTGCTCGTGATTTCGGTCCTGAAGGGGTCCTTCATCTTCGCGGCAGACCTGATCCGCGCCATGCATGATGTCGGCGTGGCGCCGGAGGTGGAATTCATCATGATCTCATCCTACGGCGCGGGGCGGACCAGCGGCGAGATCAAGGTGTTGCGCGACATCGACAATGACGTCACCGGGCGCGACATCCTGCTGATCGACGACATCCTGGAATCGGGCAAGACGCTGAAATACACGCGCGACCTGATGCTCTCGCGCGGCGCGCGCTCCGTTTCCATCGCGGTGCTGCTCGACAAGCGCATGCGCCGGACCAATGACATCGATGCCGATTTCACGGGATTTGACTGTCCCGACTATTTTGTGGTGGGCTACGGCATGGATGCCGGGCACGCCTTCCGCGAACTTCCCTATGTCGGATTTATCAAGGACGAGGCTTGAGAGACTGAATGGCCAGGATACTGCTCGTTGAAGACGACGATTCCGTACGCGCGTTCACGGCGCGGGCGCTTGGCGTTGACGGCCATGAGGTGGAAACCGCCGAGGACGGGGAGATCGGCCTTTCCATCCTGTCGGACGAACCCGGCGGTTTCGATCTGGTGCTTTCGGATATCCGCATGCCGGTGATGGACGGCATCGAAATGGCCAAGACGGCGGCCCGCGACTTTCCCGGCCTCAAGATCCTGTTGATGACCGGCTATGCCGAGCAGCGCGAGCGGGCATCGGACCTGAGCCAGGTCATCATCGATGTGGTGCCCAAGCCCTTCACGCTCTCGGAAATCCGCACGGCGGTTGCCGGCGCGCTGGCCGCCTGAGCGCAAGCCTTTCCACTGCCTGTTGCCGGCCGATGCGGCGCCTCATTGCAGATCAAGCAGGCGTTCGAGATATTCCTTTTCCAGTTGCGGCGACAGCGCATTGCCGAGCCGCTCGCGGATCGCTTCCAGGATTTCACGGGCCCGTTGCGCGTCGATCTCATCGGGCACTTTCACGGTATCGCCGAAATCCGGTCCGGTCGTGGCGCGCGGCCGACCGAGCGGATCGCGGTCGTCGGCCCGGTTGTTGCCGCCGGGTTCCGAGCCACCCTGACCGTTTTGCTGTGCCTGCTGCTGCATCTGGTTCATCATGTCCTGGGCACCCCGGCGCAGGGCTTCCAGCGCCTCGCCCTGCCGGCCGACCGCCTGCTCGCCGTCAGCATCGCCAAGCGCACGGCCAGCCTGACCCATCCGCTCCCCGGCCTCGCCAAAGCCTTCGCCGGGTTCGATGCCCATGCCGCGCAGATCTTCCATCAATTGACCCAGTTCACCGCGCAATTGCCCCTGGCCTTCCTGCAAGCCGCGCAGGGCCTCTGCCAGTTCCTCGGACGTCATTCCTGATCCCTGGCCAGGCTGCTGGCCGCCTTGTCCCTGGCCAGGTTGCTGGCCGCCTCGCCCCATGCGGCCCTGCTGTTGCCCCTGTTCACCTTGCTGACCCTGCTGACCCTGCTGCCCGCGCTGGCCCTGGCGCTGCTGGCCTTCCTGCCCCTGCTGGCCGCGCTGCATCTGATCCAGGCGGAAGGTCTCGTTCATCATTTCCTGCTGGCGGCGCATCAATTCGCCAAGCCGGTTCATCTGCTCGCGCATCTGACCCTGCTGGCCTTGCTGGCCGTCCTGCTGGCGGCCGGCCTGCAGGTTGCGCATCATGTTTTCCAGTTGGGAAAGCAATTGCTCGGCTTGTTCGCGCTGTCCGGACTTGGCAAGATCCTCCATCTGCTGGAGCATGCGGTCGAGGTCGGACTGGCTCATCTCCTGCATGTCCTGCGGCATCTGCTGTGCCATGTTCGGATCCTGCTGTGCGCGCTCGGCGAATTCGCGCAGGAACTCGTTGAGCGCTTCGCGCAGTTCCGCGATGCGGCGTTCGATCTCCTCGTCGCTGGCGCCATTTTCCAGTGCCTCGCGCAGCGCCTGCTGGGCATCACGCAGGCGGCGCTCGGCGTCGGTCAGATCGCCATCCTCGATCTGGACGGCCAGTTCCCACATGTAGTCGACCGTCTCGCGCAGGGCGTCGTCCGTTTCTGCCATGTCGAGGCGCGAGCGCAGCGCCATCAGCCCGAGATAATGGGACATGTTGGAAAACGTGTCTTCCGGACGCAGCGTCACGGAATCGAGGAGCAGCAGGACACGTGGCTTACGGTTCGCGTCGAGCGCCAGCATGCGCCGCTGCTCGATGACAGCCTTCGCCAGCGGATTGGTGAAGACCCGTTCCGGCATGGTGATGGAAAGCGGTTCGGAAATGCCTTCCTGGCCGGCTGCATCGGTGACCTTCAACCGCATCCGCGCGCTTGCGCCTGCCCACGGATGCTCGGCCATGACGGTGGTGGTCCGGGCCTCGCCCTCGCGCTCGCGCGGCAGGGAGAGCGGCATTTCCGGGGCCTCGTAGAGCGGCCGGGCATCCGGCGCCCGGTCCTCGGCCAATTCGAACAGGGTCTCGCCGGACCGGGCGCCATAGTCGTCCTTCACCGTGTAGGTGAGGGTGAAGGAGCCGTTCGGCTCGCGCTTGGGGTCGCCGTCCAGCGCGATTTCCGGCGGCTGGTCGGGGATGACGGTGAAACGCCAGTCATTGACGGCCGTTTCCTGTGTGGCCAGCCGGAGATTGCCATCGCCTTCAAGCGTCAAGGAAAACTGGCGCGCACCGGCCGGGGAGGAATTCGTGGAGGCGCGATCGGGGAGGGTGGCCATGTCCGGCGCAACGGGGCTTGCCGCCGGTTCACCTGACGGCTGAAAGCTCAGTTCCTCGCCACCGGATCCGCCTGTCACGCGAACGACCACCGTGGACCCTTGCGGGACGGTGAAGGCGGTCTCGGCACGGTTGGCTTCGGCGGTGAGGAAGACCGGTGCGCGGCCGGTATAGGCCGGTGGCGTAACCCATGCATCGACACGCGGCGGGATGACGGGAGCGCCGCCGCGGGCGGAAAAGGCATCGGTGAGCGTGCCGCCGCCGGGGCCGAGGGAAAAGGCGAAGGCACCGGCCAGGAGCAGCGCCGGAATGGCGCGCAACGCCCAAGGGTCGCGTGCCGGAACGCCGGTTGCCGGCGAGCCGGGTGACAAGCGGTCGAGACCGGCGGCCAGGCGTTTCTGGTGTTCGCGCCACAATGCTTCGGCGAAGGGGTCGCGGCTGACCGCGGCCAGCCGGTCGGACTGCGTCGTGACAGGCCGGTGCAACAGGGCGTTGGCGCGCTCGATCCGATGGTCGATCTCGGCGCCGCGCGGCCAGCGCATGCGCGACAGCGGGAAGAGGGACGCCACGGCTGCCAGGGCAAACGCGCCGGTGAGCGAAAGCCGCGCCCAATCCGGCATGACACGGAAGAGGCCGAACCAGGAAACCACGGCAAAGAGGGCCGCCAGGATGGCGAGAGGAAGCAGAAGCGGCCAGAGGCGCTCGACGATCAGGACGAGACGCACGATCGAGCGCGTGCGTTTCAGGCGTTCCAAGAGGCCGGTTGTGGTCTCCATGCCGTCCTTCCGCTGCCGGCGCCGGCGGGCCATCCGCCGATCCATGGAACGCAAGGATAGCGGAAATTGCGCCAAAGGCGAGGCCGATGCACGCAAACGTGAAGGCCTGCCTTTTCCCCTGCCTGCGGGATCAGAGCCAGTCCGGCACCGAATCGAGGCCGATCAGGGCGTCCAGGGGCAGGCGCGGCCGGACCACGTGGAAGCGGTCGCCATTGACCAGCACTTCCGGAACCAGCGGGCGCGAATTGTAGGTGGAGGCCTGGACAGCGCCATAGGCCCCGGCGGATCCGATGGAGAGCAGGTCTCCGGCGGACACGCGCGGCATTTCCCGGTCATGGGCCATGTAGTCGCCGGTTTCGCAGACCGGGCCGACAATATCCGCCGTGATGCGCGAGGCGGTGGCCGCCTTCTGCTCGACGGGATAGATTTCGTGATGGGCGTCGTAGAGCGTCGGGCGAATCAGGTCGTTCATGCCGGCATCGACGATGACGAAATTCTTCGCGTCGCCTTCCTTCACGTAGACGACCTCGGTGACCAGGATTCCCGCATTGCCTGCAATGAGACGTCCCGGCTCGAATATCGCCTTCAGGCCCAGTTGCGTGACATGCTTGCGCACCACTTCGGCATAGTGCTCCGGCAGGGGGGGCGGATTGTTGTCATCCTTGTAGGGAATGCCGAGGCCGCCGCCCAGATCGACATGCTCGATCTCGTGGCCGTCCTGGCGCAGGGTCTGCACGAGTTCGGTAAGCAGGGCGAAGGCATCGTCGAAGGGCTGCAATTCGGTGATCTGGCTGCCGATATGCATGTCGATGCCCGAAACCCGGATGCCGGGCAGGGTGGCTGCCTCGGCATAGACCGCGCGGGCGCGCTGCCAGGGAATGCCGAACTTGTTTTCGGCCTTGCCGGTGGAAATCTTCCTGTGCGTCTTCGCATCGACATCCGGGTTGATGCGCAGTGAAACATGGGCCTGCCTGCCGAGTGCGGCCGCGCGGGCCGAAAGCAGTTGCAGTTCCGGTTCGGATTCGACATTGAAGCAGCAGATGCCGGCTTCGAGGGCAAAGTCCATTTCGCGGGCGGTCTTGCCGACGCCGGAAAAGACAATGCGGCTGGCGGGAATGCCGGCGGCCAGCGCGCGGCGCAATTCGCCTTCGGAGACCACGTCGGCGCCAGCGCCCAGGTTTGCCAGCGTCTTCAGGACAGCCTGGTTGGAATTGGCCTTCATGGCATAGCAGACCATGGCATCGAGACCCTCGAATGCCCTGGCGAAGACCTGGTAATGGCGGGTCAGCGTGGCCGTGGAATAGATGTAGACCGGCGTGCCGACGGCGCGCGCGATCTCCGGCACCGACACGTCCTCGGCGTAAAGCACGCCGTCGCGATATTGAAAGTGGTTCACGGGTGTAAGGTCCTGGGTCCCTGAAAAAGGATCACTCGATCAGCGGATCGAGAATGAACGGCTTGTCGGCCACCGGTTTCTCCGGTGCGGGCGCTGTCTGGCCGCCCTGGCGGGTCTCCTTGGCCTCGCGCACCGACGCCTCGTATGGCGTGTCCAGCGCGCCGCGGCGGCCGCAAGCAGAGGCCATGGTGGCGATCATGATGAGGCAAAGCCCGGCGGTCAGCGGTTTCTTGAGGACGGTCATCGCTCTTCCGTTCGTGTGATCGAGGTGTCCTATAGCCGATTGTGCGTGCAATTGCACCCGCGTTTGCAACCCTGTCACCCCCTGGAAAGGCGCTTTTTCCAATAGCGCACCTGCTTCTTCACCTGAGCCGGCGCGGTGCCGCCAAAGGAATCGCGGCTCTTTACCGACTGGGCCACCTGGAGCACCGGGAAGACGGCGTCCGTGATGGCCGGATTGATCGCCTGAAGGTCCTTCAGCGGCAGCTTTTCCAGTGCGCAGCCGCGCTCCACCGCCAGGGCGACGGCGCGTCCGGTGACATGATGGGCTTCGCGGAACGGCAGGCCCACCTCGCGCACCAGCCAGTCGGCAAGATCGGTGGCGGTGGACATGCCGGCGCCGGCGGCCTTCTTCATCGCGGCCACGTTGACGTCCATCTCGTCGAACATGCCGGTCATGGCGGCCAGCATCAGGTCCAGCGTCTCGGCAGCGTCGAAGACGGCTTCCTTGTCTTCCTGCATGTCCTTCGAATAGGCCAGCGGAAGACCCTTCATCACGGTCAGCAGGGCGATCAGGTCGCCATTGATGCGGCCGGTCTTGGCGCGAATCAGTTCCGCGGCGTCCGGGTTCTTCTTCTGCGGCATGATGGAGGAACCGGTGGAGAAGCTGTCGGACAGCTTCACGAAACCGAATTGCGGCGTCGACCAGATGACGATCTCCTCGGCCATGCGCGACAGGTGGGAAGCGCAGATGGCGGCGACGGAGAGGAACTCCAGCGCGAAATCGCGGTCGGAAACGGTGTCCATCGAATTGCGGGTGGGCTCGCGGAAGCCGAGCGCTGCCGCCGTCATGTGGCGGTCGATCGGATAGCCGGTACCGGCCAGCGCGGCGGCGCCCAGCGGGCATTCGTCGAGGCGCGCGATGGCGTCGGCCACGCGGGAGCGGTCGCGGGCGAACATTTCCACATAGGCCATGCAGTGATGGCCGAATGTCACGGGCTGGGCCGTCTGCAGATGGGTGAAGCCCGGCATGACGGTGGATGCATGGGCCTCGGCCTTGGCGAGCAACACCTCCATCAGGCCCTTCAGCGCGGCGTGGACGCGCTGCAATTCCTCCTTGACCCAGAGGCGGAAATCGGTGGCCACCTGGTCATTGCGCGAACGGGCAGTGTGCAGGCGGCCGGCGGCGGGGCCGATCAGGTCGGCGAGCCTGGCCTCCACGTTCATGTGGATGTCTTCGAGCCGGGTGGAAAACTCGAATTGTCCGCTCTCGATCTCTGACAGGATCGTGTTCAGGCCGTGAACGATCTTGTCATGGTCTTCCGCCGAAATTATGCCAGTTTCCGCGAGCATGGCGGCGTGGGCCAGCGAACCGCGAATGTCCTGGGCGTAGAGTTTCCGGTCGAAGCCGATGGAGGCATTGATGGCTTCCATGATGGCGGCCGGGCCGGAGGCGAAACGTCCGCCCCACATCTGGTTGCTGGTCTTGGTGTCGCTCATGGCCCTGTTCACACTTGCGGAGTGGTTCTCGAATGGCTGACGGAAAGACGTCCCTGTCCTTCAAATGGATTGCCGGCGCGGCGCTTGCCGCCGTGATTGCCGGCGCCGGCGCGGTATACGTGACAAACGCGCCCTCTGGCAATGGCGGGACAGGGGTCGCACAAGCGCAATGCGAGGCCAGTCCCGAACGCAAGGCAGCCATCGATGCGGCGGCAAAGGGAGAAGTGGCGGCATTTCTTGCCACCGATCCGGAAGACCTGACCGCTGTCGCCTTCCAGGGGCCGGACGGCACGCCGATGACGCTGGGCGATTTCAAGGGCAAGACGATCCTGGTGAACCTTTGGGCAACCTGGTGTGCGCCTTGCCGCAAGGAAATGCCGGCGCTGGACGGGTTGGAGCAGCAGCTTGGCGGCGACGAGTTCGAGGTGGTCGCGGTCAATATCGACACCGGCGAGCCGGCCAAGGCCGAGCAATTCCTGGGCGAGGTGGGCGTGACGACGCTGGCCCATTACCGGGACCCCTCGATGGGCATTTTCAACGAGTTCAAGCGACGCAGCCTGGCGCTTGGCCTGCCTGCCACTGTGCTTGTCGATCCGCAGGGTTGCCTGATGGGCAAGCTGAACGGTCCGGCGGAATGGAACAGCGAGGACGCCATCGGGCTGATCGACGCGGCGATGGAGCGTCAGACGCCTTCCGGTTGAGGCGGGGGCGGGCCGGTTCAGCCCAGCCGGGTCTCGAACTCCTCGTAGCCGAACCGTTTGGCGACCGTGGTCTCGCCCGTTCGGCTGTCCCAGATGACCAGCGCGGGCAGGGGCGTGCCATTGAACGTGCTCGCCTTCACGCCCGTATAGTAGCCGAGGTCGAGGAAGACGAGCCGGTCGCCGATGTCCGGCATGCGGTCGAAGCGGTAGGTGCCGATGGTGTCGCCCGCCAGGCAGGTGGGCCCGCCGACGCGCGCCACGTTCGGGTCGTTGACGTCGCGCGGTTTCAGATCGCGCGGCAGCGCCGTTGCGCCCAGGCATTCGGGCGTGAAGGGCGCTTCCAGCACGTCCGGCATGTGGCATGTGGCGGAGGCATCGGTAACGATGACGGGCGCACCTGTGACGCCGACGTCGAGCACTTCCGCCACGACCGCGCCGGCATGCAGGGCAATGGCCGTTCCCGGTTCGAGATAGACGGTGAGGCCGGTGCGCTCGCGGAAGCCGCGCAGGAGCGCGATCGCCTCATCGACGGGAAAGCCGTCATCGGTGAAAAGAACGCCGCCGCCCAGGTTGATCCAGTCGATCGCAGGGAAAAGATGGGCAAACCGGGTCTCGACCGCTTCGAGATAGCGGGCGAAGGGTTCCAGCCCGTGATCGCAGAGCGCGTGGACGTGGACGCCGGCAAATGGCGCCATGTCGTCCGGCGTGAGGGACGCGGCGTCGATGCCGAGCCGCGACCATGGGCCGGCGGGATCGTAGAGCGGGTTGGCGACTTCGCGGTGATGGGGGTTGAGCCGGAGGCCCAGTTCGGGCCGTGCGCGGCCTTCCAGCATGGGCGCGAAACGGCGGTATTGCGTCAGCGAGTTGAAGATCAGGTGATCGGAATGGCGGCAGATTTCGTCCACGTCTTCTGCCTTCAGTCCCGGCGCGAAGGCATGCATCTCGCCGCCAAAGCGGGTCTTTCCGAGCCGTGCCTCGTAAAGCCCGCTGGCAGCCGTGCCGTCAAGATATTTTGCGATGATGTCGGCCACCGCGAAAGCGGAAAAGGCCTTCAACGCCAGGAGCACCCGGACGCCGGCCGCGTCGGCGATGTGGCGCAGGATGCGGCAATTGTGCTCGATCCGGGCGCGGTCGATGACATAGGCCGGACTGGGAAGGTCCGCCGTTTCCAGCATGTGGAAATAGCCCGGCTGCATCGGGTCACCGGCCCCAGGGCCAGGAACCGTCCAGCGGCAGTTCGCTGACTTGCCAGCCAATGCCGGTTTCGGGCATGAGGCTCAGGAATGGATCGGGATCCAGTTCCTCCATGTTGACCATGGAGCCGGGGTTCCAGGCACCATTGGCCAGCAGCCTCGCTGCCGTGATGACGGGAACGCCGGTGGAATAGGAAATCGACTGGGCGCCGACCTCGCTGTAATTGTCGGCATGGTCGCAGGTCGACCAGATGAAGAAACGCTTGTCCTCGCCATTCTTGCGGCCGCGAATATCCACGCCGATGCAGATCTTGCCCGTGTAGTCCCTGGCAAGACTGGCCGGATCCGGCAGCAGCGCCTTGACCAGACGGTTGGGTGCGACCATGACGCCGTCCACCTCGACGGGAATCGAGGAGGTGAGGCCCAGTTTGTCGAGCACCTCGAAGACCTTGAGATAGTGTTCGCCAAAGCCCATCCAGAAGGTGATGCGCGGCGTGTCCGGGAAATTCACCGCCAGCGACTGCAATTCGTCATGGCCCATGGAATAGACGCGATGGGTGCCGACCTCCGGCAGGGTGACGTCCATCCATTCGGAATGGTGGGGCATGGTGCGCCAGGCGCCGCCCTCCCAGGTGATCACGTCTTCCTTGATCTCGCGCAGATTGACATCCGGGTCGAAATTGGTCGCGAAATAGCGCCCGTGGCTGCCGCCGTTCACGTCGATGATGTCGATGGAAGCGATCTCGTCGAGCAGGTGCTTGCGGGCATGGGCACAGAAAATGTTGACGACACCGGGGTCGAAACCCATGCCCAGAAGCGCGTTGACACCCCTTTCGGTGAAGGCCGGGCGGCGCGGCCATTCGTGGTAACCGTACCAGTTGGGCTGGATGTTCTCGACATGCTCGTCTTCGGCCAGCGCCGTGTCGATGTAATGCGTGCCGGTTTCAAGGCAGGCATCCATGATGGCGGGGTTGCAATAGGGAGAGGCGACATTGACGACGATATCGGCGGCCGTCTGTCGCAGCATCGCCACCGTTTCCTGCGTGTTTCGCGCGTTGACCCGGACCGGCTCGATCAGCCGGTTCTCATTGGCGGCGGCCCAGCGCGCATGAACGGCATTGGCCTTGGCGGTCAGCTTTTCCAGCGACCGGCTGGCCCAGTAGATGTCGCCGAATTCCTTGCGGAACTGGACAGCCTTGTTGGCCGCCACGTCGCCGACGCCACCGGCGCCGATGATGACAAGATTGGGTTTGCCCATCAGGCCGTCTCCCGTTCAGTTCACATCGTGACCCGTCGAGGGGCGGACCCTGAGGCGGGTCCCTGTCGCCATCATCAGTGGCGTGATGCGATGCTCGTTGCACTCCGGTTTGTGGAAGGGCTAACTAGCGGCGAAAGCGCCGCGGGGAAAGGGGAAAAGCCCGCCGGTGCGGGAATTTCCCGGGCCCTAGCGTGTCGGAACGGGCGTTTCGCCGCGATAGTCGTAGAAGCCGCGGCCGGTCTTGCGGCCGAGCCAGCCGGCTTCGACATATTTCACCAGCAGCGGGCAGGGGCGGTACTTGCTGTCTGCCAGCCCGTCATAGAGCACCTGCATGATGGAAAGACAGGTATCGAGGCCGATGAAATCGGCCAGTTGCAGCGGACCCATCGGGTGGTTGGCGCCCAGCCGCATCGCGGTGTCGATGGCCTCGACCGAGCCGACGCCTTCATAGAGCGTGTAGATTGCCTCGTTGATCATCGGCAGGAGAATGCGGTTGACGATGAAGGCGGGGAAATCTTCGGCGACGGTGATGGTCTTGCCGAGCCGGTCGACGAAATCGCGCGTGGCGACGAAGGTCGTTTCGTCGGTGGCGATGCCGCGCACGACTTCCACCAGTTTCATCACCGGCACGGGGTTCATGAAATGGATGCCGATGAAGCGCTCGGGCCGGTCTGTCTGCGCCGCCAGGCGGGTGATGGAGATCGAAGACGTATTGGTGGCCAGCAGGGCCTCCGGGTTCAGGACCGGGCAGAGCTGGGCGAAGATCTTGCGCTTGATCGTCTCGTCCTCGGTGGCCGCCTCGATGACAAGATCGCAAGCGGCCAGATCGTCGAGCTTCGGCGCCGGCTTGATGCGCGAAAGCGTGGTGGCGCGGTCTTCCTCGGAAATCTTGTCGGACGCGACCTGGCGGGCCATGTTGCCGTTGATCGTTGCCAGGCCCTTTTCGATGCGCTCGCCTGAAATGTCGTTGAGCATCACGTCATAGCCCGCCAACGCGCTGACATGGGCGATGCCGGCTCCCATCTGTCCCGCGCCAATGATGCCGATGGTCTTGATACCGGTCATGATTTTCGTACCCGCCTTGTTGTCCCGCTACAAACCGATAGGCCGTATCAGGCCCGTATTGCGGTGCACATTACGGCAGGAACGCGACAGTTGGAATAATCAATGTGGCTGGCCGCGCCGGGAAAAAAGCCGGGGCATCTTCTCTGCCCCGGCCCGGTGTCGGCGACGGATTGGCGCTCAAAGCGCCTTTTCGAGTTCCGGCAACGCCTCGAAGAGGTCCGCCACGAGGCCATAATCGGCCACCTGGAAGATCGGCGCTTCCTCATCCTTGTTGATGGCGACGATGACCTTGGAATCCTTCATCCCGGCCAGGTGCTGGATGGCGCCGGAAATGCCTGCCGCGATATACAGTTCGGGCGCGACGACCTTGCCGGTCTGGCCGACCTGCCAGTCGTTGGGCGCATAGCCGGCATCGACGGCGGCGCGCGAGGCGCCGACTGCGGCACCCAGCTTGTCGGCCACGGGCAGGATGACTTCCTGGAACTTCTCTTCCGAGCCGAGCGCGCGCCCGCCGGAAATGATGATCTTGGCGGAGGTCAGTTCCGGGCGGTCGCTTTCCGAGAGCTTGTTCCCGACGAAGCTGGAGAGCCCCGGATCGGCAACGGCCTCGACCGTTTCGACGGAAGCCGAACCGTCCTGGCCGGCGGCCTGGAAGGAGGCGGTGCGCACCGTGATCACCTTCCTGGCGTCAGTCGACTGAACGGTCTGGATGGCATTGCCGGCATAGATCGGGCGCTGGAACGTGTCGGCGCTTTCCACCGCCACGATCTCGGAGATCTGCATGACGTCGAGCAGGGCCGCGACGCGCGGCATGACGTTCTTGCCCATGGTCGTGGCCGGGGCGACGAAGGCGTCATAGCCCTCGGCAAGCGCGACGACCTGGGCCGCCGCCGGCTCGGCGAGACGCTCGGCGAGCGCGTCGGATTCGGCCAGAAGCACCTTGCGCACGCCCGACAGCTTCGCAGCGGCGTCGGCGGCCGCCTTGGCGTCCTTGCCGGCAATGAGAACGTCCACGTCGCCGCCCATCTTCAGGGCAGCGGAGAGCGCCTTGGCGTTCTGGTCGGACAGGGAAACGTTGTCGTGATCGGCAACGAGAAGAATGGCCATGTGTGTGTTCCTTTCCTTGCCTGTCCTTACAGGACGCCCGCTTCGTTCTTCAGCTTGTCGACGAGTTCGGCGACCGAGCCCACCTTGACGCCCGCCTTGCGGCCTTCCGGCTCGGCGGTCTTGAGCACCTTGAGGCGTGGCGCGGTGTCGACGCCATAGTCGGACGGCGCCTTCTCGTCGAGCGGCTTCTTCTTGGCCTTCATGATGTTGGGCAGCGAGGCATAACGCGGCTCGTTGAGGCGGAGGTCCGTGGTGACGATGGCCGGCATGTTGATTTCGATGGTCTGCAGGCCGCCGTCGACCTCGCGGGTCACGGTGGCCTTGCCGCCATCGATCTTGACCTCGGAGGCGAAGGTGCCCTGCGACCAGCCCAGCAGCGCCGCCAGCATCTGGCCGGTCTGGTTGGCGTCGTCGTCGATGGCCTGCTTGCCGAGAATGACCAGTTCAGGCTTCTCCTCGTCGACGATGCCCTTGAGGATCTTGGCCACGGCGAGCGGTTCGACCAAATCGTCGGTCTTGACGAGAATGCCGCGGTCGGCGCCCATGGCAAGCGCGGTGCGGATGGTTTCCTGGCACTTCTGCTCGCCAATCGAGACGGCGACGATCTCGGTCGCCACGCCGGCTTCCTTCAGGCGGATAGCCTCTTCCACGGCGATCTCGTCGAAGGGGTTCATCGACATCTTGACGTTGGCCAGCTCAACGCCCGAGCCGTCAGCCTTGACGCGGATCTTCACGTTGTAGTCTACGACCCGTTTGACCGGTACCAGGACTTTCATGCACATGTCCTCTCTAGAGTTGGATTTTGTGGGCGGAAACTAAGCGCCTGAAACGGCGCAGGCTAGCCCCGCAGCGTAATTTTCGCGTCCGGATTCGACGCATCCTCCCCGGCGACCTTTCAGCAGCCTGAAACATACCGCGCGGTATGTAGCCTGTCTTGTTCTCAACATCAATTGTGTGCGGCGCAAAAATGTGCCCAGGCCATCGCTATTGGCGGCCCCAGCGGCGGCCCATGCCGCCGCGATCGGGCTTGTCCTCCGGCAGCGGCGGCGGTTCGGTCACGACGGCCCTGGGCGTGACAATGGCCCGGTCGAAAAGCGGAACGCCGGGCCGGCGCAGCACGAGCAAAAGCAGCGCGCCGGCGGCTATTCCGCCCAAATGGGCCGCCCAGGAGACCTCATCCTCCCCCGAAGCAAGGAACATGAAGACCTGCAGGCCGATCCACAGGAGAAGCGGGATGAAGGCTGGGATTCGCAACGGAATGCGGCCCAGCGCCAGAACCCAGACCTTCACGCGCGGATGGAGCAGGAGATAGGCTGCGACGATACCCGCCACAGCCCCGGACGCACCGATCAGCGGCGTTTCGGATGCCGGATCCATGAAGCCGTGCAGCCAGGCCCCGGCCGCCGCGCAGGCCAGATAGAAGATGACATACTTGATGTGACCCAGGGCATCCTCGACATTGTCGCCGAATACCCAGAGGAAGAGCATGTTGCCGCCAAGGTGCATCAGGTCGCCATGCATGAAGGCGTAGGTGACGTAGGTCAGTTCTTCCGGAACGCGAACGAGGTCCGGCGTCAGTTCGTTGATGTCATGGACCACCGAGGGCACGTAGCCGTAGCCCAGCGCGTCGGCGATGAGCGCCTGCTGTCCGTTGAAACCGGTCAGCAGGAAGACGGCGACATTGATCGCGATGATTGCGATGGTGACATATTGCGCCCGGATATGGCGCAGGCTGTTGGCATCGTGCAACGGAATGAACATCGAAACCCGCCGTCCCCTGCCGCCTGTTTCAGCGGTTCGCCCCCGGAACCCATAGCACGTCGGCGGCGCCGTTGTCATTGACCACGCGGGCGGCGACGAAGAGCAGGTCCGAAACCCGGTTCATGTAGCGGATGGTCTCCGGATTGACATGCTCGCCAGGCGTTTCGGCCAGTTCCACGATCAGGCGCTCGGCGCGGCGCGCCACCGTGCGCGCGAGGTGCAGGGCGGCCGCGGCAGGCGATCCGCCTGGCAGGACGAAAGATTTCAACGGCTGCAATGCCGCGTTCAGCGCGTCGATGTCCCGCTCGATGCGTTCGACCTGGTGATGGACGATGCGCAGGGGCTCGTAACCCAGGTCCTCGCCGAGATCCGGCGTCGCCAGGTCGGCACCGAGGTCGAAGAGATCGTTCTGGATGCGCGACAGCATGGCGTCGAGCTCCGCATACCCGCCGGCGGTGTGGAGCCGGGCCATGCCGATGCAGGCATTGGCCTCGTCCACCGTGCCATAGGCGTCGACGCGCGGATCGAACTTCATGCGCCTTCCGCCGGCGGCAAGGGCGGTCGTGCCGTCGTCGCCGGTGCGCGTGTAGATCTTGTTCAGCTTGACCATGACATCCCCTCCTGTGCCTGCCGCTTCAGCCCGGGCGTGCGAAATAGAGCGCGCCGACGATGAGCAGAATGGCGATGAACTGCAGGAAGACGCGCGCCTGCATGAGCTTGTTCGATGTATTGGCGTCGCCCGCCCGCATCATGTTGATCAGCCCCCTGACGAGGACGAAGGCCACTGCGGCCATGGCGATCATCGCCAGAAACTTGAAAACGGTATCCATTGCCTGCTTTCCCGATGGTCCGGCACGGGCCGGCCCGGTTGTCCTTGTGTTGCGTCATCCTTGCCCGGCGGTGATGCGGTAGGCAAGCGCCGGGGGAAGAAAACGCTTGATGAATACGCCGGCGCGCGCCGGCAGGGTCATCACATAGTGCGGTTTCGGCCGGGGACTATTCAGCGCATGGCGCAGAACGCGATGGACGGCGTGCGGCCCCGGCTTCCAGCGCGACACCGACCCGCCGGCTTCCATGCGGGCCAGTTGCGCCTCATAGGCATCGCGGTGGGGCGAGCCCTCGATGTCGACATGTTTCAGGAACCAGGGCAGGCCGTTGGCCGCGATCTTCGAGACCACGGGACCGGGCTCGATGAGCGAGACCTTGATGCCGGTCGCGGCGAGCTCGGCGCGCAGGCAGAGCGTCAGGCCTTCCAGCGCATGTTTCGATGCGGCATAGGCACCGCGATATTTCACCGGCACCAGACCGAGAATGGACGAGCAATTGACGATGCGGCCGTACCCTTGGGCGCGCATGACAGGCACGATGCGCCGCGTCAGGTCGTGCCAGCCGAAAAAATTGGCCTCGAACTGGGCGCGCAGGGCCGCAACGGGCAGGTCTTCCACAGCGCCGGCCTGGGCATAGGCGCCATTGTTGAAAAGGGCGTCCAGCCTGCCGCCCGTACGCGCCAGGACATTGGCGACGAGCGCCTCGATGGAGGACGGTTCGCAATAGTCCAGGTAAAACGCCTCGATGCCATCGGCCTCGAGCGCGGCCAGATCGTCCGGCTTGCGGGCCGTGGCGAAGACGCGCCAGCCTTCCGACCTGAGGGCGCGGGCGCAATGGGCGCCGATGCCGGAGGAGGCGCCGGTGACGATGATGGTGCGTGCGGCGGGCATGCGAAAACACCCTTTCTCGATAGCCTGCATTTCCCATATACAAAGGCAGCGCGCAACCAGAAGGACAGGCTGATGCCAAGATACATCGCGGCAAGGCGGATCCTGGGCGATGCCTTCGGGCATTTTTCCCGCGATGACGGCTGGGCCATGGCCAGCCATGTCGCCCTCTCGACATTGATGGCGCTGTTTCCCTTTCTCATCTTCGCAACGACGCTGGCTGTCTTCCTGGGGGCCGATGCCTTCGCGGATTCCGCCGTACACCTGATTTTCGACACCTGGCCGGAGACGATTGCCGCGCCGCTGTCGCGCGAGGTCAACAGCGTGCTGACGACCCAGCGCGGCGACCTCCTGACGATCGGCGCCGTGCTTGCCCTCATCTTCGCGTCCAATGGCGTCGAAGCGCTGCGAACATCGCTCAACCGCGCCTACCGGCAGGTGGAGGGGCGCTCGGTCATCCTGTTGCGCGCCCAGAGCCTGGGCTTCGTGGTGCTGGCCACGGTCGTGCTGGTTGTCGTCAGCCTGCTGCTGGTGGCGCTTCCGGTGATCGTGCGCCAGATCACGCTGCGCTTCCCCGTGGTTTCGGAATGGTATGGCAGCTTCGATGCGCTTCGCCTTGGCGTGGCGGCGCTGGTCCTGACGGTCGGGCTGGTGTCTGCGCACAAATGGCTGCCCTGCGGGCGGCGCACCATTCGCGACATCCTGCCGGGCGTGGTGCTGACACTCGTGTTCTGGATCGTCGGATCGTCGGGCTTTGCCGCCTATCTCAACAGTTTCGCCAATTACGCGTCGACCTATGCCGGTCTGGCCTCGATCATCATCGCACTGGTGTTTCTCTACATGATCGCGGCGATCTTCATCATCGGTGCCGAACTCAATGCCGCGATCATGCGCTACCGGTCCTTGCGGGAGCAGGTTTCGCGTTTGCCATCGTCGCCAGAGCCACGCCGAAGCTCGTGATGGCCATGCCGAGGATCTGCACTGGCAGCAGTTCCTCACCGAACAGGATCCAGGCGAACACCGCCGTGCAGGCGGGAACGAGATAGAAGAGCGATGCGACCTTGGAGATCGCGCCCTCGCGGATGAGGTACATCAGCAGCATGATCGCGCCGATGGACAGAACGAGGACGAGCCATGCCATGGCAAAGATCGTGCTGCCGTTGATTTCCAGATGCCCTTCCTCGAAGAACAGCACCATGGGAATGGCGGCCAGGACACCGCCGAGATACTGCCAGAATGTGCCGCGCATGAGATTTGCCCCCTGGACGAAGCGCTTCTGCCAGATGGTGCCGGCGCTCATGCCGAGCACGGAGATGACAGAGGCGGCAAGCGTGGCGGCGTTCACGCCGGCGCCGATGACGCCGATCTTCGGCCACAGGACGATGATGACGCCGGCAAAGCCCACGACGAGGCCCGTCCAGTGGCGGCCGGTCACCCGTTCGCCGAGCGCGGGAACCGCCATGAAGGCGGTGATCAGCGGCTGAAGGCCGATGATGAGCGCGGACAGTCCGGCCGGCATGCCGTGGCGGATGGCCCAGAAGACGCCGCCCAGGTAAACCCCGTGCATGAGAACGCCGGCCACCATGGAATGGATGACATGGGCCGGCTTGAGGCGCGGCCCGGCAAACCAGGCCACGAGGCCGGCAATCAGCGCGGCGGATAGGACGAAGCGGACGCCCAGAAAGGTGAAGGGCTCGGCATAGGGCATCGCGTAACGTGCGCCGATGAAGCCGGTGGCCCACAGGCCGACAAAGAGGGGAGGAGCGATGCGAGCCGGATTCATGGGGATGTCTGCGCAGGTTGTTGCCGTTGGGGATGAACGAGGTTCCCGCATATACCGGCGGCAGGCTTAAGCAAAGCGAAAGAAATTGACGCTACGATGCGCAAAGTTTCGTGCGAATGACAATCGCGAGCGTGAGGCCAAGCCCCATGATATGGAGAATCGATCCCTTCTGGCTGGTTGTCGGGTTCATGGTGGTTTCGATGCTGGCCTATGTGTTCGGCTACGCACTCGACCGGATCATACGGGAAGAGGGCTTCGGCCCGGCCGGCAACATGGTTGTCCTGGTGATCGGCTTCTTCGGTTCAATCTATATCTGCAATGCGTATGGCATACCGTTCCGCAATCTCCAGATCGCGGTGGCGGCAGGGGTGACCGGCGGCTGCCTGCTGATGAGCATACTGGCGTTCGCAAAGGGCATCTTCTACCGCACGGACTAGGCGGCCCGGCCATGCCTGGCGCGAAAGCGGCCTTACATCATCCCCACCATTTTTCGGATGTCCGCGGGCGTGGTGCCGGCCGCGCGCAGGCTCGACAGCGCCGTATCGCCGTGGCTCTTGGACAGCTTGCGGCCGTCGCCGCCGAGGACAAGGCGGTGATGATGATAGACCGGGGACGGCAAGCCAAGAAGGTCCTGCAGCAAGCGGTGCAATGACGTTGCGTGAAAAAGGTCGCGGCCGCGCACCACGTGCGTCACGCCCTGCAGCGCGTCGTCCACGGTGACCGACAGGTGATAGCTGGCCGGTGTCTCCTTGCGCGCCAGCACGACATCGCCCCAGAGTTCCGGTTCGGCCGGTACGAGACCGGTCTCCCCGCCAGGTCCCGCGCCGGTTTCCTGCCAGCCGGCCACCGGCCCGGCGAAGGCAAGTGCGGCCTGCATGTCGAGCCGCCAGGCAAAGGGCTCGCCGGCGGCGATGCGCTCATCGCGCAGGCGTTGCGGCATGGCGCGCTCCGAGCCCGGATAGAGCGGCGCCCCGTCGGGGTCGCGCGGCCATGGCGCGTCTGTTCCGGCTTCCGCCTCGGCAATGGCGGCCCGGATCTCGCCACGGGACAGGAAGGCGGGGTAGACGAGGCCTTCGGCGGCGAGCGCCTCCAGCGCGGCAGCATAGTCGGCAAAGTGCTCGGACTGGCGGCGCACCGGCCGTTCCCATTCCAGGCCCAGCCAGTCGAGGTCTTCCAGCATGGCGGCTTCCAGTCGCGGCGTACAGCGGGTCGTGTCGATGTCTTCCATGCGCAGCAGGAAACGGCCGCCGGCTGCCCGTGCCATGTCATGGTTGAGGCAGGCCGAATAGGCATGGCCCAGATGCAGGGCGCCATTCGGGCTGGGCGCGAAGCGGAAGACAGGTCGGATCATCGGGAGGCGGCGCGGCTCGGTGAACGGACGGGGAGACTAGCCGCTGGCCCCTCAAGGTGGCAAGCTGCGGACATGCGACCGATCGAGACACTGGATGACATTGCCGAGGGACTGGCGGCGCTTGCCGGCCGCGATGCCCGCCTCAAGCCGGTCATCGAGCGGGCAGGCCCGGTCCCGCTGCGCCGTTCCGCGCCCGGCTTTGCCTCGCTTGCCTCGATCATCGTCGCCCAGCAGGTCTCCAAGGCAAGCGCCGATGCCATTTTCGGGCGCCTGGCCGGCCTGCTCGATCCGCTGACGCCCGAAGCGGTGATGCATGCGGACGATGCCGTCTTTCGCCAGGCCGGCCTTTCCCGGCCCAAACAGGCAACGCTGCTGGCCATTGCCAGGGCGGAAGCCGGCGGCCTCGGCCTTGGCGGATTGGGCGGCTTGCCGGCTGAAGAGGCCATCGGGCGATTGACCGTGATCCGCGGGGTCGGCCCGTGGACAGCGGAGGTCTACCTGCTGTTTGCCGGTGGCCATCCGGACATCTTTCCCGCGCGCGACGTGGCGTTGCAGGCCTCGGTGCACGAGGCGCTGGGCCTGGAGGCGCGGCCCGGCGAGAAGGCGCTGGCCGCGCTTGCCGAATCATGGGCCCCGTGGCGGGGCGTGGCGGCACGGCTTTTCTGGGCGCACTATGCCGCGATGCGGGGGCGCGATGGCGCCCCTTCCACCCGGTGAAGCCAAAAAAGCAATAAAAACAGACGCACCTAAACCGCGCACAGATGAAATAGCGGCTTCACAATGCTGTCATCTCCGGCTTACAGTATCCGCGCCGACAGACCTGAAACATAGGGGGTCATGGCGTGACGGTGCACGTCAATCCGGACGGATTGCCCGCTCTTGTACTGAATGCGGACTACCGTCCCTTGAGTTATTATCCGCTGTCCCTTTGGTCGTGGCAGGACGCGATCAAGGCGGTCTTTCTCGACCGGGTGAACATTGTGGCGGAATATGATCACGAGGTGACCTCGCCGAGTTTCCGGATGAGGGTGCCGAGCGTCGTTTCGCTGAAAACCTATGTGAAGCCGGCGCGCCATCCCGCCTTCACGCGCTTCAATGTCTTCCTGCGCGACCGGTTTCGCTGCCAGTATTGCGGTTCGGAGGAGGATCTGACGTTCGACCATGTCGTGCCGCGGCGCTGCGGCGGGACCACGAACTGGGAGAACATCGTGGCGGCCTGTTCGCCCTGCAATCTGAAAAAGGGCGGCATGATGCCGGAACATGCCAGGATGTGGCCACGGCAGAAGCCCTTCCAGCCGACCGTGCATGACCTGCACAACAATGGCCGCGGCTTTCCGCCCAATTTCCTGCATGAAAGCTGGATGGACTATCTCTACTGGGACGTCGAACTGGAGCCGTGACGCCGGGCCGGCGGGCGTTGCGCCTCAGCGCCTGGCGAATGCTCCGCGAAAGGCGACTGCCGCGAGGAAGGCGCTTGCCAGCACGTTCCATCCGGCCATCGAGAGACCGAAAATGCGCAACGCCGCTTCATCGCAGGATGGCGGTCTCTGCGAGGTGGCGCCCTTGAGAAGGTCTTCCACCGACCCCGACAGGACCGGTGCAGCCGACACGCAATCGCTCGGCCCGGCCCAGAAACCCCACTCCACACCGGCATGATAGGTGCCGAGCACGAGGCCATAGATCATCAGTGCGCCGCCGGCGGACAGGAGCAGGCGGACGAGCCGCTGACCGGCACCGAACCGGGCCAGGAGGAAGGTCGCCAGCATGAGAGGGGCGCCGACATAGTAGGGCGTACGCTGCTCCAGGCAGAGCGCGCAGGGAATGTATCCGCCGATATGCTCGAAGCCCAGCGCGGTGGCCACCGTGGCAGCCATGGCAATGGCGAGAAACAGGGCCGTCGATGTGGCGGTGCGGGTGGCGTGAATGGTCATGGGTCTATCCAGGGTGATCAGAAGACGTAGCGGATGGCGACAAAACCGCCGATCAGCAACACCATGAAAAGGATGAAAAGAAGGTTGAGGTATTTCTCGATGAAAACACGGATCGGCTCGCCCCAGCGATAGAGCAGAAAGGCGACGAGGAAGAACCGGGCCGCGCGGCCGATGATGGAGACGATGGTGAAAACCAGGAAATTCAGGCCGGTGGCGCCGGAGAAGATGGTCAGCACCTTGTAGGGAAAGGGCGTAACCGCGGCAAACAGCACGCCCCAGCCGCCCCAGGTGTTGTACCAGGCGCTGATCTGCTCGAAGGCATCGACCTTGCCATAGAACGCCAGAAGGGGCTCGCCGACGGTTTCATAGAGAAACATGCCGATGGCATAGCCCAGGAAAGCCCCGGCGACCGATGACAGCGTGCACAGGATGGCGATGCGCAGCCAGTTTTCCCGCTTCGCCAGCACCATCGGGATCAACAGAACATCCGGCGGGATGGGGAAGAACGAACTCTCGGCGAAGGAAATGCCGGCCAGCGCCTTTTCGGCATGGCGGGTTCCGGCAAGCGACAATGTCCAGTCATAAAGGCGGCGCAGCATGCTCGATCACTCTTGCACGAAGGGACCGGACGCATGCCGGTTTCGGTCTCCCGTGTAGGCGCGGTCGGCGAGGCTGGCAAGGGTGCAACCGCAGACATGGTTGGAATGTGATTGACGTGAGGCGTCCGGTTCGTATAGTCCGGCGCCATCGTGGTCATGCATTTGCCTGGCCACGGGCCCCTGTGGCGGAATTGGTAGACGCGCTCGACTCAAAATCGAGTTCCGCAAGGAGTGCT
>JACKJV010000015.1 GCA_020637775.1 Brucellaceae bacterium | reverse complement strand
CACAAACGCCGCCGAAAGGCGGCTTTCTTGTTGGTTACGGGTCCAGACGGCAATCAAGTGTTTTTTCGCTCGTTGATAAGGAAGGCACGAATGGCTGCGGCGGCGGCAGTATAGCTTTCCTCGGTGCAATGGATTCTGCCCACTGGCCACCATCCGGCTGGTGTCAGCCGGATTTCACATCGTACCGGATCACATATGGCGCCGCTGATCCTTTTCCAGGGCGTCAATTCCCTGCGCCCTGCGGCAACGGAAAGTCCGGCGCTTGCCAATGCCGCATTGTTGTCGGCTGCTCCGGCGAAAATGGCCAGTGAACCCGCGATCGATGCGCGCCGGTCCACGACGATAGTGGAAATGCCGGCGTCATCAATGATGAACCGGCAGCGCATCCGGTTACCGAACACGAACAGAGTGACGAGGGTCATCAGGATTGTGACCACGCCGAACCCGGTCAGCATGGCGGCCATGAACGGCAACAAGCGCTCCGGATGGCCGTCGACAATCGATACCCCGATCCCGATGAGTGCGATCAGCACGTAAGCGAGCAAGAATACCACGGCCGCGGCGCGCAACATTATCGGGTTGGTCAGCAGAGGGACGTCCGCGATCCACGTGACTGCCGGGTGCTCTTCGGCCGCGTTCACCGCTCAGGCCGCACGATCGGCTTGATGGCCGGTTCGATCGTACCGGGAACCTTGGGGGGATAGCGCTGGACATGCCATTCATGCAGGGCACGCCCGGCCGCGCAGCCATTGTAGTTGACGCATTGCTTGTCCGGATCGGGCGCTCGGCGCATGTTGCTGCGCACCTGGTTCTCCAGCGCGACCGCGTAGTTGGAAAGCGCGCCGCAATCGGGCGATTCAGGAAAGCCGCCAGCCAGAGCGGTGGCATGCGTCGGCTTGTATTTCTCGACGGCCTTCTGAACGGCGATGAATGGAACAAGGCTCTGCCGGTCGGCCATTTCCAACGCCATCATGCCAAACAGGTGATACCATGCCCCTTGCTGGTCATAGCTGGCGGTCTCCTTGGCCGAAACCTCCTGGTAAACGCCCTTCTGCGCGTTCCAGACCTTGATGGTGCGCTGGTCCGAATAGGCTTCCGCCTTGCGGATCGGTTCCAGATAATCCGCAATCAGCCGTGCATTCGTCTGCTTCGGGTCCCGGTAGAGGCCGGCATGGGCCGTGATCAGCGCCTTGTCGATGTTGCCGTCGGACACCTTGAGCGCACAAAAGAAGAATTCCGCCGGCGTGAGACGCGCCTTCTTTGTGGCTGCCATGTCGCGGGCGCATTGGTGCAGGGCGGCCTCCTGACCTGTCGGCAGGGCTCCGCTGTCAAACGATTGGGCAATGAAGGGGGCGTCAATAGGGCTGGAGCCGAGCGTGGTCTCCTTTCCGGTTTCCAGTTCCCACTGAACAGCCATTGCCTTGAAGTCCGAGATCAGGCTGGCGCGGTCCTGAGCCAGCGAAGGTTTTCCGGTGTAGAAATTGTACAGCGTTTCGCCGTCGTAAAAGAAATCCGCTTCAGGGCAGGGCCGATAGGCTGTGCGAAAGCGCAATTTCCGCTCGATCAGCGCCGGAAGGGCGATGGTTTCCTGCTTTCCTTCCAGGTCGGGTGGCAAGGTGATCGCGCTCGAGGCTGCGCACTTCTCCCATGCGGCCGGGTCCGTCGGCAGATCGTGGGAAACGCAGCCCCAGTTGCCGCCCTTGCAGGGCATGGTGTTCTGGCAGTCGCCTGCAGGTTCCGGCTGATAGCGAATCCCGCTCCCGGCGATGCTGTAGGTGCCGCACAGGCAGCCAAGAAATCCGTCCGGCCGGTCGATGTCGAGGTTTTTCAGCGTCATGAGAAGCTTCTCGTGGTTGAGGCGCTTCAGCCTGCCCAGCACGTGGGCCTGGCGGCGGGAAATCTCTTCCTCGCTGATGTGTTGCGTCTTCCCAGGCGGTTCCGACTGCGCACGGAGCTGGCCCTGCGGCACGATCATCGTCAGGGCCAGCAGCAGGCCGGGCAGGAAAGCGTGGCGGATCATCATGGCGCGTCACTCCGTTTCCAGGTCATCAAACAGCGTATCCAGGAACCTGGCGGGTTCGAACGCCGCGTCGTCGAGCAGGGACCAGCGGTCGGCGGCTGTCATCCCGGCCGGCGTCACCATGCCGGTGGTGACCGACCGCAGCACCAGCGATGCGGGCTTCTGCTCGCCGGGCGGATGCGCCTGAACCACCGCATAGAGATGGTAATAGGGGCCGACGCCCATGCTGCCATACAGTCTCGGGCCGCCGGGAAGCTCCATGGCCGTCCAACCCTCGCCGATGTCGATACGGACCTTGCCGTTCCATTTCTCCGCCACCCATTCCGCATCGACCTCGCGCGACCAGCCCTGATAGGGCGAATGGCGGAACCCCATGACCCAGACCTGCCGTTCCGGAATATGGGTGAACGAATACCAGCCGCGATGATCCTGCCACATGTCGGCGATCTTGCGGGTGGAAAGGGCGACGTTCAGGTTCTGGGGGCGTGAAGGGTCGAGCTGCAGTTCGATGCGTGCAGGCGTCTGCCGGATCCTGGGATCGAGCTTGAGCAGCGGTTCCACCGAGAGAAGCCCGGTCTTGCCCCAGGAATGACCCGCCGGCACGTCCACGACCAGGGCTCCGCCCTCGTATCGGGCGAAGGCATCGAAATCCCCGCCCGCCACACCGATGGGCTCCCACGCTGGCGAGGCCGAGCCGTCGAAGGCCAATGTCACCGGAAGGGGGGCGACGCCGGGCGCCGGTTCCGGCGTTGCGGCGGCCGGACCCGGCTTCCGGGTCATGACGATCCGGTCCAGCGCCAACCGTGCCGGCGCATCCTTTTCCGGCACCATGGTATAGGCATAGACGCGCAGGCCCGCGCCGTCGCGCGCGGCATCGTAAGGCCGCGTGACCGGTGCCATGCCCTCCGCCGATACTGTCACTTCGCCCGCGCGGATGGAAAACCGTACCTGCGAAGGCGGGGTCGCGGAGACCTCCTGCCGGTCGAAATCACCGTCGCGATGCGGATTGAAATGGATGTCGGCAAGGGCGCCTGCGCTGTCCTTCGGTTTGTGCCAGGCGAAAGTCACGTTCGGATTTCCCGGCCCGTTGCCACCGACCCCGCCATAGCCGGGATGGGCCAGTGCCAGGGCAAATCCGTCGGTTCGCGCCGGGTCGATGTCAAAAACCACGGTCACTTCGCCGTCTTCGCGAAGATCGTCCAGCCAGACCAGCGCCTCCGGACTGAGAATGCCTGCGTTGCCCCAGATGGAGCCTTCCTTGACATCAACGAGCAGCATGTCGCCGTCCAGCCGGGCGTCGCGATTGAAATCGCCGCCGGCTGCACTGTGCCCGACCCAATCCGTTCCCAACGATCCGTCGAACAGTACGATCTCGGCGCGTTCGTCCGGCCAGGCAATCAAGGCGGGCGCTCTGGCCGGACGATCGGCGGCTTCGATGCGCCGGAGCGCGAAACGTGCCGGCTGGTCCTTCGCCATGGCGTGGGCGATGGCGTGGACGTGGTAGCCGCCGGGTGCCGGTCCGCCGGGCAGGGTGGCCTCGAGCATGGTTCCGTCCGGGAGGATTGCCGCGACCGCACCCGAAGGTTCGATCCGCAGTGTCACGCTTTCGGGCGCCCGTGGCCCGGTCATGATCCGCCGCACCACGCTCCTGCGCAGGAAGAGCGTTGCATGGGCTTCTTCCTCCTCGCTCGCTTGCCCCCAGGCAAAACGGATGTCGTGCGCCGGCCACTCGTCGCTTCCGTCCGCGGCGGCGAGCGCCAGCACGAAGGCGTTGGTCCTGTCCGTATCGATCTCGAAGCGGACCGTGCGGGCAGTTGCGTTGCCGCTCAGTCGCACCAGCGGTGCGGAAGAGCGGATGCCTGTCTTGGCCCAGCCATGACCAGACGGAACGTCCACAGTCAGCAAGCCGCCGGCATTCGAGGCGAAGGCATCGTAATCGCCGCCAGCCTCCGAGACAGGCAACCAGCGCTCGTCCGGCAGGCCGTCGAAAAGGACGGGATCGCCGGGGTCCGCAGCGGATGCAGGCGGTTCGACGGGCGTCGACGCTTGTGCAGTTTCCGGTGTTCCGCCTCCCGCGGTATCGTTGCCCGAGGGCCTGTAGGTTTCGGTCTTGCGGTACTCGATCCGTACGAACCCCTTGTTGCCGCTGGCGTTGTTCGTCGCCCAGGTCTGCGGGTCGGAATCGACCAGTTCGTAACGGCCGGCCGGCAGGATGATGCCGGGTTCAACGATCCAGTAGGCGTCCGGCACGCCCCCTTGGCCCGGCCTGCCGGTGGCTTGCCAGGGGCCATGGGTTGCATCCGCGCCCCGCAGGGCGATGGTGCCGGGGGAGCGCCCGCGCCCGTGATTCCAGTGATAGGTCTGGATGGACCCGATGAAGACCGGTTCCTGCATGGTGAACACCACCGGCTTCTCCGGCCCGTTGACGACCGCGTAGACATTGCCGATCTCGGCGATCAGGACATCGCCTACCGGCACGGTTTCCGGTTGTTGAGCCACCTCGTCCGCGACCTCTTCTCCGTTGTCGTCCGGTGTTTCGCTTTCCCCCGAACCGAAGGTGCGGCTGGCGCCGCCCTTGACCCGTCCGTAGCGTATCCCGGCCAGAAGTCGGTCCAGCAGGTTCGCTGCCGCAGCGAAGTCCTTGTCCTGGAATTCGAGGTTCATGACGAACTGGTGGCCGTCCCGGCGCGGATCGAGAAAGGCCAGGCCGTAGACCCCCAGTTGCGGGAAGTCGGATGTTATCACCAATGCCCGGCGGCCGGCGACCATGATTTCCTCATGCGCAACGATATCGTCGTAGCCGAGCAGAGGCTCGTCCGGGAACCACCAGAAGCCGAGAAGCGTGTAGTTGCCGTCGGGGCTCTTCAGGTGAATCTGCTGGCCTTCCTCCTGATAGGTGACCTGCCAGTCCGCCGGCGCTTCAATGCGCACTTCGCCGAAATCGTAGGGCGTCCAGTCATTCGCGAGACTGCGTGTCGCCGGCAGGATCATCACTGCCGTGAAAAGGGTCATCAGCAGGAGCGCAGGCCATCGGGCCGCTGGCGTCTGGAGCACGGACATCGCCGTCATCCTCCCTTGTCCGGATTGTCTGGCGTGATCGCGATGCCGTTTTTGCCCAGCGCCTTGAGCAGGCTGCGCATCGGTTTTTCGAAGGCTTCGCTGGCGATGGGGATCTGGCTGCCGTCGCGCAGCGTGAGTGTGATGCCGACCGTGTCGCGGGCAAGCAGGATGGCACCGGCCGGACCGAACTTCCCGGCGGCAACCAGGGCCGGCGTCAGCCGGCGGATCCATTTCGGCAGGCCCCGCCGGAAGGGCGAAACCCTTGCGATATCGGTGAAAGGGATGGTGCGATGCCCCTCGAGCCGGTTGACCTGCAGGCCGTCCGCCTCGACGAGCATCCAGAAGGCGGCGTAGTGCGCGCTGAACCACAGGATCGAGATGGAGATCAGTGCCAGGGGCCAGGTCAGCAAGGCGGACGGGTGAACCAGGAGCCCGAAATCCACCCACAGATATTCCTCGCCCATCCGCGCCCAGAAGGGCAGGGCGAAAAAGAACCCCGTCAGCAGATAGCCAAGGATGTCAGGCCCATGCACGGACGGAATCCTGTCGTAAACGCGCGCTTGCGCCGGCCGTGCCGCTCGCGGCACGAATGCGTGTATCGCGACGCCGAGCGCGACCAATGCGGACGCGGTGCCTGCGCCTCGCAGCGGCAGGATGGCAAGGCCGGCGCAGATGAAGACCAGCGCCACGATGCGTCGAAGCAGTTCGCGCGACAGCAACACATCCATCCCGGCACCTCCGGCAAGCGTTTCCTGGTACCAGAAAGCAATGAAACGGGCGGGCTGAAAATGATCGGTGTCAATCGGGCTGGCTGTTCAGGCAAGGCGGGCTATGGGAAAACCGGATCCCACGCCAGTCAACCGAAGGCTGTCTCCGTGGGGAGGTGCCGGTTGACACAGTTTCAGAAAAATGTCGGCGCCAGGAGACCGATTCCGCGCAGCGTAGCACAGCGAGCAATGCCCGGCCCCTCCCGCATAAAGCTGGAAAACAACAAGAAATCTGGCCGCTTCAAGATCGGGAGAACGCGCTCGCGCGGGCAAGTGTCGGAGGGAAGGGGCCAGGATTCGATGTTCTTTTGATCCTATTCAAACGTGCAGCAATGAGAGGATGATTTGTTGTAGAAAATCAGAAGAAATGCCGTGCCGCGCCGAAATTGACTTGGCTCAAGTCGTATGACGTCGATCAGTGAAATAATGCTTTTCTTGTTCAGCCTTCGAAATGAAGTGGTTTGAATCAATGAAACGACTTGGCGCTATGGCTCTCGCTGCCACGCTGCTTGCCGGCGATGCATTTGCAGCTTCTTGCCTCGATATCGATATGGGTGACCACCGTGGTGTGGAGGGGCGCGGACGCAACGTGATTGCATGGCCTGATTGCCATGGAGAACGGAACCAGCTTTGGCGGTTGGAGGAAGGCGCGCTGAAGGCGGATGTGAACGGCATCACGTGGTGTCTCGATGTCAACATGGCGGAACCTTCCGGAGACAAGGGGCAGGGGCGCAATGTGATCGCCTGGCCTGTCTGCCATGGCGGAGAAAACCAGCGGTGGTTTCGCGAGGGAGCTTTGCTCAAGACACTGATCGGCGGCCGCCCGTGGTGTCTTGACATCAATGAAAGTGAGCGCAGTGGTATCAACGGGGAGGGGCGAAACGTCATCGCCTGGCCGGTTTGCCATGGAGGCAACAATCAACGCTGGCGCTGAAGGCAGGCAGAAGGACGAGTATTGGGGGCGCAAGAAGGGCAGGTCTGACGGTTTGATGTCTTCGCCGTAGTTTGTTCGGCGGAAATCGGAAAACCAATCCGGCGGCGAACCGCCGTGGTACAGGCAGACTGACTGGCTGATGGAGGCTGGCATGATGGCAAGGAATTCAAACGTGTCGTTTCGTGGCGCCTGGTGCCGGGCTGGTGTTTCGTTTGCCTTTCTGCTCATGGTCTGTGCTTTTCCGGTCAGCGCTACAGCCGGTGAAGCCGCCGACAGGATCAGGGCCTGCTTTGAAGGACCGGCTAGCGAAGCTGCCGCCGGCACTGTAGATGCCGACGATTTCACCCGTCAGATGTCTGAGATGGTTGCCGGCAGACAGTGCCAGCAGCTTGCCGATGAAGTGATCCAGGCCTGCCTCGGCGAAATCGACAACGGTGTCGATGACGCCGAGAGCTCCTATGCCTGTATCGGCATCGTCGCCAATCCTTGCATGGACAGCGATTGGGCCATTGACGAGTTCCGGTCCGTGGTTTGCATCGGCACGGAAGAAGCGGTCTGGTTGCAAATCCTTCACACCAGTCTCGACAGCATGCGCAGCGTACTGACTGACGACCAGAACCAGCAGCTGGTCTCGATGCAGGAAGCGTTCTTCGAGTACAGGAACGCCAAATGCGGCCTTATCCGTCAGTTGCGAAGCGATAACGAACCCGACATCGCCTATGGCGCTTGCACAACGGAAACCGCAGCGCGCCTGGCAATCGATCTGCGGGAAATGGCAGCTGCAACCGTTGATGAGGCAGGACCGCAGGCGGATGAGGAACCGGCCGCCGATCAACCGGAGTCGGAAGACATTGAGAACCGTCTGGGGAGCAGGGATTTTCCGGTTCGTACAGATGGTCCCGCTGGTCAGAAAGCATATCTTGGCCGGCTGAGATGTCCGGACGGCACAGTGCCGGATTTCAACCGGCAGGGCAGTGTCGGCTATGGCGGGTATGGCAATATCGTTGATGTCTATTCGGTGCGTTGTCGTGGTGCGGGCGAAAGCGACAGAATTTATATGGACATGTATCACCCGGGCTATATCGAGACCGCTCCTGTAACCGGTTACGAAATCACCGATGACCGATAGCGATGGATGAGCAATAGAAGCCACCTTGAATTCCGGGGAAACAGGGAAGGCATCGAGACGCAGAATTTCCTGCTGACTTGGAAAACGAACCCCGGCGCCCGTGCAACAATCCAGCCTTCCGGAAAACCAAGCAGGTCATCATTGATGGTCTCATGAAGAGCTGCAACACCGGGCTTGCCTCCACCGCAGACAACATCCCTGGAAGACATTGCCGAGGAATCTGCCCTGATATTGTCTGGCGGCAAGAGCGACTGCTCTCCCGGCAAGCTTGATGGCCGTCAATGTCATTGTTGAGCGCTTCATGGAATTCTACGTGAAATGCCCTGTCGGGCAGGCGATCATCACGGAGAATACGGGCATGTCCACTTCGCCGAACGGACCTGAATTTCTCGTCAATACAAAGACGACTGATGATCAGAACTACCCGCGAACGGCATTCCTGTCGAATGGCGGGTTCGTTGTGACCTGGTCCGATTCGAGTGGTGATCCGGATGGATGGTCGGTCAAGGCGCAGGTTTACGATGCTGCCGGCACGCCGGTCGGATCCGAGATCTCCGTGAACACGCAAACAACCGGAAACCAGTTCTTTTCAAGCATTGCCGGATTGCCAGATGGCGGCTTCGTGATTGCGTGGGAAGATGGGGGGCCTTCGGCCGGAGACCCGAACGGAAGCATAAAGGCCCAGACCTTCGACAACACCGGATCGCGGATAGGCGCTGAGTTCCAAGTCAACACGCAGACAGCGAGCACGCAGTCGCGCCCTTCTGTCGCGGCATTGGAAAATGGCGGTTTCGTCATTGCCTGGGAAGATCGAAGCGGTACGCTTGGCGACGCGGACGGTTCGAGCATCAAGGCCCAGGTCTTTGCTTCGGATGGCACGAAGGTCAATTCCGAGTATCTCGTCAATACGGCAACCGGGGGAAGCCAGTACGCACCAGACGTGGCCGCACTTGCGGGGGGCGGATTCCTGGCTACGTGGCTGGAAACCGATCCGTTGGCGGCAGATATCCCGGTCTACGGTCAGCTATTTGACGGATCGGGCAACAAGGTTGGAGGTCAGTTCGCCATCGCGTCCAATCTCAGCGGCAATCCGGGGGATGTGGACGCGGCCGGCCTTGCAGACGGTGGTTTCGTCGTCATTCATACCGAACAACGAGGGCCGCTTGGTGGCACCTATTTCGATGTGTTCGGACAGGTTTATGGAGCGAATGGAAATCCTGTCGGCTCGGAGTTCCTCGTCAATACCAACCAGGCGAACATCCAGTGGTTGCCACAGGTTGCCGCCTTGCCGGGCGGCGGTTTTGTCGTGGTTTGGGAGGATGAAAGCGGCACCCTGGGCGATGCTGACGGATGGGCGATCAAGGCACAGGTCTTTGACGGGAACGGGGCCAAGAGCGGCACAGAGTTTCTGGTCAACAATGAAACGGCCGGTGGACAGAATTACCCAACTGTCGCACCAGCGGGCGATGCCGGTTTCGTTGTTGCTTTTGCCGATGGCAGCCCGACAACCGATGCCTGGGATATCAAGGCGCGGCTGTTCACACTCGGTGGCTCGGTCTCCATTTCTGACCTGTCGATCGCTGAGGGAGACAGCGGAACCAGAATTGCCACGTTCGACGTGGTCCGGACCGGAAGTGCCGGTGCGTTTTCGGTTGATTTCGCGACTGCCGACGGCGCTGCATCGGTGGCGGACAATGATTATATAGCCGCATCGGGCACACTTGATTTCGGCGTCGGAGACAACTTGCGGTCAGTCTCCGTAACGATCAACGGCGATACTACCGTTGAGCCGGATGAAGCATTCATGGTTGTCTTGTCCAATCCAACAAACGGGATCGTTCTCGGGAAGAGCGTGGCAACGGGTACAATCCTGAATGACGACGTTGCCATCGCAGGTTCGGTATCCATCGCAGACATCTCCGTGAGCGAGGGCGACGACGGAACGAAAACACTCGATTTCACGGTATCGCGCAGTGGCGGTACTGCGCCGTTTACGATTGACTTTTCCACCGCGGACGAAACAGCCACGGCCGCGAGCGGAGACTATGTGGCCGCCAGCGGGACGATCAGTTTTACCGATGGAGACTCCTCGGAAACGATCAGCATCACAATCAGTGGCGATACGACGGTCGAACCCGACGAAACATTTCTGGTCAACCTTTCCAATCCGACCAATGGCGCACTCCTGGACCGATCCACGGCAACCGGAACGATCCTGAACGACGATATCTCTGCGCCTGGATCGATTTCCATAGACGATGTCTCGATCGTTGAAGGGAACAGTGGCGCTGTCATCGCAACATTTACCGTCCTGCGAACTGGTGGCCAGGACCCTTTCTCTGTGAACTACGCCACCGCCGATGGAACTGCAACGACAGCGAATGATGACTATGCCGCCGCAATGGGAACATTGGACTTCGGGAGCGGGGAAAACAGCAGGACCATATCGGTAACGATAGCTTCAGACACCGCAATCGAGATGGATGAAATCTTCTCGGTCCTGCTCTCCGGCGCAACGGCGAATGCGGTCATCGCGGACGGGGTCGGTATCGGCACGATACTTGATGACGACACGCCGCCCGCCGGTCTGGTTTCCATTTCCGATGTTTCGACATTGGAAGGCAATTCCGGGACACGAACCGCAGACTTCCTTGTCACTCGAACAAGGGGGGACGCGGCGTTCTCGATCGATTACACCACGTCCGAAGGAACGGCGACATCTGGAGACGGCGATTTCGTTCCGATGTCCGGCACGCTGGATTTCCTGGCCGGAGAGATGTCGAAAACGATTTCGATCACGATAAACGGAGACACTGTCCCGGAAACGGACGAGACATTCTCTGTAACTCTGTCATCGTCTTCGCCAATCGTGGCGATAGCCAGGGAGACCGGCGTCGCGACAGTTGTGAATGACGATCAATTCCCGGTTCATGTGAGCATCGGCGATGCTTCGGCAAGCGAGGGCGAGCATGGCACGACGGATATGACGTTCATCGTATCGCGTATCGGCGGAACCAGGGCATTCTCGGTCGACTACGCCACATCCGACGGAACGGCGCTTGTCGTCGATGACGATTACATCGCGACCAGCGGCGTATTGGAGTTCATGGAAGGAGAAACGGAGAAGACAATCCTGGTTTCGGTCAACGGCGACACGGATGACGAGCTGGCAGAGACCTTTTTCCTCACATTGAGCAATCCCACAAATGGAGTGACGATTGATCGGCCGGAAGCGGCAGGCGTCATACTGCCCGACGAATTCGTAAAGGCGAAACCTCCGGTCATCTTGTCCGGAAATGGCCAGAAGCCCGAGATTGCCGCCTTGGCGGACGGGTCATTTGTCGTCGTCTGGGAGGACATCGACCAGAAGGGACAGCGCGAGATTCGCGGCCAGATCATCGATGCCGACGGAGAGGCGTCTGGCAGTCCGTTCCTCGTAAATGCAACAATCGGCGGGATGAACATAGACCCGTCCGTGTTGGCGCTTTCCGGCGGAGGGTTTGTCGTGTGCTGGTCGAATGTCGGCGGTGCAGACAGCGGTATTCAGGCCCAATTTTTCTCTCAAGATGGTTCCAAGACAGGCTCTCAATTCACTGTCAATGAGCCCTTGGGAACGTCGCGGGCTCTGGTTTCCCGGCTTCCTGACCTGATATCGCCAATCCCCACGGAATTGGCCGACGGCACTGTCATCATTGCCTGGACCCAACAAATCCCTTCTGTCGAGAACAAGAACCTGGCACGCGTTGTCGATCCCGCCGGAGCTGCGATTGGTTCTGAGTTCGTATTGAAAGACGGCGTGTCGTATGGGTTGATCCGGGACCTGAAGGCGACGGCGGACGGATCGTTCCTCGGGGCATGGGTTGTGCCCGGGTCTTCCTCGGGGGTGTCGGAAATCAACTTGCGCAGATTTGATGCGAACGGAACTCAGCAAGGCGACGACATTTCGATCATGGTGACAGCAAGCGACCCGCGGGCCGACATGGCAGAGACGATGTGGTCGCAAATACTCAGTCCTGTCGTTACGCCCCTGGAAGACGGAAGCATAGGCGTCACGTGGACCGAACTGCTTACACTTTCGAGGACCACAAATGGTTTCTCCTTTCGTAGAGCAATTGGTCATCGGATCGACGTCGATGGAGTAGTTGTCGACAGTGGAGGAAATGTTTCCGCAAACGGGTTTGAAATTTCAAGCGAATCGATCCCGACGGGGCGGCCCTTCATCGGAAATCTTGGAGAACTGGATCAGGATGCCTCCGGCGCGACAGGCGGAGGGTTTGTCGCCGCGTGGCTGGAGGACTACCGTCCGATCGACTTCACCACCACCTTGTCACTGCAGCTCTTCGACAGCGCAGGCAATTCGGTCAGCCCCAGGTTTGCAGCCGATCTGTCAGCGGACACCATTCATCTCTGGACCCCTTCGGTGGCCGCCAATGATGCAGGTGACCTTGCTGTTGCGTGGGGAACGTCGGTGTCCTTGCCGACTCTGTTGTCTGTAGAGAACCAGGTTGCGGTTCAACTGTTCGACATGATTGGGGAATCCGTATCGGTCTCCGACTTCTCGATCACCGAAGGCGATGACCAAACCCGAACCGTTGACATTGTCGTCTCCCGGATTGGTGGCAACTCATCATTTTCCATTGCATATTCCAGCCGCGACGGCACAGCCGGCGCGGACGATGGAGACTATGATCCCGTGAGCGGATTGCTGTATTTCGGGCCGGACGATCAGTTCATGACAATCCCTGTCACGATCAATGGAGATACACGGTTCGAGAACGATGAAAGCTTCTCGATTGTCTTGTCGGACCCTTCAATCGACATCAGCATCTCGAATTCCGAAGGCATTGTGCTGATAGGAAACGACGATCAGCCTCCCCTCGGATTTGTCGGCTTTGAAGAGGCGGCAGTCACTGTACAAGAGGGCGATACGGGTACGACAGAGCTCTTGTTCAATGTGGTGAGGTCCGGAAGCACGGCACCCATTTCGGTCGGCTATGCAACCGCGGACCTGCGAGCAACCGAAGCCGACAACGACTATGCCGGCGTGTCAGGAACGCTCGACTTTGCAGACGGCGAGAGCTCCAAGACGGTTAGCTTGTTCGTCAATGGCGATTCGACAGCGGAGTTCGATGAAAACCTCGTCGTAATGCTTTCTGCCACTTCTGATGACTACGTCATAGACCAGCCGCGCTCGGAAGGCCGCATCATCAATGACGATCCTGGCCGGATCGGTATCTCATCGACATTCCTTGGAACCCCGTTTGCGGACCTGATCAACCGGCTTCTGAGTAGCCTGAACGAGAACCTGTCCGGCGGTGACGGGGATGATACGCTGATTGGCGGGTCTGGAAACAACCTCATCGATGGTGGCGCTGGCCGGGACAGCATGTCCGGCAACAATGGCGATGACAGCTATATCGTCGACCATTTGAATGATGTCGTGACTGAATTTACCGGTGGCGGGACCGATACCGTTTTCTCCATGCTGCCGGCGTTCACGTTGGGTCCGAACATGGAAAACCTTGCGGGTGTGTTTGGTCCGGCCGTGTCCGGTTTCACGGGCATCGGAAACGCATTGAACAATCGCTTGGCGGGCACACCCGGTGATGATGATCTGAGTGGTGGCGACGGAAACGACACGCTTTCAGGCGGATTTGGCAACGACCTGCTTGATGGCGGCGCGGGGATCGATACGGCGCACTTCAACGAAGGGAACCTGATTGGACTGCCCGATCTCGACGCAGCGACGAACCCGTCTGATCCCGTCATGTTTGGCTTTGCAGGCCTTGCCAGTCAAACAATGGCCGCTGCGGCGACTCTTCAAGATGCGACCATGGACCTTCCTGGTTTGACGCGCAATCAGGTTTCGGTCGTATGGGATGGGGCGGAGACCGTACTTCTTTGGGGCGGAGAAGGGTACGGCTTAAACACGCTGATTTCCATTGAGCGCATCGACCTGATCGATGGCGATTATGTCTATGACATTGGCTCGGACAATCTCGGCTTTGGCTATCGGATCTATCAGGCTGCGTTTGGCCGGACACCGGACGAAGGCGGATTGCGCTTCTGGGTTGGCGTGCTGGATACCCTCGATTCGTGGGGCTACAGCGAATATGCCAAGCAGCAATATGTGGCACGGGAATTCAATGAATCGCTGGAATTCCAGGCGCTCTACGGCTCCGATCCATCCCATTACGACTATATCGACGCGATGTACCAGAACGTCCTCTATCGCCTGCCGGACCAGGGGGGATACGATTTCTGGGTTGGCGGAATGGACCAGGGCCTTACCGAGGAAGATATCTTGATAGCCTTCTCCGAAAGCGTCGAGAATCGGGAAAACAACTACCCCAATCTCGATAATGGCGTTTGGGTGGTTTAGCAGGAAGATTGAATTCGTGTGCCGCCTTGTGGCTACTAGGGCGTGTACTTATAAACGAGCGAGCACCGATGACCGATTCCGCCGGAACATCTGAAGGGGACTATCAATCACGTAGGTCAGCATTGCGCCAAAGCGACCGATCCTGCATGCGGGCGACGTTCGATATGCGACACGGCAGTTTGTGCCAGAAACGGACATTTCGTGATTGGTATTGAAAGGACCATTTCTTGCCGCTGGTGAGCGGCGCCTAGCGCGAGATGTCTTGCGCACGGTAAAGCAGCACGCTGTTGGCCGAGAAAGCCATATCCGGCTCGAATTCGTCGATCCGTTCGGAGCGCAGCAACAGCCCGCCGCCTTGCAATAGCGTTATATCGACTTGCTGGCGCGACAGGCGGACGAGTGCCCGAGCCTTCCAGACCTCTTCATCGGGGCCCAACCCGAGGCTGGGTATCGCGATGGCAATCGGACCGATCACGCTGCCCGGGCTCCTGCTGCCGATAGCAGTCAGCGTCAGGTTGGTATGGACGGTGTCCTTCGCGAGCATGTCCGGCCGGTTCTGGGCCAGCACCGCAATATCAAAAATCAGGTCACCGGTCGCTGGCGGCTTGTCGAAGCGATATTCGGCGTATTGTCCTGCTTCGGGCGGGCGCATCCAGTACCAGTCCCCGGCTCCAGGCAATCCGTTCGAATGGAAATCCGTAGCTTCATCGCCAATGCATGGTCGGTCGAGAAAGCATTGTCCTTCGTCACCCCAATCGCCGAGTTCGGGGTGCATCTCAGTCACCGCACCATCGTCCTGTTGGGCTTCGCCGCTGGCCTCGCCCTCCGCAAGGGCGCTCTTATTATGTATCCGGATGCTGTCGCGGCGGAAGGCTACGTGCGGACCGGGATTTTCAGGCCTTACGATGCGGATGAATAGCTCGCCGCTCGCCGGAATCATCCTGTCGAGGATTTTACGTCCCAACTGGATCTGGCCGCTCGCATTGTAACCTACCGGGTCGCCAGGCAGCGAGACGTTGGGAAGGGTGACGCGGATCCGGTGAAAGACACCGCCCATGTTGCGCGCGCCCGGGAAGCCGACCAGCAAGTCGAAAACCGCATTTACCTTCGGCCCGCCATTGACGCGGTCGGTCGCAAGCGCGTCGATGTCGAGAAGGATGTCGCCCTGCGTCGGAGGATTCGCGAAAGTATATTCGGCGTATTGGTTGTGCCCGCAATCGCGCAACCAATACCATCCGGCGATCAGATCGCCGTTCGATCTGAATCGCGGCAGATCGTCCACTTGAGCGCTGCCCGCAACCACGAGCATGATGACAAGCGGTATCGAAACCAACACACGTAGCGCGAGCCACTGGATAGTGGTGAGAATTGCAGGGAATATGCGCATGAAAGCGTTCCCTACAGAATTTGCCTAAAGCCAAGCCTCGAGCGGGAAATGATCGACCGCTTGACCGCCGGGAATTGGGTGCGGCGCCTCGCTTATCCCGTCACCATCAGTGTCCACGAAACCCTCAGCCGCTTCATCGAAATCAGAATGGTGATTGCCGCGTGCGCCGTCATCCCAACGGTTTGGCGACAGTAATTTTTCCGGATCCACTGGCCCGCCCTTGGCCACTCCCTGAACGCTCGCAGGGGCCGTATCGGTGCCTGACGTGTCGAAAGCGTTGACCTTATTTGCGTCGAGGTCATTTCCGATCACCATATTGCCGACCGATGGGTTCACATAGGGCAATCCCCGTTCCAGCCGAATGCCAAAGGCGGAATTTTGAATGACGTTATTTGCGCTCAGTGTGTTGTCGGTTGAACCGAAAAGGCCGATCCCGGTGCCATTACCGGAAACAATGTTTGACGTGACTCGGTTTGAATAAGCTGTATCAAGAAGGATACCGAGGCTGTCGTTGTTTTCAGCCATATTGTCTCTGACTTCGCTTTCGTGCGTATCGCAGATCAGTCCTATTCCGTAGCCGCGAATGTCCGGCGACGAACCGAGCGTGACTTGCGGATTGCAGTTCGGCACCGCCTGGCCGCCATTTGCATAGGCCTTGTTCGACAGAATGAATATGCGGCGTGAAGACCCCGCAACGATACCGGAATGGCCGTGGTCGCTTACATCATTTCCAGCAACTTCTATGTCGGATGACCTGACAGCCTCTATCGGACGCGTCTCGCTGGTGATGATCAAATCGCCAGCCAGAGGCCGTATAGCTTGCATCATGCCGGGCGGAAACACGACCGTGCCAATTCCAATTCCACTATAGCCGTTTGCGTGGACCCTGTTTTCACGGATGCCGACATTGCGGCTGTTCAAAACAAAGATACCGCCGAACCGATTCGCCTCGATCTTGTTTAGTTCGATAGCACCGCTCTCGACACCGTGCATGTACACGCCATAGTGGCAACCAGAAATCCTGTTGTTGCTGATCACAGCGCCGGACGCGCGTACCACGATGCAGGCTTCCTCCGAATAGGCGGAGAAGATGCCGTAACGTAACGAACGGGACTGGGATGCGGTTATATCGAAGCCATCGACAACCACCCCGTCAGCCTTGATCTCAACTGCTGTTGAAGCGCTTCCGGCATCGATTACTGGTTTTCCAGTGCCATTATCCTGACCGAGGAGCTTGACGCTCTTGGTGATGACAAGCGCCTCATTATAGCCACCGCCGGATACCTCAATTGTAGAACCTTCCGGTGCGGCGGAAATAGCTGCATTTATCGAGGAATAGGTCTGTCCTGTTTCGACGATTTTGGCGTCGGCGCGCACATGAACGGGAAATGCGACCACAAGGCAGATCGCCATAAAGGGTAGCGCAGTGGTGACGCGCATGAGATCCGACCCCCAAGTGAGGAAAACGAGCTTTCGTATTTACCGCCGCTTGCATGCGCAATGATTTGAATCAAGCAACACAATGCCGAACAACAGAAGTTCGACTGCTAGTCGTGCCTGAGATCGAATTGTGTTCCGCCGTTGACACATGCACGCCATGCTGCGCGATGGCATTTAGGTCGAAGCATGAAGTGAGGTAGAGTTCGTTTGCGAGCGGTGAAGCCGGAAAGCTGAACCGAGGGCGGCGTCCCCGAGAGGGAGAGCAGGGATGAAAGACCTGCGAAGGTCACCGGATGGGCCAACGAGCCCGCTTTGAGTCAATACGATGGTCGAGCAGTTCATCGTGGAATTTCAATTAGCTATATATATTTATTGCTTTATTTTCAATGCTTTATAGAGCAGTTTTCGATCATTCTGGGTCATGTCCGCACGATTTGAAGTAGTTTGCGCATTCGTTCGGCTGGAAGATGTCGACCAGTTTTCCGATGAGGCACCAGAGGCCGGAGACCGTGCGTTCGCCGACTTTGCGGAGCATCGCTTTGAGGCGCGAGAACGCTTTCTCGATGGGGTTGACGTCCGGGCTGTAGGGAGGAAGAAACCGAAGCGTGGCGCGCGCCGCCTCGATCTTCTCGCGGATTGCCACCCGCTTGTGGCCGGACAGATTGTCCATCACGACAATGTCGCCAGGCTTGAATTCTGGCACGAGCACCGAGGTCGTGTATGCCTCGAACCAGTCGCCATTGATTGGCCCGTCAAGCACCATCGGTGCCACCATGCCCGACAGGCGCAGTCCGGCAACGAGTGTCGTGGTCTTGCGATGGCCGTGCGGGAAACCCATCCGCAGACGCTCGCCCTTGCTGCGGCAGCGGCCATGGGTCCGGGCCATGTTGGTGGCCGTCCAGGTCTCGTCGATAAAGACAAGGCGCGCCGGGTCGAGATCGAGCTGCCCGCCAAACCAGTTCCGGCGCTGCCTCAGGATGTCCGGGCGATCCTGTTCGATGGCGTGGCCGGTCTTTTTTTCCGCGTCATGCCGTGACGCTTGAAGACGCGGTGCAGGCCCGCAATCGAGACCGCAAGGCCGATCTTTGCAAGTTCGGCGCGCAGTTCCTCAAGGGTGATGTCCTGTCTTGCGTCCCAGAGAGCGAGAATACCGGCCGCGCGCTTCTCGACGCGATGCGAGCGCATGTCGCCGTCCTGGGCTTTCGGTTCGAAGTGGCCGACATCGCGACGTTGTGCATGCCATCGAATCGCCGTCGAAGGCGCAACGCCAAATCGGGCCGCAGCAGCGCGGCAACTCATCCCGTCATCAATCGCGGCGATCAAGCGCGCACGCAAGTCCATTGAAAGCGGCTGTCCCATCCATGCCGACATCCTGCACCCGGCAGGACGCATGAATCAGAAGCAAACTGATTTGGGAATTCCTAGCGATTCATAACGCCCGAAAATCGCTCTAGTTCCCTTTATTGGGAAATATTGGCAGTGTGAACTAGGCTGATTTTGAGTTTCTTTCCCCTTGCAATAGACTTGCGAAAATTATCTGGAGGGAGCCGTCCAATGGGTAAGGTTATTTTCCACGATGGACCAATAAACAACATATACTCTGATACTTCCATCGAAGGAATTCTTAATGGTGAAGAGTGGTTCATACCGATTTCCGGTGTTGTTATGCACTGGTATTCGGAACTAAAATTTTTTAAAACAGAACAATTTTTTTCTAAAACAACATATTTTGTACAAGGTTCAGGCAGTGAGCCCCCAGTCTCTTATGATTTCGAATACATGAGAACGATAGCGAGTTTTCCTAACGAATTATTGGACGATTTTACAAGAAATGTATTCTTTAATGATGCCTATTTGAACTCTTTATTTTTCAGTCTAAATATTAATACAAATTTGGACTGGCTTGAGCACATGGACGTACCCACGATCGAGGCATATCTTCCACAAGGAGGAACGGTATTTTTATCATGGGATTCGTTGGAATCTAGCATAAGTAGTAGCATTGCCAGCTATCAGAATGATGTTGCCGATTTCATTTCCGACCTTTCAATTACATTGTCCAACTTTCTTGTCGAGAATGCATATTTTGGTATGGAATACCAAGATATAGAATTACAATTTTTACCGATTTATATTTCTGTAGACGATATTTTTTCGCAATTCAATCCAGTTGATTATGAAGTTCCTTTTATTACATCTAATATTCAATTTAGTGAACAAATAGACGAGCTTTATTTTACCGGATATGACAATACGGTAGCTTACAATATAGATTCTTTTGATAGTTTGAAGTTGACAGATATCGAATCGATTAATTTCGCGGATGGAGACGATATCCTTTTTGTTTTAAATATTGATGAAAAAACAAATATTGATATGGGGGGCGGCGTTGACGTGGTTGCAATCAATAATACAAGTGCGTCGAATATACCCGATATTTTGGAGATTAAGAATTCGGAATTTGTTTATATTATAGCGGACGAATACGGCGAATCCTTGCAAATTGTTTTGAAGGAAAATAATGAACGTACATTTATAGATATTGTTTATGTCGGTGACGTATTTTTTGATGCAATCAATAGTTATATATTTTCGCAAAACAATTCAAAGGTTTATGGTTCAGAACTGGTAGAAAATATTACGGGGAGTGATTTCGATGATGTCGTATTAGGTTTCGCCAAATCTATTTCAGATAACTTTCAATTTGATAATATAAGGACGAATATTGCAGGAGAATACGCGTCTGGTTATTATGATGTATCGTCAAGGTTTGGGTTGCGTTCCATATTCGATGACATACCAGATTCGACGTCTGTACCTTTTTCGAATTGGAGGGAAACTCTGGATGGTGGAGATGGAAACGACTTAATCGTGTCGTCACCATTTTCTGTATCAACCCTCATAGGTGGAGCTGGCCACGACCTTATTTTTGGCGGAGATAGTGTAAACACAGACTCGGAGTCTGACGATATCGACCCGGGTGAAGGAGATGATATTGCATTCGGCGGTGGAGGGAGTGATAAGTTTTTCGCGTCTGCAGGGAACAACGATCTATTCGGATTTACGCCGAAGATCGATGACGCACTGGCTTATGTGACCGGCCAGGTCGTCTCATGGGCAGAACGTTACAACGATCCTTTCAACGACACATTCAATGCGGCATTTAAGACTGCTCACGCCACAAGTGGCGGATTTTCAAACTTTTTTGGAGGCGAAACAGCGGTCAGAGCTGACGATAGAGACGTCGTCAACATCAACGGAAAACCAAGTGATTACAAAATTAGTGATCCCAAAACGGACGGTGGGCCTACCGTCATCGTTGATCTGAACAATGGGAACGAAACGCTCAACCTTTTCGATATCGAGTTCGCCGATTTCACTGGCGGTCTGCCGGTGGCTGATGTGTTTGAAGATGGAGACGTATTAATAGATGCCGCAAGACTGGCGGCGTATGCTTATGTTGATACGAATGACGCTGGCGCACTATGGGACTGGTGGCCACTTCATTCCATCGAACTCGGCCTTGACCCTTTCGGAGAGCAGGACGGAGTAAAGTATCATTTCATAGATGGCATTTACGAGGCAGATGGCCTTTTGAATACAGCTGTAGCGCACATCTACTTTGGTCAGTATCAAGATAGAGATACGCTCGTCATTGATTTCCGCGGCACTGACGAAAAACCAGGCGATTTCTCGAACTACCCCGATTTTCAGACCCATTATGATAAGTTTGCGCCGCTTATAGAAAAGGTTGATGAATGGCTATCGAGCAACCCTGATGCGGACGTGATCATAACCGGTCACAGCCTAGGTGCCGCGATGGTCCAGTATTTCATGGCGGATCATGGTGGGGATCGTTTCAAAGGCTATGCGATTGCCTCACCCGGAGCCGCAATTAATCATGATGACGAGCGAATTACCACGATAGGTCACAGCCAAGACCTAGTTTTCCATGTTCCGTTTCTGTTTGGCGATAGGAGCCCTTTGGGCTTTGACTTGCTGCCAACGAATGTCCGAGATCGTGTGCTTGAGGGACTAAACCTTCCGAATCTCGCATTTACCGACTACGACCACGCTGCAGGTCCAAAGTACCGGATCGCTCTGGAAGGTTCGGGATGGTCTGAAGGCTTTGGTAAAGAACACGATTCAGAAATCTATATTAACACTGCTAGGAAACTCATTGCCTTCAGCGACCGCATCGATGCATTGATCGCGACTGTTGGCAAACCTATGCCTGAATACGTCAACATCGTTCTTGGTGGCGCGGGTGAAGATAGGCTTGTTCACGATAGCGAAGTCATCTCGTCGCTCCTGGGCTTTGATAGCGAAATCTTTCTCGCCGGCGCCGACAACGATGAGATCGTTCCCGGACGTGGCGATGATCTCATTGATGGTGCGGAAGGGACTGACAAGGTCTTTTTCTTCGGTCGATTTGGCGATGATCTTGTTGGAAAGTTGCAGGGAAACCTGTTGGAAGTGACGTCAAGCCGGTTGTTTGGGCTTTTAACCGGCTGGACGAAAACGCTTTTTGATATCGAAATCCTTGTAGATGACAATATGGAGTACGCTGCCAGCCTAGTTGCAAACAGCAACTTGATAGAGAGCGCGGCATCTGCTGGAGTAACTCAATCCACGATCACGAAATTTTCCTCCGGAACGACCGACATTATCGGCGGCAGTGAGGATGACGATACGATCTATGGCGGCGAGGGCAACGATTCCATATCCGGGAATGGCGGTGATGACCATGTCTACGGAGAGGGTGGCAATGATACCTTGATCGGTGGTTCGGGCGCTGGAAACGACTTCTATGACGGTGGAGAGGGCACGGATACCGTCATCTATTCCAGTACCTCTTTGGGTGTCACGGTTAACCTCACGCTCGGTACGGCATCAGGCCCGGAAATCGACAACGATACGCTTGTTGGCATCGAGAATGTTACCGGTGGTTCTGGTGACGATGAGATCACCGGAGATAGCGCCGACAATGAGCTTCGTGGTGGAGATGGTGACGACACACTTTCTGGTGAGGGCGGCAATGACGTGCTTGCCGGCCATCGCGGCGATGACATCCTGATTGGTGGCCAAGGCGAAGATGTCTTCGCTTTTTCATTCGGGTTCGGTGAAGATCGTATCGAGGATTTTGAACTCGGCATTGACCAACTGTTCTATCTCGGTGACGCGATGAGCCTGGCGGACATTACCACCGAGCAAATCGGCAATGATCTGGTCGTTCGCTTCGACCCGGAGGATGCTGAAAGCCGGTTGACGCTGGTCGGGGTGAATCAGCAAAGCCTCCAGCAAACAAACGATGTCTTCGCGTTGCAGGCCGCTACGCCAGACCTTCAGGCTGACAGTTATTCAGTAGCAATGGACCAGACACTCGACGTAGACGCACAAAGTGGTCTGCTAGCGAATGACGGGATTTCAGCCGGCGATATCGTTTCTCTGACCGTCGCCTTAGCGCCAGAACATGGAACGTTAGACCTCAACCAAGACGGCTCGTTCATCTACACACCAGAAGCGGGCTTTGAAGGCGCAGATGCGTTTATCTACGAGGTTGAATCCATTTATGGAGGCCGGGCGAGCCAAGCCGTGACGGTTAACATCGGTGAGGGAGCCAATATCGATATCCAGCTCTCAAGTGGCGGCCAGATCGCGGAGAATGCGTCTGCAGGTGAAACTGTCGCCGCGTTCTCCGCACTTGGTGGAGCCGCCGCAACCTTCGCCCTCGTCGATGATGCGAACAGCCTGTTCCTGCTCGATGGCAATACGCTGAAAGTCGCACCGGGCGCTGTCATCGACTACGAGACCGCGACCAGCCACACCGTGCGCATCGCCGCCAGCGACGCCACCGGCCCGGCCTACGAGGAAGACTTCACCATCCAGGTCGCCAACATGCCGGTTTCGGATATCGCGCTCGCCTCGGGCGGCACGGTGGAGGAAAACGCCGCCGGCGGCACCGTGGTCGCCACGTTCGAGGCTTCCGAAAACCCGGTCGAACCGTCCGCCACCTTCACGCTCATGGACGACGCGAACGGCCTTTTCGTGCTCGATGGCAACACGCTGAAACTCGCGCCCGGCGCTGTGATCGACTACGAGGCGGCGACCAGCCACACGGTGCGCATCGCCGCCACCGATGCCACCGGCCCAGCCTACGAGGAAGACTTCGTCATTCAGGTGACGAACATGCCGGTTTCGGATATCGAAATGGTCGCTGGCGGGTCGGTGCGTGAGGATGCCGCCGCTGGCTCGGTGGTCGCCACCTTTGAGGCATTGGAAAACGTGGTCGAGCCCAATGTCAGCTTCGCGATCGTCTCCGGCGCCGATGGCAATTTCATCATCGACGGCAACCAGTTGAAGGTGAGCGCGAATGCCGACATCGAATACAACACGCAGAGCAACTACCTGGTCACCATCCAGGCCAGTGATGCCACCGGCCCGGCCTATCAGGAGACGTTCAACATCGATGTGGTCAGTGTCGGCCCGATCATGGGCACGCCCGAACCGGACAATCTCATCGGCACACCCAATGATGACGAAATGTTCGCGCTGGAAGAGGATGACCGGCTCAACTGGAGCGCGGGCAACGACACGCTCGACGGAGGGCCCGGCACCGATAGGGCAGTCTACACCCTGAACAGGTCCGAAATCACGCAGGACCTTTTGGTTGACGGAACCGTTACCGTGAACAAGCCGGACGGCTCCACTGACACGCTGATCTCCATCGAGCGCATCGACCTGCTGGACGGCGACTATGTCTATGACATCGGCTCGGACAACCTGGGCTTCGGCTACCGCATCTACCAGGCGTCTTTCGGCCGCACGCCGGACGAGGGCGGGGTGCGGTTCTGGATCGGTGTTCTCGACGCGCTCGACAACCAGGGCTTCACAGAGCTTGGCAAGCAGCAATATGTGGCCTCGGAGTTCATCGGTTCGGACGAGTTCCAGGGCCTTTACGGCGCCAATCCGACCAATTTCGAATATATCGACGCGATGTATCAGAATGTGCTGTTTCGCCTTCCGGACCAGGAAGGCTATGACTTCTGGGTCGGCGGCATGGAGGCCGGTCTGAGCCGCGAAGACATCCTGATCGCCTTCACCCAGAGCCAGGAGAACATCTCCAACAACATCGCCAATCTCGACGACGGTGTCTGGGTGGTGTGACTGATTCTTAGGGTCTGTGCTGAATTCGACCGGAGATGATAGCCAAATGTGGTGATATCTTTGATTTCTGCCGCAATGGCCGGATCATGGAAATGGATTGCTGCAAGTCACTAAATGGTTGCGCGGAATGCAATCGTGCCTGCCAGACAAGCAGATTTCTAGTGCGAACCCGAATGTGTACCAACGGCGGAGCAAAAGTCGGCCACTGGGCGGCGCAAAAACTAGGCCGTTTCCCGGTTGCGGGGTCGGCTTTTCTCATGAGGGGTTTCAGCCTCCCTTTCGGGCGCGGCTTTGAGCGAGGTGGCGGCCGGTAGCCCGCCCGCCATCAGTTGCGCTGCGGCGGTCCGAAACTCTGCGCCATGTAGGCGACCACCGCGTCGAATTCCTGCTTGCGGGCGGGCGGATAGCTGATCTCGAAGACATGCAGCAGGCCGTCCGGCTCTTCCTCGACGCGCCGGTAATAGATGTCGCCGCCGGTGATGCCCGAGATCACGTACCAGCCGTCGCCCGATGCGCGATAGCTCGCCTCGCCGTGGGCGGCGATGTCGCGGGCCATGCGCTGCGCCTGGCTCAACCCTTCGGCTTCATATTGGGCAAAGACATAGAACCGCGCCCAGCCATCCACCGCGGTGAAGTTCCGGCCATCGCCGCTGTCCGGTGGCGGATCGGGCAGGAAATAGGTGGCGGGGTAGGAAATATGCGTCCCGTAACGCCCGTTCCGGTAAAGCGCATAACCCCCTTCCTCGGGCAGGAACAGGTCGGGGTCTTCGGCAGTCCCCTCAGGGGCCGGCGGCGACAACGGGGCAGGGCGGGGCACAGGCTGAACCTGCATTGTGCGGGCGGGGGCGGATTGCGCGGGGGCCGCCTGGCCCGGTGCGGTTTGCGGAGGCGCGGATTGCGATTGTGCCGCCGCGTGCTTCTCTTGCGGCGCGGGCCCGGGTTCCGGTGCGGACTGCGCAGGGCGGCTGCCCTGCGCCTTCTCGACCAGGGCATTGAGATACCCGTCGGGGCAGGGGATTACGCCGTCAGGCATGGCCAGATCGATCATGCGGCGCAGGTCGGACCCGGCACGGTCGTCCCAGATCCCCTTGGGCAGAGAAAAACCAATGCCGAAGGGCGTCCCGTCGGCGAAGCAATGCTGGTAGAGATGGACCCGTGCCTCGAGCGTTCCCATGTCCACGATCCACCGCAGGACGGGCCAGCCCAGAACAAGATCCGGCTTCATGGGCGTGTCCGCGGGCACGGTCCCGACAAGTCCGCCCGGCCCGGCAATTGCTTTTTCGCCGCGCGCCATGACGATCCGCTCTCCCTCCGGCCCACTGAACGCCATGAGGTCGGCACTGTCGCCAGGTAGCTCGGTCCAGCCCGGCGCCATATCGTATTCAAACAAGCCGTCCAGCGCGGTCCCTTGCAGGCGCGGCAGGACTGCGCTCTTTTCCGGCACGTCGAAAGGCGGCAGCACGGCGGGGCGCGGCTGTCCCGCGGGCACGATCTGCGCGCCCTCCGGCAGGGTTTCGGGCGGGCAGGGGCGGGACCCCTCCGGCAACACCAGGGCCCCCTCCGCGAAAGCGCGGATCAGCGATTCCGCGTGAAAGAAGGCGGGCATGCCCGAGAATTGCAGCGATATCGCGCGTCCGTCGGGTAGACAGGTCTCCAGCAGCACGATGCGCGCCTGGCCTTTCTGCCCCTCGCCATCTTTCACGGTGGCAGAGCCGTCCTCGAAGGCGAAAAGCTGCGCCGGCTGCCCCATGAAGGTCACGGCCTGGCCGCGCGTTGCCCGTGGCATGGGCCCGGTGTCATACTCGCCCCGCGTGATGCCGAGGCGGCCGGGCGTGTCCTTCATCGACATGTGGATACGGTCGGGATGACTGCCACGCAGCCCCGACCAGGTGACATCGAAAGGCAACCGCAGGACGCCCTCCAGCAGGTCGAGTGCCATCGGCTTACCCGGCGCGGGTATCGAAATGCCGCTGAGGAAAATGTCGAATTTGGCGCGGTGCGCCTCGAACGGGGTGTTCATTGCCATCAACATCAGGACAAGCTTGTCCTTGCCGCGCACGGGCCGCTCCGAGATCAGTATCTCGGCCTTGCCTGGCACGTCCGCATTCTCCGGCAGGGGTGCGCGCCAGCGGTGAAAGATGTGACCGTCGGGAAAGACCACGAGGCCCGCGTCCTCGGGCGGGATCTTTCCCCGGCGCAGGTCGCGTTCGGGATTGTCGTCATAACGTATACTGAAAGCGATCCCGGTCCGGGAGTCCATGTCGGCCAGCGCCCAGAGCTTTTCGTCGCGGCTTTCGTGCACGGTCATCGCACCGGGCGGCAGGCGCAGGGTGAGCCCCTCGATTCGCTGGCTGTCCCAGTCCGCGGGCACCTCGACGGGCTCGAAGGGAATGGGCACGAATAAATCCTGTGCCAGGGCAGGCAAGGGGCCGAGACCGAGGGTCCGGGCCAAGGCCAGAGCCAGGGCCAGGGTCAGGCACAGCGCGGCCAGCGGCGAGCGGAACCGGGTGTGTGTCATGTGGGCATCTCCTCGCTGACGGGCGGTTGCCAAAACTGCAGAACCGCTACGCGCCGTAGGTCAACCTGTTTCGCATGCAAACTGCCGCATCCTTTTCGCACCGCCCTTGACCCGGATCAAACCGCTTGGGCGCGGATCGCCCTTAAGCTGACCGGGTCGGAAGATCGACTGGGAACCAGCGAAAGGTGCGACGATGACGCATGCGTTTGCAGCATGTCCGGGCCGTGTCCGGTTCTGGCTTTCCAGCGTCCTGATCGCTCTGGCGTTGCTGGCGGGATCCGTGACGCGGGCGTACTCCTCAGGCCCGTATGATCTGCGCGGGGCGGCATTCACACTGCCCGAAGGATGGGCCGTCACCTGGACGAAGCGAGACCAGGAATACGATTTCGCCAGTCCCGACGGGCGTTTCCAGCTTTGGGCGCGGTGGTGGTTCCCGGACGAGCCGCTACTGGGGTTCGGTGACATCGAGCGGCACGAGACGCGCGCACTGGCCGGGCAGGAGGCGCTGGTGATCCAGACAGAGACTGCCCAGGAGCGCAAGCTGACTGCCGCCTTTCCCCGCCGCGACGCCCAGGGCGAACAGTTCCTGTGGCAACTGATCGCCGCGCCCTCGGTCCCGCTGGCCGAACAGAAAGCGCTGTTCGAGACGCTTCTGGCGGGGCTGACGCTCGACGGGCAACCGGCGCTTGGCGCGCCCGCCGCGCCGGCCGGGCAGGCGCCGGTGCCGCCGCCTGCGATGGTGCCCGTTCCGCCCCCGCCGGGCACGCACGGGCAGGGCGCGGCCGCGCCGCCCGGCGCTTTCGTTCCCGTGCCGCCCCCTCCCACCGCGCAAGGCGGCGCGCGCCCGGCCAGCCCGGTGCAGCCGGGCTTTGGCATGTTGCCCTTGCCGCAACCCGCTGAAAATGCCGCGGCGAGCGGATCGGAACCCGCGCCAGGGAGCGAACCGGTGGCGCCCACTCTCGTGCTGTTCGACGGACAGAGCCTGAACGGGCTCGAGTCCTTCGGCTTCGAGGGAGGAGATTTCGAGACCCATGCCACGTTGACCGGTGAGGGCCTGCAATTCTCGGTTCCCAGGGGAGCGGCCTGGGCACGGCTGGGCGTGGCGGCGACGGCCAGCCCGGTTACGCTTCCGGCCGGAGACAGCGCGCGCCGCGTGCGCGTCGCGTTCGACGGTACGCAGAGCAATGGGTTCGTCCTCGCCTTCAGTCCGGCCGAGGCCGCAACCGACGATCCCGACCGTTACCATGTCCTGCGCCTCCAGCTCTTCACCGAGAAGGACGGGCTTGCCCGCGCGAAACTCTCGGTCCCCGGGGAGCGGGAAATTGTCTCGCGCCAGTTTCCCTGGCCTGAGAGCCGGACCGTGTTCGACATCGTGATCCGCGGCGACGGCGTGCTGACGCTACATGATGAAAACCGTACCGAATTGCTGCACTTGCGTCATGACGCGATCTTTCCCGACACGCCGGTGGTGACCCAGATCTATGGCCGTCCCTCCTATCGGAACGGGCCGGTGGAGCTGGTGTTGTATCGCGCCGTCACGGAAGAACACCGCTTTGCCCTGCCCGAGAGCGTTGATGCCCCGGTCACGGCGCCGGTCGAGGACGAAACGCTGTTCACCGGCTGGGCGCTGGGCGGTCTCTGGCGGCCGAACGAGCGGCGCGAGGGACATTTCGCGGCATTCGCCCGGCTGCAGGACGGCGCGCTGCGCATCGCCTGGGACAAGGCGCAGCGCGGCGATTACACGGGGATCGTCTCGACGGGCGCGCTGTTCTGGCTGGATGATTTTCGCGGTCTCGCCGAGGCGCGGCTGACAGTTGAGATCGATGCCGCCGCCACCGGGGATTTCGAGATCAGCCTCGGCAACCGCCATGCCAAGGAAGGCAACCTGAGCCCACCGGAAAGCTACGTCGTGCGGTTCCGGCGCGAGGCAGACGGCCGCTTTTCCGCGCTCAGCCAGTTGCGCAACAAGGACAAGCCCTTGGTACTGACAGAAGGTCTGGACCGCCTGCCGGATCGGGTGGTGCTGGTCCTGCGGCCGGGCCGCATCTTCGTCGAGGCCGAGGGCATCTCGACCGAACCGCTGGACTGGCCTGCACTGATGGATGGCGCGGCACTGACGGTGTCGGTCCATGCGATGCCGGATCGGGATGGGGCGGGCGCGCTGTCGCTGTGGCGGATCGCGCGCGATGTCCATCCCGCCCAGCCCGAACCGCAGCCGCAACCCGCGCCGGGTGTCGCGCTCCTGCCCGAACGGGTGTTCTTCGAGCCGCCGATGGGCCCCGGATGGCAGGGACATTCCTGGGGCAAGGCGGAATTCGACACTTTGGCGATGGCGACAGCAGACGGGCTTCGCTTGACCCGGCGCGAACCTTTGCCGGACTACCGGCGAATCTCGGCGTCCGGTCCGGCGCCGATCGTCGCGCTGGACGAACGCATCGACCGCGCCGCCTATGGCCTGACCCTGCGCGTCGATCCAGCGGGCGACCTGGGGATGACCCTGCTGCTGGCCGAAAGCGCCCCCTTTGCGCCCAAGGACGCGCCCGTTGCACTGAGCCTGCGGACGGTCGAGACCGGGCCGGATGCCGGCGGACTGGAGGTCCTGCTGACAGCCGATGGGACGGCAGGCAACGCCTTTGCCCGTGTGCTGCCCGCCGACTGGTGGCACCCTCGGTGGGACGGCACGGCTCGGCTGGAATTCGGCGCGGGATGGATTGCGGTTCGCCTCGCGGGGCAAGTCGTCATGCGCCTGCCCAGCGGAGCCAGCGGACGGCGCACCCAATTCCTGCCCACGGTTCTGCCCGGTGGCTTCGACGAGCATTCGCGCGGCGCGGTCAACCTGCGCCGGATCGCCGGAGGCTGGATCGGTCCCGACGGCATGACCGAGTCCGATCGCTGGAGCCTCGTGGACATCGAAGAGTTCGACGCGGATGCCTTTATCGACATGCTGGCCCGAGACCTTGCGGAGGGTGCAAGATGACCCGTTTCCCCAATCCTGGAATCCGTGCCGCGCGCGTGGCACTGGCGCTGGCTTTTGGCCTCATGCTGTCGCCCGCCCAGGCGCAGGAGACCAAAACGGAGTCGCCGCTTCGCAACGAACACGACGCCCACGCGCTGGACCGCTGGGTGGGCCTCGCGCATGACCGGCAATTGCTGATCCTGCAAAGCCTCGGCGTGTCGGTGCCGCAGGATTTCTTCACCTGCGTCTGCGTGGCGGGGGGCTATGGCCAGGCCGGCACGCGGCAATACTACCACCCCGGCGTGATCGGCGTTCCTGACGACCGCTATGCCTGCCAGCGCGCCGGCCCGCCCTGCGTCGTCCAGGGTAACGGCTGCACCCGCCACGACCTTCCCGCCGACCGCGCGGATTTCGAGACTTGTGCCGCCTCCCTCGCCAGGCAGGAAGGGCAGGGAAACATGATGGACAACATCCTGTCGGCACTGGCCGACCGGGCCAACCGCGTCGTGCTGACCGGAAACCCGGTCATCATGAACGAGGACCCGTTCGGCCGCCCGCCCGCCGATTGCGACAAGGCCCGCACGGAGGCGGGACTTGCGCCGCTGGAGACCGTACCCAGGGCGGTCCCGCTCGACAGGGTGATCTGGACTCTTTCGCCCGATACCCGTCTGAAACTGTCCGAGTTGATGCGCACCGATCGGGCACAGATCGTCGCCGTCGAAAGCAAGCTGATGGAAGCGATCGCACTTGCGATCGAAAACTCTCCCGAAATTGCGAAAGCCTTCACGGAATCGGCCAGGTCGAGTGCCGACGAAATCGATTTCCGCTTCGACGCCGGACAATTCGAGCTGGCCTTCAGCGTGGATCGGCACAATCGGATCCATCTCTCGGAAATCGTTGTGAAGCCCGGCACGCAGGACGGGAAACCCGGTTTCGAGATGGCCGTGAAACTGGCCTTGCCGGATGAGGAACCCGAAGGGCCGACGCAGCGGCCTGCGAACGCCCCGTTTACCCTCGCCGAGGCACAGGGCGTTCCCGGCGGCGCTCCGCGGGTCGTAGGCCGGAAGGTCGGAGTCGTGATCGAGACGCCTGCCGGGGAGCTCAAATACGGCATCGAAACAGAGGACGCTCGGGATGCGGACGACCTGTATGACGGCAAATACCAGACCCGCGCCGAACAGGGATTTCTGGACGCCCTGACTCAGATTTGGGACTATCCGGACTACCGAATCTTCGACGTGGACCACGGGCGTTTCGGCGAACTCGACGACTTGCTGGCAAAGTTGGATTTCTACGTTGGCGGAGCGGTGAACATCCCCTTCTCCGACAGGCTTCTGGGGGGCGACGTCGACGCGGGGTTTGAAGCCTCGTGGAAACTCAAGGACCGCTACACGAGATGGATTTTCTCCGACATGCACGCCGCACTGGACAACCTGCTGGAAAACCAGAAGCAGTGGGAGGATCAGCGCCACGACTACATCGGCCGCGAGGCGGAACGATTTGGCATCGATCCACGCTGCTTCAGCGTGAACGAGCAGTTGAAGCTGACGAAGGCCGCCTATGCCCGTCGCAAGGAGACCGATCCCTCTCTTCCGCCGCCCTTCCGGTCCATCACAGAGCACGCGGCAGAGCTTAGGGCCAAGGCAGCCGCGCGGGTGTCGAACTCGGCCCCACCAAAGCCCCGGCCCGCACCACCGCCGCCGCCGCCCGCATTCGAGACGCCCAAGCCCATGCGCGTCTATCAGCGGTAACAACCGCGAAAGCCTCGCCTCGCTTCAGGCATGATGCTATGCGACAGCCTCATCCGGCACAGTCTGGACTTCGTGTACTGGAAACACCGCAAGCCGGTCCTTTCCGCGTTGCGCCAGATTTTCCGCGCGAGCGATGCCGAGGCGGGCTTGCGTGCGCTTCTGGCCTTCGAGGCCGGGCGGTGCAAAAATATACGGCCATCGCTCAGTAGCGTGCCACGGGTAATTTCCTCCATTTGGTATTAGAGTCCGTCAGGTCGATTGGGTTTCTGGTCGTGATTGCGTTCAGACTTATCGGGTTCCAGAGACCCGACACGAAAGAAGCTTCTGCATCAAATGCGGGTCTGCTCTTCCGACCGTTCAGTCTGAGGGTGCTTTGGTAGTTATTCCGGCCAGTATTGATAGCGCGATCCAAGTCCGCCCAATTGCGAATATCTGCTTTGCAAACCGGGCCGAATGGGATGTGTTCTTGGAAGACATTCGGAAAGTTGATGGTCTTCCAGATTAGATTTGAGATCGTCAATTTACGGGAGATCGGATCGGTAATTTCGTTGGCGGTGCGATGTTGATATGGTCTGTCTGTCTGAACCACAGATCAACCGAACCGTTGCATTCGACAGATCGCTTTAGCTGCCCGCCGTCCCATGGTTCCCGACCGCATGGGGACAACAGGTTCCCGCCGTGGGTGGAAATTCTTCCCACCTATCAAATACCGACCGTGCTTCCGTCTTCCTCGCACCGCGCCAGAACATTGCGGACATTGGACACCTGCCACCGGCCGCCGCGGGCGGTACGGATGCCGCGATCGTTCAGGGCGGTCGCGATGCCGCGTAGGCTGGTGATGCCTGAGCGCCGGATGGAGGCGATGATTGGCTGAATGCCCGCTGCGAAACGGTCGGCCTCCTCGACACATGAGTGCCGGCCGATGGCGGCTGCCTTCGCCGGATTGGTCCGGTTGCCCAGCGTGGTACCTGTTGCCTTGCGCGAGGCGAGGGCGGCTTTCGTACGTTCCGAGATCAGACGGCGTTCCTTCTCGGCCAAGGCCGCATAGAGATGCAGCATGAAGGGATCGGCGTCGGCACCGAGTTCGGCCACGATGAACGGGATGCGCCGGGCCATCAGGCCGGAGATGAACGCGACGTCGCGGGACAACCGATCCAGCTTGGCAACGATGACCGGACAGCCCATCTTGCGGGCCATGTCGAGGGCTTCTGACAGGCGAGGGCGCCTGTCGAGCGCATCGCAGCCCTTGCCGGTTTCGACTTCCACGAATTCGGCTGTGATGACCAAGCCTTCCGCCTCAGCGAAACGGTGGACCGTTGCTCTCTGCGCATCGATACCGAGACCGCTTCGACCCTGGCGCTGGGTGGAGACGCGAAGATAGGCGATTGCGCTCTGCACCATGATCGGCTCCCGGGTGTTCAAACTGCAAACCACCGTTTGCAGTGTGCTCACAAGCAGCGAGAAGCCAAGGAATATTATTAAGTTGTGTCAGATAATTCGATCAAGATGTGAGCTGTGACCGATATCCAGGTTTCTATCAACGCCACTACGCTCCTGGGCAAGGCCGTTGACCGTCCCAGCCGGCCTCACTGCTTCGAAGGACCATCCTGTGCAAACCGCTGGATGGTCACGATCACCGGTTCACCGGACTGGTCGCCACTGCGGGTTTCTTCCTTCCAACGGGCACGGGTCTTCAGCCAGAAGATGGCAGCCGTGACGGCACCGCGTCCGTCGCCAAGCGCCATGCGGTAGAGGCTTTCGGCCACCCGGGCGTTGGCCTTGGCCTGACCGCCTGCCAGTTCCCGGGCATAGATCGAGTTGATGGTTTCCGGCGCGATGTCGAAGACACGACCGATATCTTCCGCCGAGAGCCCGAAGCCAGCCAGTGCCTCGACCCGCCTGGCATCGGGCAGTGTGGTGTCGATCTCGCCGGTATCAGCCATGCCCGGTTCTCCCTCGTTCCCTCTGGTCATGTTCGATGATCCCCGGCTCGTCGTCTTCATCGTCGAGCGCCGCGTCATCTGTCCCATGGGGCATGGACGCCGGCCCGTGGATCATCTGCCGGATGCGCTCGACAGGATCGCTGTCATGGTCGCTGCGATGGACCGGGTGATGCGGACAGGGCTCGATCCAGTCGGCGCGGGTCTTCAGCCAGAAGATCGCGGCGGTGACGGCCTCGTAACCGTCCCCCGTGGCAATCCGGAACAGGTTCTCGGCAACCTTCGCATTGGCCCTCGTATGACCGTGGTCGAGTTCCGACCGGTAATGCTTGCGCAGCGTCTTCGGATCGATGCCGATCAGCCCGGCGATCTGGACCTCGCGCACGCCGGAGCCGGCAAGCATCTCGACCTGACGGCGGTCGGCGAGCGTCGGGCGATGGGCGGGCCGGCCCATGTCAGGTCTCCATCTCGAATGGCAGGCGAACAGCAATCCGTTTCAGGTCTGCGATGTCCACCGCTGTCTTCGCCGAGTTGCTCATTGTCGCATCATTCCCATGGCTTGGGACCCAGATGCCTGACGGTCTCGACCCGGCTGCGCGCTACCGGTGACAGGCCCAGTTCGCTCATGTAGCGGTGCATGAGCTCCAGGTTCTTGTTGGCAATGGCGAGCCAGGGCGAGGGCTGGACATAGCCGGCCGGGGTGCGCAGCAGGGGCGGGGACTTCTTCAGGGCCCGTTCCGCTTCCACCCAGCGTCCGTAGGCCTGGCAGTATGCGGCGAGCGCCGCGCGGTCGAGTTCGGTGACGATGCCGAGAGCATGCATGGAATGCACCAGCCGTTTCCACTCCGTCCGGGCCGGTGCGGACAGATGCGACGGGCAGGTCGGCATGGCGACAACTGGCTTCGGCTCGTTACGGTTCAACGGCCGCTTGCCGGGATTGCCATTGACCAGCCTGAGAGCAGTCGGGACAGGCTTGCGTCCACGCATGGTGTCATCCCTCGTTTCGCGGGTTCGCGCTGGCCAACCCTGCAGTTTGTCGTCTGATCCGCACCATTTCCAGAAGGGCGAAGGAGCCTCGACCTCCACCGTTTGCGGGCTTTATCCGCATCATTGCGTGTCTGACACCCCCTTGGGAATTTCGCGGTTGTGCAAGATCGACGAAGCGGCCGGTCTGGTGCGTTCAGGTCCTCAGACATTCATGCCCCCCCGGTCATCAAGGAAGCTGCATCGTCTGTTTTCCGAACGCCGTGCCTGGCCAACCGATCCTCGAAGGTCTCGTCGGTGCTCTCGAGGACAGCCGGCTTGCCGGTGAAGTCCTGCCAGCGCTTGATGGCAACATCCACGTAAGCAGGGTTCAGTTCGATGGCATGGCAGGTCCGGCCTGTCATCTCGGCCGCGATGATCGTGGTGCCTGAGCCGCAGAAGGGTTCGTAGATCGCCTGTCCTGGCGAGGAGTTGTTCTCGATCGGGCGCTTCATGCATTCCACGGGCTTCTGCGTGCCATGGCCGGACTCCGACCGCCTGTGCTCGATGGCCCAGATGGTCGACTGTTTCCGGTCGCCCGACCAGTGACCGGTCTTGCCCTTGCGCACGGCGTACCAGGCCGGTTCGTGGCCCCAGTGATAATCACCACGACCGATCACGAGGCGGGTCTTGTCCCAAATGATCTGCGAGCGGATGGCGAAGCCCGAGGCCTCGAGGCTGGTGGCAACGAGGCTTGCATGCAGGGCGCCATGCCAGACATAGGCGACGTCGCCCGGAAACAGCGCCCAGGCCTCCCGCCAGTCGGCCCGGTCGTCGTTCAGCACCCTGCCGCGGGCAAGCTTCGATCCGTCGGCCAGCATTCCCCGCCAGCCGGGATCGTAGTCGACACCATAGGGCGGGTCGGTGACCATGAGGTGAGGCGTCACGTCATCGAGAACCCGGGCCACATCGTCAGCCACGGTCGCGTCACCGCAGAGTAGCCGATGCTTGCCGAGCAGCCAGACATCGCCCGGACTGGTGACCGGGTCGTCGGGAACCACGGGTACGTCATCGGGATCGGTCAGGCCGTCATGGCTAGGGCTTGTCAGCGCCAGCACTTCCATGTCGCCAAAGCCGGTCAGGGCAAGGTCGAAGCCGAGGTCACGCAGCTCGCCGAGTTCGAGCCCAAGCAGGTCCTCGTCCCAGCCGGCATTGAGCGCCAGCTTGTTGTCGGCGATGACGAGGGCCCGCTTCTGGGCCTCGGTGAGCCCCTTCAGTTCGATCACCGGAACGTCGGCCATTCCGAGCTTGCGTGCGGCCATGAGCCTGCCGTGGCCGGCGATGATGCCATTCTCGCCATCGACAAGAACCGGGTTGGTCCAGCCGAATTCCCGGATGGAAGCCGCGATCTCGTCGACCTGCCGGTCGGAATGGGTGCGGGCATTCTTCGCGTAAGGCACCAGGGCATCGACCGGCCGGTAGTCGACCGCAAGTACCGTGCCATCGGAGCGAGATGAAAGTCCGGACATGCGCAATTTCCCGTGCTTCAAGACTGAACGGGATTATACGACAGATGCCAAGCCATTGATAGAATGACAGAAAATGACAATTTCCGACATTCTGCGACAAGCCGCGACGGCTGCTGAGAGCTTTCTAGCAGCATGACACATCGTGACGGATCAGAACGTAATCTTCTCACGCGCGCGCGAAGAGCAATTACGTTTTCAAGCGTCATGATCCGTCATGGTCCGGAGCTGCACCTGACCATGACGGCAAAACCACGCCGGGTCTGAGACGCGCCACGGTTGACAACAGTCGATGTCGGGCTTCAACTTTCCGAGACATTCACCGGATGGGAGAAGACCGGTGGGACACATTCATCTCGGCGTCCTGCCCAATACACGCAAGTGGCAACATGTTGTGGCCTTGCTGGAAGATGGTGCTCGTGAGGCTGCGGTCTTCTCGGCGGCCGCGGATGCCGCCGAGCGAGATCTGAAGAATGCGCCCAACGATCCGGTGTTCGTGGAAGCGGTCCGGCTGTTGGCCATGATCCCGCAGGCTGCACGACAGCCGGAATTCGGCGCGGAGCTTCGTGCTCTGGGTCTCAACGTCGGCGACGATCCGTCATTGATCGACATCGTCAATGCAGCGGGCAACTGCCTGGACCAGGTCGCCAGCGCCTCTGGGCGGCGGTCGGATTTCGGGGAACTGGCGCGTCGCAGCCTGCTCGGTACGCTTTCACTGCAGCTTGGCGACAGGCTTCCGGGACTTATTTCGGCAAGCGCAGCCGATGTTCAGCAGTCTGCAGCTAGTTTTGCCAATTCGGCGGCGTTCTCTGGCCTGGCAAGGTCATTCTACACGCGGCTGTTGTCGGACACGCTCAATTCCTGGCTGTCACGCGTTCTCTCATCCAGGGTGGGGGAAGCGAGGCGATTTGCCGACATCAGCGAACGCAGCGCGTTCGGTCAGTCGCTCACGCAATACTCGATGGAAGCAACCCGGATCATCAAGGAGTTCGCAGGCGGCTGGTACGGAGCCACGTTGCACCGGGATGGCACGATCAGTTCGCAACGCGCAGCCGCGTTCGGTGCCGTCGCCTTCAAGAAGATAACGGAGGAGCTGAAGCGCAAGAGAGGGCTCGATGCGTGATGCACTCCTCGAAATCCTGGAAGGCAACGGCCGGGTGCAAAACCGCGAACCGATCCGCGTGAATGGCCACAATCCGACGTTCAACCTTGGGACGGAAAAGATCGAGGCGAGGGCGCTGAGGTCCCTCGATGAACGCACGGAAGACCTGGTCGAGATTTCCGCCTGCATCTTTGCCGCTGATACGGGGATCAAACGCGGTGGAGATACCCGCCCGGATTTTGGAGAACGATGGCGCCGCCGCTTCCGGCTCACCATTCCCGTTCACGACCCCGATTTCTGGTCCCATCCGGATGTGATGGAGGCCGTTGTCAGTACAGCATCGTTCGTGTCTGACGATTACTTCCAGTTCGCCTTTGAACAGAGGATCGATCCGCAGGGACGACAGGGGTTTCTCCAGTTTGACCCGGTTTCGGACGCCGCCCGCCAGATCGATGAGGTCATCCTGTTCTCTGGCGGTCTCGATTCCCTGACCGGGGCGCTTGAGACGCTGGCGACCACCAACAAGCGCGTGGCACTGGTTACACGTCGGTCGGCAAACAAACTTCATGCTCAGCAGGACCGGCTTGTTTCGGCGCTGGCGGAGCGTTTTCCCGATCGCCTGGTCCATGTCCCGGTCACCGCGCAGCGTGTCGGCAGCGATTCGAAGGAACGCACCCAGCGAACACGCTCGTTCCTGTTCACCGCCATCGCCTATGCCATCGCCAGCTCCTTGGGGGCGAAGATCATCCGGTTTTTCGAGAATGGTGTCGTCAGCCACCAGTTGCCGATTTCCGAGCAGGTCATCGGAACCATGGCGACACGAACCACTCATCCCTTGTCGATGCGCCTGCTCGATCATCTCCTGAAGACGATCGACGCGGACGTCGATCTGTCTAATCCCTACCAGTGGATGACCAAGGCGCAGGTTCTGGATCGGCTTCGTTCTCACGGAGGTGCCGACCTGCTGAAGAATACAATCAGCTGCAGCAGTGTCTATACGGCCACCAAGCTTCACACCCATTGCGGTCGCTGCTCACAATGCCTTGACCGGCGCTTCGCTGTCCTCGCCAGTGATCTGGCAGACCATGAACCGCCGGAAATCTACGAAACGGATGTCCTCACCGGCGAGCGCCATGATATCAAGTCCATGACAATGGCTCTTGACTGGACGGAGCATGCACGACGGCTCTCCGTCATGACCGATGTCGAGTTCATGGAGCGGTTTGGCGGCGAAGTGGCCAGAATCTGTGAAGGATTCCCGGGGGAATCCGTATCTGTCACAGCCAAACGTGTCCTGGACCTGCAGAGGCTCCACGGTCAGGCCGTGCGTAACGTTCTGAATAAGGCGATTGCTGGCAGCGCCGCGCTGGTTGAACAAGGTCGTTTGCGGCCGGATTCGTTGCTGGGCGCGTTCATATCGAAGCAGACAAGTGGAGCAGGCCTGGAGCCGCGGCCGGCAGCAATTCAAGTTCCGGGTGTTCCGCCGCTGGATGTCGTTGGTACCCATCCGGTCGGGGAAGAACCCCCAGCCTTCGACAGCGTTGCGTTTCCCTTGCGCGTTCGCTTCTCATCGTCAGGAGATGACAGACCATGGGTCGAGGTGGTTGACCTTGGTTGTGTCCATGGCGCGCCATCCCTTGTCGCCCACAAGCTCAGGCCGGCATGGGAAGAGGACGTCATGGAAGGGCGTTCACCTGATGAGCACCAGTTCGTAACGGCAGGCAACCTTGCTGACCTGACGGGATCGTCAAAATCGGTCGTTACCCAGAACGTGAAACGCTGCCGGGCGGAACTGGCCGACTTCTACCAGGCAATTCACGGGGTCAGTCCTGCCCGGGACATCCTGATCGAGAACCGTCGCCAGTATGGCTATCGACTGGACCCCGCAGCTCAAATCCTGCCCTGATTCGTTTCGCCGTCTGGCGGCATCCAAGTGCTTTGTCATGAAGCGGGCGGTTTTGTCATGAAGCCGCGCTTGACCGGCGAACCAACGGTCCCCGAAGCGCCATCTTGTCACGAAGCGCGTCATATCCTGTCATGATAACCGCCCCCTAAGGCACGGGGAAATCGATATTTTTCCTTCCATCGACTTCACCAGGAGGTGACCAATGGAAGAAAGAACGAGATTTCCAACACCTGCTCTGCCGGCGCTCATCAGAGAGCGGGATCTGGCCCGGCGATGGGACAAATCTCGACGCACCCTGCAGCGCATGCGCGCGGCCGGAAAGACGCCAGCCTGGCTCCGGATTGGCGCAGCTGTGCACTACCGCATCGAGGATGTCCTGGACCATGAGCGCCGCCTTCTCGGTGAGGGTGGATCATGAACATCTCAACGTCATCAGCGGCTGCCGCGTTCATTGACCCGGAAGCAATCAGGACATTCTGCGACGTCGTCTATGGCGGGCTTGAAGGTTTTGTGCCGGTACGCCGCTTGCCGGAGAAGGGCGGTCGGCCGGTTTCTGCAAGATCGGATTTCCTGAACTGTGGGCCTGACGTCGCTGATCGCCTCAGCGGTCTCGGCGTATCCGCATGTTCGAGCGGGGCAGGTCTGTTCGCCGTCCCTGGCACCGTCGGCAAGCCGGGCAGGGCGAAGGCTGACGACATTGTGCAGATGGCTGTCATCCTCGTCGATATCGATGCAGGCGACATCGCGTCCAAACGCGATCACCTGGTTCAGCACATCGGCAAGCCGACACTAGTCGTCGCCTCAGGCGGACGGACAGTTGATGGACAAGCCAAGCTCCATCTCCACTGGCGTCTTCGAGACATCGCATCGGGTGATGACCTCAAGGTTGTTTGCGCCATTCGCAAGACGATTGCCGAAAAGGTCGGAGGGGACATGGCCTTCGCCAGCGCCCATCAGCCGATCCGCGTGGCGGGATCGGTTCATGCCAAACACGGGCGGCAGACATCGGTTCGAATTCTCGAACACAACGACTTTGTCCATGACCTGAAGGCGCTACGCCGGCAGATTGACGCAATGCCATGGATGGAAGGCTTGCCGGTCCGGCCCATGGCGACTGGGATGAATACGAACAAACCTGTCGGTGGAATTTTTCTTCATCCTGTCCGCGAACATGGCGTTGACGGCATCACGCGTTTCGAAGCGTTGAGCAAGGTCATCGGCCACTGGATACGCCAGGCGCGACAGGGCAAGGTCACCATGGAGGAAGCATGGCAGGCAGTCTGCGAGCACAATGCCGCGCTGATTCGACCGCCGTGGGATGAAGCGGAATTGCGCCGGGAGTTTGAAGCGCTTCTCGATGTGGACGCGATCAATCACCCCCCGATGCCTTCGGTTGAACCGCCAGACCGGAGTGAGGACGCGATTGCCGCATCGTTTGTCGGCGAAGTCGGCAACGCCTGGCGCTATGTACCCGCTTCCGGGATCTGGCGCCATTGGAATGGGCACCAATGGGTCCACGACCGGGTTGGTGCCATTCGCGAGGAAATCCGCATTGCTTGCCGGAAAGCTGCGATTGGCCTGGAATCCGGCCCCGCGAGGCGCATCGCCAGCAACCGGACGATCACCGCGGTCCAATCGATCGTCTCTGCCGATCCGGCGATCGCAACAGCACCGGAGGCCTGGGATCGCGACGAGATGCTGCTCAACACACGCGACGGCATTCTCGACCTGACCAGCGGAAACCTTCAGGACCCGGACCCGGATGCCCTGATGAGCCGGTGCGCAGCGGCATCGGTCGGGTCGGCCTACCCATTGTGGCTGTCATTCCTCGACCAGGTGTGTGGCCGCGACCATAGCCTTGTTGCTTATCTCGCCCGTGTCTGCGGCTACTGCCTGACCGGATCGACCAGGGAGCAGGTCTTCTTCTTTCTCCACGGCGACGGTGCGAACGGCAAGTCCGTCTTCCTGTCAACGATTTCCACGGTGCTTGGAAGCTACGCGACCACGGCACCGTCGGACGCGTTCATGTCGTCACGTTCGGATCGCCATCCGACAGACATGGCCGGCCTTGCGGGTGCGCGCCTGGTGACGATCACGGAGACAGAGGCGGATCGCAATTGGGCTGAATCCCGCATCAAGGCTATCACCGGCGGCGAACTGATCAGCGCGCGCTTCATGCATCGCGATTTCTTCCAATACAGACCGAACTGCAAGCTGATCATTGCGGGCAATCACCTGCCCAATCTGAGCACGACCGGAGAAGCGATGCGCCGCCGTCTGCATATCGTACCCTTCGCGGTGACGATCCCGGCAGACAAGCGCGACAAGGATCTGGCCAATCGGCTCCTTCAGGAACGGGACGGCATCCTGCGGTGGATGGTTGACGGATGTGCCGACTGGCAGCGTATCGGCCTGTCACCACCGGACGCCGTGACCGATGCTCGCGATGCCTATTTCCGTGAAGAGGACATCATCGGCCAATGGATCGAAGCGTGCTGCGAGACCAACCACGCGTTCGAGACCCTGTCGTCCGATCTCTATGGAAGCTGGAAAGCATGGGCTGAACGCGAAGGGCACGAAGCCCGCTCCCCAAAGTCCTTAGGGGAAGCCTTGCGGCTTAACGGCTTCAGGGCCGCGCGGACGAACCGGGGCAGGATATGGCAGGGCATCCGCCTGCGGTCCAGGGGAGGTGCCGCCCAATGAACCCGCTCGCCCCGAACCGCATGACGACCAGCGAACGCCTCGGCGAAGTGGCTCGCATCCTTTCCGCCGGCATGGTTCGTCTTCATGCCCGCCAGTCAAGCGTCGAATTCGGTGAGGATCGCGAATGTCGAGTGGACTTCCGCTCCGGACAGAGCGTCAGTCGGACCAACCGAAAGGCAGGTACACTTTGACAAATGCGTCTCTCCCCAACAAGCCAGATCAGCGTCATCGTTACGACGACCCGACCGTGCTCGCCCGCGTGGCGGCTCTGAAGTCCATGACCACGGCAGAGCTGAAGCAGCAATGGCGCCACATCATAGGAAACGAACCGCCCCCGTGGAACCGGTCATTCCTGGAAAGCCGGCTGGCCTGGCGCATCCAGGAACTGGTATTCGGCGGTTTGAAGCCCGAAACGGTCAAGCGCCTGCAGGCCCTCGGCGAACAGGTCGATGGCGGTAACATCGCCACCCGTCGCCTGCGCCATGACCGCAAGCCGATTGCGGGAACGAAGCTCATCCGGGAATGGAAAGGCGTGGAGCACACTGTCACCGTCCTAACGGATGGTTTCGAATGGCAGGGCAGGGCGTACCAGTCGCTGTCGGCCATTGCGCGGGCGATCACCGGCACGCGCTGGAACGGATGGACATTTTTCGGACTGAACGGCGGAAGGAGGGGTGTATGAATCCGTCTCCGGTCATCAAGCGCCGCGCGGCGATCTACACGCGCAAATCCTCCGAAGAGGGGCTCGAGCAGGAATTCAACAGCCTCCATGCCCAGCGCGAAGCCTGCGAGGCGTTCATCGCCAGCCAGAAGGCGGAAGGCTGGGTTCGCGTCCGCGATCACTATGACGACGGCGGGCATTCCGGCGGCACGCTGGAGCGGCCGGGCCTGAAGCGCCTGATGGACGACATCGAGGCCGGGCTCGTCGATGTGGTTGTGGTCTACAAGATTGACAGGCTCTCGCGCTCATTGGCCGACTTTGCCCGGCTGGTCGACCTGTTCGATCGAAACGGCGTGACCTTCGTCTCCGTCACCCAGGCCTTCAATACCACCAATTCCATGGGCCGGCTGACGCTCAACATCCTGTTGTCCTTCGCCCAGTTCGAGCGCGAGGTCACCGCTGAACGCATCCGCGACAAGGTCGCAGCCTCCAAGGCCAAGGGCATGTGGATGGGAGGCGTCCCACCCTTCGGCTACAAGGCGCAGGAGCGCAAGCTGGTCGTGGTGCCGGACGATGCGAAACAGGTTCGCGCCATCTTTGAACGCTTCGTGGAACTCGGATCGGCAACCCTGCTGGCCCGCGAACTGCGAAAGCAGGCCGTCCAAACCCGCCAGGGCGGCCTGATCTCCAAGGGCTATCTCTATCGTCTGCTGAACAACCCGATCCTTGTCGGGGATATCCGTCACAAGGGCAGGATCTATCCCGGCCAGCACGATGCGATCATCTCCCGCGATCTGTGGGACAAGGTCCAGTCCATCCTCAAACAAAGCCCACGCTCGCGGGCCGCCAATACGCGGTCCCAGACACCGGCCCTGCTGAAAGGCCTGCTCTTCGGACCGGATGGCGCCGCCTTCTCGCCCACCCACACCCGCAAGGATGGAAAGCTTTATCGGTACTACGTGAGCCAGTCCGTCCTGAAGCACGGGGCAGGGGCCTGTTCCATCGGTCGGGTACCGGCAGCCCGGATCGAGGAAGCCGTCATCGACCAGCTCCGCACCGTGTTTCGCCAGCCGGAAGTCGTTGCGGGGACCTGGCGGGCCGTGCGGCGGGAAGAGACAGGAATGAGCGAGGCTGACGTTCGCGATGCCCTGATGCAACTCGATCCGTTGTGGGATGAACTCTTCCCGGCCGAGCAGGCACGCATCGTCCACCTGCTGGTCGAGCGCGTCACCATCCTCGAGAATGAACTCGACATCCGCCTTCGTGCCGACGGCCTGCCCGGCCTTGCCCGCGAACTCACATCAGCGGGGAGCGTGGCCGCGTGAATACAGGTCAACACATTGCGGTCCGAGTCCCCTTTGCCACGACCCGGCATGGCAGCGGCAAGCGGATCATCGGGCCGGACGGTGCGACAGGATACAACAGCCCTCGCATTGACAGCACGCTCGTCAAGGCAATCGCCCGCGCCCACCGCTGGAACCGGATGCTCGAATCCGGCGAGGTCACCACGATCAAGGACATCGCTCGCGCCGAGAAGATCAACCCATCCTACATCAGCCGCATCCTGCGCCTGACCCTGCTGGCGCCCGACATCGTCGAGGCGATCCTGGACGGTGGGCAGGGGCCGGAGGTGACGTTGGCGCGGCTGTTGGAGCCGTTTCCGGTGGAGTGGGCAGAGCAGGAGCCACAATTTCATGGAAAAATACTTTGAGCCGTCTATCCGCCGATCCGCCTCGGTTTTCTGCTCAGTTCTGGTTCAACCCGTGCGCCCGGGCCCTAAGTTTCTCCTTCCATAGCGTTTCGCGGGCAAGGATGTCATCGCGGGACATATCGGGTGAGGCGACCTCAAGGATGGAAACCGTGTAATCACGGTGTCCGCGCTGGCGCAGCATGACGTTTCCACCATGGCCATTGGCAGCGTAGATCAGCCAACGCCCGAGCAAGCCGTCCTGTCCTGTTGCCGAACCCACGTATTGCTCGCCATTTTCCGAAACGAGAAGGTATACGCTGCGCACGGACGAGAGTGCGGATTTCCATGCCTGCGGAAGCAGGGGCACATCCACGATAGCGCTCATGAAACGCGAAAACCCAGGAAAGGGTGGCTCACGGCGATCAAGCCTGAGTTCGAGGATTTCCTTGGTTTGCCTGCCAGCCCACTGCGACCAGGCACGGGCCGATGATGGCAGTCCCCATCGGATGAGGATGCGCTCGGAATATTCCTGGCCAGCCTGCAACCATTCCAGGTCGAACGCATGCAGGTCGTCCCGTTCGCGCTCCGTTTCGATGATCTCTGGGTCCTGCAATACCGGCAGACGCAAACCGTCCCAATCCCATCGGTCATTGATCCTGGTGATGCCAAGGAATAGTGCCGTTGCATCGCCATCAGCCAGAACCGGTCCGGGGATGAAGTGACAGGCCAATTGGGCTTCGGAATACGGTGAGGGGCTGCGCTTCTGGAAACTCGCGAAGCATCCGAATTTCTGGAAACCACCGCTTCGCCATGCTGCCATACTGCGGTTGTCATGTCGCACGAGTCGCGTGCGCTTAAGGTCGAAACCTAGTTTTGACAGAAATTCATTGAACGAAAACAAGCAGGGTCTCTCCATTGAACGGATCGTGTGGAATCATGGCCCTGTCGTCAATGCCGGCACGAGGCGCCGCGGTCGAAAGGAGATACACCGGCCACGCGCGCCGCAGAGGCGAGCAAGTCCAATGGAAAGCCGGACAAGGCGCTGGGCCTGCACTTTCCGCCCACATGACTCACTTGATGCGCTTCACGCTGCTTGCACCCGACATCGTTGAAGCTATCCTCGATGGCAGCTACTGGCAGAAGGTGACACTCGCGCGCGTGCTGAACCCAGATCGAGTGGGCAGAAAAGTCACGCTGACGGGCCTCCGTGTCTTAAATCAGACAAGGGGTGGACGACCGCTTTGCGCCCTTATTTCGGACGTTCGTGAGCTAGATCAAACTCCCCGATAACCGCCATTCAATAGAAAAGATCAAAGGTCCAATTAGGGCGGGAAGCGTTCGTTTGCTGCGGTGCAAACGAACGGCCAACAGGGTCGAAAGGTGACTTTCGGCTTATTTTGGCACATCGAAAGGCTGCGAAGGGCTGTTTCCTTCGGAGTTCGTCAGCGGCGCTTCTACTGGATCGCTGACAGCCGCGGGAAAGATGGTTCGTTTGCTGAGTTCGTCGAGTGAGAGTTAACAGGCGAACTGCCAATCGGACATTGTCCAAGCGAGTTGAAAGATAAATCGACGATCAGGGATTGTGCCGTGCGAGCAAAGATGGATAGCTTGTACTTTGAAGGGAAGCGCATCAACCCATGTCCATCAAGGCTCAGCTTTATCATCTTACCCACTACAAATATGACCGTCCGGTCACGCTTCAGCCGCAGATCATCCGGCTGAGACCGGCACCGCATGGCCGGACCAGGGTCATTTCGCATTCGCTCAAGATCTCGCCCTCTGGATATTTCGTCAATCACCAGCAAGACCCGTACGGAAACTGGCTTGCCCGCTTCGTCTTTCCCGATCCCGTCACGGAACTGAAGATCGAAGTCGACCTTGTTGCCGACATGACGGTCTACAATCCTTTCGATTTCTTTGTCGAGGAAGCCGCGCAGGAATGGCCTTTCGCATATTCGGATGAAATGCTGCAGGATCTCTCGATCTATCGAACTCCTGCATCGTTGACGCCACAGCTTTCTGCGCTTTTGGAAACCATTGATCGCTCACCGAAGGGAACGGTCGATTTCATCGTCGATCTCAATCGGAGGATTTCGGAGAAGGTCGAGTATCTCATTCGCATGGAGCCGGGAGTCCAGACACCTGAAGAAACGCTGGAAAAAGGTTCAGGCTCCTGCCGTGACTCGTCGTGGCTCCTGGTCGAGGTACTAAGAAACCTTGGCTTCGCTACGCGTTTTGTGTCCGGTTATCTCATACAACTGAAACCGGATCTGGTTGCGCTCGATGGTCCGCCGGGCACGGACCACGATTTCACCGATCTGCACGCCTGGGCGGAAGTCTACCTGCCGGGTGCAGGCTGGATTGGTCTTGATCCGACATCCGGCCTGCTGACCGGCGAAAGCCACATACCTCTTGCTGCCACGCCACATTTTGCCAATGCTGCACCCATATCGGGCGGCTACTCCTCGGCCGGAGCGCCGCAGGTCGAATTCTCCTTCGACATGCATGTAACGCGGGTCTCAGAGCATCCCCGCATCACCAAACCATTCCCTGAAGATTCCTGGAAGGCACTCGATGCACTTGGCGACAAGATTGACAAGGCGTTGGAAGAGGGCGATGTGCGCCTAACCATGGGTGGCGAGCCGACCTTCGTCTCGATCGACGATTTCGAATCCGAAGAATGGAACACTGCAGCAGTCGGTCCGCAGAAGCGCGGTCTTGCCGATACGCTGATCCGTCGCCTGCGCGGACGTTTCGCGCCGGGTGGTTTGCTGCATTACGGCCAGGGGAAATGGTATCCCGGCGAAACCCTGCCGCGCTGGACCTTCTCTCTGTTCTGGCGCCGCGACGGTAAACCGGTCTGGAAGAATGCCTCCTTGATTGCCGGTGAGCACGAAGATGGAAAGGTCGACGCCGCCGATGCCGCGCGGCTTCTAACGACTATTGCAGAAACGCTCGCGGTCAATACGCAAAACGTGGTTCCGGCATTCGAAGATCCTGCGGAGTGGATTCTCAAGGAAGCAAACCTGCCGGAAAACGTGACACCCGCAAACTCGAAACTGAAAGATCGCGAAGAGCGACATCGCATCGCGAAGGTGTTCGAACGCGGCCTAACAACGCCTTCGGGCTATGTCTTGCCGGTTCAGCGCTGGCAGTCGAAATCCGTCGAAAGCAGGCGCTGGCGCTCCGAGCACTGGAAACCAAAGCGAGGCCATGTCTTTCTGGTGCCGGGAGACAGCCCGGTCGGTTACCGCCTTCCATTGGGATCGTTACCCTATATTCCGCCGTCGCAATACCCTTACGTGAACATCGCCGATCCAACGGAAGAGAAGGGCGAACTCCCGGATACCGAGATAGAGGAAGGCAAGGAAGAATCCGCATCGGATGACAAGCCGCATCCACAGGAACGCGCGAGTTTCACGCCAGGTGGCGATGTACAGAATGTCATCGAGCAGGAATTGGGCAACGTCAACGATCAGGTACGAACGGCCATTGCCGTGGAGCCACGCGATGGTCGCCTTTGCGTTTTCATTCCGCCGGTTGAGCGGGTCGAAGACTATCTGGAACTGCTTGCCGCCGTTGAGCACGCTGCAGAGAAAGAGAAACTGCGCGTTCATATTGAAGGTTATGCGCCGCCGCATGACCCTCGCATGAACGTTATCCGTGTCGCACCTGATCCGGGCGTGATCGAGGTGAATATCCATCCAGCTTCGAGTTGGCAGGAATGCGTCTCGATCACAGAGGGCGTGTATGAAGAAGCACGCCAGTCGCGGCTCGGCGCAGACAAGTTCATGATCGATGGCAGGCACACCGGTACCGGCGGTGGCAACCATGTCGTGGTCGGCGGTGCCACGCCGATGGATTCGCCCTTTCTGCGCCGGCCCGATCTACTGCGCTCGCTTATCCTGCACTGGCAGCGTCATCCTAGCCTTTCCTATCTTTTCTCCGGCCTGTTCATCGGCCCGACCAGTCAGGCGCCGCGTATCGACGAAGCGCGTCATGACAGTCTTTACGAACTCGAAATCGCGTTGGCACAAATTCCGCACCCCTCCGAGGGCGAACCTCCGCTGCCCTGGCTAACCGACAGGCTGCTGCGAAACCTTCTGACCGACGTGACTGGCAACACGCACCGCTCCGAGATTTGTATCGACAAGCTTTATTCTCCGGATGGACCAACCGGGCGTCTTGGCCTTGTCGAGTTTCGCGGTTTCGAAATGCCGCCCGATCCGCTGATGAGCCTTGCCCAGCAATTGATGCTCCGCGCGTTGATAGCCCGCTTCTGGAAGTCGCCTGCAACCGGTAACTTTACGCGCTGGGGCACCACGCTGCTCGACCGGTTCATGCTGCCGCATTACGTCTGGGAAGACTTCATGGACGTTCTCGACGATCTCAAGACGCATGGTTTCGCCATGCGGCCGGAATGGTACGAGGCGCAGGCGGAGTTTCGCTTTCCCTTCTGCGGCGAAGTTGACTATGAGGGTGTCCACCTTGAACTGCACCAGGCTTTGGAACCTTGGCACGTGCTGGGCGAAACGGGGGCTATCGGCGGTACGGCACGCTACACTGACAGTTCGACCGAACGATTGCAGGTAAAGCTGACAGCTGCTGATACTGAGCGGTATGTCGTGACCTGCAACAACCGCACCGTACCGCTAACGAAAACTGGCACGAATTCGGTTTCAGTCGGTGGCGTTCGATACAAGGCATGGCAGCCTGCCATGGCATTGCACCCGGTCATTCCCGTTCAGGCACCGCTGACCTTCGACATTTTCGATAGCTGGACGAAGCACGTGATTGGCGGTTGTGTTTATCACGTCGCGCACCCCGGTGGCCGCAATTATGAGACTTTTCCGGTCAATGCTAACGAGGCAGAGGCTAGGCGTCTCGCCCGTTTTGAGCATTCCGGCCACACGCCGGATGCCGACATGCCCACAAGCGAGCGCATGCATCCGGAGTTTCCGTTGACCCTTGATCTGCGGCGCATGGCGGGCATTTGATGATGCAGGCAAGCGAAGCCTTGTCCGATCTGGATCTTGCACATCTCCTGGGAAACTACCGGCTTTTGCCGGGCATAGCGGATGAGCTACTGGATGCGAACGGAAATGTGCGTCCGGTCTGGACGTCCTTGCTCCGCCATCTTGCATCGCTGGATAAGGAAAGTCTCGATCTCGCGCTCGCACGTGCGAACCAATATCTCAAGGATGGCGGGGTCTATTTCCGGCACTATGACCGCAAGACATCGGTCGAGAAGGAATGGCCGCTCAGCCATATACCGCTCTTGATCGAGAAAACGGAATGGGACTGGATTGCTACGGCACTATATGCGCGGGCCGATCTGCTTGAGCAGATGATGGCGGATATCTACGGACCAAACCACCTGGTCGATGAGGGGTACCTGCCAGCAGAAATCCTGACTGCCAATCCGGAATGGTTGCGCCCGGCAGTCGGTATCGAGCCGCGTGGCGGATATTTTCTCCATCACATCGCCTTCGATATCGGTCGAGGGCCGGATGGCAAATGGTGGGTTCTTGGTGATCGTACGCAGGCGCCCTCAGGCGCCGGGTTCGCTCTTGAAACCCGCATGGCTACCAGCCGCGGCTTCTCGCAATTCATGAACGAGACCAATGTTATGCGACTAGCGGGATTCTTCCGTCAATTCCGCGACGCCATGCAAAACTTGTGCGGTGGTGATGCACGTGTCGGCATTCTGACACCGGGTCCGCTGAACGACACCTATTTCGAACACGCCTATGTTGCGCGGTACCTTGGTCTTCCGCTGCTGCAGGGCAGCGATTTGACAGTTAGAGATGGCCAGCTGCTTATGCGTACGGTGAGCGGTCTGATGCCCGTCGATGTGCTGTGGCGCCGGTTGGATTCAGAATGGCTCGATCCTCTCGAACTGCAAGCGAATTCCTTCATCGGCACGCCGGGCCTGCTGGAGGCGTTACGAGCAAAGTCAGTCACCCTGATAAACGCGCCGGGGACGGGCGTTCTGGAAAGCCGGGCAATGATGGCATTCACGCCACGCATAGCAGAGTTTTTGACCGGCAATCAGCTAGCCATGCCGAACATTGCAACTTGGTGGAGCGGCACTGACGAAGCGCGTGAATATGTAATTGGAAACCACGAGCGCATGACGATCGACGATGCGATGTCCACGCGCTTGCCGTTCGATCATGGTGACAGCGTTGTCATCGCAGGAAAGACAGTAGATGGCTCCCCAGTGAACCCGGATTGGATACGCCAGAATGGCGCAGGTCTGGCGGCACAGGAAATCCTGTCGCTTTCTACCACGCCTGCACTGATTGAAGGCAAGCTGGTCGCCCGCCCGATGAGCCTGCGGGTTTTCATGGTGCGCACGCCAGATGGATGGAGTGTCATGCCGGGCGGGTTTGCGCGTATCGGCGGGTCTGGAGTTAGCACAGACATAGCAATGCAGCGTGGCGGCTCTGTCTGTGATGTCTGGGTCGTTTCCGATCAGGTCGAGCAACAGGATACACTGTTGACAAGATCGGAAACCGGTTACCGGCGTTCCGAACTCGGCGCCTTGCCTTCGACCGCTGCCGACAATCTTCTCTGGCTTGGTCGTTACGTCGAGCGGGCAGAAGACCAGATACGCCTGCTGCGGGCCTATCACCTCCGTATTGCAGAGACCGGTTCAGAGGACTATCCGTTGGCCAGCAGCATAGCCAGCCAGCTTGAATTCATCGGCGTTGAACCGGAAGAGCCCATCCCTGCGGGCTTGATCGCCGATCTTGAAGCGACGTTGAAAAGCGCGGGCAACGTGCGCGACCGCTTTTCGATAGATGGCTGGAATGCATTGGTCGACCTGATGCACACGGCTCGGGAGTTTCAGACACGGGTCACTGCAGGAGACGATGCTGGCCGGGCCTACAGTGTGTTGTTGCGCAAGATTTCGGGCTTCACAGGTCTTGTTCACGAGAACATGTACCACTTTCTCGGCTGGCGTTTTCTTTCCATTGGCAGGGCAATCGAGCGAGCGCTTGCTATGCTGAGATTGCTGGGCGATTGCACTCAGGATGACGCGCCAATTGGTTCGCTCGAATTGGCAATCGAGGTCGGAGACTCGGTTATGACACATCGCCGCCGCTACACGGTGTCGACAGACCGCGACACTGTGGTCGACCTGCTCCTATTGGACGAGATGAATCCGCGTTCCGTGCATTACCAGTTCCGGGCGTTGCACGAGCACGCATCATACTTGCCGCATCTCGACAGCCGCCGTATGACAGAGTTTCAGGTCCGCACGACCGAACTCGTCACGTCGCTCTCCACAGTCACCGCAGAAGACATATCCCTGGAACGGATTCTGGATTTGGGCACCGAGACCGGAGAGCTGAACGAACTTATTTCGCAAACCTACCTGCGTTGACTATGCTTTACGACATCAAGCTGACCATCGGATACCAATACGAAACCGCAGCAAATGGCGGACGTCATCTGCTGCGCATGGTGCCGCGTACGATTGATGGCGTCCAGCGCGTCGTGCTGTCCAATCTCGATTGCGAGCCAACACCAGCAGAGCGCATCGACCGGACAGATTTTTTCGGCAATGCAACGATCGCGCTTCGCTTTGATGATCCTATGGAGATGGAAAACTTTCACATGCGCGCGCGTGTCGAGCGCTTTCCAGCTACTGTAAAGGCGGACAATTCACCAGTGCTCTCGCAGCTCAAAGACGAGTTGCATGAATTAAACTCCGTAGCACACGACAGCCCGCATCACTTTCTTGCATCTTCAACACTCGTAAAACCAGATACTGCGGTGACAGAATGGGCGCTCGCATTCTGCGAAGATACTGCTTCGGTGCGCTCTACTGCATGGCGGATTTGCAGTGGTTTGCACGAATGGATGAAATTCGATCCGGGAGCGACTTTCGTGGACACACCTCTCGCTGAAGCCTTTAAGGCGCGGCATGGGGTCTGTCAGGATTTCACCCACATCATGATCGCGGCACTGAGGGCATTGGGCATCCCGGCCGGCTATATTTCAGGTTTCCTCCGCACCATTCCACCTGAAGGTACCGAACGCCTGGAAGGCGCAGATGCCATGCATGCCTGGGTCAGGGTCTGGTGCGGCTTGCAAATCGGATGGGTGGAATTCGATCCGACCAACAACATGGAGGCAGGCGAAGATCACGTTATAGTCGCCTATGGCCGCGACTATTTCGATGTCGCACCAGTTATAGGCAATTTCCGGCTTTCGGGCAGTCAGCGCAGCAGCCAGTCGGTGGACATGATACCTTTGTAAACTAGCATCGAATTCTGTGGCGATTTGCACGTGCGGCGTATTGGGGCGACGCATGATTGAACACGAACTGCTTGACGTGAGGAACTTCCGGATTAGCCTAACGGCAGCAGGCCAAGGTGGTTGTTTCATCCCAAATGGAGATGGTGTCCCAGGACGTGGTGAAGCTGGCGACGTTTTGCCGATGGTGCGCCTCAACGGATTGGCTCTGCCGGGGCCCAGCACATGCCGCGCGATGAAGCCTCGCTGGTGGGAGAGCATCGCTCGAATAGCGAGCGTAAATACTATCTCTCCAATCTGCCCGGCGACACCCCGATCAAGGCTCTCGCCGGCGCGATCAAGGCGCGCTGGGTCTGCGAACAAGCGCATCAGCAACTCAAGGAAGAACTGGGCCTCGATCACTTCGAAGGACGATCCTGGACCGGACTGCACCGCCATGCCTTGATGTCGATGATGGCCTACGCCTTCCTGCAGTCACGAAGGATCGCTCAGGCGGGGCGAAAAAAAGTATCATCGGTCCGCCTCCCCAACCCACCTTGCCGGCAGTGCGCCAGGCCATCCTTGACCGCCTGTCTCGATCACCGCCGGGGCATTGCCCTCACTGCGGATGTTGCCTCATCAGACATCCCAGTAAACTTCTGCCAAAGTAGTGCTAGGCTCAGTGTCCGCGATCAGGTGCTTGGGCGCACAACTTCTTAGATAGAGCCGGGTCAGGCGATCATTGTCATGGACGGCTTGCACGTCGTCCAAGGTCTGATCCGTGTCGACCGCGCCTTTGAACCATTGCGCCAGAGTGGGCGCGTCCGTGGTGTCGCGCCAGTGCTCGGGTGACCACAGTTGCGAGCGGACAACCGATTTTGAGCAGTGCATGAAGACCTGCTCCACGGTCGCGACCAATACCAGCTCCGGCAACCGGCCGTTCACCGCGAAAGCCGTCCGCAGACTTTGGTCGCGGGCGATCCGCCCGGTCCCCGCGATGCGCAATGTCTCGGTGTGGTCGGGGATGAGGAAGAACAGCCCAAGCCGCGGGTCGGCGATCAGGTTCTCGAACGTATCGAGCCGGTGGTCGCCCAGCCGGTCCGGAATGATGAGTGTCTTGTCGTCATGGACTTGCACAAATCCCCGGGCGTCACCCTTCGGCGAAATGTCGTGGCGTCCATCGGCCCCGACACTCGAGATCACGAGATAGGGTGTCCGAGCGATGAACGCGCGGGCAACGTCGTTCAGCCGGTCGAGATCCTTCCTGCTGGCATTGCCAGGCCACCTCGGCAGTATGGCGCGAAGGTCCTCCTCAGTGGCGATGGGCTCCTCGATATCCAGGGCCATGGCATCTCCTCGTTTCGCCGCGATGGTGAAAATGTGAACCGGCGGGACGATCATCAACCGGACCACGCGGCCAGACAGGACCGCGGGCACATCCGGCACCGCGTCATCGACCCGGGCCGGACGCGCCATTGGTATCAGGCTGTGGTCACTGCACAACCCGGAATACCTGCCAATGAGTCGAGCCCGAGACGATCACCTCGCTCATCTTCTTGCCCCAATCGGCGTGCATCTTCACCTGGGCGATCTTGCTGAAGAAGTCGTCGAGTTCCTTGAGGTCCTCGATTTCGAACTCGTCCTGGATCAGCGCTTCCTTGGCGCCGACCGACCCGGTGACCGTGCGCAGCCGTGTCGCCTCCATCCCGATCTGGGCACCGATCTGCTCCTGCCATTCCTTCAAAAGCGCGAGGGCCTCGGCCTTCATCCCGAACTTCGCTTCGCAGCTCCATCTCGCAATCATCATGGTTCTTCTCCTGGGTAGTGATGACCGTTATGCGGATCGCCCGCTGGATCAGCGGCCGATGGCGGATGCCGGGTCCATAACGCGATCAACCGGATGGATTGCGGTTATCGGGATGCCGCTGATTTCGGAGTGTTTCCGGATCGCGGCCTCGTCATCCGCTAGGTAGACGCAGAATATCTTGTCGCCGGCGACGTGGCTTTGCTGCCATTGCACGGTCGGGGCGAGTTGGGCCAGGGCAGCGTTCGAATTCTGCGCCGCCGCCATGGCTTCGGCATCCGTCATGTCCCCGGCACCGGGGATGTCCCGTTCGATCACGTATTTCTTCATGGTATCCTCCACGTCTGCCGCCGACCGTCGGCGGCATCTGTGGCTATCATCGGGAATCGCACCGCACCCCATCCAGTCCAGATATCGAACTGGTTAGGTCATCCCGGCCTGCTAGGCTGCGGTGGAACCAGATAGGAGACATGCGATGGACCGTCGCCCCCGATACGGACAATATTGCCCGCTTTCCATGGCGGCGGAGATCCTCGGGACCCGCTGGACGCTGTTGCTGTTGCGGGAACTACTGGAAGGCTCGACGCAGTTCAACGACATCTCGCGGGGGGGTTCCGCTCATGTCGCGCAGCATGCTCTCGCAGCGCCTGAAAGAGCTAGAGACCGCGGGGCTCGTGACACGTCAGGCCGAAGGGCGCGGCAAGCCCACCCACTACCGGCTGACCGAGGCGGGGCGGTCCCTCGGGCCCATCGTGCGCGGCGTAGCGGAGTGGGGCCAGGAATGGATCGACACCGAGCCGTCGCTCGAAGATGTCGATACCGATTTCCTGATGTGGGACGTGCGCCGCAACTTGCGTCTACCGGGCGACCTGCCTGACCGCTTCGTCCTGCACTTTCACTTCCCCGACGGTCCCGACGGCAAGACAGATCACTGGCTGGTCGTCGAAGGCGGCGACATCGACGTGTGCTACATCGACCCCGGCCACGAGATCGATGTCCGCGTCGAGGCGGGCGTGCGAGACTTTACCCGGGTCTGGATGGGATGGCTTCCGATCAGGCGGGCCCTGGACGAGGGCCGCTTGCACGTGGATGGACCGCCTCGGTTCACCCGGGACGTGGCTCGATGGTTGGGGCTGAGTTCGGTTTCCAAGATCGCAAAACGCCCGCCCGAGGTGCGGGTCATGCGTGTGGATTGAGCCGGGTTCGGCCAAAGGCCTCGGGGTGCATGGCCGAGGGTTCAGAGCACACCGAGTCGCCCCGCGCCTTCCGCTGGAAGCGCAAATTGAAGGCTATCGAGTTCGCCACCATCGCCGAGATGGCGAAACAGGAGGGCATCGCGCCCTCGCACATGACCCGCGTCCTGCGCCTGACCCTGCTCGCGCCCGACATTGTCGAGGCGATCCTCGATGTGAAGCAGGGGCCGAAGGTGCCTCTCGCACAGGTGCTGGAGCGGTTCCTGATGGAATGGGAGCGGCAGGCGGTCCACTTCGAGAGTGTTGGCTGAAGCGGCCGTTCGCGATTGGTGCGGCGATCGGCCGGAGCGAGCCCGCGGGGGACATGACTGCGAATTGCCCACTGGCCCAGCATGACCACAGTCGCGTTCGATCAAGATCACCGCCGCCCGCACACTGTCACAAACTCACCCGGGATGCGGTAGCCGCCATCGCGGGATCTGAACGCCTCGACGGACGCGAGGAACTCATTGCTGACTTCCCGCCACACAGCATGATCGAAACGTTTCACCGCGAGAGCGACAGGACCGCCAAGCAGAACGGCATTCACGACGTCCTTTTCGGACGCAAACATAAGCGTTTCCGAATGCCGATGCTCCTGAACTTCCTCAAGTCCGGCCGTTTCGAAAATCTCCTTCAATGCCCCGGGCGCGCCCGTCCCGAAAAACATTGGACAGACCTCGGAGGCGACACGGGCATCGACGATGGGAAAGACATCAGCCCAGCCGCAGTTCCGGCGCTCACCCCAAACCGTTGCGGCAACGATACCGCCTCGTTTGACGACCCGCGCCATCTCGCGGACCGCCTTGGCCGGGTCAGGCGTGTACATCAGCCCAAGCGCGGCTACGGCGACGTCGTATGAATTGTCGGGCACATCCAGTTCTTCTGCCGCCATTCGTACAGCTTCGACATTCGAGAACGGCAGCCGCTTTAGGCGCACTTCGAGGCTATCAATCATACCCTGCGAGATGTCGGTCGCCAGTACGCGACCTTGGGGACCGAGCATTTCGGCGAGGCGCAGGGTGATGAGACCGCTTCCGCAGGCCGTCTCAATGACCCGCTGGCCGGCGACGATGCCCACGATTTGTATAAGTCGATCATGAGCGGGTCGCAGCTGGGCTTCCCAACCCGTATGATAGTGGACGGCCGCTGCGTCCCAACCATAACGCTGGACGCGAAGTTGCAGGCGGGCGTCCATCACGCAACCGCCTGAGAGACCGAGATCTTCGTCCGCACCGGCTGTGCGTCCCTGAATGCCAGGAACCACGGGTCTCCGGAGAGAGCACGATCAAGCATCTCTTCCAGGAGGTGTTCGGGTTCGGAGCTCGTGACTTGGATGGCAATGCGGGTCTCGCTTGGGACAGGCCTTGCCCCGTCCATCGCGAGCACCCCGCGATTGTCCCAGTCCTGTTCAATCCCTACCTGCACGGTCTCGATATGAATGTCTTCTCGAGCGGCGGTCATCTTGATCCCGATCGCGAGGCAGCCGCAAATCGCAGCGCGACCATAGAATCCGGGCGGCAAACCTTCTTCACTGCCACCGATCGCCCGTGGCATGTCGATTGCCAGGCGATGGTCATCCTGCTCGTAGAAGCAGGTCAGACCATCGCGGACCTCGGCAATGCCCCGGTTGACGACTTGCGCACTCTCGGGCCGTTTTGAGAATACTTCGATGGCGCGCAACTGCCCATCTCGTGCATGAGTGTTCTTGTCCATCGCCGGTCCCTTCGCTGAAGTTGGCAATCCAGAGTGTCGGGCGGGCCGCCTGATGAAACGGCCCGACCAGATCGCGGCGACTAGCCCGCGGCCATCGCCTTTATGTCGTCGGCGCTTGGCGTGTTCCCGCCAATTCCCCACTGCCCGCTGCGAACTTCCTTCACGCGAACCCAGGTCACACCCCTCATGTTCTCACCCTCGACCTCCACCATCGCGTCGGTCACCTTCTCGATCATCAGCGCCTTTTGAGCGTCGTCGAACACGCCTTCGATCACTTCGATATCCACCAGTGGCATGTCTTGCCTCCTTTCTATGAAACTGTAGTGCGAGGAGGTTGGCATCGACGGCCTTGGCCGAACCAGTTCAGCAAATGGAGTAAACTCACTTCACTTTCTGAAGTAGACGGCTGCGAGGTCGGAGTGCTTATCTATCGGGGGAGGTCACATCATGCCAGATAGCAACTACCCAAGGTTCTGCCCGGTCGCTATGGCCGCCAGCCTTTTGGAGCCGCGCTGGACTATGCTCCTGCTTTGCGAAATGTGGTCCGGGTCGACCCGATTCAACGAAATCCAGAGGGGCGTGCCTGGCATGTCACCGGGATTACTCTCCAAGCGGCTGAAAGAGATGGAGGCAAACGGTCTGGTCGCGCGTCACGATGCGGGTGCAGGTGCACACACCGAATACCTCACCACTGTATTGGCCGACGAACTGAAGCCCCTGATCTTCGCACTTGGCGAATGGGCCCACCGGAATATCGACTGCGACGTGTCTCTCCAAGATCTCGATGCCCGCCTATTGATGTGGAAGATCCGCGGCAAGATAGATCAATTGCAGCTGCCCAAGCGCCGAAGCACGATCCAGTTCATTCTCAAGGAGCCGTCCAACGAGACAGTAAACTACTGGATCGTGGCAAAGCCGGGAGAGGAAACGGACCTTTGCTATACGGACCCGAAGTACGAAGTCGATCTTTTTGTCGTTTGCGGGCTTCGAGATCTGACGTCCGCATGGATGGGTCATTCAACCTTCGAGGCCGAGATCGAGGCCGGGAGGATAACCCTGACAGGTCACGACCTAATGGGGCGGACACTGACCAAGTGGCTCATGCGAAGCAGCTTTGCGCCGGTCGCGAAAGGCGCGGTAGCCGACACGGATCGCATGATTGGTTAGAACCCTGATGCGGTGGCTGGTGTGCCTGTAGCGGTGCGCGACGCCATCTTCTCTTGCCCGACGTACGAAGAAACGCGCGTCTTGCGGTGGCCTCTTCGGGCGGAGTAGGCGGTTCTGCATGACAGATTCTTCTACCCGAGAAGGTCCGCATCGTCCGGGCCTGGTCGTTCGCGCGGCCCGCAGCGAACGACCGCAATGGTGAAATAGCGAGACAATGCGGGGGCAAAATGCCGGCCGCAGCAGACGCACGAGCGCCAGCGAACGTTCGATTTCTGTTCCATCTCGCCGAGTGCGACCGGCGTCAAAGTGTTCAGGTTTTCGATCTGAAAAGCAGCATAATCTCAACGCCTTGCGAAAAATTCACCAAATCTGCGCAGTCATGAGGTCTGGAGAATATCGGCCTAAGAGACCGTTTCCGTGCCTCCTCACGCCGGGAGCAGTGCAAAGCCACGCCCGCATAACCCTCGAATACAATGGAAAAATCCGGCCGCGCCCGGATCGGGAGAACGCTTTCGCTGGGGCAAGTGGCGGATGGGGTGGGATTCGAACCCACGGTACGCTCTCGCGCACGCCGGTTTTCAAGACCGGTGCCTTAAACCGCTCGGCCACCCATCCACGCGCTTCCCTATGAGCCAAGCCGCCGGCTATTTCAAGGGCTGGCGCGCGGTCATCTCATGATCTGCCCGGCCGCCGGTTGCGTAACCGACGTGACAAAGCTCCTGGAGGAAACGATGCACCATGTCATCCTGGCCGCCGCCGCTGTCTTCATCCTGTCCGTGCCGGTCTCCGCCAAACAGCTGTCCGGCCCCGAAATGCGCGATTTCGTGACCGGCGGAAAGGTGATGCTGGAAACCGGATTCGGCGACTTTCCGCTGCGCTACGATCCGGCAGGGCAGGTAACCGGCGATGGTTCGGCGCTCGGTCTTGCCCGCTTCTTTTCTCCGCGCGAAACAGGGCGCTGGTGGGTGGAGGAAAACCGCCTGTGCCAGAAATGGCCGAGCTGGTATCGCGGGAGGACATTCTGTTTTTCCATAGAGTTGACCGGAAACAATTCGTTCCGCTGGATCCGCGATGACGGGGATTCGGGGCAGGGCCGGCTGGTCCGGTAAGCGAATCGTCCCTGCCGCCATAATCTTGCCCCTATGCCGACACAATGGATTAATCGGCTACTAAATCTTTTCCGCTAGTATTCCGGATTGACGAGACCGGGAAAACCGGCGGAAAAGGGGCGAGGGTCAGGAGAGGGCAGTCACATGGTATCGGGCTTCAAGCGCTCACTTGCAATCTGCGCCGCAGGGACGGCGTTGATCGCGCTGGCTTCCTGTGGCGCACCGGGTGCGAAATTTTCCTACAAGTCCGCCCGTGCGCCGGAAGCTTCGGGCAAGGAATATTTTCCGGAAGGCAAATATGGCGTCAAAGCCAGTCCGCGCATCACCGAAAAGCGCTCGCGGCTCAAGCGGGGCGGTGGCCGCTCACAGGTCGGCAAGCCATACAAGGTGGCCGGCAAGTGGTATCATCCCAAAAAAGATCCGAACTACAGCAAGGTTGGCAAGGCAAGCTGGTACGGCGATGCCTTCCACGGCCGGCTGACGGCCAATGGCGAAATCTACGACATGACGCACCTGTCGGCGGCGCATCCGACAATGCCGCTGCCCAGCTATGCCCGCGTCACCAACATGGCGAATGGAGCGTCCGTCATCGTCCGGGTGAATGACCGCGGTCCATTCGCGCATAACCGCATCATCGACCTTTCGAGCAAGGCGGCCGATTTGCTCGACTACAAGAGCGACGGCGTGGCCACGGTGAAGGTCGACTATGTCGGACCGGCGCCGATCGATGGCGAGCGAACCGAAACGCTGATGGCTTCCTACAACCCGGGCAGGGCTACGCCTGCGACCGGCTTGTCAGGTGTCATGCTGGCCATGGCGGAGAGCGGGCGGACGCCGTCCGTCGTCGGCATCCGCCGTCCGGAAGGTGGCCTGCCGGGCGTCGCTTCGGTCAATGCCTATGCCGGCCAGGCATCCATGCCGGTGGGCTCTGTCGTTCCCGCTGCCTATGCACCGGCTGGAGGGCCGGTCTTTGTTCTTCCCGATACCGTGCCCGTGCCTACCGCGCGGCCGGGGACGACGCTGGCCGCCGGCGAGCCGGTAATGGCGCTCTCCTATGCCTCGCAGCGTGTCGCCGCGGCTGCCGATGCGTTTTCCCTGCACGACCTGAGCCGGGCATCCGAGGTCCAGTCGGTCAAGGCGGCACTGCAGCGTTCGGGCACGTCCGATGCCGGTCCCTCCATCTATGTCGGCACGTTCGGCAACCGCGCGGCGGCGCTGGCGGTCGCGAATGCCCTGAAGGCCCATGGGCGTGCGCAATTGCAGTCGTTCAGCGCAGCCGATGGCGGCTCGCATGTGCTCACCCTGCGGGTCGGGGAAGGTCAGGACCCGGATGCGGTGTTGCATGCGGCATGGGATGCGGGGGCAAGCGAGGCCTTTTTCATTCGCGACTGAAATTTCATTGTGATCGCCGGCCGATACGGTTGATTGTCTGCGCCACATCTTGCTAGCCTTTCGAGGGGCGCAATGAACCAGGGCGGACAAGACACAACCGATGAACATGCTAAAGGCGATCCATCGCACCATCCTGCTGGGATGGGCGGTTTTCTTTGTGAGCCTTGCGCCGGCCAATGCGCAGCTTTTCGAAACATCGGCCGATACGGCCTACATGATCGATGCCGGAACCGGGTCGATTCTCTTCGCGAAAAACGAGGAAAAGCCGGTTCCCCCGGCTTCGCTGGCCAAGCTTATGACCATGGAAGTGGTGTTTCATGCGCTCAGCATCGGCCGGCTGTCCATGGACGACACGTTCTATGTCTCCGAGAATGCCTGGCGAACCGGCGGGGCCGTTTCGGGCGGTTCGACCATGTTCGCGGAGGTGAAGTCCGAGATCCGGTTGGAGGATCTCATCCAGGCGGTCATCGTGCAGTCGGCCAATGACGGCTGCATCATCATCGCGGAAGGCATGGCGGGATCGGAGGAGAATTTCGCGCGGCTGATGACCGAGCGGGCCCGCAAGATCGGGCTGGAAAACTCGGTTTTCCGGAATTCGACGGGCCTGCCTGCCGAGGGGCAGGTTGTCACGATGAAGGATCTTGCCCGGCTGGCGCTCCATATCTGGAAAACCTATCCCCAATACTACCACTATTACAGCCAGACCGAGTTCACCTGGAACAAGATCCTCCAGCGCAACCGCAACCCGTTGCTGCGCATGGATATTGGCGCCGACGGCATGAAGACCGGCTTCACCGAGGAAAGCGGATACGCCATCGTCGGCTCGGTGAACCGCGAGGGGCGGCGGATCTTCGTCGCCATGTCGGGCATGAAGACCGACCGGCAGCGCGCGGAGGAGGCCCGCAAGATCCTTGATTGGGGCATCCGCGCCTTCGAGAGCAAGGAGATCTTCAAGGCCGGTGAGATCATCGGCGAGGCCGATCTGTATGGCGGCGCCAAGTCCGGCGTGGCCCTGCGGGCGGAAGGCGCGGTCTCCATCCTCGTTCCGATTACCAATCGCGACCGGCTGATCGCGCGCATCGTCTATGATGGTCCGGTTGACGTGCCGGTCGAGGAGGGCGCGCCCATCGGTGCCCTGAAGGTGTGGATCGGCGATACGCTGAGTCAGGAAACGCCACTCTTTGCCGCAGAAAGCGTTGGCAAGGGCACGCTTCAGCAGCGCGCCGTGGATGCCATCGAGGAATTGATGATCGGCTGGTTGCGCGGATAGCGGGCGGTTCGCATGGGTCTGATCCGCCGCGGGCCGGCGCGCGGGCGCGAGGTTTGCCGGAACAGCCGGCGGCTATGGACGCTGGCGGCCACGCGCACTAAGACAAGGTTCGCGAGGCAAACGCAGAGAGGCCGACACAGGTGCCAGACGGGCTTTTCATCACGTTTGAAGGCGGCGAGGGGGGCGGCAAGACCACCCAGATCGAGCGTCTGGCCGAATGGCTTCGCTCGGCCGGCCATCGCGTTCTGGTCACCCGCGAACCAGGCGGTTCGCCGGGAGCCGAGGCGGTGCGCCATGTGCTGCTGTCCGGCGCGGCGGAGCATTTCGGCCCGGCTATGGAGGCCATCCTGTTTTCAACGGCGCGCTCCGACCATGTCGAACAGGTGATCCGCCCGGCCGTGGACGCCGGCATGATCGTCCTGTGCGACCGGTTCATGGATTCCTCGCGGGTCTATCAGGGCGTGACGGGCAAGCTCGATCCGGATTTCATGCGGCGGCTGGAAGAGGTGGCGATCAACGGCATGATCCCCGACCTGACGCTGATCCTCGATCTGCCCGCCGAACTCGGCCTTGAGCGTGCGCATGCCCGTCGCGCCGCCGGAGATCGTGCCGACCGCTACGAGAAGGAGGAGGCGAGGGTCCATGAGGAGCGCCGGGAGGCCTTCCTGGCAATCGCGCGCGCCGAGCCGGAGCGCTGCCGGATCGTCGATGCCAGCCGCGATGCCGATGCCGTGGCAGAAGACATTCGCGCCGCCGTCGCCAGCCTGCTGGAAGCGGCGCGGGCCGAAATTTCCGCCGATGCCGATGCGTGACAGGCCATGAGCGAGCGTCTGGCGCCGGAGCAGGCCGACAGCCTGCCCGATATTCCCGAGCCGGCAGAAAATCCCCATCTCGTGGGGCATGACGAGGCGGCTGCCTGGTTTGCGGGCGCCTGGCGGACCGGCAAGATGCATCACGCCGCATTGCTCACCGGGCCGCAGGGGATCGGCAAGGCAACATTCGCCTACCATCTCGCTTTCCACATGCTGACCGAACGTGACCGGCCCAATGCACCGGAAACGCTGGTCCGCCCGAACCCCGCGCATCCCGTCTGGCGCCAGATTGCCAGCGGTGCGCACCCCGCCGTGCTGCATCTCACGCGACCGCCTCGCGACACCGGCACCGGTTACAAGAACTTCATCACAGTCGATGAAATCCGCCGGCTCGGCCACTTCCTGTCGATGACGACCCATGACCGAAGCTGGCGCGTCGTGATCGTCGATCCTGCCGAGCAGATGAACACGTCGGCCGCCAATGCGCTTCTCAAGAGCCTCGAAGAGCCGCCGCGCGACACGCTGTTCATGCTTGTCAGCCATGCGCCGGGACGCCTTCTGCCGACCATCCGTTCACGCTGCCAGGTGCACCGGCTGCGGCCGCTGGAGGAAACGGACCTCTTGCAGGCGCTTTCCGTCCTTCATGAGGATGCCCCGGAGGAGCCGCAAGCACGCCAGCGGCTCATCGACCTGGCGGAAGGCAGCGTGCGCAATGCCTTGCTGCTCACCCGTCATGGCGGGCTGGATGTGGCCGAGGCGGTCGACCGGCTGCTCGACCAGCCGCGCTTTGACACGGGGGAAGCGATTCGCATTGCCCAGGCGCTGGCCGGCCGCGATGCGGAGATCGCGCTCGACCTGTTCAACCGCCATGTCGGCGACCGCCTCGGGCGCGATGCGGTTCAGGCGGCCAGGGCCGGGGACACGATCGCGGCAAACGGTCTTGCCCGCCTCTGGGAGGAAACACGCCAGACCATCATCGAGCGGGAAACCTACAATCTCGACAAGCGCCAGCATGTCAGCGGCCTTCTCCACCGGCTGCATGCGGCCATCCATCGCTGAATGCAAAACCGGGCCCTGCGCACTGGCAATCGCGGCGCAATTGCGTTATCCCGCGCCTGACAATCAATCCCCCAGTGCGGGAGCGTTTCGGGTATCATGTCCACGTCCAGCTATTACATCACCACGCCGATCTTCTACCCCAACGGTGTGCCGCATATTGGCCATGCCTACACGGCCATCGCCACCGATGTGCTTGCGCGCTTCGCCCGACAGGACGGCAAGGATGTCTTTTTTCTGACCGGTACCGACGAGCATGGCCAGAAGATGCAGCAGACGGCGGCGAAGGAAGGTATCGCGCCGATCGAACTGGCTGATCGCAACTCCGCGGTCTTCCGCCGGATGGTCGAGGTGCTGGGCTGTTCCAATGACGATTTCATCCGCACAACCGAGGAGCGCCACCGCATTTCCTGCCAGGAACTCTGGCGGCGGATGGAGGCCAATGGCGACATCTATCTGGACACCTATGGCGGCTGGTATTCGGTGCGCCAGGAGGCCTTTTTCGACGAGGGCGAAACCACCGTCGGGGAGGATGGCGTGCGCCGGGAACCGCTGGGCTCGCCGGTGGAATGGGTGGAGGAGGAAAGCTACTATTTCCGCCTCTCCGCCTATGAGGAAAAGCTGCTGAAGCTTTACACCGACGATCCGGAATTCGTGGCGCCTTCGGAGCGACGCAACGAGGTGATGAGCTTCGTCAAGGGCGGGCTGAAAGACCTTTCCATCTCAAGGACCAGTTTCGATTGGGGCATTCCCGTGCCAGGCAATGACAAGCATGTCATGTATGTCTGGGTCGACGCCCTGACCAACTACATTACCGCCGCCGGCTTTCCCGATGCCGACGCCGCGCGCTGGAATTACTGGCCGGCACTCCATATCATCGGCAAGGATATCGTTCGCTTTCATGCCGTCTACTGGCCGGCCTTCCTGATGAGCGCCGGCGTACCGTTGCCAAAGCGTGTCTATGCCCACGGCTTCCTGTTCAACAAGGGCGAGAAGATGTCCAAGTCGGTCGGCAATGTGGTCGACCCGTTCGCCCTGGTGGAGGAATACGGCCTCGACCAGGTGCGCTACTTCTTCATGCGGGAAGTGCCCTTCGGCAATGACGGCTCCTACAGCCACGAGGCCATCGTCCAGCGCACCAATGCCGACCTTGCCAACGGACTGGGCAACCTGGCGCAGCGCTCACTGTCCATGATCGCCAAGAATTGCGGTGGTGCGGTTCCGGCCAATGACGATCTGAAGGCGGAAGACGAGGCGCTGATCGCTTCCGCCGCGAAGGCCCTGGAGACTGCGCGCGAGGCGATGGACCGTCAGGCCATTCACAAGGCGGTGGAAGCCATCTTCGCCATCGTCACCGAGGCCGACAAGTATATCGACACCCAGGCGCCCTGGGTTCTGCGAAAGACCGATCCGGCGCGCATGGCGACGGTTCTCTACACGGTGGCCGAGACGGTGCGCCGCATTGCCATCCTGGCGCAGCCCGTCATGCCGGCGGCCTGTGCGCGACTGCTGGATCTCGTCGCGGTGCCGGAAGATGCACGCGCCTTCGCCAATCTCGAGGACCGTCTCGTGCCGGGAACCGAACTTCCCGCGCCGCAAGGCGTTTTCCCGCGCTACGTGGACAAGGAGCAGGCCTGACATGGCGGAAACGCCGGTACTCATCGACAGCCATTGTCATCTCGACTTCCCGGATTTCGAGCCGGAACGGGCAGAGGTCGTGCAACGCGCGCTGGACGCCGGCGTGAAGCGCATGGTGACCATATCCACGCGCGTGCGCCGCTTCGACGCCATCAGGGCGATTGCCGAGGCCCATGAACCGGTCTTCTGCTCGGTCGGCACCCATCCGCACAATGCGGGGGAAGAAACCGATGTGACGGCCGCCGATCTCGTCGCTCTGGCGGACCATCCCAAATGCGTCGCCATTGGTGAGGCCGGCCTTGACTATTTCTATGACAAGTCGCCGCGTGATGCACAGGCTGCCGGCTTCCGCCAGCACATCGCCGCGTCGCGGGAAACGGGACTGCCGCTGGTCATCCATTCACGCGACGCGGACGACGACATGGCCGCGATCCTTCGCGAGGAAACAGGGAAGGGCGCCTTTCCCTTCATTCTGCACTGTTTTTCGTCGGGCCGCGCACTGGCCGAAACGGGGATCGAACTGGGCGGCCATGTGTCGTTCTCCGGAATCCTGACGTTCAGGAACAGCCAGGAAATCCGTAACATTGCCCGCGACCTGCCGCTGGAGCGGCTTCTGGTGGAGACCGATGCGCCCTATCTGGCGCCGCCGCCGCACCGGGGCAAGCGCAACGAGCCGTCCTTTGTCGTCAACACGGCGCGTGTCCTGGCTGAATGCAAGGGTGTGAGGGAAATGGAGCTGGCCGAGGCCACGACCGCGAACTGCCTTCGCCTGTTCTCCAAGATGCCGGCCCTCTGAGGACGACCATGGCCGATACGCTGCGCTTCACGATCCTGGGCTGCGGTTCGTCGCCTGGGGTACCGCGGATCTCTGGTGACTGGGGTGCTTGCGATCCGCACAATCCGCGCAATCGGCGGACCCGGGCTTCGGCGCTGGTCGAGCGAATCGGGGCCAATGGCATCACCCGTGTGGTGATCGACACGGGTCCGGATTTCCGCGAGCAGATGGTTCGCGCCGGCGCCGATACACTGGATGGCGCAGTCTATACCCATCCCCATGCCGACCATATCCATGGCATCGATGACCTGCGCGGCTATGTCATCACCCAGCGGCGGCTGATGGATATCTGGGCCGACGATGCAACGACGGATCGCTTGCTGGAAGCCTTCGGCTACTGTTTCCATACGCCGGCCGGTTCCTCCTATCCGCCGATCCTGCGGCGCCATCCCATACGCCACTATGACGCTTTCACGATCAACGGCGCCGGCGGTTCGATCACGTTCGAACCCCTGGTCCAGAAGCATGGCGACATACATTCGCTGGCGTTCCGGATCGGACCCTTGGCCTATTGTTCCGACGTATCAGCTTTTCCGGAAAAGACGTTGGAGCGATTGCAAAATCTCGATCTCCTGATCGTGGATGCGCTGCAATACAAGCGCCATCCCAGCCATTTTTCACTGGGCGAGGCACTGGACTGGATTGATCATCTGAAGCCCCTTCATGCGGTGCTGACGCATATGCATGTGCCGCTGGATTATGCGACCGTGATGGCCGAGACGCCGCACAATGTCGAGCCGGCCCATGACGGTCTCGTGCTGGAATTTCCCGTTGCGGATGATGCGGATAGCGGAGGACTTGAATGAGCAAGAGCATTGCACGGGTGGAAGCGGCGGCGAAAGATGCCGGCCTGGACATACAGGTGCGGCGCATGGGCGAGAGCACGCGCACGGCGGGCGAAGCCGCGCAGCAATGCGGCTGCGATGTGGCGCAAATCGTCAAATCGTTGATCTTCCAGGGACAGACGAGCGAGCGGCTCTATCTGTTCCTGGTGGCTGGCGACAATACTCTGGACCTTGCGAAAGCGGCTGCGCTGGCAGGCGAAGAGCTTGGCCGCGCCGATCCGCGATTGATCCGTGATCAGACCGGCTTTGCCATCGGCGGCGTTTCGCCGATCGGCCACAAGATCGAAATTCCGTGCTTTGCCGACGCGACGCTGCAACGGTTTGAAACGGTCTGGGCTGCCGCGGGTGCCCATGATGCTGTGTTCGAAGCGGGAACGGCTGCGTTGATCAGCGCGGCGAATGCGACCGTGGCCGAACTCAAGGCGTGAGCTTGCCGCGTGCGTTTTCGACTGTTTCACATACCTAATAGTTCCATAATCCATCTTATGCGACAATTGCATTTCAATCGGCCGAGCGAATTTTGGCGCCGGAAGCTATGCCGGCGGTCTCCGCCTGCCGTTACTGCATGTCCCCGAAGGAAAACCGGTCGATGATGTAGTCCGGTCGCACAGCGTGCTGGCGCAGAAGTCCGTCCAGCGCATGATCGGTCATTTCAGCCAGGATGCCGGAGCGTACCAGTGCCGTTGAAAGCCCTATTCCGGCGCCGCCGGCAATATCGTGCTCCACGCTGTCACCAATGCAGCAGACGGCCGGTGTTGGTTCGGCCTGAACCACTTCAAGGGCGTAGTGATACATTTCAGGGTAAGGCTTGCCGATCCATCGCACCGCACCGCCCATGGCCTCGTAGGCGTCAGCGATGGCGCCTGCACCGAAATGCGGCCCGGTGGGCGTCAGCATGATCTTGTCAGGATTGGTGCAAAGGCATGGCACACCACGCCGGGCCGCCGGTTCGAGAATGGCCCGGTATTCGTCCATGGCCATGCGGTCGCCCTGGCTGCCCGACAGCAGGATCACGTCGGCGTCGGCGCCTGTCGCCGCCTCCGAAAAGCCGAGCCCTTCGATGGCCGACCGGTCGTCGTCGCGTGCAAGCAGCAGGCAGCGTGCACCAGTGGTCATGGTGCCGCTGTCGAGATCGCGCCTGAGCAGATGCCAGGCCACCTCGCCGGAGCTTACGAAGGCACTGAACAGGTCAGGCGTGAAGCCGAGCCGGTTCAGGCGCTTGATATTGGCTGCGGCGCGCTTGCCGGAATTGGAAAGCAGAACCACTGTCTTGCCGGCCGCCATGATGCGTCCGAGCGCGTCTATGGCGCCGGATAAACCGTGGTGCCGTCATGCAGCACGCCAGACTGGTCAACGAAAAACAGCTCGCCGCCGGACGATCTCGGCGCGAGGCTTGCCAGGTTAGCCGCGCTGCTCATCGCGAGGCGCCCTTCATGGCCAGCAAAGGCCGTGCCGTAGAAGCGGCTTCGAGCGAAAGGACAGGCTTTGAGCCGACGCCAGCATGCGGGTCCGCATCGCCGTCCACACGGGGTTTGATGCGCCGCCGCCGACAGTCCGGATCGAGGTCAGCCTTGGCGCACCCAGTTCCGCCAGCCTGGCATAGGCCAGCGCTTCCACTTTCGCGATGCCTTCCAGCATGGCCTTCAGGAACAGGGCATCGTCTGCCGGGCGCGGCTCCATGCGCGGCGCCATGGCGGGATCGTTGACCGGGAACCGTTCGCCCGGTCTTGCCAGCGGATAATAATCCATCCCGGTCGGCGTTTCAGGGTCGATGCCGGCCGACAGCGCTGCAATCCGGTCGCCAGTGAAATGGGATGCCAGCACGTTGCCGCCGGTATTGGATGCACCGCCGGCCAGCCAGCCGCCGGCAAGCCGATGACTGTATATGCCGTATTGCGGGGCAAAAACCGGCGTGTCGCTGAAAAGCTTGATGGTCAGCGTGGTGCCGAGCGCCGTCACCCCGTCGCCCGGCTCGCTTGCGCCGGTGGCCAGAAAGGACGCGCAGCCATCGGTCGTTCCCGCGACCACGGCCGCGTCCTCACGTAATCCGAATTTGCGCGCCAGTTCGCCCCCTGCCCGTGCCGTGGCTGTTCCGGGTTCACGCACGTGCGGCAGCTTTTCCGGCGCGATGCCGCTTCCGTCCATCCATTCGGGCCATCGCCTTGCCACCGGGTCATAGCCGGTCTTGAGCGCGTTGTTTTCGTCGCTTGTATCGAAGCGACCGGAAAACAGGCCGGCAATCCAGTCGGCCTGATGGATGACGCGCACGGCTCCCTGTGTGTCCTGCAGCACGATGGCGCGCGCCAGCGCCGAATTGGCTCCGCGGGCCGCGCTCGTTTCGGGTGCGATGCGCCCGATGGTCTCGACCACGCCCCGGTCTTCAACCGGGTCGTTGTACATCATCGGCTGGCCCACAGGCCTGCCCTCGCCATCCACCGGGACCATCGTGCCGGATGTGCCGTCGACGCTGAGCGCTGCAATCGCGGCAGGATCGATCGATTGCAAAAGGCCTTCCATTGCGGTTTCGAGCGCTGCCCGCCAGATCGCGGGAGACCTGTGATCCGTTCCAAAGGCATCCATGCGCGCCGCGCCCTGCGCGACAACCGCCCGGGCCGCATCGATGGCGATGGCGCGAACGCCGGAGGTTCCGACATCGATCCCGACGAAAAGAGCCGTATCGCTCATCGTCAGGCCCCTGCCCGGTCGCGGTTCAGCGCCTGGCGGTACTTCTCCGCATCCCAGTCGAGCAATTCCGCATTCTGCGCATCGCTGAGACAGGTCAGCGCGGTTCCTGCCGGGATGCGCGTGGTGACCTCGGCCAGGCAACGCGCCAGCGCCTGTGCGCCGGCATTGGCCGAAGCATGCATGAGCACGCCCTTGCCCGGAAACAGGATGGAAACCGGATCCGGCAGACCGGCATCGGCAAAGCGCCTTGCCACATCCGCTGCCGTCTCGTCATCGTTCGCCACGACCGAACCGACGCCCAGAAAGATCACGTGGTCGGGGTAAAGGCTCCCCTGCCCGGCCATGGCCAGCGCGTCGGCATCGCTTGCC